>JAFEAF010000002.1:28666-255148 GCA_018266555.1 Bacteroidota bacterium | reverse complement strand
TTATCCACAGTCCGAAACCCTGGGCGAAATTTTTAGAAAGCGAACCTTACTTTGAAGGCAACCGCGAAGCCTGGCGGGCATTGGAAGAGGCTTATCAGTCAGGAAAACTCAGGGCTATCGGCGTTTCTAATTTTGAACAAGAAGACCTGGATAATATTCTCAACAATTGTTCAATAAAACCAATGGTGAACCAGGTACTGGCACATATCAGTAATACGCCCAAAGCCTTGATTGAATATTGTAAAGAACAGGGAATTTTAGTAGAAGCCTACTCACCTTTTGGTCACGGAGAGTTATTTAAGAACAAAGCCGTGCAGGCAATGTCCGAAAAATACAAGGTATCGGTTTCGCAATTGGCCATCCGTTATTGTTTGCAACTGGGCCTGATACCCTTGCCGAAAACCGCTAATCTGCAGCACATGAAAACCAATGCAGAGGTGGATTTTACCATCAGTGAACCAGATATGAAAACCCTGGAAAATATAAAGCCCATTACCAGTTATGGTGAGCATAGTAGATTTGCGGTCTTTGGGAAAGTATAGATGCAAAAAAAGGAAAGCAGGATCATGATAAAGCATACACTCTTTTAATGCTTGCTTTCCCTTTTGAACTTTCCCTGCTCTGTTAAATGTTATAAAACAAAAAATGAAAAGTCTTTACTGCAGCGACTTTTAACACCATACCGGGTCCGATGTGATAAAATGATTTGGTGAATTGAAGTAAGTTGGAAAATTGAAAAGAGTTAAACTGGTTAGGCTGGAAGAAAATCCGGGCGCTATTGATGTGCAACTAACAGCTACTGATTTGTCGGAGACAGAAATTCCAGCTACAAAGATTACAATACAAGGAGCAAGATATCTGACTTGTCAGCAATGCTTGATCAATAGCTGATAATCACATGAAATCAGCTCTCCTAAGCAATAAATCTATCTCGATCCTTTTTGTTGAGCGCCATGTATAACATCGTCATTTTATAAATGTTTACCTGAGATCGGTTAGCAAGAAGGAATTCAGATATCTGTTCTTATTTAATAACTACATCAATTATCATTTTCAGGAAAAGGGTTCAGCCGCGAAGTTGTATATTCATTATTCGAAAATACTTTTAATATGAGAAAAATCGTATTTGTCATTCTACTCACATTTATCACATTAGCTTCTTTAGCCCAATATGGTAAAGAACCTGTGATGGTTACTGATATGTTGAAGATTAAAACTGTCGGTAGCGCCAACTTCAGCGATGATGGCAATAAAGCTGCTTTTACACTTACAACTATCGAACCGGAAGCAGACAAAAAATGGGAATATAATTACGAAACCCAGATTTGGATGGTGTCAACAGATGGCCATTCATCTCCCCGGCAATTGACCTTTAAGGAAAATTCTTCACAACCTGCATGGAGCCCCGATGGAAAACAACTGGCATTTGTTCGTGCTGTTGATGGTAAGCCGCAAATTTTCTTATTACCGCTTGACGGCGGTGAGGCCATGCAATTAACCCATTTCAAATATGGTGCCTCCGGTCCTAAATGGAGCCCCGATGGAAAGCAGATCCTTTTTTCATCCAATATAAATTTAAAAGACATACTGAAGGATTCTACGTTAAACCCTGATAAAGAATTCCCTCAATGGCCTTTTGAAAAACCCGGTTTTAATCATAATGAAAATCTGAAAATGAATTCAGCCAAGCCAGATCCCGATGGAAACATGGAGTCCATCAGGGCCTATCTCGAAAACAATGCAAACGACAAAAAAGCCCAGGTCATTGATAAACTTAATTTTCAGAATGAAATGGATGTAGATCCCGAAATGAGCTTTACCCAGTTTTTCCTCATCAATGTAAATACTCCTTTGAAACCCGTTTTAATTACTAAAATATTTTATCGCTTCGGGCAGGCTTCATTTACCCCGGATGGAAAACAAATCGTCATGTCGGGAAGTGTAAACCCGGCAATACATCCGGATCGTGTATTAGAAGGTGAAATCTTTATTGTAAATACTGATGGAGGCAATTTTCATCAACTTATAGGCGAAAAAGAAAAAAATTATAATTCTCCCTCTGTTTCCCCTTCGGGAAAATGGCTTGCCTTTCAATATGGCAACACTTCTTTTGTAAGCATACCGACGTTGGCTGTGATGCCACTGAATGGTACTGCAAAAGATATAATCACTATCCCGTTTGATCGCAGCAAAGGAAATTTTGTATGGAGCAAGGATGAAAAATATATCTATTTTTCAGCACAAAGTAATGGTGGTGCACCGGTATACCGGGCTGAAATTAAAACAAAAAAAGTAGAGCCACTGAGCGATTACAACACCGGCATTGGAAGTTTTGACCTCGCCGGTGATAAATTATTATTTTCAAAAACAGAAGTAGCCGATCCGTCAGAATTATATTTGGCAGATGCCACTGGAAAAAATCCGCTTCGCATCAGCAGCTTCAATACAGATTGGTTAGCACAGAAAAAAATATCTTTTCCTGATAAAAGAACATTTACCAACAACAAGGGTGAAACAATAGAATATTGGGTAATGAAGCCAACCAATTATGAACCAGGAAAAAAATATCCTTTATTATTAGAAATACATGGCGGCCCTTCAGCCATGTGGGGACCGGGTGAAGCAAGCATGTGGCATGAATACCAGTTTTTTTGCAGCAAAGGATACGGAGTGGTGTATTGTAATCCCAGGGGAAGCGGTGGTTCTGGTATTGATTTTTTACGCTCAAATATTAATGACTGGGGTACCGGCCCCGCAAGTGATGTGCTGACTGCTCTTGATAAAACTGTTGCAGCCGAAAGCTGGGCAGATACTTCAAGATTGATGGTGACGGGTGGTTCTTATGCCGGCTACCTGGTAGCATGGATCATCGGGCATGATCATCGCTTCAAAGCAGCCTGTTCGCAGCGTGGCGTATATGATCTCGCTACATTTTTTGGAGAGGGTAATGCATGGAGATTAGTTCCGAATTATTTCGGTGGTTATCCCTGGGAGCCTGCCACCAAAGCAATTTTACAAAGAGAATCGCCGATCAGTTATGTACAAAATATCACAACGCCATATATCATGTTTCATGGAGCAAATGATCGTCGTACCGGATTTATAGAAGATGAAATGATGTTTCGAAGCCTGAAAGTATTAGGAAGGCCCGTTGAGTTTGTACGGCACCCGGGAGCTACGCATGAAATTACAAGAAGCGGAAACAACCGTCAGCGGATTGATCAGATGCTGAGAACTTATGAATTTTTTGAAAGATGGATTAAGTAATGCCATTGTTAAGATGGTTTTGCTTAATACATATATTAATAACTTGCACTAAAAATCTATAGTACGTGGAAACATCTTCATTTGATTTCGGAATGATAGGGCTCGGCGTAATGGGCCGCAATTTATTATTGAATATGGCCGACCATGGTTTTAGCGTTATCGGGTTTGACAAAGATCTGTCAAAAGCCACCAGTCTTGAATCATTTGCCTCTCCCGGAACAACAGTAAAAGGTGTAAGTACTTTATCTGAAATGGTAAAGCAGTTAAAACGTCCCCGCAAAATAATGATGCTCGTTCCCGCAGGGCCAATTGTAGATTATGTTATCAACGATCTGTTACCATTGGTAGAAGAAAACGATATTATCATTGACGGTGGCAATTCTCATTATACAGATACACTAAACAGGATAAAATTTTTAGAAGATAAAAAAATTCATTTTGTTGGCATGGGGGTAAGCGGTGGAGAACATGGTGCCAGAACCGGCCCCAGCATTATGCCCGGCGGTGATGTAGAAGCCTGGAAAGAATTAAAACAAATTTTGGAAGCTATTTCCGCTAAGGTAAATAATGAACCCTGCGTGGCATACATGGGAAAAAATGCAGCAGGTCATTATGTAAAAATGGTGCATAATGGAATTGAATACGCTATCATGCAACTCATCAGTGAGGTATATGATGTATTAAAAAGAAGCATGGGTTTAAATAATGATGAACTGCATGAAGTTTTTAAAAAATGGAATGAAGGTGAAATGAATTCATTTCTTTTAGAAATCACTTCCGGTATTTTTCTTAAAAAAGATGATCAAAGCAATAAGCGCCTGGTAGATATGATACTTGATAAAGCAGGTTCAAAAGGAACAGGTAAGTGGACTTCGCAGGATGCAATGAATTTACCGGTACCGGTTCCAACCATTGATATGGCGGTAGCCATGAGGGATATTTCTGTTTATAAAGATGAAAGAGTTAATGCAAGTACCTTGTATAATCCGAAGATTAAACCTATAACAAAAAATAAAGAAAAGATACTTCAGCAATTACATGATGGTCTTTATGCAGCCACTATACTTTGTTATGCCCAGGGATTAGCCATGCTTCACAAAGCATCTTCAGAATTGAATATGGATATTTCCCTGAAAGATGTAGTTCGCATCTGGCGGGGCGGATGTATTATCCGCTCTTCATTATTGGAGATGTTTACAACTGCGTTCAAAAAAAATTCACAGTTACCCAATATTTTATTAAATAAAAAAGTAGCATCCCTTATTAAAAAGAAAATTCCTGCGTTAAGAAAAATAGTTTCATTGAGTACTGCTAGCAGAATACCAGCCGCTGGATTGGCCAGTGCATTATCTTATTTCGATGCCTATTGCAGTGAAAATCTTCCAACCAATCTTATTCAGGCACAACGGGATTATTTTGGAGCGCATACTTACCAGCGGATTGATCAAGAAGGGAATTTTCATACAGAATGGTAAACTAAAAAACCATTCATCAAAACAGCTGAAACAAAACGAATCAATATGGAAGGACAAAAAAAATTGCCACCGACGATCCTGTTCATTTTTGGTGGAAGCGGAGACCTGACAAACCGGAAACTGGTGCCTGCACTTTACAATTTATTTCTTGATAATTACCTGCCTGATAAATTTGTAATTATCGGTGCCGGCCGTACCCCTTTCGATTCAGATGAAGATTATCGTAAAAAATTATTTGAAGGTGTTCAAAGTTTTTCAGGAAGAAAAGATGAACTGGATGGAAAATGGCAGGTATTTTCATCCAATATATTTTATCACCTGACTGACCTGCGGGATGATAGCAGCTACCAGAATATTTTTGAAGACATTAAAAACAAAACAAAAGACTGGGGCGAGCCTCCTGTTACAATATTTTACCTCGCAGTGGCGCCACAGCTGGCACAGGTGCTGGCACAAAAATTATATGAACAAAAACTTTGTGAAGACCCCGTCCGCACCCGCCTGGTATTTGAAAAACCTTTCGGACATGATTTGCAAAGTGCACATGAATTGAATCAACTGCTCCGCAGCATGTTTGATGAAGAGCAGATATTCCGAATTGATCACTATTTAGGAAAAGAAACAGTTCAGAATATTCTGGCATTTCGTTTTGCCAATGCTTTATTCGAACCGATCTGGAATAATAATTATATAGATCATATACAGATAACGGCAGCTGAAACAGTTGGTGTAGAAAACCGGGGCGGATATTATGAGCAGGCAGGAGCATTGAGGGATATGGTGCAAAATCATATCCTGCAATTAATTTGCATGATAGCAATGGAGCCACCTGTATCTTTTGATGCTAATGAAATACGGAATAAAAAAGTAGATGTGTTGCATGCCATTCGAAAACTGGACCCCGAAGAAGTACATGCACATGCGGTGAGAGGTCAATATGCTGCAGGATGGATGAATGGAAAACAAGTGCAGGCTTACCGGCAGGAAAAAGATGTGAACCCCCAATCCCCGGTAGAAACATTTGTTGCTGCAAAATTTTTTATTGACAACTGGCGCTGGCGCAATGTTCCGTTTTATATACGCACCGGAAAATTTCTCCATGAAAAAACCACATTAATCACAATTGAATTTAAAGATGCACCGTGTTACTCATTTCCAAAAGAAGCAGCTGAAACATGGCGACCCAATCGGCTAACCATCAGCATTCAGCCGGAAATGGATATCCGGATCCGCTTCCAGGCAAAACAACCCGGACAGGAAATGGTTTTGAACCCTGTAAATATGATTTTCAGTTATGCTGAAGCGTATGATGGAAGAGAACCTGAAGCATACGAAACTTTATTGGAAGATGTTATTTCCGGAAATCAGACTTTGTTCATGCGTGCCGACCAGGTAGAAGCTGCCTGGGCAATTATTGAACCTATTATGCAAACATGGCTAAAGCGCCCCCCTGTTGATTTCCCAAATTATACACCCGGCAGCTGGGGACCGGAAGATTCAGAAGAATTAATTGCTAGAGATGGCCATCATTGGGCTGTGGTGCCAGCAAAAACTAAAGAATAATTTTTGGAATGCATGTAAAAATTACAAATGATATCAATGACCTCAGCAGGCAACTTGCCGGCTGGATGGTTCAGTACATTGAAATCATTTTAAAAACAAAAAATCGTTTTACCATCGCCTTTTCCGGTGGTTCTACTCCCCAAAAATTATATCAAATTTTAGCGTCAGTTGAATACCGGAATAAAATAGAATGGGGCAAGGTGCATTGCTTTTTAGGCGATGAGAGATTTGTCCCATATTCAAATGAACGGAATAATGGCAGGATGATTTTTGACACATTATTAAATATTGTTCCGGTTAAAAAAGATCATATTCATCTCATACGTACCGATGTGGCGCCGGAGATTTCAGCACTTGAATATGAGAAAATATTACGTCATTATTTTCCTGATGGCAATCATACATTCGATCTCGTATTGTTGGGGTTGGGAGATAATGCCCATACCCTTTCACTATTTCCAGGGTACCCGGTTATTTTTGAAAAAACAAAATGGGTAGACGCCTTTTACCTTAAAGAAGAAAAAATTAACCGGATTACATTAACTGCCCCGGTTGTTAATGCAGCAGGCAACATTGCATTTTTAGTAAGCGGCCAGGGAAAAATGGCTGCTCTTTATAATGTATTTACCAAAGAACATAACCCTGGATTATACCCGGCGCAAATCATTCAACCATTCAATGATGAATTGTATTGGTGGGTGGACAAAGAAGCGGCGGCGGATTTGAAGTGAATTTTATTTTTTCAATGATCTCAACCAGTCTTTTATTCCGGCAACTATTTTTGCTGCAACCGCTTTTTGAAATACCGGGCTTAAAATTCTTTTTTCATCCTGACGATTGCTGAGAAATGCCACTTCCACAAGGCAATTGGGATATTCTGTAGGTCCGCTCAATGAAAAATTGAAACTGCCCACATTACCATATTCTTTTAGTCCAAGTTCCTTCATTCTTTTTAAGATAAATTGTGTCAATGGCCGAAAACCAATATAACGGTAATAAGTACTGACCCCACTGGTGGTATCATTATTACCGGAATTGAGATGAATACTAATCAAAAAATCCGGATCCCATTGCCGCAGCATTTCTGTCCGTTCAATCATACTCAGCGTAGTATCTTTTTCCCTTGTCATAAACACCTGAGCCTTTTCTTTCTTTAACGACTTTTCCAGTTCTTTAGCGATTTTCAAAGTATAATTTTTCTCAGCAATATTACCCGAAACACCTGATGCGCCTATATTTTCTCCGCCATGACCTGCATCAACAGCTACTTTTAATTTACTTAATACAGGAATCAGGGGCTGACGTTTGACACGAATAATCAGTTTCTTATTATCGTAAAAAATATAATAACCCCAATGCTGATTATGTTTTAATTCTATATAAACCCGAAATACATCGTCTTCAATTTGCTCATACCAGGTATTTTTTATTTCTTTTACGGTAGAGAGTTGCGTGATCCAGTTGGTATTACTGGTAACTCCAAAAATATCTATAACAATTCTTGCCGGGTCAATCTGTTGAATACTCCTGTATGGCAACCGTTCATCTAATGAAATAGTGACATAATCATATTTATCATCGCCATACACCCTCCAGCTATTTGTGAGATAATAAGAATGAAATTTTACAGAACTATCTTTTTTAAAATTTTCTTTTGGTAAATAGGCAAAATGGTTTTTAGACAATTCTATCTTATAATCATTTTTTACGCTGTCCACAACCCTGATAATAATATTAGAGTCGAGATAAGTCATTTTTGCCCCACCCAGGCGGTCTTCGCCAAGTCCATATTTAAGAAATGATAAAGGGCCGGTTGTTATTCCTATAATAGGTTCTGAATTCAGTTGCGCCATAGTAACCGATGACTGTAAAACGGAAAAAAGTAAAAAAGTTCGTATCATTTCTGAAAGGTAATACAAAAACCCCTTTAGCCAGGTTTCCGTATTATTACGGAATGATAACATGCTTTTACTGAATCTTAGTGCAAACCCTTATTTACAACACTATCCTCCTGCCATTTTCGTTTATATATATGTAGAGTTTGATGTGTAAAATTGAAGAACACAATCCTTATCCAAAAGAAAAACCGATCCCATGAATTGGAAAGAAATAATGGGTATAATCTCCACAGTTGCTTTGCTGTTGCCTGTTGTACTTGTACTTGCATACCGGCTATATCGTTTAAGATATTTTATTGCTTTGGGGGTATTCTATCTTTTAAGTTCAGTGTATAACCTGATGAGTGAAAATTATATTTCAGTCAATCCTGAATTCAGAAAAATTTTTGGTATAACCAATAACTTCCTTGAGTTCCCGCTTATGTTTATTTTCATTGGATATTTCAGTTTCTCAGTTCAATTTGCAAAACGAATCCGGTACACTGTTTTATTCTTTTTGTTATTTGAAATTGCTGCTATTGTTATTTGGGGTTATAAAAAAGAAGCTATGGTTGTTGTGATGGCTCCGGGATTAAGTTTACTTTTATTTTTCAGCACATGGTTCTCGCTGCGTCAAATAAAAATCGCTATCACACAGGGAAAAGCAGTTGGCAAGGCCTTGATGACAACAGCATTGCTTTTTGCTTACAGTTGCTATATGCTTATTTATATATTCTATTATATTATAAATTCAAAGGATGTCGCTGATATATTTACCATGTATTTTATTGCAGCCACCTTCTCTTCCTTAGTTCTTTCCGTGGGTATTATTATCGAAAGCAAAAGGATCAAAAAGCTTGAGGAAATCAAACAGACCCGAAAAGAATTGAATATGATATATGATAATTCCCAGCCTCTGAGAAAGATGTCTTTTGATCCTTCCCATATAAAAAATGATTTTTTGAATTAAAAGCAATATTTTCCTTCAGCAATCATTTTATCGGCAATTCTTCTTCTTGATTCTTTTGTGTTGACTGGTTCTGCCCTGGTAAATCGTTTTAACCCCATTAGAATCATTCGTTGCTCATCACCATCAGCAAAAGAATTAACAGCATCCTTTCCGGCTTTATTCACCTTATCGGCCGCATCATACAAAAAGGTTCTCATTATATCGAGGTAATCATTGCATGCCGCCTCTCCTCTTTGTGTTACCATTTTCATTACCCGAAGCAGGACACTTTCCGCAGTAAAGGTTGCAATAGCCATATCAGCAATGTTCATCAACACCTCCTGTTCACTATCAATTTTCATCATCAGTTTTTGTACTGCAGCACCGGCTGTCATCAATATTGCTTTTTTAAGATTTGCAATCAGCTTTTTTTCATTTGCAAAAGGCATTCCATCTTCATTGCCAAAATCAGGAATGCTCATCAATTCTTTTTGTACCGCCATGGCCGGTCCCATCAGGTCCAATCGGCCTTTCATGGCTCTTTTTAATGTCATATCCAAAGTCAGCAAGCGATTGATTTCATTAGTTCCTTCATAAATACGGTTGATCCGGGAATCACGGTATGCTCTGGAGATATTGTATTCGGCACTGAATCCATTGCCTCCGTGTATCTGTACTCCTTCATCTACAACAAAATCCAATGCTTCACTACCAAATACTTTAAGAATGGCACATTCAATGGCATATTCCTCCGCAGCACCTAATAACGATTCATTATAAGGTTTACCTGCAGCAGCCAACTCTTCTTCTTTTTCATCAATCCATTTAGCGGTACGATATAATGCAGATTCACCAACAAAAATTTCAATAGCCATTTGTGCCAGTTTATGTTTGATGGCACCAAAGTTGGCAATGGGCTGTTTGAATTGTTCTCTTGTTTTTGCATATTGTACAGAATCTGTAATGGCTCTTCTGGATCCACCCACAGCGGCAGCGCATAATTTCAAACGGCCAATATTGAGAATATTAAATGCAATTTTATGTCCCTGCCCGATTTCTCCCAATAAATTTTCAACCGGAACCTTGCAATCCTGGAAATATAATTGCACGGTTGAAGAGCCTTTGATTCCCATTTTATGTTCTTCCGGCCCCTGGGTAAACCCTTCCATCCCTCTTTCTAAAATAAATGCTGTGAATCCTGACTTACCGGCAGGCAGATTATCTCCTACCACTTGTGCAAACACCGTATATACCTGTGCAAATCCTCCATTGGTAATCCAGCACTTTTGTCCATTTAGAATATAATACTTTCCGTCAGCACTCAATCTGGCAGTTGACTTTGCACCCAATGCATCACTGCCGCTATTAGGTTCGGTAAGTCCATAAGATCCTGCCCATTCTCCACTGATGAGCTTAGGTATAAATTTTTGTTTTTGTTCCGGTGTGCCAAAATATAAAATAGGTAAAGTGCCAATGCCCGTATGTGCAGCAATGGCCACCGAAAAAGAATGGCCGGCGCCAAGATATTCATTGACGATAGTAGAAGTAACAAAGTCTTTTCCCAAACCGCCATATTCTTCAGGAAAAGAAACAGCCAGTAATCCCTGTTCACCCGCTTTTTGAACCAATGATTTCATTAATCCCGGTTCGAGGTTATCAATTCTATCCAGGATAGGATATACTTCTTGATCCAGGAACTGATTACACATATCCCGGATCATTTTTTGTTCTTCCGTAAATTCCTCAGGGATAAAAATATCATCCGGAGAAGAATCTCTGATCAGCCACTCACCGCCCTTTAAGACTGCTTTTTTTTCAGTTGATGTTTGCATAAAATAGTATTATGAGTTCAAAAAATTATTTCAGGTTATCATAAACAATCTGCAACACTTCTTTACATAATTCAATTTTAGAAGACGGAACAGTTTTCAATGCTTCATTCAATGTTTGATCAGCCAACTGCATCGTTTCTTCTTCCATCTTTTGACCCTGCTTTGTGAGATAGATCAGGTTGATACGCCGGTCACTTTCGGAAGGAACCCTTTTTACCAGGTTTAGTTTTTCCAGGTTATCCACTAAGCGGGTGATACTGGGTTTATCCCGGTATGTAGCAAGACATAACTCCTGCTGGCTCAATCCGTGTTTTTTCCAAAGATGATACAGTACACTCCATTGTTCAATAGTAATATTCAGCCCGGCCTGGTTTAGTTTTTTTTGCAGCCTGCGGGCAATTGCTGTTGACGCCTTACCCGTAATAAAGCTGTAGAGCTCTCCTTTTTTAAATTGGTTGTTTTGCATATAGTTGTTTATACAACTAATCAAAATTAATGGTATTTTTGAAAACGACATTGTTTTCCCGGAGATTTTTTCCCAAACTGTTATGCGAAACGATACCAGCACGTATAAGAACTCAAAAATTCATAGCCAGTGCTTTGGCACAGGGGAAAGAGTGGCACTTTGCTTCCATGGCTATGGGGAATCAGCAGATTCTTTTGCTTTCCTTGAAAAATACGCAGGTACCCAATTCCGGTTTCATGCATTTGATCTCCCCTTTCACGGAAAAACAGAATGGAAAGAGGGTTTGAATTTCTCATCGGAAGACATTTTACAGATTTGCAATGAAACTCCCGAGTTAACAGATAAACGAATGACTTTAATCGGGTATAGTCTTGGCGGAAGAATAGCGCTCAGTTTATTTCAACTCATTCCGGATAAAATTGAAAACGTAACCCTGATGGCTCCGGACGGCCTGAAAGTTAATTTCTGGTATTGGCTGACCACTCAAACAAGTTTGGGAAACAAATTATTTGCTTTTACCATGAAACATCCCGGATGGTTTTTTTCGTTCCTGAAGCTGCTTAACAGGCTTGGGTTTGTCAATGCCAGTATTTTCAAATTTGTAAACTATTATATTGAAAACAAAGAAGCCAGGGATCAGTTATATAATCGCTGGACAGTTTTCAGGAAAATAAAACCTTCGATAAGCAGGATAAAATTTCTCATTCGCAAACACAAAACTCCGGTACAACTTATTTATGGTAAATACGATCGAATTATTTTACCGGTAAGAGGAAAAAAATTCCAGAAGGGTATTGAAAGTTTTTGTACCATCAAAATAATCCCATCGGGACACCAGGTTCTTCATGAAAATCATATCAAAGAAATTCTTCCGGCTTTGCTAACTACGCCGGGCAATGAGTAGATTTGTTTATTCAGAATATGGTACTGCTCCTAATTGTTATACTCATATTTGCCGGATATTCCACTCTTATGTTTTATTATTGGCATAACTGGGGAGGTATTCCTTATTTTGCACCAATACATGCGGAAAGAAAAACTAAAATATCGCTGATTATCCCAGCACGAAATGAAGAAGTCGCTATTCCTAAACTGCTTCAAAAACTGGAACAACAAACCTATCCAAAAGATTTATTTGAAATAATTGTAATTGACGATCATTCTACGGATAAAACTTATGAAATAGTACAAGGGTTTCAGGATGTCAAACTAATTCAACTCAAAGATGACAATATTAATTCGTACAAAAAGAAAGCGATTGAAACAGGTATTGCTGCTTCAAAAAACGAATGGATTGTTTGTACGGATGCAGATTGTTTGCCGCCGGCAGAATGGCTGGATACTATTGTTTCATTCAAAGAAAAAAATAACTCTGTATTTATCGCCGCTCCTGTCATGTATTCAAATAACAATTCTTTGTTGCAGATATTCCAGTCCATTGATTTCCTGGTATTGCAGGGGATCACGGCTGTTTCAGTATTTAAAAATTCACTGACAGTGTGCAATGGCGCTAACCTTTCTTATGACAGAAAAGCATTTGATGAAGTAAATGGTTTTTCAGGGATTGACAGTATTGCTTCCGGTGATGATATGCTGCTGATGTATAAAATCTGGAAAAAGAATCCGGGTGCTGTTCATTACCTGAAATCAAAATCAGCCATGGTGGTCACCGAACCTGCAAAAACATGGAAAAGCTTTTTCAATCAAAGAAACCGCTGGGCCAGCAAAGCAACAGACTACGACGACAAAAGATTATTACCTGTATTGCTGCTCGTATATTCTTTTAATTTGTCTTTTTTTGTCCTGATTATTGCGGGTTTCTGGAATTATTATTATTGGCTTTATTGTGCCGGTTTGTGGATTTTAAAAACTCTTGTTGAAATCCCTTTTGTATCTTCCGTTGCAGCTTTTTTCGGGAAACAGTCATTGGTGAAATATTTTTTCTTTTTGCAGCCTCTGCATATTTTTTATACAATTATTTCCGGTTTTTGTGGGCAATTTGGAAAATATGAATGGAAAGGCAGAAAGGTGAAATGATTTGTTGGACTATTTTGTGGCACAGCAATTATATTTGTATAATCGGAAATTGCTCACATCTGATTTTTAATGAAACACTCCCGGTCATTCCAGGCTGCTGCATGGCAAAGATTGAAAAAAAACAAAGGCGCTGTGTTTGGCCTTGTTGTAATTGCTTTGGCGATCATCACAGCCATCGCTGCATATTTCATAGCACCGGATCATTCTCCTTTTGCCAACAGGATCATTCTTGAGATCGGTGGAAGAAAGCCAGGTTTTCAACAGGAGTTCGTCAAAGTAATAAAAGAAAGAAAAGTTATTGCTCCCGGGTTCTTCGGACAATTGCTGTCCGGAAAAGAAGACGTTTATTATTATGTCCCTATTAATAGTTATGAAAAAAAAGGCGACAGTATAATCGTTCAGAAATATATTGATGAAAAACTAAGTGAATGGAGAGCTTACTCTTTATCTCAATTAGCGCCGGGGCCTATTACTACAAGAAAATTTTTTTTAGGCACCGACAAATATGGCCGTGATATCCTGAGCCGCATTATTATCGGCACAAGGGTAAGCCTCAGCGTTGGATTAATCACGGTGATCATTTCACTGAGTATCGGTTTACTACTTGGTTCGCTGGCTGGATATTACGGAGGGAAAACAGACAATATCATAATGTGGTTTATCAATGTGATCTGGAGCATTCCAACATTACTTCTTGTTTTTGCCATCACCCTGGTTTTAGGAAAAGGTTTCTGGCAAATATTTATTGCGGTGGGACTGACCATGTGGGTGAGCATTGCAAGATTAGTTAGAGGGCAGGTGCTTGCTGTAAGGGAGTTGGAATATGTGGAAGCAGCAAGAGCATTGGGTTTTTCGGATCTGAGAACGATTGTCCGTCATATCTGGCCAAACATTATGGGACCGGTGATGGTTATAGCTGCTTCTAATTTTGCATCCGCAATTATTATTGAAGCCGGCCTGAGTTTTCTCGGGATCGGTGTGCAGCCACCGCAGCCAAGCTGGGGGTTGATGATCAAAGAGAATTATAATTTTATCATCACTCAAAATCCCATGCTGGCTCTGGCCCCGGGATTTGCAATTATGTTGCTCGTGCTTGCCTTTAATTTATTAGGAAACGGGTTAAGAGACGCTTTGAATGTCCGGGGAAAAAATTTTTCTTAATTTATTTCTATTATGAAATATTTTATCCGGTAGGCTGATTATTACTATTTATTTCATTTGTTCCTTTAAATGAAATATGAGTATCCGCAACCACCAAAACAGATAAACATAAAAAGAAAATACTCCCGATTTTATCCGTTTCAATAAGATCACTCAGGAAATTTACAACAATCACCATGGAAATAACCGCACCTGTTGTTGCGGCTACAGATTTATGAAACAAATCTGTAGCCCGGTGATAGATTCGTTGTGCATAACACAACATGCCGCCAATCAATATTAAAAAAAATATCAACCCCGGGATTCCCTGTTCAATGGCAACGAGTAAAAAATAATTGTGTACCGTAGAATGTTCGCTGTTATCACTTACCCATGTTTTAAAAGCGGGAATAGTGTAAGGTTTGTAATTATAATAAAACGTATTCGGGCCAAAACCGGTAAGTTCATTATCCTTTATCATTCTCAACCCTGCGATCCACCGGTAGAATCTTTCTTCGGTTGAAACATCTTTGAGTTTGTAGGTGGCAATTAAATGCTCCCTGAAATCTTTATGAAAAATGGTGGTTTTAAAATCAGGCGCATACTGCAGATACCGGTCATTTGTTTTTGCCCAGAATAAAAATCCCACAAAAAAAATAATGGCCGCAACAAAAGATTGAAATAATAATCTTTTTTTTATACCCCAATACGAAATAAGACCAACGAGCAAAGCAAGCCAGGCGCCCCTGGAATATGAAAAAAACAATGCTGTCAATAAAATAAGTATTGCCCCAACAATAAGCCATTTCATTTTCTTTGTCGTTGCATGACTATAAAATGCAAAGAACAAAGGAATGGCGCATACCAGCATCGCTGAGTAATTCACATGATTTCTGAAAAAGGGAGTAGCAGCGTCATTAATATCAGCAAACCGGAAATTATATCCGGCATGACGAATTAATATAACCGACGCCACAACAAACATCGAAGCAGCAATAACGACAGCCGCTTTAGTTATGGTTTTTTTATTTCTAAATATTATCAGTGGAGCCAGCACAAAAGCTCCGAGGTACCAACATTTCGCAAGAAAGAATTTAAAAGAAATAAACGGGTTTGTTGAAAAAAAAGCAGCGACCAATATCCATATCATGGAAAAGAGTAGAAAGATTATCAGCGGGTGGCAAAGATAATTCTTTGGAATCGTCTCAGGCCTATAAATAAAATATAGCAAAAATAATCCTGCCGTTATCAGCATCAGGAATTCGTCGGGAATATCTGTTCCCAATTCTGAATTAAAATGATATTCTGCAGAAAACGGAAGAGTAATCAGCAATAAAAAGAAAACAATATTGCTGTTTTGCCAACCACAATAGCTTATTATTATTCCAAACGGTATCAGCGTCCAATAATATTCGTCTGTAAAAATTGTAACCGACAAGAAGAAAATAAACAAGCTTGCAAAAAACCAAAAGACAGATTTATTTTTATCGGCTACGAGTATCATTTTACCATTTTTTTTCTTTTTTCGAGAATCAGCGCTATTGATAGGGCAAACAGAAAACTAAGAACTAAAGTAGCAATGAGTATTTCAAGGCGCTCCGGTTTATCAGGGAGCAAAGCCGGTCTTGCTCTTTCTACTATTAATAATGCCGAAGGCTTGTTGTCCACCATCAATTGATATTCCCCAATTAATTGCTGATATTTTTGTAATTGGGTTTTTAAAACGCTTAGCCCTGAAGTATCCGGTTTTGAATTAGCTGCTGACTGAAGAATTCCAATTGAGTCTTTGAGCTTAATCATTCCAGTTTTCAGATCATTCAGTATTGCCGCATTATTTTTGCTCTGCAAATCCCGGTATATTGATTGCAGTTTTTCCATAAGTGAATTAGCCAATTGAGGAGCCAGGTTTTTATCCGTATCCCAGACTTTCACTTTCAGTTCGCCATATCCGCTTTTTTGAATTTCAGTATTCTTTTTCAGTAAAGCCGCTGATTTTATTCTTGTCACTTCTTTATTGGCCTGAATTTTATAATGATCGTATAAATTAAACTGATCAGTAACAGCAAGGTAAACCGTATCCAATTGCCCGGTACCTACAATCATATCCAAATCATCAGGGGAGCCAAGATTAGAATATAATGCTTCAATATTTTCGCCGAAAATTCTGGATTTATCAGAAGCGACACTGCTGGCAGGTACAGCTGTTGCCACAGAAAGATATTTTGGAGGCTCCATGAAAACAATGATTGCTACAATCAATAACGAAAGCAGAACCATGGACAGAATCTGCTTCCACCATTTTGATAAGAGGTAAAAAAAATCAGGCATAATAAGGTTATTTAAATTCTGTTTTCCGAAATGATATCAGCCATTGTTTCCATTGATGCATACCCGATGTGAATAAAGCCGCCATTGAGATCAAGGCGACACCTGCCATAAGCCACGGCGGGTTTATTCCAAGCCCATTTCCCCAATATAGAAACCCTGATGATAATGCAGCAGTAAAAATATAGATAATCAAAGAGCGGAGATGAATAACAACCGCTGATTTTTTCCATACATACAACATAACTGCAATACCACAAAAACCCTGACTAATCAATGCAGCAAAACAACTCCCCCTTGCTCCCCAATGAGGAATCAATAAAACATTAAGGGTAATATTAATCAGAACTGCAACGAGCGTAATGTAACAAAATGATAGAATATGGCCAGTTGCCGTCATGACTGTTCCGTAAACCTGAACCAATGAATACCCGATCAATGACGGTAAGCACCATTGCATTACCTGAATTGCTTCAGTGTCATCATGATGATACAACAATTTTTGAATCCATGGTGCCAGGAAAAAAGTAATGGTTGCAATAGCTATTGAAAATAATATTAGAAAATGCCTGCTTGTCAATACAATTCCGGTAATGTCTTTTTTTTCACTCCATTGCCGGGCAATGTATGGAAGCAGAAACGAAGCCAATAATACACCGATCATATTTGCTGCATCCAGAAAGCGGTACGCTGCTGCATAAACACCTGCTTCATGTGCGCCATCTGGATGAATCTGTGCCAGTAAAAAGCCATCAAACCGGTAATGGGCAGACATCAATAAAACAATTGAAGCAAATGGAAGTGCTGATTTGAAAATCTTTTTTTGAAAAAAAGCTGTTTTGCTGACAATAAACCTGATTCCATTTTTTTGAATAATAAACCAGGCCGTAAACATTGCCAGCAGGCTACAGCTCACCTGCACAATTAAAAAAATATCAATAGTTATACTACCAAACAAGACCGGAAAAGTAAGTAGGATGCCGCAAAGGATAATCATAAGAGTTTTGTCCAGTACCGAAAGCCAGGCGTCGGTTCGAAACCACTGATGTGCCGTGATAACACCCCGAAAGAAAATAAAAAGAGATTGGAGTGCCTGGATACTCACAACTCCCAAAAGAATATCCCAATGCTGAATATGTGCAGCCCAGGCTACGAGAAATACAACGGCAGCATATAATAATAAAAACAGGAATTTTACAAAAAGGAAATTTCCTGCGTGGTCAATAAAATTTTTTTCCTGTGATGCGAGTTGACGATTAAAAAAAGAAGTGAAACCCCAATCCAATAAAAAGCTGAAAACAATGGAAAAGTTCAAAAGAGCAAAGTATTTACCGTATTCGAAAGTTCCAACAGAATTTTGAACCATCCGGTCAATACCAAATATCCAGAGTGGCTTGACAATGGCATTGAGAACAATCAGCAGCCCCAGCGATGAATAAAATCGTGATGTTTCTTTCATATCCGGATGTGGCTTATGGAATCACTTTTACATTCCGGCTAAAACTTTCTTCCAGCGAAATAAATGTTTCCGTTCTTTCAATTCCTTTTATTTTTTGCAATTGATCATGAAGCACCCAGCGAAGCTGAGCAATATCCCTGCATACTATTTCAGCAAACATGCTATAGTTTCCTGTGGTATAATTGAGTCGCACAATTTCAGGAACTTTTTGCAGTTCTTTTGCGACGGAATCGTACATGGAACTTTTTTCCAGGTAAATACCAATAAATGCAATGACATCATGCCCGAGTTGTTTCAGGTCAACATTGAGTTTAGTACCTTTAACTACGCCCGCTTCCAAAAGTTTTTTGATACGAACATGAATGGTACCTCCTGACACAAATAATTTTTTGCCAAGATCAGCATACGAGATTTGCGCATCTTCCATCATGTGGTGAATGATCTGAAGGTCTAATTTGTCAAGATTCAATTTTACAGCCATTTTCGTATATGATTTTTGAAATTATAAAAAATAAGATCAAATATTTGAATAATTTCAATAATTCCAAAATATTTCTTGAAATATTTGGAACAAACAAGCCATATCGTTTAAATTTGTTCTACAAAACCTGGCAACGGGTAAGTTCTTTAAAACTAATTCAACATTGTGGGGTGATGAAACCTTTCGGCAGACATGCCCTCTTGTCTCGGGGGTGGGGATCACAGGATAAACGAAAAGTAGAGCCGATTCCGACTTTGGTCGGGACCGACCGGGATTGACCACCGGACTTTGCTTTTTAGCTAACTGCCCCGTGGAGGTTCGAATCCTCCCCCTACAGCAGATACAGTTTTCTCATGTAGTGCCTTCGTGATGAGCGAAGGCTTTTTTGTATCATAAACTCTATAAAAGCATTCAATAAATTTTTATTCTATAAATCAAAAGTGGATTTTCCCATTTTCAAAAGGAACCAGCTGAGTATTATTGTTTCCAAACTTTTCTCCTTCAACCGGAATGTAAATATGATTTATGATGATAATGCCCAACAGATTGGTTAAACTAAAATACTGGTGGTGCTATGGATAAATTCAATGCCTGAAGTAAACCTGCCGGCAAAGTTTTATCCAGGTAATTCCCGAGAGCATGCCTTCAGGTATCTTTGTGAAATTATGGGTCAAAAAAAATTACAACGGTTTGCCGAGCTTAAAACATTTCCCAATGTTCTGGAGTTTCCAGAAAATATGAAGGGCAACTGGATTTCTTTTTTCAAAAATGATAACCCAATTGTTTTAGAACTGGCTTGCGGCAAAGGAGAATATGCTGTCGGTCTTGGAGAATTGTTCCCTGAAAAAAATTGTATCGGCATTGACCTGAAAGGTAACCGTATCTGGGTGGGCGCTAAAAAAGCTTTGCAAGATCAACTGACAAATGTGGCTTTCCTGAGAACTGAAATTGATAAAATTGCTGATTATTTTTCAAAAAATGAAGTATCGGAGATCTGGATCACCTTCCCCGATCCGCAACTTCGAAACTCAAAGGCAAAAAAGAGACTGACACATCCCAAATTTCTCCGGCAGTATCATCAATTTCTTAGCCCTTCCGGTTATATTCATCTGAAAACGGATAGCCCCGATCTGTATCAATTTACAAAACTGGTCATTGAAAAATATCATTGCACATTGCATAAAGACTATGATGATCTTTACAGTTTAGAAAAAAATTTACCTGAGCTACAAATAAAAACATATTATGAGTCGCTGGATATTGCACAAAGCAAACGGGTGCATTATCTCTGTTTTTCTTTACCCGAACAGATCCCGGGAAAAGAAAAAGATGAAGAATTGAAAAAATTAATTTTAATAGAAAATATTACGGGAGATAAAAATACCTGAAATGAAAAATGAGAAATTGATTGAAGGTGAACATTTTTATTTCAATGACGAGGGGCTTATGGTATTCACCGAAAAATATCATTTAGAAAAAGGGTATTGCTGCGGAATGGGTTGCCTGCATTGTCCATATCAATATGAAGCGGTGCCCGAACCGAGAAAATCTGAGTTAGTAAAGAAAAGAACAAAACGGAATTCAAATCAATAATTCTACCATGCCATCCCGAAAAAAAACGACTGCACGATTAAAAGCAATAACTCCTTCCGGAAAAAAAGACGAAAGCTTTTTTGAATTGGTATATGAAGTGGTAAGGCAAATTCCCAAAGGAAGAGTCACATCTTATGGAGCTATTGCCGCATGCCTCGGTACTAAACTTTCTGCAAGAATGGTAGGTTGGGCCATGAATGGTAGCGCAAGAGTGCATCCAAAAGTTCCGGCACACCGGGTAGTAAACCGTATTGGATTATTAACCGGCAAACATCATTTTACGCCGCCAGGATTAATGGAAAAATTGCTGAAGGAAGAAGGAATAAAAGTAAAAAATGACCAGGTAGTGAATTTTGAAAAAATATTTTGGAATCCGGTGTTGGAGTTGGGATTTTGACTGCGCCTGATAAATTTCATTTATAATACGGGCTGATCATCCAATACACAATCACACCGGTCGCTGCCACATAAAACCACAGCGGCCAGGTAAAACGAACCATCTTTTTATGTTTGGAGTATTCTCCGACCAGGGCCCTGTAAGCCGTAAATAAGATCAATGGAAGAATAATACCTGCTAAAAGAATATGGGTGCCTAAAATAAAATAATATACATAACGGATAGCGCCTATCCCTCCGAATTTTGTTTCCGGCGCCAGTAAGTGATGACAGATATAGCTGATTAAAAACAAAGACGAAAGAAAAATAGAAGCAATCATGACCCGTTTGTGGATCAAATATTTTTTCAATTTCACTGCAAGCAAACCCAATAATAGCAACAACACAACCATTGAGTTAATAATTGCACTAATCAGGGCAAATACATGAACATCAAACCCGGGTTGCCTGTTTAATTTGTATTTCCCTAATAAAATTATGCATATAAAAATGATAATGGAAAAAGTAAGGATCAGTATCCTGGCCTTCCGATCATTTTTTTTCCAGGCAGCCGGCAGCATTTACTTTGATTTACTTCTGAATAAAAACAGGAATATTCCAACGGCTAATAATGCAATCAGTAATATAACGAGGATGAGTTGCAATTGCCCGGCAAGAAATCCTTTTGCTTTAGGGTTTTTTTCCATGGTCAGCCATACAATATCTTTAGAAAGTTTTGCAAGATCAACAGAGTCCAGCCCGTTATAATAACCCCGAACTACCCGGTTGCTGTCAATGATTACAAATTTATCGGAGTGGGCATAATTGGTATCCACACCTTCGCCATCTATCATACCGAGTTTCATTTCTTTGAGTGCCAAATCATATACCTTTTTCTTATCCCCGGTTAGCAGCCACCATTTTTCCGGGTTAATCTGAAAGCGGTCTGCCCAATATTTTAATCTGGGAACAGAATCCCGCTCCGGGTCAATACTAAACGAAAGAAATTGTATATAAGGATTTGTGGTGTCTCCTACTTTTTGCGCATTGGTAATGGATTCCTGCAATCGCTTCATATTTTTTGCCATAGGCACACAGATCGTAGGACAGTGGGTAAAGAAAAAATCAGCGACCACTATTTTTCCTTTCAGGCTATCCCAGGACACCGGCTTACCCAATTGATTTGTCATTGAAAAATCGGCTACACGATGCCAGATGGTATCGGTATTTTGTTTCCCGTTTTTTGTAGTAACTATTACCGAATCGGCATAATAGTGGCGGGGCATCACAATAGCGATGTCACTATAATGTTTCATTATAAAATAACCGACTAATGGAAGCAGCAACGCCAGCAAGACCGCATTTAAAGCTTTCGAGTTCACTTTTGATATTCATTTAAAATTACCGTCCCGCCATAGGCGGGACGGTAATTTTGATTTGCCTTTATTTTAAGCCAACTTTTAAACCCATTGGCCTTTATTTCGCCTGCTCCGCCTTTTTAACAGGCAATTCTGTAGTTCTTTCTAAAAAATGTTTATCATATTTATTCCGCAGATGTTTGTATGAGTCTCCGTCAAGAATAAATGCAATGATAAACCATATAAATAACATTAATGGAATCACAATAGTAAGGATCAGGTTACGAATCTCATCACCAAGATGCATGAATATGGATACGATGAAATAAGCTTTAGCCAGGGAAAGAATGATAATGGTTCCCTTCAGAAGCAATCTTGTCAAATCATCCGGAAGATCTAATGCGTGTATTAAAAGTCCTAACCCCAGCTCAATAATAGTAATAATCAGTAAAATCCAAAACGTTTTCCAGATTCGTTTTACATTATCAGTTGGTGGTTCATGAGGAAAACTTACCTCAGCTGATACATTTTGTTGTTCTGCACTCATATTATTTAAAAACTTTTTCAGATTAAATAAAAACATAAAAACACAAATACCCAAACCAGGTCTACAAAGTGCCAATATAATCCTGCTTTCTCGATCATCAAATAATGCCCTCTGCGTTCAAAGACTCCGTTGTTTGTCATAATAAGCATTATTAAATTGACAATTACCCCGGAAAAAACGTGAAAGCCATGAAAACCTGTGATACCAAAGAAAAATCCACCGAATGCTACGGGGCCCGCTTCTCGAATATGAAGCTCAGAAATATTTACCATATTCATAAGCTGATCATGCGGTAGTGCGGTGAGCTGCGCTAATGACATTGTGTGGTTATGTTCATATACTAATTTTGCTAACACATCCGGAGAAGTGCTTTTTAATGCATCCAATATTGCGCCTTGATCTACGTGTCTTCCCCAGGGGCTATGCGTTACGGTTTGAGCAATCATCTCAATATGTCCATTTATTAAAGTTGGATGCTCTCCGGTGAGCATATGTGTCCATTCCCATGCCTGGCAAGATAAGAAAGCTAGCCCTCCGACAATAGTCCATGCTAACCATTTTACCACACCTTTTTTGTTGCCATGGTGACCTTCATGTACGGCAAGTACCATAGTGACTGAACTCATGATCAAAATAAAGGTCATCAGACTTACAAATGCAAGTGGTAAATTAGCTTCTCCCGTAAACGGAAAAGTATTGAATACATCACCGGGATTGGGCCAGAAATTCTGGCTAAAACGAATAGTTCCATAAGAAATCAGGAATGCGCCAAATGTAAAAGTATCACTCATTAAAAAATACCACATCATTAATTTACCGTACTCTACATTAAAGGGGCTTTTTCCGCCGCTCCACCATTTCGTTTGATGCATTGTTGCAGTCGTAGCCATAATGGTTATAAAATTTTACTTATCGTTTGTTGTTTATTTTTATTTATCTCACCCAAAGAAAAAATATCAGTAAATAAATCCAGAGGGCATCTACAAAATGCCAGTATGTTGCCGCCAATTCTACCGGCACAGGGCTATACATTTTAATCTTTCCAAAAAAAGCCCTTGTGAACATCACTAATAATGCAATAACTCCCCCAAAAACATGAAGGACATGCAATCCGAAAATCACATATAAAAATTGTCCGGCTCCCGATCCTTTCAATGTTACCTGTTGTTGTTCCCATAATTGTAAAAAGCCTATGCATTGAAAAATAATAAACACAGATCCGAGAAGAAAGGTACTGGCGATAAACACCCGGTATTGACGCATTTCCCTTTGCTTAAAAGATCTAAGCGCTATTTGCATGGTCAGGCTGCTGACCAGGATAACTATTGTTGATCCCCAGAAAATTTTTGGCAGCTCAATTTCCTGCCAAGCTGCCTGGTTGCTCTTCACAATATAGGCACTAGTCAAACCTGCAAACATCATGATGATACTTGCAATTGCCACCCACATTGTGAATTTGCGGGGATGAATTTTTTTTCTTTGTTGATTGCTCACGATATCCATCTCACGTTTTTATTTTAAAATTTTTATGCTTTACTCAACAGAAATGACAGTAAAACCACCGGCAGGTACAAATAACTTCCAAACATCACATTTCTTGCTGACGGCACATTCATTCTTCTGTAAAGTGTAAAAGATCTTATTAACATAAAGAAATTAGCCAAAATCACCAGGCTAAAACCTAAAATTCCCCTTACCCCTTCAATTTGACACATCCCGATATAAAAAGGGATCAACGACACCGGGAATAACAATAATGAATACATAACAGTTTGCATTGCTGTGAACTTTGTCGGTCCTGCTTCGCTGGGCAATAATTTGAATCCTGCTATAGTGTAATCTTTATGAGCTACCCACGCAATCGCCCAAAAATGTGGAAACTGCCAGAGAAATTGTAATCCGAACAAAGCCCAACCACCAACAGATAATTTATCATTGCCTGCTGCCCATCCTATCATACAGGGAAATGCTCCTGGAAATGCTCCTGCAAATACTGCCATTGAGTTAATTTTTTTCAAAGGCGTATAAATAAATGCATATAGGAACAAACTAAGAGCAGCCAAACCTGCCGATAACCAATTGAAAAAATGACCGAGCAAAAACAATCCAATAGCTCCAATGATTAAAGCAAAACCCCATCCTTCCGTTTGCGACACTCTTCCTGCTGCAACCGGACGATTTCTCGTTCTCTTCATCAGAGCATCGGTATCTTTTTCCACTACCTGGTTTATAGCATTGGCACTGCCTGTAACCAGCAACCCACCTGCAAAGAGCAAACCAATCATCTTCCAGTCAAACTCTACGATTTTCGGTGCCAACAGGTAACATATTACACTGCTAAACACCACCATGATACTGAGTGAGGGTTTGATTAATAAAAAGAAGTCTTTAATTTTTTTCATTCCCTCACTTTAGAAAATTCAAGAACTTTTAAATACGTTTCATCAATTAGCTTCTGAAAGTATTAATGTTCATTACTTTCATTGGCGCCAACCGGTTCTGTTTGTGGAATAAAATCTCTTCCATCTTTACTGTAATCATAAGGCCAACGATGCACTTCAGGAATTTCTCCGGGCCAGTTGCCATGTCCTGGGCGAATGGGTGTAGTCCATTCCAAAGTATTTGCCTTCCACGGATTTTGAGTAGTTACTTTTCTTCCTTTAAAAATGGAATAAAAGAAATTAAAGACAAACATCAGTTGTACAGCATATACAATTATCGAAACTATGGTAATCATTCTGTCCAGATCACCAAATTGACTAAATGAAACCCACGGACTTTTATCTAAATATCTACGGGGCATACCGGCCAGGCCTTCATAATGCATAGGCCAGAAAATAAGATAGGCCCCTATTAGAGTAACCCAAAAATGAATGTACCCCAATGTTGTATTGAGATATCGCCCAAACATTTTGGGAAACCAGTGATATAAACCGGCAAACATTCCAAAAAAAGCAGACACTCCCATTACAATATGAAAGTGGGCTACCACAAACATGGTATCATGCAATTGAATGTCCAGAGTAGAGTTTCCAACGAAAATTCCTGTTAATCCTCCGGAAATAAACATGCTAACAAAACCAATGGAAAATAGCATGGCGGGAGTAAACCGAATATTTCCTCTCCACATTGTGGTGAGCCAGTTGAATGTTTTAATTGCAGACGGTACGGCAATTAATAATGTCAGCAAAACAAAGATGGAGCCAAGCAATGGATTCATTCCGGTAACAAACATGTGATGTGCCCAGACTAAAAATGCAAGTGTGCAGATGGCAAATAAGGATCCCACCATGGCCATATATCCGAAAATGGGTTTTCGGGAATTGATACTGATGATTTCTGACACAATACCCATAGTAGGAAGTATAATAATATAAACTTCGGGGTGACCGAGAAACCAAAATAAGTGCTGGAATAATATAGCACTTCCGCCTTCATTCGGCATAATCTGGCCGTTAACCACAATGTCACTTAAATAAAAACTGGTACCAAGATTACGATCGAATAACAAAAGAATTAAACCGGATAGTAAAACGGGGAAAGATAACACACCAAGTACTGCAGTAAAAAATACAGCCCAGATTGTAAGCGGTAGTCTTGTCATACTCATTCCCTTAGTGCGCATATTCAATATGGTCGAAATATAATTTATTCCACCAAGAAGTGATGATACAACAAACAATGCCATGCTGACGATCCATAAGTCCATGCCCAGCTCTGAACCAATGGATGCTGTATGCAATGCGCTTAATGGCGGATATACCGTCCAGCCTCCTGCCGCAGGTCCTGTTTGAATAAACAATGAAGAGAGCATTACAATACTGGCTAAAAAGAAAAACCAATAAGAAAGCATATTTAAAAACGGTGATGCCATGTCTCTGGCACCGGCCTGCAACGGAATCAGAAGATTCGCAAATGTTCCACTTAATCCAGCAGTCAAGACAAAGAACACTAAAATGGTACCGTGCATAGTGATCAATGCATAATAAAATTCCGGTTTGATTTCACCGCCCGGCGCCCATTTTCCAAATATAGTTTCTAAAATAGGGAATGATTGACCCGGAAATCCTAATTGAAGGCGGAATAATACGGAGAATAAACCACCAATCATTGCCCATATTATTCCCGTAATCAGGAATTGTTTGGCAATCGTTTTATGGTCCTGGCTAAAAATATATTTGGATATAAAACTTTGGTTGTGGTGATGTGCTTGATGCTCATCATAATGAACCTCATGAGTCATAATTGCTTCGGCATGTGCATTCATTGCGTCCATAGTCTATTATTTTGATAGCAACAGTTTGTTGCCTGTGAACTATTATTGTCTCGTTTTAATCTGGTTTTTAGTTGGTATTATTGCCGCACTTCCTGTCTTGGTGGAGTCCGCTTTATAGGCGGGGTTTGAAGGATCTTTTTCCGGAAAAGCAACATAGTATTGTGGCTTTTGGGAAATCATCCAGCTATCAAACTCTTCCTGAGTTTCTACAATCACAACACCCCTCATACTCCAATGTCCTTTACCGCACATCTGATCACAGGAAAGTTCATAAACAAAATTGGGATTCCCGGTGATCTTTTTCATTTGCTCCGTAGTATATTTTGGCGTAAACCACATTGTTGTTGGTGTGCCGGGTACTGCATCCATTTTCATGCGGAAATGAACAAGACCTACATCATGAATTACATCTTTGGAACCAATAATAAATTTTACAGGTTTGTTCACTACTAAATGTACTTCACCCGTAGTATGAATATCGTCCCGGTTTGCAGGATCATCCCATACCTGCCCAAGCGGATTATTGGCAGCTTCATTAATATCTCTGTAATATTTTTTCCCAAGGATACCATCCCTGCCCGGATACCGGAACTCCCATTTAAATTGACTGCCTGTCACTTCCACTACCATTGCATTTTTAGGGGCTTCACTGGTAATATTAAACCAATAATATAACCCAAATCCTACTAGTACAGTCAGGGTGATGGCAGGAATTACTGTCCAGATAACTTCAAGCTTATTATTATGTGGATAGAAATATGCTTTTCTTGTATCAGATTCCTGGTATTTGAATGCAAACCAGAATAATGCTATTTGCGTAGCTATAAAAACAACTCCAGTTATTGCCAGTGTAATCCAAAGCATGGTATCAATATGCTCACCCTGGTAAGAGGCAGATTGTTTTAAAAGCTTTCCTTTGAGCGTTTCATTACAGTAGTATACACCAAACAATCCTGCAATAAGGAATGCCAGTAATAAGAATGCATTAATGCGATTGCTTTGTTTACGGGACTTTTCTTCGCCTCGCAACACCGAAACGTATTCACTGGCTTTGGCAATCTGAAAAGTAATCAGAAAGCCAAACACTAAAATTGCCACAATGAAAAAAGTCTGCATATATTTATTTCAATTGATAATTATGAATCGTATTCTTCAATACTTGGTTCTATGTATGGTGAATAATGCTTTCTTTTAAAAGCGGATGATTTCTGGCAATCAATGGCGATTTGCTCAATGCCCTGCCTGTCAAAAACATGACCAGCCCCGCAAATCCAAGTCCTACTCCAAAATCATATAAGATCATCGGCACCTGATCCGGGTTCGGGCCGGGAAATACCATCTGGAAAAAGTCGAGCCAATGACCAAATAAAATTAAAATTGATATGAATGTTATCGTTGTATAATTTCTTTTGGATCCCCTGCTCATCAAAATTAATATAGGCCCCACAAAGTTGATAATAAACATCAACCAGAATATTCCGCTGTAGATACCATAACCCCTAGGTTTAAAATACGTGGTTTCTTCAGGAATATTAGCATACCAGATCAGCATGAACTGAGCGAACCACAGGTAGGTCCAGAAAATAGAAAAAGCGAACATAAATTTTCCAAGATCATGTAAATGTTCCCGGTTAGTCAATTCGAGATAATCATTATTCTTTAAGAATATAACATATAATGTAATCAGTGCTATCCCTGCCACAAAAGTGCTTCCAAATGTATACCAGCTATACATTGTGCTGAACCAATGTGCATCTATACTCATTAACCATAACCAGGGAGTACAAGACATAACTGTCAATCCAAAAACCACGATATAAACACCTGACCATACTGTATTTTTCCACATATACTTTTTCCCGGCTTCAATATTTTCAAGGGGTTTGTTATCAAGGCTATGAGACATTTTTCTCATTTTCCAGCCAAATAAAGACCAGGACACTATTGTAAACACTGTCCAGGCAGTAAAAAATCCTTTATTCAAAAACCCTGATTTAAAAAGAAGGTCCTTATCGTCTTTTACAATACTGGCGTCTGTCCAATGATAAATTTGATGATTACCACCAAAAACAATGGCAAAAAGTATAATACCACAGATAATTCCCACTACAGGAACGCAAGCCGAGATGGCCTCGGTAACCCGGCGAAAAGACATTTGCCAGCCACCCCAGGAAAGGGTAGTGGCACAAATAAAAAACATAGCTGCATTGACAAGCAGTAAAAAATAAACACTATTCATTAAAAGCGAGCCCCAAAAACGGGCCTGTTCTTTTGGATCACTTTTAGATCCATGTGCCACATACAAAACGATTATTGTCAAAACCCCGATTGCCATTAAAGCAGTCGAGATTGTTTTGTATCGCTTTGTTAGTATAAACTGTTCTTTGAGTACCATCCGTTTTCATTTATTATGTTCAAACTATTTTTTTGCTGTAGTATCTGTAACAGCAACCTTAACCTGCTTTGATTTTATATATGCGATTACCATCCATCTTTCTTTGGTAGTAAGCTGCGAAGCATAACTGCCCATCATGTTTTTTCCATATGTAGCCGAATAAAACATTTGTCCCTCTGGCATACTTTCATATTTGGCATCTCCTACCAAAGTAGCTGGCTTTGCGGGATAAGGCCCATCGCCTCCTTTATATAAAGGACCGTTTCCGTCCAGCTTTGTACCATGGCAAATACCGCAATTCACGAGATATAATCTCTCTGCTTCAGTCATATCTATGGAGGCCACGTTCAGGGGATTTTTAACCTGTCTTGATGCAAAATAATTTACTGTATCGCCGGGTTTATCTTCCGATATGGGAAAAGGCATTTCATCTCCCCTGGCCATAGTGCCTGTTACCGGCCTGGCATTATAAAAAACACCTTCTTTTTTCAATGCATCTGTTGAAGCATAGCTTTCATAAGCACGGCTATACGTCATATCAGGCATATAGGTTCTTCCGGGTGTGCGGCGCACTCTATTACAGCTTGCCACGGCTATTACAGTTATAATTACCGTTAATATAATCAGAGATTTCTTCATCATCATTTTATTAATTCAGCTTAATGAACAGTTTCGGTTTTGGGTTCAAATATTTTTTTGTCTTTATCATAAGTGCCCCACCACCATTTCGTTTCTTTATGTTGTACCTGTACATCTTTGGCGCCAAGACTTTGCAAAAAAGAAATTGTTTCTGCTTCGTTTGTTTTGTTTGTACATTCTAATGCCATTACAAATAAATCATCGGTGGACCTAAGATTAAAATGATCTTTTTTTACAAAAGGAGCCAGTTGGCACAACCAGCAGAATGTCCACACCATTCCAACTGATGAAAACAATACAGTCAATTCAAATGTGATAGGTATCCATGCCACCAGGGAGAAGAAAGGTTTACCGCCAAAATTAATTGGCCAGTCGTAAGTAAGTGCCCATGTTATAAAACCCAAGGCGGTGCAGGTGCCGGTAATACCATATATAAACCCGGCTACATGCAGACTAGTGTCCCGCAGCCCCATTGCTTTATCCAATCCGTGAATGGCAAATGGCGTATAAATGTCATGGATTTTATGCCCGCTTCTGCGTACTTGTTTTACAGCAGGAAATAAAACCGCTTCGTCGTCAAAACTGCCCGATATAAATTTTTTTACAGCCATATTTGTTTTAATTCTGAGGTTTTAATTTATCATTTTAAGCTCCGTGATCATGACCATGCACTTGTGTAAACTCTTCCACGGTTTCCTGTTCCAATTCACCCATATTTCTTTTATAATTATCACCACTTCTTTTCAAAATATGTTTTATTTCTGCCAACGCAATGACAGGGAAGAATTTTACAAACAGGAAATAACAGGTGAAAAACAATCCAAACGTTCCCAGATAGAAACCCACTTCCCAGATGGTTGGTGAATAATATGGCCCCCAGGCTGAGGGAAGATAATCCCGGTGGATAGATGTGAGGATAATTACAAAACGCTCAAACCACATCCCGATGTTTACTATTACAGACATAAAGAAAGTGACCATTATGTTTCTTCTCATCTTCCGGATCCAAAAGATTTGAGGAAAAAGCACATTACAACTCATCATGGTGTAATACGACCATCCGTATGGGCTGAAAAAGTCTGCACGGGTGTGCATGAATGCAAAATTTTCAAATTTATCTGCACTGTACCAGGCAACGAACAACTCGGTGAGGTATGCAATACCCACAATAGATCCGGTAAGAACAATAATCTTGTTCATTACGTCTATATGCTCCATAGTAATATATTCCTCAAGTTTTAAAACTTTTCTTGTTACCAGCAACAAGGTTTGCACCATAGCAAAACCGGAAAAGATGGCACCGGCCACGAAATAGGGTGGGAAGATGGTAGTATGCCATCCGGGAATGACAGATGTTGCGAAGTCAAATGATACTATTGTATGTACAGAAAGTACCAGGGGTGTTGCCAAACCAGCCAATACCAGAGCAAGTGCTTCCTGTCGCTGCCAATGTTTGGTTGATCCTGTCCAGCCAAATGATGTTATTCCATAAAACCATTTTCTCCATTTCTTTTTTGCCCGGTCTCTCAACGTAGCAAGGTCAGGAATCAAACCTGTGTACCAGAATAATAATGATACTGTGAAATATGTCGAGATCGCAAAAACGTCCCATAATAATGCTGAGTTAAAATTTGGCCAGAGTGGTCCCCTTGTGTTAGGATAGGGGAGTACAAAGAAGGCATCCCACACACGGCCCATGTGCCAGATAGGAAACTGGCCGGCACAGATCACCGCAAAAATGGTCATTGCTTCAGCAGCACGGTTTACTCCGGTTCGCCATCCCTGGCGGAAAAGTAACAAGATCGCCGAGATCAATGTTCCGGCATGGCCAATACCGATCCACCAAACGAAATTGGTAATATCCCAACCCCAGCCGGTTGTTCTGTTCAGGTTCCATTGACCCACACCATAGGTGACTTCCCGATATATTGAATATACCCCAAAGCATAAAAACAATACCGAAATGATGAAACCCACCCACCATGCTTTTGTAGGCCGGGCTTCAACAGGGCGACAAATGTCTTCCGTCACCTGGTGATAGTCTTTATCACCGTCAACCAGTGGAGGTCTTACCTGTGATTCGTATCTGAGTAATGCCATGTCGTTTTTGCTTTTAGCTTTTATCTCTGTAAAGTGATTTCAGCTTTTAATTATTTTTTTTGCTCTTTAAATTTTTAATCCTTTTGGGCCCTGTACAAATGATGTAGCATCGGCTTCTTCCTGCCTTTCCTTACTATTCACTTCGATGATTTCATTTGTATTGCGAACTTTTTCCAAATAGCTTACATTCGGCAAAGTGTGTAATTGCTCTATGACATAGTACATTCTGTTTGGATTATCATTGCGCATTTTAGAAATCCGGCTCTCTTTATCATGTGCATTTCCGAATACAATGGCCTCAGTGGGGCAAGCCATCATACAAGCTGTTTTAGCTTCTCCATCCTTTAATTCCCGGTTTTCTGCTTTTGCATTCAGTTTGGCAGCTTGTAATTTTTGAACGCAGAAAGAACATTTTTCCATTACCCCGCGACTGCGAACCGTTACATCCGGGTTTAATACCATTCTGGTAAGATCATCATTCATTTGTTCCACTACAGGATCTAATTCACCAACACCTGTAAATATCTGGTTATTGGGAAAACTATCTGATCCTGTATAATCGGCCCAGTTGAAACGTCTTACTTTATATGGACAATTGTTTGCGCAATATCTTGTACCGATACAACGGTTATATGCCATTTGATTAATTCCCTCGCTGCTGTGGTTGGTGGCATCCACCGGGCAAACATTTTCACAAGGAGCATTATCACAATGCTGGCACAGCATAGGCTGAAACACGACCGCCTGGAGTTCATCCGGTTGAAATGGAGCTGAAACAAAATAACGATCAATACGAAGCCAATGCATTTCATGCGCCCGCATCACTTCATGTTTACCTACTACCGGCACATTGTTTTCTGCATGGCAGGCTATCACACAAGCTCCGCAACCCACACAACTGTTCATGTCAATATTCATCCCCCATTTAAGACCTGGCTGTGAGTGTTCAGGATATAAAGTTGCATTTTTGCGAAAATCACCTTCGGAGCCTTTGTAATATTCTTCTGTAAGTTCTTTCCTGTATTCTGGTATTACTTCCGGGTCTTTCTTTAAAGTGGCTAATGAAGTTTCTCTTACCACTTCAAAACGATTTTCGTAAGTATTGTGAATTTGCGTACGGGCAATTTTATATGTCTTATGTTGGTTTACAATGGACACGTCGTCTGCAGAATAAGAAATAGTATTTCCATTGAAAGAAGAAAACGGATAAGCATTTTTCCCAACACCGGCAGCTGCTTTGCCTAATTTATCTGTCCTGCCGTATCCTACTGCTATAGCAATAGTATTTGCATTCATACCGGGGAATACTAAAACCGGCAATTCAATTTCCGTTTTACCAGAAGTAAGTTTCACTACCGGTTTTTCAGGATAATATTCGTAATCATTATCCAGTTTAATACCCAGTTCATTTGCCATAGGCATGGAGATCATAGCATAATTATCCCAGGTAGCTTTTGAAACCGGATCTGGTAATTCCTGGAGCCAGGGGTTTCCAGATTGTGCTCCGGCACCTATAGAAACTTTTTGATAAAGTACCAATTCATTCTTGCCGCCTTTTTTTGCAGATGAAATAGCCGTGGCTGCATTGGCAATAGTAGCACCATTAAAAGAACCGGCGCTTGAAGGAGCAGCTGCAGTTTCTAAAACACCATCCTGTAAAGTTTTTTCGAGTGCTTCTGTTGAGCCGAGTTTTTTTGTCCAGTAGTTTTTGAAATAATCTTCATAAGTCGTCAAATTACCAGTCCAGGTCAATAATGATGTCTGGTAAGGACGGGTTTTAAATAAAGGATTAATTGTAGGTTGAATAAAACTGGTGCAGCCGGTTTTGGGTTCAGCATCTCCCCAACTTTCTAAATAATGATGAGTGGGAACTATAAAATTGCAGAGTTGGGTGGTTTCATCCATTTTTTCGGCGAATGAAACGCTGAGTTTTACTTTTTTCAATGCAGATTTGAAACGGTCGGCATCATAATAATCATAAGCAGGATTAGCGCCATAAATAAAAATTGCACCTATTTGCCCGGCATCCATTTTATCTACCAGGTCTTTCATGTCTTTATCAATTCCTTTCCGGTAATTGAGAGAAACAGACCAGTCAATAGTTTTACCGTATGCCCCGATCAGGTTATTAATTGCATTTACAACAGACTGTACATTTATATCATTGCTTCCGCAAACTACTAATGCACTGCCCGCATTCATTTTCAGATCAGAAGCTACTTTCGCTATTCCGGCTTTCAATTTTTCATCTGCAATAACGGGAGCGGGTGTATTTCCACCCAATGCAGCATATAAAGCAAGTGCTACCGCTCCTGTTTCTGAAGGACGGTGTGTAAATCGTTCATCTGCACTGCTGCCGGTGGTGCTGAGAAAACTTTCAAATTGATAATGCTTATTCATTACCGGATTCTTCTCGTCTATCTTGCGTCCTTTGCTATATTGATGTGCAAACTCTACCGGACTGAGCCATGTAGCGAGGAAATCAGCGCCAAGGCTTACTATCACATTCGCTTTATCAAAGTTGTATGAAGGAATTTCTTTTTTTCCGAATGTTGCCAGATTGGCCTCAAGCATTCCGCTGTAAGAAACGGCGTCGTATTGTACATGAGTGCCATTGAATTTCTTCAGGAAGGCATCAATGATTTCCTGTGAAGTGGGAGAAACAACAGTACTGGTCAGCAATGCTACCGGCGCATTGGCAGCACCTATCAATCCATCTCCAATCATTTTATCTAACTGCTCAAAAGTGGGTATCTCTTCAAACTTATTATCTGAAACTTTGCGGCTCGGAAACCTATTGCGATACATATCATACAGATCGAGAACGGAAGCCTGGGAACGGGCAGAAGTTCCGCCTTTTGTGAAAGAGCATAGATCATTTCCTTCGATCTTAATAGGTCTGCCATCACGAACTTTGGCAACTATAGGTATTACATCGCCATCCTGCACATAAGTAGAAGCATAATATTTGGGGACTCCGGGAATCAGATCCGCCGGCTTATTTGCATACGGAATCGCTTTGTTTACCGGTATCTTGCAACTGGCAGCTATTGTAGCTGCGGCCGTACTGAAACCCAGGTACTTCAAGAAATCTCTGCGGGGGGCTTTGGCATCCAATAATCCTTTATCATCAAAACCTTCAAAAGGAAGCTCTTCCTGAAACTCATCTTGTGTTTGCTTTTGAAGTTTTTCCGGCTCATTTAATTCTCCGAATCCTTGCCAGTATTTTTTTTCGCTCATTTATATCGTTTTGAAAGTATGCAGATCAATAGTGACATTTCTGACATTCCAGTCCACCAATATCTTTTACAGTAATGCTATCCATTTTTCCGGCCTTGATATCATCATGAAATTTTTCATATATGCTGTAAAATTTATTGCCTTTGGTACTATCATAATTAAAGTCAATTTTAGTTTGGCGATGGCAATTGACACACCACCCCATACTCAATTCAGCAAATTGTTTTACCTCATTCATAGCGGTTATTTCACCATGACAGGTCTGGCATTGCACTTTACCTACCCTAACATGTTGCTCATGACTAAAGAAAACGTAATCGGGGAGGTTGTGAATTTTTATCCACGATATAGGTTGTGCTTTGGATGGATCCCAACTGCTGGAATTTTTCGGATCAAAGCCTGCGTATTTATAAAGTTTTTGAATCTCTGCAGTACCATCAATTTCTTTTCCATCCTCATCATAAAGCTTCGGGCCTTTTTCGTAAGTATTGATGGCTTTGTGGCAATTCATACAAACGTTTACTGAAGGTATGGAAGCTTGCTTGCTTTCCCAGGCACCGCCATGGCAATAAAGGCAATTAATCTGGTTTATTCCGGCATGCACTTTATGAGAATAATAAATCGGCTGAATTGGCTGGTACCCTTCTGACCTGCCTAATCCAATAGCCCCTTTAGTAAGATAATAACCCCCGACAATGAAAAGTATTATTGAAACAAATGCGATATAAATTTTATTCCTGTAAAACGGAACCGGCTCCGGCCTGAGAATTCCTTCTTTGTCATCACTCAATTTTTTCAAATTGCTGTTTACCTGCATCAGGATAAGGGCAATGATTGCCAGGATCAAAGAGATAACACCAAAGATGACAGCATTGCTGGAGGTTGAGGGTTTTTCTTCACCGGCAACTCCGGTAGTGGGGCCTTTCGGAGAATTTTTAGCAGCAACTTCACCATTAATATATGATACGATGGCATCAACATCCTTAAGTGTCAGGTCAGGAAACGGAGTCATGATGATACCATATTGTGTATGTAATCCTGTAGTGTAAGGATCCTTCGCCATAAATGCAGCAGGATTGTGTACCCATTCCAGCAACTTATTATGATCTGACCAAGGCCCTCTTTCTTCCAGGTTCATTAATTCAGGCCCTGTCATGGGTTTAAAAATATTATGGCAAACGGCGCAATGTTGCTGAAACAGCGCCTTCCCATCCTGGGCCGATAATTGAATTCCTGAAAAAATAAAAATGAAGAACGCAAATAGTGTTAGCTTTCGTGAAGTTGGTTTACATGGAATCATAGCTGCGATTAATCTGAAAGATGTGGATAAATTCCGTATTGGTTGCAAAAATAAGTCAGTAATAGTATAAAAGTACAACCCTTAAAAAAAAATTTTCTTCCGCTACCAGCCTGCATTTCATAAGAGTTAGAAATATTTATTATAAACAACGAATATAATTTGTCATTTTCAAGTCATTACTAACATTGAAGTTACAATGTGATAAAATTCTATTACACTTGAATGTTTTTAATGAATTTTACTTTCTTAAACTAACAAGTGTAATTTTTGAAACCAGATCCTGATATAAATGCTCAAAAAACTACAACAAAGATGGAAAGTCAGCGGCCTGCGACTGACTTTCGTACTGGCCACATTCGCTATCGGCGGAAGCCTCACCGGTTACATTGGCAGAATGCTGATGAATATATTCCCAATTAATAATACCTGGCTTTGGATTATCACTTATTTAATAGTTATTATTATCCTATGGCCCGTGATGGTTTTATTAATAAGCATACCTTTTGGGCAGTTCCGTTTTTTTATTAATTATATTCATAAAATCGAAATCAGAATGGGACTGATAAAAGCAGAAAGGGGCACAAATAAGACTAAAGCATCCGAAATAAGACTTGCCATTTTTGCCTCCGGTACAGGGTCTAATGCACAAAAGATTATTGATCATTTTCGAAATAATCCTCATATCAGGGTTGTGCTGATTGTTTGTAATAAACCGGGTGCTGGTGTTTTAAAAATTGCAGATCAGGAAAAAATTTCTACCCTGTTAACTGAAAAAGAAAAATTTTTCCGGGGAAATGCAAACCTGGATGAATTAAAACAATATAAAATTGACTGGATCATTTTGGCCGGATTCTTATGGAAGATCCCTGATGCTATGATCCGTGCCTTTCCTGATAAAATCATTAATATTCATCCTGCATTACTTCCCAATTATGGAGGGAAAGGAATGTATGGCCCCAAAGTGCATGAAACCGTTTTGGCCAATCATGAAAAAGAAAGCGGCATTACCATTCATTATGTTGACAATAAATATGATCACGGAAAAATTTTGCTTCGGGTAAAGTGCCCTGTACTGCCCGATGATACTGCAGATAGTCTTGCACAAAGAGTTCATGTGTTAGAACATACACATTACCCTGCTACAATTGAAAAATTAGTTACCGGCAGATGGTATTAAAAATATTCATTTACTTTAAGTAATCAATCAAATCTCTTTGTTATGTCAAAAAGATGTTTATTCATTCCGGCCTTCGTAATATTTTTTTCGGGCCTGCTGGATGCACAGGTTATTCAAACAACTAATATTAATAAAAACCCGACCGTTGATTACAGCCGGCTGACAAGAATTGACTCGGTATTAAACGAATATGTAAACAAACACTGGATAGTTGGCGCAGTAACATTAGTAGTAAAAAACAATCAACTGATCCAGTATAAAGGTTATGGTTATGCTGATGAAGAAACAAAAAAGCCAATGACAAACAACGGTATTTTTCGCATCATGTCACAAACTAAAGCTATAGTAAGTGTGGGCGCCCTGATGTTATATGAAGAAGGAAAATTTTTGCTCGATGAATCTATTGCCGATTTTATTCCGGAATTCCGCCATCCAAAAGTAATAGCAAAATACAACCGGGATGATAGTACGTACACCACAATACCAGCAGAAAGAGAGATCACATTCCGGGATCTGCTGACACATACTTCAGGTATTGGCTATCCCGACATTGGCAATGACAGTATGAATGTAATCTATGCCAAAGCAAAGATTCCTTCGGGGTTGGGGTATTTTGATGAAGATCTTTTACAGGAAATGAAAGCGTTGGCTAAACTTCCGCTTGCATTTCAACCCGGAACGCAATGGATGTACGGGTTGAATTCAGACCTGTTGGGTTGCTTAATTGAAGTGATCAGCGGAATGAACCTGGAAGACTATTTGAGAAAAAAAATATTTGATCCGCTGGGCATGAAGGATACATATTTTAATTTGCCCAAAGATAAATTCAACAGGCTTGTAACAGTTTATACTGAAAATACACCCGGTAATATTATAAAATGGAGCCACTCTTTCAGGCAAATTGATCCGGATTATCCATTGATGACGAAACATTATTTTTCCGGCGGAGCCGGATTATCTTCCTCAGCTTTTGATTATGCTGTTTTTTTACAAATGCTGTTGAATGGAGGAACATATAACGGGCATCGTATCTTATCTCCCCGCACCGTGGAGCTGATGACACAAAATCAAATTAATGATTTATGGTTAGGCGCTGATAAGTTTGGTCTTGGGTTTGAAATCACAACTGAAAAAGGTGCTGCTATCGGAGCCAGAAGCAAAGGGTCGTTTTCATGGGGAGGATATTATGGAACGACATTCTGGGCAGACCCTGAAAAAAAACTGGTATGCCTTATCATGACCCAACAAAAGCCGAACAGCCATAGTGATCTTTCCAAAAAATTTGAAGTAGCAGTATACCAGTCTTTGAAAAAATAGTACTCCGGATTTACCATTCAATTTGCAATTTCTTTTGTTACTTGCCTGCATTAAATCAGAAATCTGAAAATTGCATCTAACATACTATTAGTGTCATTGATTTGCTGCATCATTATTCCGGATGCATCGGCACAGCAAATTTATACCATAAAAGGAACAGTATATGACAGTTCCCGAATTTATCCATTACCGGGGGTTAGCGTTCTTTCTACATCCGGCAGAGGAACCTCAACAAACACAAACGGGTATTATGAAATTAATGTTTCAGAAAAAGATTCCATCTGGTTTTCCTATTTAAATAAACCAACCATGAAATTTCCTATTTTGAAAATCTTAACACCTCTTCAATTTGATATTGCCATACAAATAAATATCCCGGTGCTGAGAGAAGTAAAAATAAGGCCGCCGGATTACAAGCTGGATTCCATCCGCAACCGGGAGGAATATGCAAAAATTTTCAATTACCAGAAACCAAAAATAAAAGCCGGAACCTCCAACTTCGGAGCCGGGGTTGGTTTCGACCTGGATGAGATCGTAAATATGTTCCGCTTCAAACACAACAAAAGCACTCTTGATTTTCAAAAAAGATTAGTGCAGCAGGAGCAGGATAAATCCATAGATCACCGGTTCAATAAAGGCTTAGTAAGAAGGCTGACCAAACTAACCGGTAACGAACTCGACAGCTTTATGCTCGTATTTCGCCCTTCATACTTGTTTACCAGTATTTCTTCAGATTATGAGTTTCAAAAATATATCGTTGATTCTTATGAACGATTCAAAAAAGGGTTACCACCCCGGGAAGCCCTGATTGAAGAAAAGGATTTTTGATTTCCGCTTTCACTTCCAAAAAACAAAGTAATTTACTGCTTCTTATTTTGCTTATGAGCAATCACCTGCACAACGAACTGCGTAAAGCATTTCAACTGGAGCGTCTTATTCTTTTCAGTGATGCCGTTTTTGCCATTGCCATTACTTTATTGATCATTGACATAAAGATTCCCGAGATTTCCAGAGATATGGTTACAGATAAGATGTTGCTCCAGAAACTCATGGATCTTATACCGAGATTTATCGGCTTCCTGATCAGCTTTTTACTAATTGGTCAATACTGGAGGGTGCATCACCGGATGTTTGGTTTTGTAATTGATTTTAACGACCGGCTGATCTGGTTGAATATTTTCTTTTTGCTGACCATTGTACTAATGCCCTTCAGCACTTCATTTTACAGCGAGTATGCGGGAGCACCGGTTATCACCCCCATGATATTTTACACATGTAATATTGCATTGCTGGGTATAGTCAATGTTTTTTTATGGCAGTACATTAGCAATCCGAAAAGGAGGCTTACCGAAAATCTTTCTCCGCTATTAGCCCGGTATTCATCTTTAAGAGCTTTTACAGTGCCGGTAATTTTTATTATTTGTTGTTTCGTGTATATGAAGTCACCTTTTATTGCGGCTATTATTCCGGCAAGTATTCCGCTAATAATAAGAATAGTCTTTAGCCCAATGAAGAAAAAATTAATTATTCAATCAAAAAAAACAACTCCATGAAACGGCTTCTTTGTTCCATCCTGCTGATATTTAATTTTTCAGGAATTTGTTTTGCACAAACAGATACCATCCCTTCTTTTGTTAAAGACAGCCTGGATATTTATGTGAGCCGGGCATTGACGGATTGGCAAATACCCGGTGTTGCAGTCTGCATTATTAAAAACGATAAAGTAGTTGTGATGAAAGGATACGGAGTGAAAGATTGGGATACCAAAGATCCCGTAGACGCAAACACATTGTTTATGATAGGCAGTAACAGCAAAGCATTCACCGCAACTGCATTGGCCATGCTGGATGCTGAAAAATTTTCTGAAAATAAAATTGGAAAATTTTCATTAGATGATAAAGTCACCAAATGGATTCCCGAATTTAAACTGAATAATAAAGCTGCCGGCGAACAGGCTATTATTCGTGATCTTCTTTGTCACCGGATTGGGTTTCAAACTTTCCAGGGAGATTTCACCTACTGGACTTCTAACCTGACACGGGAAGAAGTGATTGAGAAAATGAGTCATATCAAAGCTACATATCCTTTTCGCACTACCTGGGGTTATACCAATGCAGCATTTTTAACAGCAGGGCAAATAATTCCGGTAGTTACCGGCATGCCATGGGAAGATTTTATTAAACAAAAAATTTTTGAACCGCTCGACATGAAAAATACCCTGGCGCTGAGCAAAGATTTCCCGAACGCCGCCAACAAATGCTCACCCTACACTATGCAGGAAGGAAAAATTATAAAAATTCCTTATTGTCTTATTGATAACCTGGCGCCGGCAGGAAGTATCGGCTCTTCTGTACATGATATGAGCCACTGGGTGATGATGCAACTGAACAATGGAAAATATAATGGCCAACAAATTGTTCCCGCTTCTGCTATTGCACAAACAAGATTGCCACATTCCATTCTTGGAAACGGCGGCGCTTTATATAATGAAGGGCATTTTTCATTGTATGGGCTCGGCTGGATGTTACAGGAATATTGCGGAAGAAAAATTGTTTCACATACCGGCGGTGTGAATGGGTTTGTAACCAGCGTTACACTAATACCCGAAGAAAAATTGGGCATCATTGTTTTTACCAATACCGATCAAAACAGCTTTTATGAAGCGCTGAAATGGGAAATCATGGATGCATACCTGGGAAAACCCTATCGCAATTACAGTAATGTTTATCTTGGCTTTTATAAACAAAATTTTAATGAAGAGCAGAAAAAAGATAAGACGCTGAAAGATTCCGTTGCATTGAATTTAAAAACGGAATTTCCATTGAAAGCTTATGCCGGTAATTATTTCAATGATGTGTATGGAAACATGAAAGTGGTTTTGGAAAACGGGGAATTAAAAATGAATTTCTCACATCATCCGAATATGTATGCAAAGTTAGAATCGCTGGGCGGTAATCGTTTTTACGCTACATTCACCGACCCGGAATTCAGTAAAGCTATATTTCCTTTTCATGTAGAAAACGGGAAAGTAAAATCAGTGACCGTGAAAGTGGCCGATTTTGTAGAATACAATCCTTATGAGTTTATAAAAAAATAAAAAATGGATCAAACAAAACTTGGTATAGGAACCAGGCTGCAACATACCCAACATGGCCCCGGCGTAATAGCAGGTGTAAAATATGCCACGTATATCATTTCATTTATCAATGTCGGGATAAAGGAAATTGACAAAACCGATCCGCAATTGGATGAAATCATTCCGGAAAATGTAACGGAAGAAATAGAAACGCATAGCGAAGTGGAAAAATCGTTATTGAAAATATTGCGGCTTTGGGGCGGTATTACCGAAATGGTTCCGCTGGGTGACCGCTGGAAAAACGGCATAATGCTGTTGCAGCCTGCTGATAAAACTCAAAAACCAAAAGAAATCCCGATTGATATATTCTTTCATAAAATTGTGATGCTTCGTGACCGCTTGCGGGTATTGGAACAACATATCAATGCGCATAAAACACTGAGCGATGAAGATAAGGTAGCATTACAGCAGTACATCACGAGGGTTTACGGATCATTAACAACGTTTAATGTCTTATTTAAAAATAAAGAACATTGGTTTGTAGGAGAGAAAGGAAGTAAAGAAGATTAATTGGTTTATATAAATATTTAATTATGAACCGGGCCTGGAAAGAAAGAATTATACGGTTGATTATTTATATCATTGTGGGTTTTCTTTGTGCATTCCTCTATCACTACCTGAAAAAGGACTAAACTAATTTGAATGTTTTATGAGAATCCTGTGAAATCAATAAAAAATTATGAATGATGAATTAAAAATGACTCCTCAATACATCAAACTCCAATTCATAATTCTGAATCCTAAATTAATAACATGGAAGTACATCATCACCATTCCTCAGCCGAACACAAAAAATGGCATCACTATTTCTGGGAATTTTTTATGTTGTTTCTCGCCGTTACGCTGGGGTTTTTGGTCGAAAATATGAGGGAACATTTTATTGAAAAGAAAAGGGAAAAACAATATATACATTCATTGATTGCAGACCTGAAAAATGACGAAAGCACCATCACAGCCGAAATCCTTGCACAGGAAAACAGAACAGCCATGATGGATAGCATGATCACCTTATTAGACAATCCTTCAAAAATACACGGCAACGAGGGACTACTATATTATTGGGCAAGAATTTCGCCCCGCTTAGCTACGCTCACTGTAAATACAAGAACGTATGAGCAATTAAAAAACTCGGGCAATTTCCGGCTCATCAGCAATATTGAAACGTCCAATAAGATCATGAGCTATTATGAAAACATCCCTTTGCTCCGGCAAGTAGAAGAAATTTTTTTCAGGGAATTTGATCAATATAAAACTTTTGCTTCCCGGATATTTGAACCGTCGGTATTTATCAGCATGGAAACAAAAGACGGCGCTATCCTTCGTACCGATAAGAACCCGGCACTACAAACTTATGATCCGGCTTTATTAAAACAGCTTTCTGTATTTGCGGTTTATATGAATGGCTCGGCAAGGGGAATCATGGCTTATGCAAAACAACTTCGTGAAAAAGGAAAAGAAATCATAGGTTATCTTGAGAAAGAATATCACCTGGAATGAAAATGAATTATGAGTTTAGAATTAAGAATTATGAATTCAGAATAATTTTACAATATATCAATTGCTATTCATAACTCTAAACTCTGAATTCCAAACTATATCACATGGAAGTACATCATCACCATCACGAACCTCACAGTCACAAGAAATGGCATCATTATCTCTGGGAATTTTTAATGTTGTTCCTTGCCGTGTTCTGTGGATTTTTGGCGGAAAACTATAGAGAATACCAGTTAGAACATCTGCGTGAAAAACAGTTTGCCGGAGAATTATATGATGAATTACTGGCTGACTCAATTACTATAGCCAATAAGATAAACCTGAGGCTGGATAAAGAAAAAGATATGGATTACCTGAGGAATTATTTTAAAGACAGTTCTTTGACGGTTTTGCCAAAAGAATTTTATCCCGCATATACTACTGTAATGTACCTGGTAAATACCTACGCCTTTGAACCAAAAGACGGAATACTGAGCCAGCTAAAAAGTTCCGGGTCGCTCCGTTATTTTAAAAGTACAGCTTTGCAAAAGTTATTTGGTGATATTGACGTTAGCATCAACAATCTCCGTTACAGAAACGACCAGGAATACCAGTTTTTTGCAAACCCCATAAAGCTATTTGATCTGAAATATTATGATTTTAACTGGATAAATGAAGTAAGAAAGCGGGACGAGGCCGAGAACCTGACAGCCATTGACCTAATCAATCAATACCGCAAAGGCAGTACTATCATTCCTGCGACTATATTAAATGTCTCTTCTTTTGACAGAAGTGAAGCAATGAATATAATATCCTTTTATAAACAGATGGTGGTATCAACCCGTACCCTGCAGATGAATAATTATGTAATAGTTAATCAAAAACTTTTGCAGATGCTCAGGCAGAATTACAATTTGAAATAAATACAAAACAATGCTATGGGAGCAGGCATACATTTACATGCAACAAGAAAAACAGGTAACTAAATTTTAAATCATGGAAGCCCACGGACACGACTTACACAAAACCCCCGAGCACGGATGGAAACATTATTTTTTTGAATTTTTTATGTTGTTCCTTGCCGTGTTTTGCGGTTTTTTGGCGGAAAATTTCAGAGAGCACCAGGTTGAAAAACAAAGGGAAAAACAGTTTATAAGATCATTAATACAGGATTTAAAAGCAGACACAGCAAACATTACACGTAATGTTTCTATCAACAGGAATTTACTAATGGGAAAAGATTCATTACAAAACCTGTTGTATCAAATGAGAGCCGACAAAACCGGCCCTCAGTATGAAAATGAATTTGTTCATCTTTTGAGTACGTATGCCGTTCATTTCATAGAATTGAATTTTGTTGATAATACGATTACCCAGCTTAAAAACTCAGGAAGCCTGAGGCTGATACGCAAACAGGCCGCCTCAGACAGTATTGGAGAATATTACCGTATGGCAGCACTTTGCGAAAAACAGGGTAATATAGCCGAATCCTATTCGCATGAATCCAATCTCAGTGTATCTGGTCTTATTGACGGGTATTCCATAGCACATCCCGGGAAATCTTCCGTATTACGCTCAAAGGATCCTGATAAAATTATTGATTATTCTAATCGTTTGGGTACAGACATGGGTGCTTCTCGGAATTACCTGAATAAGCTCATGAATCAAAAAATTTTAGCAGAGCATTTAATAGTTCTTTTACAAAAAGTATATCACCTGGAATGAAAATGAATTATGAGTTTAGAATTAAGAATTATGAATTCAGAATAATTTTACAATATATCAATTGCTATTCATAACTCTAAACTCTGAATTCTAAACTATACCACATGGAAGTACATGCTCACTCACATACACACGGAAAGAAAAGCTGGAAATCTTATTTCTGGGAATTTCTCATGTTATTCCTTGCTGTGTTCTGTGGATTTTTAGCAGAAAATCAACGAGAGCATATTGTAGAACACAGCCGAGAAAAACAATATGTTGAATCAATGATTGAAGATCTAAAGACGGATAGCACGGCGATGAGATTCGTCATTAAATATATCAAACAACAGGTATCAGGATTTGACAGTCTTCTACATAACATTTACCGTAAACCTTTTACCGATAGCACCCTGAGAACTTTATATTATTTTAAAGAAACATATACTCTTGTAAACCTCAAAATGCGTTTTTCCAGGGGAACAATTCTGCAATTGAAAAATTCCGGAGGCCTTCGGTTGATCAGGAATAGAGCAGTAGCAGACAGCATTATTAAATATGATATTATCACCGAGAGAGTTGATGACCAGGGCGAGGGAGTGGATTTTTCTGGCAAAAAACTGCTTGATGTATCCGTAAAAATATTTGATGGCGAAAACGTTACTGATTATAACAGTAATTCAGACTATAGAAACATATTACGATCCACTAAAAAATTCAACCTGCTTACCGATGATATAAAATTAATAAAAGAGTATGCAAATCTTGCAAAGTTCAGGAAGGATGTTATTATTAACTATATACGTCAGTTGACAAGTTTACAAAACAGAATTCCCGGAATCATACAATTTCTGAAAAAAGAATATCACCTGGAATGAGAAAAATTATGAATTATGAGTTTAGAATTAAGAATTATGAATTCAGAATATTTTTACAATATATCAATTGCTATTCATAACTCTAAACTCTGAATTCTAAACTATACCACATGGAAGTACATCACCACCATCACGAACCTCACAGCCACAAGAAATGGCATCATTACTTCTGGGAATTTTTAATGTTATTCCTTGCGGTGTTCTGTGGGTTTTTAGCAGAGAATTTCAGGGAGCACCAGGTGGAACATCAACGGGAAAAAAGATATATGGAAAATCTGATACAGGACCTTTCCCGTGATACAGCAACGATAGCCGATAGAAATGCTTTTCAAAAAAGAGCCGTTATATATGCCGATTCGCTTGTTTTTCTAGTTAATAGTGCAGAAAAAAGCACTTACTTAAGCGAGATATATTATTATGCAAGAATTTTGGCTATTTTAAAAACGTATCAATATTCCAATGCTACCGTTACGCAACTTAAAAATTCAGGATCACTTCGGCTGATCAGAAAAGAATTTATTGCTGACAGTATTCTGCAATATGATATGCGACAGCAGCAGGTGTTAACTGTTGATGCTAATATCACAGAAACTCTTCGGGATTTCCGAGTAAGCATGAGCCGGGTTTTTGATGCTCTTACTTTAAGGAATATGATTGACTTGTCAAATATGAGAGGAGAAAAGGGGTTTGGAGAGTTCGTAACAAAACCTCAAAAACCGACACCCTTGATAACAGAAGATAAAACACTCATAAATGAGCTGTGTATGAATGCCAATTTCCTCATGACTCTTTATCAGAACGAATTAAAAGTTATGTCATCCCTGGCAAACAAGGCAACTAGGTTAATTGAATTGATTAAGAAAGAATATCACCTGGAATGAGAATGAAATATGAGTTTAGAATTAAGAATTATGAATTCAGAATATTTTTACAATATATCAATTGCTATTCATAACCCTAAACTCTGAATTCTAAACTATACCACATGGAAGTACATCACCACCATCACGAACCTCACAGCCACAAAAAATGGCATCACTATTTTTGGGAATTTTTTATGTTGTTCCTTGCAGTAACACTTGGCTTTTTAGTAGAGAATATGCGGGAGCATGTTGTAGATCACAAAAAAGAAATGCAATATGTCCGTTCCTATACAGAAGATATGCACGATGATATGTACCAACTGGACAGCCTTATTAATTATAACAGGTACCGAAACAATATCATGGATTCTCTGACACAGATTCTTAATACTCCCGACCCGGATCAGTATGGTAAAAAGTTATACTATTATGCAAGAATGCTGACACTCACATTTCCTTTTTTCAGTAATGACCGCACCATTCAGCAATTAAAAAACGGCGGAAACCTAAGGCTGATAAAAAAACAAGACGTTTCCAATGCCATGATGGATTATGACCGGAAAATCCGGTTTGTTGATAATATCAGGAGCCGGGAAGAAGATTATGTTCGTGAATACGTACAATGGCTGGAAGAAGTGCTGGATGGACGGGTATTTAACGAAATGATGAGTTCTAAATTTACCATGAATTTACCGCCGGGAAATCCGCAAATGCTCAAGAAAGACAAAGCCACCATCCTGAAGTTTATCAGCAAGATTCATTTTCTGAAAGCAGCCAACAGTTTTTCTTATATCAGCCTGGTGAAAGCAAAACAAATAGCACAAAAAACTTTGGATATTATCAAAGAAGAATATCATGTTGAGTGAATAATTTTTACAAATTTAAAAGTATATGAAAAAAATATTTTTTTTCCTCCTGGTGCCGGCTCACTTGTTTGCACAAAATTTTTCCCAAAAAGAAATCACCCGTTGGGAAAACGAAGCTAAACAAGTAAACATCATCCGTGACCATTGGGGCATTCCTCATATATATGGAAAAACGGATGCCAACGCAGTGTTCGGTTTGATGTATGCACAATGTGAAGATGATTTCAAAAGAATGGAGATGAATTATATTGAAAAGCTGGGAAGAATGGCTGAGGTAAACGGCAAGTCATCTTTGTATGACGATCTGCTGATCCGTATGGTGATTGATTCTGCCGATGCCATCAATGATTATAACAAATCACCACTGTGGTTACAAAAACTCTGCAATGCTTTTGCCGACGGCATGAATTATTATTTATACAAACATCCTGATGCTCACCCCGCATTACTGAATCGTTTTCAACCCTGGTATCCCATGCTCTGGACAGATGGAAGCATTGGCGCCATTAACACTGCCGGTGTCTCTGTCAATGAATTGAGAAATTTTTATTCCGGTGCTGGTGCTCCTGTTTCTAAAAATGAAAACGGGAATAATGAAATGTACAACGAAGAAAAACTTACCGGGTCCAATGGTTTTGCTTTTGCTCCCTCTGTTACGGAATCGCACAATGCCATATTATATATCAATCCGCATGTCACTTTTTATTTCCGTCCTGAAGTACATATCGTAAGTAACCAGGGCCTGAATGCTTATGGCGCTGTAACCTGGGGACAGTTTTTTGTGTACCAGGGTTTCAATGAACATTGCGGATGGATGCATACCAGCAGCGCTGTAGATGCCGGGGACGCTTATATTGAAAAACTCACCAAAACAAATACCGGGTGGACTTATGAATACAATGGAAAACAAGTACCGGTAAAAGAAAAAAGAATTGTAATAAAATATAAAGACGGAGATGCAGTTGAATCAAAAACATTCACCGCTCTTTTTACAAACAATGGTCCTGTGATGGCGAAAAGAAAGGGCCAATACCTGAGTGTAAAAGCCGACAATCGTATTTTGAACGGGTTGATACAATGCTGGCAACGTACTAAAGCAAAAAGCCTTGCTGATTTTAAAAAAACACTGGAGTTGAAAGGAAATATATCTAACAACACCGTATATGCGGATGATAAAGGAAATATAGCCTACTGGCATGGTGACAGGATCCCCATTCGTGATACTAAATATGACTGGAACAATCCGGTGGATGGAACCACTTCAGCCACAGAATGGAAAGGATACCACAGTATAGAACAAATTGTTCATAGTGTTAATCCGCTGAATGGTTGGTTGCAGAATTGTAATTCCACGCCTTTTACCTGTGCAGGCGATAACAGTCCGAAAAAAGAAAATTATCCTTCATACATGGCGCCGGATGGAGAAAATTTTCGGGGGGTGAATGCCGTAAGAATTTTACCTGGTGAAAAACAATATACTATTGACAAAGTGATTACAAAAGGATATGACAATTATCTTGCAGCATTTGAAAAATTAATCCCTGCGCTGATACATACTTTTGAAAATAGCGGTAACCCCAACGATATAACACATACATCCCTAAAAGAGCCAATTGATATTTTAAAAAAATGGGATTATCGCTGCGGCGAAAACTCCATTGCAACAACCCTTGCAATAACATGGGGAGAAAAAATACTAACCTCCATTTATAAAATAAAAGTGGAAAACAAAGAAATGGCAGACTTCGTGGACAAAACAAGTTTATTCGCCGCCACCGCCACTCCTGACGAATTGATAACGCCGTTCCTGGCAACTATTAATGAATTACAAGCTAAGTTTGGAAACTGGCAAACGCCATGGGGTGAGATCAACCGATATCAACGATTAACGGGAAATATCAACGAAACATTCGATGACAACCAGCCGAGTTTGCCTGATGGGTTTGCTTCTTCGCAATGGGGAATGATTCCTTCTTTTGCCAGCAGCAGCTTTCATGGCACTAAGAAAAGATATGGCTATCATGGCAACAGTTTTATCTGCGCAGTGGAATTTGGTAAAAGAATAAAAGCAAAATCTTTATTGACAGGCGGGGAAAGCGGAGATCCTCATTCCAAACATTTCGGTGACCAGGCATTGATGTACACCAAGGGACAATTCAAAGATGTGTTGTTTTATAAAGAAGATGTGATGAAGCATGTGGAAAGAGAGTACCACCCGGGAGAGTAGTTATTACAGTAAGTGAATGGTGAATAGGGAACAGTGAATGAATAAGCATAGACCCAAAACAATAAACCACATGGAAGTACATACACACCCCCATAATCATGGCAAAAAAAGTTGGAAACAATATTTCTGGGAGTTTCTTATGTTATTCCTGGCTGTGTTCTGCGGGTTTTTAGCAGAGAACTTCAGAGAACATTTAGTGGAGCGCCGGCAGGAAAAGGAATACATGCATTCGCTGGTAGAAGATCTGCAAACAGATACAATGAATTTAAATGACGAAATTCCATTTAGCCAGGGAATAAGTGAACGCACGGAAAGATTGGTTTTATTCCTCAATAATGAACCTTTACATAAAGACAGTATTGTAAAGCTATACCAGCTAACCTTACAGGCCGGACGGGTGGTAAGTATTGATTTTGAAGACAGAACTTCTTCGCAACTAAAAAACTCAGGTACCATGCGGTTAATAAGAAATAAGCAGGTAGTAGATTCGATCAGGAATTATTGGAGCATTATTAAAGTGGCAGATGATATCAGAGCCCGATTAGAAATGGTGAAAAGTAAAGCCGGGGATATAGGAGTAAGACTCTTTAATAATAAATATATACAGTCTAGTAATATACAGGATCCTTTACAATCTGATTTTTTCGTCTTACCGGAAGCAAAGCTCATCAACGACGATCCCAAATTACTGGCAGAATATGCTAACCGTTGCCACAGTTCCCAGTTTGTTTTAAACAATTACATCATAAACATGAAAGCCGCCAAAGAGATGGCAACGAATTTAATAAAGCTGATAAAGCAAGAATATGGCCTGAAGTAAAATCAATTAAGAGTAACTTCATCATGAATCAATATTTAATTAATAATTCTAATCACTAAAATTTGAACTTTAAAAATGGAAGTACACCATCATCCGCATGTTGCTAAAAAGTCTTTCAAGGAATATCTTCTTGAATTCATTATGATTTTTCTTGCCGTTACTTTGGGTTTTTTTGCAGAGAGCTTGCGGGAGCATATTGCGGATAAAAAAAAGGAAAAGCAAATTATCCTTGCATTAAAAAAAGATCTTGAAAAGGATACAATACGTTTACATCATTTGATTGATGACTATATTCCCACCTTCCATTCCTGGATAGATTCTTCTCACAATGAAATAGATTCGTTGCCCCTGAAAGGAAATGAGAGAAAAATCTGCAAATCTTTGTTCAATTCGACTTATTGGGAACTTTATACACCTCCCGCCATTGCACAATCCACGCTGAAGGATCCTTTTACTTTTAATTTGATAAAAAATGAACAGGTAAAAACAGAGATGTTGAATTACAATGCCAACCTGAATAACTTTATTATGTATAGTGAATTCTTATCGGGATTACGGCATTCTATTGATACCAGTTTTGTTTCTTTAGTAAACAGGCAGGATATCCGAAAGTTATTGGACAGGCTGGCCATCAATAATTATTTTCTTAATGACAGCGATATTCCCAATTCGGTACAATTCAAGACCTATGACAAAGCAATGTTTAAAAACTTTCTAACTAAGCTGGATCAGATTGATTTTAAAACAAAAGACCTGCTGAGTTTTTATAGAGATATATTAAATGGGGATATTCAACTATTGAGATTGTTCAGAGATCAATATCACATTAATTAGAAATAATGTTGTATAACAGATACCTAAATTTAACATCCATCATTCAAAAGAATAAAGTATGGAAGTACATCATCATCCACATATAGAGAACCTGCCTGCCGGAAAGGCAGGGAAAAAATTCAAAGAATATTTTCTGGAATTCTTAATGATATTCCTTGCTGTAACAATGGGTTTCGTTGCAGAAAATGTCAGAGAATCTTTTGTCAATAAAGAAAAAGAGAACCATTATATCCAGAACCTGCGTTTAGACCTTAGCAATGATATCATTCAACTTGATTCAATGGTTTTGTTTCAAAATTTATGGCATCGGCACCTTGACAGTGCTTTAAACATGCCAATAGAATTTTTAACAGAAATAAACAAACAGGACAGTTTTTTGTATCATTTCTTTCCATTCTATTCCCTAATCCCCATTTTTGAACAAAATGATAATACCATTAGTCAATTAAAGTCAGGTGGCTTCAGTGTTTTCAGAAGTAAAGCAACGATTGATTCCATCAGCAGAGTTTATAACAATAGATTAAAATTCAATAATGATTTTTGGTTAAGTACCTATTGGGATGCTGCTCACCAGGCGCAGAAAATAATGCGGTTGCCGCAACCCGCTACTAATTTTACAGATACGACCTTATTTAAATTCAGAACGAATTACCGGGTTTTTACTCAATACAACAAAGACGAGATAGTTCAATTATATAATAAAATCGGAAATGCAAACGGAACTTTAGTAACACTCATAATGTATGAACAGTTTTACAGGAAAAGCATGGTTGATCTTTTAAAATATTTAGATAAACGGTATTCAAATCATTAATTATGGAAGTCCATCACCATCCTAAAGTAGAGCAAAAGAAATTCAAAGAATATTTTTTGGAAACAACACTGAAATAAATTTCTATATATGTACTCCACTTCTTTTTTATTTCGACTGGCAAAAACTATTTCTGTTGCAGCAATCGGTTTGTTTACTTTGTTAGTGGTTATTGGAAATACCACGGATTATTATTCCAATTATTTATTTGTTGAACATGTGCTGAAAATGGATACCACATTTCCGGACAGCCATTTGCACTACAGAAGCATCAACAATCCATTTCTTTTTCATGCCGGGTACATTTTTATTATTCTGCTGGAAGCATTCATGGCATTTTGCTGTATCAAAGGAAGCTGGCAAATGTTGAGAAGCCTGAAAAAAGATAGCACTATTTTTCATGCCTCCAAAAATTGGGCGGTGGCTGGCATTGTCATTGGTATTCTTGTTTGGTTCGTGGGCTTTGAAGTGATCGGTGGCGAATGGTTTGCCATGTGGCAAAGTGCGACATGGAACGGATTAGCTGCTGCCGAAAGAGTGCTTGGCTTTTTAGTTTTGGTTTTGCTCTTATTGCATTTTAAAGATGAATAAATCAGTAACTTGACCTGATATTGATACGTTAACAAATTGTTCCTTACTTTCAGTAGATAGAATATCTTTAATAAAAAAACGGACATGAAAAAAGATATCCGGTTCATCATCGCTGTTTTTTCTGTGTGCAGTATCTGCATCCGGATCAACGCACAGCAATTTAGCGATGCTGTAAAACAATTCATCAGCGTCAACTCAGATACGCTGGCATTACTTCATGCAAAAATTATTGACGGCACCGGCGGCCCGTCAAAGCCCGATCAAACCATTCTTATCATTAACGGAAAAATTGCAAAGGTTGGAAACAGTATTCCTGTTCCCGGGAATGCAAAAACAATAGACTGTTCCGGCAAAACGGTTATCCCCGGAATGATCATGATGCATGAACATTTATTTTATGGCGAATATCAACCGCCTTATTATTTAGGATTAGCCATGCCTTCTTCTTTCCCGAAATTATATCTCGCCGGTGGCGTGACCACTATGCGGACAACCGGCAGCGTAGAGCCACAGACGGATCTGAACATTCGCAATGATATTAATTCCGGAAAAATGATCGGCCCCAACTTAGATGTAACCGGACCTTATATCGAAAGGGAGGGAATCCCCATTCCTGAAATGCTGTATATAAAAAGTCCCGAAGATGCTGCTAAAGAAGTGAACTATTGGGCAGATATGGGATGCTCTTCGTTTAAATTATATATGGACCTGACCCGGGCAGATGCTAAAGCCGCTATAGATGCAGCGCATAAGAGAGGAATAAAAATTACAGGGCATCTTTGTTCCATTACTTTTCGTGAAGCTGCTGACCTGGGTATTGATAACCTGGAACACGGTTTTTATGTAAGTAGTGATTTTGAAAAAGACAAAAAAGAAGATCAATGTAATAACCGGGCGCAGTTTATATCCATGCTTCAATTGCCCGAAAACAGCGAAGAGATGAAATCGCTGGCGCAATATTTAATTAAAAAAAATGTTGCCATCACTTCTACACTTCCTGTTTTTTTGCCGGCTACCGGTTATGAAATTTTTCCGGGTGGCGGCGGGGAGGCGCTGGTTTCACAGATAAAAGAGAAAATTGAAAAGGAATACTCTGAGTATGTAAATAAAGATTCCATAGCTACCGTAATGCTCAAAAAAGAAATGTTTTGGGAAAAACAATTTGTAGATATGGGTGGCCGGTTGCTTGCAGGTATTGACCCCACAGGCGCCGGCAGGGTGATCCCCGGTTATGCGGATCGTATTGTACCCGAACTTTTGATGGAAGCCGGTTTTACATTGACACAAGCTATTAAAATATGCAGCCTGAATGCAGCAGAATATCTTGGAAAACAAAATGAAATCGGCACTATCAATGTGGGCAAAAGAGCAGACCTGGTTTTAATAAATGGCGATCCTGAAAAAAATATCAGCGATATTCGCAATACGGAAATTGTTTTTAAAAATGGGGTAGGTTTTGACTCGAAAAAAATCTTTGAATCGGTAAAAGAAAAAGTAGGGCTTTATTAAGCATCCGGGTATCGGGGGGGATTTGATTTGGAAATGCAATGTTCTTTCATTTCGTTTATAAATCAATAAATCAACAAATATGTTAACAGGAGCCCTCTTTGGAGCCATCGGCGCCGTCATTGGCATCATCATCGTTCTGATTGCAAGAAGCCAGAAATTTAATAGCCTTAAGGCAAGCCTTAAAGAACCCGGTGTGGAATACTCTGCTCTTTTTTATTATGCCTCACCCGAACGTTACCAAAAATCTCTTAAGGTATATGACTCCGTAGGAATTTTATACCTCGTTGGCAGAACGGTTTATTATAAAAGTAAAACAAGTGCCACACCCTGGGTATTTAATCTGTCAGAATGCAGGGTGCAACAGGAAGCGGATTGGCGAAAGTTGAAATGGTTTTCTATCACTGCTCCCAATGGTCAAAAATATTATTTCGATTCTTATAAAATGGGAGCATTTTCAAATGACAGCAGCGAAACTTTAAGAGCACTCAGTCTTATTCAGTCGAAGATGCCGGTGCCTGTATCAACACCGCCGCCACCGCCGCCTCCTAAAATTTAAATGATCACATAATCACTTTCAGGATTTCTCTTTCGCCACTGATTACATGCTCGGTAAATTTTTTATACCATTCCTGGAACTCCGGTTTTGACATATCCCGGCTTAATTCTTTTTCAAAGTCGGATAATGATTCAAAACTGGTTTCCATAATAACACGGTAAGCGCCCCCTGTGAAATCGCTGAGAATCCGGTTGTTTTTTTGCGGCATCATTCCCATTTTCATTGCTTCTTCCATCATGGCTTTTACGGGGCGAAAATGCCCATACTTCAGGTTGAAGATGTCTCTTACGATGTACATAATTGTAAATTTAAAATTGAATAAATATGTCGTTGGTATAAAAACTTCAAATATTGAGTGGGTAGTAAGCAGGGAAAAGTTAAGAAGAAAACCGCAAATAAACCGGCTAATTCTTATTTTACGGTATTAATGCTTTTCAATTTGAAATAAGTATGACATTAATATAAGCCAGTATGGCTGGAATTTGGGTAGAAATAATTGTCCAATAACAAGGTTAAGCCCCGGAGGGGCGATATTTTTTAAAACACGATTAGCCACAAACCTCCGATTCTGTATTAATTTCATTTGCTTTGCAAGGCAATTTTAAATTCAAATTTTTTTTCATGCACTTCAAAAACACATATCTTTTCGTAATTAGTTTCTTCCTGTTTGGCTCTTCTTTGGCACAAACAAACTCTGCCATTTCCGTTTTCGATCCACATGAATTGTTTGCACAAAACTTTTATACCAAAAACGGGAATGAATTCCGTTCCTCAAATGGCACACCCGGTCCAAAGTACTGGCAGAACAGGGCGGATTATTTACTTCATGCCAAAATAGATACCATTACCAATATACTCAGCGGATCAGAGACAATAGTGTATTCAAATAATAGTCCTGATCCGTTGTCATCTCTTTGGCTGGAGCTTGATCAGAATACATACCGGGAAGATGCCCGCTCTAATTTTTATACTTCCTCACCTCGCCGGCTCAAGTGGACAAATAAGGGAAGTACCGATGGTTATCATTTTGATAATATCACGATTACTTATAAGGGTAAAACTATAAAGGCAGACTATATTATTAATGATACAAGAATGCAACTGCGTTTACCACAACCGTTATTGTCAAAAGAAAAATTAAAAATTCAGATAAAATATCATTACACTATTCCGGGAACATTCGGTGGAAGAACCGATGTGTATTCAACAAAAAACGGGAAAGTTTATGAGGTTGCACAGTGGTATCCCCGGGTATGTGTATATGATGACCTGCATGGATGGGATGCATTACCCTTTTTAGGCAGCGGTGAATTTTATTGTGAGTATGGTGATTTTGATTATACAGTTACCGTTCCTGCTGGAATGATTGTTGCGGGCAGCGGTGAATTGCAAAATGAAAAGGAAGTATTGAATGCAAAACAAATGTCAAGACTAAACGAAGCCCGGGAAAGTGATAAAACCATTATGATTCGTTCAGAAGATGACGTGAATAATGAAGCAGGAAAAAAAATGAACACTAAACCGGTAAGCTGGCATTTTAAAATGTTCAATACCCGTGATGTGGCTTTTGGAGTATCCAAAGCATATATGTGGGATGCGGCAAGAGTGAATTTGCCGAATGGGAAAAAGGCATTGGCGATGTCTGTGTACCCGGTGGAAAGCGCCGGAGTAAATGCCTGGGGAAGAGCAACAGAATATTTAAAAAAATCCATTGAATTTTTTTCTGAAAAATGGTTTGTATATCCCTATCCTGTTGCCGTGAATGAAGCCGGGCAAGCAGGTGGAATGGAATATCCCGGAATTGTATTTGACGGATGGAGAGATAAGGCGGGTGAATTGTATTGGGTGACGGCACATGAAATCGGGCACAACTGGTTTCCCATGATTGTGGGTAGTAATGAAAGACGCTATGCCTGGATGGACGAAGGCTTTAATACATTTATTGATGTATATGCCGCTGATGCATTTAATAATGGTGAATATGCTCCCAAAAGGGATGGAGAATATGCGCCGGGAAAAGGAAATCCTGCGGATGAAATCATTCCGTTATTGAAAGATTCTTCGGCTCCCAACATGATGGTGAGAGCTGATATGCTTACAGAAAAATACCGCCATCCGTTGGTATATTTCAAACCTGCTTTCGGCCTGGTGATGCTGCGGGAAGAAATTTTAGGAAAAGACCGTTTTGATTATGCCTTTAAAAAATATATTGAGTATTGGGCATACAAGCATCCTGCTCCTGATGATTTTTTCAGAACCATGGAAAATGAATCGGGAGAAGACTTATCATGGTTTTGGAAAGAATGGTTTTATAATAACTGGCAATTCGATGTTGCAATACAGTCAGTATCTTATACCAATAACGATACGAAGAATGGAATTGATGTAACATTAGTGAATCTTCAAAAAATGGCTTTGCCGCTAACTCTTCGTGTTGTTTTCAAAAACGGAGAGACTTTGAATTTATCATTACCAGTTGAAACATGGCTGCAGGGAAATACACATACTCAACATTTACAAACCACCCGGCCTGTTCTATCTGTTATTGTGGATCCGGATAATAAATTACCGGACAGCAACAGGAAAAATAATGTATGGAATGAAAACTGATTTTAAAAGCTGGTTAATTTCTGAATCATTTCATCCAATCTTGCTTTTGCTAAAAAATTTTTTTCCAGATCAATGGAAAAAGGAACAGGTGTATCTAAGCTTGCACATCGTAATACCGGTGCATCCAGGATTTCAAAGCAATGTTCAGCAATCCATGCGGCTATTTCACCACCAATGCCGCCGGTCAGTGTATCTTCATGAAGGATCAACACTCGCCCGGTTCGCTGCACAGCTTCACGAATAGAAAAATAATCCAGAGGAGCCAATGTTCTTAAATCCAAAATATCAATCGAAATCTCGGGATGTTCCGCAGCATAGTCATCTGCCCAATGAACTCCTGCGCCATAGGTAATGATGGAAACTTCATCTCCCTTTCTTACATGTCTTGCTTTACCCATTTCAATTTCATAATAATCTTCAGGCACTTCACCGCTTACAGAGCGATACAATGCTTTATGCTCAAAAAATAAAACGGGATTGGGATCGTTGATGGCAGCAATCAGCAACCCCTTTGCATCTATCGGAGTAGAGGGATAAACAATTTTCAATCCGGGAACATGAGTGAACCAGGCTTCATTACTTTGTGAATGAAAAGGACCGGCGCCCACTCCACCACCCGTAGGCATGCGAATCACCACATCCGCACTTTGATTCCAGCGATAATGAATCTTCGCAAGATTATTTACAATCTGGTTAAACGCCATCGTAACAAAATCGGCAAACTGCATTTCTACCATGCTCTTAAACCCTTCCAGCGACAAACCCAATGCTGCACCAACAATGGCACTTTCGCATATCGGAGTATTTCTCACTCTTTCTTTTCCAAATTCCAGAACAAACCCTTCGGTGATTTTAAATGCTCCTCCATATTCTGCAATATCCTGTCCCATGAGAATAAGGTTGGGGTGTGCCTTCATGCTTTGATGCAATCCATCTTTGATAGCATCAATAAATCTCAGCCCCCCCACCCCCCGAAGGGAGGATTTATCTATACTCAAACCTGATAGCCGAATATCACTATTAATGGCAGCATTATCAATAAGCAGGGGTTGTGCGAGTGCAAAGCTCTCCCTTCGGAAGGGTTTGGGTGGGCAATACACATCTTCCAGTTCTTCTTCCGTATCTGCAACAATAGGTTTGTGATTAAATCCCAACGCTATTTCACTTTCAATTTTTTCTTTGAACTCATTCCTGATCTCAGCTACTTTTATTTCATTCAACACGTTATTTTCAATCAGCCATTGTTCATAATTTTTGATTGGGTCTTTCAGCTCCCATAATTCAAATAATTTATTAGGAACATACTTGGTGCCGCTTGCTTCTTCGTGCCCCCGCATACGAAAAGTCATACATTCAATCAAATAGGGTTTCTGATTGTGGCTGCAATATTCACGAACGCCTTTCACCGTATCATACACGGCCAGGATATTATTCCCGTCAATCTGCACTCCTTCCATGCCATAGCCTTTTGCTTTATCCACCAAACTGATGCAGCGATATTGTTCATCCGTAGGTGTGCTAAGACCGTATCCGTTATTTTCAATTAAAAAAATAACCGGCAGATCCCAAACGGCTGCCACGTTTAATGCTTCATGAAAATCTCCTTCGCTGGTTCCGCCTTCTCCTGTAAATGCCAATGAAACTTTTAACGCTGAGCCCGACGAAGCGCTTTTTAACTTATACGCCAATGCCACTCCATCTGCAATAGCAAGCTGCGGACCCAGGTGAGAAATCATGCCGCAGATATGATCTTCTGCATTTCCAAAATGGAAACTTCTTTCTCTTCCTTTACTATATCCTTCCTGCGCCCCCTGCCACTGCATAATTAATTTACTCAACGACATTTGCCGGGTAGTGAATACACCGAGATTGCGATGCAGAGGCATGATCCATTCATCTTGTTGCATCGCCAATGTAGCGCCAACAGCTATTGCTTCCTGGCCGATACCGCTAAACCATTTTGAGATTTTTCCCTGGCGTAAGAGTAACAACATTTTCTCTTCAATCATCCTCGGCCAGAGAATATTTCGATAAAAAAGAATTAGCTGATCATCAGAGAGATTTTTCCGGTCAAAATACATAATGCGAATTTCCTGTATTCAAATAAAAGTAACAAAGATTCCTGGTCAGTATTTCTGATTTCTTTGCCGGTCTTCTTCCCGAAATAATAAATAAGTACTGGCGGTAAGTAACAGGCTGAATAAAAGTCCCCAACTGAAACTATCTATCACAAAGCCCTTTACCCACTCACTGGCAAGTAATACGGTGATGGTATTAATAATAAATAAAAACAAACCGAATGTCAAAAGAGTGAGCGGCAACGTAAGAATGATCAGGATTGGTCGTAGAAAAATATTTAAAAATCCCAACACTATGGCAAAGAGAATAGCAGTGCCATAATCAGCCACATGAACTCCGGGAAGCATCTGCGCCAGAATGAAGGCAATGGCGGCTGTCACCAGCAACCGGAGAATGATTTGCATAGATTTAAATTTTATGTGACCACCAGTTCAAAAAATTCTTCAGGCTGAAGATATTTTATGGCAAGCTGCTGCAATTCTTCGGGAGTTATATTCTTGATCGTATTTATAGAATTATAAAAATAATTCTCCTCCAGATTGTTCAGGATTATATTTTTCCATCGGGCAATAATCTGAAACGGCCCGTCCAGGTCGCCGAGAATGCCTCCCATCATATAGTTACGTACTAATTTTAATTCTTCATTTTCGGGCGGAGCCTCTCTGAGTTTTTTCATTTCTTTATATACTTCCTGAATGGTGGCTTCGCAAACATCACGTCCCGCTTCGGTGGTAATCATCCACCCGGAATGATGAATATGATTAAGAAGAAAACTATAAATGCCATACGTATATCCTTTGTCTTCCCGGATATTACTCATCAGGCGGGAGCCAAAAAAACCACCAAATAAAACATTCAGTACCTGGACTTTTAAAAAATCAGGGTGATGGCGGTTTGGGAAAGGTCTTGCAATGCGGATAGAACCTTGTACAGCATTCGGGTCATTGGATAATCTGAATTTTTTTTCAATAGATGGTTGTACAGAAATATCTTGTGTTGAAACCGATTGATTGGGAAGATCTCCAAATTGCTCGTTCAATATCGTTTCTAGGTTTTGCGGAAGCTTGCCGGCTACAAACATCATGAATTTCCCCTGCTGGTAGTATTTTTTATAAAAATTCAAGAGTGATTCCCTTTTCAACGCATCGAATTCTTCTGCAGAACTGTATTTCCCGTATGGATGATCTTTTCCATATAAGCAGGCATCAATAAACCGACCGGCAACAAAATCGCTTTTTAGCAAATTCACTTTCAGCCGTTGCTTCATATTCTGCTGGTAGATGGTTAATTCTTCTTCAGGTAAAACAGATTCTGTAATTAATTCCCGTACTAAAGGCAATAGTTCTTTGATATGTTTGGTAAGACAATGAAGAGTAATTGTAGCCGTTTCATTATAACAACTGCGATTGAGATAAGATCCGAAATAATCAAAATGTTCGTTAATCTGGAATGCGTTTTTGTGAGTCGTGCCATTCTTCAATAAAAAATTAGTAGTAGCAGCCACGAGGTTTTGTTCTTCAAACCAATTGCCTGCAAAAAAAACCCATTCTGCCATCATCACCTCTTCGGCGCCGGCATCAATGGTATACACTTCCACGCCGTTCTTTAAAGAAAAACGCTGACAGGGTTTTAACTGCAAATGAAACTGAACGGCATCAATTATCGGAGGCGGTTGATTTCTTTCTAACATTCTTAGTTTCGTTTGTAACATAATCAGTTTTCTGATAAATAATAAAGGGTACTGCAGTTGGAGTTTTTAAAAATGTTCCGGCTTTCCTGCAAAATATCTTCTGAAGAGACAGAACCATATTTTTCCAGTTCAAAGTTAATCCAGGAGGCATCACCGAGTATTTCATAATAAGCCAGGCTGTTGGCCCGGTTGATAAGGCTCATATCTTCGAATGCGATCAGGCTTTCAACTTTATTTTTCACTTTTTGTAATTCCAGGTCTTTTACACGTTCATTCTTCATTTTATTCAATTCTTCCTCGATAGCAGTTTCAGCATCTGCCATTTTTATCCCTTTTATCAATTTCCCTTCTATCGTTAGCACATCACCATCTGTGCTTCCGAAATGATAACATTCAATATTGCTGAATAACTTTTTTTCTTTAACCAAAGACTGGTATAAACGGGAGGAACCTCCACCACTTAAAATATCTGAAATAAGATCTGTAATATAATAGCGGCGATCCATTCTTGGATAAATATGCCAGCATTTATATATGGCATCCAGCGGAACTTTTGCTTTTACCTCCAGTTTCCGCTCTTCCGTCTGTTCCGGTTCCTGCGGAAGGTTACGTTTATGTTTTTCACCGGATGGAATTTCAGCAAACCATTTTTCTGCCAATACTTTCACTCTTTCCGTAGTCACATTACCCGCTACCACAAGGACAGCATTGACCGGCCTGTAATATTTAAAGAAAAAATTTTTTACATCTTCGAGGTTTGCGTTTTCCACATGAGATAATTCTTTCCCGATAGTCATCCACCGATATGGATGCACTTTATATGCAAGTTCTCTCAGTTTATGCCACACATCGCCATACGGTTTGGTCAGGTAATGTTCCTTAAATTCTTCACACACTACTTTACGCTGCACATCCAAACTTTTTTCACCGAAGGCCAGAGAAAGCATCCGGTCACTTTCCAGCCAGAATGCTGTTTCCAGGTTTTCAGCCGGGAGTTGTATATGATAATTAGTGAGATCATTAGTGGTATAAGCATTGTTCTCACCTCCTGCCATCTGCAGTGGTTCATCAAAATTGGGAATATGAACAGATCCTCCAAACATCAGGTGTTCGAATAAGTGAGCAAACCCGGTACGTTCAGAGTTTTCATCTCTGGCGCCCACATCATACATAATGTCCATCACGGCCATCGGAGTAGAAGTATCCTGATGCACAATAACCCGGAGGCCGTTTGCTAATGTAAATTTTTCAAATTGAATCATAGATATTTTTAACAAGCTTTAATAGCTAAAGGTTGTAAAAGTATCAAAAAATCTTTTGCCGGAATGGAAAGGAAGTTTAAATAAACAGAAATTATAAAATACTTTTTACTTTAAACTCAAAAGAAAATAACTCATTGTTTCTTTTAATGATGACCTTCACTCTTTCTTTTGTCGCCTGCAATGCCGTCTTATAGGATGCAAGACTTTGAGAGAAATCCGTATTAATTGCCATAACAATGTCTCCTTCTTTTATTCCAGCTGTCTCAGCAGGTGAACCTTTGGCCACATCACCAACAAATATTGTGTTATCAATTTTATATAGTTCAATACCAGAATATGAATAATCAAAGGGCTCTAAGAAGTGTGTGTTAGGAGTTAAATAAATATCCCGTTTCGGATAATTCAGAATAACATTAAACCGCCGCAATACATCATTGCCAATCAACCCGCCGAGATAAGGATATGATGTAACATTATAAATATCATCGAAAATTAATACCGGTACTTTTTTAAATTTATAGGGCCCGATTTTTAATTCCCTGATTACGGTCAGATCCATATCGAGCTTACCCCCCAAACCTTCTGCTTGTTTTAAATAAAATTTTCTTCTTTTTTGAATTAAAGAGCTGTCATCTACAAAATCACGGTTTAGCATCATACATAAACCTGCTCCGATATCAAAAAGAAATCTTGTATATGCAGATCTTTCATCTTTTAACCTGAGGCTTGTAACGGGCAGTGTATTCAGCGATGGCTTGAATAAATAACCTCCTTTCGGATAATTAAAAGTCCCCCTGCTGAAAAAGTCAATTTTCAAACTATCATAATTCACTTTTACTATATACCTGCTCAGCAATGAATACCCGATAATGCCATCAATATGATCACCATATACCTGGGTTAAAATTTCGTAATCATTCACATGAAAATTGAGGCTGTCGGCCATAAGCCCGTTAATATGCAGTGTATGGTCATAGAGAAAGCTTACCTTTTTGATTCCGGCAATTCCCCGAATCGTGCGATCTGTAGGAACAGGCTTTAACTTTAAATATTCAACCGTTGAGGAGTCCAGTGAAATACCGCTGCTTCCGGTATCAAGAATAAATCTCAATGTATCAGGGAAATTATCCAGTTGGGCTTTTAATAAAATAATTCCGCCGGTAAGTTGTTCAAATGGAATGCTGGTGATAAATCGGGAAGGAGGTTCAATAAACTCTTCCTGTGCATACAGTTTTGAAGTTGCAAGAAAAGCAGGTAAAAGCAACATGAAAAAAATAATCTTTCTCATACAGTTGGTTTTGGCGGTACAAGACATTTATTTATGACAATCTTTATCATGATAATGTTGCAGTAGAAATAACTGCTTATATAAATTTACTTCATTTTCCGGCCGTTGTTTTACCGGTCAACATAATTTAGCGGGCCTCCCCGTACCTTTGCGAAGCATTAAAGTATATGACGTTAAACGATTTGTACCACAAAGCTTCTGCGTTACGATTTCTTACTCAGGAAGAAGGCATTTTTTTATATCAGCATGCTCCGTTAACAGAGTTGATGTTTATTGCGGATGAGCTTAGAAAAAAACAAGTACCACATGGGAAAGTAACCTGGCAGATAGACCGGAATGTAAACACCACCAATGTATGTATTGCCAATTGCAAGTTTTGCAATTTCTACCGGGTGCCGGGTCACCCGGAAGCATACATCACCGATATGCAGACCTACCGAAAAAAAATCCAGGAAACGATCCGGTGGGGTGGTGATCAGTTATTATTACAGGGCGGGCACCATCCTGAATTAGGTTTGGATTTTTATACAAAAACGTTCCGCCAGATTAAAGAAGAATTCCCGGAAATTAAACTTCATACTTTGGGGCCTCCCGAAGTGGCTCATATCTGTAAGCTTGGAAAAATGAGTCATCGTGAAGTTTTAACCGAGTTGAAAAAAGCAGGAATGGATTCATTACCCGGTGCCGGTGCAGAAATTTTAGTGGACCGGGTGAGAAGATTAATTTCAAAAGGAAAATGTGGGGCAGATGAATGGCTGGCGATTATGAAGGAAGCACATCAACAGTACATCACTACTTCAGCCACTATGATGTTTGGCCATGTGGAAACCATTGAAGAACGGTTTGAGCATTTAATAAAAATCCGTGAAGTGCAATCAGAAAAGCCGGCAGATGCCAAAGGGTTTTTAGCTTTTATTCCCTGGACATTCCAGGATGTTGATACTTTATTGGCAAAAATCCGTGGCGTACACAATTTAACTACTCCGGAAGAATATATACGCATGATTGCGTTAAGCCGTATTATGTTACCGAATATAAAAAACATACAGGCAAGTTGGCTGACCGTGGGAAAACAAACAGCTCAGTTATGTTTGCACGGTGGTGCTAATGATTTCGGAAGCATTATGCTGGAAGAAAATGTAGTCAGCGCTGCCGGGGCACCACACCGCTTTACATATAAATCTATCCAGGATGCAATTCGTGAAGCCGGGTTCGAACCGCAGCTTCGCAATCAACAATATGAATGGAGAATATTACCCCAGATAATTGAAGAGCAGGTGATTGATTATTGATTAATATTTTATTACAGTTATGAGCAACGAACTCATCATAAAAAATACAATCCGCATCAATGCGCCAATTTCAAAAGTCTGGGATGCATTGATAAACCCCGAACAAACAAAAAAATATATGTTCGGCTGTGAAACTGTTTCCGACTGGAAGCCCGGTAGCTCTTTGTTATGGAAAGGAACCTGGGAGGGAAAAGAAATGATCTTTGTAAAAGGTATTGTTATTGCTATTGTGCCTGAAAAATATTTAGCCTATACTGTTATTGATCCTAACAATCCTGCTATACCCGATATTCCTGAAAACTATCTTACCGTTACCTACAGCCTTTCGCAGGAAGGTGACGAAACATTACTTACAGTAACTCAGGGCGATTATTCCCTTGTAGCAGAAGGAGAAAAAAGATATAAAGATTCCTACAACAATGGCGAAGGGTGGAATCCTATTCTCATACAGATAAAGAAATTAGCGGAATCCAATTAATCCTTTATGAAATCTTTTAAATTCCTTCCTTTCCCCGAATTGCAAACAGATCGTTTGTTATTGCGCCGGTTAGAAATAAAGGATGAGTGTGAAATATTTCAACTTCGTTCCGACAAAATCGTATCAAAATACCTGACACGGCATTTGTGTAAAACAATGGAAGAAGCCCGTGCTTTTATTCAAAAAATCAATGTCGCCATAGAAAATAATGAGTCAGTTTATTGGGCTATATGTTTAAAAAAAGACAAAAAATTTATCGGGACAATTTGCCTCTGGAATATTTCATGGGAAAATGAAAGGGCAGAAGTTGGATTTGAACTGCTCCCGGATTTTCAGAAAAAAGGATATATGCGGGAAGCATTAATTAAAGTTCTTGACTTTGTGTTTAATACTATACATTTTCATTCAATAGAGGGTGTAGTAATCTCCGGCAATCAACCTTCCATTAATATTTTAGAAAAAAGCCATTTTATCAGAGAGGGTTATTTCAGGGAAAATGTTTTTTTCAATGGAACCTATCTGGACACAATCGTGTATTCACTTATGAAACCAAATAAAAATTAAAGAGCGGCATTTCAACCGCTCTTTAAAATTAATTCTGATAATATTTATTTGGGATATTTTTCCACTTTATTTTTTATGGGTGGAACGGTTCTGAGGTATCTATAAATTGCGGCAAGGTCATTGTCGGTCATCCCTGAATAAAACCTGACCGGCATGATTGTGTTTTCTTTTCCGGGATTATAATTGTATCCTTTTTCATCCCGGGCTATTGAAAATTTATTTATGAAGCGCTCCGCTGTCCAGCTGCCAATTCCGGTAGTTGTATCCGGGCTGATGTTCGAAGATGTGACTTTAAAAGTTGGAAGAGTAAACTTGTTACCCCCCGAAAACATCCGGCTGAAATCTGGTGCTCCTTTTACAAATGGAGTGTGACAGGTTCCGCAATCTGCTGCGTTAACAAGGTATGCCCCATATTTTACAGGGTCAGATTCCGGTGGTGCCATATTACTGTCCACTGATTTTTGTAAAGCAGGTCCCGGATAGGCTAAACTAACGGGAATCATCAGGTGTCTTTCGGGCACTTTATTTTTTATCGGCTTCAATGTGCGGATATAAGCTATTATACCCAAGAGATCTGATTTTGCCAAGTGATTAAAGTTGGCATATGGCATAATAGGGAAAAGTGTATCGCCTTTCTTATTGATGCCTTGGGTAAGTGCTTTTAAAATATCATCATCAGACCAACTTCCAATTCCTGTTTCGGGATCAGGGGTAATATTACTTGCATAGACTACTCCGGGGATAGCATTTAGCAGGTCATGAGAAAAAGCTTCACCGCCCTGGCCTTCCGTTCCCGGAACAGCGGGTCCTGAATATTTACTGAAGTCTCTTTTGCTGTGGCAATCCATACACCCAGCTACATGGTTAGCCAAATAGTCACCTCTTGCAATTACCTTTTGAATAGAATCTGTATTAGTACTTGCCTTTGGCTCTTCTTTCTTATTATTGTTGCAGGCAGCAAAATAAGTGAGGGATGCGATAGCAAGAACTATCGCAACCAATGCAATAATCTTTCTCATAATTGGTTTTTTTGATCGTTGGTTAAATCAATTGTTATTGATTTGAAAAGGTAAGAATAATTGTAATATGTTCCTAAAAAATTATATCAACCACCTTCAAGTCCTTATCAAGGACAGTCAACTTTGTATGATAGTTTTTCCCGATTTTCCCGAGAACAGAATCCATTTTTATTACCCGGGCAGGATAAAGGCTACACATGCGCAATGTTTCTGACAAATTTATTTTGCAATGTGATACAAGATTATCTACCGCTTTTGCCATAGTTAATGCAGAGCCGCTTAATATTCCGGACGCCTCGTATTTATCTCCTGCCAGTTGATGTTGATAGTAGCCTTCATCGGTTTCTGTCACGGCATCAGTAATTACAAACAACCGGTCACTCATTACTTTTTTGGCAATACGAATAGCAGCATAATCCACGTGATACCCATCGGGAATAATGCTTGCCATTACGGAGGGATGATCCATAGCCGCTCCTGCCAATCCGGGTTGGCGATGTTGAAGCGGACTCATAGCATTATATAAATGTGTCACCGCAGTAATTCCATTTTCAAATCCCTGCATAGCTTCTGTGTATGTGGCATTACTGTGTCCTGCTGTAATTATAATTTCATAAGAAAGAATCAGGTCAATAACTTCTTTGCTGCAAACTTCAGGAGCAATCGTTATCATTTTAATAACTCCTTTTCCATATTCCAGCAAGTCTTTTACTTCCTTCAATGCAGGGGTATGGATCAATGATTCTATATGTGCTCCTCTTTTTTCAGGATTAAGCCAGGGGCCTTCGAGGTGCAATCCCAGGATTCCATCACCATCCTTTTCCCAATAATCTTTTACAGCATCAATACATTTAAAAAAAACCTCCCGGGTGTTAGTCGCTACTGCGGCAAGGCAAAAAGCCGCTCCTCCCTTTTTACAATATTCATTCAATGCAAATAAAGAATCGGCTTGTGGGTAAACAGCCAGCAATTTTCCGTAAGCTCCATAAATCTGAAGGTCAATGAATGCGGGAACAATGCTGCAATTTTGAAAAAATTTATTTTCTATCCCCCTGGGTAGTGCATCTGCCTCAATCACATCCTTAATGATTCCGTTCTCAGAAAGGATTGATTTTTTATCCAACCAATGATCCCCTGTAAAAATCCTGTCTGCGGTATATGCTTTAATAGTTGCCAAATTTTTTTTTCAGACAAAAGTAATATAGTTGTGCAAATGTTATCAGAAACAGAAAGAGAATTTATCCCTTGAAGAAACATTACCTTCATATCCTCCTGCTAAATAAAAAAATTTGTTATGAAACTGATCCTGGTTTCCATGATGGCTTGTATGTTGTTTTTTTCCTGCAGAAATCAAACATCGGAAATAAAAAAATTGCAATCCCGGGTGGATAGCCTGGAGCAAAAAGTAAAAAACAGTTATGTGCCCGGCTTTGGAGAATTTATGTCGGGCATACAGTCACATCATGCCAAGCTATGGTTTGCCGGCATTAATGAAAACTGGGAATTGGCCGATTTTGAAATTCACGAGATCATGGAAAATATTGACGATATCAAAAAGTTTGAAACAGACCGCAGAGAATCTCAATCCATCCCGATGATCGAACCGGCATTAGACAGTGTGAATGTGGCTATACAAAATAAAAATATTAATCAATTTAAAAACAGTTTCGTTTTACTGACGAATACCTGCAATACTTGCCATAGGGATGTAAACTTTTCTTTCAATGATGTAAAAATTCCTGACTCACCACCGTTTTCCAACCAGGTTTTTAAAAAAGTAATTAACTAATATTTCAGGATACTACAAACCGGTAGCCGATACCTTTGATGGTAATAATTTCCAATGAGGGGTCTTCTTTTAAATAACTGCGGAGTTTGGTAATATAAACATCAAGATTTCTTGAATTGAAAAAAGAATCATTTCCCCATAGAAGATTGAGGATGTCTTTCCGGTCAATGACTTTATCCCGGTTCAGGTATAAAAGTTTGAGCAGTTCACTTTCCCGGTAAGACAGTTTCCTTTCTTCGCTCCCATGGCCCAGAATCTGCCGGTTCACCTGGAAGCTGTATTTTCCCATCGCCACTTTATCGCCGCTTATCTTTTGTGGTGACTCTGATTTATTACGTAATAAATTCTGAATGCGCACAATTAATTCTTCCATGCTGAAAGGTTTTCGGATATAATCATTTCCTCCCATGTTGAATCCTTTTACTACATCCTCGGTTTGTGTTTTTGCAGTGAGAAAAATAATGGGAACCTCTTCATTTAGTTCTCTTATTTCATCTGCAATGGTAAAACCATCTTTATTAGGAAGCATTACGTCAAGTACACAAATATCGGGTTGAGATTTTTTGAATAATGCTGTTGCTTTGGCGCCATCACTTTCCATAATGACTTCAAAACCGCGGCTTTCCAGGCTTTCTTTTACAATCTTGCCAAGAAACAATTCATCTTCTACGTAAAAAACTTTTGTCTTGCTCATGATTTTTTATCCGGCTATTTTACCCGTGGCATATATATTTAGGACTGTTGCTTAGGCAATGTAATAATAAATTTACTTCCGATACCGGGTTGGCTTTCTACGGTGATGGTTCCTCTGTGTTTTTGTATCACATGTGCAACATAACTTAATCCCAGGCCATACCCTTTTGCATTATGTGTATCGCCGGTGGGCACCCGGAAAAATTTTTCAAATAATTTATCTCTGTATTCAGCAGCAATACCAATTCCATTATCGGTTACAGACATTTCAACATCGTTGTCTTTTCCTTTCAAATCAACCTGTATAGACGGATTGCTTTTACTATATTTAAGTGCATTATCCAAAAGATTGAAAACCACACTCAGTAAATGAAGGCGGTCTGCGTACAGGTGCAGATCTCCCTCGTGGGTAACAGAAACTTTTGCATGATACTTTTCGATCTGTAAGCGCATTGAAGACACCACTTCATCAACAACATCTTTCAGGTTCAGCATTTCCAATTTGAGCTCGATCTCTTTTTTCTCAAACATGGAAAGTTTGAGAACTTTATCTACCAGCAAACTCAGTCGTTGCAGTTCATTAGAAGATATATCAAGATATTCCTTTGTACGCTGCGGATCTTCGATAGCATTAAAATTTTTCAGCGCTTCAATAGCAACGCCTACTGTAGCAATCGGCGTTTTCAATTCATGGGTGATGTTGCTGATAAATTCATTTTTCAATTCCGCTAACTTTTTTTGTCGAAGTAGGCTCCGGTATAATAATAGAAAAGATAAAATAGTAACCCCAACCAGGAAAACCGAAAAGAGTAAGGGAGAAATAATTTGCTTTAATAAATAAGGAATAGTATTCCCTAATTCCATTTTATAAGTAACCGGATGCATAAAACCAATCGTCACTTCATTGGAGCTGGGTCCCATAAATTGATTCATTGCAGTGTCAAGCCGCATTACCGTAAATGGCACCTGCAGTTTTTGTTTTTTCAATGCATCAGAATAAGCCGAACTGATTTCTTTTACTTTTAAGGTATCCTGCAGTGAATCTACGTCCGATAAAAACCGAAGCATGAGTTTCCCATCCATTCCTTCAGATCCTATCATTGAGATTTCTTCGGAAGGAGATATTGAATCTCTTTTATGAGAAAATGTACCCTTGAACGTAGCGGCAACTCCGGGTTTTAGTTTTACAGACTCTATTTTTTTAATAATTGAATCTTTAAATTTATCCTGGATTATTTTAATGGTTGTAGCTATGTTTCGTTTTGTCCCAAAATTAAAATCTAACGAATCAGACATGTTGTTATTTATGAAAACCCGTCTTCTTGGAAACGTACTGTCTGAAAATATTTTCCCCAGTTTAAGTTTGGAAGCCTGGAGGTTTTGAACTGTGGAAACAAATGCAAATTCTGATTTTAGTTTCAGGTTCTTTTTTTCCCGGTCATAGTTTTGCTTCAGCCAGAAAGCCTGGAAACCGGCAATACCGAGGATGGTAATCGTCATTAATGTGGCTAACCAGTGAAGTCGTTTCATACAATTTATTCAGACTACAAATGTAGATTTTTGTTTCCGGCACTTTATTGATAATTAACCTTTATTAACCTTAATGAAAGGTGGTTTAACCTGCATTGCAGTTTTGACAGGATACTTTCGTTCTAAAATCATAAAATATGAAAGTTTTTTTAACCGTCGGTATTGCATTATTTGCAGTTTCACTAGCACGGGCACAGCAAAAAGAAGGTACAGTTATTTACGAACGTACAACACAAGTACAGATCCGTTTAGCCGGAGGAAACGATGAAATGGAACGAATGATTCCCCAATCCAGGACCGATAAATTTGAATTGAGCTTTGCCAACAACCAATCTTTATGGAAACAGGTGCCACGGGATAATGCAGATGATGATAACGATGCCGGCGGCAATGGAATGCAGATCAGGATGGTGATAGCGGGATCCGATGATGTATTGTATTGCAATTTCGACACAGAAAAAAAAGTGGAAAAAAAAGATTTATTTGATAAAAGATTTATTGTAGAAGACAGTATTCAAAAATTGCAATGGAAACTTAGCGATGAAACAAAAAATATTCTGAATCTTATCTGTCGTAAAGCGGTTGCCACCCGCTACGGAAAAAGAACGATGATGAATATGGATAACGGAAAAATGGAACGAAAAGAAATGGCCGATACATCCAATATTGTAGCCTGGTTTACGACAGATATTCCGGTTTCAGCCGGCCCTGCAGAATACCAGGGGCAACTGCCTGGATTAATTTTAGAAATGGATATTAACAATGGAAGGCAAACTTTTAAAGCCCTCGGCATTTCTGATAAAGCAGATATAAAATCTATAAAAGAACCATCCGGGAAAAAACGATACACTACCGAAGAGTTTAATAAAGAAAGAAACAAGATGATGGATGAAATGCAAAAGAACAACCAGGGCGGACAAAGGGTTATCCGTTTTGGGAATTGATTTACTTTTTTGCCATGATCAAAAGCCTCTGCTTTGCAGCGGTTTTTTTGTGCATATTGCTTTTGAAAATTTTATAGATTTGAAATTAACGTTGTGTGTTTATTAATAGGTAGCAATGTCAAATTTTTTTCCCAGCAACATCTCCGCAGGAGCATTGCATGAATGAATAATAGATAACCCGGATCAAATCCCCCAGCGGTCACACAAGCCTGGCAGGAAGTATTGTGGGGAAATAAGAATAACAATCTTGAAAATTGGATTAGTTTTTTATCAATACAAATTAAAGAATACTTTGAATTTTAACTAATATATTTCCCTGAATTACTTTTTTCATATTTTAGCCATTATGACATTTTATTTAGGTGTTACTGATAATAATTGGTTTACCTTTTTAGCTGATCAAAATCGTGAAGATGTAAATTTCTGGCAACCGGGAGGTAATACAAATTTTAAGCTTCTTCAGCCTGGTGCTCCATTTCTTTTCAAATTAAAATCCCCAATAAATGCTATAGGAGGGATTGGATTCTTTTCAAGTCATACTTTTTTACCTATTTCATTCGCATGGGAGGTTTTTAACAACGGCAATGGTTGTAACTCTTTGCAAGAATTAAAAAACATTATTTTGCCACTAAGGCGTGATCGGTCAGATACAAATCCTCAAATTGGCTGTATTGTTTTAACCAATCCTATATTTTTTAAAAAGGAAGATTGGATTCCGGCTCCTTATGATTGGAGTAAAAGTATTGTTCAGGGTAAATCTTATTCAACAGATACAACTATTGGCAATGAGCTTTGGACCAAAATTGAACGACTGCTTCAAAAGTATTTATATCAAAATGAAGATGAAGTAAAGAGTCAATTATTATTGGAAGATACAGAGTCGCCAATGTATGGCAAATTGGTATTGAATAAAGTTAGATTAGGCCAAAGTGCTTTTAGAATTTTGGTTACCGATGCTTACAATAGAAAGTGTTCCATTTCTGGTGAAAAAACGTTGCCGGTTTTAGAAGCAGCTCATATTAAACCTTATGCAGAATCGGGATCTCACATTATTTCAAATGCGTTGTTACTGCGCTCTGATTTACATAAACTTTTTGATACCGGCTATCTTACGATCACATCTGATTTAAAAGTGGAAATAAGTAAACGAATTAAAGAAGAGTTTGAGAATGGTAGAGAATATTATAAGTTTCACGGCAGTAATCTATTCAACTTGCCTAATCGGATACAAGATAAACCTGGAATTACTTTTATAAAATGGCATAATGAAAATATTTATAAGGGCTAAGGGGGTTGTTTAGCCATTTTCCTTCCCAGCAACATCTCCGGATGTGACACAAGACCTGGCAGGAAGTATTGCCGGGAAATAATAAATCCTAACCTGATATAAATAAATTAATGAGAAAAGCGTATTGGTTTAAAAAACAGAGGAATATTTTTTCTGCAATTCTCCAGGTATTTTTCTTTGGAAAAGGTAGTCGGTTTATTACAAATAGAATTTCTTTGAAATGGAAAGACCTGGGTTATAAACCCTGGACAGCATTTGTAAATTTCTTGAATTATGAAACGCCTTGAAAAGGAAGATTTCTTACGCATTATATTGGCTAAACTATAGTTTGGTTTTTGGCGTGAAGTTATCATAATGAAAGTTTATCTCGGATTGAACACCTGCAACAGAGTAAACTCATTAAAGATTCCGATCTACCTGTTTATACAACAAAAACACCCCCGAACCATTTTACAATAATAAAGTCATTTAATTGAAAACCGGTCTGGTCAATACATTTATTTTCATAGTGGTAACGGCCCCGTGGGCTGGATCCTGCTATTCTCAACAAAAACCTATGAAAGAAGGAATACAGTTTTATGCATGTCAATTCGGGCCTGTTGACTGGGATAATCTTCAGGATGCAAATAAATGGATTGAGAGTAAAGAAGAAGCGGTAAATTCCCGGTTGCATTTCGACAATACTTTACTCAATAAAAGAGATCCAGATGTTCTTTACCAAACCATGGCTCAGTATATATTTGTAGTCGGTGGGGGAGACCGGTGGGTTACGGCAGATAAATGCTCTGCTGAATTCAACGGCAATACTATTATAATCAAATATGTTCCTCTCATGAACACCAATAAAGTTGGCGAAACGGAGCCTTCTTTAATTTGTATGGAACTAAACAAAATAATGTACCCGGATTATAAAAAAATGAAAATAGTTTTTAAAGCGATGTGAATTCATTATAGAATGAGCTTCCCCGTATCTGTACCTTACTAAAAATTGAAGAAAACGGTCACCTTCCTTTTCAATAAAAACATTTTCCATTTTGATTTATTACTTTAAACACAGAAAGAACCGGGTTTTTTAATTTTAGAATTTTCCCGCACTCGGATCTAATTTCCGGATTTTTATCTCCCCGGCGATTCGGTGTTATCTGTGCTTCATGAAACTTGTAAAACCCGGAAATATATTATTCCGCTTAATGCAATATTTTATACAGCAAAATAACATGTTTCCCGAAGCTATCAGATCAAAAAGATTAACTACATTATTTCATAATTACCTTCATTCCACCCCCGCCGGTATTATTCAATCCTGTTTTACTTAAACTATAGATGAAGCTGATCATGAAAAACCTGCGCAGCGTGGTCACTTGTCTATCTTCGATATAACCCAGGTTGCTGGTTCGGCTGATACCGGTGTTGCGGTTCAGCAAATCGGAAACCCGGAATTTCAATTCACCCCGGTTATATTTCAGCATCATTTTACTGATGCTTGCATTCCAAATGGGGATATTAGTGTTGAAGGATGATGAAAGCTGGTTGTTGATGCTGTATGTAAAATCCGTAGAGAAGAAAAAGTTTTTGGGCAATTGCCAATCCAGATCCGCTTCATATTCCTGGCTGAGATAGGCAGTATTAAGAGATGAAAATTCAGAATACTTAGCATGATTATAATTCCATTGACCCAACATTGCGATACTCAGTTTATCAGACGCATTAATGTCTAACCGGAGATTGGGCCCTAATGAAAATGTGTTGACTCCGGTAAGTACCGGCGCTGCCGATCCGCCACCCTGCCTGCCGCTATTGATGAATTGTTTGTTTTTGTTGTATCCGGCAGATGTACCCAGGCTCAGCATACCTTTCAGAAACCGTACCGGCATACCCAGGTTCAGATCACCATTAAAATTATAAACGCTGTTTACATTCACCGGCTTGCTGTATCGAACGCCGAATTGATCCAGCGAATCATAGTTTACAATTTTATTTTGCGTTTTATTCATGGTAAAAAATAAAAACAAATTTCTGTTTCGGTAAGGACTCACCAGCATCAAGTTTCCCTGTATGCTGTGGGTAAACTCCTGTTTCAGCTCCGGGTTACCCATTTTAATATTCAACGGATCACTTACATCGGGTACCGGTTGTAATTGAGACATCGCCGGTTGATTAGTGCTTGTGGCATAATTAATAGAAAGTGTTTTGAATTTTGTGAAATTATATTGAACCCTTGCATTGGGTAATATATTATAAAATGTTTTTTTAATCATTGAGTCTTTGGTCCCGCTGATAATCGTTCCCTGCAGATCGGCTTGTTGCCAGTAAGCACCAAGCATATAATTAAACCTGCTTCTTTGAGTACGCATCCTGAGACCGCCGGTATTGTAGGAATAGGAGTTGGAATAATTATTACTCAGCTCCGGGTTGAGTTGATCATATTTCCCGTTCAGCCCATTGTAATCTTTTGTGATTTTATCAGCCGTGTTTTTGCTATCGCTTCTGCTTACACTGAATTCAAGCAACGATCTTTTAAACAAAGGCTCGGTATAAGTAGCCTTAGCATTATAGCCACGAAGACTTCCTTCCGTGGTGAAACGCTGATTCAATGTATCTTTTCGGTTCAGGGACCCATCCTGATTATAAAAACCGGTAATGGATTCAATGCTGCCATCTCCATTGTTGTTATTAAGACTCGTTTGTAGTGACAGGGAAAAAGTTCTGCCTTTTTTATTTAATTTTTTACGAAACAATAATGTGTTTTGAAAATTATATCCATCAGTGTTGGAAGTATTCATTGCTTTGCCTTCATTCACCAGTCTATTAGCAGAAGAAAGAGTCTGATAGTCGTTTTGTGAACTATTTTTAGTTTGCTGGAGGGTTAATGAAGGAATAATCCGCAGCGAAGTGCTGGAATCTATCTGGTACAGTACATTCATGTTAAACCTGTTGTTGTTATTCAGATTGTCTGAAAATGAATGTTGATAATAAAGTGATGAGTCGGGGTATTGTCTCAGGATATTACTTTTTGTATTGGGGTCATAATGATTATAAAAATAATTGCTTTGCAAATCAATTTTCTTTCCAATGATATTATTGTAATTCACACCGCCGCCCCAGATTGTTTTGATACCCGCACTATTATTGTTTCCTAATAATGAAGCAACGGGGTCGTCAGGTCCTATGTTTATGTTTATATTTCCACCTCCGCCTTTTAGCTGACTCAACGCTCCGGTGAAATTTAAAATATCCATAAAGCTGAACCCTTCGCTGTTATCATTATTACCCATTCCGATCACCGACATTTGCCTGGCTCCTTTAAAAGAATTTACATTGAACTTCCCCTCATATCGTCCATCAGTACCACCGCCAGCAGAAATCTTTCCGAATGAGCCTTTCTTTTTATCTGCTTTCAGTTTCAGATTGATTGTTTTTTCATAATTGCCGTCATCAAAACCGGTAAGTTGTGCCTGGTCACTTTGCTTATCATACACCTGTACTTTGTCAACTGCATCAGCAGGCAGGTTTTTAGTGGCTATTTTCGGGTCGTTTCCAAAAAACTCTTTCCCATCTACCAATACTTTTTGCACTTTTTCACCCTGCGCTTTTATCGTTCCATCTTTATTTACCGTCACTCCCGGAAGTTTTTTCAGCAACTGTTCCACATTGGCATTGGGCGGTGTTTTAAAAGAATTTGCATTGTATTGCACCGTATCATTTATGATTGTTACCGGCGGTGCTTCATTTTTGATCACAACCTCATCCAACACTTTGTTTTTATCATTCATAGTGATGGTTCCGAGGTCAATATTTTTATTGTTATCGTCAATGGTAAAATATGTATTACTGTTATGATAATTGATATGAGTAATCAACAGTCGGTATTCACCATTCGGAATGCCTTTTAATTCGAAATATCCTTTATTGTCGGTAAGTGTAAAAGTAACCAGTGAAGAGTCTTTTTTCTGCATAACGGTAATGGTAGCAGAAGCAAGCGGTTGTTTTGCCAGCGTATCGAATGCAATACCTTTTATGGTACCGTTTTTTTGAGCAAAGGATGTAAAAGAAAAGCCGGTTAAAAGAAAAAGCAGGATAGAAATATTTCTCATAGCTATTTTTTTCATCTACGAAAATATTCTTCTGCTATTCTATTACGGGTTAATTTGGTTTGGTTTAATGTTAATCAAGGTTAATACTGAATCAGGTTTAATAATAGTGTTTCTCTTTTCGGTTATAGAAAACAGGGAATGATGATCAATCTGAAAATCGTTTTTAATCGTAACCGCTACAAGTGTTTTTACGAATTTTGTTTCTCAAATCAGAATTTAACGTTACAACAGGGATTAAAATTTGAAAATTACGCAGGGTTTGTATAATTTACTTTCCCGTTTTCCGTTACACCTAAACTTGTAATCTCGTAATTATGAAACGCAAACATATCGTACATGCTCATGAAGAGGCGAAAATCTATCATCAGTACTACAAACCTTCTTTGAATGTCTTTCGTTTATTGAAATCTGTGCTGGCGGTTTTTATTTCCGGTTCATCGCATGTAGCAGGAGGTTTTCCCAAAAGAAAATAAAACTTTCCTTACTGACCCGTTCATTATAAATGTCTGCCGGCTGGCAGACATTTTTATTCCCCATTTTTCCTGCCTGTTGATGATAACATTTTTCAAAATACAATCCGGGAACAAAATCATTCAACCGGTTTATTTTATTGCTTAATTTTATTTGAACCGAAATGGCATGAAAAGGGTTTTCCTGTTTTTCTTTATTGCTGTATTTTCTGCGACTGGTTTTGCCCAGCATTGCCCTTTTGATGGTTCTACCATGCTGGTCGTAAAATTGACAGACAGTAAAGGGGACCCCGTAACATCCATGAGGGATTCATTATTTCTTGCTGAAGTTGATAATCCCAAACCGGATTCATGCAGTTTTGCTAAAGGCATATTGATTTTACCATTTAAAAATTTACAGGAAGGACTTTTAAATAAATATGAAGGCGCCAGGAAAAATTGGGCTGTCAGGCTTTCTGCCGGTTCTGAGTTCATGAATCCCGGCCATTTTGCTGTAGTACTGAACCAGGCAGAACATAATTGTATGATAACCGATAAAGACGATTACAGGTATATTCAAAGGAAATTTATAATTGAAATAAAACAAGATAATGTTGTAAGGCCTTTAGCAGAGGTTCCTTCAGAAAATTTTTATAGTCTTTGTACCAATGCCGGCCTGTGGACAAGAATTAAATCCATGGAAATTATTATCAAGTAGCGAAAATAAATTATGAGATTAACTGCTCCAAAGAAATTTTTAGAATAGGTATTTAACTAAATAAATACTCCACATCTTCTTTGCTAAGGCTTTTTACAAAAGAAGCATCGTCGGCAATCAGTTCTTTGGCCAGTGCCCGTTTCTTTTCCTGCAGCTTCAGGATTTTATCTTCAATAGTGTCTTTACAGATCATCCGGTATGCAAAAATGTTTTTGGTTTGACCGATACGATGTGTTCTGTCAATAGCCTGTTGTTCTACGGCCGGATTCCACCAGGGATCAACAATGTAAACATAATCGGCTGCTGTCAGATTCAGACCTACCCCGCCGGCTTTTAAAGAAATTAAAAAAACACGAACACTTTCATCGTTTTGAAAACTTTGAATAGCTGTTTCTCTATCCGGCGCTGAAGTGCTGCCGTCAAAATATTCATACTTCACACCTAATTCATTCAGTTTGTCTTTAATCAATGCCAGCATGCCGAGAAACTGGGAAAAGATCAGCGCTTTGTGATTGCTGATATTCTCTGTAATCTCCCTGGCCAGTTCATCAAGTTTGATAGAATGATTTTCAAATTTTTCCTGTTCATTTAATATCGCCGGTGAGTCGCAAATCTGGCGCAGCTTCATCAATCCCTGCAAAATGGTAAGCTGTGAACGCTGAATGCCTTGTTCCTGTATTGTACCCATGATCTTGTCTCTGAAATCATTCCGGTACGCATCATAAATTTGCCGTTGCTCATCTTCCATTTCGCAAAAAAGAATCATCTCCTGTTTTTCGGGAAGGTCTCTTGCCACCTGCTCTTTTGTACGACGAAGAATAAAGGGATATAAAATTTTTTTCAAATGCTCTTTCCGGTCTTCTTCACCAAATTTATCTATGGGCATAGAAAATTCCTGGCGGAAAAATTCCATGGTACCCAGCATACCCGGATTCAAAAAATTCATTTGAGCATAAATGTCGAACGTGTTATTCTGCAGCGGTGTACCACTCATGCAGAGGCGATGTTTTGCATTCAGCAAACCAGCCGCTCTGGTTACTTTGCTCGACGGGTTTTTTATGGCCTGCGATTCGTCTAATATTACATAATCAAATTCTACTCCTGTCATCATTTTTATATCGCTGCGCAATGTGCCATAGGTCGTAATGGTAATATCATAACCAAGAAATTCTTCTTTCGTTCTAATTCTTGCACCGCCATGATGTATGCGGTACGTTAATTCCGGTGTGAATTTTTTAATCTCATTTTCCCAATTATAAATAAGTGTAGTGGGGCAAATCACCAAAGCCTTCACTTGTCCATTCTGTGATTTGAAATGTTCAATAAAAGATAATGCCTGCACGGTTTTCCCCAATCCCATATCATCTGCCAATATTCCACCCCAGCCAATTTCACTCAGGTAATTTAACCATTGATAACCGGCAACCTGGTATGGGCGTAAAATAGGATGCAAATGTTCCGGGGGTTGCACTTCATTGATCTTATTAAAGTCCCGGAGGCGGTTGTATTTTTCTTCCAACTGTACCGTCAACTCATTTTCATCTCGGGCTTCATATAGTTCGTCTACCACGCTGAGGTGAAAGCGGGATAGTTTCAGTGAATTTGTTTTTCCTTCTCCAACCCGGAAAAGCAAAGAATATTTTTTTATCCATTCCTCAGGTAAAATTCCCAATGTACCATCATTCAACTGAACAAACTGCTGTTTATTCGCCAATGCCTTTTTCACATCAGCTACGGTTATTTTCTGATCTCCAAAAACTATATCCACTTTGGCATCAAACCAATCTGTGTTGCTGCTGATAAAAATTCTTGTTTGCGGCTTGGCAGTATTGAACCTGAAATTTTTCAATGCTTCAAATCCAAATACCGGAATTTTCATTTCTTTCATGGCATCCACAAACAAAAAGAACCAGTTATTTTTCAATACATCTGTTCCCCGCAATGCCAGCGACCCGTTGTCTTCGTTATGTATAAAATTGGAATGTAACGCTTCTAATTTCCGGATAAAAGTATTTTCTTTTTCACGGTTCCGGTGAACGATGATGACTCCTTCTTCCGATGGTACTACAATGGCATCCCGGTCCCTTGATTTTGTTTCGTACCCTTTATAAGAAAAGGAAGGCTGAAAAACGAGATAATCCCCTTTCTCCGTCAAAAACAATTTTACTTCAGGATCACCGTCTTTTACTTCACGGATCAGGGGCCGGTCAAAATCCACTTTATATTCTTTGGACAAAGGCACAATGAACTGGTATAATGTTGTCACCCATTCTTCCTGCGGGATGGTCATGGTTCCATCCGGCAAAAATTTTTCTACAAGATGAATGACATCATTGCTTTTCCACAAATGAATCTGGTGATTATACAGGAAAAAAAGAGGGCCGGCACTTTCATTGCTTCCAAGATCATATTCCATTCCGCCTGCTTTTACCCGGCACAAGACCGAATAGTGTGAATTTTTTTTGATAAAAAAATTTGGAGTTGCTTCTTCCATCATTACCTGGAGAGTTTCCAGGTTAACCGTTTTGAATGTTTTTTTACCAGGTAATAAAAACACAAGAGGGCTTTGTGCGGATACACTGAATAATTTTTTTAACTTTGGTAAAAGATATTCCGCCATCAGCTCTTTGGTTTCATCGGGCAGGTCATCTGTATCCTGGTGAATGATATTTTCCCAAAACCCAGAAAAAGGAGAATTGCGGCTGATGTATTTATTGATCTCCCCTTCCTGCAATTTCCGGAGTGTATTTATAATTTGTTTATCTTCCTCGCACAGATTATCCGTGTTTACATAGCGGCTCAAATCCAGCTTTTCCACTTTGCCGTCAAATCCATTTGCTCTTTCATTAGTTTCTCCGAGGATTGCATCAACACTGAAATAGGGATAAGTTCTTTTATTAAAATTAATAACGATCCCTACCCGTTCAGATGTTTTTACTTCTTCCTGCTGCACCTCTGGCTCTGCCGCTTCTGGTTGGTGCATTACAATAACCGGGCGCAGGGGTTGCGGCGCTATTATAACCCGTTTAATAGAGCTATCCAATACCCGCAAAAAAGGTTTTCCTTCTTTATAAACAAATTCAAATTTTCCTTTCAGATCATCATTCAATGAATATCCATACACTTCGAGTAATTTATTTTTTTCTTTATCCCAGTTCCGAATACTGTCGAAATAACCGGCTCCATAGGCATTCAGCAATTGCAAGAACACAATTACTTTGGGCAAACAAAGCGGATGTTCTTTGTCTTCATAATCACAACTGGTATCAAAATTTCTTTCTTCATTTTTCCGGATGATGACTTTATAATTTTTTCCATGAATGGATACAGAGGCTTTTACAGTTTCATTTTCGGCAAATTCAATTTTTGCTTTTTGTGTCCGCAAAAACATTTCTGCTTCGGAAAACACATCGTGTGAAGAAAGCATCCGAAGTAATTTCAGGTCAATGGATTTCATCTTCGCTACGGTATGCCGCTGATCGTATTGCACATCATCAGTACGCAGTTGTCCTTTGTCAATCAGCTCCTGCAAAAAAAATAATGCTGCCGCTTCATGCCTGCAAATATCTCCGAGGTTATACGGGCAGCCGCAACGAAGTGAAATGGATTTCGGATCTTTTATTTTCTGAATATAAACTTTATAAAATGTGGTATAGATATCATCTTTTACACGGATGATAGCCGAACCGAAAAGATCATCATATTCTACCAGCTCAACAAACCCGATGGCGTGGATTTTTTTTCCCCGGCGGATCACTTCATCGGTCCCGTGTGTATAGACGTACTTGATAAGGTGCGGTAATGCCATTAAGAAAATTTGCAGTTGGCAGTTTGCAGTGAATGCTAAACAAATCGCATATCTGCACAATGCCCGCAGCCAACTGATTCATGGGCAATCTGCAAATGTAAAAGGATGTAAGAAAGATTTTCGTGTAAATGAGAAAAAATAAAAATAATTTTTATACAGTAAAATTGAAAAAGAAATGAAGTATCTTAGTAGGTTTTTTCAGCCAGGGCCTCTCTTCATAAACGAAGTATATCACACCAGTTCCGCTAAAGAGAAATACCCGGTTTTTTGTGAAACATTTTTTGTTAAGAATAATACCTCAGGATAAAAATCGCATTACCGAATAATCAGTTTTCCATTATCATATTGCGGTAATACATTCGCTAGGTCGGGTGTGAGGCAGTAACGAAGATCATTTTCTAAACCAAATCCCATCAGCCGGTGATAATGTGAAGCATCATTTTTTTTCATAAACCCAAACAAATCATTTTTTGCTTTTTCATACATAGATGCAGCTATGTGCGAAGAATCACAGTTTATATTAAAATATCTTCCCACTTCATTAATAACAGCTCCGGCAAATAACGAATCTTCCATATTTATCCTGTCTTTCCAGGCAGCACAGGCAAGTATAACATTTTGTTTCATGATCATCAAATGATCGCAAATAACAGAAAGGTTAGTGAAAGATCCGGTTACAATTTCTTGAGCGCCCCTGTCCAGTGCCATTTGAAGGAGGCGGGTGCCATTGGTGGTGGTTAGCACCAAAGTTTTTCCTTCAATAAACTCTCGTGAATATTCCAGGGGTGAATTACCATGTTTCAGGCCTTCGGCAATCTTTCCATCCCGTTCACCGGCAGTGATCCCTTCGATCTGTTTTCCTAATTCAATACAGCGCCGTACACTATCCACGGGTATTACTGATTTTGCGCCATTATGTAAAGCTGTCGCAATAGTAGAGGTAGCTCTCAAAACATCAATGATAACAACGATGCTGTTATTTAAATCGTATAAATGCAATAACGCAGGTGAAAGGGAAGTAAAAAGTATAGGCTTATTATCCATGCAAAGATTAAAGACAAAAATACTGGAATAAATTGATTAAGGCAGGAGATTATTTCATCAGTAATGGCTTCCATTTATCGCTTTCTGCATATTCTTTAATGGTTTTATTGCGCAAATGAAGCAACCGGTTAATATACCGGAAAAGATAAAAGCGATCAAACAGTTTTCCGAAAAATCCATAGGGGATATCATAATGAAACAAGTCAATCATAATGGTACCGTTGTCACAGGGTTTGAAATAATGTTCGTGTTTCATCATTTTAAAATCGCCCTGCATTTGCTCATCAATAAACCGCTCGGGCTTTTGCAGCTCTGTAATTTTTACCCGCAGCAATCTTTTTTTAAAAAGATGTTTTGCTTTCCATGTTACCGTGTCATCTTTTTCTATCAGCCCGAAGCGGGTACCCGCCACTGCTTCTTCTTTGAAGGAAACCATGGATCTTTTATGTAAATCTATATTGCGGCTTAGATCGAACACCACCTGCACCGGGGCGGCTATGAATGTTGTAAGATGGATTGTAGGCATGATATTTTCAAATTTAAAAACTAAAAAACCAAATCACAACTCCGAATAGCCTTCTATTTATTTTTGGCTTTTTAATTTAGCCGAATGGGAGCTTTACCACTTGTGCTCTTAGTAATTTATCCCGGACAGAAATAAAAATTTCCGAATCAAGCGTCGAATATTTTACATCCACATACCCTAAACCAATGGCTTTGTTTAAACTGGGAGATTGTGTACCGGATGTCACCACGCCAATTTTTATGCCGGAACCATCCTTTATTTCATAGCCGTGGCGGGGAATTCCCTTATCCTTCATTTCAAATCCTACCAACTTCCGTTTTACTCCTTCGTATTTTTGTTTTTCAAGTATGGGTTTTGCGGTATAATCTTTGGTAAATTTTGTGATCCATCCCAATCCTGCTTCAAGCGGGGAAGTGGTATCATCAATATCATTTCCATATAAACAAAATCCCATTTCCAGGCGAAGTGTGTCCCTTGCCCCAAGGCCTACTGGTTTTAATCCTTGCGGCTCTCCAATTTCAAAAATGGCATTCCAGATTTTATCGGCAATTTCATCTTTGTCTTCAAAATAAATTTCAACTCCCCCGGCACCGGTATATCCCGTTGCACTTACCAATACGTTATCAGCCCCGGCAAATTTTCCCTTTGCAAACGTGTAATATTTTAAATTCAAAATGTCCATTTCGGTAAGTGGCTGAAGCATCTTAGTAGCATGGGGGCCCTGAATTGCAAGTAAACAAGTTTTATCAGAAATGTTATGCATTTCTACATTCCTGTTATTGTGTTTTGAAATCCAATTCCAGTCTTTTTCAATATTTGCAGCGTTAACCACCAGCATATAAACCCCGTTCTCTTCGATGCAATACACTAATAAATCATCAACGATGCCTCCGTTGTCATTGGTCAGGCAACTGTATTGTGCTTTTCCCGCTGTGAGTTTGGATGCATCGTTACTGGTTACTCGCTGAATAAGATCTAATGCATTTTCTCCTTTTAAAATAAATTCTCCCATGTGGCTAACATCAAAAACTCCGGCATTTTTTCTAACGGCAGCATGTTCATCGTTGATTCCGGTATAGCTGATCGGCATATTATATCCGGCGAATTCAGCCATCTTTGCGCCGAGTGCAATATGTTTGGAGTAAAACGGTGTGTTCTTCATTCAGAAATTTTGAAATTGCTGCAAATGTAGAATAAAAACAATCGTCTTTTTAAGATGTATAGGGCAATATATTTTTAAAATTTCAGGATGTTTGAAAAATTGTTTATTGTAAATAGTAAGTTTATCAAAAACCGAAAGGCCCTTTAATAAAGAGCCCTCCTGGTATCTGCCAAAGGCAGATTCTCAACTTCAACCTCGCTTAATTGAATGTGTTTACCAGTGAAAATATTGGGGATGGGGTAAATACAGCAGTATTACTCATAATATCATTTGAGGGATTTGATAAATATCCGGTCGTTTTATTCTGTTTTTTCATTTCCTCTTCTTTTATTTTTCTGCCTTCTTCTTCCCATTTTTTCTTTCTTTCTTCAAGCGGATCTGTTGTTTTTAATTTTTGAGTGTCTTGTTCCTGGTACCGATAATTATTACTTACTGGTTTTCCTTCAGGGTTAATTAACCGACCATCTTTTCCCATAGTATAATCAGTATTGACACTCCATGGAAAATTATCGCTTTCATTCACATCAATGCGAATGTTTCTTTTCCAGCCACGGTATCTCCTGATCCTGATATTAAATGGATTTAGCCGGTCTTCCACGGTTTGATCGAAGCGAATTTTTTTACCAGCAGGCACTCTTATTTCAATGTCAATTCTTTGTCCTCTGAATTTGCTCTCCTTGTCTATAGCATAACCGCTTCCTAAATCCAAAATGCTGTCTTTGTAATTCACATTATATTGAATTCGGTTTGCTCTCCATAATGCCTCTTCCCTTGTCCGACCGGCACTGTATTTTTTTATCATCACATGATAGTCGGAGTCTTCGCTAAGTATTACATCCAACCGGATAGCAGAAAGCTTAAGTGTGTCTTCAGAAAGATCCCATCCGGTGGATTCATTATCCATCCATGCAAAATTTCCGGTGAATTCCAATGCAGGTTCAGATACTTTTACAATCATCTTTTCATTTGCCGGCTGTGTGATGGAAAAATTTGAATCATTGTGCTCATAATCTCTCAGGTCTTTTGAAATACTTGCCGCAAATAATGTTGCCGAAATCCAGCCGATTACCCATAAACCGCCGAATGTCCATCCGATATAACTGTTGCGGGAACGAACCCGGATAATACGGCGAATGATCCAGGTAATAAAAGCAATTAACGGAACTCCAAAAAAGAAAATCAAAGTTCCCCAGGCATATAATTGTTGCCATTTACTGGTCCACAAAAAATTATTCACCGGCCACCATGCAATTCCTCCAAATATCAGTACAATGAATGCTATAAATAATCCAAATGCAATGGAGCCGGCGACAAATAAAAAGAACACTTTGAATAATACCCCAAATGCATGGCCTATCCCATTTCCTGTTCTCCGGGCAACATTACCGGCTTCTGATGCAAAAGCTTTCCCCCTTGTGTTTGCAAAATTTTTTGCCTTATCGCCAAAATTTTGGGCCGATTCTTTTACTTCATTTCCCCAATCTTTCAGTCGGTCTTTTGTTTGCTGAATACCTTCTTTTACATTTTGATGAATGGTATTTACATCTACTTTTTCTCCCCGCATTTCCATTTTTTCATAAGGGCTTCTTGCCTCTGGCAAAACGATCCACAAAATAATATACCCGAGGAAAAAGGTTCCGCTCAGCGAGCCGAAAAAGATATTAGGAAATAAATGAAAATCGTATCGCCAGCTAAATCCATTAATGATATTAAAAAAGATATTCAACAAAATAGGAGCAGCAAAGATCAATCGGAGTGTAGAAGCTTTTATGTTGAAATACGCAGCCAGGCCACCGGCCACTCCTCCGATCACTTTATCATCGGGATTGCGGTATAATCTTTTTCCGGAAAAACCCTCGTTTTCTTTCGAGGGTAATACAATCCATAATAAAATATAAATAAGAAATCCTAAACCGAATCCTCCAAAAGTGATAATGGCAAACAGAATACGAACGATGGCAGGATCCACATTCAGGTAATTCGCAATGCCCGAACAAACACCGCCGATAAACTTATCACTGGAATCACGATAAAGGCGTTTACGCTCTTTTTTTTCTGAAAAATCAGTATATGATGTTTGTTGTTGCTGCTGTTGTTGTTGTGATTTTGAATCCTGTGTTGTTGCTGTTTCATCTGTTTCAAAATCTTCCGGCCTGCCCATAGAAGCCATAATCTCATCCACATCAGCATCGGTGATGCGATCAGCCCCTTTGCGAACTTTTTCATTCATCAATTCTGCAATACGGCTTTCAATATCATTGATAATCTCATCCCGGCCTTCTTCGTTTGCAAAATGACGGCGCAAACTTTCAATATAAGCCTGCAGTTTTTCATAAGCCGAATCTTCTATCGGTATCACCCGGCCACTCAGATTTATATTTATGATCTTTTTCATTATAAAATTTTTTATTGGTTGAAGTTGTGTTGTTATGGGTTGTTCGGTTTTTTATTGGCAAGAGCATTTACTCCGTTTGCCAGTTCCGTCCAGGTTTGCTCCAATTCATTGTAAAATTTTTCACCTTTATCCGTCAATGAAAAATATTTCCGGGGAGGGCCCGAATTGCTTTCCACCCACCGGTAGGTTAACATTTCGGCATTTTTCAACCGGGTCAGAAGCGGATAAAGTGTTCCTTCAAGGATATTCAGATTAGCTGCTTTCATTTCTTCCACAATATCACTTGGGTACGCTTCGCCTCTGCGGATAATGGAAAGAATGCAGAATTCCAGTATCCCTTTCTTCATCTGGCTTTGTGTATTCTCAATATTCATAATCCTTTACTTTACAATTTTTTCTTTCTATTTCGTTAATGACCATAACTGATGACTCTCGTAATAATCCAATCATTATTATCTTTTTTCCAGATATGTAAAAATTTAAATGTGCCTATGATCTGTTTACCATTTTCCGTATGAACAAATTGATGCGTACCTAACTCCATTACTCCATAACCGGGAATTGGATATACTTCAAAAGTTCCCTTTATCAAATATCTTTTCAAATCCGATTTCTGCTTAATAAGAGATTTTAAAAAACCGGTGGTTTCCTCAAAACCAGTTAATCCGCCAATGTCATGATAAAACTCAAGGCTCTTGCTGAAGTAAACAGCAAAGGCACTTGTATCCCTTTTGTTAAAAGCGCCAAAAACAAGACTATCCAGATGCAGTATTTTTTGATAAAGTGTATCGCTGGGTGGCAGCCCTTGTTTTACCTGTGATTTTAAAGAAAGGCTAATTGAGAAAAGAAAAACTATTATCGATCCCCGCATTATTTTTGAACTGATTTCTTTCATATTTTATATTTCAAATATTGTATAACAACACAAATCTAAGACAATATTTGGTACTTTATAAAACATAGTACCATATTTTTTAAAATATTTTTAATACTATACTGTTTGTTATTGATTATCATTGTATTATTAATATTATAGGCCAAAAATAATTTACGTAGAAAATAAATTTCGGTGCCAGTAAGTCATAAATTATCCTTTTTGCTTTTTTTACTTTTATGTTTCGGTTTATAATATTTTATTTCGTTAGTCTGGTTTTCCTTTTTTCCTGTTCCAATAAATATGATGTATTCAGAAGTCAATATGCTTTTAAAAGTTCTGATGGAAAACCCGATTACAGCAATTTAAATTATTGGGCAGCGCATCCATGGAAACATGATCCATCCGACAGTATTCCAAAGCCGCTTCTTGAAGAAGAAAGAGATACTTCGGTTGATGTTTTTTTTATTCATCCAACAACATATACCAAAAGAAGAAAGAGAACGCCCAAGCAAATGAATGCTGATATTGATGACAGCTATCTGAATGCAAAAACAGATTATTCAACCATTTTATACCAGGCCAGTGTATTCAATGCTCAATGCAGAGTGTTTGCTCCAAGATACAGGCAAGCTCATCTGAGTGCATTTTTTATAAAGGATAAAGAAAAATCCGGTCAGGCAATTGGCCTTGCATACAGTGATGTGAAAACTGCTTTTGAGTATTACCTGAAAAACTGGAATCATGGAAGACCTATTATTATTGCCGGGCATAGCCAGGGATCCTTACTTGCAGAACGAATACTCAAAAAGTATTTTGAAAACAAAACATTGCAGAATCAATTAGTGGTAGCATATATTCCCGGCTGGCCGGTTCCAAAAGAATATTTTTCATCGTTGAAAATGTGTTCCGATTCATTGCAAACAGGATGTATATGTAGTTGGAGAACTTTGGAGAAAAACTATATTCCTCCATATCTTAAAAATGAAGGTGGTGATTCCTATGTTACCAATCCACTAAACTGGAGAACCGATTCAGCTTATGCTCCCCGGTCAATGAATCCGGGTAGTATATTATTTAAATTCAATAAACTTGTCAAACACACTACTGATGCTCAAATAAACATTAACAAAGGCGTACTTTGGGTAAGGCACCCAAAATTTCCCTGGAGTTTTTTATACTTCACTAAAAATTATCATCCGGGAGATATCAATTTATTTTACATGAGTATCCGGGAAAATATTCTGCAAAGAATTTTTTCTTTTCAAGGGCTTGTTCATAAATAAAAATATAACAAAATCATCCCTGGTATTGATCCTCGTCACCTAATTCAATAGGTTACTGTTCTATTTTTACTTCAACATTTTTTATATGAAAGCGATAATTATCCCGACAGATTTTTCCCCCATTGCCACTAATGCAATGAATTATGGAGTAGATATGGCAATATCCATCAATGCCAACATTGTTTTGCTACACGTTTACCAGGTGCCGGTTAGCATGACAGATGTTCCGGTGGTTTTTATTTCCATTGATGACCTGAAAAAAGAGGCTGAAAGAAAGTTATCAGAACTAAAGGCTTCTGTTGAGCACATCACTTCAGGAAAAATTAAGGTTTATACTGAAGCTTTGTTGGGAAATGTTGTTGATGAAATGGAAAAGCTTTGCAGTAAAATAAACCCTTTTGCCGTTGTTATGGGCACAAAGGGTGCATCGGGAATAGAAAGAATGATGTTTGGCAGTGTGACATTGACAGCAATCCGCCATCTCTCCTGGCCGGTAATCTGTGTTCCGCCGGGAAAAGAATTTGGACAAGGAGTAAAAAAAATCGGCTTTGCCTGTGATTTCAGAGAAGTAATTGAAACCACGCCAATCCATTTTATAAAAGACATAATTCGAGAATTCAATGCAGAGTTGCATGTGCTGAATGTGGATTTTGAAAACCGTCATTTCAAACCCGAAACACCGGAGCAGTCCCTGCTGCTTCATACCATGCTCGAAGATGTAAATCCTTCATACCATTTTATTGAACAAAAGGATATTGAAGACGGCATCAATCAATTTGCTGAAGAAAATAATTTAGACCTTATTATTGCGGTTCCCAAAAAACATAAACTATTGCAAAGTATATTCAAGTCAAGTTCAACCCGGCAACTTGTTTTTGAATCACACATTCCCGTGATGTGCGTGCATGAATAATCTGAAAGAAAAGAGGAAAATAATTTCTGCTCTTTATTTTTAACAGTTGTTCTTTATTGCTTTACTTAAAACTCTGCATTGCCCGGAGTACGTGGAAAAGCGATGACATCACGAATATTGGTCATTCCGGTTACAAACTGAACCATTCTCTCAAAACCTAAACCAAATCCCGAATGAGGCACGGTGCCATATCTCCTTATATCCAGATACCACCATAAGTCTTTTTCAGGAATGTGCATGTCTTTCATGCGTTGTTCCAGCTTATCTAATCGTTCTTCTCTTTGTGAGCCACCAACAATTTCACCAATGCCGGGTACCAAAATATCCATAGCGGCCACCGTTTTTCCATCATCATTTTGCCGCATATAAAATGCCTTGATCTCTTTTGGGTAATTGTTGAGAATAACAGGTTTTTTAAAATGTTTTTCTACCAGGTATCGTTCATGTTCGCTTTGCAAATCCATGCCCCAGCCTGAAATGGGAAACTGAAATTTCTTTTTCTTGTTGTGATTACTTTCTTTTAAAATTTCAATGGCTTCGGAATAACTGATCCGTTCAAAACTATTTTTTAAAATAAACTCAAGTTTGTCCATCAGGTTCATTCCGCTTCGTTTGTCCTGAGGCAATTGTTTTTCTTCATCCTCTAAACGTTGGGCTAAAAATTCCAGGTCTTCCCGGTTATGATCCATTGCATGCTGAATAATGTACCGTATAAATTCTTCTGCAAGATTCATGTTATCCTCTAAATCATAAAAAGCCATCTCAGGTTCAATCATCCAGAATTCTGCAAGATGCCTTGCCGTGTTGGAATTCTCCGCACGAAAAGTAGGGCCAAAAGTATAAATGTCGCTAAACGCAGTAGCTGCTAATTCCCCCTCCAATTGTCCGCTCACCGTTAAGTTGGTGCTACGTCCAAAAAAATCTTCTTTAAAATTTACAGTTCCGTCTTCATTCTTTGGAAAATTTTCAAATGGTAAAGTGGTAACACGAAATAGTTCGCCGGCGCCTTCAGCATCACTTGCCGAAATGATGGGAGTGTGCAGGTATAAAAATCCTTTATCATTAAAAAATTTATGAATAGCATAAGCAAGCGCATGGCGAACCCGGAATACCGATCCAAATGTATTGGTGCGAAAACGAAGATGTGCGATTTCTCTTAAAAATTCGAGGCTGTGCTTTTTAGGTTGTAATGGATACTTTTCCGGGTCGGAATCTCCAAGAATTTCGACTGATGTTGCTTTCAGTTCCAGTTTTTGCCCTTTGCCGGGTGATGGAATTACCGTTCCGGTTATTTTCAAAGCAGCAGAAGTTGTGATTCGCTTTAAAAAATCATCATCATATTTTCCTAATTCCAGCAAGACCTGGAGATTTGTATTGGTAGAGCCATCATTAACAGCGATGAACTGGTTGTTCCTGAATGTGCGAACCCACCCCATTATCGTTACTTCCTGGTTACCGGGCTCCCAAGTCAATAGTTCTTTTATTTTCACCCTTTTGTTGAACATATTAAATCTTAAAAAGAGCCGCAAAGGTACAATTCGGCAGGAAATCCGGAGTCTCAAAACCGTCTTAAAGACTTTTCCGATTCGGATTTGAAGGCTAAAAATTTTTGTTTTTACGAATTTCACCGTATTATTGCACCGGAAAACAGCTGATAAGTTCCTCCTTTTCCTGCAGCTTACCAGTTTTTATCAGATTCCATTCACATAAATTCAAATCGTTTCAGAAATTAAGATTGGTGAAAGTGGCTCAGTGATTAACCTTAATATTTAATATGTACGATATTCTTCAATTGAACGACATGCTCGTTCCAGAACTGTTGGATATTGCAGATCAGCTAAAAATACCCAACGCAAAGAAACTCGACAAACAAGAACTGGTGTATAAAATTTTGGATCGCCAGGCCGTTATTGCAAGCGAAAAAAAGAGTACCGGCGACGATAAATCCCGGCGCAAACGTATTATTAAAACCTCCACAAGTCTAACCACTGAAGAAGCAGTAGTGGAAGATTCAGATGCAGATAAAAAATCTTTTAAAAAACCACACATGTCTCCTAAAAAAGAAAACCGGCAGGAACCTGCCTTAGAAAAAACATTACCCAAAAAAGGACGCAGAAGATCTGATGAAAAAGAAATGCCGGATCATGGAGAAAAATCAACTCCTCCTCTGGAAGAAACCGAAAACGCTGTAGAACCTGAAATAACAAATGAAGAAGTGACAGAAACTACAACCGCTTCCACAGAGGCAGAAAATGGAGCCGGCACACCACCTAAAGTTTATCCGCAGCGCCGTGACCAGGTTTTTAATATCGAGTTTGATGGTGTGATTATGTCTGAAGGTGTTTTGGAAATGATGCCTGATGGATATGGATTCCTTCGCTCATCTGATTACAACTATCTTTCTTCTCCTGATGATGTATATGTTTCACCATCACAAATAAAATTATTTGGATTAAAAACCGGTGACACCGTTTTCGGAGCAGTGCGTCCGCCGAAGGAAGGAGAAAAATATTTTGCTTTATTAAAAGTGGATACTATCAATGCCAAAAGCCCCGAAGAAGTTCGTGACCGTGTACCTTTTGACTATCTCACTCCTTTGTTCCCATTTGAAAAGTTGAATTTGTTTACTGCGCCCAATGATATGTCCACCCGGATCATGGATTTATTTACACCGATCGGAAAAGGACAACGTGGATTGATAGTAGCTCAGCCTAAGACCGGTAAAACTATGTTGTTAAAAGCTGTGGCAAACGCCATTGCTGAAAATCACCCCGAATGTTATTTAATGGTAGTGCTGGTGGATGAACGTCCTGAAGAGGTAACCGACATGGAACGAAGCGTAAAAGCAGAAGTGATTGCATCTACCTTTGATGAACCCGCAGAAAAACATGTGAAAGTTTCGACTATTGCCTTGCAAAAAGCAAAACGTCTTGTTGAATGTGGGCATGATGTTGTGATTCTTCTCGATTCTATCACCCGCCTTGCCCGTGCACACAACACGGTAGCACCTGCCAGCGGAAAAGTTTTATCCGGCGGTGTGGAAGCAAATGCAATGCAAAAACCAAAACAGTTTTTTGGCGCAGCCAGGAAAATTGAAAACGGAGGTTCATTAACTATTCTTGCAACAGCATTGATTGATACCGGAAGTAAAATGGACGAGGTGATTTTTGAAGAATTTAAAGGAACCGGTAATATGGAATTACAGTTAGATCGCCGTTTGTCAAACAGGCGTATTTATCCTGCTATTGACCTTGTTGCTTCCTCTACACGGCGTGATGATTTGTTGCTGGAGAGGGATGTGCTTCAAAGAATGAATTTGCTTCGTGTATATCTTACCGACATGAATACAGAAGAAGCGATGAATGAATTACTGAAACGTATGAGAGGAACGAAAAGTAATGAAGAATTTCTTGCTAGTATGAATGGGTAAAAGAGCCACAATTTACAGGATTTATATAGGATTATTAGAATATAACAGAGTTTATCAAAATGGTGAACTCTTTTTTTTACCTGTTATTTTATTAATTTTCCCAAAAATCTTCTAATTATTTTAATCCCGGTTCTTTGTCTGTTGAAAAAATACATATTGAACAGTTTCTTGAATTGGCAAAAGAACACCCCATGATTGATGTTCGTTCACCTGCGGAATATAAACATGCACATATTCCCGGGGCACATAATTTACCCTTGTTTACTGATGAAGAAAGAAAAGTTGTAGGCACCACTTACAAACAGAAAAGCCGGGAAGCAGCTATTAAAATTGCATTGGATTACTTCGGGCCAAAGATGAATAAGATGATTGTGGAAATGGAAAGAATTTTTGAATCTCGAAATAAGAATTACGATTCTGCTGCAAGCTCAGGCGAAAACCAAAAACATAATTCCAAAATCGTACTTCTTTATTGCTGGCGTGGTGGTATGCGCAGCGCCGGTGTGGCCTGGCTCATGGATCTGTATGGATTAAAAGTTTATACTCTCGTTGGCGGTTATAAAAAATTCAGGAATTATGTTTTGGATACTTTCAAATTACCGTTTTCATTTAAAATACTTGGAGGATATACCGGTTCTGGAAAAACAGAATTATTAAAATCATTAGAAAAAAAAGGAAATGCGATTGTAGATCTCGAAAGAATTGCAAATCACAAAGGATCCGCATTTGGAAATATAGGAATGCCCGAACAACCGGGGCAGGAGATGTTTGAAAATTTGCTTGCGCAAGAGTTGCGCAACAAGTCAATTGTCAAGAATGAAATGTCAATAGCCGGGCACCAACATTCACCAATGCCCATTGACTATTCATCAGTTTGGCTTGAAGATGAAAGTCAGCGTATCGGTTTAGTCAATATTCCTAATGAACTTTGGAAAACCATGCGCCGGTCGCCGGTTTATTTTATAAATATTCCTTTTGAAGAACGTCTCAAACACCTGGTTCAGGAATACGGAGTATTAGATAAACAAAAAATGATTGATGCGATTGGCAGAATACAGGAACGGTTAGGCGGCCTGAATGCAAAAAATGCAATTCAGTTTATGGAAGATGGGAATATTTCAGAATGTTTCAGGATTTTGCTTCAGTATTATGACAAGTATTATTTGAAGGGCCTACACAATCGGGAGGGTATTAATTCGTTATTATATACGATTGACTGTGATTCAGTAACTATAGAAAACGCCGACGCACTTGATCCTTTATTCCAATATCATTCAGAAAGCCGTTAAGCTAACGGTTCTCCTATTGTTTCCCTGTTTTTTGTGGGGCCAGAAACAACTGACCGGATTATGGACCGGTTCATTAAGCAACGACTCCGCTACTACACGCAAAGAGCAATCTTTCGAAATTGCGCTGACAGAATACCGGGGAAAAGTATATGGTTATTCCCGCAGTGAATTTATCATTAATGATACGCTCTTTTATATTTTGAAAAGAGTAAAAGGAACTATTGAAGGGGATAGTTGTGAAGTAAAAGATGATGAGATACTTTCCTACAATTTTCGTGGGAGACTGGATAAAGGAGTGAAAATGACCTGTATTTTCCGGATGAATAAACAGGATAGTGTTTGGCATCTTGACGGGAACTGGAAAACAAATAAAACAAAAAAGTTTTATTCCATTTCAGGTGATGTTGCATTAAAAGAAGAAAAAGATCTTAGCAAATCAAAAATCTTCCCCCATCTCGAAGAACTGAACCTGGCTGATAAAATTGTTTTTTATGAAGAAGACAAAAAGCAAACCGAGCTCATCGCCAAAAATAAAAGGGACAATTCAAAAACATTGGTGCTGGAAAAAGCTGCCCTGAAAAAGCAAATGCCTCCTATTTCAACCAAAAAAGATATTTCTTCTTTGACAAAAACGGAACAAACTGCAGACTCCCTGAAGCTGGCTCCAAGAAATAAGGAAAACCCGGTTGTTGTAAATAAACCTGAAATAAAAAAAATAAAACCTTCCGAAATTTCCTATCTCGCTATATCAAACAAACCTGTAATCATAAACACCGGGCCGGCCGCTTTGGTATCAGAAAGAAAATTTGCATTTTCCCCTTCCATAATCTTCAAATCAGACAGCCTTGAATTGTCTTTGTACGATAATGGAGAAATTGATGGCGATACGGTCAGTGTATTGTTGAATGGGGAAATCATTATGGCCAAAGAAGGATTAAAAGCCGTTGCGCTCAAAAAAACAATTCATATCACCCCTGAAATGGGCGATTCAATTTATCTTGTTCTTTATGCAGAAAATTTAGGGAAATATCCTCCCAATACCGGTTTGCTGGTGATTCATGACGGCGATGATGAGTACCAGGTTCGTTTCAGTGCTGATCTGCAAACAAATGCCGCCATCATTTTACGAAGAAAAAAGTGAGCTGCTTCTTTTAAAAATTTCATCGAGATTTGCAAAATGATTCAGGACACAAATCTCACGGACTATAATAAAGTATTACTCACCCAATTTTCTCATGGTGCAGGATGCGGATGTAAAATCTCTCCGAAAGTTTTAGATGAAATTCTGAAAACAAATTTATCCTTGCCTAATGATGATAAATTAATTGTTGGAAATAGTAGTAAAGACGATGCTGCCGTGTACAATATCGGCAATGGAATGGCATTAATCTCTACAACAGATTTTTTTATGCCCATCGTTGATGATGCGTATGATTTTGGAAGAATAGCTGCGGCTAATTCCATCAGCGATGTATATGCCATGGGCGGAAAGCCATTAATGGCCATTGCTATTTTCGGCTGGCCGGTTGAAAAACTTTCTTCTGAATTAGCACAACGGGTGGTTGAAGGTGGAAGGGCTATTTGTAAAAAAGCCGGGATTCCCTTAGCAGGCGGGCATAGCATTGATTCTCCCGAACCAATGTTTGGTTTGGCGGTAACAGGAATTGTTCCCATTGAAAATTTAAAAAGAAATAATACGGCGCAGGCGGGTGATCTTTTGTTTTTAACCAAACCACTTGGTGTCGGCATTTTATCTACTGCCCAGAAAAGAGGTGTATTAAAAGAAGAACATTTGAAAACAATGATCGGGCAAATGACCACACTAAATAAAGTTGGCGAAGAGTTGGGAAAAATAAAAAGAGTGACCGCTATGACAGATGTTACCGGTTTTGGATTACTTGGGCATTTAATTGAAATGGCAGAAGGAAGCGGATTGAGTGCTGAACTTTATTATGAAAAAATTCCGGTAGCCGAAGGGGTGAAAGAATATCTTGCTCAAAGAATTTTTCCCGATGCAACAACAAGAAACTGGAGCAGCTATAGTGAAAAAGTAAAATTTGAAAAAGGAATAAATGTTATGGAAGCATTTACTCTTTTACCAGACCCACAAACAAATGGCGGATTGCTGGTGAGTGTGAAAGAAAGTGCTGTTGGTGAAGTAAAAAATATTTTAGGTGAAATGCTTGAGCCGGTTGGTAAGATGATTGCAAAGAATGAGAAAGGGGTTTGGGTTAAATGTGGGTTGGTGTAAGATTAAATGCTGTTGTAGCCTTATCTGATTTTAAGTCAATAATAAAACCTTCTTTTATTTGTGACAAGTTGAATTAAAAAATATTCATTCAACTTGTCACATACTATAAAATATGCTCAACGTTTTACTGTTACCAGCATAAACGTAACAGATATAGAAGTCAGGTACCCATTCCGCTTGTTGTTATGTTTGTTAAACAAATCTTCCAGTTCATGCTGCAGATCAGCAGTCTTCCCATTTTTTTCAGCAGCTTCGAAAGCGTTCATGGTAGGGCCATAATACAATCTGAATACGTTGACAAATTCTTCCGGAGAATAAGCTGCATTAAACGTAAACGTTTCCGGTGTGCATGTAATATTTTCTTTTGCTATACCAGCTTTGCCAAAGCGTTCGATGATATGTTCCTTGACTCCCCACAACATGGGACTTATAAAACCTTCCGGTGGCGCCGGTGTATAAGCAGAACTGATCTTCAATAGCTGAGCCACCATGGTAGGATCTCCGGGTATCCAGTTGCCCATTATGATTTTGCCACCGGGCCGGGTAACCCGAACCATTTCCTTCGCAACTTCAAACGGCTTTGGTGCAAACATAGCTCCGAATATACTTACAGCAAGATCAAAACTTTCGCTTGGAACATCTTTCAGATCAGTGGCATCTCCCTCCCGGACAATACAATTAGTAAGCCCTTCATTTTTTATCCTCCTGTTTGCAGCCTCCACAAGATTTCTTGAAATATCAATTCCGGTAACATTGGCGCCAAGTTTGGCTTCTGGAATTGCCGTAGTGCCATCACCACAACCCAGGTCCAATACATCAAGACCTTTCTTAATTCCGAATTTTCCGACCAGAGCTGCACCACTTTCACGCATAGTGTCGGCAATACGGGTGAAGTCACCCTTCTCCCACAATGCTTTGTTTGGATTCATTTTTGTTGGTTTTAAGTTTGAATAAATAACTTATTGATAGGTTTCAATTGAATTGCAAATTTAATTTTTCGCATTGGTATGGGCATTACTCAAAAGCTCATTTATCTTGCTTAAAAGTTCAAACAAAATTTGCCCTTTCCGCCAAATTTTTAAGATGTTTTAATTTTACAGGATTTTAAGAATTATGTTCAACTTTTACGAATCAAAATTACAGGAATCGGAACGGTTTCGTTTGCTTAAGTGCGGTGATTCGCTTATCACACTTTACAATTGCCCGCTAGAAAACAAATTTGTTGATCTGTGGAGCCAGCATAACTATATTGTTTATGTGATTGAAGGAAGAAAAATTTGGCATACGGCACATGGTTCTTATGATTTGCGGAAGGGTGCCTGTGTATTTGTAAGAAAAGGAGCCAGTATTGTAGAGCAGTTCTTTGATACTTCGTTTTGCCTGGTTCTCTTTTTTGTACCGGACGAATTTATTTTCGAAACTTTAAAAACCAAATCAACCCCGATCTCTAAGCCTGGAAAAAAATATGAACAAGTAATAGCCATTGCAAAAAATGAGAACCTTGAATCTTTTTTTAATTCAATGATTTCTTACTTTGATGGTGCATTTGAACCTGACAAGTCGTTGCTTGAATTAAAATTCAGGGAATTAATCTTAATAATGGCCGATAATTCTCACAATACTGAATTGCTCTCTTATTTTGGTTCTTTGCTGCGGGAACCAATGGCTATTTCATTGCAAAGAGTAATGGAAGATAATTATTGTTTTAATTTAAAGTTGAAAGAATATGCCGAATTAAGTAACCGAAGTCTCTCTGCTTTTAAGCGGGATTTTCAGAAATTTTTCGGTAATACCCCCGGTAAATGGTTATTGGAAAAAAGACTCACTTACGCTATGCACTTGCTGAGTAATATGAATAAAACAGTAGCCGAAACTGCTTTTGAAAGTGGTTTTGAAAATACTTCTCATTTCAGTCGCTCATTTAAAGAGCGTTTTGGAATGTCCCCCGCTGCAATCAAACAAAAACAAGGGAATTGACTTTGAAATAAAATATTTTACAGAGCAATTAATTCACCTCCTCTCCAAAAAAATCTCCATCATCATACACCGTACACTTCCGCCTCCCGCCTTTTCTATTGTGGGAACAGGAATCGGTAAAAGCTGGCTATACGCTTCCAGCATTTGCTTTTGTTCTTTGCGCAATGAATCAAAAGCGGTTTGGCTCATTATTAAAAATCTAACTCCGCCTGATGAAGGACTACTTACTACCTGCAGCATATTACCGGCAAAAGCATGCATCTGTGTTCTCGTAATTGGAATGATTGTGTGGCTGGACGATTCTAATAGTTGCCTTACGGCAATAAGCTCCCATTCTTCTTCAATGGCTTCTTCGCAAAACACGGCAAAATTTTCTCCTATTGTCATCACTACATTCGTGTGATAAACCGGATTACCTTCTTTATCAGTAGCTAAAAATGCAATAGCCTGGTAGCCGTTTGCTGCGGTATATTTTTCCAATACTGAAATATTGGTTCTTTCGGAAATGGCTGCATATATCATTTTTTTAGCATGATCTATGACCATGCTTCCAGTTCCTTCGAGAAACCTGCCTTCGGCTTCAAATTCACTCCAATCCTGTACGTCTTTAATTTTGAAATTTTCTTTCAGCCGGTTTAATATATCATCTCTTTTTTCTGCTCTCCGGTTTGCCGCATACATCGGAAAAACAGAAACGATTCCACCTGGCGATGTGCTGAGCCAGTTGTTGGGAAAGATGGCATCGGGTTTAGCCGGATCGGCAGTATCATCCATAACAATCACATCAATATGATGGCTGAGAAGAAGATTTACCATATTATCGAATTCTTCTATTGCTGATTGATGAATGGTTTGATTGATTGATGGCTTATATTGAAAGAAATTACTGCCCGCCGTTTCTTCATTAAATCCAAATGCAGCGGGCCGAATCATCAGTATGGTGGATGGCAAGGGCATAAATTCCAAACTTATAAAGGGAATTTTGAAAATTGTTTTAAGAAATTATCGTTCTCATCAAAGCCCCTATTGATAAATCACTTACAATAAAGCATCAATTTGCTTTGCCAATTTATGATCTTTATTGGTGATAACATCTCCGGCACTGTGAGTAGACAGCCAGATCTCCACGGTATTATACACATTCGTCCACAACGGATGATGATCCATTTTCTCTGCTTCTATTGCTACCCTTGTCATAAAGGCAAATGCTTCACTGAAATTTTTAAACTGAAATTTCCGATATAATTTATTGTTTGTTTCCTGCCACATTGATTTTATTTTTTGATTACATAATTTGGAATTTAAAAAATCAGGTGCTCCTTGTTCCTGATCTTTTCATTGGTCAATTCTACCACCAGTTGCACCCCGTTTATTGTTTTTACTGAATCTATCTTTTGCTGAAGCGTTTCGCTTGCTGTTACGGCATCGCCCTTCATCAGCCAAAAAAAATCAAGATGCCGGAACTCCGGTAATAAATATTCGCCATCAAAGCGGTTGTTGTAGATATAATGCGCAAGTGATCCTGTTGGTTCATTATATTCATACACTGCAAAAAAGTAATTCCTTTTTTTTCGGGTTAGTTGTATTTCAATATCATTATTCACCCGGAAATCCATTGTCATATTGTTGTTCAGATGCCAGCAAAATTGATAATCTTTAATAGGAGCCACAATACCTAATAGCCGGGTATCCTCAAAAAATTCCCTGATCATTTCATCATTGTCGAGCAGGAGTTTCGTGCTTCTTTCTGCCATAACGGGAATTTCTATCAAATTACAAATTAAAATTCGACTTCGGCTTCCATCATTTCGTTTCCTCTTTTGAATTTCACTTTCGTTTTTTCTCCCTTCACAAATTTTCCCAAAGCCTGCATGTAATTTTCAAGAGTGGAAATATTGTAATCACCCAATTGAATGATTATATCCCCCGCTTTCAATCCCGCCTTTTGTGCCGGCCTGTCATCAATAATTCCATCAGCTCTCACACCTGCTCCGGGATATGTGTAGTCAGGCATAATACCGAGTGTAACTTTAAATTTTGCCGAAGTGCCGGTTTGTTCTTCCCGGGTTTTTGTAAACACCAGCTTGTTTTTATTATTAAGAAAATCTATGACAGAGATAATGTTTTTAATCACCTTCAACTCGCCGGTATAATTTATTTTATCAAAATCATCAGTCGGTTTATGATAATCAGGGTGAAGACCGGTAAAATAAAAAAGCACCGGAATATCTTTCCTGTAAAATGAAGTATGATCGCTTGGCCCTGTACCACTGCTATCATATTTAAAAATAAGATCCGCTTTCTTTTTATTAAACGAAGCAAAAACAGCACTCCATTCGGGCGACGTTCCGTATCCTCCAATGGTAATCACATGCGTGCTGTCATTCAATCTTCCCACCATATCCATATTGATCATATAATCTGCTTTATCTAAATCAATAGTTGGATGATCGGTGAAATATTTAGACCCGAATAACCCTAATTCTTCTCCCGAAAAAGCAATGAAAAGATAATTATTGCTTTTGTCTTTTGACGATTTCAACATTCTTGCTAATTCAATCAAAGCAGCCGTTCCGCTGGCATTATCATCTGCTCCGTTATGAATTAAATGTTGGCCGGTAGTTAATCTGGAACCTCCGTCTTCACCATAACCCAGGTGATCAAAGTGGGCGCCGAGAATCACCGTTGTGGCTGCACCATTATCTATATATCCAATTACATTATGCCCGGTACGGCTTTTCTCAACAAGATTAATTTTCATTCGTAAATCCAGTGTAGCAGAGGGATCACCAAGGTATTTTACTGCTGCGGTTTGTGTAATATAGATTGCAGGAATAGGCAATGTCTCCGAATGATCTTTGGGGTTGTATTTGATCTGATCATCTATAGCAGAGGTGTTGTAAAAGAAAACCGCAGTAGCACCTGATTTTTTAGAATCCTTTACTGTCTTTTTTATAAAGTCAAACGGATCAAAGTGCGGGTTATTTTTATTTTCTTCAAGGGTTTCTTTTAAATCAATAAACCAGGGCATCCCGATTTCTTTAATGGCAACCGCCGGAGATGTTTCTATCGTTCCGTTGGGGCTGAATGAAAAAGCAAAAAAATCTTTTTCCGGAACCAGTTGGTTTTTGTTTATTGATAAAAAAGAAGCCGGATCAAGTTGTTTTCCATCATCTACTCCAAATGGCTGGTAATATCCATCATTGCCTTTTGGCAACAGTCCAATTGTTTTAAATTGATTACTGATATATTCCATCGCCAGCTTTTCTCCTGCGGTTCCTGTTCTTCTGCCTTCCAGCTTATCACTTGCCAGGTATTCAATATGCTGATGCAGGTTGGAAAGAACAGCTCTGTCTGCCTTCTTGATTTTCTGAGCCGAAACAATGTTGGCCGTAAGTAAAAGGAGTATTAAAAAATGTTTGCTTAAAAAAGTCATAACGGTTGATTATTGTAGCAAAGGTATTGCCGTATTGGGTTATGTGCGGGCAAAAACTAATAATATCCGTTAAACTTTTTTTTCCTGATGTTTCAATGATTTTAAAAATCGCAATTCGTAAGCTGTTTTTCGGGGGTACTGTTACTTTTGCAGGCTATAATTTTCTGTTTGAAGAAAAATAAGTTACATATTGCGATTGTAGGAAATCCAAACAGCGGGAAATCCTCTCTTTTCAATTGTCTTACCGGCCTGAATCAAAAAGTAGGGAATTTCCCCGGAGTAACCGTTGACAAAAAAACGGGTACCACTATTATTTCGGAAGATTTAAACGCTGATGTGATTGATCTGCCGGGAACATATAGCCTGTATCCACGCAGGCTGGATGAATGGGTGAGTTATAAAGTGCTGCTGCGCCAGGATAAAGAAATCAAGGCTGATGTAGTTGTGGTGGTAGCAGATGCCAGTAACTTAAAAAGGAATTTACTTTTTTGCACCCAGCTTATTGATCTCAAAGTGCCGGTAGTGATTGCTTTGACGATGATGGATATTGCCAAAAGAAAAGGAATTAAAATAGATCTGGCAGAACTGGAACGGGAATTGGGAGTACCGGTAATATCGGTTAATCCCAGAAAAAATAAAGGAATTACACAATTAAAAAAAGCTATCGGCCAGACTGCAGAAAATTTATACCAGGCACCTGCCCGGGATTTTATTAATAATAAAAATTTAGCCGAAGGCCCTGTTGAAGATGTAAAAAAGGTGATTCCGTCATTAAGCGATTATGCATCTATCCATTATCTCATCAATCATGAATCGTTTAACCTTGATGATACCATGCAGGAAACGATTGAAAATATTGAACGCAAACACCAGTTCAATCCGACAAAAACTCAGGCAGAGGAAATATTGCAGCGATACTCAAAGATTAAACAGATTATGCAATTATCGGTGTCTGAACCGGGGCCACTTCAAAAAACATTGTTTACTGAGAAGCTTGATAGTATTTTATTGGATCGCAAATGGGGCTACCTGATTTTATTGGGGGTATTGTTTTTATTATTTCAAAGTATATTCTGGCTGGCGCAATACCCAATGGACTGGATTGATTCTGGCTTTGCACACCTCAGCCGATGGTTGTCGTCATCATTACCTAGCGGATGGGCAAGTGATCTGCTTATCAATGGCATTATCGCCGGTCTGAGTGGGATAGCTGTATTCGTTCCCCAGATCATGATACTATTCGGATTGATTACTTTGTTAGAAGATTCTGGTTACATGGCACGAATCATTTTTCTTACTGATAAATTAATGCGTAGTGTTGGTTTAAACGGAAAAAGTGTGATGCCGATGATCAGCGGGTTTGCGTGTGCGGTTCCCGCTATCATGAGCACCAGGAATATCGAAAATAAAAAAGAGCGGCTACTCACTATACTCATCACTCCGCTGATGAGTTGCTCGGCAAGATTGCCTGTTTATACCATACTCATTGGTTTGGTGATACCAAGTAAATATTATCTCGGGTTCTTAAGTCTCCAGGGTTTGGTGATGATGGCACTATATTTATTGGGCCTTGTAATGGCGCTGATCGTAGCATACGTTGGAAAATGGCTGATAAAAATTAAAGAAAAAAGTTTTTTTATTTTGGAATTGCCCACTTACCGATCGCCGAGATGGAATAATGTTTTTCCTACGATGGTGAGCAAGGCCCGGATATTTGTAACGGATGCGGGTAAAATAATTATGATCATCAGCCTCGTCCTTTGGGGGTTGAGTTCTTATGGCCCCGGAAACCGTATGCAAAAAATTACGCAACAGTATGCAGGGCTAAAACTGCAACCCGGAGCTGACCAGGAAAAGTTAGATAAAGAATTGCATACGGCTAAATTGGAAAATTCTTACGCTGGCATTTTGGGAAAATCTATTGAACCCGCCATCGCCCCGCTTGGTTATGATTGGAAAATCGGGATTGCATTGATTACTTCTTTTGCAGCAAGAGAAGTCTTTGTTGGCACTATGGCTACTTTGTACAGTGTGGGAGATGAAGACCAGGGTAGTTTATTGCTGAAAGAAAAAATGAAAGACGCTACCCGACCCGATGGAACTCCGGTATTTAATCTCGCTTCCGGTTTATCGCTAATGATTTTTTATGTTTTTGCTATGCAATGTATGAGCACTCTGGCCGTAGTAAAAAGAGAAACCCGCAGTTGGAAATGGCCGATCATTCAATTTATTTACATGACCTTGCTCGCTTATATTATGAGTTTGCTGGTGTTTCAGATATTTAAATAACTTCTCTTATTTCATATTCATGTAATCAAACACCAGGTTACAAAACGCTTTAATGCCAGTTTTAAATCCGCTTTCATCAATATAAAATTCTGCGGTATGATGTGGCGTCGCTTTTTGGGGATCCATTCCTTTGGGCATTCCACCAAGAAAGAAAAAGAATGCCGGCGCTTTGGTGCCATAATAAGAAAAATCTTCAGCCCCTGTTTGCCATTCTATTTCATCAACATTATTCTTTCCTGCTGCTGACTCTAAAGAGGGTATCATCTTTTTCACCAATGCCGGATCATTTACAGTAACCAATGTTTTTGTATCAATGGTAACTTCTGCCGTTGCTCCAGAAGCTTCTGCTATATTCATTGCCGTCCTCTTTATTTTTTCGTGAACTTCGGTTTGCATTTTGGGATCCAATGTCCGTATGGTCCCGTACAAAGTACATTCATCGGGAATGATATTACTTCTGACACCACCATCTATTTTTCCAATCGTGATTACAACAGGTGCTTTGGTGAGATCGGATTGCCGGCTTACTATTGTTTGCAACGAATTAATGATCTGTGAAGCAACAACGATAGGGTCAATACCAAGCCAGGGGTTCGCACCATGACTTCCCTTTCCTTTTACTTTAATCGTAAACCAATCTGATGAGGCCATAAAGGAGCCGGGCTTATAATATACTTTACCAACTTCTGACAAAGACCAAATATGCAAGCCAAAAACCACATCTACTTTCGGGTTGTCCATCACTCCTTCTTTTATCATCAATTTTGCTCCGCCCTCTTCGCCTTCAGGAGGCCCTTCTTCTGCCGGCTGAAAAATAAATTTCACAGTACCCTTCAAATTTTTTTTCATATCTGAAAGGATTTTGGCAACACTCATCATGATTGCGACATGCGAATCGTGACCACAGGCATGCATAACTCCCACCTCCTGTCCATTGTAAGTTGATCTTTCTTTTGAAGCAAATGGAACATTTGTTTTTTCTGTAATAGGTAATCCATCCATATCGGCTCGTAAGGCAATGCAGGGCCCCGGTGCCTCTCCTTTTAAAATACCCACAACCCCTGTTTTGGCTACTCCTTCTTTCACTTCAAGGCCCAGGCTCTTTAAATAATCTGCTACAATTTTTGCAGTCCTGAATTCATGATTTCCCAATTCGGGATGTTGGTGAAAATCTCTGCGCCAGGCAATGCATTGCGATTCTATTTTGTCTGCTGCTGCGGAAATATTTTGTTTAATTGCAGCGGTATTATTTTGTGCGCTTAGTTGCACAGAAACTAAAATAAAAAGAATAATTGCGGCTGGCTTTGTCATAAATAATTTTTTATGAATTTAAGTATTAATGGGGTTTCGCACGCAAATTCATTTTATTGTTGTGTTGTTTTTTTATATTTAAGGTCAAATGTTGCTTCGCCATCGTCATTTTCTCAAGGCTGTTTTTTTAAACAGCGTTACTGCTTTTGGGGGCCCACAGGCACATATCGCCATGATGATGAAAACATTTGTAAAGCAACGTTCTTATGTTACCGAAGAAGAACTGATGGAATACACTGCATTTTGCCAATTGTTACCTGGTGCATCTTCTACACAAACCATCACATTAATAGGCTATAAAAGAGGTGGGGTTCCTCTTGCCGTTTTATCATTGATCATCTGGATCCTTCCTGCCTGCATCCTGATGGGAGGTCTTTCTTTTTTACTTCATTATATAGATAAAAAAGCATTACATACTGATGTATTTAAATTCATTGCACCGATGGCTGTAGGTTATTTGGTGTATGCTTCCTTCACAACATTTTCCGTTGCCATAAAAAATACCGTCACGTGGTTTATTATGATCATTTCTACAATAGCCACCTACCTTTTTTTTAATCAACCCTGGATATTTCCAGCTTTGATTGTCCTCGGAGGCATAACCACCAACCTGAGTAAGAAACGTATTCCTCAGACAGAACTAAAACCAAGAAAAATTCGCTGGTGGAATTTTTGGTTATTTGGTATCATATTTATCCTTGCGGGAGTGATGAGCGAAAAAGCAAGAAAAGAAAACTGGCCCAATAGAAAACCGATCAATCTTTTCGAAAATACATACCGGATGGGGAGTCTGATTTTCGGAGGCGGGCATGTGTTGATGCCAATAATGTATGAACAATTCAGCATTCGTCCGTTAGCGATGAAAAGAAAAGACCCCAATGTTATTCAAATTGATAAAGGAGATATGTACACAGGAATGGGAATGGTAAGAGCATTTCCTGGTCCTGTATTTTCGATTGCTGCATTTGCCGGTGGAATGTCACTAAAAGATATGGGCGCAGAAATGCAATTGCTGGGTTGTCTCATTGGAATGGTTGCGATCTTTTTACCGAGTGCTTTATTGGTATTATTTTTCTTTCCAATCTGGACTTATTTAAAAAAGTACGCCGCTGTTTACCGATCATTGGAGGGAATTAATGCTGTGGTAGTCGGTATCATGATTGCGGGTACATTTTATATATTGAAAGATATTTCGTTGATGGAAGCTAAGACGATTAGCTTTATAAACATTGGAGTTATTATTGGTACCTTTTTGCTATTAAAATATACAAGAATTGTTTCGCCGGTTATTGTGATCATTTGTTTGTTGCTCGGTTATTTTTTATAATAATTTCCTTTTGTTATTTCCTCAAATACTTTATCTGGCACCAGGTATCTTACAGATTTTCCCATTTTTATATTATTGCGAATTTGTGTAGAGGAAATCTCTAATTGTGGGGAATTAAGGATTGTTAGCTTCGCTTTAATTTTATTATCAATACTAAATCCGGGTCTTGAATAAACTATAATTTCATAATTGGCAATGATTGTTTCCCAGTTTTTCCATTTATTTAGATTTTGAAAACTATCGCTGCCCATTATGATTACAAACCCATGTGACGGATATTTTTCCTGCAGGTAGGTAAGTGTTGTAGAAGTAAAAGAGGGCCTTGGAAGATGAAATTCAATATCCGATACTTTTACCCTTGTGTCCTCTTCGGTAGCCAATTTTAATAAATGAAACCGGTGATACTCGTTTAGCAAACTTGATTCTGTTTTAAATGGATTTTGTGGAGAAACAATAAACCAAACCTTTTGAAGATCGGTTTCATTCAAAATATGATTTACAATAATTAGATGGCCAATATGAACAGGGTTAAAGGAGCCAAAATACAAACCAATTTTCATTTAATTATTTGATAATCAATATATTAATTCAACGATTATCTCTTCAGCTTCATTAAGCCTTAGACTTAACGTATAACCAGCCACTGATATTGAAACCGGATCTCCAAGAGGAGCTATTTGTTCTAAAACAACCTTCTCACCCGGCAAACATCCCATTTCCATTAATTTCAAAAAAATTTCTGTGCTATTGAATTTTTTTATAACCGCCGACTGCCCGGGCTTCAAATCTGAAAGTTTTATATTTTTTTCCATCAATCAGGCAAATCTAAGATTGAAATTTATCCATTGTTTATGATTTTTGTAATTATGCCAAAATCAAGAAGAAAATTTAAAATTCATTTCTTTTATTCAACAAAGAAATTTCAATATCCAAGAAACAGTTTATTATTAAAAAAATTTATTGAGAAAATATTTATACTGGAGGGGGTTCATCTTAAAAACTTGAATTATGTCTTTTGTGATGATAAGGAATTACTGGCTATTAATGTCCAATATCTTGATCATAATTATTATACCGATATTATTACATTTGTTCTTTCTGAAAAAACAGAGTTAATTCAAGGAGAATCATACATTAGTATAGATCGTGTAAAGGAAAACTCTGACTCAATGAATATTCCATTTGGCAAAGAACTTCTAAGAGTTATGTTCCACGGAGCACTCCATCTTTGCGGATATAATGATAAAACCAAAGAGGATGCTTTGCTAATGCGAAAAAAGGAAGATTTTTATCTGTCCCTTTATAATAATTGATAATCAATACATCCTGTATTTTCACGTGAAACGTCAATATTTTTAGTTTATTCTTTCCTTTATAAGTATAGAAGTAAATTTGCAACCCAAAATTGTTTTTAATGTTTCCAGAATATGATGTTGTCGTTGTGGGAGCCGGCCATGCTGGGTGTGAAGCTGCCGCTGCTGCTGCAAATATGGGTTCCAAAATACTATTGATAACCATGAATATGCAGACAATTGCCCAAATGAGTTGTAATCCTGCAATGGGTGGAATTGCGAAGGGTCAAATTGTTAGAGAAATTGATGCAATGGGTGGGTACTCAGGAATTGTAAGCGATCTTTCTATGATTCAATTCCGTATGCTAAACAGATCAAAAGGACCTGCAATGTGGAGCCCTCGCTCACAAAATGATCGGATGCTTTTCTCGTTGAAGTGGAGGGAGTTACTTGAAAAAACACCAAATATTGATTTCTACCAGGATATGGTAAAAGGACTCTTATTACTTGACAATAAAGTGATAGGTGTAAAGACTAATCTTGGCCATGAAATCAAATCAAAATCCGTGGTACTTACAAATGGAACGTTTCTGAATGGTATAATTCACGTTGGAGAAAAGAATTTTGGAGGAGGAAGAATGGGTGAACGAGCAGCAAGCGGAATAACGGAACAACTTACAACAATAGGATTTGAAAGCGATCGCCTTAAAACAGGAACACCGCCAAGGGTAGATGGAAGAAGCCTAGATTACTCCAAAATGGAAGAACAACCAGGTGACAACGAAATTGCAGGTTTTTCTTTTTTACAAATCGTTAAGCCTCAACTACAAAAAAGTTGTTGGATCACATACACTAATCAAAAAGTTCATGATATTCTAAAAACCGGATTTGACAAAAGTCCAATGTTTACGGGTAGAATAGGAGGAGTGGGGCCCAGGTATTGTCCAAGTATTGAGGATAAAATAAACAGGTTTTCTGAAAAAGAAAGACACCAGATTTTTGTTGAACCAGAGGGATGGGATACCGTTGAGATCTATGTAAATGGCTTTTCAACCTCGTTACCTGAAGAAGTTCAATACGAGGCTCTTCGTAATATTCCGGGGTTTGAAACAGCGAAAATGTTTCGTCCTGGTTATGCTATAGAATATGATTACTTTCCTCCAACACAACTTAATTATTCCCTGGAAACGAAACTCATTGATAATCTGTTTTTTGCGGGCCAGATAAATGGAACCACCGGATACGAAGAAGCGGCTTGCCAGGGATTGATAGCCGGCATTAATGCTCATCAAAAAATTAATTCTCTTGAACCACTTATTTTAAAACGGAATGAAGCATATATAGGTGTGTTGATAGACGATTTAATAAGCAAGGGCACAAATGAGCCATACCGAATGTTTACATCAAGAGCGGAATTCAGAACTCTATTGAGGCAAGACAACGCTGATTTAAGATTAACGGAAATAAGTTATAGGCTTGGGCTGGCTTCTCAGGAAAGAATGAACCTTACGCTTAACAAGAAACAAGAGGTTGGCCGAATAAAAAAGCTATTAGATACCGCATTATTAGAGCCCGAAGCTATTAATCCTTTTTTGGAAAAAACAAACTCTACACCCATAGCAGAAAAACAAAAAGCACAAAAAATATTATTGCGCCCCGAAATAGAATTAGGAGAACTCATTTCGAAAGTTCCGGAGCTTCAAGCACATTTTGCTGGTTTCAAAAAAGAAAATATTGAACAAGCTTCAATTCAGATAAAATATGATGTTTATATAGAAAAGGAAAAAGAATTGGTGAAAAAAATGATTCTTTTAGAGCAACTGCAGATACCCGAGAATTTCGATTATAAAAAAATTGTTTCGCTGGGAAACGAAGCCCGGGAAAAATTAAACAAGGTAAAGCCAAGAACACTTGGCCAGGCAAGTCGTATTTCCGGAATCAATCCGGCTGATGTTCAGATATTGATGGTTTATATGGGACGATAGGGCGGGGGCGCTTCATACGAGAAGCCTTTAATTGCTCTTTCTTAGAAATAGACATATCTTTTATTCCTGTTACCACGCCTCTACAATGAGGAGATCCGCAAGAACAGGTAAAGGGCTCCATAGTTTCATCCAGAAATCTGGAATAATCCAGGGTAAGCTCATCACCTTTTTCAATGTTTTTTATGGCAACAGTATTTAATCCATCAAATTCGGTATTGGGATCACAACTATGATTTTGAGGAGCCCATTCAGCAGGATCTTCATCCCACAATATGTACACATCCTTGCTTATCGGGTATGCATAGTGGCGGAAATTCTCTTTTTCTTTTTCATTCCAATTTTTTTGCATGAATCGTTTAGTAACCATCCGCTGAGATCTTTCTTCTCCCTTAAAAACAATTTCACCCTTAGAAATTGAACATTTGGCATAAATACCAAACCCCGCAATAGAATTTCCCTTTATTTCATACACCTTTTGTTTCCGCCTATGTCTTGCAATGCCTTCAGCAATAATATGCCGCAAAAATCCAGCATGTCCAATCCCGTCAAATTTTAAAATAAAATCAGCTGACCCGTCCCAACCATCAGTATAAAAAACAGAACAGGTAAAATTCAATTCAAGAAAATAAATTTCATTTTTACTGTTTACCCTGAAATCCATTCTGCAATAACCCACCCCGCTGAAAGCCTGAAATATTTTTTTAGCTGCTGCTCTTAACCCTTTTTCCAACACCGGGTCGTTGCAAGGATAATTGCAATCCGGATGAAGCTCCCATGTTTTCAATGCATAGGTTTTAAATTCAAGCCCCTCCGGAAAAATATATTCAACAGGCTTAAAAGTGGTACATTCTTTTGGATTGTCAGCATTGGCGGCAACCAAAACTGTAAATTCTCTTCCTGCAATGTATTCTTCAACCAGCAAAGAACTGTGTTCTTCGATGATGGCAGCGCACTTATCTTCTAACTCTTTTTTATTATGTACTAAAGAATGTTCGTCAATACCCCGGCTATCGCCCGCATGAGCAGGCTTGACAAACAATGGATAATTTAAGTGCTGTGTTTCCTTTTCGATTTCATCTAATGAATTGATCAACGCATATGCGGGTACACTAACTCCCTCAGAATATGCTACATACTTCATCAGTTTTTTAGGCACATCAAACAACCTGGTACCCGGTCCGGTAATGGGAAGATTCAAAAGTTCTGCATTGAAATAAATATCATGTCCGGGGACCTCCCAGTCGGGATATCCTTCACATAGATTTACAAAAATGTCATATCCTTTTTTGCCAAGATCACGAAGTTGCCTGTAAGTTGATAGTTTATTAATAAATACATGATCCATCTCCGCTTCCGGCATTAATGAAGACAGGTTGCGTACAGGATCATATTCTTTATAGTCAACCGACGTAGTCGAATAATCAGGTAGTAGTACACAGACTTTCATTGTTGAAATTACCGGGTTATGCCCCGGTTAGCAATAGTGTCATAAATTATTTCTTCGACCAATTGAGTAAACGATTTGCCGGCAAAGCGAAGAATGGCTCCGATAGAAGTGTAATCTTCATCTTCGCTTAATCCGCATTGGGCGTTTACTTCAAGAACATACAATTTTTTAGTGGTCGCATCCATCCGTATATCAATTCTTGTATAACCAACTCCATTGACAGCACAGTAAGCATCAAGGCTCAGTTTACAAATCCTGTCCGAAAGTTCAGGTTCACAGGGTTCATAGTGATAGAAGCTTCCACCGTTGGGCATCGGCATTTCATCTTCATAAATTTCCCAAAGCCTATCGAATGATAAAAAACGCTCTTCATCTGATAATGATTCATGAAATATCCGCTCCACAGGCTTATATACAATACACTTTTCAGGGCGTTTGTATGATCCTACAATCATTGTAGTGTATTCGGGACCGTTGATGAATTGCTCTACAAACAGACCACCGGTTGTTAATTGCCAACCACGATAACCCTGATTCAGTTCCCGTATTCTTTCGATTGCTTCTGTATCAGAATGAACAACATTTTTTACAGAAACGCCCATACTGCCCCCCGAAACAGCCGGCTTGATTAACAGGGGCTGCCCCAGTCTATCACAAATTCCATTAATTGATTCTTCGCTTCCATCAACAACCTCCCATTTTGCAGTAGAAACTTTGGCCTTATCAAAAGCCTTTTTCATTGGAATTTTAGACGATGTGATGTCGTAAAAATATGCATTGGATCCAGAATACAGGAGCTTGTGTTTTTCCAATTCATGAATTACGGATATGCCGGGTGTGTTGTTTATTTCATCGCCGTCGCACAGGTTGAATACGAAAGGGGTTTTGCTTTTAGATTTTTTTCTAATGCTGCTCACCACTTCCCTATAATCCTGAATTGTTACAGGCTGCCAAACCCAATCAGCATTCAGCGCTTTAAAAACTTTGGTGAATTCACCATGGCTGTGTGAAAAATCATAGTAGTGTTTCAGGTTGGGATCCTCTGTTTCAAAATAAGGATACAGCACCCAGATCTTAAATTGATCAAGTGTGGGGGCGGCTGTGCTTCTTATTCTTTTCTTAGGCTCTCTCTTCGTTTGAACGATCATGAAGTTGTTGTTGAATGAACCGGGTCAACTTGTATTGATTTAAAACACTTTTTGCAAGGTAAGCGGCACCTTTGATTTCACCTAAACAATTTGGACTACCACAAAAACATTGAAAAGATTGTGCCATTTCCCATTCGGCAGACGGATAGAACCAGGTGAGTTCTTCTCCCCGCTTAACCGGACGTAATGTGATCACACGCATGGCGTGAGTATCAAAAAACGTATTGGGATTACAACTGTGGTTAATGCATTGCAGAAACTCCGGATCAATCATAATGTGTTTATGTGTTGTGATCTGGAATGAAAGATAGTTGGGTTCACTTAGTATTTTCTTTGCGGAAAACGTGGAGAACAACTCTCCCGCTCTGAATGGACGCAATGCAACTAAGGTTTTTTGTTTGTTGGTGAGGTTTAATCTCACTTCGGCAAAGCCATGATCACTAATCAGGCGATAACCGGGGTTAGTAAGTGTTATCATATTGATTCGTTATGAAAAGATATATAATAAAATCAATACAACAAATTAATAAGACAATAATGTGAATAATTTCGAACGTTTATAAGTGAGCATTTAAATTGTCTATTGAGGATTTGAATGCGGGTTATTCACATTGATCAATCGTTTGTTGTCAAAACAATCAATCTATCGTTTGTACCATGTAAACTATATGTGCATTAATAAACAATAGAAACAAAGACCGGCGGCATTGCCCCATGTCCGATATCAATTCCCTGTTTTAATTTTATTTAAGCAATTATCCTAATAGAAATCAGCCGTAGTTATCCTAACAAACTATGGCGGCTTGTTATTTTGATCTCATTGACAGAGGTCTTCTTTACTACAGGTATGGAAGGTAATGGGTGGTTGAAAAAAGAATATACATTAACGCCAGTGGTATTCAGCGTTGCAAGCCCGGTTTAAGTTATAATAGCAATTTGATTAAAAATATTTCGCAGATGTATTTCAATAGATGGATTTTTTGCCTCTGTGCTGTCCATGAGAAAATATTTTAATTGCTTGGTTTATTGGTTGAGCGGCCTGTTGAAACATTTTATTCTGGATGCTAAATAATAAAGAATTGGAAATTTAATAAAAAGGAATATTGCCTCTACAAAACGCAAAGGCAATATTCGCGGATCTTAAACTTATTATTCGGATTTGGCTCCGAGCATTAGCAGTTCATTTACCTGGATTTCGGTAATATATTTTTTATTGCCTTCCTTATCAGCATAGTTTCTGCTAACCAGCTTACCTTCAATAGCAACCTCTTTCCCTTTATCAAGATACTTTTCGGCAATTTCTGCCAGCTTTCCCCACATGACAAGGTTGTGCCATTGTGTATCTTTTACTTTCTCTCCTTTTGCGTTGCGATAGATTTCTGTAGTAGCAATGCGGAAGCTGGCTACTTTTTTTCCACTTTCAAAAGTTTTTACTTCCGGGGCATTGCCCAGGTTTCCGATAAGTTGCACTTTGTTTTTTAATGCGTACATAACTTTAAGTTTTGTGCCCCAACGCTTCGGTCGGGACGGTTTTAGAAATTTGTTATTTCAATCAACCGGTTTTGTTATTGCCAATTGACAGAACAAAGATGTGGTGATGAAAAGCCGGGAGCCGGTTTTTACCCGATTCCTCCCGAAGTTAACCGGGTAAAAACGTTTGCACACGGAAATATTTTCGTATCTTTTTCTTCTAAACTACTTGCCATGCAAGCATCTCCCGGTATGAAAACCTGTTTAAGCTGTGGTAAGCCATTGAAAGGAAGGGTTGATAAGAAATTCTGTGATGACTACTGCCGAAACAATTATAACAACCAGCAAAAGGCCAAAGGAAGCTACAGCAACCTCGTAAGAAATATCAACAATGCATTAATGAAGAACCGGAAAGTGCTGGAATCAATATTGCCCACCACAGAAGAGACCGCAAAAGCCAATAAAGATAAACTGTTGAACCTCGGTTTTCAATTTAAGTATTTAACCCACATTTATACTACCAGGACAGGAAAAAAATATTTTTATTGTTATGATTATGGATATCTGCCATTAGATAATGACTGGTTTTTGATTGTAAGAAAAAAAGAGGAGTAGTTATACATTAAACCAGCGAACGCCAAATCGGTTGGAGGATAAATAGAAAAAATTTTTAATCGAATTTATTTCTCCCCATTTAAAGCCCCGCATTGTTGTTTTCAGAAAACACACATTCCGTAACTTTAATTAACTCCAAAATTTTTTTCTATGGATTCCAGAAGAGAGTTTCTTAAAAAGATGATGGTATTTGCCGGCGCCGGCAGTATTGGCGACGCTATCCCGGCTTCTATACAGCGGGCACTTACAATTGATCCTGAAGACGGCAGTACTTATCTTGATGCCGAACACGTAGTAATACTGATGCAGGAAAACCGTTCTTTTGATCATTGCTTTGGAACGTTACGGGGCGTCAGGGGATTTAATGATCCCCGTGTTATCAAACTACCCAACAAAAACCTTGTGTGGCTTCAAAGCGGTAATGAAGGTGACACATACGCTCCATATCACTTTGATATAAAAGATACAAAAATCACCTGGATGGGCTCCATCCCACACTCCCGCTCCAGCCAGGTAGATGCTTTTAATAACGGCCGTTATGATAATTGGATTGATTCAAAAAAATCGGGTAATAAAAAATATGCTGAAATACCCCTTACCATGGGGTTCTATAACAGACAGGATATACCTTTTCATTATGCAATGGCCGACGCATTTACCATTTGTGACCAGCACTTTTCAGCAGCTATGACCAGCACCTGGCCCAACCGCCTATACCTTTGGGGCGGAACAATCAGGGAACAAAATAATATCAATGCAAAAGCCTATATAAGAAATAATATTATCTGGGGTGAAGCGGCCTGGAAAACTTTTCCTGAATTGCTAGAAGAAAACAATATTTCATGGAAAGTATACCAGAATGAATTGAGTAATGGGGGTGGCTTTGAGGGTGAAGAACGATCCTGGCTGGATAATTTCGGTTGCAATCCCCTGGAACATCAGGCACAATTTAATTCACGATACTCTTCACGATATACAAATACTTTAAAAAAACGGGCCAAGGAAATGCCGAACGAAATAAGCAGGTTGGAAAAAGAATTTGCCACTATGAATCCCGATGATAACGATTATGAAAAAAATAAAATAGAAATAGAAAAAAAGAAAGAGGTTTTATCAGACACCATAATTCAGCTGCAGCAATGGAATAAAGAAAATTTTGAAAAATTATCCTCTTATCAGAAAAATCTTTTTACAAAAGCCTTTACTACCAACGAAGGCGATCCCGATTATCTTTCCTTAAGCACTCTTGAGTTTGAAGCAGGAAAAGAACAAAGAGAAGTAGCTATTCCAAAAGGAGATGTATTATTTCAATTCAGAAAAGATGTGGATTCCGGCCATTTGCCTACTGTGTCCTGGATTGTGCCATCTCAAAAGTTATCTGATCATCCAAGTGCGCCCTGGTATGGCACATGGTACACTTCAGAAATATTAAATATCCTCACAAAAAATCCTGAAGTGTGGAAGAAAACTATTTTTATTCTCACCTATGATGAAAACGATGGCTATTTTGATCATGTTCCTCCGTTTATACCACCGGATCCCCGCAATCCACTCACCGGTAAATGTTCATCCGGCATAAAAAATATAGATGGCGAATTTATTAAATTGGAAAACGAATTGGCCGAAGGAATAAACAAAAAAGAAGCACGGGGCGGCCCAATCGGGCTGGGTTTCCGGGTACCCTTAATCATTGCTTCACCATGGAGTCGTGGTGGAAAAGTAAATTCGCAGGTACTGGATCATACTTCTGTTTTGCAGTTTTTGGAAGTATTTTTAAATAAAAAATTCCACAAAAATTTACGGGAGTTAACGATCAGCGACTGGAGGCGTGCCGTATGTGGCAATTTGACCGCTTCTTTCAATTCCTTTAATTCAAAAGACGAAAAGCTTCCGTTTCTTTCTAAAGATCCATTGATTGAAAAAATTTACAATGCCCAATTTGCAGGAATGCCGGATAAGTACAAAAAATTAAATCCTGGTGAAATAAAGAAGATCAATGATGATGCATATGCTTCGGAATGGATGCCGAAGCAGGAACCCGGCATTAAAATAGCATGTCCCTTGCCATATCAGTTATATGCTGATAGTTTTCTGGCTGATGATAAAAAATCAATTCAGGTAAGATTGAAGGCCGCCAATGATATTTTTGGTGATGCGGCGGCAGGCTCGCCATTTACTGTTTATGCCGGGGGCAACTATAATACACCCATCAATGATCTGCAGAATAAACCCCTGCCGGCCGATGGAAGGGTTTGGAATTTTGCAGCCGCAGCCGGAGAAGAAATAATATATGACTGGCCATTAGATAAATTCGAAAACGAGAAATACGATTTGAAAATATTCGGGCCAAATGGTTTTTACCGGGAAGCAACGGGCAATAACGGGGACCCTTCTTTAAAAATTGTTTGTGATTACCAAAAAGGTGGTTTTGTAAAATCAAGCCTAAGTGGAAATCTTCAGTTAACAATACATAATACAGGGGTTTTGCAGCTCAAGATAAAAATTAAAGATGAGTCATATAAAAATAAGGATGTATTTAAATTTATTGATCCGGGTAAATCATTGTCTGTAATTTTAGATCTTAAAAAAAGCTATGGCTGGTATGATATCAGCATATGGGCAAACGATCATCCCCAATTTTTCAGGCGATACTCGGGAAGGGTTGAAACGGGCGGGCAATCTTTTACTGATCCGTTTATGGGGAGAATTAATGTGTAGAAATTGATATATGGATAATAAAAAAACGAAAGCGGTTATATGCTTCCGTTTTTCGTGGTGTGGGGCGGGATCGAACCGCCGACACAAGGATTTTCAGTCCTTTGCTCTACCGACTGAGCTACCGCACCATTCTATTTAAGATTTGCAGAATCGGGAACTTCAATTCCGGGGCTCTCAAACGGGGTTGCAAATATAGAAGTTTGGCTCAAAAACAGGAAATCCCAATTCGTAATTCTGAAATTCGGCCTACATCCCATATTCGCTCAAAAACTTTATCCGCATGATTTTAAGCTGTTCCCAATTAAAATTATATTCAGACAGCTCTTCCTGTGCCACCTGTAAAGAGGAAGTTTCGCAACTTTTGAAATAATCAATAATCTCGTCTTGCTCCTCAGCGTCCAGCATTTCATCAATGGCATAATCAAGATTGAGCTTGGTGCCGCTGGCCGCAATAGTTTCCATTTCTTCCAGCATCTCATCTATCCGCCAGCCCTTGTTTTTGGCAATAGTTTCCAAAGACACTTTTTTATCTGTTTGTTGAATAATAAAAACTTTATTGCCGCTCTTGTTTACAACACTTTTCATCACAAAATCATCCGGGCGTTCGATATTATTTTCTTCTACATATTTGGAAATATATTCTATAAATGGTTTCCCGAATTTTATTGCTTTTCCCTTGCTGACTCCCTGGCATTTTTCCAATTCATTTAAGTTGGTAGGATAAAGTGTTGCCATATCCTGCAACGATGATTCAAGAAAAATCACAAAGGGCGGCAATCCTTTTTTCTTCGCTTCTTTCCGACGGAGCTCTTTCAGCATTTCAAAAAGTCTTTCGTCAGCGGCGGCTCCCGATGCGGCCTCAGCTCCCTCTTCATCATCCGCATTGGCATCTTCATAAAGATTGTTGAGAACGATTTTGAATGATTTGGATTTTTTTAAAAAGTCTTCCCCTCTTTTTGTCACTTTCAATACGCCATATTCCTCAATATCTTTTTTCAACAAGCCTTCAAGCAACATTTGCCTGATTAATGAATTCCAATAATGAACCGGTTGATCATTTCCAATTCCAAACTCATTCAGCCCGTCGTGCCGGAACATCTGTATTTGCGGTGTTAATTTGCCGATAATAATATTAACTACATAAGTAGTGGCAAATCGTTCATCAAGGGCTTTGATTGTTTTCAATGCAGCCACAACACTATCTTTTGCTTCCACCCTTTCTTTCGGATGAATACAATTATCGCAGTTGCCACAATTTTCCTGTTTGTATTCTTCTCCAAAATAAGTCATTAATGTTTTGCGGCGACAAACTCCGCTTTCGGCATAAGCTACTGTTTCATTGATCAATTGTGCGCCCACTTCTCTTTCGCTAAGTGGTTTATCCCGCATCAGGTGTTCCAGCTTGGAGACATCTTTATGAGAATAATATAAAATACATTTACCTTCAAGCCCGTCTCTTCCGGCTCTTCCGGTTTCCTGGTAGTAATTTTCAATGGATTTGGGAATATTGTAATGAATAACAAACCGGATGTCCGGTTTATCTATTCCCATTCCGAAGGCAATGGTGGCAACAATCACCTGCACATCTTCATTCAAAAACTGATCCTGCCGGCTCGATCTTAATTTACCATCAAAGCCGGCATGATAAGCAACCGCTTTTATTCCATTTGCCATTAATATATCTGCCAGTTCTTCGGTAGTTTTTCTGTTCAGAGTATAAATAATTCCGCTTTTCCCTTTCATTCCTTTGATAAAACGAACGATGCTTTCATCTGTCTGAGATTTTTTTATTTTAGGCTGGATCTCGTAATACAGGTTGGGGCGGTTAAATGATGAAATAAAAATATTGGGCGTTTTCAGATCCAGGTTTTTTATTATATCGCTTTGCACTTTGGGTGTAGCGGTTGCCGTCAATGCAACCACGGGAATGTCGGGGTTTATTTGTATCATCATTTCCCGAAGGCGGCGATACTCCGGCCTGAAATCATGTCCCCATTCAGAAATACAATGCGCTTCATCAACCGCAAAAAAAGAAATTTTCAAATCACTGAAAAACTCAAGGTTCTCCTGCTTTGTCAACGTTTCGGGGGCTACATACAACATTTTCGTTTTTCCCGCCAACAAATCATCATGAACTTCTTTGATCTCTTTTTTTGTCAATGTAGAATTAAGAAAATGTGCCACATCATCTTTGCTGCTATAACTACGCACCAGGTCCACCTGGTTTTTCATTAAAGCAATTAGCGGGGAAACAATGATGGCAACTCCTTCGCTCACCATCGCAGGAAGCTGATAGCATAAGCTTTTTCCACCGCCGGTTGGCATGATAACAAATGTATCATGGCCTGCAATCAATGATTCTATTGCTTTTTCCTGGTTGTCTTTAAATTTTTTAAAGCCGAACCAATCCTGCAGCGCCTTATGAAGATCAAAACGCTGTTGATTTGATTTCTTCGTTGTTTTTGTAGCGGCCTCTGTTGGGGTCTCTTTCGGGTTAGTTCTTCGTTTTGCTGTTGATGACGCCATTTCTCAATCGCTCCTTCTCTGCTTTGCAGTATTTAATATTTAATAAGATACGGATTAATGTCGAATCTCCGGATATAAAAAAGACAATTTTATTCACTTCATTATTTCCGTAAACCTTTTCTTGTTGGCTTTCAACTGAATCGAAAGACAGTTTGATGGTTTGGGAAAAGGGGAAGCGAATTTACGAAAACTCATTGCTGTGCTTTGTTTTTAATGGTTAAAATTCAAAGTATATCGTTCTTGTAGCAAGTTCTTCTTATTAAATCCTCTAATTTTGGCGCTTCAAAATGAATGCTTCCATAAAAGAAATCGCCCTGCGCACTATTCGCCTGGAGGCCCAATCCATTTCGGGCCTTATACCTTATATTAATGATAGTTTTGAAAAGGCAATCATTGCTATTTCAAATTGTAGCGGCAGAATAGTAATCAGCGGGGTGGGTAAAAGTGCAGTAATTGCACAAAAAATTGTAGCTACTCTCAATTCTACCGGCTCGCCATCGGTTTTTATGCATGCCGCAGATGCAATTCACGGTGATCTTGGAATAATTCAGAAAGAAGATGTTGTAATAATTATCAGCAAAAGCGGAAATAGTCCTGAAATAAAAGTTTTGGTTCCTCTTATAAAAAATTTTGGCAATACCGTGATTGGAATGGTTGGAAACACTGGGTCGTTTCTCGCTAAACATTCTGATATTCTATTAAACACAACGGTGGACCAGGAAGCCTGCCCCAATAATTTGGCACCTACCAGCAGCACTACAGCACAATTGGTAATGGGCGACGCCTTGGCCGTGGTATTAATGGAGATGAAGGGATTTGGCAGCGCCGATTTTGCAAAGTTTCACCCCGGCGGCACACTTGGAAAAAAATTATATCTGCGTGTTGCCGATCTTTTTGTAGCCAACGAAAAGCCTGCGGTTTTTCCCGGCCAATCAATAAAAGAAGTAATAATCGAGATTACTAAAAAAAGACTGGGGGCAACCGCCGTTGTGGACGAACAAAACAAGTTGCTTGGTATCATTACTGATGGAGATTTAAGAAGAATGCTTGAGAAAAATGGCGATATTGAAAAAAAATCAGCTAAAGACATCATGACCCCAAACCCTAAGACAATTTCTCCGGACGCATTGGCAGTAGATGCGCTCGATTTAATTCGAAAAAAAGAGATTACACAATTGATTGTAATGGACAAAGGACATTATTCCGGAATCATACATTTGCACGACCTGATTCGGGAAGGATTAATTTAAGTTGATAAGATAACAGCATGAACAAACATCATTATGTAGCAATTATGGCGGGTGGGATTGGAAGCCGGTTCTGGCCTATGAGCCGCACAGATCATCCGAAACAATTCCTTGATATTCTGAATACCGGCAAGACGCTCATACAGCAGACTTTCGACCGCTATAATAAACTAGTCCCCGCAGAAAATATTTTCGTAGTTACATCAAAAGAATATGTTTCAGCCGTAAAAAATCAATTGCCGCTGATCCCTGTTGAAAATATTCTGGGAGAGCCTTCGCGGAAGAATACAGCGCCCTGCATTGCATATATTGCATTAAAGCTTTTGAAAAAAGATCCGGATGCACTGATGGTTGCCGCTCCGGCTGATCATTTAGTTCTGGAAACAGATAAATTCATAAAAACCTCAACTGTTGCATTGGATTTTGTAGATCACTTCAATGCGTTGGTTACCATTGGCATCACCCCGGTTTATCCTAACACCGGGTATGGTTATATTCAACACGATACGGTAGCGGCCGCACCGGGTATTTATAAAGTAAAAACCTTTACTGAAAAACCAAATCTTGATTTGGCAAAAACATTTCTTGCCAGCGGAGATTTTTTATGGAATGCCGGCATATTTGTGTGGAAGGTGAAAAATATTGTGGCTGCGCTGGAAAAATATTTACCGGAGGTGTACGAGGTTTTTGCTGGGGAAAAAGATAAACTGAATACAGAACAGGAACAAGAAGCAATAGATGTTATTTACCCACAATGTACTTCTATTTCCATTGATTTTGCTGTAATGGAAAAAGCAGACAATGTATATGTTATGCCCGCCTCATTTGGTTGGAGCGATCTGGGCACCTGGAACAGTGCTTGGGAAAATATGAATAGAGATTATCTTGACAACGCCGTGGCAGGAAAAAATGTAATGGTAATTGATGCTACCAAATGTATGGTACACGCCCCGGACAATAAGCTGGTGTTGCTGCAGGGTCTGGACGATTTCATAGTCGTGGATACAAAAGATGTGTTGCTTATTTGCAAGAAAGAAAAAGAACAAGAGATAAAAGAATTTGTTTCGGAGGTTAAGAGGCACAAGGGAGATAAATATCTCTGAGAACAAAGATGCCTTTAGAAAATTTCGCGGAGTTTAATACTTTTAAGAAACTTTTATTCAATGGCCCCTATTTCAATAAACAATATTTTGTTTCTCGATATTGAAACGGTTCCCCAATATTCCACATATTCTGAGCTTCCTGAAGATTGGAAAATGCTTTGGAACCACAAAGCTTCATTTTTAATTCGAAATAAAGAAACTGAAACACCAGAAAGTATTTATTCCCGGGCGGGAATTTATGCTGAGTTTGGAAAAATAATTTGTATTGGTTGTGGGGTGGTTTTGGAAAATGGTGTAAACAAAAAAATTTCAATAAAATGTTTTTCCGGCGATGATGAGCGGCTGTTGTTGGGCCTGTTTTCAGAAATGTTGAATAAGTGGTCACCCGATAGCTCTAAATTTTTATGTGCTCATAACGGAAAAGAATTTGACTTTCCATTTCTCTGCCGCCGTTTTGTGGTTAATCAGATTCCTGTTCCTCCCCTGCTGCGTCTTTCTGGAAAAAAGCCTTGGGAAGTAAATCATTTAGATACACTGGAGCTTTGGAAGTTTGGGGATTTTAAAAGTTATACCTCTTTGAACCTGCTGGCACATACCCTTGGCATACCAACCCCCAAAGACGATATAGATGGCAGTATGGTGTGGGAAGTATATTGGAAAGAAAAAAATTTAGAACGAATTGCAACCTACTGTCAGAAAGATGTAATTACGGTTGCGCAAATTTTTTTGTGTCTGAATGGTGAGTCTTTAATTAGAAATGAAAACATTGAAATAAAATCATAATGGGGCGTATTAATTATTCATCCGGCGCTAAGTGGGAAGACATTGTCGGATACAGTCGTGCTGTTAAGATTGGTAATACAATCGAAGTAACCGGAACAGTGGCGGTGGATGAAAATAATAATCTTGTTGGTGGCAATAGCGCCTATGAACAAACCCGGTTTATTATTCAAAAAATAGAATCAGTTTTACAAAAAGCCGGTGTTTCGCTGAAAGACGTAATTCGGACAAGAATGTTTGTTACAGACATTTCCCAATGGGAAGAATTCGGAAAGGCGCATGGCGAATTTTTCAAAGACATCAGGCCCTGTACCAGTATGATTGAAGTAAAAGGGTTGATTGCTCCTGAATATTTAATAGAAATTGAAGCGACGGCAATAGTGAACTGATATGAATATTGATTACCCGAGAGAATATTGTTTGTCAAAGCCGGGAGTTGAGGAATCGCTTCCCTTTGGTCCCGATACATTGGTATATAAAGTGAATGGAAAAATTTTTTTGCTTACGGGATTAGATGAAGATCCCTTGCGTTTTAATGTAAAATGTGATCCGGAAAAAGCACTTGAATTAAGAGAAAAATTTTCTTGCATAATGCCGGGTTACCACATGAACAAAAAACATTGGAATACGATTGTAGTTGACGGGTCTGTTTCTACCAAACAATTAAAGGGGTGGATTGACCATTCCTATGATCTTGTCGGCGATAAACCCATAAAGAAACGAGCCTCCAAAAAATAATATCCTTTAATTTTATTCACTTTTATTTATCGGTTTTAAACTATTTTTAGTACAGATGCACATCACATCCAGGCTTCCTAATGTAGGCACGACCATTTTTACAATAATGAGCGGATTGGCCAATCAACACAGCGCCATCAACCTGGGACAAGGTTTCCCGGATTATCAAATGAGCGAAGCGTTGATAAATAAAGTAAATGAGGTAATGCGCAAGGGCTGGAATCAATATGTACCCATGCAGGGATATATGCCGTTGAGAGAATCTATTGCAGAAAAAGTTGACTTTTTATATGGAGCAAATGTTTCTCCCAACACACAAGTCACTATTACTCCCGGGGGTACTTATGCAATTTATACCGCATTAACAACGATCCTGCAGCCCGGAGATGAGGTAATTGTTTTTGAGCCGGCGTACGACAGTTATATTCCCAACATAGAAATCAACGGCGCTGTTCCGGTTTTGATTAGCCTGAAATTTCCTGATTATAAAATTGACTGGGAAGATGTGAGAAAAAAGATTTCTCCAAAAACAAAAGCAATTATTATAAACTCACCACACAACCCCACCGGTTCCGTACTATCCGAAAAAGATATGGACGAGCTGCGTTCCGTTGTGAGAAATACAAATATTTTTATTGTGTCTGATGAGGTGTATGAACATCTTATCTATGATAATATTCCCCACCAAAGCATTTTGCGTTATCCTGACCTGCTGGAAAGAAGTTTTGTTTGTTTTTCTTTCGGCAAAACCTACAACTGCACCGGCTGGAAGTTGGGCTATTGTATTTCGTCTTCCGAATTAATGGTTGAGTTCAGAAAAGTGCACCAGTTCAATTGTTTCAGTTGCCACACCCCTTCCCAGGTGGCGTTGGCAGATTTTCTGAAAAACAAAAACGAGTATCTTTCACTTGCGGGTATCATGCAGAAAAAGAGAGATTATTTTTTCCGGTTGATGAAACAAACCAAATTTGATTTGCTTCCAAGTCATGGAAGCTATTTTGTTTGTGCCCGATATAGCCGTATCAGCAATGAAGGCGATAAGGATTTTGCTATCAGGATTACAAAAGAGTACGGTATTGCGAGTATTCCCGTTTCGGCGTTTTACAAATCCGGAACAGACAATAACGTTCTTCGCTTCTGCTTTTGCAAAAAAAATGAAACACTGGATGCGGCCGTAGAAAGATTGGCCATAATTTTATAGTTCCTTGTCTTTATAGAGGAATAATTTTCTTCAGAAAAATTTGGTGACTAACTTTTACTTATCGTATATTTACGATCTAAGATAAACAAATGGCTATTCATAAAAAGGATGAGTTCTCACAAAAGGAACAAGATTTGGCTACGTTTGCAAAAGCGCTTAGCCATCCTGCCCGTATTGCTATTTTAAAAGTGTTGGCACAAAAAAATGAATGCATCTGCGGAGAAATTGTAGCTGTGCTGCCGTTGGCCCAAAGCACCGTAAGTCAGCACTTAAAAGAACTGAAAACGGCCGGATTAATTTCGGGGGAAACCGATGGTCCCAGAAGTTGCTATTGTATAAACTGGAAAGCCTTTGAAAAATTCATTACGGACTTTAATACTTTATTTGAAAAACTAAAATCGGTAAATACCAAATGTTGTTAGTTCTCTATTTTATAACCATAAAAAGTAAAGCCTTGAACACAACCATTCAAAAAGACCCCGGAGACGGCGGTTGTTGCGGCGGCATCGGATGCTGCTGAAATTATAATATGCCATTCGTATTTTCGGGTGGCATATTTTTTAAAACAAATGAAAAAAAAGATCCTTTTTATCTGCATTGAGAATAGTAATCGCTCACAAATAAGCCAGGCTTTTGCAAGGATGTTTGGAGGAAAAAACGTAGAGGCTTATAGCGCCGGTTCACAGCCCTCGGGGAAAATAAATCCTAAGGCAATTGCTTTCATGAAAGAGTTGGGTTATGATCTTTCAACTCATTCATCGAAATCACTGGAAAAAGTGAAAGCATTCGCTCCTTTTGATGTGGTTGTCACTTTGGGTTGTGGTGATATTTGTCCCTGGATGCCGGCCAGGGTATTTCTTGATTGGAATATTCCTGATCCTAAAGAAATGAACGAAATTGATTTCAGAAAAACCGGGTATATGATTGCTGAAAAGGTAAACCTTCTTTTACAATCTATTTAAAGTCCCGCCCTGGCGCTTAACTCCAGCATTCTATCAATCGGTTTTTTTGCAGCAATTCTTAAAGCTTCATCCATTAGTATTTCCGGCGTTTCATACTCCATGCAGAGATATATTTTTTCCAACGTGTTACGTTTCATGTGCGGGCAATCATTGCAGGCGCAGCTGTTATCAGGTGGTGCGGGAATAAAAGTTTTATAGGGTGATGCCTTCATCATTTGATGTAAAATACCGGTTTCTGTTGCCACAATATATTCCTGTGAAGAATCAGATTGTGTGAATTTTAATAGCCCGGTTGTACTTCCAATAAAATCTGCGATTCGCAAAACAGCATCTTCACATTCGGGATGAGCAATCAATTTAGCATCCGGGTGCCGAACTTTGAGCTTAGTAATTTTTTCCAGACTAAAAATTTCATGTACCATACAGGTTCCATTCCACAACACCATATTTCTGCCTGTTACTTTATTGATGTAGGCACCGAGGTTTTTATCAGGTGCAAAAATTATGGGTTGTTCTTTTGGAAAACTTTCAACAACGATTTTTGCATTGCTGCTGGTGCATATCACATCACTCAGCGCCTTGATGCCGGCACTGCAGTTGATATAACTCACCACTTTGTGGTCTGGATGTTCTTCTTTGAATTTTTTAAAGAGAGCGGGCGGGCAACTATCACTAAGAGAACAACCGGCTTTTAAATCCGGAATAACAACTTTTTTTTGAGGATTCAGAATCTTCGCTGTCTCAGCCATGAAATGTACGCCTGCAAAAACAATCATGGAAGCGTCCGTCTTTTCTGCTTTCTGAGCCAGACCTAAACTATCGCCGATATAATCCGCCACATCCTGGATATCTGGTTCCTGGTAATAATGCGCCAAGATAATGGCATTTTTTTCTTTTTTTAATTTTTCGATCTCTGCAAACAAATCTATTGTCGGATCCAGATCAATGTCCAGATAGCCAGTGTCATTTAATTTATTTTTTGCGATATCAATAATTTCAGATTTCATTTTTTTAAATCAGTACGGCAATATTCAAACAACAATTTCAATTTTTAAAAAAAATTTCTTATGCCGATTATTATTAGCTTATAATAATATTAATATTTATTTTAAAAAAAACTTATTATTATTATCTGTGTTGATTTGTTGATAACAAACTAAAATACGACGAGACAAAGGTACAAATCAATAATAATTCACAATAAGTGCCGGGAAATCCACACAAGTAAAAAATAATTCTATAAGAGAAATAAAATTTTTCAACAGAATTGTTGATATGTACATCTGAGAAAAGTATTAATAAATACAAGACTCAATTTTGTGGATATTAATAGGAATAATTCATCTAAATTAACAAGTCTGCAAAAAGATAGGTTACTATATAAAATTCTGTTCTTATAATCCAGTTTCATGTTCACATTTCACGACAGATTATACACAAGATGAAATATTTATTAAGGAGTCACCGTGAAAAAAAAATTGGATTTTAGTACTAAAGAATATTAAATATTGGGATTATATGGGCTCAAAACCCGAAAACTATAATCCGCTAAAGCATATAAAAATCAATAGAATTAAGGTATTTTACCCCTTAAAAAAGGGTGGATTCTTACCTAATTTATACTATTTTTGCCCTCCTTTAATAAATACATATATAATTATGTCTGTAATTCAGAAAATCAGGGATAAATATGCTCGCATAGCTGTGATATTGATTTCAGTGGCATTGATTGGGTTTATATTAATTGATTATGTATCAGGAAAGAGTAGGGGAATGTTTAGCGGCGGTATTTCAAATACTATTGGAAAAGTGAACGGAAAACGTATCAACGCAGATGAGTTTCGGTTAAAGGTAAAACAGCAAGAGGATTATGAACAACAAAATCCCGGTCAATTTGGACAAAGGGATCTTGGCCAAATTGTAGATGGAGTCTGGAACCAGGAAGTAAGCCAGTCATTATTATATAGTGCTGTGGACAAACTTGGAATGCAGATAAGTGCAAAGGAATTGAACGATATCATGTTTGGTGCCAACCCACCCGAAGATATTAAAAGGTTGGGCACTGATCCGCAAACAGGAATTTACAATAGCGCCCAAGCTATACAACAAATTAATGCAATTAAAAAAAGAGGAACCAAAGATGACCAGGAAAGATTGAATGCATATATAAACCAGTTGGAGATTCAACGGTTATTAGAAAAATACACATCGCTGATAGCCAACAGCACGAATTTTCCTAAATGGTTTTTGGAAAAACAAAATACAGATAACAGCCTATTAGCAAAGATTTCACTTGTAAGAGTTCCCTATACAGACTCCATGTTTGTGGACAGCACCATTAAAGTTTCAGATGCAGAAATTTCCGAATATATTCAAAAACACAAAGATGATTTTAAGCAAAAAGAAAGCAGAAGTATAGAGTATGTTGCATTCAGTGCTACCGCCAGCTCTGCAGATACCGCCGCCACAAAAGAACAGATTATTTCACTAAAAAAAGCGTTTGATACCATCCACGATATACACACATTCCTGGCTGCTAACGGAAGCGCCATGCCTTTTTTTGATGGATATGTTGGAAAAAGCCAGATACAACAACAACATAAAGATAGCATCATCAGCCTTCAAAAAAATGCTGTGTTTGGCCCCTATCTTGACGGATCAAATTTTGTATTGGCCAAAATGATTGATATTAAAACATTGCCCGACTCAGTTAAATGTCGCCATATCCTGATTGGTACCGCTAATCCGCAAACAGGACAGCAAATCATGGATGATTCTGTAGCACACAAAAGGGCCGACAGTATTGCACAGGCTATCCGCAACGGGGCCAATTTTGATACCATGGAAACAAAATTTTCTACAGACCTCGCCGCACATAAAGACAAGGGGGTGATGACTTTTTCTTCCACCGATATCCAGGGAGAAAATTTTGCAAAAGAATTCGGACAATTTATTTTGTTTGATGGAAAGCCGGGCGATAAAAAAGTAGTGAAAACATCTTTTGGCTGGCACTATATCGAGATATTAAGTTTTATAAAACCCGAACCACATTATAAAGTAGCCTATATGGCAAAGGCTATTGTGCCAAGCCAGGAAACGGACAACAACGCCAATAATGCTGCAACACAATTTGCGGGAAACAGCCGGGATATAAAATCTTTTGAAACTAATTGGGACAAAGACCTGAGGCCAAAAGGAATTAATAAGCTTTTTGCAAATGATATTGATCCCAACGCATATAGTATAAATGGTATCAGCGGAACCGACAGGCAATTTATAAAAACACTTTACGATGCAAGCCTCGGGGATGTATTACAACCAGAGCGTATAGGGGATCAGTATATCGTGGCTGTGTTAACGGGAATAAACAAAGAAGGAACCCAAAGCCCGGCTACCGCCCGCTTGCGGGTAGAACCCATTTTGCGCAATAAGAAAAAGGCAGAGGTTTTTAAGCAGAAACTCGGCCCCATAACTACACTTGAGGCAGCTGCTGCAACGCTGAAAAAAACTATTGAAACTATTGACAGCCTTCGAATGCAGCCCGACCAAAGGGTGTCTATTTCTGGACACGACCCAAAGGTAATAGGAGCCGCATTTAATCCCGCAAATAAAGGAAAAGTTGTTCCCCAGCCCCTGGCAGGAGCCTATGGGATATATATAGAGCGGGTAGACAGTGTGTCTGCAACAGCGGTCGAAAATGCAGATATTTCTGTTCGGCAAAAGATGCTGTACCAGTCAGCGATGCAAGCCGCAAAATATTCAGATCCGCTAAATGCGCTTCGCAATGCAGCGAACATTAAAGATTATAGGTCTAAGTTTTATTAATTCATATTTTTAAGTAACCAAAACTATCTGCTGCCCCGGAATATTTCTCCGGGGCTTTCTTTTGCCGAAGTCGCAAACAAAGCGGTAGAAAGAAGTGTTATTTTTACTAATTCATTTTCATGGCAATGGCTGAACCAATCATCAATAAAGTATCAGAAAGCGGGTTGATCACATTGGACCCGGAACGGTATTATCCAAAAGGAGAAATGGCGGTTTTCGACCTGAAAGATTTTTTATTTATGGGCCTGATATTAAAGGAAAAAGATTTCCGGGAGGCGCTGAAAAACTTTAATTGGGAAAAATTCAGGAATAAAAATATAGCTGTAATGTGTTCCGCTGATGCTATCATCCCCGTTTGGGCATATATGCTGGTCATGTCTTATCTGCAACCGGTAGCCGGGGAAATTGTAATGGGTGATGAAAAAGAATTACACAAAATCATTTTCCTGAAAAATCTTTCTGCTATTAATGCATACGAATTTGCAGATAAACGGATTGTCATAAAAGGATGCGGAGAAACACCCATTGAAGATTTTGTTTATGCTGAGATTACAAAATTATTGAGACCGGTTGCCAAAAGCATCATGTATGGCGAACCCTGCAGCACCGTTCCTATTTTCAAAAAGAAATAAAAAATCAAAACCAACCCCTTCTTCGGAATACCCAAAGCATCCAAACGGGAATCAACAACATAAATCCTACGGCGATAAAAAAACCATATGGGTTGTGCAGCCAGGGTATTGTTTGAAAGTTCATTCCGAAAATACCACCAATCACCGTAGCAGGAGCCAGCAGGCAGGTTACAATTGCCATTACTTTCATCACCTCATTCAGCTTCAGGTTTACGTTGTTGATATAGAGATCATGCATATTGATCATCATATCACGATAATTTTCCGTAAGATCATTGGCTTGTACAATATGATCATATACGTCTTTAAAATATTTGGTAGTACGGTCTTCCAGCAGATCGCTGTCGCTCCGGATAAAGCCGTTAACCAACTCTCGGACGGGTGGAATATTTCGTTTTAAAACGATCAGCTCTTTACGCAACTGGTTAATGTGCCCCAAAGTAATCTTGTTGCTGCTGCGTACGACTTCTTCTTCCAGCAATTCTACTGCTTCTCCAAGCTGTTCCATTACGAGGAAATAATTATCAATGATAAGGTCCAGCATATTATAGCAGAGATAATCAGCCCCTCGCTGACGGATGCGACTATTGTTTGACCGCAACCGATCCCGGAGAGGATTAAAGACATCCCGCTTAGCGTCTTCCTGGAAGCTGATTACATAGTCTTTCCCAATAATAATACTGATCTGTTCCTGCTCTACAGTGCGGTTCTCATTATTGTAATAGAGCATATTCAGAAGGCAAAACAAATGATTGTCTGCCTCGTCCATCTTGGGCCGCTGGTTTGTGCTGAGGATATCTTCAGCAAAGAGCGGGTGTATTTCAAAATGATTGCACACAAGTTCTACATCTGCTTTTCTCAGTCCATCAATGTTGATCCAGCTGATGCGGCCGCTGGATTTATATGAAAGGCAACCCGAAACACCGGTCAGCTTTTTTTCTTCAATATGGCCGGTATCATAATCATATATAGTAACGAAAACATCAGCGGCCTCTTCCCGTTGTGATACTGCAGTGGGATTTACAGAAAGAATTTCTTTGGTGCGCTGTGTGCCAAACAAATTCAGGGGATAGAGATAACGCAGGTATTTAGAAGGGCGTATTTTTTTTACATTCATAACAGGAGGAAAGTTAATCAATTCAGAGAAAAAATGAGCGGTAGCAGAAACGTAAATACCGGTTAAAGAAATTATGCTGAAAAAAGAAGAAAATTTTTCCACGGCATAGGCCGCTTAAAAAAACCGGAACACCTACTTATGCTCAAATCGAAATCGTATTGCCTCTTTAAGTATCTCAATATTTATATCTTTCAGTGTTTTGAACCTGATGCAATACCCGGTAACGCTTGCCTTGCCTAATTTTTTTCCATAGGTTTTGGCCAAGTATGTCTTATCGTCAATACCCATGATATAAACAGAGATCCCGCCTGTGTTTGCGCTCAAACCAACCCTATAAAACTCTTTGGTTGTTCCTTTAGCATATTTTATGGTGTAAGATCCATATCCAATGTTCGGATTAGAAACAATTTTGCCTTCGCTGTTTTTACCATCCAGGAACCAGAGCTTACCTTTCGGCAGCAGGTTAAGTATATACTTGTGCAACGCCTCCATGTCAATACGTTTTTCTTCAGGTTGACTTGCAAAATACTTTTTGATTTGTTCTTTTACTTTCATATAAAATATTTACAGCTACTTACCTGTTTTTTACTGCCCACCTTCAGGCACATTGAATTACTTTAAAAAATCATTCAGAAAGTTGAGGATCGTAGTTGTCTGCATCATCAGGCCGACATGCGTTTGTGAAGGAACAATTGCCAGTTGCGATTTTGGCATTGGTTCCATATCAGCAGCAACGCCACCGCCCAGCAATTTATATGTTTTCATCAACTCAATTTTGTCAAGCCCGTCATTATCTCCGGATATGATCATTACGGGTGCAGTAATTTTAGCAATATTTGAATCACCAACATTAAATGGTTCCTGGGCGAAAGCAAACATCTGCTCTAAAAACTTTCTCCATTTTGTTTTATCAGGCGCCACCGCATCGTATGCTGTTTGTAAAGGTGTGTTATCAAAAAATTCAGGTTTAAAATTTTTAAATGCATTGTTTACTTCGGGCAACCAGCCATCGCTTTTATAGGTTGAAGAAATGATCACTAATTTTCTTAATCGTGCAGGATTTTGTACAGCAAACTGGTAAGCCACAGAACCACCCATACTATATCCCGCTACGTCAGCACTGTCAATTTTCAGGTAATCCATTACTTTTTCTACATCGCTTGCTAAAGCAGCGATCGACATTTTTCTGTCTGAGTAGGGCGAGTGTCCGTGTCCCTGCATTTCAATGGCAATCACTTTTCTTGTTTTTGATAATTCAGGTATTAATTGGCTCCAATTCAAATCAATGGTATAAAAAGCACCATGTAGTAAAATGAGAGGCGTACCCTCACCACCCGCCTCTCCGGCAGGCAGGTATATTTCGTAATAAACTTTGATGCCATTAACAGGAGCGTAGCCACTTCCAGAAGGTTTGAGTTGTTGTGCAGTTGATTGGTATGTCATAAAGATGATACTGATCGCAATTATCAGTATTGATTTTAGTGGAGAATATGTTTTGAATAGATCTTTCATAACGCTATTTTACATTAGTTTGAATTTTTTTGACAACATAAAGCCCCGGTTATTGTTGCCCATTATTTTTTGGATCAAAGTCCACCATCCATTCAATACCATATTTGTCTCTGAACATACCAAAATAGGAACCCCAGGGACTATCTTCAATAGGCATTTCTACTGCACCGCCCGCCGAAAGCCCATTGAATATTTTGTCTGCTTCTTCTTTACTGTCTGCGCTTACTGCAATTTTACTTCTGTTTTCATTTTCATTTACCCGCCCCAGGAAGTCGGGAACATCATTTCCCATCAATGTATTGCTTTTACCAATAGGCAAAGCAATATGCATGATCTTATTTCCTTCCTTCTCTGATACCTGCGCTCCGGGGATCGAGAGATCTTTGAAGCGTACAATTCTTGTGAACTCTCCGCCAAATACGGACTTGTAAAAATTAAATGCTTCTTCGGCGTTTCCGTTGAAGTTGATGTGAGGGTTGATAAGTGCCATGATTTTCGTTTTTTAGTTGTTAATAATTTTTGTTTTTTTTATTCTAATTCTTTGCAGTCAAAATTGTGATCTGCCAGCAAGTTTATTATTGGTAAAATGATATTTTCTTCGCTGTCAATACGCAGGATCTTGTCATAGTCATGAAGGTCAAAATTCCACTTTGCTTTCGGCAATATGATGTCGATATGCGGTTTAAGTTTCTTGACCCGGACCTTTGTTTTGACAGATGTTTTGAAAACGTAGATCATTTTTTGGATAATGTTGCTAATAGATCTTCCAGGTTGATCAGCGACATTTTCATTCCCTGTGTAAAACCATCAAGAACTCTTTCTAATCGTTCCAGCGATTCATTATAAATTATGATATAAACTTTTGTTATTCCATTCTGTTCGCTGAAATTATGATCCCATTCAGACCCAGGCAATTCGGGGTTTTCATCTTTATCTGCAAAAGCATTATACATTTTAAAGTTGGTCTTCGGGGTAATGGATGTGTATTCCTGAATCGCCCAACGCTCATGTCCCCCAGGACTAATCATCGCATAAAATCTTTTACCTCCCACTTTAAAGTCCTGGTATTTTGTTCTGGCCGTCATGGGCCTGGGCGCAATCCATTGGTCAATAAGTTCTGCTTTTGTAAAAGCATCCCATACCAACGAAAGCCAGGCATTGAATTCCCGAGTGATATAAACCGTCTTGGCGGTTTTATCAACAGTAAAATCGAACAATAGCGTGTTGTTCATTTTTTTTGTTTATTTATTTTAGTTAATATGTTGTCCAGCTGATCAAACCGGGTTTCCCATATTTTCCGGTATTGTTCAAGCCATTTATCAACCTCTTTCATCTTTTCAATTTCAAGAGAATAATAAATTTCCCGGCCCCGGTATTCCTGTTTTACAAGCTTACACTCGGTGAGTATACGAAGGTGTTTGGATACCGCTTGCCGGGTGCTGTTAAAGTTATCGGCAATAGCATTTGGTGTCATCGCTTGTAAAGCAATCAGTGCAATGATGGCCCTCCTTGTCGGATCCGCTATGGCCTGGAAAACATCCCGTCTCATGCGAATAAAAAATTTATTTATGAAAATGATCGGTTGCAAATATAAATGCAACTATTCGGTTTCCCAAATTTTTTTAAGTTTATTTTTATAAATCTTTATTCGCATGAAATTCTTTTCTTTAAAAACACCCTTGTTCGCCTTAGTATCAGCCCTTTGCAGAAAGGATTTAAAAAAAATTGAGAAACATTTGAGAGCCGGTGGCCGGCCACCTTCATTATACTTTATAAAAATCAAGGTAAGTATTCCCGGAATTGTAGTTTTATCGATGCTGTAAAAACACTCATGAATATAACTTAGTTGAAAATGTACTTTTTTACTGAATGTATAAAATCGGAAACGTTGTGATTAAAACAAGAAACGGTCCCCAGCTCATGGTCCGGTACAAAGTCAATATTTGTGTCGGCGTGTTGTTAAAGGAGATAAAATCGCCCATGTAAACGATTCCTTAGGTATTCATTACACAATACGGCTTACGAAATATCAAGTATTAACTTTCAATCTCCCGGACTTAAACTGCAAAAGCAAGGTGTAATTTTTTTTCAAAACGAACTATCGGGGCAGCGGTATGACCGGGAATTCAGTTGACTATTATTTTCAAATTTTTATTAAAAACTCCTGCACAGGCAATTGATACATCCCGTCTTTTATATATTTGACGATTTGAGTTCTCCTATCAGAAAAAATTTTTCCCAGTTTATGAAGGAGCATATATTTTTAATCGCAGCACTTTTTAATAGTCCGCCTTCTTAACAATTGTATCTTTTTTTAAGGCATTCCATCATGAACAGGTTTAATTCCCATTGATTGGCAACGGGTGTTTTTGTAAATGGAATGGTGGGCATATAAGGCGGCGGCCCAAACTCGGGTGTAATTGTTACTTGTGCATTCCCCTGTTCCTGTCGCTGCAATACAATTTTATCCCACCAATGAAGGTGTGCAGCAAATGCCCGTTCAAATTCGGGCGCCCGCGGGTCAGCCACCTGCGGAGATTCTTCATTACCCACCCTTGCATGAATATGAACGGTTTTGCTGATAGCTAATTCCATCACATCCGGCTGTTGTTCCAGCAAGCTTTCAGAAACACAACACCAGTGAGAAAAATCGGCGGTAATTTTTAGTGTTGGAAAATCTGTGGCCAACTCACCAAACCGGTGTGCAGCATAAAGCGCCTTGTTCCGGTGAGTTTCGTGAGCTACAGTAATTCCATTCTCCAGGGAAAATGTTTCAGCAGCCTGAAACAATTCAATATTCTGTTCTGTTGAAAAATAATCTTTCCCGGTTTGAGAATCTATCAGCACACAGTTGAGCCCCTGCATATGTTGCAGGTGTTGTTTATAGTTCAACAGGTGTGTTTGAAAATCCTTTTCAAATGATTGATAATATTGCCCGATAAATAACAAGCCATATTGCTCAAGAGAATTTTTCATCTCATCTCTTTCCGGGTTGTCAACGGGTATGGGAGATTCAATACCTGAATAACCGGCCGAGGACACCTGCCTGCAAAATTCTTTCCATGGTATATGCTCAGCCCCCCAGCGGGGGCAAAAAAAATAAATCTTCATGCTTTTAAGTTCTGTTTACCGGTGTGTGATGATATCATTTGTGAAATGCAAGATAAAATTTTCCCTACACCCGGTTGAGGGAAAAACTTTTTACTAACGGAAGTGAGAGGGAGCAGGGTTGTTTATAAAGTATCGAAGTATTGGAGAAGTGTCGGCAATTAAAAATTTACAATCCGGCTTCGCTGTTGATTAAAGGTACATAAGCTCGTTGTTAATTCATTTGCCGGGTGTTATTCTTAGTTTGAAACCGGGACTCGACTGTAAAAATTACAATTATATCCAGTGCAAAAAAAGCGATTCATTCTTCTATAATTCTTCCATTCTCTTCTACTCTAAGAGTTAGCCATTCGTAGTTTAATTTATTAACAGCGCTATCAATACTTCTTTGTATTTTTTGATATTCGCCCGTTCGGTTTTTCTTATCAAGAAGAACAAGATTTTTAATTGTAATGTCACCGGAATTACTGTTCATACCATTAAAAACTATGAAGTCAACCGGATGGAAAATAACTTTTGCGTCGTTTGGGTTTAATTTTAAAGGGCTGAATATTGGATCAATTTTTTTTACAAATTTGTCAGCCACTCTTCTTCCCGCTTCTCTTGCTGCTTCCCTTGCAAGTTCAATTTTTTCATTTAGCTTTTCTTCCAACACGTCAAGCCGTGATATTTCTTTGTCAATTTTCTCTTTCCAATCTATAGTGGGCCTTTCCTTTTGGTAGAGCTTACTAAATATTTCTCCACAGCAGTCACAAACTACAAAAATCTGTCTAAGCGAAGTATAAAAATCAATTACCTGGTTTTGCATGATTTAATATTTTTTAAAATTTACTTTTTTGTCTGTAATTATTGCCTTTATTTCCTTTTGTTTTTTGCTTAGCCGGGCAGCGCCTGTTTTAATATCAACAAAGAATATTTTATCGATTTGCCCCCTAGTCGATAGGCCCTCAAAAATAATATGATCTATTGGGTCAAAAAGTGAACGGCAGTCGTTATGGTTAAACCTGAAACTCTTCATTGTCGGGGCAAGTCGTTCAAGAATAAAACCAATGTTGGTAGACTTTGCCCCAACCTCAGATTTTGTAGTTCCTCTTTCACGGATTTTTTTTAAGTTTTCTTTCCTTTGTTTGATTACATGAAGTTGTTGTTGGTAAAGCTCCAGTGCTTTGTCAGAAAAATTATCATTGTCAAACAACCCCGCTTTTTGTAAAAAGATTTCCTCACCACAATTCGGGCAATCGGCAAAGAAGTTGCCTTTTACTAAAGTGTCAATTATGTTTTAATGTTTTGATTTTTTCATTGTTGTTTGTTTTTAGCCCGATTATTTAATGTATGCAATATCATCATTCGGATTGTCTCTAATGTTGAAAGACTGAAGGTGTTTCGGAAACACATATTTTATCTGTTCGGCTAACCGCTGAAAATTAAAAATAAACGAATCTCCAAATTCTTTCTTCTCACAATCTCTCAAACAATTTTCTCAGCTTCTCTCTCGTCATTATTTTTTCCCAATCTTTTCCCAATGCATTTTCCCAGAGTGGTTTCAAGCCCAGGGAAACATTAATCATAGTATCAAATTGGTCATCACTTAATCCTTTGGTAAGATGTTGGGGTATTTCAATCTTGTTTTTTTCCACCATGTACTTGAATTCTTTTACACCGGCGGGATAATATTCTTCTAACTTGTCAAACACGATACAATTGCCAATACCGTGTTTTGTTCCCAATAAATAGCTCAAACCATAGCTCACCGCATGGGCTACGCCCACCTGTGAATAGGCAATGCTCATGCCCCCGGCATAGGATGCCATCATCAGCATATCATCACAGTCATCATCCCAGGAGTCTTTTTCTACAAAAACTTTTTGGCAAAGTTCCAGAGCTTTGGCTCCATAAGATTTACTGAATTCATTCAGGTATGTCCCGGTTAAGCTTTCAATGCAATGAATATAACAATCCATGCCCGTATAGAACCGTTGGTTTACCGGGGCGTTAGCTGTCAGTTCGGGGTCCAATACAATCTGGTCAAAAGGGGTGAAATCAGAATTCATCCCTAATTTTTTTGTAGGCCCGGTGAGCACACAGGTTCTTGACACTTCGGCGCCGGTGCCACTGAGCGTGGGAATGCCCGTTTTATATACACCCGGTTTTTTTACCAGGTCCCATCCCTGGTAGTCAGCAGACGAGCCGGTATTGTTCATCATGAGCGAAACTGCTTTTGCCAGATCCATGGTGCTGCCACCGCCGATACCAATGATTCCGCTGACCGTTCCGAATTTTTCTTTCAGCTGCTGCGCCAGTTTATCCACATAAGAAGTTTTGGGTTCATATGTTACATCAGCTAAAATAATTTCATCGTTTCCCCGAAGCGGAATACGTTTTTCCAATGGTTTGTTTTGAAAAAAATGATCCAGTAAAAAAATCATGGGAGCATTATTTTTCCTTTGTGGCTCCAGGATTTCATCCAACTGATCAAAACAACCACGGCCATAAACCACGTAGCCGACCATTTTAAAATTTCTGAATTTCATAATCATGTTTTTTTAGCACAGATTAAACGGATTCATGCGCAGATAACACTGTGTTTTCTGTAGTTTAATTCAAGAAGCAAAAGTAAGCGATTCATATTCTATGAAATCGGGAGGGCCCGATTGCTTTTATAATAAGCCGGCAGCTTTCTTTAAATCATCGGGAGTGTCTATTTCTACACCCATATATTCTGTAAGTACCATGCGCAAGGGAACTCCATTTTCCAAGAATCGAAGACATTCTATTTTTTCAGCTGATTCCAGCGGAGTCATTGGCCAGGCAGTAAAATCAAGCAATGCCCTTTTTCTGAAGGCATAGACACCGATATGTTCATAGTATGTAACGGGGAAATTTTTTTCTCTTGGATAAGGAATAACACTGCGGCTGAAAAAAAGAGAATTCATTTTTTTATCTACAACCACTTTCACATAGTTCGGGTCTTCTATCAATGATTGTTCTTTTAACACCTGCATCAGAGAGGCTACCCGTACGGTCGTATTATCAAATTGCTGTAATAATTTTTCCAGCGGTTCTTTTTTTACAAAAGGTTCATCACCCTGCACATTGACAATTATTTCTGCATCTAAGTTTTCCGCTGCTTCTGCTATTCGATCGGTTCCGCTTTCGTGATTTTTTTTGCTCATGATCGCCTTGCCACCATGTGAAATGATTTCATGATAAATAATTTCACTGTCGGTTACCACCATCACTTCATCAAATAGCCCGGTAGCCACAGTAGCATCACGGGTATGGCGAATCACCGTTTTTTTTCCAAGTGGTTGCATCAACTTTGCAGGAAATCTTGTAGCCGCATATCTTGCGGGGATTAGAGCAACTATTTTCATAAGGCAAGATTAGGAATTATTCAAGCTTTTGAAATGGTTTTTTTAGAAGCGCCATAAAATCTTCATCCTTTTCATTGGGATAATAACGATCCAGTCCGTAGTGAATATCTTTTGGATTTAATTTTAAAAAGGTCCCTAATAACCTGTCCCAGATGGAAAGGACAGCGCCATAATTACTGTCTGTATACGGCTGCTTCCAATGATGATGTACTTTATGCATATTCGGGGAAACGAAAATCAAACTTATTGCGGAATCAAGCCACCGGGGCAGGCTGATGTTGGCGTGGGTAAATGCAGTAGCCAATACGATCAGGGTTTGATAAATCATCACTGCATAAACCGGAGCGCCGGAAATAAAATTGAGCAGTAAAAAAAAGATTCCTCTTAAAATACTGTCGCCGGGATGATGACGCAATCCCGTTGTTACATCTACATTATTATCTGCATGATGAATAAGATGAAACCGCCAGAGCAGGGGCGATTGATGCATGATCCAGTGTACCAGCCAACTGCTGAAATCAAGCGCCAATACACCGATCAAAATCGTCATAGGAATATTGGCATGAAACCAATAAACGAGCCCCCATGTTTCTGTCCGGCACCAATCCGCCAGCAATACAATAAATATTGCAAGAAAAGTGTGTATAATAAGATGAAGAATTGTAAACCCGAAATTGACAAGGGCATGATGAAGTTTATTTTTTTTATAATGGAGAGGAATTAAGGGGATTGCCCCTTCAATAATCCAAAAGAACAACAACCCGGCCACCAATAATGTAAACCGTAATACCGGGTGATCTTCCAGGGTTTCAAAAAAAATTGATATTCTGTTCCACATGAGCAACTAAAAGAAATGACAATTTACGAAGGAAAAACAAATGAATAATTTAATCTGTTGCAGAATTGTTTTTAAAGAGATCAATTAGCTCCAATGCCCTTTGTGCCTGTGCAGCAGCTACCATTAATTTAATTCCCCCGATAGAATTTGAAAAAAAGGGAGTGGTAATAGCAGAGTTTTCATCTTTCAGCCAGCAGTTGATTCCTTCAATTTGCAGGCGGCCCAGAATAATATTGGCTTCAATATAATCACCAAATGATAGTACCGGCACAAAATCCATTTCCTAAAAATAAAATATCTCTTCGGGAGAAGAGATATTTGAAGGGGGAAAATTTTTTTTTAAGAATTTTATTGATTCAGCATCAACGGCATCACCAGCATCAGCAGTTCTTCATTTTCTTCCTGATCTACGGGTTTCAATATACCGGCCTTGGTGGAAGTGGATAATTCCATATTCACCTCGCTGCTGTCGGTAGCGCTGAGCATTTCTACAAGAAACCGGGCATTAAATGCGATCATTAAATCTTCACCATTGTATTGGCATTTCATCCGTTCATTTCCCTCAAAATTAAAATCGACATCCTGTGCAGCAAGTTGTAGTTCGCTTCCTGTAATATTGAGCGCAACCTGGTTGGTGCTTTTGTTGCTAAACACACTTACCCGTCGTAATGCATTTTGGAAATCACTTCGGTTTACGGTAAGCCGGTAAGGATTATCAGAAGGAATTACTACTTTATAATCCGGGAAGCGGGCATCGATCAACCGGCAACTCATTTGGGTGCTGCCGTGTTTTATAAAAAGGTGGTTGTTATTATAGTTGATAGTTATTTCCTCTTCATTAGAAGGGATAGCGGCTTTTAAAAGATTGAGTGGTTTTCGGGGAACGATGAATGAATCATTTTTCGGGCAACTCACATCTTTTCTTTTATATCGTACCAGTCGGTGTGCATCCGTGGCAACAAATTGCAATCCTTTTTTATCCAATTCAAAAAACACTCCGGTCATAGCAGGGCGCAGGTCATCATTGCTTGTGGCAAACAATGTTTTATTAATAGCAGTTACCAATGATGATGCGATCATCTTGAAAGAAGATGTGTCGTCAGCCGCCGGTTCTTTTGGAAAATTATCTGCACTTTCGCCCTGCACTTTATATTTTCCGCTGTCGCTGGTGATTTCAATACCTGAGTTTTTATCAATATTAAAAGTGAGCGGCTGATCGGGCAGGTTTTTTAATGTGTCCATCAAAATTTTAGCTGGAATACAAACCTTGCCGTTGTCTTTGGCCTCAATATCCAGTTGTATACGCATCACGGTTTCCAGGTCGGTGGCGATCACAGACAATTTATTTTTTTCAATTTCAAACAAAAAATCTTCGAGAATCGGTAAGACCGTATTGGCATTAATGACGCCGGCAATATGCTGCAATTGTTTCAGTAAGGAAGAAGACGATACAATAAATTTCATCTTGGAATTGATTTGGGCGAAACTACTGATTTTTATATTATGCTCAATACCCGTAAATATAATGGGGATTATTTTACCGGGGCATTGAAGAATAAAAACAATCCCGTTAAAATTTCCCATAGGCGCCCTCCACGGGTTGCATCTTCTGCCATCTTTTGTATCTTGCCTTTTCACAATATTTGACACATGCTGGATAAATTATTTGGACGGGGCAAGAAAAAAGAGGATGCTGCTTCATCGCCTGCGATACTGTTTGGACGGTATTCGGATAACAATAAACCGATAGTAAAAGTAAATCGCTGGACTGAAGCGGACAATCTTTTTAAAGAAAAAAAATATTCCGAAAGCTTCGATGCCTTTTTTGATTATATCAGAGATGATGCCACACAGAATGTAGTATATGAACGAAACGGGGCCGAAGGCAGGTTTCAGCTATACCAGGGATCCAAGATCGTCCACGGTAATTTTGATAAAGACGGGTTGCGGGCCGAAGTAACACTGGCAAAAATGCCACAGCCTTCCGTACCCGTGATGCGGCGATTGCTGGAAATGAATTTTAATTTGTATTACAGCCGTTATGCACTAAACCAGGATCGCCTTTGTATGCGATTCGACAGCAGTATTGAGTCTGCCAATCCCAGTAAATTGTATTATGGGTTAAAAGAACTGAGTACGAAAGCGGATAAACAGGATGATTTATTAGTAATAGATTTTTCCACGCTGCAGGCGACAGATACGGAACATATTGAACAAATTCCGACACAGGAAAAGGAAATAAAGTATGAATACCTGCAGCGATGGCTGACAGAAACGCTTAACAACATTGCCACACTTGATGCTGAAAAATTTTCAGGTGGTATTGCATACCTGTTGCTGGCCCTTGCATACAAAATTGATTATTTAATAGCGCCGGAAGGAGGGTTGCTTTATGATATCGAAAAAATAGTAGGTATTTATTTTCAAAAAGATGAAAGACCAGCAATGGAAAAAAACCGGGATATGATCGAAGAATTTAAAAAACTGAAAACCCGGTCAAAAGAAGAGGTTTTTCCGCAACTGTATCGTTCCCGTTATACATTTTCAATTGTAGCACCGCAGGTACATAAGTCTGTTTCGGATACAATTCAGGGCGCCAAACAGAATATGCTCTGGTACCGGGATAATAATTATCCATTTATCGCAAACCAAATACTTGAATACGGCATTTCATATTGCCAGTATTCTTTCAGCCTTCCCCGGGCTATTACCGATTTATTCCAGCTTTTTATGATGATAAATTACAGTGATTATTTTGAAGCGCTGGGATTCAAAGAAAAATTATATGATCCGGTCCATAACCGTTTTGCACAATCAATCATTATTGAAAGAATAATACAAATACAGGCGAAATGGAAAGAAAAATATCCAAACATGAATTTCAGAACCGAAAGCCTTTCGTTCGCCGACCTGCTTGGTTTTAATTTATCATTCACCAACGAAATTGAATTTTTGAATATGGAGGGAAAATAATTTTGGACATTCAGCACATCATAGAAAAATATCAGACAGCCATCATACAGATAGCTACACAAACCGGAACCGGAACCGGATTTTATGTACGGGAGTATGATCTGGTGGTTACCAACAATCATGTTGTGGACAACAACGCCGAAGTAACCATTGCGGGAAAACTGTTTAATAAAACATTGTCGAGGGTTTGGTACACCGATCGCAAACATGATCTTGCTTTTCTGGAAGCGCCGAAAAATGTTGAACTGCCCGAAATAATATTGGGTCATTACGATCAAATGAAAGATGGGGATGCGGTAGTGGCTATTGGTCATCCGTATGGATTGAATTATTCAGCTACGCAGGGTGTGATTTCAAAAGTGGATCGTATTCGTGACGGTTTAAAATTTATCCAGATTGATGCGGCCATCAATCCCGGAAACAGCGGGGGACCGCTGGTGAATACAAGCGGAGAAATCATTGGGGTAAATTCTTTCATTATCCGAGGAGGCGATAATCTCGGCTTTGCATTACCCGTAAATTATCTGCGGGAAGCATTGTTATTATATCAACCCAGCAAAGGACAGGCGACCACAAGATGTTTTAGTTGTGATTTTTTGGTGACGACTGAAAATATAGATTCTGGAAAATATTGCCCGAATTGCGGAACGGAAGTGACCCTGCCAAAACCTTTAGAAAAAGAGCCGGAACCCGTTGGCGTTGCAAAAGTTATTGAAGAGATTTTAAAGGATCTTGGCAAGGATGTGAAGCTGGCCAGAGAAGGCGCCAATCAATGGAGCGTAAAAGAGGGTTCTGCTAAAATTCGCATCAGCTATAATCCCGAAAATTATTTTGTAGCAGCAGATGCATATTTATGCCAGATGCCCGCAGATGCTTCTAAAATCAAACCATTGTATCAGTTTTTGCTCGAAGAAAATTACAGGGTAAAAGGAATGGTGCTAAGTTGCTTGAAACAAAATATTGTGATCTCCTGTATTATTTATGATCTGGATATAACCAAAGAAAATGGGGGTGGATCTTTCCGGGAGCTATTCCAAAATGCTGATTATTATGATGATTTCCTGAAAAAAAAATATGGGTGTATTGACGGGTTGGAAGAATAAAATTCACGATTTGGCGTTATTGTAAAATATTGTTTCATTTCAAAAAGACCACCAAATGAAAACAAAAACCAGTATCCTTGCAGGATTTTCCCTGCTATTTATCATTTCCATTCGTTCACATGCACAGGTGTTACGAACTTTTAATCAAAATTCATCACGAACCAATCATTATACTAACGACATCAACTCCGGGTTCAGTCTCAGTTTTTCTCCTCTGTTTTCTTCGTCTTTAAATAAAAGCAGTGATTCCCTTTTATTCAGGGGAAACGGGGGTGGTTTCAGGATTGACGGAGATTATTTTTTCGGAAAAACAGGTATTGGTTTCAGTTCCGGTTTCGGATCATCCGGGTTGGATCAGAATCTAATCAATCAATTTATGCAACGCAATAATATTTACCCGGGCGAAGTGACGGTTATCAAATCCAACCAGCAGAATATGTATTTACTGTTGGGGCCTTCGGTGCGTTTTGGTGATAAAGTTGAATTACTGTTGCATGCAAAGGGGGGATTATTTATCAATAATGGCGGCCTTATGATGATACAACAAAAAGGCGCTGTAAGACCGATGTACATGAATGGGTCAACCGGAAAAAGTATTTACCCCGGATTCCAAACGGGAATTAATATTCAATACTCCACCAAATCAGATGTCTGGTCTTTTGGCATAGGAGCCGATTATATGGGCACACAAACCCAGATCAATAATTATGATGTAAGAAGAAACGGTGGAATTGAGCCCTTGAAATTATCAAGAAACGTTTCAGACATGGTTGCAGGAATTTCTGTGAGGTATAATATTGCTGCAAGAAAAAAACATCTTGGCAATATAAAATATCAGGATTTTAAAACATACAGAAAAAACGGTTCCATTCAAGCTGGCGATTTCAAATATCGCATGAATGAAGGTGGTAATAACACAGATATTGCCACGGATGAATCCGGAACAGTGAGAACAATAGACCAATCTTCTTGTGGGCCTGTAACTTTAAAAACAACCAATCCCGATGGAAGTGTTAGCGAAACCACCTTCACATGTCCGGATGATGCAGCTCAATATAGCCGGCAATTAAATTCCATGCCCTCACGTCTTAGCATGACACCTACTGCTGCAAGGCAAACGCAGGGAAAAACTTTTGGTGAAAAAGTGGCGCAGGGCTTGCAAAGAAACGGCCTTATTCATCGTGATCTGGCAGCAAGAAATATTTTAATTGGTCGGGTAAGCCGTATATCCGGGAATATAGGTGGAATTGAAACCAACAAATCAATTCTCACTAAGCCGGGCGGGGCAGTATCCTCGTCTTATGCAGCCGGAAGACTCAGCAATGTAAACACCAGTGGCATTAGTTCGAATATTTATGTAAGGGAAACAGGAAGCGGGATGGCTACGGGCCGCAGGCAATATCAACTTGTTTATTCTAATGATGGTAGTTCCGTTTGTAGTGATTGTGCAGCTTCTGTTGTTGCGAACCCGTTGTATCATTCAGAAGGTAAATCCGGCGACAACGCATTGTATCAAGGAAAAGATAAACGGATTGCCGGCAAAGATTCAGATCATGATGGTTTGGGCGATATTACGGTTACGTTAGTTGATGTTTCAACCGGCGCTACATTGGCTACAACAAAGACGGAAGCGAATGGTGAATTCTTTTTTGCCAACCTTCCTTCCAATGCTTATGCAGTAAAAATAAGCGGAACAGTTTTTTCAAATGAAGGATATGATATTACTCTTAACAAAAAAATGGATATATCGGGAAGCCTGTTAAGTGCCGATGATAACTGGCAAATTGAACTCAACACAGGAACAGGCACCGCAGAACAAGCTGCTGCATTGATTAAATCAAAAACTAAATCAAACCAGTCAAATGACAGGACAATAAATTCACCGCAGGATAACAGCGGTATTATCTGGAGCCCCCGCTCAAATTTTAAGGTGATCCCTATTTCCGTTGCAGAAGGAACCTGGGTGCAAAAAGTAAAGACTAAATCAAATCAACCAAACGACAGAACGGTACCTTCAACAATTGACGGTAGGAAAATTAACTGGAATGCAGATTTAGATGCTGAAACAGATCAACCGGAATTTGAGACCAATGATGGCAGTCGTGTTTCTGAAGGAGGCGCCGGAATACTTCCGCCACATTATCCCCCGGTCAAAGGAATTCCACTAAAAGGAGTTGGCGTTAGTCTGGGAAAAGCTCCGGGTGGAGGCTGTGCTGCCAGGATACAAACGAATGAAAACGGGGAATTTGAAATCACTAATCTTGAAGCAGGATCATATTGGTTAATTGCTCAGCAAACTTTAGTGATAGATGATGTAACGGAATTGTGGGTGGGCGATGATTCGGTAAGTAATACATCTGAAAATCGTAAAGGATGGGATGGCTCTGTGAAGGGAGGTTCTAGGGTGAATATGATTATTCAATTTTCTGTGGGACCAGACGGCAACCTCACAGGCAAGTTGGCATTGCAAGACAATAATGCTGCCCAGCCCAACAAAAGTTATATGGTAATCCGAGATGACGGGACTTTTGCTGGAAGACTGGAAGCGCAGGATTTTAATACCTGCCGAAGCAACCGGGAAAGAGGACAGCTCAAAACAAATTCCGATGCTGATAATAATGGCGGCACAAACATCATGGATCAATTCCAGTTTTCAGTTAAGCCCGATGGTAGTGTAAGCGGTAAGCAGGTTTTGCAAAATGCTTCTACTGCATCCGGCAAAAGCCTTCTGAACATCTTGAGTGATGGAACTATCTCAGGGATACTTTATGCGCAGGATTTTAATACCTGCAGAAGTAACCGGGATAATCGTTTGGCGGCAAGACCCGGACAACCAACAACAGATGGTTCAGAAATACAAAATCAAGATATCAATAAATCAAAATCGAACGTAAAAAATAACTTTAATGCAGACTCATCAATTGAACAACCAACAACAGATGCTCCAACTACCGGAACATACAATAATAAGCCCGGACAACCCATTGGAGGCATTATTGTTAAAGGAGGAAGAAACCCCGGCGGGCAAATGATGACGCTGACTACAAACAAAAATGGCGAATTTTCATTGGATGCTAAAGAAGCAGGTACATATTCTTTTGAAATTTACAATCCTCCAACAAACCAAAAAGGAATACGGGAAGCCGGAATAAAAAGGACAGAAGCAGTAGCGCTGCGTGTAAAAAGCGGTGGAAAAGGAATTGTTACCGGAACCGGTGGAAATGCACGCACTGAACTAAAAACACGACATGAGACTGCAAAGAATTCAATTTCCAATGTACGGTTTGCAACAAATGCCGGGGATGATACAATGGTTGTTGAAGATGGCCGGTTTTCTTTGGAGATTACCGAACCTGGTCATTACGTGTTACAGGTTACTTCGATTAAACCAGCCGGAAAAGGCATACAGGAAGCCGGGATAAAATGAGCTGAGTGAGACCCAGCGTTTTAACACAACCCGCATCAACCCGGAAAGAGGTCAGCTTAATACAAATCCTGATTCTGATAATAACAGTGCTACAAACACCCGGAAGAAACCCACAACGTCAACCGGGATAATATTCAAAAACTGAAAATACTATCACCGGCTTGCAAAATACAATGGAAAACCCGGAGCAAAAAGATAAGCCTGAGGCATTACAGGAATTGAATCAAAAAATAGCAACAATAGATACCCGAAATACGGCGCTTCAAAAGAATTTATCAGCGTTGGGAAAACAATACACAACATTATCCAACGTATTAAAGACAAGACATGAAACAGCGAAGAACTGAAATAATAATGTAAGATAAGTGGATAAAAAATTTTAAGTTTTGCCAAAGCTGGTTCTGGTGCCGGTTTTTTTATTTTTGCTTATGCGGTTTAAAAAACAACTGACCAGGGAACAGGCCCTGCAAAAACTGAAACATTTTTGCGGCTACCAGGAACGTTGTCATTCTGAAGTAAAAGAAAAAGCTTATTCTTTAGGGTTGAGAAAAACGGATGTGGAAGAACTATTGTCAATATTAATTCAAGACAATTATCTGAGTGAAGAACGTTTTGCGGTTGCTTTTGCCCGGGGCAAATTCCGGATGAACGAATGGGGGCGGGTGAAAATAGAATCCGAACTGAAGAAAAAAAAGATCAGCAACTATTGCATCGGCAAAGCCATGAAGCAAATTCATGAAAATGATTATTTGCAATTGCTGAAAAAACTTGCCGAAAAGAAATTTGCTTCATTAAAAAACGAACAATATCTTCTTCGTAAAAAGAAAATAACGGATTATTTATTGCAAAAAGGATTTGAATGGGAGTTGGTAAAAAAAGAAACTGAAGCTTGATTATTTTCGGAACAATAAACAATCCATTCAACACAAAAAACCCCGGTTTTCCTGGGTCAGAAAAAATTCCAATAACGTTTTTTACTGGTTGTTACTACCGTCGTTGGGTCGCTTAGGCCTCATAGAAGGCTCAATCTGCTCCTTCCAAATTTTAAAGTCATTATCTCCCATGGCAGCTTTAAGTTTTTGATTTCTATCCTCTGTCAGGGGCTGCATTTTTTCACGCATGGCTTGCCGGTCTTGTCCTCCTCCATTTCTCATTTCTTCTCTTACCTGGTCCTGTGATCTATAGAAATTCGCAAAAATAGAATCAATGTTTGCCATCTTCTGGGTATCAAACTTAAATGCGCTGTCTATTTTGGAATGAACCATTTTTACTCTTTCTTCAACAGTACGACGCTGAAATTGTGCGTTTACCGTGATGATTGCGGTGAACATTACCACCACCAACATTAATACTTTTGTTTTCATGACTATTGTTTTTATTTTTTATTGTGAATGTTATTTTGCCAAATAATTTAATTGCTATTTGTTTAATCCCTGTTTGACCCTTTAAGATTTGAATTATTGGGAGGGCGGGAAAAAGACCGGTTGATCATTTTATTAATTAAGGTATCAAATTTTGGTTTCTGCTCATTCGTACACAATTCTCTTACATTCCTGAAATGCCGGAAACTTTGAAGTTCTTGTGCTTTTTCTTTTTGCGCCAGGTTATCCGCTGCTTGTTGCAGAATTGAATCCGGGATTTCGGGAAAGCGCATCAGGCCAAACAAACTGTCTTTGGCGCTTCGAACTTCTTTCATAATGGGTTTTAAAGTTTCGAAATGCTGATCAATAAGAATATGAAATTTTGCTGACTGATCGGGTGTAAATCCCAGTTGTTTTTCAAAATAATCTGAGAATGGTTTTCCTCTATCAGGAGGTTTTCTTTCTCTTCTTCCACCCCAAAACATAAAACTTAATAACACAATATTGGATGTCAGGAGTGCGGCGATGATTAACATTAATATTTTACTTCTGTGCGATGTCATTCTGTTCGGGATTTATATCATATAAAGAAGACACAGAAAGGTTGTATTCATTATCAGACACGACCGCAGAATTATCCTGGGCTGGCGTTGAAGATGATAAAGTGGTTGCGGAAAAATGAAATAGTACAGCAACATTAATTAATAAGAACAGGGAAATAGTTGCAAATGCATATGCGGGCTTTGAAAAAAGCGATGCTATTTTTTCCCAACGGGTTAGCGTGGTATTTTTTGTTAAGCGGGCCATCACCCGGGTAAATAAATAAGGCTGAGCTGTTGCACGACGGATCCCATCCAGGCTGTTTAAAACCTGTTCTGTATCATTATTCGTGTTTCGTTTATTACCCATAGCTTTTTATTTGACGTATCTAACTTAAGAAACTTTTGTTCATTTTCGGATCCTGATTAGAACATTCTCATTCCCTCTCTCCTGAAATTATCATTTCCTGTCATATTTGGTTTTCCAAAATTCTTCAGGCTGTATGTAAATGTCAACATGAAATATTGTTGTAATACCTGTGTGCGGGTATCCTGGATATAGTTTTCAGAAACGGTCCTCACAAGGCTCTGATTTTGTTTCAGTAAATCAAATGCGGAAAGTTTCAACTCGCCTTGTTTGTTTTTAAGGAATTTTTTACCAATGGAGGCATTCCACAGCCAATAGCTTTGATTTAACCCGGCGGATAAGCCGGTATATATTTGATTTGTCAGGTCATTTTGAAAAAACCATCCGTTTTTGGATAGCAGGTTTAGTTGTAAACCTGCAGATTGGTTCACATAATTATTGTCAGACTGGCCCTGTGCATTGCTTTTTGCCTGGTTGAAATTGGCATTATAAGATATATTAAAATCTACATATTCGTTGATGTTGCTGGCTATCACTACACCGGTATTGTATACAAAATTATCCGTAATTGTCTTCACCTGGTTAATAAGCCCGGGCATCCTCGAGTATGTAAAACCTGCATTCAGGTTTACATTAGATTTAATGAATTTAACGGGCATACTATAGGTGAAGTAGGTTCTCAGGCTTTTATAACCATTCATATTCACCGGCTTTGATAACTGAGAACCGTATTTCAAGACAATTCCTTGTTGAATAGTTGAATCTGATGCAGGGCTGAAAGTGGCATTAGAAATATAATTCTGGGTTGTTTCTAAAAATATATTTGCAAAAAAACTTTGCCCCGTTACAGTATTGGTAAAAATATACCTGCCGGATAGGAAATGCGTATAAGATTGTTTCAGATCGGGATTGCCGCTACTTACTTTCAATGGATCGTTTGTAGTAACAACATCCTGCAACTGTGTTACTGAAGGGAAATTAGTCCGGGCCCTGTAAAAAATTCTGATATTGCTGTGTGCTGATAATTTTTTAAGCCACATCAGGTTTGGTAATACATTACTGAATGATTGATCCACCTGGCTTTGGGTTGGAAAAATCCTGTTACTCTGCAATCGGGAAAATTGATAAGACACTCCGACAGAAAACTGATTATCCCTGCTTTGGCCTAACCGATACGTAATTCCTCCGTTTTGAGTGGTAGTTGTATTATCAAATTTATTGGAAAATAATGTATCAAACCTGTTATACTTCTGCCCGATCTGATCATAAGAAAAAGTTTCCTGATCGGCTTTGTTCTTATTGAATGAAGGTGTATAATTAAATTGTAATTGACCTTTTTTTCCAACCGGTTCTGTATAATCAGCATTGGCAGAAAGGGAATATCCGTTGGTGGGATTGGTTATGTACTGATCCTGCAACGAATCAGTTATTGCCTGTGTGATAGGATCAAAAAAACGATATTGCGAATAAATATAACTTTCGCCATTGTTTTTATTTAAAGTGGTATTCAGGTTTAAAGAAAACGTTCTTCCTTTTTTGTTGAATGAATGCCTGAACAAAATATTATTATTCAAATTGTAACCATTCCTGTTAGTGCTGGTGTTGCTGTTTGCAGTATTCAAAGTGTCATTAGCCCCATAATAGGTTTGAGATATACCTCCTGATACTGATTTATTATTTTGAAAATTCAAACTCGGCATAATGATAAAAGAATTGTGTGCATCCACCTGGTATTCTATTCTCATATTAAACCGGTGGTTATAATTCTTTCCTGAAGCAATACTGTTTTGATCCACATATTGTGTTTTTCCACTGAAAAGCGTTTGACTTTTGGTAATTTGATCGTTGGTGTTGTTGCTGTTGTTAAAAAAATAGCTGCCGGTTACATTCACTTTTTTGGACCATTTATCAGAGTAATTAAACCCGAATGCATTGGTAGTATTTATCCCGCTTTGTTGGCCGACAGAAAAATTATTCATTCCTCCAAAACCACCACCACCTCGTGGACCACCGCCACCCCGGGGACCACCACCACCAAAATTTCCACCCCCAAATCCACGGCCGCCGCCACTACTTGTTACACCTAAGAGATCCTGGGTTGCAAAATTCTGTTGATTAATGTTATTAAAATTTCCAATAAGGGAAAGACGGCGATCATTTTTAAAAAAACTTACATTCCCTCCTGCGGAATACCTGTCATCCGTTCCATAACCTGCATAAATCCTTCCGAACTGTCCATTCTTCATCCCGCTTTTTGTAACAATGTTTATTGCTTTTACAGAGTTGCCGTCATCAAACCCGGTAAACTGTGCCTGGTCACTCAGTTTGTCAAACACCTGGATTTTATCTACTATTGCTGACGGTAAATTTCTGAGCGCAGCAGTTGCGTCATCCCCAAAAAAATCTTTTCCATCCACCGTTACTTTTTTTACCTGGTCTCCCTGTGCGGTTACCGTTCCGGCTTTATCAACTGTAATGCCCGGCATCTTTTTTATCAGGTCTTCGGTAGTGGCATCGGGATTTACTTTAAATTGGCTGGCGCTGAATTGGGTAGTATCCCCCTTTTGTTGTGTTGGAGGCGATTTTGCCAGCACAACTACTTCGCCTAACTGTTTAACTTCTTTTGAAATTTCTAAAGTTCCTAAATCAAGTATCCTGTTTTGGGTTTTTACACTTTTACGATATGTATCATAACCAACAAAACTAACTTTCAGTATAAAAGAATCTATTGGTAACTCTTTAAATTCAAATGCACCTTTACTGTCGGTAACCGTATTGAAGTGAACTGTAGTGTCTTTTGCCTTAGAGAGTATTAAGGTAGCGCCGGCCAAAGGCCTTTTATCAGCAAGATCAACAAGTTTGCCCTTAATACTTTGAGCCTGAATAGCTATAGTTGAAATCAGGAAAATCAATAATAAGTATCCGATTTTCTTCATAAACTTTAATTATACAGTTTAGACGCTCAATCAAAGTATAACCTTCGTACTTATCTGGGAAATTCATGGGCCTTTTATTATTGGTAAAAACAGCCATATAAATGGTTAAAATATATTGCAAATAAGCTTTGTTATATTCATTTGAACGAACTCAATTATCTTGCATCTCCTTTAATACTTGAAAGATTTATGGAATATTCTAAACTTGTGGCTATTACCGGTATGCCCGGATTATTTGAGTTGATAAACAGTAAAACCGACGGCGCTATTGTCCGGTCTATTGACGACAAAAGCACCCGTTTCATATCAGGCAGGATTCACAATTTCTCACAACTGGAAAGTATCGAAGTTTTTACAACCAGTGACAATATCAACCTGGCGGATGTTTTTAATACAATGGAAAAAAGTGATACTCAACTTCCGGATGAAAAAGATCCTGTGGCGGTTAAAAAATATTTTGAAAAAATTTTGCCCAACCTGGATTTTGAAAGAGTATATAACAGCGATCTTAAAAAAATGATTCGATGGTTTGATATACTGAAAAAACACAAAATTGAAATCAAATTGTCTGAGCCGGAACCCGAAGCGCCTGTTGCAGAACAAATACCTGAAAAGAAAGAAGAAGTTTCTCCAAAGACCGAAGGAAAAAAACCCTCAAAGAAAACGCCTGCTAAGAAAAAATAATAGCTGTTCTTTATCCTGAATTTTTCTTTTTCAAAAATTTTATATGAATCATACTGCCGATATTAAAAAAATATCCCGTCATTTTTTGCCTGAAAGTTTCACCATCACTTCATGGGAAGTATTGGAGCCATATTTTAAAAACCTGGAAGACCGGAATATCAATAGCGTTCAGGAATTAGAGCATTGGCTCAGGGATATCAGCGAACTGGAAGCTGTGATCAGCGAAGACGCCTGCTGGCGTCAGATACGGATGACCTGCGATACAGAAAACAAAAGCCTTGAACAGTCTTATGTTTTTTTTATGATGGAAATTCAACCTAGGATGCAGCCTTATTCTGACAGGCTAAACCGAAAGCTGATTGAAAACCCGTTTACCAAAGAGCTGGACAGCAAAAAATATTTTACTTATTTACGCAATGTAAAAAAGAATATAGATCTGTTCCGTGAAAAAAATATTCCCATATTAGCCGAACTCAATGTAGAGTCACAGCATTATGCCATGATTGCCGGAAAAATGACAGTGCAGGTGCAGGGGCAGGAATATACATTGCAACAGGCTACAAAGTTTTTAGAAAACCCGGACCGAAATCTCAGGGAAGAAGTGTATCGGAAAATAAATGACCGGCGGTTACAGGATAAAAAAGAACTGAATGAACTCTTCACAAAACTTATTGAAAAACGTCAGCAGGTTGCACTCAATGCCGGCTTTGAAAATTACCGTGATTTCAAGTTTGTGGAAATGGGGCGTTTTGATTATACCAAAAAAGATTGTTTTCAATTTCACGAAGCCGTACGACTTCATGTGATGCCATTGGTAAATGAAATTTACGAACATAAAAAGAAAAAACTTTCCCTATTATCTCTTCGCCCCTGGGATATAGATGCCGAGCCGGCAGGAACAGAACCCCTTCATCCATTTAAAACCGGAGAAGAGTTGATCAGTAAAACGATTTCCTGCTTTAATGAATTAGATCCGTTTTTTAGCAGTTGCCTAGCAAAAATGAAAGAGATGGGTCACCTGGACCTGGAAAGCAGGAAAGGCAAAGCACCGGGAGGATACAATATGCCCTTGATGGAAAGCGGCGCTCCTTTTATTTTTATGAATGCTGCCGGGCAACTTGATGACATCACCACCATAGTGCATGAAGGCGGCCACGCTGTTCATTCTTTTCTTGCACACGATTTAGAATTGAGTGGGTTTAAAGATTACCCGACTGAAATAGCTGAAGTGGCCAGCATGTCCATGGAATTATTCAGTATGGATCACTGGCATGTATTTTTTAATAACAAAGAAGAATTGATTCGTGCTAAAGAACAACAACTGGAACGGGTGATTACCATTTTCCCATGGATAGCAACCATAGATAAATTTCAACACTGGGTATATGAACATCCCGGCCATACTGAAGAAGTTAGAGCTGAAATGTGGATGCAAATACTCGATGAATTTTCATCTACGGCAATAGATTTTTCAGGCCTTGATGAATACCGCCGGTATTCATGGCAGCGGCAACTTCATCTTTTTGAAGTGCCTTTCTATTACATTGAATATGGCATAGCCCAGTTGGGAGCCATCGGCCTTTGGAAACAATATAAAGAGAATAATAAACTGGCCTTAAACAACTATATGAAAGCATTATCTCTGGGTGGCACCAAAACTCTTCCCGAACTTTTTAAAGCCGCAGGTCTTGCATTTGATTTTTCACCGGCGTCAATCAGTGAATTGATGCAATTTGTAAAAAAAGAAATGGATTCTTTGAATAATTGACGACATATAACCTGAAAGTGGTATGCCCAAATTTGGGAAAATTAAAACAAGCCAATTATTTTTGAAATAATATTATAACTACTAATCAGAGCCTTAACCTAAGCCCCGTTGTCTTTACATCGGGGCTCATTATTTACTTCTTCGTGTTTTGTATTTTCAATAGGGTTATTTTATAAACGATTGAACCGGCACTGAATATAATTTCGTTTGCGGTAAGAATGAATTATGTTATTTAAAGGTTTTCCTGTCAGTTTAGTGCCTAAATATTAAGTATGCTTATAAATTCATCTTTTTTTCTCCGGGAAACATCAATCAGGTCTCCGTTATCCATCAACACCTGCCCACCTATTCCACGAAGGTATTTTTTGATGTAATTCAGATTAATAAGATGGCTGTTATGAACCCTGAAAAAATGATAAGGCGTTAAGATCTCTTCAAAATCTTTCAGCAATTTGGTGACGATAATTGATTTGCCATCTCTAAAAAAGATGCGTGAATAGCTGGAGCTTGACTCAATCCTCAGGATATTTTTTATTACCACAAATTCAAAACCATCACGGACAGGCACTGCAATTTTATTTTCCTGGTTTTTATTTTCAGTGATAGATTCTTTCAAAACGTGGAATCGCTCCTGGGTATATGTCGCCTTTTTTTCAGCAAGCCTTTTCACTGCATTTTCTAATTCTTCAATAGCCACCGGTTTTACCAGGTAATCAAATGCACTGATACGCATGGCATCAATGGCATAATGATTATAGGCTGTAGTAAAAATAATTTCTGCGTCATAATCACCCAGTTCTTCCAGCATCCTGAACCCGCTCATCTTTGGCATTTCAATATCAAGGAATAATACATCAGGCTTTAAGTTCCTGATCAATGTAATTGCTTCTTCCGGATTTTGTGTAGCACCCACCACCACTACCTGCTTACAAAATTCCTCTAATTTTTGTTTCAGGTTTTGCAGGCTGGTTTTTTCATCGTCTATCAATATGGCTTTTATACTATTAGATGGCATCTTAAGTAGTTTTAATTTTTACAGAAACCCGGGTACCACAAGGTTTCTGGTTGGCATCATAAAGGTCTTCAATGCGCAAAGAACTATTCGCTTTGTGTTGTTCATTAAAAATGTTAATCCGTTGCTGTGTTATCTGTAGTCCAAGGCTGTTATGGTTCGGTTTATTCAGGGCATTTTTTGCTGCAGATTTCTTCCGGCCCACCCCATTGTCCTCAATCGTGTAAACGATATATTCACCCCTAAGTAAAGCTGATATTTTTAATTGAAGGCCCTGCTTATCGCTGAGCCCGAAACCATGAATAATGGCATTTTCAACAAAAGGCTGAATTAATAAGGGGGGTACGAGATAATCAGCATCCAGTAAAGCCTGATCAATATCTGTAATGTATTGAAAGCTGTGATTGAATCTTAAAAGTTCCAGGTCAACATAAAGTTGTATTGTTTGCATATCTTCTGTAAAAGGCACCACATCTTTTCTGTTGTTGGAAAGAATGATCCTTATGAGGCTTGCAAATTTGTTGAGATAAATGCTTGCATTCCTTTTTTCGTTTTGCAGAATATAATATTCAATGCTGTTCAGGCTGTTGAAAATGAAGTGAGGGTTCATCTGCGAACGGAATAGCTGCATTTGAAGATCCGCTTTTGTTTTTTGTCCCTGCGCTTTCAGTCTTCTGTTTCTATGATAAAAAGAAATACCCGTTACTATCAATAAAAAAGTAAACCCGCCGAGGTAAATGATATTCCATTGTTTACTGTTCTTTAGCTTAAGATCCTTTATGTCATTATTCTTTTGCAATAATGTAATGGATTCTTCTTTTTTCTGTGTTTTATACATGGCTTCAAAATCAGCCAGCCTTGATTTGGTTTTTTCATTGGTGAGCGAATCTATATGTTGCATATATTCCTGCTGGTACCGGTAAGCTTCACGGAAATCCCCCAATTTGGCATACACGGAGGAAAGACCTTGTAACAAAATAGTAATACCCACCTCTCCATTATTTTCCCGGGCTAATGAAAGTGCCTGTAAAAGTGTATCCCTCGCATAGGCCCATCTGTGCAACCCGGTATCTATGCTGGCTAAAGAGGTCAGGTATTTTATGAGACCATTTATGTCATTTTTTTTATCAATCCAGGCTTTTATCGGGGAGAGTCTTTTTCTTGCTTCATTATATCTTTTTTCATTGATCAATATATCTGTTTCATTAAATGGGCCACGGAGGTGTAACTGCTCATCATTATGAATCAATGCCCCAACTGAGTCGGCAAGCTTATTAAAAAAACGGGCGGAGTCGTTTCGGTTAAGATTGGTATAGTAAGATGCCAGGTTAGCAACCGTGCCCATAAATTCCATATTCGAAAGATACCCCAATGCTTCCCGTGCATATTTGATCGCATTTGTATCATCCCCCGATTCATCATAGAGTTCTGCAAGATTGGCCATGGGAAGACCTACAGATGTTGGAAACCCGGCTTTCCGGTACCCTTCAATGGAATTTTCATATAACGAAATCGCTGTTCGGAACATGCCATAATATTGATAAGCTGTGGCCATTACTGATGAAATGCTGTAGCGGCGTGGATTGCTAATTGCCAGGGTGTCTATTCTCCCATGCAATGAATCAAGATAAGCCATGGCAGAATCTTTTTTCCCTGAATTAAGGAAAGCAATCATAATTTCTCTCATAGAGATGAGATTGTAGTATCTTAATTTGTCCGGGAAATAGGGTAACACTTTTTTGTAATAAAATATGGCGCTGTCCGGAAGAGAATACTGGTAGGTGAATGCTTTTCCCAAATCAAAATAAAAAATGCCTTTCATGGTATCCACCTGATTTTTTTCAGCAAGGCGCAAGCCTTCTTTGGCCATATCGTACACCATCGTAAGTTGTCCGCTATTTAATGAATCACTGATAGTATTCATTAAAAAACGCATACGGGCGGTATCTGTTCTGAGCTTATTATAAGCCGGCGGAAAGGGCAATGAAGGTTCATTTGTTTGAGCATAAGATATAAAAGAGGATAACCCGTTGAGAAAGATGGCTACAATAAAAAGATATTTGTAAACCCGTCTCATAAAAATAAAAAAAGGCCGCACGGTAATGTGTTCATAAATTTACTATGGAAATTACTTTCAGAAAAAAAGCTAATCTTCAATTCAAGCCAATTGCTACATAAATTTAAGAGTATTCTACTCAGCTATTTTTCTTAAAATTTTGTTTGTTCCTCATTATTATCGTCATGTAACGGCTTATACATAAACCTGCATTTAAATGAACTTTTTTTATTACGCTACCTGTTGAGTGGAATGATTGATAAAAAAAATTATATCTTCAGAAATTCCACCCTGCGATTTTGCGCTTTGCCTGCAGCTGTTTTATTATCCCCCACAGGTTCGGAAGCGCCTTTGCCATCAGTTTCCATTCTTGTACCATCAATGTTAAATTCAGATTGCAAAAAAGATTTTACTGTTTCAGCCCGTTTTTTGGAAAGAGCAAGATTCATTGAAGCATCGCCATCATTATCGGTATGGCCGATAATTTTTACCCGAACATTTGCATTCTCCTGAAGTACATCTGCAATCTCTTTTAATGAACCATAAGATTCCGGTTTAATGTTCGCTGAATTCACATCGAACAAAATACCGGTGGTGGAAAATTTACCCTCATTGATCAGCTTGTTCCGTGTATCAGGTGCACCTGCAGCCAATTTGATATTACTGATCAGGTATTTACTCTGGCTATTATTAGGGTCGCTCCATAGTTGAAACATAGCGGTATTATAAACCTTTCCTGCTGCAAATGCGCGGGGCAGGTCAAATACTTTATCCTGATTAATATATACTCTTAATCGTTGCTGCTGACGCCAAACGGAAATTTTTAATTTGGGTACCCCACTGGTATTATGAAATTCAACCTGGTTGTCAATGATTGTATTTCCATCGTTGTAAGTAGAGATGTGAGCCACACCTCCATTTCCATCTCCACGTGTGAGGGTCTGAATACCAATATCAACTCCGGAACGATTGCCCATATCATAAGCTAACCTGCCATTATCATCGCCACCGCTTACAAGGAATAATCTAAGAAAATCATTATCGCCGGAATACATCATATCATATTCGTAAGTAAAATTGTCGGGAAGAGTAGTTACATCATCCTGTCGGTATATTCCCTTTTTATTAAGCATCAGCCATTGTCCCGTTTGCCTGGAAGCGGTAACTATTTCGCCGGCAGAATTTGTATTCCAGTTTACCGGGAAATCTCCAATAGCATCTTTTGAAAAGTCTTCATACACCAGCACTTTTTCACCAGGAACGAAATCGTACTTACTGTAAGTTTGTAAGGAAGTGCCCGAAGAATCTGTTGTTGTTAAGCCGTTTGTTGCGGATGTGTTTGTGGCAACATTATTATTATTGTTGTTATTGACTGATGTATTTTGAGATTGGTTGTCATTCTTTTTTTTCTTTTTTCTTCCGAAAATTGAATTCAAAACTTTATCAGCCACTTTATCCGCAGTATGTTCAGTTGCAATGGCGGCACCTTGTTTTACGCCATCGCCTACCTGCTGTTTAATAACATCTTTTGTTGACTGTGCCACTGCATTGCTCATGAATGCTGCCATGGCAATGAATGCAATTAATGTTTTCATTTGTTTATTTTTAAAAGTTTAAAATTTCATTTTCGAGGGTTCCCAATCCTTTAAAGATTGGCAACCGCTACCTCTATCTGCTTTTTTAATGTTGAATAAATCATTTCAATTGGCTTCAACCCTTAACATGATAGGAAACCGTGTCTTTACTTTAAACCTATTTCTTAGGCGGATCAAAATCGGTTGAAGGGAAATCCATATCCGTGTTGGCCTCAATAAGGTTTATTTCTGCATTCGATTCTATGTTGTGTTTTTTGTTTTTTTCATAATGATCCCATCTGACAAGCCCGCCCCAACCGAAAACACTGTTGTTTATCAGAAAAAAGCTCTCACCATTTACTTTGTTAAGAGCACTAATGATTGACTGGAATCCCGGTAAGTTATTAGCCATCCAATAATCATCTTTTGTAATAATGATATCGCCTTTATTATCGGATTTTTGAAGATGAGTACATGAGTATTTCCCAATCATTTCCTTATCTGCGGCAGCCACCAATCCTCCAATTAGCTTAGTATTAAATTCAGGATTTGTATTATAATTAACAGAAGCGGTATGGGATTGAAAGTTGTAAATAATGGACTGCTTGGGGTTCGAAAATTTGTGAAATATCGCTGCGTGAGACATTACATTAATGCCTCGTTTAACTGTTATTTCAAACCTAATCCCAATGGCGGGATCTGTTTCCATACTGATGCCTATGGCGAAAACTCCCACCGGGGATTGTGAGGTTCCTGTGTAAACCAGGAGAACGCCCTTTCCCTTGTATTTATGGAAATCATTGTGTTTGAGCGCAGAAAAATTTTGCAAGCCGGGCTTTCCGTATGAAAATAAGAACGGTAGAAATACGAGAGCCGTAATCATATTGATAAAGCGGTTCATAAATTTTTGTTTAAAAAATTATCTTTAATCCTGTTTGGTTAAAAGAGCCTACGTTATAATACCGGAAGGTTGCTAATAAACTATTCGAATTAATACTTCGTTTACCGATTGATGAAATCCATTACTAAATTAAAATATATCAATGCCGGGAATTATTCCACTCTATATCCGGCAGCGATGCCTTTATATCTGGTTGAAAAAAAGAAAAAAGCGGGGATTGATAATAAATATGTTATTCGGATTAGGAGCTTTAGTCGTGAATCAATAAGGAATAACTTGAATTAATTTTTAATAAAATAATCGCCAAAGTCTTTGCAGTATTAACTTTCAAAGAAATTATTAATATTCATACACGATTTAAATACCTAATCCTGTATGCTGCTAAAGGAATTTCTGTCTGTGATCATTCTCAAGATTTCTTTGCTATTGGTTCATGCCCGGCATTTGAAATAGTGAATAGTTTGAAGGGGGTAAGAATTTTGAATTGGGAATATCCGTCTGCCAATGTGAAGTGAGTAAACAGGTTGTTACACCTTTTGTTTTCAATTGCCATTTCACTACCACACCATCAGCACCTTCCTTTGCTAATTTTGTAAATAAATCCATTCCGGGATAGAGGTAGAGATAGTCTCCTATATACCAGATACTGCCACTGCCCAGGTCTTTGGTGATCCAGATGTCGAAGATGGCAGGAGGCAAGGTTTTTAATTTTTCATAGCTCTTGGATATTCTGTAGTGTCTGCAGGTAAAATTGTTTACCGTATCCTGACCAATATTCTCAATATTATATACAGTATGTGTATTACTTTCCATGCTTTGAGTCATTTTGTTTTTTGAGCTTACGGAATAAACAACGGCTCTTTGCATATTGGCTGCCAAATGTGTTTCAGTCCCATTTTGCACATCTATTAAAAGCGGGTTTTGTATGGTCAAGTCCGGCTTATCATATGAGGTATCGTAAGCTTCAATTCTAAACTTACCCGGCGCCTCATAAATAGTCGTGTGTACCTCACCTTGAGTGCCAAACCATTTATCTACATAGTGGAGTTGATACGTGAGAACACCTTCAAATGGCACATCTGCTTTTTTTATCTTATGAAAGGAAACGAAGGCTGTTAAAAAAAGAAGCATTAATATTTTCAATTGACTCTAATTTTTAATTCTTTAATACATACTTTAAAGTTTCTATACAGGACAAGGATGAATTAAGAATATAGCTTAAAACTTCGTTGCCTGTTACCGGACAACTGTTACTAAATTAAAATATACCAATGCCCGGGAATTATTCCACTCTATATTCGGCAGTTCTTACTTTATATCCGGTTGAAAAAAAGAAAAAGGTGGGATGGTGAATTATAAGGATCCCCAATCTTCAAAATCATGCATTGCACTATCCATTACACCTATGTTCTAAAACTATAGTTTAAATTTTGAGCGTTTATTACCCCCGTGCTTCAGCATATCTTTATAAATCTTGTCGAAATGCACAAGTATATATATTGCCCCACTTTTTGTCAATACTTAAAGCTGTGGCACTTTTGCTCTCAATTCTTCTGTATTTTAAGTCCCAATTGCTAATATTAATTTCTAACTGTGTTTCCAAAGTTTTAGGAGTTCCATCATTGGGAGTAGATGCCACAATCTTGGCGTTCCCATTCTTTTTCAGTTCGTATTTTTTCAGGTAGAGAATCAGTTATAACATTGATTTTTTGGCCTGCTCCATAACTCAAATGTTTAAAATTAAATTCATCGAGTTATCAGGGAAAAGTGAGAAGGGTACAAAGACTGAAATAAAATTAACCAAGCTATATTATTAACATTATCAATCAGCAACGGATCAGTAACCAAATCTTGTCATTTTAAGATCCAAACCAATCAGGCACCGGATTCCAAACAATAACCATTATTTTACTGAGCTTTGTAAAGCAAGAGTTTTAACACCTATACTTTTTCTGATTTTTTTAAAATAAAATGAAAAACCGGTTTATTTACAGTCGCTGCAAATTCCTTCTACCACCACTTCCACTTTCTCTGCTGAATATCCTTTGGGTAGCCTGATATCCGGAGTTGCAATATCATCAAGACAAAAAGTATTTCTGCAATTGCTGCAAACAAAATGAATATGATGATCCCTGTGATGGCCCTCCGAACAACTGTCCTTGCATAAAGCATACCGGACAGAATTATCAGCAGTGGGTATGGTATGAACGATTCCTTTTTCCACGAAAGTCTGAAGTGTTCGATACACCGTCACCCGGTCAAATTTATCACCGGCATTTCTTTCGATATCTCCATGTGCCAGTGCTCCGTTATGCGATAAAAAAAGGCCGAGTATTTTTTTGCGGCTTTCTGTAATGCTTAACTGATTTCGTTTCAAAACGTCTTCCACCGATTTTTCCATAGCATTAATTTATGAATTTATCCTCCTTACTGAAATTATTCTTTCAGCATATTATCAATATCGGATATGAGTTGGTTTACTTCCGTTTGCTTTAGCCCGTCATATATTTTTTCTACTTCTCCTTTTTTATTAACCAATGCCCAAAACTGGGTATGCAAAAAATCATCGTCAATGTTTCTAAGGTTATTTTTAGGATCATCAATCTTATAACTTAGCCTTGCCTGGTAATAGAGGCTGTCTTTTCTTCCGGTTAAGAAAACCCACTTATCCGTAGATACTCCTAATGAATCTGCATAATGCTTTAATTGAGATACTGAGTCTGTTTCAGGGTTGCAGGTGTGTGAAAGAATCAGAAAATCTTTATCATTCTTAAATCGCTCATACACTTTTCTGAGGTTGTTATTCATCCTGGGGCAAATGCCACGGCAAGTTGTAAAAAAATATTCTGCCACATATACCTTACCGGAGACATCCTTATTGGTAAATTTTTTTCCATCCTGGGTCGTAAATGAAAACGGCAACACTTCTCCTATCGGCTTATCCTGCTTTAGCCCAAAACCAGGTATAATTTTTCCAAGAGTAAAATAAAATGCAATAAAAAGAGCCACAAAAAATAAAATATAATACTTAACCTTCCTGCTCATTTTCGCAATTGAAAAACAAAGTTACTTATATAATAGCATTGCAGAATGTATTGATGATGCGTTCTTTAAAATATTTGCGGGATATAAAAGGCCTGATTAACCGGGATGCTTCAGGGGTAGTCGGGGCGGCAGGCAAAACCATACATTGCCTTTTTTTACCATTTAAAATGGCAAGCCCTTCCTGTTTGGGATAAACAGTATTCTCTTTTTTCTTTTAAGTTCAGAATATTTCTGCTTGCATTATTTATTAGCAATTTTGACTATAACACGGATTTCACAGGCATCACTATAGCCGGGTTCCCCGAGTTCTATCTAAGAAGCTTTAAAACAGATATGAAATTTTGTTATTGACGCCCCCGATAAGTTTTTATAATTTCTGTTTACTTTTTAATGATCGCTTTTGCAGAATAAATATGCTTATGCTAATGTTTGTAAACAGGAAGGCTAATTCTTTGATATTTTAAAACACACTATCTTTTTTTCCAAACTTTGTAATAATACTTTAGTAGCAGCAAAAGACTTAGAAAGAGAAATGAATAAAATATTAAATTTACAAACAAGGGCCTTTCGTTTCTGTCGGCCAGTTTAAAATAAATCCCGGCTATTACATTTATTATTAACCACAACAGGCCTGCTGAAAAAGAATAAAGAATCTTTTTAAAATATTTTTTTATTTCAGGATCAAATCCCCCGTCCATAAACCCGGATTATATAGAACAAGGTACTATAATAAAAATTGAAACCCTGCAGAATATCAGCAACTTGTTTAGTGTACTAACAAATTTTTAAAATCAAGTGAATCACCGCTAAATACATTGAAGTCAACTTTGGATAAAATGCCATTCACCCGCCCCTCATCACTGTGTTGCCAAAAGGACCAATCCCGGTTAATGCGGGGTTGTTGTAGCTGATAATAGTGTGCAATCCATAGGGGATACTTATCGAAATCATGTCCGAGCCGTTGATTATAAAAATCAACATTTGTATAAATGATTGGCTTGACATGATAATAATTTTCAATTGCCTCGAGCCATTTTTTTATTTCTCGCTGCACTATAGCGGTAGAATAACCATTCGTTTGTTCCACGTCCAATACAGGCGGAAGGTCTCCGGATTCCAGCTCTACTGAGTTGATAAAATTTTCAGCTTGCATTTTACCATCTTTAGATGCAATAAAAAAATGATAGGCACCGCGGGTAATTCCGGACTCCTTTGCCTTTTTCCAGTTTCTTTTGAATTGAGGATCTGTATTCCCGATTCCTTCTGTAGCTTTTATAAAAGCAAACCCAAGTTTTACATTTTTTACACTCATTGCCTGTACTTCTTCCCAGGCAATCATTTGCTGGTATTTGGAAACATCAATGCCATGAATTAAATAACTTTCAGGGATATTTATACCAAATTCCGGGTAGCGTACAAATTCCGACCGGTGATATTGCCAGCGTTGATATAAAATCCAGGCAGATACCGTAATAAAAACTACGAGTGCGGCAAATAATAATTGTTTTCTTAATTTTTTCTTTATTCTTCGGAAGCTCATGAAGGGTGAGGCTGTAAATTCTATTGCAATGTTACAAGCAATTTGAAGAATCTGAATATAACAGAAAATGTTTTAGCAAAACCTAAAGAGCTGTTCCCTTCTTTTTTGCAATGAATAACAAAAGGGCTGCAAAGCGCAGCCCCGTTCCGTCCCCATAGGTAAGTCCGCAATAGCAGACTACAGAACTAGTTGAACGGCATTTTTATAAAATTTCAGGGGATTGGCTGGTCTTAAATATAATATCGGGAGTAGTGATACTTATGAAAACATTATGCCAAAGATTACATCACTCATTAAATTCGGGGCAAATGCGATGATAACTGGTTATAAATTATTGGAAAAATGCAAAAAAAAAGTAAGACTTACCATGAAGTTGTTTCGGAGAATAAAGCTTAATGGAATTACATATAAAAAGTGCAATTTGCAGGAAAATAAATTATTATGCAATGAAAACTATTCTACAATACGAAGCCGTGCATAATTCAGCATGATTTTTTTTTCGCCGTTCAGTTCAAACTTCACAGTTGCTACAGGGTTATGCGCACTACCCTCCATTTTGATCACATCACCAAAACCGAATTTCGCATGTTCCACTTTTTGACCGACTTGTAAATTTGAAGTATCACTCGGAGTAAAACCAGGAGATGGGGAGTGTTCAATTGTTTTAGGAAGAGTTTTGGGTGGCAGATACCCGGGCTTGGGTGATTTCGTGCCGGGTTTTTCGTTAAAATATGTTCCCGACTGTTTGCTGACAGAGCCCGATTCTCCATCCCATTCATTATTGCCCCCGGATACAAAATTTTTATTCCAGCCGCTACGTACCAGATTTTTGGAACCTCTGCCTCCTGATGTTTTATTTAAAAATGTTTCCGGTAATTCATTAATGAACCGACTTGGTTCGTTTTGTACCAATGATCCGAAACGATACCTGCTATTGGCATAAGTCAGCCACAAACGGCTCTTGGCTCTTGTTATCGCTACGTAAAATAATCTTCGTTCTTCTTCCAACTCTTCTCTTGTATTTACACTCAATCCATTTGGGAAAAGCATTTCTTCTAAACCCGCTACAAAAACACATTCAAACTCCAGTCCTTTTGCAGCATGAATAGTCATCAACTTTACTACATCTGCATCAGGATCTTTTTGATCCTGGTCGGTCAGTAATGTGATTTGCTGGAGGTATGCTGCTAAACTTTTATCACCTACTTCACCATCTTCTTCGTTCATCGGGGTTTCAATCCATTCTTTTATAGAATTCAATAGTTCTTGTATGTTTTCATAACGGGATACTCCTTCAGTGCTTTTATCGTTAAAAAGTTCTTTAACTATATTAGTTTGTTTGCCAACATGAAAAGCTACTTCATACGCATTCTGTTTTTGAAGCATGCTTTGAAAACTTCGGATCATTGTCACAAAGTTTTCAAGCGACTCAATGGTACCGGCTTTAAAACTAAATTCTTTTGATTTTTCCAAAGCATCCCACATGGGAATGTTGTTCTCATTGGCAAAAAGAATAATCTTATCCACTGTGGTTTTTCCAATGCCTCTTGCCGGAAAATTGATGATCCGTTTCAATGACTCTTCATCTTTCGGATTCACAATCACCCTGAGGTATGCTACAAAATCTTTGATCTCTTTTCTCTGGTAAAAACTAATACCACCATAAATAATATAAGGAATATTCATTCGGCGCAGGCTTTCTTCAAATGCCCGGCTTTGTGCATTGGTGCGGTATAAAATTGCAAAATCTTTATCATGATAATGATTGCGCAGCTTTTGCTCCTGTATAGCGTCGGCTACAAATTTTCCTTCTTCGTTGTCCGTCATCGTACGGACAACCTGTATTTTTTCTCCTTCAAGATTTTCTGTCCAAAGATCTTTTGGTATCTGCCCTTTATTGTTTTTTATTACTTCATTGGCAGCATTCAATATACTTTGTGTACTTCGGTAATTCTGCTCCAGTTTGATGGTGCCGGCATCTTCATAATCTTTCCGGAACTGAAGGATATTTTGAATGGTGGCTCCCCGAAAGCTGTAAATACTCTGTGCATCATCTCCTACAACACATATATTTTCATGTTGTGCCGCCAGTAATTTTATAATCTCGTATTGAGCAGGATTCGTATCCTGGTATTCATCAATCAAAATAAAACGAAACTTGGTTTGATATTTTACCAGTGCTTCGGGATGCCCTTTCAGCAATTTGAACATGTTTAATAATAGGTCATCAAAATCCATAGCTCCGTTTTTAAAACAGCGCTTAACATACGCTTCGTAAATATTTGCAATAGCCGGGCGGTTGCTTCTCATGTCCTCCTGCTGAATATAATAATCATTGCGATATTCTTCCGGCCCTGTGAGTGCATTTTTAGCTGCCGAAATCCTGTTGTAAACCACATTGGGTTTATAATGTTTGTCATCCAGGCTCAGTTCGTTGGTCACCGTTTTTACCACGGCTTTGGCATCGTCCGTATCATATATAGTAAAATTATTTGGATAGCCGAGGCGATGTGCTTCATGGCGAAGGATTCTTGCAAATACACTATGAAAGGTGCCGATGTATAAATTTCTGGCTTCATTGTTTCCGAGAATATGCTCCACCCGTTCTCTCATTTCCCTCGCCGCTTTATTTGTAAATGTCAAGGCAAGTATGTTGAAAGAATCGACACCATTTGCCATCAGGTGTGCAATACGGGTGGTAAGTACCCTGGTTTTTCCGCTGCCAGCTCCGGCCACAATCATCAACGGCCCATTAATATGTAATACGGCTTCTCTTTGCTTCTCATTCAATCCATTCAGATAATCTTGCATGGCTGCAAGTTAATAGTTTAAAGGAAGTCAGGATCTTCTCTTTTTAAATTATTATCTCTGAAGTACAATATTCCAGGTTTTGGCAAAAAACAAAGATAGCTACAGGGGATACCATTTTTCTCTTTTTAAAAAAGAAAAAAGATTTGAGTTGTAAATAAAACCACTTTTTATAATTGAAGATTTGATAATTTTAATCTTAAATAATTTTAATGGCAATCCGTATTTTTATTACCGGCGGCACTTTTGATAAAGAATACAACGAACTGACCGGAACACTTTTCTTCAATAAAACGCATTTACACGAGATGTTGCGCCTCGGGCGCAACCATGTACCTGTAGAAATAACCACATTAATGATGATAGATAGCCTTGAAATGACTACTGATGACAGGAATTTAATAGCCAAACAATGTATGACTGCAGAGGAAGATAAGCTCATTATCACTCATGGCACCGATACGATGGTTGAGACAGCAAAAGTATTGGGTAAAAAAATAAAAAATAAAACAGTGGTCATCACCGGCGCTATGGTTCCTTATAAATTCGGCAGCTCGGATGGATTGTTTAACCTCGGCAGTTCACTGGCTTTTGTACAAACACTTCCTTATGGCGTTTATGTTATAATGAATGGACGATGTTTCAATTGGAATAATGTAAAAAAGAACAGGGAAACCGGAACTTTTGAAGAAATAAAGTAAAAGCTCTTTTGGTTTCTGACGCCAATCTACATTTCATTTTTTGCTAAAGGAAATTGTTTTACCCCTGTTGACTTAATTTAATTTTTCGGTAATGCATCAGTTTGTGCCTGCAATTTCTGTCATATCATTTTGACACGGATGGCTAAAGAATGTAATGGAGATGTTATTGCCTGATATTAACGATTTTGAAAAAAATATTTTCTCCTCTGAATAATACAACTACCAATTAAAAAAACTATTCATGTTTTTTACAATTTACTCCCGGCAATGTATTTGTGGCTGATTCATTGGTAAAATGATGTGTTATGAAAAAAATGATTGTTGTATCTTCCGGGCTATTGTTACTTCCGTTAATTGTTATGGCTCAAAAAGAAAGTCCTGATGTAAATAAAGACTCTTTGAATACAAAAAGCGCCTTTATTTCAAGTTCACAATTACTTACTTTCAGTCAATTGGATCAGCGGAAAATCTATCATTGGGGAAATGGCCAGAGATCCACTCCAACAGGAAGACAGGCTGGAGAAGTCACTCCTAAATATGTCAGGGTTTCGGGCGATTCTGCCTGGGTAGTTTGGCACCCGTTTATTAAACCTGATGTAGTTAAAAACAAAGCTCCCTGGTAAATTACACAGTAAACAAAAAGCCATCCTGAAATTATGGATGGCTTTTAAATTCTAAAAAGACTTCTTACATTTTTTTCGGTTCAAGTAGTTTGAAGAATTGATCCAGTTGCGGTAGAATCACAATCCTGGTTCTGCGATTGGCTGCACGACCTTCTGCAGTATCATTACTGGCTATAGGTTTGTATTCGCTACGTCCTGCAGCAGCCATTTTTGCCGGATCCAAACCATATTGTTTTTGCAATATTCTCACCACGGCAGTAGCTCTCTTTACGCTCAAGTCCCAATTATCAAGCAATACTCCGTTATGATAAGGAATATTGTCAGTATGTCCTTCCACCATGAATTCAATATCGGGTTGATTTTTCAATACCTGGGCTACTTTGCCTAGAACTAATTTTGCCTGGTCTGTCACTTCATATTTACCACTTTTGAAAAGCAGTTTGTCAGAAATGTCAATGTAAACCACATCTTTATCCACTTTGATATTGATGTCTTTGTCGTCAAGATTCCCGATGGCTCCTTTCAGATTCATCACAAGGGCCATATTCAATGAATCTTTACGGGCAAGCGACTCCTGCAAATTCTGGATATAAGCATCTTTAGCCCCGATATTGTCTAAAGACTTTTTAATGCTTTCAGCCTGTTGTGACGAAATCACAGAAAGATCCTGCAACTGTTTTACAACCGTAGTGTTGTTCTCTTTCAAAAAATCAATTTGTTTGTTTAGTTCATTGATTTTGTTTTTCAGGTTTGCATTGTCATTCTCAAGTCCTGATTTTTGATTAGTCAGATCATTTTTTGTGTCATTGCAATTATTGAGGTCGCCCTGCAATTTTGTGTACCTGGTTTGCAATTCTCCATATTGTGCCTGTGAAGCTTTGTATTTTTTTGTACTGACACATGAAAATAAAAATACAGAGAGCAACAAGGCCGGAAGTGGTAACATTTTTTTCATACTAAATTTTTTTTGTTGAACAATTGGAATTCGTAATAAGGGTGATTCCGTAATGGTGGCAAATGTAAAACAGCTACTCTAAAAATTTCCTGATATTCTGTTAATGCTTTGTTTTCCGAAGAGTTTTTTTGAGAGATAATTTTGATTTTTCGCCAAATAACCCTGTTTAAAATAGAAAAAACTTACATCTTTGTGTTTAACCTGATTTTAATGATGGATAAACGTCATGCTGCTGTAGGATTTATTTTTATCACTTTGCTCATTGATGTAATGGGCTGGGGGTTAATTATACCTGTAATGCCGGATCTTATTGCGCAGCTGAAGCATATTCCCGTAAACGAAGCAAGCAGTTATGGAAGCTTATTAATATCCATGTATGCGATTATGCAATTCGTTTGCGCTCCGATAATTGGTAATTTAAGCGATCGGTTTGGGCGCAGGCCGGTAATCTTGTTTTCATTATTTGGTTTTGGTGTAGATTATCTTTTTCTCGCATTTGCACCAACCTACGGCTGGTTATTTGTGGGCAGAACCATTGCAGGTATAACCGGGGCCAGTTTTACGACTGCCGCCGCATATATAGCTGATATCAGCACCCCGGAAACGAGAGCAAAAAATTTTGGATTAATCGGTGCAGCATTCGGCCTTGGTTTTATCATCGGCCCGGCAATTGGAGGCCAGTTGGGCAGCCTTGGATTGAGGGCCCCATTTTATGCCGCTGCTATTTTATGTTTGCTCAACTGGCTATATGGATATTTTATTTTGCCGGAATCATTAGATAAAGAAAACAGAAGAAAATTTGAATGGAAAAGAGCAAACCCGGTTGGCTCATTATTGCATTTGAAAAAATATCCTGTCATAAGCGGTTTAATGTTTTCTTTTATGCTGATCTACCTGGCTGCCCATGCCATTCAGAGCAACTGGAGCTATTTCACCATGTATCGTTTTCACTGGAATGAAAGAATGGTGGGTTATTCCCTCGCATTGGTAGGATTGCTGATGGCTGCTGTGCAGGCAGGATTAATAAGAATAGTAAACCCCAAATTGGGAAACCAGAGAAGCGTCTATATCGGGTTGTTTTGTTATAGTGTTGGCTTATTCCTTTTTGCATTTGCTACACAAAGCTGGATGATGTATGCATTTTTGGTTCCCTATTGTCTGGGCGGCATTGCCGGGCCGGCATTGCAGGCAATACTTGCAGGCCATGTACCTCCGAATGAACAGGGAGAATTACAAGGAGCTTTGACGAGCCTGATGAGCCTTACTTCCATATTCGGCCCACTGATCATGAACAACCTCTTTTATTACTTTACAAAATCAACAGCGCCGGTTTATTTTCCTGGGGCATCATTTCTTCTTGGAGGAATATTCATGCTGGGGAGCGCCGTTATTGCTTATTATGTATTGCGAAGCGAAAAGAAACCTGCGATAGCCTAAGGAATCTCTATTGCACTTTTCAACGCTGCTCTTGTCTTTTTATCATTGCCAATAAAAATTTTATCACCAATAATTGCTACCGGTCTTTTCAGAAAAGTATATTCTTCTAAAATATACCTGCGATAATCTTTTTCAGTAAGCTGCTTATCTTTCAGCCTAAGTTCTTTATATTTTAATGCCCGGCGGCTAAACAACGCCTCATAACTACCGGCCATCTTTTTCATTTCGTCTATTTGTGCTGCTGTGATCTTTTCTGTTTTAACATCCTGCATGATAAATCCATTTTTATTTTGATCCGCCGGTTTGATGCCGGTTTCCCTGATAATGGCCTCGCAGGTGCTGCAGGTGCCGAGATAATATATTTTCTTCATCATTCAGGCATTTTGATTTGTTTGTATCGTGTATTTTTCAAATGAACAACAATATCATTCCCGCCCTTTTCTTTTTGTGGAAAAAGCAGGAGGGTTAAACAGTTAAAAAATTTTTTGAATGAACCAGGCAAACCCGCCCACTACCGTTCCCGTCAGTAAGCCCATCAACGGGCCTACCACTAACATCAAATAACGGGAATTGATTTTTTGATTTTTTTGAAAGGCCTCAGCGTATTTCGGATTATTCTTTAAATAAGTTTGGAAAAAAATGCTTTGTAACAATGAGCTCAGGCAACCCCAGAAGATTCCGATGATGAATCCATGCCAGAACATCATTTCTGTAATCTTGCGGGAAATCATAAAAGCAGTAAAGAGTCCGATCACCAGCCACAGCAGTGGCTCTGCTTTTTTTGTAAAACCTAATACTGAAAGAGTTCCCATTAAAATACCAAACAAAGAAAGCAAAAGGATCAGGTGCCAGTTCATGTTGCAACTTTTCAGCGGAGAAGATAAGGAATCACAGGCAAAAGCCGGCGGATTTTAGTCATTATTACCACTTTCCTTCATTCGTAAACAATGGGGAGGATTTCTTGTTATTTTTACAGCTTAATTTTGAGATATATGATAAAGACCGGAAATCCCGTTATCAGCATTTATACCGAAATGACACCAAACCCGGAAACAATGAAGTTTGTGGCCAACAAACTTATTTACCCCGGTAAAAGTGCTGACTTCCCGGATGCTGAGACTGCGAAACCTTCTCCCCTGGCAACGGAATTGTTTGGTTTTCCTTTTATCAAAGCTGTATTTATTGCAAGCAATTTTGTAACGCTTACCCGCACCGGTGAAACAGATTGGGAAGATGTAATCCCGTCCATTCGTCAATTTTTAAAAGAATACCTTGAAGAAGGTAAAGCGATTATCAATGAAGAAGAAATGGCTACTGTAAAACAAGATGCCGGCAATACTGTAAGCGCTGATGATACCGATGTGGTTAAAAGAATAAAAGAATTGCTTGATAATTATGTTCGCCCGGCTGTTGAAATGGATGGTGGCGCCATTCAATTCAGAAGTTATTCAGATGGAATTGTGAACTTGATGATGCAGGGCAGTTGCAGCGGATGTCCCTCTTCCATGATTACTTTAAAAGCCGGTATTGAAGGTATGATGAAACGGATGATTCCGGAAGTAAAAGAAGTGGTGGCGGAGTCTGAATAACTCTTCAGATTTTTTTCAACTCTTTTTTTGATAATTCATTTTCTACACTCCCTGTATTGAATGTGGATGCCGGTTCAAAAAGCATAATGTGAGCTTCCTCTTTTGCATTCGGAAGATGTTCTACTCCTTTGGGAATAATAATAAATTCACCTTCATTAACAGTAATTGTTTTATCCCTAAGTTCCATATCAAAGCTTCCCTTCACTACATAAAACAATTCATCTTCATGCTCGTGATGATGCCAGGTAAACGGGCCTTTTAATTTTACAAGTTTTACCTGTTGCCCATTCAGTTCCCCGGCAATTCTCGGGTTATAATAATCATTGAAAAAAGATAATTTTTCTGAAACATTTACTTTTTCCATGAAGTGAAGTTAGCGAATGGTATTTTTATACTATGGGTTTTCACGAAATATGGCACCAGTTTCTTGCCGGGATGAAAGAAACAACATGGCTGGAATACGTTGCGGTAGTATCAGGCATTGTAAGTGTATGGTTTTCCCGCAAGGAAAATATTTTAGTTTATCCCACCGGGCTGCTGAACACTACTTTTTATATTTATCTCAGTATCAAAGGCAGTCTTCTCGGTGAAGCCAGCGTAAATTTTTATTATACTGTAATGAGCATATACGGCTGGATAATCTGGGCCAAAAGAGACCAGCAATATCATCATATTGTAAACATTTCTTACTCGGATAAAAAATGGTGGATATACCAACTATTATTTTTCGCAGCATTTTACGTTGTCATTTTTGTTTCTCTAACCTATCTGAAAAAAAGTTTTGCCCCAGGTGCCATTCCTTTTGCAGATGCTTTTGCCAGCGCTACAGCATTTACCGGTATGTGGCTGATGACAAAAAAGAAAGTAGAAAGCTGGTATTGGTGGATTGCTACTAATATTGTTTCTATCCCGCTTTACTTTATAAAACACTACGTTTTTACAAGTGTATATTATTTTATTTTACTGGTGATGGCTGTTTTTGGATTGATAGAATGGATGAGGCGGGCTAAACATGAAAAGCAAAATTGATTATTTGTGTTTATTATTAAACAACAAATACTTCGCTGTTTCATAATAAGCATCTGTGAGATTATGTAACTCGGCTTTTCTCTTTTGGATAGAATCCGTATTACCAACAGGCATATTGTTTTTTACTGAAACCATTAAATCTTTTCCCGAAGCAATAGGCCTTGAATAATAATAATTGCTATCAATTATTCCTATGCGGCGTGTCTCAGGGTCAATGATGAATGCACATTGAGGAATGATTTCATTTGCCGGGGTAAAGTTGTTGTTAAATAAATTTCTTCCGAGTGTATAATTATGGAAAGCCAGCCCACTCAAGGATGCTGCAGAGGGAAGTATATCAATCTGTGAACAAATATCAGTTCTTACCTGCGGTTGCAATAATGCCGGAGAATAAAATAATAATGGGACATGTTCTGACGTCAACCCGTTATCAGTCCATGCACGGGGAAACATATTGCCGGCATTACCACGAATGCCATGATCACCAACGAAAATGAAAATAGTGTTTTTAAAATAATTTTCTTTTTTTGCCGCTTCAATGAATCGCTGAAAACAATAATCAGTAAACCGGAATGCATTCAATTCATCATTGCTTTCAAAACCATATTTGTTTAATGTATCAGCGGGGTAGGATTCTTTTTTGAAATTTGCTTCATCTTCTTTCGGGATGGTATAAGGTCTGTGGTTATCGGCCGTTTGAATGACGGCAAAAAAAGGTTTGGTTTGTTGTTTCAAAAAGCCATTTGCTTCTAAAAAAAGATTTTTATCGCTGATACCCCACACATCTATTTTGGGAGATTTGTAATCATCACCTTCATATAAATGTAAATCCTGAATATTATTCATCAAAAACCCCCGGATGTTTGCCCAACTGGCGCTGCCTCCAATGAAATATAATTTTTGATAGCCTTTAAAATCATTGATGATCATATTCTGGTTTACCATTGCCATATTGCGGCTGGCTGTTTGCGGCGCTTCTACATCAGGAATACCGGTGAGTGTAGCCCATACTCCCCTGGCAGTGCCAAATGTGGGAGTGAAACAATGTTTAAAAAAAATTCCGTTGCGGCACATTTCATTGAAATAGGGAGTGGTGTTCAACGGATTTCCCCACATAGAACTTTTATATCCGCTAAAACTTTCACAAATCACTACAACAATGTTGGGTTTGATACCATTGAAAGTATCTCTTGCGGGATAACTTCTGGTAAAAATTAAAGTATTGGAATCGGGATTCTGTATTCCCAATTGAGCGACCATCAGGGAGTACCATTTTTTTGTTTTTGCGAGATCGAAAGTTGAACTTCTGAAACTTAAAGTGCTGAAAAAACTTTGAAAAGGATTTAAAGAAAGATATGCCCGGGATTCATTTCCCAAAGAAAATGCAGCGCTCCATCTCAGCGGGTACTGACCTATTCTTCCAAATATACCTATGGCAAATAGAAGAAAGGCAACAACAAAAGCAATAACTCTGCTTTTTTTGTTTGACCTTACTGGCGTTTTGGAAATTTTTTTATAAAAATATTTTATGGTAAAAAGAATTAAAAAAGTGGCAACTGCCAGCAGCAATATTAATTTTATTACCGGGTAGCTTTGCCAAACCATATTCATCGAAATCCCGGCATCCTGCAGGTAATTCAGTACACTTGCATTCAATCGTTGCGATAAATAAGAATAGTATGCAAAGTCCACAATGTAAAAAAAGCAGAACAGGAATGCGACTATACCTAATATCCAGAACCAGGTTTTTTTTCCAATTGCCGATTCAAATGGATTAAACAGGCGGATGCTTCCGATGAGGAGCATGATCATCATCAGCACACAAGCCGATCGCAAATCAAACCGGAAACCCAGAATAAATGAACCAGTTGCTTCCCTCCATGAAAGATGAACCTGTTTAAATGCAATAAAAAAAGTCAGCCTCAATAGAGTCATCAACAGCAGGAAAAACAAACCTGTGTATAATGTCCAACGCAACACTCTTGAATGAATCCATTCTTTCATATCAAATGCTGGAAGCCAATGCTTATTTTTGAGGCCGCAATTTACACGAACTAAATGGTACTATCGGTTTTACAGGAACTTTTACGCCGGGACCGGGAACTTTTTAACATGGTGAATAGTCAATGGTCCAATTCTTTTTTTGATACCGTATTGCCTTATGTCCGTAATGCCATTGTATGGGCGCCGCTTTATTTATTTTTCATCGTATTTGCCATCATCAATTTTAGGCGCAGTGGTTTACTTTGGGTATTAGGCGCTTTACTCACTGTGGCCACATCCGATCTCGTCAGCAGTTGGGGAATCAAGGAATTGATCTTTCGCCTCCGTCCCTGCAGAGACGAAGCACTGGCTGGGCATATCAGGCTTTTAGTTCAATACTGCCCTAAAAGTTCCAGCTTTGTTTCATCTCATGCCGTTAACCATTTTGCTATTTCCATGTTTATTTTTCTGACTTTGAAAGATGTGACAGGAAAATGGCTTCGGTTGATTTTTTTCTGGGCTTTTGCTATTTGTTATGCACAAGTATATGTTGGTGTTCATTATCCGGTTGATGTTATTTGTGGCAGCATGGTGGGATTGTTCATTGGATATTGCTGGGGAAAAATGTTTAACCATAGTTATTCACTCCAGTTACCGGAACAAGAAACATGAAAGAGTAAACCAAGCTTCCATTGCATGGAGTTAAAAAAAATTGCTATCATCGGGCCCGAATCAACAGGGAAAAGCACTTTATGTGATCAATTGGCAAAGCATTACCAGACAGAATGGTGCCCGGAATATGCAAGAGAATATTTATTAAAACACGGAAAAAAATATTCTTATGACGACCTGCTTTTAATTGCTAAAGGTCAAATTGAATTAGAAGACCAATATGAAGCGTTGGTTAAAAGAGCTAAACCGAATACAACCGGACAGCAACTTCTGTTTATTGATACCGATATGTATGTAATGAAAGTGTGGTGTGAATTTGTATTTAATAAATGCCACCGGTTCATCCTTGATCAAATCGTAAAGCGGAAATACGATCTTTATTTATTATGCAATATTGATCTTCCCTGGGTGAAAGATGAATTGCGGGAATACCCAGATCCGGAAACAAGAAAAAAAATATATAGTATTTACAAAGATATTGTGATTAACCAGCTGGTTCCCTGGGTGGATATCGCAGGAATTCATGAAGAGCGTTTGGAAAAAGCAATTCACGCCGTAGATCACCTTCTAAAAAAATGATCTGCAAAATGAACTTTATAAAAAAAAATATCATTCCGCTTTTTTTCCTTGCCTGGCTTATTGTTAACCTGGTACAGGCAGGCACTACCGAGTTATTTGATGATGAAGCATATTATTGGATCTATTCCAGGTTTTTGGATTGGGGATATTATGATCACCCGCCAATGATAGCTTTGCTGATACGATCCGGTTATTATTTATTTCAAAATGAATTTGGCGTTCGATTGTTTGTGGTATTGCTAAGCACGGCAAGCCTTGTCATTATTTACGACCTGCTTCCACAAAAAAATAAAAAACTTTTTATTGCCATTACCTGCTCAATGGCGATATTACAAATCGGCGGAATCATTGCCGTGCCGGATATTCCATTGATTTTTTTTACTGCATTGTTCTTCTGGCTGTACCGGCTTTTTTTACAAAAACTATCTCTCTCAAATGCTCTCTTGCTTGGATTAGGAATGACACTGATGCTATACAGCAAGTATCACGGTATTCTTATTATTCTGTTTACGCTTGCATCCAATCTAAAATTATTAAAACAACCCTTGGCTTATGTAGCGGCCTTTTTCGGCATCGTTTTATTTATACCGCATTTGCAATGGCAGTATGTACATCATTTTCCTTCGGTGCAGTACAATCTTTTTGAGCGGAACTCTTCCGGCTATAAATTTTCTTTCACTACAGATTATCTTGCCGGGCAACTTTTGTTAGCCGGCCCATTGATGGGATGGCTACTGATCTGGCAATCGTTCCGGTACAAAACAATGGATGCATTTGAAAAGGCATTGAAATTTTCTTTGATGGGAATATACCTTTTCTTTTTGCTGGCTACATTGAAAGGACGGGTAGAAGCAAATTGGACAGCGCCTGCAATTGTTCCTTTAATTATTCTTTCATCACAGGCATTGCAAAGAAAAGAGAAATGGAAAATATTTTTATGGCGATGGATGCCCGTTACACTTCTATTGGTTTTTGCATTACGAATTTATATGGCCGCAGACATAAAACCGTTTACATGGATGCCTAAAGATGAGTTTCATCAAAATAAAATATGGGCTGCTGCCATAAAAGGAAAAGCAGGTGATTTGCCGGTTGTTTTCCTGGACTCCTACCAAAAGCCTTCGAAATATTGGTTTTATACTGGTCAAAAATCCTTTTCCTTGAATACACCTCTTTACCGAAGAAATAATTTTAATTTCTGGCCTTTAGAAGATTCTCTTCGGGGAAAACAGGTGTACGCAGTTATTTTCCAGGATTCCGCCTATTTCCCGGATATCATCAGCAGGCATGATGAAAAAATTATCAGGGGAAAAAAGATAGACAGTTTTTACTCTTATTCAAGAGTCAATTTAATCCCCGAAAATAATTTGATTGTATCAGGGCATACATTTCAGGCTCATTTAAAATTAGCTTCCGGTTCTGCGCCTGTCCCGGATTCATTTATTCCTTACCTGTTCATTTATCGTGGTGATTCATTTGTTGCTTCATATAAACTAACTGCTTTACCCGCTTCTTCGGATCAGTGGGAAATTACTTCTGAAGAAGCTCTCAATCTAATCCCTGGAAATTATATGGCCCGCTTTGCCATTCCTTCAGCAATTCCAAATCTTCCCAGCCTGAATAGTACATTTTATAAATTAACAGTGAAGTAGCTACGGGATACCATATTTTATTTTATCACCCTTTGAATATCCTGATCAGGTTCTAAAAAACTCATTTGTTGTAATATCCACTGTGACCTGTTTGCTACATAACCTGAAAGCGGTTTTACTTTATATCTTTTAGGATTGGGGAGGCAGGCGGCAATCATTGCTGCTTCCTGTCTTGTAAGGTTTTTAGCATGTTTATTAAAATATGTTTTTGCTGCAGCTTCTATTCCAAAAATTCCATCGCCCATTTCAATTGTATTCAAATACACATCGAGGATCCGTTCTTTTCCCCAAAACACTTCAATCATAAAAGTAAAATACACTTCCAGTCCTTTTCTGAACCAACTACGTCCCTGCCATAAAAAAACATTTTTAGCTACCTGCTGGCTGATGGTGCTGGCGCCCCGGATTCGATTTGGCTTTCGTTTGTTATACTCCATTGCCTTTTTGATGCTCTTCCAGTCAAATCCTTCGTGGTCGGTAAAAAGCTGGTCTTCCGATGCGATCACGGCAAGTTTTGCATTGGAAGAAATTTCATCTGTGCTAACATAATCCCTTTTCATTCCATCCCCGCTGATCCAACTGATGAGTTGAGTCATGGTAATAGGAGGATCCACCCATCTTAATAACAGGATGTAAAAAAGCTGGAGAAAAAAAACAACAAAAAATATTCTTTTTATCCTGCGCCAGAGGCGGGGAAATAATCCTTTTCGTTTCATCGGCGCTGCAATATCAGAAAAATTAAGCCGAAATCTAAAAACTTTGGCTGGCTGGTAAATGAAAATCCAAAACTTGTAAATGAAACTTCTTTCCGATTATATATTTTTTTCTTCGGAAAGATATTTTGCTGCCAATATAATAAACCGCTACGGGGGCATAGCCAATCACCAGGCCTGCCGTCAGCGCTTCTTTGAATTTTGCCTGCTTGCTTGCAGTTAATCCAATTGTTGTCAACGCCACACCGCCGGTAATAAGGAGTATTGTTCTGCCGCTTAACCGAAAAGATTTTCTCGATTCTTCATGAATGATAACCGCTTTGACTGATGCAACCGGGAGAGGCTTTCCATTTATAAAAATGGTATCATCTTTCAAATGGGTAATCAACCCCCTGTATATGGTTCCGTTTTTTAATTGCAAGATAATCCGGTCTTCTTCTACATAAATCTTTTTTTTCTGGCCTCCTTTCTTTACAAACAGATATGACATCTGCGATTGAACGAAGGAAGTACAAAACAAGAGCAGTGTAATGGCGATGAACCGGGGCATGTGTCAAACTTACAAATCCCTGTACTGGATAATTGTTAACATATCACTATAATCGTTTACCGTAGATCAATAAACCCCAAATCAAAGCAATACCAAAACCGATCAGGATGATGCCATTGATACGGTTAATGATATGAATATTGTGAGGAGTAAGGCGGTTCCTGATTTTTCCAGCAAGCATAACTTTTGCAATATCACCTGCTAAAACCAATACCAGGCAGGTAGAAAAAATGACAATGCGTTGCTGAATAGTGTGTGTAATCACTGCGGTGGAAGTGGTAATCCAGAAAATGAATACTGCCGGGTTGAGTACATTCATTAAAAATCCCGAAAAAAAGATTCGGGCATATTCTCCTGTACTGAAATTTAAAACCTGTTTGCCTTCTTCATTTACTTTTACTTTTTTAAAAAATAAAAAATATATACCCAGGGAAACCAGAAATACACAGCCGCCGATTCCTATCAGGGTTTTGTGTTCACTGAGGCTTTTAAATAACTCGGTAAAAACATTACTGACCAATACAAGTGTTATATCACTGACAGAAACACCGAGTACGAATGCCATTCCACCCCGGTGGCCTGTATTCAGACTTTGCTTGATAATTGAAAAAAGCACCGGCCCTACAGAGATGCTCAGCAGCAATCCAAAAGTGATTCCTTTAATCAGGGCTTCTATCATATAAAAAGCAGAGCCTAAAAGTAAAAAACCTCTTTCATATAAAATAAAAGAGGCTGCTTAATAAAATAAAAAAATCGTTTTAAATTTTTCCAGCTTCTAAAAAAAGATTCCAGTCTTCCCGCATTTTTCCTTTCATTACCCGTGGAAATTTGTGCTGATTTCCCAGTTTGCCTTTTAATACCATGAACTCCATAAATTTTTCTACCGGTAATTTTTCAAGAAACACTTCTTTCAAAGCGCTGTCCCTTTCGGTAGCATAATCATCATTCAGCATACGGAGATGCTGATCAATTTTTTTGCGAATCTCTTCTGTATTGCAGGGGTCGTTACAACCAATATACCATTTATGGGCAAAAAAAGTTCCATGGGGCATTCCTACTACCGTGTATTCGGGTATGCTTATATTATATTCGTTGCTGACTAGCTCGATGGCCCTGTTCATATTGTCTACACTTAAATGTTCGCCGGTAAGACTCAAAAAGTGCCTTGTTCTTCCGGTAATTACCACTTCACTGTGTTCCAGGTCAACAAACCTTAATGTGTCGCCAAGTAGATATCTCCATGCCCCGGCATTGGTACTCATGAGCAGCGCATATTCTTTTCCTTCTTCAACTTCATGTATCATTTTAGCATCCGGCCTTGGTACCATATTCCCTTCGCTGTCAAAATTTTTTTCATCAAAAGGAATAAATTCAAAAAAAATGTTGTTGTTAAGTATCAGTTGCATTCCCCGTGCCTGCTCTCTGGTTTTATACCCTACAAACCCTTCGCTGGATAAATAGTTTTCGATATAAACGATCGGCCTGCCTAATAATTTTTCAAATCCTTTTTTATAGGGCTCAAAAGCCACACCACCGTGAACAAAGAATCCGAGATTGGGCCATATCTCATGAATGTTTTTTACCTGGTAATGTTCGATCACCATTTCCATACACATCTGGCACCATGCCGGCACGCCAACGATATAACCGATATCCCATTCCCGGGCATGTTCTACAATTTCATTCAGCTTCTGATTCCAGTCTGCAATGGCAGCAATCCGCCCACCGGGTTTATAAAAAGTCTGAAACCAAAAAGGACGTTTCTTGGCAAGGATGCCGCTGAGATCGCCTTCATACCATCCCGCTTTTCCTTTTTTCAAATCCGTGGCACCGCCCAGCATCAGGAATCCTCTAGTGATTGCTTTTCGGTTCAGGTGTTCATACCCTAACATAGTCACAAACTGGCGCACATAATTTATGGTATTGCTACGCAAAATTTCTTTTGTAATCGGAATGTACTTGCTGGATGCTTCCGATGTTCCGGAGCTTAAAGCATAATATTTGATCTTGCCCGGCCAGGCTACATCGGGTACTCCTTCCAGTGTTTTTTTCCACCATTCATTATAAATCTTATTATAATCGTGTACCGAAACTATTTCCTGGAATTTTTTTCCCGGATGACGGCTTAATAAAATTTCATCAAACCGGTATTGTTGACCAAACTCAGTGAATCTTGCTTTTTTCAATAATTTTTTAAGCACCCGGATCTGCTGGCGACGGGGATCGTTGGGCGGAATCCGAAGTGCCGCAGCAACTGCTTTTGGTAGTTTAATTTCAATAATATTTGCCATGAACCGGGTTCGAATTTAAAGTTACGCAATGTTACCCACTGATTTTGCGAATATAATGGTATAAAAAATTACATACCTAACTGTTTATAACGACGCCAGAGTAACCAAAGATCATTGTTTTCCCGATAATCATGGGCATACCAGTAATTTATCGTTTTCAAACTTTCTTCCGGCAGATCATGGTGTACCGAAACGGGAACACCATTGCAGTCAAGCACACCCGGGCGCAAAGATGGATGAGGTTTTTCTCCGGGAGCGTATCCTATCCATGTTTTTTGTGCTGATAAAACCCCCAGACAGTTTACTAAAAAATGAAACGGTTTTTTTATAAAAAATAAATGAATGGGAAAAGTAAGTAATCCCGTACATGCTACCACCACATCAATAAGTCTTTTCATCCTGCGATGATAAGGATCGCTCAGCGCAAACCCATTTTCTAAAGACAAGGCCTCTCCTGATACGTCTTTTGAGTCGCTGCCTACGATGCTCCGGCTTTTATCAGAATGAAATTTAAATTTAATCCATCGTGGCAGCCGAGGAATGGTTTCTGATATATTTTTAAAAGATAAATCACCAATGCAAAAAATAATTTCACGAAATCCGGTGTCTTTATACAAATGTTTCAGGTTTTTCCAATTTGCCATAGCTGTGGTATCTGAATCCGATACGGATACCCGCCCGATCACCCGTTCTGCATAACCAGCCTCTTTCATGACATGTAATGCGTTTTCATATTCTGCAGAGCTGCCAACGATCACCGTATTTACTTCTTCATTACGCTTACTTCGGTTACTCAGGATCCCCATAGCTACAAAAGTCCATCTTAAAAAACCAATCAATGCAAATGATAATAGGGATCCAAATAAAATAATTGCTCTTGAAAAACGATACTGTTCCGGCAACATCGAATATCCTGCGAGTAAGACAACAGTTGCAATCAGTGCCGAGCGAATCAGCCTGGGCCGCTTGTAATACCTGTCATACAATCCCGCATAATATGCTACAATCAGGTAAGCAACGGTAAGAATAGGGAACAATATCCAAAGCAAATTATTATCGTAATGCACTTCCGGCCTGACATAGTTGTTCCAAAAATATTTTATTATCCAGAAGGAAAATAAAGTAAGCCCGGCATCAACAATAGGAAGCCCTATCCGCCGGATGAAATTTCCAATAGCGGTCATCAGGGCACGGATCCAAATGGCAGAATGAACTAAAAAATTAAAAAACCTTGCCCTGTTTCCGCCATATTGTTTCCTGACAAATATGCTCATGGCATTATAAAACATCCGGATATAATTCAAAGTACCCTTTCGTGTGCTCTCCCCTTTAAAATGAATAATGCAGCTGCCTGCAAAATAATAATTCTTATATCCGGCTTTCTGAATACGGTAGCTCAGGTCTACATCCTCGCCATACATAAAAAAAGTTTCATCAAATCCACCCGTCTTATTCAACACTTCTTTTTTTATCATCATAAAGGCACCGGCCAGTACATCTATTTCATGAGATTGGTTCGGATCCAGGTTTCCCAAATGATATTTTGAAAAAACTTTGGATCGTGGAAATAACACAGATAAACCAAATAACTTATACAACGCAGCAGATGGCGATGGAAAGGAACGTTTAGACTCTTTTAAAAATCTGCCGGATCCGTCCATCATTCTTATTCCCAACGCACCGGCATCGGGATGCGATTCAAAAAATTCAATACATTTTTTAAAACAATCTTCAGGAACAATGGTATCCGGATTCAGAAACAAAACATAATCTCCTTTTGCTGATTTCAAACCCTGGTTACAGGCTTTGGAAAAACCAAGATTTTCCCGGTTAGCTGAAAAAAGAATTTCGGGAAAAAGCGGTTGCAGGTATGCCAGGCTGTTATCATCGGAGTTATTATCTATTACAATGATTTCAGATTGCAACGCACCCGCCGCCCTGCGAACGGAGCAAAGACATTGCTCTAAAAAAAATTTGACGTTGTAGTTTATTATGATCACCGAAAGCTGCATCCTGTTTGCCCGGCCTGTTTTATGATTTTGTCAAAAATAACAGTTCTCTTACATCAATCAGTAATTTATTGTTCTTAACTACGAATGACGGTTTATTATCTTTGCTCATGTTTAAATCCATACTGATAGAAGCGGTAAAAGCCGGGGCGGTTGAAATTCGCCGGTTTTTCAATAATGATTTTAAAATCGGGAATAAAGAAGGAATTAACAACCTGGTAACCGAGGCTGATCATGCTTCTGAAAAAGCTATCCTGGAAGTAATCAAAAAAAGTTTTCCGGATCACCATATCTTAAGTGAAGAAGCAGGAGAGCTGATACAGGATTCCAGCTACAAATGGATCATTGACCCCATTGATGGCACGGTGAATTTTGCCCATGGCATTCCATTGAATTGTGTTTGCATTGCCATAGAATATAACGGGGAAGTAATCATGTCTTCGGTGTATAACCCGCATCTTGAAGAATTATTTTTTGCAGAAAAAAAATGCGGCACATTGCTGAACGGTAAACCCGTCCGTGTAAGCAATGAAACGGATGTTGTAAAATCCTGCCTGGTCACCGGTTTTCCATATACCTATTTAGACACTCCCAATGGGCCATTGCAGTCATTTGAAAAATTTATCCGGAAAGGAATCCCGGTCCGGCGTCTTGGATCAGCAGGCATTGATCTTTGTTGGGTAGCCTGCGGAAGGTTTGATGGATTTTATGAGCACAAATTAGAAGCATGGGACAGCGCTGCGGGATACTTGCTGGTAGAAGAAGCCGGGGGAAAAGTAACCGATTTTAATGGAAATAAATTTTCACCATATCAGCCGCATGTACTGGCAACGAATGGAAAAATTCATGATGATATGCTGAAGGTGATTAATAATGAAAAGAATTTGTAAAACGTCATTTGAACATTCTAATGGAACCACGTACAGAAATATCTTCTCTCGGAGAATTTGGATTGATCGAACACCTGACTAAAAATATTGAATTGCAAAATGTTTCTTCAGTTGTAGGTGTTGGAGATGATGCGGCCGTTATTGACCATTTTGGTAAACAAACAGTGGTTACCACTGATTTGCTTATAGAAGGGGTGCATTTTGATCTTGTTTATACCCCGTTGAAGCATTTGGGGTATAAAAGTGTAATCGTTAATCTAAGTGATGTGTACGCCATGAATGCAGTACCTACACAAATTGTAATTAGCCTTGGTATTAGTAACCGTTTCAGCGTAGAAGCGCTGAACGAATTTTACGAAGGGGTTTATGCGGCTTGTGATAAATATGGTGTTGACCTTGTAGGCGGTGATACTAATTCTTCTCAAAAAGGATTTATTATTTCCATAACCGCATTGGGTGAAGTGGCCCCGGGAAAATTTGTGAAAAGAAGTACAGCGAGAAAAGGAGACTTGCTCTGTGTCAGCGGTGATCTGGGTGCTGCTTATATTGGTTTATTGTTTTTAGAAAGAGAAAAAAAAGTATTCCTTGAAACAAAGAATATACAACCTGACCTCGAAGGCGAATCTTATGTGATTGGAAGATTGCTGAAACCTGAAGCAAGAAAAGATGTTATCGAATTTTTTGAAAAAGAAAATATTACCCCGACATCAATGATGGATATCAGTGATGGATTGAGTTCGGAGATTCTTCATATCTGCCATGACAGTAATTTAGGTTGTGTGTTGTACGAAGAAAAAATTCCGATTGCAGAAGAAATGAAGAAGGCAGCATATAAATTTGAAATTGATCCCACAGCCTGTGCCCTGAGCGGCGGAGAAGATTATGAATTGCTTTTTACTATTCGACAGGGTGATTATGATAAACTGACCATGAATGAAAATATCAGCGTGGTGGGTTACATGACCGAACCGGAATCCGGAACTTATATCATTACAAAAGGCGGAAACAAATATGCAATCACCGCACAGGGATGGAATCATTTAAAAAAGAATAAGGAATAACCCATGATGCGGACCGTTTTATTTTCTTTCCTTATCATCTTGTTCGCTTCCTGCTACACAGGGAAAAATTCATTCAATCCTTCAAAAAAATATTCACCACAGGAATTGCAAAAAGACTATTCCATTTTCCGGGATATATTAGAAGAATCGCATCCCGGCTTATATTGGTACACTTCTAAAGACAGCATGAATTATTTTTTTCAACAAGGTGCCGAACAGGTAAAAGATTCTTTGACACAACCAGAGTTCAGAAATGTGCTGGCCTATATTCTTTCTAAAATTGATTGCGGGCATACTTCGGTGCGGCTTTCCAAAAAATATGACCGTTATTTAGACACGGCCCGGTTAAAGATTTTCCCGTTGAGTATCAAATTCTGGCCGGACACAGCAGTGGTTGCTTCCAACCTGATTCGCAAAGACAGTATTTTAAAAAGGGGAACGGTCATCCAAAAGATAAATGGCCAACCCATTGAAACTATCATTGATTCATTATTTCAATTTCTTTCGGCAGACGGCTACAACCTGACGCATAAATATCAAACACTAAGCAATAGGGGAACTTTTGGCCAAATATATTCTTCGGTTTTCGGTTTGCATGATACTTATCAGGTACAGTATCTCGACAGCAATGGAATTTCTCATTCTACAACATTACCCGTGTATGACCCCCGGAAAGATACAATGAGCCGGAATCTCATTCGCCCACTTCTCAGGTTGCAAAAACTTTCCAGAAAAGAAAGAAAAAAACTGGAGCTAAGCTCGGTTCGCTCATTGAAAGTTGATTCTGCCGGCCATACCGCTTTTATGGATTTGAATTCATTCAGCCGCGGGTTTCATCTGAAAAAATTTTTCCGGAAATCATTCCGTTATATAAGAAAAAATCATATCGGTGATTTAGTCATAGACGTACGGGGAAATGGCGGAGGCAGTGTCACTAATTCTACTTTTATTTCCCGATATTTAGCTGATCATCGCTTCAAGATTGCTGATTCGTTATATGCTATTTCCAGGAAAAGCCACTATGGCAGCTATATCAAAAATAATTTCTGGAACCATCTTTTTATAAAATTTTTTACCCATCATAAATCAGACGGGTATTATCATTTCAGGTATTTTGAACAGCATTATTTCAAACCGAAAAAACAGAATCACTATAATGGTACAGCTTATATTATCACCGGTGGTAATTCATTTTCTGCAACAACCCTGTTCGTAAATTCAGTGATTAAGCAAAACAACATAATAGTAGTGGGCGAAGAAACCGGGGGCGGCGCTTATGGCAACAATGCCTGGCTGATTCCCGATGTTACACTTCCTGAAACGGGAATAAAATTTCGTTTGCCATTATTCCGGTTGGTAATGAATAAAAATTATCCAAAAAACGGGAGAGGCATTCAGCCTGAAGTGGAAGTGGTGCCTACGGTAAAAGCTATTCGCGGCGGTGATGATTATAAATTTGATAAAGTGATGGAACTGATCAAAGAAAAAAAAGAGGGTACAAAAATTGTTACTGGTCAATAGTAAACCTATCAGCATCTTTCCAGAAAGGAAATTTTTCCCGGACATTTTCCAAGTGTGTTTTATCCAATGCAATGGTGAAAATATCTTCTTCGTCATTGCAGTGATATAAAATTTCCCCGAGCGGATCCACAATCATACTGTCACCGCTGTGATAAATATTATGCCCGTCATTACCCACCCGGTTCACCCCTACTACGTAACATTGGTTTTCGATAGCCCTTGCCACCAACAACGTTTTCCAGGCAATGCTTCTTTGTTCGGGCCAGTTGGCTACGTAGATGAGCACATCATATTCGGGACCCGTCTGGCCTTCTTCAGGGAGAAGAGAAGCCTGTCGGCTCCAGACAGGAAATCTTAAATCATAACATACCTGTACATTTATTTTCCATCCTTTCACCGAAGCGATCAGGCGTTTAGTGCCTGCTGTATATTTTTCATCTTCTCCAGCATAAGCAAACCGATGCCGTTTGTCATAATAGCCGTACTGACCATTGGGTAACATCCATATCAACCGGTTAAAATAATTGTCGTTCTCTTCAATGATCACACTGCCGGTAAGAATAATATTATTTTCTGCTGCTGTGTCTTTCATCCATTGTACGGTTTCTCCCTTCATTGTTTCTGCCAGCAATTGTGGGCTCATGCTGAAGCCGGTGCTGAACATTTCCGGCAGCACCACTATTTCCATATTTTCCTGTATGGAACGGATTTTTTTTTCAAACAGGGCGAGGTTAGCCGCCTTATTTTCCCAATGAAGGTTGGATTGAATAGTGGTAATGGCAAGTGTGGACATAATGCAAAATTAGGGGGAGTTTGAAAATATACATTTGAGATGTTTGGGTGTTGATGTTAAAACAATAAAAAGTGAATACAGAGCCCTTAGAAAACTAATTTCATTACTTAAAAACAATTTTACTTCGTTGCTATAAAATATCTGATGAGTTTAGCACTGAATGCCCTCATTCCGGTAGCTTTGACTGCTGAAAGCAACTATTCAAAATTATATATCGTAAACAACCGCTTATGCGATGTGTTAGTATTTTTTTCTTGCTCACCCTGTATTCATTGATAACATACGGCCAGAAAAAAAGGATACCCAGAAAATATTTTAAAAAAGATTTTCCTGCTTTGATTGAAAAGGCAAAAGTAATCCTGAGCCATGCTTACATGGTGCAGAACCCGCTGTACACTACCGATACTATTCCCGGATGGGAAGGTTTTCCTGTCACACTGTATGAATATCGTACAGGCGTCGACAAGTATTTACAAAAACCCAAGACCGGGAAAGTATTCTTATTGAATCCTTCGTCCGAAAAACTGGCAAGATGGGTGGCCACTGCCTGCTGGCAGGTGAAGCACAGCATGGACACTTCTTATACTTACAAATTGCTGAACTGGATCAATAACCAGTCTAATGCACAGTTTCCGGTGAAGGGAGTAGTATATGAAGATCAGTACACCAAAGATTTTTATGAGCCTTATGTCTTTAAGGACGGAGTGACCGTTTATATTAAAGACAGCACGATGTGGCCCGCAGACAAAACCTGCACGCCAGAGCAGCTCGATTTTTACCTGCGTATTACCAATGATGATTTAAAACCACAGACAGGCCAGTATGGAAGAATTTCCAGTACCAACCGTGAGGATTACAAAGCCGCCGGCGGCAATGAAGATGTGGGTGATAAAAATAACCGTAAACAAAAGTGGCTGGACGTAGTGCGTGAACTCTATAAAAAAGCCTGGAACTCCGACCGGAATGAATTAATTATTATTTGGGCAAAACAACATTTGTAGCCCGGTCAAATGAAAAATGCCGGATTGAAATTTTTTTGATCAGAACTACTTAAAAAGCCGTAATTAGAATGATTTACATTATTGCGGGAAATAAATTTGTATATTAACGTACTCACTTCAAAGGGAATCATTCGTAAACGTCCTTCAAAATGAAAAAGATTATATGGATATCTTTAGCGATAGTGGCATCTTTTCTATCGGGCTTCGCTTTTAAAACATTAACAACAAATCAAATTGCAAAAACGACAACCATGAAAAAAGTAACAGGCATCGGGGGCATTTTTTTTAAATGCAAAGATCCCGGCAAAATGAAAGAGTGGTACCAAAAACATCTTGGCCTCAACACAAACGATTATGGAGCCACTTTTGAATGGCGTGAAGATGCAGACAGTACAAAGAAAGGGCAGACACAATGGAGCCCATTCCCTGAAACGACAAAATACTTTGCACCTTCTACAAAGGACTTCATGATCAATTACCGGGTAGAGAATTTAGAAAAACTTGTTGATGAACTTAAAAAAGAAGGTGTCTCTATTGTGGACAACATTGAAACTTATGATTATGGCAAATTTGTTCACATCATTGATCTTGAGGGAAACAAAGTGGAGTTGTGGGAGCCGATTGAATAAACTGGTTTTTAAAAAAATTATTTCATCATTTGCCGCTTAATTCAAATAGTAGCAGTTGCGTTTTCTCATAAGCATTAAAATTATTGTCAGCAATAAAGATGAGCGACCGGTTGCCATTGGTTAATTCCGGGCCGTATGTAACGCCTTCAATATTATCAATATAAATTCCAAGATTGTCCATATTCAATAGTTGTTTCTTTACAGCCGGTTTATAATTTTTTCCCTGTAAGGATGAAAAAGAGCTGATATCATCTGCTGTGGACAGATCTGTTTCATAAACCCTGATACTGCAAGAAAGCCTGCCTGTGGAAAAGGAGCGTTCGATTACCAAAAGTTTATTATTGCCTATACACATGATATCCGAAATGCCATTTACCCTGAATCCTGATGCTGGCTGAACAGGATACACAACGGGATCAATAGTGTAAGCATACTGGGCCACTGGTTTTTTTGTTTGCAAATCATACTTGATAATCCTTATTACACCCGCGGAATCACCAAGTCCTGCACGAGGGCCATCCTGCAGCAACGGTTCTTCTACACTGACAAACAAAAATTTTCCATCAGGGGAAAAGGCCAACCCTTCGAAAGCGCCGTTTTGACGAATACCCGTTTGACCGGCACTTACTTTTACCTGGCCAGGTAACCGAAGTGTATCGAGGTAATTTCCCTGCACATCAGAAATATAAATTTCAGGATTCAGTAAAATGGTGTCGTTGTTGTTTACAATTCTTTCTCCCTCGGAACTCCAGAAGAAATTATTGCCGTATCGTCTTAATGCTTCGGGATCAATCGTAGCTGTAGTAGCTGTTGCTGAAGGGAAATTATTGCCCGATGGATTTTTCAAAAATGTTTTTTGCAGAAAAACAACTGTATCTATTTTATTGTTTTTGATATTCATTTTAAATGTATAAAACCGGGCAGGGTTGATAGCAGAGCGATCATCAGAAATAGAATAATACACTTCGCTTGTGGAATCATAATCAATTCCTGAAAGCCCACCCACTGTTGTATTGTCAAATGAAAAATTATAGGGGATGACATACTGATTTAGAAACTTCATCTCAAGGCTGCTGACCCTCTTTTGGACTTTTCGACAGGAGATACATCCGCTAAGAAATAAAATAAGTATAGGGGAAAAGAAATGTAAATACGATTTTCTGATGGTATGAAAAACGAATAACATTGTTTTAATATTATTTTGAAATCAAAATTAAATCATAAGTACTTCATGTGGCAAGTCAATTCTTTGTTGAATTGAATATTCCGTTGTTTCATACTTGTTTTGCTGATTGTAAAAGTTTATCGTGTCATTATATATTTACTTTAAGAAATCATATTTGAAAACAATAAAGGGGGTTTGAGGAAACATAGCATGACCCACAGAGGCTCTTTGGCTTTTTAGATTATGTTATGGGCCATAAACAGCGTTTCGTGAGTATAAGATGAATTAAACAACACATAATTCCGAAATTAAGACAATACCGCTGCTACATTTGACATGATGTTTACCAAATTCAAATGAAACAAATAATAATCCCCAAAATTTAAATAATCAATGGGCCTCCAACCAGTTTTTACCTATCCCGATTTCTGCAACAACAGGAACTTTATTGGGCAGCAACATAGCCGTTTGCATGCAATCAATAATAACAGGCCTGATAGCATCAGCTTCATCTTTTAATGCATCAAATACCAGCTCATCATGCACTTGCAGGATCATTTTCGATTCAAATTTATATTTAATAAAAGCGTTGTGAATTTTTATCATGGCCAGTTTTATCATATCTGCAGCTGTACCCTGGATAGGAGAGTTAATGGCATTTCTTTGTGCAAAACCCCGTACGGTAAAATTGGCTGAATTAATATCACGCAGCCATCGCTTTCTTCCCATTAATGTTTGCACATATCCATGCTCTCTTGCGTAATTGATGGTATCGTCCATATATCTCTGGATGCCGGAAAATTGTTGTTTATAATTATCGATAATCTGTTTTGCTTCTGTTCTTGAAATACCCAAATTATCTGCAAGCCCAAAAGCGCCCTGTCCGTAAATGATTCCGAAGTTTACACTCTTGGCTTTATACCGCATTTCTTTTGTTACATTTTTTTCTTCTACATTATACACTTTGGCAGCGGTGGCCGTATGAATATCCTTATTGGCGAGAAAGGAATCACACATGTTTTTATCGCCGCTTATTGCCGCTACAATACGAAGCTCAATTTGAGAATAATCGGCGCTTATTAATAAATGTTTTTTATCTCTTGGTATAAAAGCTTTCCGGATTTCTTTGCCCCTATCAGATCGTATCGGAATATTTTGAAGATTGGGGTTGTTGCTGGCAAGTCGCCCTGTTACTGCAACCGCCTGCCCGTAGGTAGTATGCACCCTGCCTGTTTTAGGGTTGATCATCAGTGGTAACGCATCCACATAAGTTGATTTTAGTTTTGTGTATTCCCGGAAGGCAAGAATGTCGTCAACAATTTTATTTTGTTGTGCTAATTTTAATAAAACATCTTCGCCTGTTGCATATTGACCTGTTTTTGTTTTTTTCGCTTTCGGATCAAGCTTTAATTTTTCAAATAAAACTTCTCCTAATTGTTTGGGTGAAGCAAGATTGAACCGGACACCGGCTTCCTTGTACACAGCTTCCTCACATTTTTTTGCTTCACGTTCCAGCTCTTTGGAATAGTCATTTAAAAATTCTTCATCAATTTTTACACCCTCAAATTCCATATTTGCCAATACTTTTACCAGCGGGTTTTCCACTTCATAAAAAACTTTTTCCACTTCTTTTTCCCTGAGCTTGGGAAGAAAAATATTTTTTAATTGTAGGGTGATATCTGCATCTTCGGCAGCATAATCTCTTATTTTTTCCAATTCCACATCCCGCATATTACCCTGGGTCTTTCCTTTTTTCCCAATAAGCTCTTCAATATGCACCGGCTCATAATGCAGGTATTTTGTGCTGAGCAGATCCATTCCTCTTTTACCGTCGGGTTCGATTACATAATGTGCCAGCATAGTGTCAAACAGAGGCCCTTTTATTTCAACATCATACCACTTCAAAACCAGTAAATCATATTTAATATTCTGGCCAATCCAAATTTTGTTTTTATCATTAAATAACAAACTGAACTGCTCAAGAATTTCCCTGGTTTTTTTTTGATCTGCGGGGCATGGAACATAATATGCTTCCCCCGGCTTTACAGAAAAACTCATTCCAACTAGTTCCGCAGTATTAGCATCAATCCCTGTAGTTTCGGTATCAAAACAGATCTCATCATGCTTCTTTAATTCCGCTACCAATTTTTTAATAGCAGTGTCAGAATTTACTGCTTCGTATTTGTGTGCTGTGTTGTGAATGTTTTTATCCGCAAATAACCCATCGTCATTTTCAGATTCAGGTGAAATATCGGGTTCTGGTCTGGCCGGCTCTGGTGATATGATATTCCCAAAAAGATCAGTTTGGACACCCTGTGGTATTTTTTTATCAACAACGGTTTTGGCAGCAGAGCTGGCAATTGCAAAATCTTCTCCCAAAATTCTTTTGCCAAGTGTTTTGAATTCAAGATCTGTAAATACTTCTTTTAGTTTTTCTTTATTCCAGTCTTTTAATTCAAAATCTTTTTCATGAAATTCAACAGGCACATCAGTAATAATCGTTGCTAATTTTTTAGAGAGAATTGCATCTTCTTTGCCTGATTTAATTTTTTCACCTAAGGCACCTTTTAAGTTACCGGCGTTAGCCAAAACGTTTTCTATATTGTCATATTCTGTTAATAATTTAGCAGCAGTTTTTTCTCCGATTCCTCTTATACCTGGAATATTATCCACTGCATCTCCCATCAACCCTAATATGTCAATAACCTGTTCCACTCTTTTGATATTCCATTTGGCACAAACCTGCTCTGGTCCCATGATTTCAACATCACCACCCTGGTAACCGGGTTTATAAATTTTTATTTTGTCAGAAACTAATTGTCCATAATCTTTATCGGGTGTTACCATATATACTTCATACCCGGCTTTAGCAGCTTGTTTACTTATTGTTCCAATTACATCGTCAGCTTCATAACCATCCTTCTCGATGCATGGGATATTAAAAGCAGCAATAAGTTTTTTTATATCAGGCACTGCAGCTAAAATATCTTCAGGAGCTTCCTGCCGGTTAGCTTTGTATTGTTCAAAATCGGTATGTCGCTCTGTAGGAGCAGCTGTATCAAAGCAAACTGCCATGTGGCTGGGCTTCTGGTTGTTAATAAGGTCCACCAAAGTATTAGTGAACCCAAATTGTGCATTTGTGTTTTTCCCTTTAGAAGTCAACCGTGGATTGCGGATCAAAGCGTAGTATGCCCGGAAGATCAACGCAAAAGCGTCCAGCAGAAATAATTTTTTTGCCATACCACTAAGTTAATTATTTCAGTTTGGGCCGGATCAAATAAAAAATAAGCCCCGGAGAACCGGGGCTTTTTATCAAACCATCGTTTGTATGACTAATTGAAATAAGCTTAGTTCTGCGAATGATTTGTTTCTGATTTTACAGGTACTGCTTGTTGACCGGCAACTCCGTTGCTTGTCACAGTTTTGTCCATGTATTTTACCTGATTGTCAACAGAAGCAGTTCCGTTATAAACCGAACCACTTTGTGGAGTACTTAAGTCCTGATCAGGTGTTTTGTCCTTGTGAATAAAATTCAGGTACAGGGCAAAAAACAAGAGGTTAAATGCGAAAAAATTTAATGTTCTACGGACACGCTTTTTCATAAAAATGGATTTTTAAATTTACTTGAAACAACTGTTGTTCTGATTCAGCTAAAATAAACTACTGAAATTGAAGCTGCAAGCAGTTGGGATGTATGATTAAAGAAATCGAGGGTAAGTACCTGTCACTTTTTCGTATATCTACGCCATCAATACGGTTTTCCGAATTTTAAATGTTTATTGTAATCGTTTAATGTGCACCAGGGGGACAATGATCCCTCAAAAATTTTATGAATGTATCGTTTAAATGCTCGCTGGTTCCCACACCTTCAAATATTCCATGTGTACGGTTAGGGTATATCATGAGTTGAAACATTTTCCCGTGTTTTATTAATTCATTAATCAGCACTTCTGCATTTTTATAATGTACATTATCATCTCCGGTTCCATGTATATACAACAGGTTTCCACGCAGATTTTTTGCAAATGTGTTAGGGGAAGCCTGTTCATAATCTTTTTCGTTTTCCTGAGGTAATCCCATATAGCGTTCGGTGTAAATGTTATCATAAAAATGCTGATCTGTGACTGCCGCTATTGCAATACCGGTTTTATAAATTTCCGGGTAACGGAATAACAAATTTAATGTCATAGCACCCCCGCCGCTCCATCCGTGCACAGCCACCCTGCCTGTATCAATAAACGGCCATTTCAAAATTTCCTTAGCCGCCATTGCCTGGTCATGGCTATTGATCACACCAATTTTTCTGTAAATAGATTTACGCCATTCTCTTCCCTTGTATGCCGGTGTGCCCCGGTTATCCATTGTGATGCCAATATATCCTTCAGGTATCAGCTGAGAAATAAAATTGTCAAAATTGGGGACATCGTCGGCGGTGGTTGCTGCCGGCTCTCCATACACATAGAAATAAACGGGATATTTTTTTGTGGGATCAAAATTATCCGGCTTTGCCATAATCCCATCCATTTCTATTCCGTCGGTCGTTTTGATTTTAAATTTTTCCAATTTAAATCCTAATCGCGGAGCCGTGAACTGGTCTTCTTCAGCGGGATAAACTTTTTTATGATCCGGCAAGGTAACAAGGCAAATATTGAAATTACGGGTAATGCTTCCGTTTGTTTGTGTAGCAAATTTCGCATCGGGAGATAAACGATAAAAATTGGTTCCATCAAAAACTGCAGGAGTTACCCGTACCGTATCCGTATTGTTCAGGTTGATTCTGTACAAATATTTTTGTGTAGCATCATAAGGGCTGCCCATGAAATAAATATTTTCTCCGGCAGCATCATAAGCTACCATGTCGGCATCAAAATTTCCCTTTGTAAGCAAAGTTTCAGTTTTCCCGTCTCTTGAAACTTTATAAATATGCATCCAGCCATCTTTTTCACTGGTCCATAAAAACGATTTTCCATTTTCTACCCATGTCCATGAAGGGCCGTCCCATCCGAATGGTTTTACCACATCTACCCAGGCTTCATCTTTATCAGTATAGATTCTATCCGCTTTACCGGTGACAGTATTACATAAATAAAGATCAGCTTCATTTTGTTTGCGGTTTAGCTGAACCACCATAATTTCTTTATTATTTCCCGCCCATTCCATCCTGGGTAAATAATTATTTTCCGGATCACCGGGAATTTGCAGCCAGTTTGTTTTTTTTGTTACCAAAGAGATCACACCCACTTTTACATTAGATGGTTTTTCCCCTGCAACAGGAAATTCCACCGGTACTGTAAATGGATACAGCGAATCGGTATTATTGATCATTAAATAATTTTTAGTAGTTCGTGCATCCACTCTCCAGTATGCAATGCTTTTACTATCCGGGCTCCATCGAAATCCATCACGGCAGCTCAACTCTTCTTCATATACCCAATCAAATGTTCCATTTATAATTCTGTCAGTTCCGTCTTTAGTAAGCTGGGTAATTTTACCGGATGTTAAATCTTCTACGTATAAATTATGTTTGCTTACATAAGCTGCATTTTTATTATCGGGAGAAAATTTAGCGAACATTAATGAAGAAGAGGGTAATCCCTTTCCTAGTTGCTTGCCCTTGCCGGTGCTAAGGTCAAAAAACCAATAATCACCCCGGGTGTTTCCACGCCACACTCTTTTTGAATTGGTATAGATTAATATTTTTTTCCGGTCAACACTCCATGCAATAGATTCAGTTCTGGTAGCAAGGCCGGTTGCTTTGACCTGTTCGTTGCTTAAAACGAGTTTTTTATTATTGAGATCGTCGGCACTGTATAAATAAATACTTCCCTGATTATTGATCCAGAAATCATGTGAATCGGGAAGCCACTGCAACCTGTTAATGGGAATTTCGCCTTGCGGCAGAGTTGCTTGTTCAAAAGCTTTTTCTTCTTTATTAAAATTAACAGGCTGCGCAATCGTAAAAAACGTTACTATGATCAGCAATGCTGCCAGAAAAGTTTTTTTCATGTTGATATGTATTTAATAGAAAAGTAAATTTAGGAAAATGAGGAGAATGAAATATGAAATAGTATGAGTGGTTTTATCTTAATGAGTTGGAACTGCTTAGAAATATTATTCCCCCGGTTTATCCTCTTTAAGGGAGTTTGTGTCGGTAGAGATCAATTTGGGCAATGAAAAAAATTTCTACAACGTTAATCGGTGTCCCCGGTAGCAATATCACTTCTTCATTTCCTCCAATTTCTTTTGTAATACAAACATTTCATCTCTTAACCTTGCAGCTTCCATAAAATCAAGGTTACGGGCAGCCTGCTCCATTTGCTTTTTAATTTTTGAAATCGCTTTTTCTGTCTGAGGAATGGTTTTATATTCCGCTTGTTCTTCCGCAGCCACTGTGACCAATTCTTCATCCGGCCCAATGGCATATGGGTTTTTCATATCATATCCTTTTACATCTAATACCGAAGTTTGCGCAAACACCTGTTCCTTGCTTTTTAGAATCGTTCGGGGTGTAATTTTATGTTCAACATTAAAAGCAACTTGTTTTTCTCTGCGCCGGTTAGTTTCATCAATCGTCTTTTGCATACTTTCAGTCATTATATCTGCATAAAAGATCACCAGCCCATCTACATTTCTTGCTGCACGGCCTGCTGTCTGTGTCAGGGATTTTTCATTTCGGAGAAAACCTTCTTTATCCGCATCCAGGATGGCAACTAACGAAACTTCGGGAAGATCTAATCCTTCCCGCAACAGGTTTACTCCTACCAAAACATCAATTTCACCCAATCGTAATTGGCGAAGTATTTCCACTCTTTCCAATGTGTCCACTTCGCTGTGAATATATTTTGATTTGATATTAATACGGTGCAAATATTTATCCATCTCTTCTGCCATCCGTTTGGTAAGAGTGGTTACCAAAACACGGTCGCCTTTTGAAACCCGCTTATCAATTTCATCTAACAGATCGTCTATTTGATTAACACTTGGACGAATTTCAATGGGCGGATCTAATAAACCTGTTGGACGTACCACCTGTTCCACCACTACTCCGCCGCATTTCTGCAGTTCATAATCATCCGGCGTAGCCGAAACAAAAACGGTTTGATTCAACATAGATTCAAACTCATGAAAATTCAACGGCCGGTTGTCCAAAGCTGATGGTAATCGAAAACCATAATCAACAAGAATCAGTTTCCTGCTCCGGTCGCCTCCATACATACCGCTGATCTGTGGAATGGTTTGATGACTTTCATCAATGACACATAAATAGTCTTTAGGAAAATAATCCAATAAGCAAAATGGCCTTGTGCCCGGCCTACGACGATCAAAAAATCTTGAATAATTTTCTACACCATTACAATAGCCCAACTCACGAATCATTTCCACATCATAATTCACCCGCTCACTCAATCGCTGCGCTTCTATGAATTTTCCGATTCCTTTAAAATAGGTAACCTGCGCCGACATTTCATCCTGTATTTCTGCAAGAATTTGCTGTATCATATCCTTCGGCGCCAAATATAAATTAGCAGGAAAGATAGCAGCATCCTGCATTGGCATGATTCGTTTTCCTGTTACCACATCAATACTTTCAATCTCTTCAATTTCATCTCCAAAAAAAGTAATACGGTAACCGTAGTCAACGTAAGGAAGATTGATGTCCACGGTCTCCCCTTTTACCCGGAAACTTGCCCTTGTAAATTCAATAGTAGTTCTGTTGTATAATGAATTGACAAGCGAATGAAGAAACCCTTGTCTTGATATGACCTGCCCTTTTTGTATGCGGATAATTCCGTTTTCATATTCGGTCGGGTTTCCCATACCATAAATACAACTGACACTTGCCACAACAATAATATCCCTGCGGCCACTTAGTAATTCAGAAGTAGCCTGCAGCCGAAGCTTATCTAACTCATCATTAATTGAAAGATCTTTTTCAATATATACATCACTTACAGGTAAGTAAGCTTCCGGCTGGTAATAATCATAATAGGAAACAAAATATCCTACTGCATTTTCAGGAAAAAAATGTTTGAACTCACCATAGAGCTGCGCCACCAGTGTTTTGTTGTGCGTGATCACCAGAGTGGGCCGTTGCACGTTCTGTATTACATTGGCGATAGTAAATGTTTTCCCGCTTCCCGTTACTCCTAATAAGGTTTGGTACTTTTCGCCTTTAAGAAGTTCTTCTGTTAATTGGCGAATTGCTTCCGGCTGATCACCGGCAGGGGAATATGGTGCATGAAGTTTAAAAGACATAAAATCAGGGCAACAAATTTACAGGATTGTTTTGCCACGAATAATACCATTAACACGCATTGTATTTCTGAAAAATTTCTTTCTTTTTATTCGCGGCCAATCTTATTTCAGCAATTTTACCCATACATAATCATCCATCACAAAATTATTCTTGATAACCGCTTTCTTACGAATGCATTCTAAATAAAAACCATTCTTTTCCAATACCCGCATAGAAGCTTTGTTGTGTTCAAATACTTCAGCATACAATCGAACAATGTTTGGAAATTGAATTGATGTTATCTCAAGTAATTGTTTTACCGCATCGGTAGCAATTCCTTTTCCCCAAAATGGTTCGGCGATCCAATAACCAATTTCTGCTGAATGTCTTGACACATCATCTTTCGGATGAATGCCGCAACCACCGGCAAAAACACCATTTGCCTCAATAGCAAAAGTATTTTTGGGGATCCGGGTTTCATTCAGGGCAATCCATTGTGAAGCATCCTGGATAGTATATGGATATGGGAAAATGTCTCTCATATTATCAGCAATTTTTTTATTGTTGGCGAGTTTTGCCAGCAATTCTGCTTCTTCAGTTCTCCATTCTCTAAGATGCACTTCCATTATTTCAGTTTTCGGTTGATGTAAGTTGAATAATCGGTCAGCAACGTTTCATATTCTTCATGCATCAGCGGGGAAGTCAATAAAAAATCGGCAGTTGCCCGATCACAGGCTACTGGAATATTCCACGTTGCGGCTACACGTAACAAGGCTTTGATATCAGGGTCGTGTGGTTGCGCCTCCATTGGATCCCAGAAAAAAATTAACACGTCCAATTCACCACAGGCAATTTTTGCTCCTACCTGTTGATCACCACCCAATGGACCACTCAGAAATTTTTTTACCGGAAGTTTTAAAGTTGCTTCCAGTAAATTACCGGTAGTGCCTGTAGCAAACAGCGAATGCCTTGCAAGAGCTGCTTTATTGAATACAGCCCATTCCATTAACTCGCTTTTTTTATTATCATGTGCCACCAAAGCGATCCTTTTTTTTTCAGCCATTTTTCTTGTATTCATAAAACCAGGGTTTGAAAAAATTCAGTTGTTCCTAAAAGATACTAAAAAACCGTCTCACCTTAAGCGAGACGGTTGTATTTACTAACCCATCTTTTAAATTTATACTGCTTGTGCTTCTTTGATCTTCTCCCTGATCTTTAATTCAATTTCATTGGAAAGCTCAGGGTTGTCCAGCAATAATTGTTTTACGGCATCACGGCCCTGCCCTAACTTATCGTTGTTATAGCTGAACCAGCTTCCACTTTTTTGAACAATGCCCATTTCTACACCAAGGTCTAATATCTCACCAGTCTTAGAAATTCCTTCTCCAAATATGATATCGAATTCTGCCGAGCGGAACGGAGGGGCCACTTTATTTTTTACCACTTTTACTTTCACCCTGTTACCAACGGCCTCATCGCCATCTTTTATCTGGGTCATACGACGAATATCAAGGCGAACTGACGAATAAAATTTCAACGCATTTCCTCCGGTAGTAGTTTCAGGATTTCCGAACATTACGCCTATCTTTTCTCTCAACTGGTTAATGAAGATGCAAATAGTATTTGTTTTAGCAATAGTAGCAGTAAGTTTACGAAGTGCCTGGCTCATCAGCCTGGCTTGCAATCCCATTTTGCTGTCGCCCATTTCACCTTCCAATTCTCCTTTTGGTACAAGTGCTGCTACAGAGTCAATAACTATAACATCTAATGCGCCGGAAAGAATTAAGCGATCAGCAATCTCTAAACCCTGCTCGCCATAATCGGGTTGAGAAATGAGCAGGTTGTCAACGTCCACACCGAGTTTTTGAGCATAAGCACTGTCAAATGCATGTTCCGCATCAATAATGGCGCACATACCACCTTTTTTCTGTGCCTCTGCAATAACATGTGTGGCTACTGTTGTTTTACCTGAAGATTCAGGGCCATAGATTTCAACAACTCTTCCCCTGGGGAGACCGCCAATACCCAATGCAATATCCAGGCCTATTGAACCGGTGGAAACAACTTCCATTTGCTGTTCGCCTTTTTCATTCATCATCATAACACTGCCTTTGCCAAAATCTTTTTCAATCTTATCAATAGTCAGCTTTAATGCTTTCAATTTTTCGTTGTTGGGGTTATTTGACATATTATTTATTTTTAGGTTAAAGGTTTTTTGTGGCCTGCCTTCAGAGCAACCAAAGTTAAATCTTCGGCCGGGCCCTTTTGCAAAGATTTTTTGAACAGCCAAAACTAAATGATTTAGTAATTATAAACTAATTATTTTTGGAATTTATTTTCTGCGACATAAATTTTGACACTGTCAACACGAAAGCCTCATCTTCGTTAAGTAATGATTTAATTGCTATTTAAAGTAAAATAAATTACGCTGGATCAGCGGCCAGCCCAATAAAGCCAGGATAATGGCGATCACCGTTTTGCAAAGCTTGTTATTCATTTGCCCTCCCCGTTGATTTATTGTACCTTTGCGCCTCTTTTAATGTTAAGTTACTTCCGGTAGAAAATTGACAGATAACTAAATTGAATGAATTGAGGTTTTGATTTTTAACTTTTGAATTTTTATGAATATCAGAAATATAGCGATAATAGCCCATGTTGACCATGGAAAAACCACTTTGGTGGATAAGATTTTACATGCTACAAAAGTATTTCGTGATAACCAGGAAACCGGTGAATTGATCATGGACAGCAATGAACTGGAAAAAGAAAGAGGTATTACTATTTTTTCAAAGAATGCAGCAGTTACATACAAAAACACTAAGATAAATGTGATAGACACCCCCGGCCACGCCGATTTTGGCGGAGAAGTGGAGCGGGTATTGAAAATGGCTGATGGTGTGCTGTTATTAGTAGATGCTTTTGAAGGGCCCATGCCACAAACAAGGTTTGTTTTGGAAAAAGCACTGCATTTGAATTTACATCCTATCGTTGTAATAAATAAAGTAGATAAACCCAACTGCCGCCCCGAAGAAGTACATGATGCGGTTTTTGATTTATTTTTCAACCTGGATGCAACGGAAGAACAGCTCAACTTCCCTGTATTTTATGGAAGCGGGAAAAATGGCTGGTTCAATGATTCATTGATAAAAACAGATAATATCAATCCACTGTTAGATGGTATTTTAAAATATGTACCTGCCCCTAAAATATCGGAAGGCACATTGCAATTGCAGATTACATCTCTGGACTATTCTTCTTTTCTTGGTCGTATTGCTATCGGAAAAGTGAACAGGGGAACGATAAAAGAAAATCAACAAGTGTCTTTGGTGCAGGCGGGCAGCACCATCAAAAAATTAAAAGTAAAGGAACTCTATGTATTCGAAGGTTTGGGAAAAAAGAAAGTGAATGAAGTAGTGGCCGGTGATATTTGTGCCGTTGTTGGCATCGAGGATTTTAATATTGGTGACACCATTGCCGATTTTGAAAACCCGGAAGCCTTACCTGTAATCAGTGTGGACGAACCGACCATGAGTATGCAATTCGGGATCAACAATTCTCCCTTTTATGGCAAGGATGGAAAGTTTGTCACTTCCCGCCATATCCGTGAACGGCTGATAAAAGAAACAGAAAAAAATTTAGCATTGCGTGTAGAAGATTCTGCAAGTGCAGATAGCTTTTTGGTTTATGGCAGAGGCATTCTGCATCTTGGAATTTTAATTGAAACCATGCGCCGTGAAGGTTATGAATTAACGGTAGGTCAGCCACAGGTGATCATTAAAGAATTTAACGGGAAAAAATGTGAGCCGTATGAAAACCTGGTGGTAGATGTGCCACAGGAGTCCGCATCCAAGGTGATAGACCTGGTGACTAGGAGAAAAGGTGAGATGCTGGTGATGGAAACAAAAGGAGATATGCAACACCTGGAATTTGAAATTCCTTCAAGAGGATTGACGGGTTTGCGTACACAAATGCTTACCAACACAGCAGGAGAAGCCGTGATGCATCATCGCTTCAGTGAATACAAACCCTGGAAAGGCCCGATTCCGGGAAGAAATAACGGGGTGCTGATTGCTAAAGAACAGGGAACAACTACGGCTTATTCATTGGATAAACTACAGGATCGTGGATTCTTTTTTGTAGATCCCGGCGAAGATGTATATAAAGGAATGGTCATTGGAGAAAACAGCAAACCCGGAGACCTGGTAGTGAATCCTAACGAAGGAAAAAAACTAACCAATATGCGGGCCAGCGGCAGCGATGCGGCTACGAATATTGCCCCCAAGCGATTGATGACACTCGAAGAATGTATGGAATATATTCAACAGGATGAATGTATAGAAGTGACACCAAAGTTCATCCGTATGAGAAAAGTGATACTGGATGAAGATGAAAGAAAGAAACAAGCAAAACGATTGAGCGCCGAAGCGGTATAAAAAAACAACCTTACCAGCGAAGCAATTGCTTCGCTTTTTTATTGAATAAATTTTATGCTTTTGCATTTTGAATGCATAAGAAACCCCGGAGTTGATTTTAGCGTACATGTAAAAAGCAGGTTTGAAAATTTTGCTTCCGGGCATTTATTCCCGGAAGCATTATCCTCAACAAATATTTGATCAGTGACAAACTTGCGGTTGTGTATTTTTTCAGGTTATAAAGTGGTCTTATTTTGTTAAAGGATATTTAGTGAATGCTAATTACATGATATTGACGAGCCGGATTTGCTCAATGGTACACGAATTGATCATCTGATGTTGTTAATAACATTGATAATGATAAATGTAGTTTTATGAAATCTTTTTTATTCGGGCTGACATGTATTTTAGTCAGCATGTCATTGTTTGGTCAAACAAAAGGCTCAAACACAAACAGCATCACCAATACAACCAGTATAAACGAATCCATGACATCCTGGGCAGCACTACCCGTTTATGAAACCTATATTCCTGCTGATGTAGTTACAAATATTAAACTGAGAACAACAAAAGGCAACGAGGTATATGATATCACCGATGTAAAAAGTTCAACAGGGAATGATGAATATGTTGTAAGAACTATAAGAAATGGTTCTGTAACTACCGAAAAATTAGATATAAATGGAAATGCTTTTTGATCAATAGGGAATAGGAATTATAGAGGAGAAAAAAGGGCTATTCAAAACGGATTGTGTTAACGAAGTAAAGAAAACAGGTAAAGTTTGAGAATCAACGTTCGTTTTAATTTTTGACAGAATGAAAAAAACGAAAGCTAAGCAAATGACTGTTTACTGCTAAAGGCTCTTCTCCGGCTATCTTACAAAACGGGAGAGACTTTGCCGGAAAGTAAGACACAAACGTTTGCTCCTTTCAACAGGGAGGGCCATTTTATTTTAATTTATTTATGAGATATTTTTTACAGTACTTTTATTTGAATAGCGCATTTATTTTATCCCACAGCGAGGCATCAAATCCTGAAAATGCAAAACTGGCGTTTGATGGATTAGTGGTATAGCCCATTCTGACAAAAACCATCTTTTTGCCTGGAACTATTTAAATTCTTTGATCATGCGCTCCCACGGCAGCAAATATATCTGGCGGCGAATTGGGAACTAATGAACCAGAGTCTGTTTGTACGGAAGCTTTTCCTGTTATCAGTGTAGACAAACCGACAATGAGTATGCGATTTGGGAACAACTACAGCATATACATTGGATAAACTACAGGATCATGGACTCTTTTTTGTAGATTCCGGTGAAGATGTATATAAAGGAATAGTCATTGGAGAAAACAGCAAGCCCGGAGACCTGGTAGTGAATCCTAACGAAGGAAAAAAACTAACCAATATGCGGGCCAGCGGCAGCGATGCAGCTACCAATATTGCTTCGAAAAGATTAATGATGCTGGAAGAATGCATGGAATATTTCCAGCAAGATGAATGTATTGAAGTGACCCCAAAATTCATCCGCAGGTGGAAAGTGATACTGGATGAAGACAAATGAAAAAAACAAGCCAAGAACTTTAGCGCCGAAGCGGTGTAAAAAAATAACAACCCAATCAGCAAAGTCTCAGCTTCGTTTTTTTATAGAACAGCTTTTACTATTTATCGTGCATCGTCATTGATCTGTTCACATCGATTATGAACAGGTAATGCTAAGAAATTTTTTTAATAATTTTTCCAATGTATAACCGAAGCCAATTCCAGGAAATGGATAAACTTTTCCGGCGATAAATAAAGGGCCGACTTCTATCTTAAAGAAAAAACCTTTGGTGTTTTTGTTATAGTGGTACCCGATATGTGGGTATAAGAAAAAATTGGATTTATGGTTTTTGAAATTTACTTCTGAGGTACCGACTGCAGTTGTGACTTCCATTTCAAAGTAGTTTGGGGCATTGCCGAGCAGGTAGTATAATCCAACAGGAATTGTAACTACAAAATTGTTTAAACTTGGAAAAAATCCTAATCCTACTCTATATCCGACATTTTCAGCCCCAGGAAACCTGGAATCATAGTTTGCAGAAAAAATAATACCACCGCCGCCACCCTCTCCATAAATTGATCTGTTGACGGATATTTTTCCACTGGCATATGCAACATCAATTTTATCTTTTTGCGCTTTCACCTGTATCATGAAAGCAAAACAAAAAAAGAAGGACAGTGGCTTTTTCATTTTGAAATTTTAAGGCGAATGATTTGGGAATAAAAACGAAACTGTACTTTGTTATACACTTATTGAGTTCCATAAAACAAAACGGCAAATCCAGGGAGTAGCGATAATATTAGCCTGTAAGTTTAGCAATAACCAATTGTTAACACAAGATTGCAAAGGTGAAAAACATTCTGTGGTGAAAGGTTTCAACATGGATCGTGCTGTAAATAAAAAATATCCCGGGCTTCTGACCCGGGATAACAATTCAGGGGTTAACAGAATTTCACTTGATATACTTTTTCAGTGTCTCTGCGTATTTCAGTGAGTTGGTAGTGTTTAGGTTGGTAAGTTCATTGATCATTTGTTGCAAGCTTACCTGGTCGTTTTTATAATAATAACAAAAACCGGCATAATAACGTGACAATTCATCTTTGGAATCCTTATTCATAATCTGTCTGAATATTCCCAAGGCATCATCATACTGTTTTAATTGATAATAAGCATAACCCAATTCCGTTTTGGCCTGATCATAGTCAGGGTCAAGGGTCAATGCCTGCTGCAATGGTGAAATGGCCTCATTATATTTTTCCCTGTCATTGTAGCACCATCCTAATTTATAGTATGCTGATTTATTGGTTTTCTGTAATTGTAATCCTTTTTCAAAATAAACAATAGCAGAATCGTAATTTTTAAGGTTGTCATAATATACATCTGCCATGCCAAATATGGGATGATAATCCGATTCTTTTTTAAGATTCATGGCACTTCGGTAATTGGTGATAGCATCATCATTCATATTAAGTGAATAATAAGCGTAACCCAACTCGGAAAATGCATCTGAATAAGTATTATCAATTTCCACGCAATTCTTCAACGATTCAACAGCTTCATTATATTTCCCCAGTTCATTTTCACACCAGCCTTTTTTGTAATAAAAGTCAGCGTCTTCAATATTTTCTGCCAGCGAAGAATATTTATTGAAATCATCAAGCGCTTTTTGATATTCTTTTTTCTTATAGTAGCTATTCCCTCTTTCTTTGTAGGCAAGAGCGTATGAATTATCGAGTTGTATCGCATTATTGAAGCGGGTTAAAGCCTCATCATATTTTTCCAATCCATTATAAGCATACCCCATTTCAAAATTAGTGCTGGCTTTATCTTTGGGGTTGTTTAGCTCTTCTTTTTTCAAAGCATCCACCGCATCATTGTATTGTCCTAACTCATTATAACACCAGCCTAATTGATGCCATGCATCCGCATAAGCAGGCTTTAAGGCAACAGCTTTTTTGAATGCGGCAGCAGCATCTTTATATTGAGCATCTTTTTTGAGCGAAGTTCCTTTGTCAAACCATTCTACTGCGGTGGTTTGTGCAGAGCAGAGAATATATGAAAGGCTAAAAAAACCGAATGCGAAAATATACTTTTTCATAACCGGGGAGTTTTGTATAGTGAAATTACATTATTTGATCAATACTGCATCAGGCAATTTGGATTTTAAAGTGCTTTCATTCATTATTCTATTGTAGTTTTGTAGCAAATCAACATTTGTGAAAAAGACACTCGCAGCAGTTGGCCTCTCTGTGATTTTTGTAGTTGCAGCTTCTCATGATACATCTGCACAATGTTCTATCTGTACAAAAACAGCCCAACAATTAGGCGAAAAGCCTGCCAAAGGTCTTAATGCCGGAATCATTTATCTGGCTTTTGCCCCGTTAGCTATCGCAGGATACCTTGGCTATCGCTGGTGGAAAAGCAACAAACCTGCCTGATTTATTTTTTTAAACAACCATTTCGTTTTGATTTTTCATAACTTAAGCGCCTTAAAAAAGCGTTTATGAAGAAATTCTTTTACTTGTTTGCATTACTATCATTTTTTGTTGCTGGAAAAGCACAAAATCAATCTTCCGGTAAGCAAGGACTTCCATCCATAGAAGATAAAACAAAGGACCTGAAAAAATATGAAGGCTTCTTTAATTTTTATTTTGAACAGGCCACAGGAAAAATATTTCTTGAAGTGGATAAACTGGATTCCGAAATTCTTTATCTCGTTTCATTGCCTGCCGGATTAGGTTCTAATGATATCGGTCTGGATAGGGGCATAGATGGCCCCGGGCGAATAGTAAAATTTGTAAAAGAAGGGCCGAAAATATTATTGGAGCAGCCCAACTATAATTTCAGGGCTGTTACAACCGATGAAAATGAAAAAAGAGCAGTGGCAGAATCGTTTGCTCAATCTATACTGTGGGGATTTACGATTGATGCTGTCTCAAACGATCACTATCTCGTAGATGCTACAGATTTTTTATTGCGTGATGCCATGCAGGTAGCCAACCGGCTTCGCAACAGTAAACAGGGAAATTATTCAATAGATAAAAGCCGTTCCGCAATTTATCTTCCATATACAAGAGATTTCCCGATGAATTCCGAGATTGAAACTACCATTACATTCGTTAATTCGGATGGTAATATCGGCCGGTTTGTTCAATCTGTAACCCCTTCTGCAGATGCCATTACTTTGCGTATGCATCATTCTTTTGTTCAGTTGCCGGATAACGATTATCAGCCAAGAGTTTTTGATCCCCGAAGCGGATACTTCAATATTTCATATATGGATTACAGTACGCCTATTTCAGAACCGATCAATAAATATTTTATTTGTCGTCACCGGCTGAAGAAAAAAGATCCGAATGCAAAAATGAGTGAACCGGTAAATCCGATCATTTATTATCTGGATAATGGTACCCCGGAACCCATCCGTAGCGCTTTGCTGGAAGGCGCATCCTGGTGGAACCAGGCTTTTGAAGCTGCCGGATATATCAATGCCTTTCAGGTAAAAGTATTACCCGATGATGCTGATCCGATGGATATCCGGTATAACATGATCAATTGGGTACATCGCTCTACAAGGGGATGGAGCTATGGCGCATCTGTAGTGGATCCAAGAACTGGTGAGATCATCAAAGGAAATGTAACCCTGGGCTCGCTTCGTGTCCGGCAGGATTATTTAATAGCACAGGCATTGCTGGCGCCTTTTGAAAATGGTACAGCCCCTGCTGATGATAAAATGATGAGGATGGCATTAGCCCGTCTAAATCAATTAGCAGCTCATGAAGTTGGCCACACACTTGGGCTGCAGCATAACTATATTGCCAGCACAGACGGAAACGCCAGTGTCATGGATTATCCGCACCCGATGGTGCAACTGACTAAAAAAGGAAAAATTGATTTGGATAATGCTTATACCCATAAGATTGGAGATTGGGATAAAGTTTGCATCACATGGGGCTACCAGGATTTTCCAAAAGGAACAGATGAGAATGCTGCATTGAATAAAATTCTGAATGATGCACAAAAAAAACATTTGGAATTTCTCACCGACCAGGATGCAAGGCCGGCCGGAAGTTTACATCCGCAAACACATCTTTGGGATAACGGCTCCAATGCGGTGGATGAATTAAAAAATGTGATGAAGATCCGGGAAAAAGCATTAGACCAGTTTGGCGAAAATAATATCCGCAGCGGAATGCCCATGGCTATGCTGGAAGATGTTTTGGTGCCGGTATATTTTTATAATCGCTACCAGATTGAAGCGGCATCGAAAACCGTTGGCGGTATGTTTTATGCCTATACCTTAAGAGGTGATGGAAGAGTTGCTACACAACCTGTAAGTAAACAGGAACAGGAACGGGCATTAAATACCATCATTGATTGTATTGATCCGAAAGTATTGGCGCTTCCTGACAGGATAGTAAAGTTGATTCCTCCACGGCCTTCAGGTTACCGGCCTACATCGGAATTATTTGAAAGAAGAACAGGATTAGCATTTGATGCTTTGTCACCTGCGGAAACAGCAGCCGATTTTCCGTTTTCATTTTTATTCAACTCAGAAAGATTGAACAGGATGTTACAATTTGAAACAGAAACCGGTGGAATGGGAATAACAGAAATGGTAAACTCTCTTATTGATAAAACCTGGAAAGCACCCAGGCGCAATGGTATGGAAGGATTAATACAAATGCAGACAGAGCAAGTGTTGCTGACGTATCTTCTTTCTTCGGGTATAAATGATAACAATTCATTTTTAGTAAAAGCAGTTTTACAAAAAGCGGTCAGCGACTTGAAAACATTTATTGATACACAAATTAAAAGCACAACGAATGATCAATATAAAGCACACCTGATGCTGGCGCTGGAAAGAATGAAAACACCGGAGAAAGCCGTGCCCACCATTCACATGGACATGCCGCCGGGTGCGCCGATTGGTTGTGATTGGGATGAAGAATAAAATTGTGAAATATCATTATTGCAGTAAATGTGAATCATCGCAAAACGGTGGTGTTTTAGTTTGTTTGCACTGGCAGAAACGGATTTCCTGTTCTTTGTCAAATAGAACTTTCACACTTCTGAAAGGTGTTCCTTCAATCTCTTTGTGTTTGCTGTCGCAAAATGGTTGTTTTTCGCTCAGGCCGCAACTGCACCATGAATAAATTTTACCTGCTTGTACTTTTATGATAGCAGGTTCACAGGCAGCGGGGATAGGTTTTTCTAATTGCATGTACTAAAATTGAGAAATAAATTTATAAAGATTAAAATTGTTTTGCAGCGATAACTGTTCTATTTCTTTTTTAAGCTGTTCACGGTTTACGTCTTTCATTCTTTTTGCTTGTATCAGCCAATAGGCTTTTTCTGCAAGTAAAACGAATTTTTTATCTGCTGTATGAGCTTTTTGTAATTCATGTGATATACTGCCGTATAATTCCTTTACGGTTTCTTTTTCCGTAGCAATGGTTTTTATCACCGGCACTTCGTTGTAATGAGTACGAAATGCGGGAGCCAGCATCAACCGCAAATTTTTTACAAATAGATCTGCATCAGGACGGTCGCTTTTATTCACTACAAAAATATCTGCTATTTCCATGAGTCCTGCTTTCATGGTTTGCACTTCATCACCGGCTTCAGGTACCATGACAACAACAGTAACATCTGCTAATCCCGAAATTTCCACTTCACTTTGCCCCACGCCCACTGTTTCAATTATAATATGATCAAAACCGAACGCTTTTAGCAAATCGGTTATCTCTATAATCTTTGGATGCAATCCGCCCATGGAACCCCTTGTTGCCAACGACCGGATAAATACATCCGGGTGAGTGTACCATTCACTCATACGTATGCGGTCGCCGAGTACAGCGCCATGATTAAACGGAGAAGAAGGGTCCACACATACTACCGCTACTTTTTTCCCTTCATGAATCATAAAGCCGATTAATGCATCAGTCAATGTACTTTTTCCTGCACCCGGCGGGCCGGTGATGCCAATGATTTTTGCGCCGGAAGCCGAAATATTTTGAAGCAGGAGTTCATAACCCGGCTGTTCATTTTCAACTAATGAAATACACCGTGCCAATGTTTTTATATCACCCGTCTTAAATTGTTTCAATAATTCCTGCCACATAAAAATTAAATGCGAACTTGTAGGGTTACAAAAATATGTGGAACAAGTTACAGAATGAACGGGAATCTGCCGGTAGTTACCAAAATCAATGGAGGCCCGCCATTATTTTTACCCTGTTGGTTTTTATGCTGGCTTCGGTTTTCTTCTCCAGGATGTTATTGTCAGTATCCATGATTGTTTTTATTTCCTTTTCTTTTACTCACCTCAAAATAAAAACACAGATTTCATCTTTTGTCCGTTCACCGTTACTGTGGAGCATGAGCCTGCTCTTTTTTGTTCCTCTGCTATCAGGATTGTGGTCAGCAAATCAAAAGGAATGGCTGGACATAATCAAGATCAAAGCGCCGCTTTTTCTGATGCCGCTTGCATTTGCCGCTCCGTTTGGGTTTTCAAAAAAACAATGGCCGTTACTTGCATGGATATTTATTGTATTTGTAACCGGCGCAACCTTATGGAGTATGGGTCATTATATTTTAGATTTTAAACAAATAAATGAAAACTATTTACGATCGCAGCTGTTGGTTACTCCTTTAGAAAATGATCATGTTCGTTTTAGCTGGATGCTTGCGGTTTCTGTCCTGGTAACCGTATGGCTTTGGCTGGAAAAGAAAAATGAAAGCAATAGGAATAATCGGCTTTTACTCATCCTTCTTGTATGGCAAATTATCTTCCTGCATATACTAGCTGCCCGGACAGGATTAATTTGTTTTTACGCTATGGCATTTATTGCCGGCTTTGGTTTTATTCTGAGAAAAAGGAAAATTAAACAAGCAATACCTTTTTTATTCCTGTTGATCATCTTACCGGTTATAGCATATTTGGTAATACCCACTTTTCAAAACCGGGTAAAATACTTTTTGTATGATCTTCCTTATTTCAGTAAAGGGCATTACAGCCCTTCGATGAATGATGCAGTAAGGGTAATTTCTTTAAAAGCAGGATGGGGTGTTTTAAATGAACATCCGTTTTCAGGAGTTGGTTTTGGCGATCTTTCAGATGAAACCAAAAATTGGTATGCCGCTTATCAACCGCAGATGCAGGAAGCAGATAAAATTCTTCCATCAAGCGAGTGGTTGATTTATGGCGATGGATTCGGTTGGCCGGGAATGATTTTGTTGGGGGTAGTGATGTTCATCCCGTTTTTTATCCGCTTAAAGAAAGATAGATTACTTTGGATACTACTCAACACTTCAGTATTGTTTTCAATTCTCTTCGATATCAGCCTTGAAATTCAATTTGGAGTTTTCTTATACTCGTTTACAGTGTTATGGTGGTGGAAACAGGACGTGGAATAATTATTATTTTTTCTTTTGCATTTGGTACAATTTGCAATGTTTTAAAAAAGTGAGATGTGAAATATTTTTAGCAATTACATAACCGAAAAATCCATCCAAAAAACCCAATCGGAAAAAATACCCGTTTACAAAAGCCCATGCAGGATTCACAAGGATTTTAAACCAATTTGTTTTTTTCCCTCGCTGAAGCAAAGCTGCAGCCGAAGTCAAGCTGTATTTATTGTTTAGTAATACATGTTCATCTATGCTGTTATAAGAATAATGTAAAATATCCCCGGGTAAATAAGTTACTTTAGTACCACGTTGGAGTATAACTTTTGCATGTGGGTTCATACTGCCCCATTTACCTATTTGTTTTTTGAATAAATGTGTTTTTTTATCGGGGTACCATAAGCCGTGCCGGATAAATTTTCCACAATAGTTCGTGCAGCGATTCATCCGGTAGGCATCAGATGAAAAATTATTTTCTTTTTCTTTTAGAATAGATCTTATTAATTCCGGGCTAAGAGCTTCGTCTGCATCTAACAACAAAACGTATTCATGAGCGGTTTGCTGCAGCGCCCAATTTTTTTGCTCAATAAAACCTTCGAATTCATGTTCAATAAATGTAGCGCCGTATTGTAAAGCAAGTTCTTTGGTACGGTCTGTAGAAAAGGAATCAACTATTAATATTTCATCAGCCACATTTTTTACTGAATCCAGGCACCGGGATATATTTTTTTCCTCGTTGAGTGTTATAATGGCGACTGATAGTGATTTCATTAATAACAAATGAATGCTACAAGCTAAGGTAATAAATGGGTGCCAGACTTTTCAGAATAAAAAATGGCCACATTCTGCAAAAATTATTAACATTACAGCGCAATGACCAATTTCGTCCCCATATTTCCGCTCGGCATTGTACTATATCCGGGAGAACAACTGAACCTGCATATTTTTGAACCGAGGTATAAGCAATTGATACAGGAATGCCATGCCAATAAAAGAGCATTTGGAATACCAACGGTGATGGAAGGCCATATCCGGGATTATGGCTCTTTGGCAGAGGTAGCTGAAATATCGAAGGTGCATAAGAACGGGGAAATGGATATTAAAACAACGGGATCAAAAGTGTTTCGCATTCTTGAAGTAATTAAAGAAGTACCAGAAAAATTATACAGCGGCGCAATCGTAAACTATCCTGAAAATTATGAACAGGGCAATCCTGAAATGATGCGGCGGGTGATGAACAGTATCCGGGAATTACACAAGCTTTTAAAAGTGAGTAAAGATTTTAAAAAAGGGGATGCTGAAATAAAATCGTATGACGTAGCACATCATGTTGGATTTTCTCTGCAGGAAGAATATGAATTGCTCAGCCTGATGGATGAACGGCAGCGGGTGGAATATCTGAAACGTCATTTAACAAAAGTACTCCCGATGCTGGGAGAGATGGAACAACTAAAAGAAAAAATAAAATTAAACGGTCATTTCAAAAACCTTGGCGGGTTTGATTTTTAAACCGGATTCAATCATAACATTTTCACATGCCAGTTACAATTTGCCTTGATTTTGGGAACACAAGAAAAAAAGCAGGCATTTTTCTTAAATCAAAAATAAAAGAATCTGTAGTGATGGCGGATGATTCGGTGGAATCTATCCAGGCGTTACTCAAAAAGTTTCATCCGCAAAAATCTATTCTGTCATCAGTCATCAATCATAATCCTGTTATTGAGGAATTATTGGCTTCTTATACCCGGTTTCATAAATTGAATCATCTTTCCCAATTACCATTTACCGTGCCGGTGGGCAAACCCGAAACCATGGGTGCAGACCGTTTGGCATTGGCAGCAGCAGCAGTAAAATTTTACCCTAAAAAAAATAATCTTGTAATTGGGCTTGGTACTTGTGTTACTTATAATTTTATTAATAAATATCATGAGTTTCTCGGTGGCGCTATTTCTCCAGGGATGGAAATGCGGTTGAAATCCATGAACCAGTTTACGGCTAAGCTTCCACTTGTTGCTGCAGATAGTAATGTGCCTCTTATTGGATATGACACCCGCACAAATCTTATCGCGGGGGTAGTGCTTGGAATGTCAAAAGAAATAGATGGTTTTATTGAAGCATATAAAGAGAAGTACAGGAACTTTAACGTGCTTTTAACCGGTGGTGATTTAGTGTATTTGTCATCTCATTTGAAAAGCAAGATATTTGCAGACCCAGAACTAATCTTTAAAGGCCTTTATGCAATTAGTGAAGTCAACAATCTTTGACAGAACCAAGATGCTTTTCTTTGACTGTAAAATGCTTCTTGTTTTTTTATTTGTCTATTTAATGATTCATCCGCAAAGCGGGTGGGCACAGGATAATTCTCCCTATTCCCGTTATGGCCTTGGTGATATAGTTCCTTCAACCAATGTTGGTAGCAGGGCCATGGGAGGTATAGCGGCGGGATATTCCGATCCTCTTTCTATTAATTTCAACAACCCGGCATCTTATGCTTTATTTCAATCCAAAAAAGAAGAAAAATCCAGGAAACTTTCCTGGGGCAGAGCCTTATTGGATATTGGAGTAAATCTTGAGAACCGCACCCTGAGTGAAAATAACATTCCGGATAAATTTGTAGCAAAAAATGCATTGTTTTCTTATTTGCAGGTGGGGCTTCCTGTCGGGGAAAAATTAGGATTAAGTTTTGGTTTGCGACCCATTACCCGGATCAGTTATAAGATCAACCAAATTGGAATGTTGTATGACCCCAATACACAACAACCTATTGACAGCGCTTTGACAGAATACAATGGTAACGGAGGTACTTATCTTGCCTCCCTTGGAGCTGGTTATAAAATTTTCAAAAATTTCAGTATAGGTTTTAATGCAGGATACCTGTTTGGTAATAAGGATTATTCAACTAAAAGAACTTTTTTGAATGATTCAGTGACATATCAGCAATCCAATCATGAAACAAAAGCATCTTTCGGAAATATTTATTTCAATGCAGGGGTACAATATTATACGCAAATAAACAGGAATATAAAACTTACCCTAGGAGCTTATGGAAACTGGGGCCAAAAACTGAATGCTTCCCAGGACATCATCCGGGAAACCTTTGTGAGAGATCCATCTTTTGGCGATATTCGACTGGACAGTGTTTACGAACAAAATAATAGCAAAGGAAAAATTATTTACCCGGCCTCTTATGGTGTTGGATTCACTTTAGAAAAACCATCAGATGGAAAAAATAGAGGCTGGCAATTTGGTGCGGACCTGGTGCAAACACAGTGGAGCAATTACAGGTATTACAACGAACCCGACTCGGTTCATAATAAATGGGAGCTGAGATTGGGCGGGCAGCTGTGGCCGGCACTTTCTTCAACCAAAAAAGGATATTGGAATTATGTTTCTTACCGTGCCGGATTTTTTATCGGCCCCGATTACCTGAAAATAAATAATAATTTACAGCAGTATGGAATATCCTTAGGTGTGGGGCTGCCCCTTGCCTATACCCGGCAGAATCCGAACCAAACTACCATGATCAATGTGACCGCAGAATATATTAAAAGAGGGAATAACAGTAATTTACTTAAAGAAAACTTATTCAGGCTATCGGTTGGATTTGCATTGAGTGATTTATGGTTTATTAAGCGTAAGTATGACTAAAAATTTTTTTTTCAGGATAAATAACTTTTTCGCAGCAGCCACATTTACCGGCTGCTTTTTCATTATGGGCTGTGAAAATGACACTAAAAAAATTAATGACTGGAGCAGGGATAAAACCATGACAGAAGAGGCTACTGATATTGTAAGCTACCTGAGCGATCATGGATTGATGAAGGCAAAATTGACTGCCCCTTACATGCTAAGGGTTTTGACCGATACTGTATATCTGGAATTTCCTAAATCCCTGCATATAGATTTTTATGACAGCAGCAAACAAATAGAAACACGGTTGGATGCCCGGTACGGAAAATACTTTGAATCACTCAACAAAGCCCATTTGAAGGACAGTGTTGTAGTCATCAATGTAAAAGGCGATACATTGACCAGCCCGGAACTTTGGTGGGATCAGAATAAGAGAATGTTTTATACGGACAGTATTGCTCAATATCACACAAAAGACAAACAAATTACCGGGGGCAAAGGCATGCAAGCCACTCAGGATTTGAGCAGTGTTATTTTCAAAGAACCCACAGGGACTGTACTGGTTTCTGATTCCCTGCATCAACAATAAATTCAGGAAGTACTTAAACTATTTTCCCTGTTCGCTGTTTCATTCTTATATTTCAAGTTAAAAAGAGGTTTATGGAATATCGCCGTATGGGTAAAGCCGGATTGCAACTCAGTGTTCTTTCGTTTGGAAGTTGGGTTAGTTTTCATAAGCAGATTGATGATGGGGTGGCAGATGAGCTCATGGGTATTGCTTATGACAAGGGCATTAATTTTTTTGACAATGCAGAAGTATATGCGCTGGGTGAAAGCGAGAAGATGATGGGCCGTGTTTTAAAAAAGAAAAACTGGGACCGTACCTCGTATGTGATCAGTAGTAAAGTATTCTGGGGTTGGCGGGGGAAACAAAACAAGCCCAATCAAACCGGATTGAGCAGAAAGCATATTGTTGAAGCCTGTCATGAAGCATTACAAAGATTACAATCGGAATATCTCGATCTTTATTTCTGTCATCGCCCCGATAAAAATGCTCCGATAGAAGAAGTGGTGTGGACGATGAATACACTGATTCAGCAAGGGAAAATTTTATATTGGGGCACCAGCGAATGGAGCGGGGTGGAAATTATGGAAGCACACAGAGTTGCTCATCAATATAATTTAATCGGCCCTTCAATGGAGCAACCTCAATACAATTTATTTGAGCGAAATAAACTGGAAAATGAATTCCTGATGATTTTCCGCACCGTAGGAATGGGTACCACGATTTGGAGTCCACTGGCCAGCGGTTTATTGAGTGGAAAATATTTACAAGGCATTCCGGATGGCAGCCGATTTGCATTAGCCGGATTTGACTGGCTGAAAGACCAATGGCTGAAAAATGATTTTTTAGATAAAGTAAAACGACTGGATAAACTTGCAAAAAATCTTGAAATTACCATGCCCCAATTAAGTATTGCATGGTGTATTAAGAACCCCAATGTTACTACAGCCATTTTAGGTGCTACCAGAAAAGAACAATTGTTAGAAAACCTTGGAGCGTTAGAAGCACAAGAAACACTAACGGAAGATATTATGCAGCAAATTGAGGAGATCGTTCTGACAAAACCTAAACTACCGGATTATTAAAAGCGAAACAGTCTTGCTATGCACAAGACTGTTTCAATACTTTGAGATCGAAGTCTTAACCTTTGGCGTTTTTCAGGTTATCAGGACTATTCGGCTCAAGGTGATTTTTCATTCGCCGCCGGACAGTTCCGGCCGGGGGATATTTGGATTGTAACGGGACACTGGGTTTTTCAAGGTTCTCTTTTATTGCTGTTCATAAACAAAAAAAGAAAGTTGATTGATATGGATTTTACAGTTGGTTTTTCAGGATTTGGAATTTTTTTGGCTTTTCGGAATTGGACTTCACATGGTTCCTTACCAATCAACTTAGGATCAAAAATAATTTTCACATTCCTTTCACCATAGAGCAAATATGCCCGATTATTAATTGCATAAAATCACCCAATACGTCGTAATCATACGAAAAAGCAGTCGTATAAGAACGGGCAGTTTTGCTATCTTCATCCTATAATCTGTTTTATATGACATTTTTAAATAAAACCGTTTTCATTACCGGCGCCAGCCGGGGTATTGGAAAAGCAATTGGGTTAAAATTAGCGAGGGAAGGGGCTAACATTGTAATTGCTGCCAAATCGGCAGTAGAAAATCCGAAATTAGGAGGCACTATTTTTTCTGCTGCTGTAGAAATGGAAAAAGCCGGTGGAAAAGCTTTAGCTATCCAATGCGATATCCGTTTTGAAGACCAGGTTCAACAAGCAGTGGATAAAACGATAGAAAAATTTGCTGGCATTGATATATTAGTGAACAACGCATCTGCAATTTCTCTTACTCCAACTGAGCAAACGGAACCAAAACGATTTGACCTGATGTACGATATTAATGTGCGGGGAACTTTTTTTGTAACAAAAGCCTGCATCCCGCATTTGAAAAAATCTTCTCATGCACATATACTCACCTTATCTCCTCCTGTGAACATGTCTCCAAAATGGTTTGCAAAACATTTAGCATACACACTGACAAAATATAACATGAGCATGATGGCCATGGGATGGGCAGAAGAGTTGAGAAAATATCACATCGCATCCAACGCATTGTGGCCCAAAACAACGATTGATACGGCTGCGGTCAGAAATTTATTGGGAGGAGAAGCCCTGGCTAACATGAGCCGCACTCCTGAAATTCTCGCTGATGCAGCATATTATATTTTCAGCAAATCACCCTCATCATGCAGTGGTCATTGTTTTATTGATGAAGAAGTTTTTGCTGCAGAAGGAATTACTGATTTAAGTAAATATTCTGTTGTACCCGGAGCGGAATTATACACAGACCTTTTTGTTGGATAAATTATTCGCAGCGTCAAACTAGAAATGCTTAATAAATCAACGCCAACGATGACGGGGAGTACTATGGAAAATATTTTTTCCGGGCGCACCGGCTCTGTTATCGTTGTGGTAGCGGCTATTGTTGCAAGAGCGTTTATACAGATTCATTTTGCATTACCTGATGGCGACAAAGCTTTTCAAATCCAAGCAGCCCGGAATTTTTTAGATGGGAATGGGCTTTCAATTTATCAGGCATATATTAATGATTTGTCACAGCAACATTATACCCCACTTGTAAAATGGCCACCCGGGTATTCTTTCTTCTTAATGCCGCTTCTTTTGATATGTAAAAGCAATTTTTTCCTGGCTACCTTATTATTGGATGTTTCCACAGCAATACTATTCATTTATTATTCACGCAGGCTGTTGCAAAATTTAAATATTTCCCGGGTATGGCTGAACTTATATACAATAGTGTCCGGCTTTTTTATTTTTGAATTTTGCACAGCGTCCAGTTCAGACTTTTTAACTCTTACCATATTCATTGCAGCGTTTACGTCTCTTTTCCCTATTATAAAAGCTCAGGAATTAAAACTCCCTGGTTTGTTTGTTCTTTCATTTCTTCTTTTTCTTACGGGATTTACCCGCTTTATGTTTATTCCCATCGCTTTTGTAGTTCCGGCATATCTTATACTTATCGGCTATTTTGAAAAAGATAAACTTTTGACGAAAAAGGGATTCATTGTTTTTGTATTATTGGCAATTCTTATGTCAGCATTTTTAATAATCCAGAAATCATATTCAGGTGCATCCACGTACATTACGGCAACAGAAAGAGGATTTTATCCCGAATATCTTTTACGGTTATTTCCATTTAGCTTTTCTGCAATTTTCAATACCAATTTAGTGGGGGTTCAATTGGAGAGGATCACCGGTCTGCATTTTTCCGAAGTTTATGACCTGCTGATCGGAGCTCATTTTCTCTTTTTGTTTGTTTTACTTTTTTGGTTGAGTAAATGGATTTCAAAAAAGAAAATAATGAAATGGAATTTATGCGACCATTATATTGCCATTGGCGCTTTGACAACGATTTCAATTGTACTGTTGTTAGCTGTTTTATCTCTTACCAATAAGCTGACTACCGTGGATTGGAGTTTTGTTCAGGAAGGGCGGTATTTTGCCTTTGCCACTTTTTTTCTGCAGCAACTGTTATTTATTGTTTTATTTTATTTCAAAAACTCATTAAGAAACGGAAGGAAACTGTTTGTTTACGGTTGTTTTGCAATACTTATTCTTAGCACTATTCACGGGGTCTATTTCGTTTTGAAATCTGCCGGTACAAATTTTTATTCACCGGACACCAAAGAAAGAATTGAGCTGATGAACTATACTGATTCTTTAATCAAAAAGACATTGGAAGAAAATCCCGGTAAAAATTTTGTAATCGCATCGCAAAACCCATTTTTAAATAATGAGGCATCTCTGAAATATAATATTCCCGGGGTGTATGATCTTCCGGTTCAAAATAATATTTCGTTTCATGCAGGAAAAGAAACTATTTTTATTTTAGTTCAAAGTACGCCGGTTGATCATGTGAGTTCATATAAATGGAATCTTGTCGGTGAATTTAAAAATAATTACTACTATACCACAGATGTCAGGCCCGATAGTCAATAGCTCAGTGTTCATTGTTATTCCTTTTTACAATGAAAATGCTGTTATAGCCGAAGTGATCAACAAAATACTTCCTTGGGACTATCGTGTTATCGTTGTGGATGATGGCTCAACAATTTCGCCCCATGAAATACTTAAAAATTTTCCTGGTGTATTTTTGTTGCGTCATAAAGTGAATCTCGGACAAGGAGCTGCATTGCAAACGGGTATAGAATATGCTTTGAAGCAAGGAGCGGAATATGTTGTTTCCTTTGATGCGGATGGGCAACATGATGCTGATGATATTGCCGCCATGCTTTTACCTTTATACCGGGAAAATGCGGATGTTACGCTGGCCTCGAGGTTTTTGGAAAAAGGATTACACAATGCGTCTTTAATAAAACAACTTGTTTTAAAAATAGCCCGGCTTATCAATTTTTTATTTACCGGCCTTTATTTAACGGATGCACATAATGGACTTCGTGCCATGAGCCAACGTGCTGCCCAAAAAATTTCTATTAAAGAAAATGGGATGGCCCATGCTTCTGAGATTCTTTTTTTAATAAAGCAGAACGGGCTAAAATACAAAGAAGTTCCTGCCCGGATTATATATACCGGGTATTCTATGAAAAAAGGGCAATCCGTTTTCAACAGTATCCGAATATTTTTTGATTTAGTTTTACATAAACTTTTTGAATGAGCGGAATTAAAATTTTACTCATTACCTGCATTGCCTTTATCGCTGTATATTTTTTTGTACGGCTACGCAGCAGCCTTTTTGACCTGGCCTTGTTATTGTTACTGCTCGGGACTGCAGTTTTATTTGTCATTTTACCGGATCTTACGAACCGCATTGCTCATTATTTAGGAGTAGGCCGGGGAGCAGATCTCGTTTTCTATATCAGCATTATTATCTTTTGGTTTGTGATTTTAAAATTATATGCCCGAATCAGGAAACTGGAACAAATCATTACCGGGATTATCAGAAAAGATGCTATTGATTCGGCTGATCAAAATAAAAACACGCAATGACATCTCCTGTCCTGGAAAGAATTTATCCCGAAGATTCAGGCGATAAAAGGGAAGAGAAAATAATGCAGCTTCACCTGGAAAGATATCAGTATGCAGGGCAGAATTTATCGGGAGAAATGATTGCTGACATTGCCTGTGGTTCGGGGTATGGGAGTTATTTGCTGGCAACAAAGTACCCAGGTTCCATTAAAAAAATAGTTGGGGTTGACAATAATAGCGAAGCTATTGAATATGCTAAGAACCATTATTCACACCCATTGATTCAGTTCATTCAGCAGGACGCCATTTCTTTTAATGCGCCGGGTATATTGAATACAATCATCAGCCTGGAAACAATTGAACATCTTGAAAACCCGGAAATCTTTGTAAAAAATTGTATTGCACAACTTGACGTTGGGGGCCGCTTTATTGCTTCATCCCCGATCACTCCGTCTATGGACGCCAACCCCTATCATCTGCAGGATTTTTCAAAAAAAAAGTTTAGAAAGCTTTTTCTCGATCATGGTATGACCGAAATATCCTCCTTTATACAAATTCAGAAGTATAATCCAATAAATTTGTTTGGAAAAAGAAAAGGGAGAATTTCTGAATTGAGACGCAACCTTTTTCTTTATTATTTGAAACATCCGAATAAATTACTGCTCAGGTTTTCTTCCTTATTGAAGGATGGGTTTTGTAATAAATACCTCGTTGTTGTTTTTGAGAAGCGTTAACTTTTTTCAAAAAAATTACTTCTATATCACTATGTAATTTATTCATGAATCTTCTCCGGCCTCATTTGCGGAAATAAAAGAACATCCTGTATTGAAGGTTGGTTGGTAAGTAACATGCAAATACGATCAATACCAAATCCGATACCCGAAGTAGGCGGCATACCGTATTCCAAAGCCCGCAGAAAATCGTAATCAATAAACATGGCTTCATCATCACCCCGCTCCATCAGTTTTGCCTGCTCTTCAAAACGCTCCCGCTGATCAACCGGGTCATTCAATTCACTATAAGCATTGGCAATCTCTTTTCCATTTACTATTAATTCAAAACGCTCCACCAATCCTCTTTCACTCCTGTGTTTTTTTGTCAGCGGGCTCATTTCTACAGGATAATCAATGATAAAAGTTGGTTGCACATAATGATGTTCGCAAATAGCACCGAAAAGAGCATCTATCAATTTTCCTTTCCCCATTGTTTTATCCACTTCCACATGCATTTGTTTGCAGGCAGAGCGAAGATGTTCTTCATTCATCTTGCTGACATCAAAACCGGTATGTTCCCGGATTGATTCGTAAATGCTGATGCGTTTGTAAGGAGCTTTAAAAGAAATTGTTTTATCTCCTACCACTATATCAGTACTACCAGAAACATCAATGGCTGCTTTTTCTAAAAGTTGTTCAGTGATTTCCATCATCCATAAATAATCTTTGTATGCTACATAGAATTCAAGGATGGTGAATTCAGGATTGTGAGTTCGATCCATTCCTTCATTGCGAAAATTACGGCTGAACTCATACACCCAGTCA
>JAFEAF010000002.1:12849-28617 GCA_018266555.1 Bacteroidota bacterium | reverse complement strand
TTGCAACACCGGCGTATCCACTTCCAATGCTCCTTTTGCATTCAGGAATTCCCGCATAGAATTAAAAAGCTTCGTTCTTTTTACAAATACGTCTTTCACTGAAGGATCAATAATCAGGTCAGCATAACGTTGACGATATTTAAATTCAGGATCAGTTACCGCATCAAACGTTTGCCCTTCTGCTTCTTTTACTACCGGAAGCGGGCGCAATGATTTAGTCAGTAGTGTCAGCTCTTTTACATGAATTGAAATTTCACCGGTTTTGGTTTTAAAAACAAATCCTTTCACTCCGATGATATCACCGATGTCAATCAGTTTTCTCCAGACAATATCGTACCATGATTTGTCTTCGCCAGGGCAAATATCATCACGGCGTATATATAATTGCATACGGCCATGGGCATCCTGAATCACTGCAAAATTGGCTTTGCCCATATCACGAACACTCATGATTCGTCCGGCAAGGCATACATCAGCAAATTCTTCTTTTTTGTCTTCTGTGAAATTTTGTTTTATAGTTCTGCTATCGGTATTAACAGGATACAAGGGGGCCGGGTATGGTTCGATACCCATCATGATAAGCTCTGCCAGTTTTTCTCTGCGTAGTAGTTCCTGCTCTGATAAATGTTGCGTTTGCATTGATAAAAATTCAAAAAAATTGTCCGCTAATACTTTAGTAAAAGCGGACAAAATTACGGGATGAAGACGGGGAAAACAAAAGGGCTAATTGGTTGTAGCAGGCTTGTCAATTTCGGCCTCTTCCTTTCTCTTTTTCTTAATATTTCGTATAACCAATACAAGAAGAAAAATGATCAGGGCGGTTCCGCCAATACCTACTATAACCGCCAACGCATCTGAGCCACTGCAGGATAAACTACAGGCAAGTGATGCCACTAATACAATCAGGCCTATTGCTACCAGGACAGAAAGGATTATCAGTCCTGTTTTATCCCCTTTTGTAAGCCCTTTGCTTTTTTTAATCTCCCTGATCTGTTCTTTCAGTAGTTTCTTTCTCTCTTTCCATTTAAGTTGATTGCCATTTTTATCTTTCATGGAAGTGGAAAAATCTTTTATGGATTTATATCCCCTTGCCAGGCTGTCTTTGGGCAGAGAAGGAGAGGTTTTCATAGCAGCATTAATTTCGGGATACAATTGAAATAACCTGTCAGGGTGATTAGCAAGATAAACAATCATCCCAAAGCTGGAAGCTGCAAGAATGAAATCACAGCTTTTTTGTTTGATATAAAATGCCGTTCTACTTAATGTTTTTCCTTTCTCGCTATTGTTAGGATAGGTTATCAATGCAGCAAGATATAAAGTAAATAAAATGAACAGCACTGTTAATGAAACCGAAACTTCCAATTGCTGTAATAATATACCTGTAACAATACCAAGAGTATTTAATACTAAAAAGGCTACAATAATAATAACCCGTGTTTGCCATTTATGAGCTTTTGCCCAAAAGGAAATCTTTTTCATAAAAATGATTTAGTGTATTGCATAAAAATGAATTAAATAAAAAGGGTAAGAACTGAAAACGGGCCAACAGGTAAAAAAGGGGTACGGTAATGGATAAGGAGCTTATTTACTTTTTTTTCCGTTTAAAAAATAACCAAGCTGGATGCCGAAATAATGATTCTTTATTGTGCCATCGCCGGAGCCACCTGGTAAAAGATTGTTTAGTCCCTGGTTATAGTTTGCAGAGAGGAAGATTCCGTTTTGAAAACAAATTCCTGTAGTGAAATTGGCACCTAAATCCATTCTCCTGATATCATCTTCGTCAGAATTTCCGAACTTAATATCTGAGCTAAGTGATGTACCTGAATAGGTGTATTTTGCTTTCCCGGAAATCCCAATGCCAACTGATGGGCCAGCCCCGATAAAAAAGCCATTCGCTCTTTTGGGATGATACAGAAAATTCAATGGCAGCTCTAAATAATTAATACCAAGCTGTGCTTTTTCTGTGACACCACCGCTGGTTTGCTCATCTTTAGTTCCTTTTTGAACAAATTGGAGTCGCGGCTGAAAACTAAACTGACCACTTAGGGGCAGATCGGCAACAAATCCTGCGAGGATACCGATCTTCGAATTCCCGTTATCGGTTTCACCATCCACTTTTGAGTGCATGTTGGCAATGGAGAAACCTGCGGCAATGCCGATCCTGGCATTTTGAGCTTCTGCATTCCGGCATAAAGCAGCAATGAGGAGAATAAAAATTGTTTTTTTCATAATGCATGTTTTAAAAATTAAAAAATTAATTTGGTTTTCTGTTAGGGAAAATTCTGAATGTTTCTGAGGGGGTCAAAACTATATTTTGCGGTTACTTTTTTTTAATTAATGATTATCGCTGTTATATAAACCAATGGTCTCCTCAATAATTATTTTATCATTCCGTTACTTTAACTTCCGTAGGTAATTATTGATTATTACTAAACTTTTTCCTGTTGTTATTACTTTTTGATGATTGAAAGTTCAGAAGAGGTTAATTTGAAAAAGACTATTGAATTAACTTATTTCACTTTTTCATAACTGTATCTTTTTATTAAGTGACAAGATGGGTTGATATACAAATCATCAATAGAAACAACACGGAGTTTGCTGGTATAGGAAAACGGAAAATGCGAATAGACCGAAAATGCCAATGCCTCCGGAATGGTCAACAGGGTAGTTTTAATGGCTATCCGGTTATGTGTAGCCTGCAACACCGCCTTACTCACCATTTCGGAACAATACATCTGGTTATCGGTCTTTAAGCTGAAGGCATGATCAAACCGGATCCCTTTAGCATACCATACATTAATAAGTCTTTTTAATCTTTTTATCTCCTCTGGTTTCATTTCATAACGAAATATGGCAAAAGCAGAATTGTTTCTTGGATTGCAAAATTGTTTTAAAGAATCTTTTCTTAACCGCTCATCAGGAGTTTCATCTCTATTTACAATATGAAATACATAGGGGTACCCGTTTTCGAACAGTACAATACCGGCATGGGAGTAACTTTTATCATGACGGTTAAAATTTTTAATAAATCTGCTGGCAGGCTCTTTGTTAAGCCTTACAACAAGATCGCCTTCCTGCAATAAAGATTCTCCGTCTGCAATCATCTTTTTTGGGTCAACATTTTTAACTTCTTCTATCGTTGCAACAGTTCCGGAAATTTTATTAGTAAAAAAATACATTGAAACATAGCCAATAAAAAAGAAAGCTAACGATTTCATCATTTAATAATTTTAAGTTTTAAATTATTTCAATTAACCTGGAATCTGAATTGATCTATTCCTATTCCTCTTGCATTTGCCGGGTTGTTTGCATAATGCCTGAAAGCAATTCTGGTATCAATATTTCCTGAAATTCCCGTAAAAGTGTATTCGAATTTAGTCCAGGCTGTAGGAAACCCACCAGGTGCTTGTGAGGGATTGATATCAAACAAAACAGTTTTGAAATCACCTGTGGAGGCGAGGGTGTTACCTACATTAGATGATGAGGATTTATTCATCAATACCTGCATCCGGTCTGTAAATGCCGCTGTCGTATCTCCCCTGGCATAAAATGAAATTTTATCTCCATTTTTTACTGATAGCACCGGGCTGATTAACCAACTGCTGATTGAACTGTGATTATTAATTGCTGAAATAGAAGAGTAAATAAATTCACCTGGCCAGGCATTATAGGAGTATGCCGTGAAACCATAGAATGCCCCGTCTTTATCAAAACTGGCACCACCCTGATCCCATGAGGCAAATGGGCCCGAACTGCTGATTTTAGTATTGTCTTTTAACAGCCAACCTCTTGACTGAATACCGTGGACATCTTCAAACTCCTCAATGAAAGATGTTGTAGTCCCGATATGTGTCGGAGTAATTGAAGAATCTTTTTTACACCCATTGATGGTGCCGAAAATTAAACCGGCCAGGCCGGAAATAATAAATAAAAAATCTTTTTTCATAATTGAATAATTTAAATGATTAAAAATTTTCTCTGAACCTTAAACGATAACTCATTATAGCCGGAATAATAATTAGCATCTTTTTATTCTGTCTTCAGATAAAAACATTTATTTAAAGTTTCAGGCTAAATGATTATTTTTTTGATTTCATATACCAAACGTACCTTCCCGATAAGCCAGTTCATAATTGAATTTTGCGTAAGCAGTTACCTGATTTGCAGATTTTGCAACCCGATAGGGTTAATTTTATTATTCATCATAGCGTGCAATGGAGGGTTAGTTATAAGTGTATGAGTTACAATATTTGCAATTAAGCAGGAAGATTGCCTATTTGATAAATTAGTTTAACTTTCCTCTGTGGTAGTCTGGGCTGTGGAATTTTTTTTATAAAAGACTCTTACCAACGATGTCATCCTACCAGGCACAGGAATTTTTGTTCCAGCGAATCAAGGAATTACTCCCCCCGCATATTTCCCTGGTAGATGCTGTTGCCGAAGTATTGCATATTAGTTCAGACAGCGCTTATCGCCGCATTCGTGGTGAAACTCCCGTGGTACTTGACGAAGTAAAAGAGTTGTGCCTGCATTATAAAATATCACTGGATCAGTTGCTGGATGTAAAAAGCAGTTCTGTTCTTTTTCAAAACATACGAGTTAATACTCATAACTATTCCTATGAAACATATCTTACGGATTTGCTGCAACAAGTAGAGTATGTAAACAGTTTTATTCAAAAAGAAATAATTTACCGGACCAAAGATATTCCCATATTTCATAATTTTTATTTTAGGCCATTGATTGCATTCCGGTATTTTTTCTGGATGAAATCCATCATTCAGAAACCGGAGTTTGCCAACAGGGAGTTTGAGTTGAATTGCATTTCACCGGAAATTGAAGAATTGAGTAAAGCCCTGGTCAGGGCATATACCAAAGTGCCTTCGGTTGAAATCTGGAATACAGAGTGTATCAATAGTGTGATTACACAAATCGAATTTTATAAAGACTCGGGGCATTTTTCTTCCTCTGCAGATATTAAAACAGTGTATGAATCGCTGGAACAGACTTTTCTTCATTTAAAAAATCAGGCAGAGTATGGCTGCAAGTTCATGCCCGATGAAAACCCGGATACTAAAAAAAACAATTTTAAATTTTTTTATAACAGAGTAGTGTTGGGTGATAATACAATAATGGCTGTAACCGGCCGGGTAAAAACAGCTTTTCTGAATTATGATGTATTGAATTATATGATGACAAGAGACGAATCATTTTGTGAACCCTGTTATCAGGATCTGCAGAACCTCATGAAAAAGTCAACGCTGATCAGCCAGACCAGTGAAAAGCAACGTAATATTTTTTTCGGAATCATGCTGGCCAAAATTGAAGACAGAAAGCGAAACCTCTAAATGAAAGCATAATGAACACAGAAGAATTACAACAGCAGCTTTTTAATGAGATAAAAAGAAAGCTTGGAGAAAATGCTTCTGTCGCCGATGAAGTGGCCAAATTGCTTGCAATCAGTTCCGACAGCGCCTATCGCCGTATCCGGGGAGAAAAAATGATTTCGTTGGACGAACTTTATAAAATATGTATTCATTATAAGATTTCCCTGGACCAGATGATGGACATACAGACGGGATTATTTCACTTTCAGGGTCAGCTTCTGGATAGTAAAACGTATCGTTATGACGAATACCTGATGACAACCTTGCATTGGTTGGCTTACTTCAATAGCTTTAAAGTAAAAGAATATTTTTACCTGTGTAAAGACGTACCCATTTTTCATCACTTTTATTTTCGGGAGTTGGCATCATTCAAATATTATTTCTGGCTGAAAACAATTTTTCGTTTCCCGGATTTTATCCATCGAAAGTTCAGGGTCGATGATTATCCCGATGACTTTTTCGGGTTAGGCAGTAAAATCATTTCTACTTATAATCAAATACCATGTGTTGAGATATGGAACCTGGAAAGCATCAATACCATGATCCGGCAAATGGAGTATTGCAGAGACAACCAGATATTTGATTCGGATAGAGAAGCCCTGAAAGTTTACGAAGCGTTTGAAAAATATCTTGATCATCTTCAAAAGCAGGCAGAGTTGGGATATAAATTTGATATCTCGGACACTGAAAAGAAACCTTTGGGACGATTTAAAATGTATTTTAATGAATGGATTTTGCTGGATAATAACATGATGGCCATCCTGGATAACACAAAACTTAGCATTGTGCCCCATACTGCTATCAATTATATGATATGCCGGGATCTGACCTTTACTGAAAAACAATACCAGTTTATTCAAAATCTTATGCAGCGTTCTACTCAGATAAGTGAAGTAAGTGAAAAAGAGCGGTCCCGTTTTTTTCGCATTCTCCGGGAGCGGATTGAAAAAAGAAAAGAATCCCTTAAAGTATAGCTAAAAAGGAACTATTATTTGGACTTCAGCTTTCTGGCAGGTAATTTGGAGAATTGTATCAAACTAAAACGTATGATGAAAACTTACATTTCTACTCTTCTATTTTCTTTGTTTATTACTGTATCTGCCTATTCGCAGATTAAATTAAAACTGCCGAAAATTTTTTCCAAAGACACATCTTCCGGTATTACGGAAAACGAAGCCGGCCAGGGTATCAAAGAAGCATTAACACAAGGTGTGACCAATGCTGTGCTGAACCTGAATAAAACAGATGGCTTTTTCGGGAGCCAGTTTTACAAAGTGTTATTGCCTCCGGATGCAAAAAAAATTGAAACGACCCTGCGTAATGCAGGAATGGGTGCACAAGTGGACAAAGCGATTCTTTCCATCAACCGTGGCGCTGAAGATGCGGTGGGTTATGCCAAACCGATATTTACAGATGCCATCAAGCAAATGACAATTACAGATGCACTGAATATTATTAAAGGGCCCAAAGATGCAGCAACACAATATTTCAAAAAGAAAACCACACAAAAGCTGATTGAAGCATTTACTCCGTCTGTGAAAAACTCCTTGGATAAAGTGGATGCTACTAAATATTATGGCGATATAGTAAATACCTACAATAATTTTCCCACTACATTTAAAAAAATTAATCCTGATCTCACATCGTATGTAGTGGGGAAAGCCGTGGATGCTTTATTTGATCAGATTGCAAAAGAAGAAGAAAATATCAGGGCAAATCCGGTTGCCAGGACAACAGAAATTTTGAAAAAAGTATTCGGAAGTGTTGTAAAATAGAATTGGGTTTATTCCGGGAAAACACTCCAGTATAATAATACAACTCTTCTGCGGGGATCGTCTGTTTTATAATCGCTGATTTTAGGATTGGGAAAAGCATCACCCTTGCCTTCATATAAATAAGCAATGTTTCTTACGTTTGTTCCGCCTTCAGATCTGCCGACAGTAAAATTTTTAAACAAAGAAATCACTGATTCCGCTCTTGCCCTGGATAATTCTTTGTTCAGCTCTTTGCTGTCAGGTGGCGTAGTATTCAATTTTAATCGGGCCACAAGATCTTTGTATAAGGTACTTCCTTCAGCAATTGTAGTCCCATCTGCATATCCTTTGGCGGTAATGATTAATGCCAAAGGGAAATCAGGATATTTTTTTATAAATGAATTTATTTCTTTAGCCGCAGGCTCAAAAAACTTTCCGATAGCATCGGCTATTTGAGATGAAACAGTGTATTTGCCCGGTTCAAAAAGAATGTCCTGGTCTAACCGGATCACTGTGTTCCGGTTTAGTAAATCCGTTAGCATTAAAACCCGTTGATTAATTTGTTGTGATTTTTGACGGGAATTAAAAAGCGTAGCATTCAACCGGTCCCAATCCGATTTATTAATGATAGTCTCGCCTATCATTACCGTGTCTTGTGTAATCAAAACCCTGATCTGGGAATTAGTACTATCAATAAATTTCTGGAAGCGGGCGCTGGCGGTATCGTCAATTTCATTTTGCTGTTGTTTGTTTTTCCGGGTAGCATCTAATTTTTGCAAACTATCCTGGTATTGCTCCAATTGTTTGTTTACGGCAGAAAGCTCTTTTTTAGCGGAACTTACTTTTCGCTGTGATAAACAGGATGTGAAGATGACAGCGATGATAGTAACAAGCAGCAGGTATGATGATTGGAATTTGCGCATGAACAAATCCGTTTCGGTGTTTATCTAAGTTAATAATAATTTTAAAGAAATAACCGGCAAATTTTTCTAATCGTAAAGCAGCACCTGCCAGGCCTCGTTTACTTTTCCTTCTTCTAATAGTTTCTTTGCGTAAATATGCAGCTCTTTTTCCATTTCATCAGGATTGATGCTGTAATACTGAACAATCTGTTTTACATGCACATCATCAAAAGACGGATTATTGACCGGCAATTCCTGAACATTTGCCAATTGCCCTAAATTATTCCCGGTCAGAATTTTACTGTTGCGGATATTTTCCGGTAAGGCGTCCATTCCAATTCCTAATTCCGTATTTGGTTTTTGCACATGAAATAAATTTGCTTCATTGACTACGCAATACCAGTCTGCTCCCAACCGGGCGACATGATGAATCTTTCTTTGATCCATTTTTCTATTATCGTTCAATAATGAATCATCAATGTGCATACATAATACTTCACAGATCACCAGGTTTCCGGCGCCGCCTTCTGTTCCCAGTGGTTTTATTTCATTCACCCGGCACTCCATTTTCACTTTGCTTTCTTTTACCATTGGGGGTTTTATCATTGTTGCCGGTTCTTTGGTAAAACCTGCTTTTACAAATTCGTCAGTTTCTTTGGGATATTCACAACTTGCCAATGAAGTTTGATACACCATACCATAGGTAACCATGTTGATCACTACTTCCGGAACTTCCATTACATTATGCAGCGTATGCTTGGTTGTATTATTCCTCACTCTTCGGGAAGGAGAGAAAATAAGAATGGGCGGATTGCTGGAAAACATATTGAAAAAACTGAAAGGGCTCAGGTTCACATTGCCGGCTTTATCAATAGTAGAAGCAAAACAAATAGGGCGGGGAGCGATGACATGCTGCAGATAATGTTGCCGTTCTACGGTAGTGATTGTTTTCAAATCAAGAAACATGATGCGAAATTATTTGATGCAAATATCATGAGTTCCTGCTTAACAGAGAATATTTTCGGAAGGTATTGGTGTATGTTTTTTTGCTTGCATTTCCAATGTTATTTGGATACTAATAAGAGTTGGTAAGCGAAGCTGATAAATCAAAAACCTTTAAAGATAATATCCGGTTATTAACAAGCTTGTTATTTCCCAAAGTTTAGAAGTATTGTTTTCGTTTCGTGGGGACATGAAAGAAGGGGAGGGATAGGGTATCTGCAATGCAGAATAAAAAACCGCATAGATGATTTCAGTATTTAAATGAGCTTCCTGTCGTATTAGGTTTAGAAGTGGTGTTATTGTTTCGTGGGTTACAAAACAAGACGGGATTGGAGATTAAAACTTGATGTATTCAACTATATTCGTTTTATCGTGTCAAGTTTATCAAATATTTTGGCAGCAGCTAATCTTTCTATTTCAGTTACAATTAATATCCCTCTTTTATTAATAAAATCAACAAATGATTTTTTAATGTCCCTTTCCCATACCGGACTTCGCTTATCATATGGTATCAGGTGGCTTTTCATAACGGCACTAAAATGCTTAAGTCGTTTGTATTCCTCTAAGTAATCTTTCGGATCTTTGTCACTTATTGATTGATTTTCGTCTGATTCCTAATAACAAATATTAACAATTGAATTAATCCATTTTAGGTTTACATTTCTCCGTTTAAGAAAAGCAAAAGGGAAAATATGATGTCTGTCTTTTCGGTTTGAGATTGCAGATGTATTGTCAAGAAGCATTTCGTATCCATTTAATAGATACTTTGGTTTTTTACTCCTAAGCATTATGAAATAGGCTTTAGTAGCAGAAGCACCAACGTTTTTGTAATTAGATTTTAGAAAATCAATCGGTAATATTTTTTCGCCAATTAAATATTTTGCAGCATTACTTTTTGCAAGACGTTAAAAAAATTTAATATCAGCAGGGATATTACGATTAAAAGCCGAACCTGAATACCTGTCACCACATGCAGTATGCCAAAACCATTTTTTTATTTCTCTTATTTGATTTGGTTTAGCTCTTGATTGATTTAAAAAGAAAAAATAGGAAAGAATTGAGTAAATGTTTTGAGACGGCAGGAGTTCCAATTGTTTTACTTTCATAATGTTTACTAAAAAATCTACGGCTTCCATGTATCCATAATGAAGTTTTTTCCATATTTTTTCAAAATCTTTAATGTTTTGTTTATTCGCATCAATTTTTTTCAAGAAAGCATTGAAGCCGGCATTACCAATCTTTTTTGCGCCATAAGCTAAACCAAGCGTATTTTGTAGTGCATCAATTGTGATATTGCCATAACCATATTTTAACCCTCTTTTGGTATTAAGCATGTGATCTCTTAATTCAACATTACTCGCTTTTGCAAACAAGGTGTCTGCTCTACTTACTGTCATACCAGCTGAATTGATGCGTATAAAAATTTCTCGCACATCATCATACTCCAAACCTTCAAAATTTAAAAGATAAAACTTATAAGAATGAAACGCAGCATAGCACTTTTCTGCTTCTTTTGCTTCCCAGGTTTTTAATTTTAGTTTATTCTTTAGAATAGAAGGCGGTGTATTCAATAAGGTTGTAAGTTTTATATAGCCTTCTGAATTAATTGTAAGCCGTTTTGAAAAAAGAAATCGGGTTGAATATGCCTTATCACAGTCAAAAAATAGTTCATTAAAATTGATAAAAGAATTTGCTTCTGGGTTTTCGTTGATGCCAAATAAAACTCCATATAAGGTTGAAAGTCTTTGTTGTCCGTCAATAATAAGGTCAGCATGGCTTGCACGTTGATTAAAAGGGGGTATAATTGTTTTGTTATTTGGTCTAATATTGATTGCTTGTGAATACTTAGCTGTCCAAACTAAACCAATACCAATTGGATAGTTTTTAAAAACACTGTCCATGAGGTTACAAACTCTTGATTTATTCCAAACATATTGACGTTGAATTTCTGGTATGGCAAATTCGTTGTTTTCAAATTTGGTTTTTAGTTGTCTTAGTGACAATTTATCTATGTTTATTTTGCTCATGAACTATAATTATTTATTTACCCTGTGTCAGTATTACTTCATCCCTTCTTCCTCCCCAAAATACTCCACTCCGTTTCTTCTGCCACAATTGTATTAGAAAGTATTCCTAAATTGTCAATGGTCATTTCTACCACATCATTCGGTTGCAGCCATTGCTCCACATAATCGGGATTGTTTAATTTTCCTGTACCATTCAACTCTAAAAAACATCCGGTGCCTACGGTGCCGCTGCCGATTACATCACCGGGATTTAAATTCACTCCATAGGACGCCCTTTCAATAATTTCTGCAAATGTCCAGTCCATATCAGCAAGATTTCCGGCACTCACCTGCACACCGTTTACAGAACATTTCATTTTCAGATTCCAGCTTTTACCCACATGATTTTCTTTGGCAGGAACAACAAATTCTTCCAACTCATCTAAAGTCACTAACCAGGGACCCAGCGCCGTAGCAAAATCTTTTCCTTTTGCCGGCCCGAGATTCAATAACATTTCTTCCATCTGTAATCTTCTGGCGCTTATATCATTCATGATCATCAGCCCACCAATATATTCGTCTGCTTCTTCTGCTTTGATGTTGCGGCCATGTTTGCAAATCACAATGGCTGCTTCCAGTTCAAAATCCAGTTTTTCAAAATGATCCGGCATACATTTTATTTCTCCCGGCCCCTGGATGCTGTGGTGATTGGTAAAATAAAAAACAGGATACTGATCAAATTCCGGAATCATGGAAACTTTTCTGTTTCTCCTTGCTGCTTCTACATGCTGGCGAAAAGCATATCCATCCCGACAGGACACCGGGAAAGGAACAGGTGATAATAGTTGAACATCTTTTACGGGAATAGCTTTATTGCTGCTTCTTGTTCCGTCTTTCAGCATGGAGGCTCCTGCCTTTGCAATAGGGAGCAGGTCTTCCCAATAATTTAAAAACATACTCATGGTGCCGGGCAGATCAGGATGCAGTACATCTATATTATACAAAAGGTCATTGATCAATACGGCAAGGTATTCCTGTTCATCTTTCAGGTAAGAAACTAATTTCATATTCCGGTTTGAGTTTGAGCAAAGGAAACAAAAAATCTGATTCCTTGTTACACTCCCGCAATCCGTCTTTTATATTCTGCCAATGCTTCTCCTAATCGTTCCTTAGCCGTTGTATCTCCGGGAACATTATGTGAAGGATGGATAAATAATTTTACTCCTCTTTCAGCTAATATTTCGGCAACAGTAGTCACGGTCATCCATACTGCCGTTACAAATGCCATGGTAGAAACAGGGCCTACTTTATCAAAATGATTTTTGAGTGGCACACAGGCATCCTGTATCGGTACACAGGTGTCCACAACTATATCTGCCAGTTCAAAAATATTTTTTTTACTGCTATGCCTCGACTGTTTTCCTTCCGCTTCTTTTGCAGATCCGAATACAATCACTTTCATTCCCTTTTTCTTTGCTTCCAAAGCCACATCAATATTTACCGCATTGATGCCGGTATGAGAAAACAACCACATGCAATCTTTCGAATCAAAATTATATCCCTTCATAATTTCTGTTCCATACCCTTCCACTCTTTCCAGGAAAACGAAATTATGTACACTCATACCGCCAACGATATTTGTAAAAAAAGTCAGAGGCAATTCAATCATCGGATGAAAACCCACAAAACCGCCAATGCGTGGATACATTTCTTCTATCGGGAGCGTAGCATGCCCGCAACCAAAAGTATGTACCCACCGCCCGGCCTCTATGGTATCGGCCATAACTGTAGCGGCTTTTTGGATATTATCCATTTGTGTGTTTTCAATTTTATCCATAATATCTCTTGCATTCTTCAACCAGGTTTTTGCCATCATAGTTTTACATTTTTATTTTTAAAGAAACTTTTTTTCTGAGCATGAATAAAAAAATAATTCTGCAAACGGCAGTGATCAGCAATAGCCAGGGCAACAGGTGAATGCCATAACTGTGGGAGATAAAGCCAAATAAATAATTAACAATGGTGTTGCCAATCAATGCAATTACTAATACTATACTAAACGCTGTTCCGGACAAATTCGGAAACAATTGTCCGGCATAACCCAACATTACAGGGAACCCTGCAGAAAACCCGATACCTAATATAATATAGGCAATCACAGATTGCGGATAATCATGTGCTGTTAATAAAATGATTGAACCTAACAGGGAAAGAATAAGCGAGAGCAGCATCAGCCGGAATGAAGAGATTATTTTCAAAACATAACCAAGCACAAGCCGGGCAACGGTGAGGCCCACTATGTACAAAGTGAGAATATATAAAGATCCCTGTTCGGGAATTTTTATTCCTTTTTGCAGAAAAGTAGTTGTCCAGTTGTTTGCCAACGCTTCCGTACCACTTTGAAAAAAAAGAAATAAGCCTATCAATAATAGTCCCGGGTCTTTTAACAGTTTGATCCCTTCTTTAATTGGAAATCCCTGCGTTTGTTTCGGTGCAGGAAATTTGGTAATAAGAAAAAATCCAATCACCAACACAAAAAGAATTCCTACAGAAGAAAGTATATCTGAATAATTAAAATGTTTGGATAAGGCGCCGAGCAGAAAAGGCATTCCGAGTGCGCCGAAACCAAAAAATGCACCGAGTAAACTCAGGCTGGCCCCTTTATGCCCGGTGCTGATATCTGAAACCAGCGCATTGGTAGCTCCATTTAATATGCCACCACCCCAACCGATAACAAAAATGCAGACTTGTAAAATAAAAAGCGATTCCGTAAAAGCAATCCCTTCAAATGCCGGAATGATCAGCAATGATGTTAGAATTAATAAAACTTTGTAGCCATACCGGTCCACGATTGGTCCAAATAATAATGAACCCGCCACAACACCAATGGGCAATATAGAAGTAAGCGTTCCTGCTTTTACTTCATCAAGCGTAAACTTAGTGGCCAATGATGGTAAAATAGAGCCGAGTGTAATGAACATGATACCGAATACCAGCATTCCGATGCATGCCGCAGCAAAAACCTGTTTGTATTTATACATAATAAAGGGTGAATATAAATTAATCTTTCATAGCAAGCCATGCGGCGCCATATAATCCCGCCTCAGTTCCTAATGCAGAACCTTCCAGGGTAACATGCTTTATGCTGATCGGCTGTGCCCATTTTTTTGCTTCTTCTTGAATAGCATACAGATATTTTAATGCAGGGCCAAAAACACCTCCGCCAAAAATTATTTTTTCAGGATTAAAAAGACTTACAAGATTGGCAACTGCCATTCCCCAACATTCAATGGCGTTTTCAATTACTTTTTTTGCAAACGGATCATTTTTATCAAAAGCATCAAAAACATTTCTTGCTGAAATTTGATCAACATTTATTTTCGATAATTCACTTTCTTTAAATTTTCCGGCTGAAATCATTTCTTTTGCCACTTTCGCAATGCCTTCACCGGAGGCATTATATTCAAAACACCCGCAGGAAATATATTTTTCATGAAAGGGGCGATCCAATCCCATCCATCCGATTGCACCGGCAATATCATTACATCCACGCAATATCTGGTTGTTCATTAATATTCCGGCGCCAATACCGGTACCTACAGCAAGAAAAATAGCATCACTGCAGTTTTTTGCATTGCCTTTCCATACTTCGCCTAAAATATAGCAAGCACGGTCACTGTCAATTTTTATTTTTTTATCAGGAAAGAAATTATGCAGCTCCTCCAATAGTGGATAGTCGTCCCATTCAGGGATATTGGGGCACCAAACCTTGCCGGTTTTTGCGTATGCAATTCCCGGTACACAGATACCAATAGCCGTAATCGAAATTTTCTTTTCTGTAGTTTTATTTAATAGTGAAATTATTTGTTGTTGCAGCAAGGCTCCGACTTCTTTCCCCTTTCTTTTTTTCAACTGATGAATTTCAGAAAAGAGGAGATCACCCTGTTCATTAAAAACAGCAGCGGCAGTTTTGGTAGCACCGAGATCAATTGCGATTACCGGCATTATTAAAATTACAAACTTAAGATTGGATTGAATAAACAATGAAACTTATTTGTACCTTAATCCAAAATTATTTTATGTATCGTTTATTGCCATTGTGTTTGCTGTTTTTTGCGTTCTCAGTTAAACAGGAAGATGATTCTTCATGGATACGGATTAATCAGTTGGGATATATGCCTGATGGAATTAAAGTGGCCGTATGGTGCAGTAAAAATCAGGTGACCATTAGCAGTTGGGAGTTGGTGGAAGTAAATTCAGAAAAGGTGGTTGCATCCGGATCTGCTGGTAAGCCATTCGGAGTTTATGGCCCTTTCAAACAAACATACCGGTTAAATTTTACTACATTTAAAAAGCCTGGTAATTATTATCTACAGGTTGGCAAAACTAAATCAGCAGAATTTGAAATCGGGAAAGATGTTTACAAAGGAACAGCAGATTTTTGTTTGCGCTATATGCGGCAACAACGAACGGGGTTTAATCCATTTTTAAAAGATAGTTGCCATACGCATGACGGATATGTTTTATACGGAGAAAAGGCCGGAATAAAAGACAGCACATTTGTTGATGTAGTAGGTGGCTGGCATGACGCCAGTGATTATTTACAGTATTCTACTACTTCAGCAAATGCTACGTATCATTTACTTGCTGCATACCGGGATTTTCCAAATGTTTTTAAGGATGAAAAACAGGCAAATGGCCTGGATGGAAGTAATGG
>JAFEAF010000002.1:0-12833 GCA_018266555.1 Bacteroidota bacterium | reverse complement strand
GGATTGGTTATTAAAAATGCATCCGCAGCCGGATTGGATGTTCAACCAGATAGCTGATGACAGAGATCACCAGGGAATGCGAATGCCGAAAGAAGATAGTTTTTATGGAAAAGGATATGAACGGCCCGTCTATTTTGTAAGCGGAGAGCCACAGCAGCGTGGAAAGTTTATGAACAATACGACTGGCACTTCTTCCACAGCAGGAAAATTTTCAAGTGCGTTTGCATTAGGTAGTATCATTTTTCAAAAAGGGGATAAATCTTATTCACAAAAATTGAAAGACAAAGCAGCTTCTGCTTATGTATATGCTAATAAAAAGTTAGGAGTTACCCAGACCGCATCTGTTCGCTCCCCTTACATATATGCAGAAGACAACTGGACCGATGATATGGAATTAGCTGCGGCAAATATGCAGCTCCTTCATGAAAGGGATAAAAGTTTTGATAGAAAAGCAATTGAATTTGCCAAACAAGAACCTATTACGCCCTGGTTGGGAAAAGATACTGCCAAACATTATCAATGGTATCCCTTTATCAATCTTGGACATTATGAATTGGCAAAGCAATTAAAAGGAAAAGATCGGGGCACCATTGTTGGCTATTATAAAGAAGGGATTGAACGGGTTTGGAACAAAGCAAAACATAACGCTTTTTATCGTGCCATTCCTTTTATATGGTGCAGCAACAATCTCACTACGTCATTTGCTATTCAATGTTATTGGTATCAGCAATTAACCAGAGATAAAAGTTTTTCAGAACTGGAGCAGGCAAATATTGATTGGTTGTTCGGTTGCAATCCCTGGGGAACGAGTTTTGTTTATGGCTTACCTGCAAATGGTGATACACCCATTGATCCACATTCGGCATTTACACACTTAAAAAATTATCCGATTGATGGTGGATTAGTGGACGGTCCGGTGTACACCAGTATTTATAGTAATCTTATTGGTATTTCGCTTCATGAGCCGGATGAGTATGCAGCATTTCAGAGTGATCTTGCCGTGTACCATGATGATTATGGTGATTACAGTTCTAATGAACCGACAATGGATGGCACTGCCTCTTTAGTTTACTTACTGGCTGCAAAAGAAGCTTCTTCAATTTCTTCAGGGAACAAAACTTCCCAACCGGCAGGGAGTAATTTTTCTTATTCATACGGAGCTATTGTACGGGGAGATTCAACAAAAAAGAATATTGCTCTTGTTTTTACCGGAGATGAGTTTGGTGAAGGAGGAGATTTCATTTTAAAGACACTAAGAAAAGAAAATATCAAAGCTTCTTTTTTCCTTACAGGAAATTTTTATCGTGAACCGGCTTTTAAAAAGATCATTGCCGGATTAAAGAAGAACGGAAACTATATGTCCACACATTCAGACAGGCATTTGCTGTATTGCGATTGGAATAACCGGGACAGTTTGCTGATTACAAAAGAACAATTTAGAAATGATTTGCACAATGCCTTTGAGACCATGAAGAAGTTTGGAATCAAAGAAAGTGAAGCTCCTTATTTTATTCCACCTTATGAATGGTATAATGATTCCATTGCCGCATGGACAAAAGATGCCGGGCACCAGTTGATTAATTTTACACATGGAATGCGGAATGCTGCAGATTATACAACTCCGGACATGAAAAATTACCGGTCCAGTAATGATATATTCAATTCAATTATTCACTTTGAACAATCGAATACCTCGGGCCTCAACGGTTTTATTCTTTTATTGCATATCGGTGCCGGCCCTAAAAGAACAGACAAGTTTTATTTACGGTTACCGGAATTAATACATACACTGAAGACAAGAGGTTATCAGTTTCAAACAGTTAAGCAGCTTCTGAAAAACTGATAAAAATCATACTCTCTTCAAAATCTAAAAAAGAATTTCAATTTATCTTTGCCGCATGAAGTTTGAAAAAATTCATAATAAGGGGCAGGCACGGTTATTCAAAAGCGATTACCTCGAAATGCTCACCAAAACACACCCATTGGTGATATGGGGAATGTATCTGCCGGTTATTGTGTATATGCTTTATTACAGCGGCGCAAAGCTGGATTATCCAACTACAAAAATTATATTGATTTTTTTGGGTGGAATGTTTTTCTGGACATTTTTTGAGTACATCGCTCATCGTTTTATTTTTCATTGGGTGAGTGATAATCCCCGAATACAAAAATTTGCTTACACGCTGCACGGCAATCATCATCATTACCCAAGAGACCGGCAGCGATTGTTCATGCCGCCGGTTCCAAGCATCATTATTGCTTCTGCCATTTTTGGGTTAATGTATCTGATTGCAAGACAAAATGCGTTCATGTTTTTTCCGGGTTTTATTCTTGGTTACTTAATGTATGGAAGTATGCACTATGCTATTCATGCGTGGAATCCGCCGTTCAAATGGATGAAACCGCTTTGGAGAAATCACCACCTGCATCATTATAAAAATGAGCATAATGGTTTTGGTGTAAGCTCCACTATCTGGGATCATGTGTTTGGCACTATGTTCGATTTGAAAAAAGAAAAAGAAGATAAAGAAAAGGTGAAGGAACTGATGTTTGAAAGGAAAAAGTAATTATGAGATCGGCGACATTGCTACTATCATCGCCTGTTGTGCTTGTCCGTCCGTACCTGTCAAAGGCAGAGAAGGCGGGTCACTCACTTCATCGTTCCGGGTTCTTTTCACCATTTTTCATCATCACTAATGTTTTCATCCTGTTGATTGAACTGTTGACGTGATTTTATTTTTTGCTGCTGCCGCTCTATTATCAGTTCTGTTATGATATTGCCGGCATTCTCTTCAGGATGCTCTTTCAACAGCTTCTTCAGTTTTGTTTCATTGACATCAATGCGGTAAAGAAGAAAAACCAATCTTTGAAAATCGCTTTGGATAAGGTTATTTATTATACTGCTCAGCTCTTTTTTAATTTCTTCAAAAGAGATTTTTTCCGGCAGCTCAAGTTCCAGCTCTTTATTCAACGATTGTATTAATGTAGTATTATCCATTAAAATTTTTCGGTTACACCAAGGCCGAATAATGCAAAATCATATTTCACCGGATCATTCTTGTCTAATGTACGCAGATAATCTGTAAGCTCATGAGCCGCTAACCAGTCCGGCTGTTTTCTTTTTAAAATATTCAACCTTTTGGCAACCCGTGCCACATGCAGATCAATAGGACAAATGAGCTGCACAGGAGAAATTTTTTTCCAGATACCAAAGTCAACGCCGTTCTTGTCATTACGAACCATCCATCGGAGAAACATGTTGAGCCTTTTGCAGGAAGAGTTTCTCTCCGGTGTGGCAATATGTTTTTTTGTTCTTGAAGGAATATGTTCCAGTGAAAAAAAATAGTGATGAAAACCGATCAAAGCATTTTCTATTGTCGGATCATTGGGCTTCATCCATTTGGTAAATGCTGTTTCCAAAGATTTATGGGATGTGTAATGAGTTTTAAAGAACTCAATAAAATACAGCAGGTCGGTTGCATTAAATGTCCGGTGTTTGAAATCCAACAATCGCTTTAATTCTTTTGGATTATGGGCGGTACAAAAATCATAAGGCGACATATCCATCAACTGCATCAGTTCTTTTGATTTTTGAATAATAGTAGTGCGATTTCCCCATGCAAACGTGGCAGCAAAAAAACCGGCAATTTCTATGTCCTGTTTCTTTTTGAATAAATGCGGGATGGATACCGGATCGTCATTTATAAAAGAAGGCTGATTATAGTAGGCTACTTTTTTGTTTAGAAACTCTTTTAAATCATTTTTAATTTGCACTTCTCCGGGTTTGAAATATTTGGGTTATCCAATCGCCTGTTTCAAATCTTCAATCAAATCGTCTGCATCTTCAATACCGACACTCAACCGGATTAATGATTCCGACAACCCGTTTTTGATCCGTTCTTCTCTTGGAATGGAGGCATGTGTCATGCTGGCCGGATGATTAATGAGCGATTCCACTCCACCGAGACTTTCTGCCAGGGAAAATATTTTTGTGGATGATAAAACCTTCATGGCATTTTCAATGCTGTCATCTTTTAGTGTAAAACTCAACATGCTCCCAAAATCACGCATTTGTTTTTTGGCAATAATATGATTCGGGTGATCTTCAAAACCAGGCCAAAACACTTTTCCTACTTTAGAATAATTCCGAAGCCAGTGAGCAATTTTTTTTCCATTCTCGCAGTGACGCTCCATGCGGACATGAAGTGTCTTGATTCCTCGCAACACTAAAAAACAATCCATTGGGCCGGGCACAGCCCCACAGCTTTTCTGAATGAAGTATAATTGTTCCCTTAGCTCACTACTGTTCATTACGAGGCAACCTTGTATCACATCGCTATGTCCACCGATAAATTTTGTTACGGAGTGCATAACGATATCGGCCCCGAGATCAAGTGGATTTTGTAAATAAGGAGAAGCAAATGTATTATCAACCACCATTAATAGTTTACTTTTTTTTGCAATAGCTGCGATAGTGGCAATATCGCAAATGTTCATTAAAGGATTAGTTGGGGTTTCAGCCCAGATCAATTTTGTATTTGCATTGATGGTTTTTGTAATATTGTTTGCATCACTCATGTCAATATAATGAAACTTGATTCCGAACTTTTCAAACACTTTAGTAAACAAACGGTAGGTTCCGCCATACATATCATTTCCTGCTATCACCTCGTCTCCGGATTGCAATAGTTTAATTACGGCATCTGTAGCTGCCACGCCGCTGCTGAACGCTAAGGCATGTTTTCCATTTTCAATTACTGCCAACGCATCTTCTAAAGCTTTCCGTGTCGGATTTTGAGAACGGGCATACTCATATCCTTTGTTTTTCCCCGGGGCGGATTGAACATAAGTTGAAGTTTGATAAATAGGAGTCATGATGGCTCCGGTGGACGGATCGGGTTCGGCACCAGCATGTATAAGTTTTGTAGCGAGTTTCATAATTTGTTTTTGTTGTTTGTAGCTGCAAAGATGTGAAATATCAACGAATCATTTTTTAACTATTTAATCCTGATAATACCGATACCGCTCATCCAGCACAGGGTTTGTTTAACAAAGGCTTAACCCTCTTTACCGGACGATTTAAATCATGTTTCACACAGGTAAATTGTTTTTTCATTTTTCTTTTTAATGGTTTCGGTTTTTTTTACCAGTTTATATACAATGAGCATATTGGGCTCTGCAATACCGGTAATAGATTTTTCCTTGCCTTACGTAATACATCACACTAATTTGCCTTGTATTCCTCATTTTGAAATATTAAAAAGTAAAACCATGAAAATTTTCTTTATTGCTGCGCTTTTGTTTGCAGGGATTGCAGCCAGCGCAGGCACTACTCCAAATGAAAAAGTGCTTAAAGCTTTTAATGCAACGTTCGTTAATGCCGAAAAAGTTGTATGGAATGATTTAGATAATCAATACCAGGCAAACTTTTGGCAAAACTCTATCAATGTTCGGGTTAGATACGACGGTGATGGTAACTTACTGGAAACCATCCGGTATTATTTTGAAAAAAACCTTCCTCCAATGATTGCAACCAAGCTGAAAAAAAAATATCCTCAGAGGTCTGTGTTTGGTGTTACAGAGTTAACTACACAGGATGAAATTACCTATTACATTTCTATGAATGATGATAAAAACTGGTATACTGTCAAATCTGATGCAAATGGTGTTATGGAACAAACAGATAAATATAAAAGAGCAGAACCCCGGACTGATTAAAACATCGTGGAGTACATATAAATAAAGTTGATCATGATTCCCGCTTTACATAGAAGCGGGAATTTTTTATTTTTCAAATCATAGGTAGTATAGATACCCCCATTAAAACCATGCTTTCTTAATAGGCTAAGCTTTGCATTTCTTGAGTATAAAAAGTATATAAGCGGATAACTTGAAAAACGAATGCAATTAAAAATTTATAGATAGTTTAGCTACAAGATTAGCCCATGCCATGAGCAGGTTTGCCCCGCTAGCCGTTTTTTCAAACACCATAGTAAAATATTCTACCGGTATATTTTTATCTGTAACCGGTACAATAAACTTTGCTATGTCTTTAGAGCTGTCAATTTTTAATCCCCAGGTATCCACGCTGCTATTCAGAACAATTGTCCAGGTTTTTTCTTCAGGAATACAGTATAAAATATATCGGCCTGTAGGGATTTTTTTATTTTGAATTTTTACATCTCTGAAAAACTGAATTTCAGTTGCTTCATTAGCACCCAGACGCCACGGTTCTCCGTACTTTAATAGATTATGAAACAATATACGTCCCTGCAAGTGGGGCCGGCTGTAAATCAATCTAATAACCGGTGGAGTGTTGACGCTATCCAACATTTTAAGTTGAGGATAATTTACAGGGAAATAGCTCATGTCCATGGGTGATATATCCACGGTTGCATAGCGGTTGTACAATGGCTCCTGAGGTAATTTTCTATTGTTGGCAACTGAATCTTTTTGTGATACTGAGTTATTGTTATTGTTACATGAACATAAAATCGTAAGTATCGCTGAGATTAAAATATATCTTTCAACACGAATCATATAACAGATTTAAAAAATGATCGGTAACGCTATCCTCAAATTATCCCAGGCAATAACCAGGTTAGCCCCATCAACTCTTTTCTCGAAAATCATGGTCAGGGCATCGGTGACTTCACTGTTTTTTTCAACAGGAACGTCTACTCGTACAATATCTTTTTTCGGATCATATTTGAATGCACCCCAGGTGTCTGTGTCCTTGTTTACAATAATGGTCCATTTACTTTCATAAGGAATAGCATATAAAGTGTAGCGCCCTTTCGGGAGTCTTTTACCACCGATCCGCACATGCCTGAAAAGATCCAGTTCGGTTGCTTCATTGGCCCCCAACCTCCAAACCTTACCATATTCTACCAATTCACCGAATATTGTCCTGAAGCTTTTTTGGGGGCGGCTGTAAATCACCCTGGCATCCAAAGGTTCTGTGATTTTACCCTGTATTTTTAATAAAGGATAATTACCCGGGAAATAACTCATGTCCATCGGTGATTTATCAAGAGGTGGATAAGCGGAACCCTGCTGAGCGATCAATACTCCAAAGCTGAAAATCATAGAAAAGAACAGAAATACTTTTTTCATACAAAAATTGTTTACAAATGTAATCCAATTGCCATTTGGAATTTATATAAAAGGATCATCGGTAGATGTGTTTAATAATAAACGAAATGTGTCCAGTGCAAAAGGTTTTACATCGTTCCAGAATTGACGATAACAATCTCCTAATAGTTGGTAGTGTACTTCAAATAATCGACAGGCAGTTTCGTATTCGCTGATATAGGCCGCCCTCCGTGCCATGCCTCCAAAACTTTTTTCAATACCCCCGATTGTTCTGTAATGAAAAAGCCAGTTATATTTTTTCATGAATGGGAATATATGTGCAAATGAGTCAGGCACGATGAATATATTTTTTTCAATGGTATTATATACCCTGTTTGAAAATTCAAATAAAGAGGATTCACTAAATTCTTTTTCATCATTGGCAAGAAAATGATCATATACAATATCTATAAAAGCGCCGGAATATAAACGGTAAGCATTGTGAAAAATCAGTTTTGCTTCTTTAGTGGCCGCATGCGTATCTGTAAAAGAATCAATAGAACGATGCAGGTTGATACCTTTTTGAACATCGGGAGGATATTTAAATTTTTTTTTCCCCTTTACAAAATCACTAATGAGATTGCCCACCAGTATCTGTGGATGATCAAATGAAAGATATGCATGAGCAAGGTAGTTCAAAATCAGTGGTTACTCCGGCAATTTAATACTATTGTATTTGCCCGGCTTTTTCTTTTTTATAAAAGCGATAGGAAAATATGATAGGAATAATTACCATGATAAGAATTGTGCCCATCATTAAAAAAAACATGAGGGAGGGTTTGATAAATAATGATAATAGGGTAATAAGGATTCCTCCTGCAAACCAAATCTTGCTTGCAAAGTGATGTGTGGCTTTCCAGTTTGCATCACTTTCTAAGGTCCATGGCAATCTGAATCCCGCAAAGTAATTTGGTTTTATGGAATGCATGATATTTCCCAAATAAGTCAATAACAATCCCAGCAAAACAAAAAATATTCCCATATTTCCGGTATATTGTTGCCATGTCCAGTGCAGAACAAAAATATTGATACCGGTCATGAAGACTATCATAGCCATTGCAATTTTCAGAAAAATTCCCTGCTGTTTTGAGGCGTATCGCTTTGGGTCAATTTTATAAATATTTGCCAGTAAAAAATATATGATTAATGCAATAATGGTAAGGATAGCTGTTATGTAAATCAGTTGGTCTTTGTTTCCATATTTGTCGGGTGAACCATCCAGGCCAAAATGAATAGGCACTTTTCCTGGTAATTTTTCCCAAATTGTAGCCAGGTAAATCCAGGGGATACTTAAAAGTAGTAATATGAATATCCAGCGGAGTACCATTAAATGTTTCATGTTTATTTCTTTTTTGATTTGAATTGTAAAAGCCATTTTAATATTTCATCCATTACAGTGGTATTGAGGGAATAATATACGAATTGGCCTTCTTTTTCAGTCGTTACCAGTTTTGCTTGTTTCAGCAGGTCGAGGTGATGAGAAATACTGGGCCATGAAATTTGGAACTTTTCGGCTATTTCCCCGGCTGTCATATCTTTTTCCTGGAGCATTTCCAGTATTTTTCGGCGGGTAGGATCATTCAGGGATTTAAAAATGATATTCATTGATGAATTAGATAATTGTATATTTAGACAAATATCTAAATAGTAAGGCAAAACAACAAATTTTCCGCATACCATTTTGTCCGCTTTGTACGAAGGCGAACATCGGGCCTATGAATGGTTAATTTAAATGCCGGACGGTTACATTCGGCAACTTTTGTTAACGGTGTTTAACATGGTAATCCATTAATCATAATTGGCTTGTGGCTGGCTGTAACCAATTCTATATTTGCTACGTCAAACAATACAAATAAAAAATAAATTAAAAACTAATAAAAATTTAAGCCATGAAAAAGATTTTTTTATCACTCGTCATGTTTGTATCACTCGGAACCATGAGTGCGTTTGCTGATTCAGCAGATGTAAGCCCTAAAGTGCTTTCCGCATTCAGCAATGATTTTAACAGTGCCAAAGAAGTAAACTGGTCCGCAGGGGTAAATTATTTCCGTGCAGCTTTTACTTTCAACGGTAATCATGTCTTTGCATTTTATAATGCAGACGGAGATTTATTAGGCCTCACCCGTTACATCAGTTCTTTGGATTTGCCTATGAATTTGCAAATAAGCCTTAAAAAAGATTATTCAGGGTACTGGATTTCCGATCTTTTTGAGGTTGCCAACAATAACGGCACTAATTATTACATCACTCTTGAAAATGCAGATACCAGAATTGTACTGAAAGCAAATGCAGACACTGATTGGAAACGGTATAATGCAACACGAAAAATTTAATGAGTTAGTTTTGGTGTGTGGTAACAAAAGCCCCGCCTCATGCGGGGCTTCCTTTTTAATTACTATTCACATTTGAAAATAAAGCTATGAAAAAGTATTTTTTGTTGTTATCATTTGTAATGATAGCTTTTTTGGCCAGCTCTTTTGCAGTTGAAGACCCCAGTATCAGTCAGAAAGTGCAACAATCTTTTAAACGGGGATTTCCCAATGCTGGTTTTGTAGAATGGTATAAAGATCAGAATTATTTCAAAGCAATTTTTGTTTAAAATGATTATAGAACAGCGGCTTGGTTCAGTTTAGAAGGTGAATTATTGGGAACCGTCCGGGGTCTGTTATTCGATCATCTGCCCCCGACTGTAACGAAAAATGCCAGGAAAAAATTTCCTACTGCCTATTTTTACAAAGTAAGGTTAGTTTCAAATACCAACGGTACTACGTACCAGATGGTGGCGGGAACCAAAAAACGAAGTATAAACTTAGCGCTACTCCGGATGGAGAAGTGACCAATACCGGGAAAATAAAAAAGTAACAATACGGGCAGAAAGAAATTAAAAGCAAGCTCTGAAGCAAAACAGGGTTTTTATTTCAATAATATGTCTTAAAAGATACATTCCGGGCAAGTATCTATATTTCACTAGATTATTTTGTTGCAATAAGTTTACATATTTATGATTAGAATCTCACTATAAAGTCCGGATGACTTGAATTTCTTTTTGATACGTTCCCCGAAAAGAGATTCAGATTTTAATCCAAGGACAGCTGTTAAAAGCTGGTTCGTGTTATAGTTCGCCCAAAGATTTTTTTATTGCGGTTATTATCTCCCACCCAACAGTTGAATGTCGTGACGAGCATGAGCTATGGATATTTTTAAAATTTATCGAAAACGAATTGTAACCCAGGCTATGATCTGTACGTTACAGGTTGTGTAAGTGAAAAAAGTAATCTCTCGAAATTTATGAAAAAACGAAATGCATTTCCATTTCTCACTATTATCTTAATGTCAGCAATGACTTTAGTGCATGCACAACAAAGCAACCAATCACTCAATTCGAAATTAATAGATGAGTATAAAACTCTAATCAGTGAGAAAATGCAAATAAAAAATATAGTTGGAGTGGGTGCTGCATTAATACTGGGGGATTCTGTTTGGAAGGAAGGCTTTGGTTATGCCGATAAAGAAAATAAAGTTTCATTCACAACCTCAACATCTATGGCAATTGGTTCAATTACAAAAGTATTTACAGCCATGGGTGTTATGCAATTACAGGAAAAAAAATTACTGAATATTAATGAGCCATTAATTGAATATCTTCCTCAATTTAAAGTACAAACAAGGGGTATTAGCATAAAAGAGATTACAGTAAAATCTTTAATTCAACATACTTCCGGGTTACCCCGGGACTTTATACTAAATATCTGGAATAGTGATGAGAATTACACAAATACAGTTGATTATATAAAGTCTGAATATCTTGCGTTTCCCCCTAACATGGTTTTTCATTATTCCAATGTTGGTTATACTCTTTTAGGACATACTATTTTTAATGTTTCTAAACAAGATTATCCGGCTTTTATTAAGAAAAACATTTTAGAACCTTCAGATATGAATAATTCCGGGTTTTTAAATTATTCACCACTAAAAAATATAAGTAAAACTTACGATACAGCGGGTATTTATATGCCGCTGAAAACTGGAAATGATTTGCCGGCAGGTGCTCTATTTTCAACTGTTGATGATATGGTGAAATTTGCACGGGAAATTATTTCGATCTACCATGGGAAAAATAACGGGTTCATTAAACCCGAAACTTTAAAACTGATTGAAAGAAGCCATAGCAATAACATTGAAAATATAAATACTTGCCTGGGTTGGGATGTTTTTAAAAACGATTCTTGTCTAATAATTTCTCACTTTGGCAGCTATCATTTGACAAATGCAGCCATTGCCATAGACTTAAAACGTAAGAATGCAATTATATTCTTTGCAAACACAGTCGGAGGGATGGAATTAGTTGCAGATGCATTTGCTAAATTTCAGGAAATATCTGGAGTAACAGCAGCCGATTACGTTCAACAACAACTACAAAAGGATACAAAGATTGAAAAAAAATCAATAGTTAAACAATATGCCAATGCTGGCATGTATGTTAATACGAATGAAATTCACACAGTTAGTATAGAAAACAAGCAACTGGTACTCAAATCCTCTTACGGTGATTTTAGGCTCAGCCCTGTTTCTAATAATGAATTTATTCCGGGAATTATTCTTACAAGGGATAGCATAAGATGGTTAACAAAGTCGAGATTTATATTTACAAATGTTCGTGGTTACCATTTACTGTTCTGGCAGGATGCTAATAATAAAAGGCAATTATTAGGGCAGCAAGTTATACCCCGAAAAGTAAACAAAATATGGATCAAACGATTAGGTACCTACAAACTAGATGGTTTTAAATTAGAAGGCTGGGAGCAATACTCAAAATTCGAACTTTCTCTTACCAACAATCATTTATTAATGCTAAAAGTATTTTGTACAACGGGTGAATATTTTTATTACTTACGGTTAATAAATGTCAATGAACTTGTTATTTGCGGCTTCGGTGAACTTGGGGGAGAAACATTAGACTTTAGTAAAGATGGAAAGTACGATAGGATGAAATTTATGGGATTACCTTTAAAGAAAATATTGAACAAATAAAAAATATTATTTTTTCATTCCATGTATTCGGAAAAAGGTCAGCTCACATTAAGTAGACATGAACCTGAATTGAGCTGCGAGATAAGAGGATTTCGAAGTACGGGTTATTTCATTAGATTGTTAACTCTATTGACAGTGCAAAGTATGTTTGATGAATTTCCATTTGTTTGAAGAACAACTGCTACGGAAAAATTAGAAACTGATATCAGTATTGAACAAAACCATGATTAACTAACAGGTTTTTTTATTTTATCAAAACTGTATTTTTGCGCCGCCGTATAGTCTCATTCATTCCGGATAGATATAAAGCGGTTCAAATAAATAAAATGAATAAAGGCCCAGTTTCCAATTTTATCCAGCATCATTATCGCCACTTTAATGCTGCTGCACTGATAGACGCTGCAAAGGGGTATGAACAACATTTGCTGGAAGGCGGAAAAATGATGGTAACTCTTGCCGGAGCCATGAGCACTGCCGAATTAGGAATTTCATTGGCAGAAATGATCCGCCAGGGAAAAATAGATATCATCACCTGCACCGGCGCCAACCTGGAAGAAGATGTTATGAATTTGGTGGCTCATTCACATTATAAAAGAGTGCCACATTATCGTGACCTTACCCCCCAGGACGAATGGAACCTGTTGGAAAATCATTACAACCGGGTTACA
>JAFEAF010000029.1 GCA_018266555.1 Bacteroidota bacterium | reverse complement strand
CAGGGTTCACTTTTTTGTAGATCACTGAGGTTTGTGCATCCCGACCGATTGTCGGGAGGGTCGTTGGTTCGATCCCAACAAGGTCCGCAAAGTTTTAAAATACATTATTACTTTTACATATTTGCATTCTGAGCATTTAGAGCAATTTAAAAGAATTGGTTCTTTAACCTTTTCTTAACCGGGATGAAAATACTTTTGCCCATTACATAATATAATATGAAGAAAATAGTACTGCCTGCTTTATTGATATTGATTACAATTTCTGCATTAGCACAAAACAATCCATCGTCTGAAAAGAAAAAAAACACCATTGATCTTAGTGGCCGGGCCAACGATCATTTTATGATACAGTTAGGCAGCTATGGCTGGAATGGCATTCCTGACACGATTCATACCAAAGGTTTATCTAAAAGTATCAACTTTTATTTTTTGTTTGATTTTCCCTTTAAAACCAATCCGCACTTTAGTATTGCCATTGGGCCTGGAATTGGCTCGGACATGATGTACTTCAATAAAACTTATGTGGGTATAAAAGATAATACTTCCTCCATTGCATTTACTGATCAATCTGACACAACACATTTTAAAAAGACAAAACTCGGTATGGCCTGGATCGAAGCTCCTATTGAATTGCGTTATGCTTTTGATCCTGCCAACAATGCAAAAAGTTTCAAACTGGCACTTGGAGTAAAGATCGGTGCTTTATTGAATGCTCATACCCGGAATAAAGATTTCGTAAACAGCACGGGAAATATCATTTACCAGTATGTACAGAAGGAAGCAAGTAAAAAGTTTTTTAATGGAAATAGGATTGTCGTGACTGCCCGTGCCGGTTGGGGGCATTTTACTTTATTCTATAACTACCAGGTGAGTTCTTTATTCAAAGAAAACAGGGGGCCTAATGTAAACCCTTATTCTTTCGGATTAACATTGAGCGGCCTTTAAAAAATATTTTCCTGAATTTAAAAAGGCGGCATGATTTCTATGTGCCGCTTATTATTTATCAAAAAATTAACCCGCAAAGAGTATTTTTTATTTTTGCTATTCCACCCAGGGTGGAATTTTTATTACTTATGTTGAATAAGAAAAATATTTTTCAGGAACAAGAAAGGGCAGTACTGGTGGGGCTGGTACATAAAATTCAAACAGAACAACAGGTGCAGGAATATTTAGATGAGTTGGCTTTTCTGGCGGAAACTGCCGGCGCTGTTGCAGTAAAACGCTTTATACAAAAGCTACCACATCCCGACAGTAAAACATTTATCGGAAAAGGGAAGTTAGAAGAGATTCGGGAGTACCTGAAAGGAAAAAATATCCGTATTGCCATATTTGACGATGAACTTAGTGGCTCACAGATAACCAATATTGAAAAGGCGCTGGACGTAAAAACAATTGACCGGTCTGATTTGATCCTTGATATTTTTGCCCGCCGGGCAAAAACAGCACAGGCAAAAACTCAGGTAGAGCTTGCCCAATATCAGTACCTGCTTCCAAGACTGCGGGGAATGTGGAAACATCTGGAACGATTGGGCGGAGGTATCGGAACCCGTGGCCCCGGTGAAACAGAAATAGAAACAGACCGTCGTATTGTCCGGGATAAAATTTCTTTGCTCCGCAAAAAACTTTCAGAAATAGATAAACAATCGCTCACTCAAAGAAAAGAGAGGGGCGAGTTTATTCGTGTGGCTTTGGTTGGATATACCAATGTCGGCAAATCCACTATCATGAACCTGCTGAGCAAGAGTGATGTATTTGCAGAAAATAAATTATTCGCCACGCTGGATACTACGACGAGAAAAGTTGTTTTTGAAACCACACCGTTTCTGCTAAGCGACACTGTTGGTTTCATTCGTAAACTACCGCATCACCTGGTGGAAAGTTTTAAAAGCACATTGGATGAAGTTCGTGAAGCGGATATATTATTGCATGTAGTGGATATTTCTCATCCGAATTATGAAGAGCAAATGGGAGTAGTGAATCAAACTCTCCGTGAAATTGGGGCTGAAGAAAAACCGGTGATTACCATTTTCAACAAAATGGACCTGTATGAAAAAAATGTCTTTGACGAATGGCTGGAAGAAAGCACTAAAAGAGAAATTCTGAAAGACCTGGAAGAAAAATGGAAACGGGAAACAAATGGGAATTCTGTTTTTATTGCCGCTATTGAAAAAAGGAATATCAAAGAATTACGGCATTCATTGTTACACAAAGTAAAAGACCTGTACCAAATCCGCTATCCATATAAATCTGATTTTTTTCGTTGATTCATTTATGTATAATCATCAGAAAACTTTTCATGGCTGAAAAAAATTATACCTGGCATAAAATTTTTGATCATATTAAAGAAATTGATTGGCAGGAAAATAATATGGCGATTGTAGAAGTAAATGGTAAAAAAATATCCCTTACACATTTTAATGATACTGTATTTGCTTTTGCGTTCAAATGTCCTCATGCCGGCGGCATCTTAGCTGATGGATATGTAGATGCTCTCGGTAATGTTGTCTGCCCTATTCATCGTTATAAATACAGTTTACAATCCGGGCATAATATAAGTGGCGAAGGTTACTTTCTTAAACATTGGCCGGTTGAGCTAAGAGATGACGGCGTTTATGTGGGTTTTGAAAAAGAGGGGGGATTGTTTGGGTGCTTGAAATAAAAAAGCCGAGTGATGTCGGCTTGTTCAGCTCCTGCTGCTGGATCCCGTATCTACGGGACGACCCTCTGATTAATCCCGGACGTCCGGGACTCTAACCAACTGAGCTAATATTCCTGTAGGAATAAATGAAGGATCGCATAATTTCTCCAACAACTTTCTACTTTTCTGTTCTTTGATGAACCGTTCAATTCGCATTGCTTCACCTTCTGATTCAGAACACATGAAATATGCTTTTAAAATCCAAGGCCTGTATTTGCTCGTATAGGTATTATGAGGACTGTTATTATGTTCTACTAATCTTCTTTGCGGATCATTAGAATAACCCACATAATATTTATCAAATGCGGAAGAGTAGATTATGTATATGAAGTACATAAAAAAGCCGAGTGATGTCGGCTTGTTCAGCTCCTGCTGCTGGACTTGAACCAGCGACCCTCTGATTAACAGTCAGATGCTCTAACCAACTGAGCTAAGCAGGAATTTCTTTTTATCCTTCCGCCACTCTGATTAATCCCGCATAATTTGTCCCGTCTATACGGGATGCGGGACTCTAACCATCCCGATAGTTATCGGGAGAGCTAAGCAGGAATAGGGCTGCAAAAATAGGGATATTCAGCTTTTGATAAAACACTGTTTTTAAAATATTAGACTTTGATTATTTTCTTTCTGAAATGAGCAAAAATGTTAAAATAACTTTGTTTAGATGTAGTGTCACTGCCCTGACAAAACAAAGCTGTCCGTAATATTACCTTCGTAACGGAATCCTTTTAATTCGCAATTCCGTTAGTATTTAAAATCTCTTTATATGCGATACATTAGCTTTTTTGTTTTTACAGTCTTTGGCTTGTTAAGTGCCAGTTGCAGCATGAGCCAGAAAACCAAAAATAAATATCCTGATCCTCCTATTGCTACCAGCAAAACGGTATATCCTATGCACTTTACTGAAGCAGAATGGAAGCAGCGGTTAACAACGGACCAATACTATATTTTGCGCCAGGAAGGAACAGAACCGGCAGGCACCGGTAAATATGATCACTTTTATGAAAAAGGGATCTATTATTCCGCCGCTTCTTTGCAACCGTTGTTTAGCTCGGATACCAAATTCAATTCAGGAACAGGGTGGCCCAGTTTTTTTGCACCGATCAATCCGGATGCTGTTCGATTAGTTAAGGATATGAGCTATGGTATGGAGCGATGGGAAGTGGTGGATAGTAAAAGCGGTTCACATCTTGGTCATGTTTTTGATGATGGCCCGGCTCCAACGGGCAAAAGATATTGTATGAATTCTGAAGCTCTCATTTTTGTTCCTGAAGGCGGTAAGCCGCCCGTTAGTTCAAAACAATAATACATTCAATCATGAAACCTATTTTTTCAGCCGTCATTGCTTTCATATTTTTTTCAGGCTGTGCTATATCACAAAATAAAGATTTAAAAATTCCTGAAGGTATTACAAAGAAGCCGGCAGGTCATGAATCGGTAGCATATTTTTCAGAAGGCTGTTTCTGGCATACGGAAATTGTATTTCAAAGTCTCGTAGGTGTGCGGGATGCGGTTTCCGGTTATTGTGGTGGCACTGACAAACATCCGAACTATGAAAAGGTAAGTACAGGAGAAACAGGCCATGCAGAAACTGTGCAGGTATTTTATGATTCTTCTAAAATATCATTTCCAACTTTAGTGCAGGCTTTTCTTGCCAGCCACGATCCTACAACCCTGAATCGCCAGGGAAATGACATAGGCACGCAATATCGTTCCATTGCATTTTACAGTAATAGCAAAGAAAAAAATATCATTGATGCTGAGATCAAAAAATTGAATGAAACAAAATATCATGGTGCGATTGTAACGGAAGAAAAAGCGCTTTCAAAATTTTACCCTGCCGAGGACTATCACCAGGAATATATTTTGCATCACCCCGATAATCCGTATGTCGCAAATGTTTCCATCCCCGATTTTCTTAGATTTAAAAAAGAATTCAAAGGGAATTTTAAATAACCGGATAGGTAAAATGAACGGCCTTCCCTGTTCTATCTCTGCGAATGAATAAATGTTCCTTTATTATCTTTTCTCCTTCTCAAGGTTTTTAATATTCAATACCTTCCCTAAGGTTGTGAACGTATTGTATTTTTTGAGATACAATTATGATCGGAAATTTCATTCTGTAACTTACACCCCCAAAAAATATATACCATGGGTCGAATCAAAGTGGACCTGCACAATATTTATAACAACAGTAACGCCATAGACCGGGCGCTACATGATGCTTTTGAAGAAGCGATTGATAAAAGAATAAAAGAGATTGAAATCATTCCCGGCAAAGGAAGCGGGCAACTCAGGAAAAAAGTTGAACGTTTTTTGCAACAACCACACATCAAACCACTCTATCACCGCATCGAAAATGACAGCAAAAATTTCGGAAGGCTGTTTGTATATTTTAAATTTTAACCTGGTTTGTCTTTTTTATGGCTTCTATCCTCGCTGAACAACTCATTGAATTTTATAAAACGCTTGAACCTCCCAAACTTTTACCCAAAGGAGTCGCCGTTTTATTTCCACAACAGAATAAATCCGTGATAGAAGTGATAGAAATATTTTTTAAAAAATATTATAGCGACAACCATCCCCGACGCATAATCTTTGGTATCAATCCGGGTCGTTTTGGCGCCGGGGTAACGGGAATTAATTTCACTGCTCCTAAACAATTAAAAGAATTGTGCGGCATAGATCATCCGTTCAAAGAACATTCTGAACTATCAGCAGAATTTATTTATGAAGTATTAGAAAAATATGGCGGTGTCAAAAAGTTTTATAGGGATTATTTTATTACAGCTATTAGTCCGCTGGGATATGTCAAAGATGGAGTAAATCTGAATTATTATGATGACAAAAAATTGCTGGTGGCAGCAAAACCTTTTATAGTTTCCAGTATTCAAAAACAACTTTCTTTTGGTTTCAAAACAGACTACTGTATTTGCATAGGCGGAGCCGGAAATTTTGATTTCTTTACTGCCCTGAACAATGAATATCATTTTTTTAAAACCATCATTCCTTTACCCCACCCCCGGTTCATCCTTCAGTATCGCCGCAAACAAAAAGAAAGCTACGTTCATCAATATTTGTCTGTCTTGTGCGTAGCTGAATAAAGTTTATCTATATTTGCCCTCTACAATTTTCGAATATGATCATGTGTTAAGGCTCGATCCCCAGTAAAAAAGGGCCAAATTTTCAAATCGGACATTAGCAATTCTTCATTGCTATCTTTTTTCTTTTTTATATAATTTCAAATTTTCTGTATGCCTCAAAGTAATATACATAGCAATAAACTGTTTCGTTTTATTTCATTGATAAAACAATCGCTCCGTGGAGGGGAACATGACTATACGCAAGGGAGTATTCGTACTGCCATCATTTTACTGGCAATCCCTATGATTCTTGAATTGAGTTTGGAATCCGTTTTTGCGGTAGTAGATATTTTTTTTATCGGTCACCTCCCAAACAGCAGTGCCGCTATACAAACAGTTGGGCTTACTGAGTCTGTAATCACCATAGTTTATTCTGTTGCTATCGGGTTGAGTACTGCCGCCACAGCAATGGTAGCAAGAAGAACAGGCGAAAAAAATAAAGAAGCTGCTGCACATGCAGGCATGCAATCATTGATCATGGCATTGATAGTGTCTGTAATACTCAGTACGGCGGGAGTCATTTTTGCTCCGGATATTTTACGAATCATGGGAGCACATGAAGATGTAGTGAAAGATGGTTCCCATTTCACCCGCATTATGATGGGTGGGAGTTTGACCGTCCTTTTACTTTTTTTGATCAATGGAATTTTTCGTGGTGTAGGAGATGCCGCTATGGCCATGCGAAGTTTATGGCTGGCAAGCTTGCTGAATATTATTTTATGCCCGTTGTTTATTTATGGCATTGGTCCGTGGAATGGTTTTAGATTAGAAGGCGCTGCTATCGCCACTACTATCGGAAGAGGAATGGGAGTGCTGTATCAATGCCGGAGTTTGTTTGGTGGAAAAAGCAGTATCAGTTTGCGAAAAGAACATTTCAAAATTGATTTTTCGGTCATGAAAACATTGATACAAATAGCATGGCCTGCTACTTTTCAATTTTTAATTGCATCCGGAAGCTGGATCATTTTGTCAAGGTTGGTAGCCGAAACCGGAGGCACGGAGGCATCAGCCGGATATCAAATTGCTATCCGAAATGTTGTCTTCTTCATTTTGCCCGCCTGGGGTTTAAGTAATGCTGCAGCAACATTGGTAGGTCAAAATCTTGGTGCCAATCAGCCGAACCGGGCGGTAAAAAGTGTTTGGCTTACGGCTAAATATAATGCTGTTTTCATGACCGTTGTGATGCTGTTATTTATTTTCTTTTCGTCGCCCATCATCAGCATTTTTACAAAAGAAAGCGCCGTGCAGCAGGTAGGAGCGCAGGCATTAACCATTATTGGTACAGGTTACATTTTTTATGGCATAGGCATGGTAATGATGCAGGCATTGAATGGAGCCGGAGATACTAAAACGCCGACATGGATTAGTTTCTTTGCATTCTGGTTATTCCAGGTGCCATTAGCCTATTTGTTGGTGCAGGGATTTCATACAGACATAGCAGGGATATTTATTTGTATTCCTGCGGCAGAAACATTATGTGCCATTGCCGCCTGGATATATTTTAAAAAAGGCAAATGGAAGAAGGTGAAGATATGATACCTTTAGAAAAGTTTTTTCTGTCCATTATGAATAATAATATCATTGATCAAAACCGGGTAAGGCAGGTGTTTTTCCTCATTCTCATACTGCTGCTGGCCATAGTTTTATTTTTACAACTTCAATCTTTCATTCCGGCACTGCTGGGAGCCATTACGCTTTATGCATTGCTGCACCGGATCATGTTTTACCTGACAGAAAAAAGGAAATGGAAAAAAGGATTGACAGCGCTGCTTCTCATGTTTGCTTCTATTATTATTATTCTGTTGCCGGTTGGGCTTTTAGCCAACATGCTTTCATCCAAAGTCAGTTATGCTATTCAACATTCATCAGAGTTGATAGAGGCTTTGCGGGAAGTAGTGCATAATGCGGAGCGTCGCTTTGATATCACCATCCTCAGCGATGACAATATCAATAAAATGGGAGACGCTATTGCAAACAGTCTTCCAAAAATACTTGGCGCTACCTTCAATACGGTCACTACAGTTTTCTTTATTTATTTCATCCTCTATTTCATGCTGGTGAATGGCCGAAAAATGGAAGATGCTTTATACGAATACATTCCATTAAAAGATGAAAACGTAAAACGGTTGGGTAATGAGGTAAACAGGATGGTTATATCGAATGCGGTTGGAATTCCGGTGGTGGCCCTGGCACAAGCAATCGTGGGATTAGTGGGGTACCTGATATTAGGTGTAAAAGAACCTTTCTTCTGGTTTGGGGTTACCTGGATTGCCGGTATGTTACCAATAGTAGGCGCAGCGCTGGCATATGTTCCTCTTTCAATCATCTTTTTTGCCAATGACCGAACATGGCAGGGAGTAGCTATGCTGATTTTTGGTTTTGGAATTATTGGAACGGTGGATAATGTAATGCGGTTTACCATGATGAAACGGATCGGAAACGTACATCCGTTGGTCACTGTATTTGGAGTGATAGTAGGTTTGAATCTTTTTGGATTTATCGGACTTATATTCGGGCCGTTGCTCATTTCAATTTTTACACTATTGCTGAGAATTTATTCCAACGAATTTGTAACCAAACAAAGAGAGATCACACACATTAGCTAAAGTTCTGATTTCGGTATTTTGTTAGTAAAACTACACAAAGTAAATTCCGGTAGCCTCGTATTTATTCGCAAATTATTTAAAAAAAGTATTTACAGGCTTGCATTTATTTAAGTTCAATAATATTTTTATCCCCTAATCCGTTTTGAAAATCCGTTCCGAAAAAATTCGGAGAAAAACCGTACCCGATTGACTAAGATATTAAAATCGATATCCACATCCTGGTTGTCTGTTTCATTGGCAGCCTTTCCAATCCTCCATACCGGAATTGAAATACCAAAAACAAATAATGACCACAAAAATGCTTTTCCGGCAGTTTCATGGACCATTCCAGAAACTAATCCGCATTCAAAAATAAAAAGTATTTCAGGATTGTACAATATCATCCATCTTGAAGACTATGGTTTGACAAGAAAAGCGTTTGACTTTGCACTGAAAGGATATAACTTTCTGTTGAATAAACATAAAATAATCAACGGAGAATATCTTACCATTTGTGACTTCAGTCAATCTTCAAGAAATAAAAGGTTATATGTTATTGATCTGAAAAACGGCCGTTTGCTAATCAATACCTATGTAGCACATGGGCGAAATTCGGGCGGTGAATACGCCACCCGATTTTCCAATCGTCCTGAATCGTTGGAAAGCAGTCTTGGATTTTATATCACCGAAAACACTTATTTCGGCGAGCACGGATTATCACTTAAAATAAAAGGGGTAGATAAAGGCTTTAATGATAAAGCTGCCTCCCGTACGATTGTGTTGCATGGCGCTGCTTATGCAGAAAAAGGGTTTCTGAGTCACAATAACTTTTTAGGCCGCAGTTTCGGTTGCCCTGCAGTCCCGGCAAGCGAAAGCACTTCAATTATCAGCATCATAAAGAATGGAACTTGCTTTTTCATATATCATCCCACAGAAAAATATCTGAATGGATCTAAAATATTAAACGGCTGATTGGACACACGCTACAAGGATGGATGATAACAACAAAGCTCAATCGCACCCTACGGTTGGGCTTTTGTTTTTACAAAATTCAAATAGAGGATTTTATTGATTAAACAGTTGGTAAAATGTTTTATAGCTCATCCAGCTTAACACAACTACTACCATCCATCCAAAGACACGGAGCCAGGCTGGATGCTGATATGTTTTCATCATTGACGACTTTGCTGAAACAATCATAATAATAATCAATGCTATTGGAAGAATAATCCCATTAATAGCTCCGGCTACGACAAGTTGTTTCACCGGGTTGCCAATGAAAATAAAAGCAATAGTGGCTATAATTATAAATGCTGAAATAAATATTTTTTCATTCTTCGCAATCATAGGATGCAATGTCTTCCAAAATGAGACAGAAGTGTAAGAAGCCCCGACAACAGAAGTGATAGCGGCACTCCATAATACAACTCCGAAAAATTTATATCCTATTGCTCCGGCTGCAGATGAAAATACTCCGGCTGCTGGATTTTCAACAGGCAATTTAATACCCTGCCACACTACGCCCAAGGCTGCAAGAAATAAAACAAACCGCATTATGGCTGTAATTAAAATTCCGGTAACGGAACTGCGGGTAATCTGTGGTAAATTTTGTTTTCCCTTTATGCCAGCATCCAACAAACGATGCGCCCCGGCAAATGAAATATAACCGCCTACTGTTCCTCCCACCAATGTAATAATTTTCATCACATCAATTTTCTCCGGCCACACAGTCCTGTACAATGCGTCGGCTACAGGCGGATGCGAAGAAATAGCGATATACGCTGTCAGCCCGATCATGAGAAAGCCCAGGAGCTTTGTAAAATTATCCATCATTCGTCCCGCTTCTTTATACCAAAAAATTCCCAGGGCAATAACACAACTGATTACAGCTCCCGTTTTGGGCTCTGCCCCTGTCAATACCTGTGCGCCTAATCCACAACCTGCAATATTTCCGATATTAAAAATCAATCCTCCGAACGCAATCAATGCGGCAAGAAAAAATCCAAGGCCGGGTAATAAATCATTCGCAAGGTCTTGTGCCCTGTTTTCACTGACTGCTACGATGCGCCAGATATTTAACTGGGCACCAACATCAAGGATGATTGAAATGAGTATCACAAAGCCGAAACTGGCCATCAGTTCCTCAGTAAACAAACTGGTTTGGGTAAGAAATCCCGGGCCGATGGCTGAAGTGGCCATGAGAAAAGCGGCACCAAGTATTGCAGAATTCTTTTTCACACCTGATTTGATTGAAGTTTAATTCCTTCCTTCTTCAATGCTTCATGAATTAGCTGTGCAAACTGTACAGCGTGTTTCCCGTCGCCATGTATGCAAATTGTTTCTGCATCAATCGGTATTTTTTTACCTGATATTGTATTCACTGTTTTACTTTGAATCATTTGCAAAGCCTGCTTCACTGCTTCTTCAGCATTTTCAATCATAGCACCGGCTTGCGAACGAGGCGTAAGGCTTCCATCTTCCCGGTAAGTACGATCGGCAAAAACTTCGCTGGCCGTTTTCAGGTTTATTTTTTTTGCCTGGTGAATGGATTGGCTCCCGCTTAATCCGAATAAAATTAAATGCGGATCAAAATTTTTTACTGCTGATGCAATAGCTTTAGCAACAGATGAGTTATTCGCAGATAAGTTATATAATGCCCCATGTGGTTTCACATGGTGAAGTTTCGTACCATAATTTCCGGCAAGATCATCCAGTAGCTTTAACTGTTTTAAAATAAGATCAAATATTTCAGAATCGGAAAGATTCTTTTCAATTCTTCCAAAATTTTCCCGGTCAAAAAAGGAAGGATGGGCTCCAATGGATACGTTGTAATGTAGGGCAAGTCTAATAGTTTTTATCATGATTTCCTTGTTGCCGGCATGATAACCACAAGCAATATTTACAGAGGTAATGAAGGGCATAATGGCTTCATCGTTGCCGATCCCTTCTCCCATATCACAGTTAAGATCAATAATCATGAGTTTAAATATTCTTCCAGCCGGAACTTACATGCACTTTGCAGTTGCAGTAAATGTTGTTGCTGTTTTATCAATAAACCTTCTGCTGTTTTTGAGTCGGTCATTTTGAAACGAATGCTATCACCTGTTTTCATTTGTGCCGCACCGGGAAGATGTGCAGAAATGATATGCGCAATTCTCGGATATCCGCCGGTAGTCTGGTGATCGGCCATTAAAATAATAAGCCGGCCACCGGGTAATAATTGTACCGTGCCGAAACTTACCGCAGAAGAAACGATTTCTTCATTGGTTAAAGTGCGAAGCGGGATATTATTCAGCCTGTACCCCATCCGGTCAGATTGTTGCGTAATAGTTAATGAAGTATTCAAAAAATTATTCTTTGATTCATTAATCAGCCAATCCCATTCATGTCCAGGTATTATAAATAATTCATTTGCATATTCAGTTTTACTATTCCAATTCAGGTCGGCTTTCCAGGGTAATATCATATATTCTTTTTGGCTAAGAATCGTTGAATATTTTAAGTCTTCCCTGAAGAATACCTGGTCGTTTTTGCGTAAACCTCTTCCCTGATAGCCTCCCATTCCCGCTTTCAAATTGGTACTTACACTTCCAAGCCATGTATCTGCCAGAAAGCCTCCTTTTACAGCAAGATAAGCCCTTGCCCCCTTTGTAGGTTCCTGAAATTGTAATACAGAATTTTTATTGACCATAAAAGCATGAGAAGCAGGAACCGGCTCCCCGTTAATCGTTGCAGAAAAATCAGCTCCGCTTATCGCCACCAATGCCGGTCGTTCAAATAAAAAAATAGATGCGGGAAAATGTAATTCAATGGTTGCTTCATCCGGATTATTTCCAACAAGTATATTAGCAATGCTTGCAGAAAACGAATCCATCGTTCCTGCAGGATTAATGCCAAGATATTGCCATCCGTAGCGTCCCCGGTCCTGAATACTGTCCAGTACTCCCGCTTTGACGATGCGTAAGCTCATAATGATAAATTCAAAAATTCATTTTTATCTATTGGATAAAATTCAACCACATCACCCGCACTCAATAAAGACGGGCTTTCCCGGTTGGCATCAAATATTTTCAACGGTGTTTTTCCAATAATATGCCAGCCTCCGGGGCTTTCCAATGGATAAATTCCTGTTTGTCTTCCTGCAATAGCAACACTTCCTGCCTTTACCATTTGTGGCTCTGGTTTTCTGGGCATTGCAATTTTTTCATCCAGAGTTCCTAAATATGGGAAGCCCGGTAAAAAACCAATCATATACACCCGGTATGTTTGTCCGTAATGTAAGTGAACTATTTCCTGTTTCTCTAAATTTTTTATTTCAGCAATCCGGCTCAGGTCTGTAGCATAATATTCATCATAACAAACAGGAATCTTCATTACTTTGGCCGGTAAAGGCTTTTCCCATGAGAATTTTTCTATGAACTTTACTACTTCCTTTTTTATATACTCAAATGCCGTCTCAGAATGAGAAATTGACTTTCTCAATTTTACCGGATCATAATAAATACTTAGAGAACTATATGCAGGAATTAAGTCAACCATGCCGGAAAAGGGGCGCTGCTGAAATGCATGGAATAAATCCAAAACATAGTCATTTATCTTCTCGTTGATAATATTGCCAAAATCAATGGTGATTGCAGCATCGCCCAGGGAAAAAATACTATATGATTTTTGCGGGAACATCACGAAATGTTTTTTGAAGATACGGACTTAACTTTACTGTCAAATGTCCCGATTCAACTGGAATGATAGCGCCAATCTTTTATCCAAACTCACCTTTCGGCGAGCCTGGAATGCCACAAAAGTGCTGAGTAGTTATTACCTGAGCAAATGGAGTAAAAAACCAATCCAATGGGGGTACCCTATTTCCATTTCTTTTGAGCCCACCACTTCCTGCAACCTGCGCTGCCCGGAATGTCCCAGTGGATTGAGAGCTTTTACCCGGCCCACAGGTATGTTGCAAAAAGATTTTTTCAGCGAAACAATTGATCAATTATCTAAAGATCTCCTTTATCTTGTTTTTTATTTTCAGGGCGAGCCATACCTGAACCCCGAATTTTTGAATATGGTTCAATATGCATCCAAGAAAAAAATCTATACCGCCACATCTACCAATGCGCATTACCTGAATGATGAAAATGCAAGAAAAACTATTGAAAGCGGCTTGGATCGTTTGATTATTTCCATTGATGGGACTACGCAGGATGTATATCAGCAATACCGGGTTGGTGGAAATTTGAACAAAGTCATTGAAGGCGCTACTAATATTATGAAATGGAAAAAAAAGCTGAAAAGTAAAACGCCATTTGTAATATTTCAATTCCTGGTAGTGAAACCGAATGAGCATCAGATTGAAGATGTAAAAAAATTAGCGAAGGATATTGGCGTGGATGATGTATGGTTCAAGACGGCACAGATTTATGATTTTGAAAACGACCCCAACCATCTTATTCCATCTATTGACAAATACAGCCGTTACCGGAAAAAAGGAAATTCCTATGAGTTCAAAGGAAAATTGGCGAATCACTGTTGGCGATTGTGGCATGACCCGGTGATCACCTGGGATGGATTGGTAGCACCCTGTTGTTTTGATAAAGATGCGCAGCACCGCTTAGGCGACCTGAAAAAAAAATCGTTTAAAGATATCTGGAAAAACAGGGAATACACTAAATTCAGGGCGCAGATCTTAAAAGGCAGAAAGAATATTGATATTTGCTCCAATTGTTCTGAAGGTACTAAAGTGTGGAGCAATAATTAAACCTTAAAAAAGCAATATGGAAATATCTTCTTCCATTTCAACACGAATGCAGTACCAACATAAATCTCTGATTGATCTCATTGACGGTTTATCTGATGAACAGATTCGCCGGCGGCCTATTGCCGGTAAGTGGTCTGTTTTTGAATTCATTGTTCACCTCACTACCTATCAGCATTTATTTATTGACCGTATCAAGCAAATCTTATCAGAAGATAATCCATCGTTTCCCCGTTATATTGCAGAAAAAGATCCCTCATTTCATGATTATTGCGGCAAAACTTCCCATGAAGTGATGAAAGATTTACTAGGCACCCGGAAAGATATGGTAGCAAAATTTTTAACATTTAACCCGGAAGATTATTCCCGAACAGGGTATCATCAGACTTATGGAACTATGAACGTGTTGCAATGGATGAATTTTTTCCTGCTGCATGAGGCACACCATCTCTTTACCATTTTCAAACTGGCGGCGACATTAAAGAATGAAAAATGATCAATATTACCAGCGTTTCATTCCATTATAAATCGAAGTATAGAAGGAAATAAACCCTTCCCAAAAGTTACGGATGGATTCGGACAATAGCTTCATAGTACAAAACAAATGATTTTTAAAATATCTTTCACTCTCCGCAAAGAATCAAATTTTAATTGTGCATAATATGGGTGTATCATTTTGATTGTTCCCGGAGAAATAATATTCATCAATCCTGTAATTTCATAAATTATTTTACAATGATCCTATCATGGGTTTCTTTGCCAAATTTGTTTCAACCAGTTTTATAATTTTAATATTCTATTGTAAAAATTCCACAGCACAGCCTCAATACGAATTTCGTGGCGTTTGGATCGCAACCGTGGATAACCTGGATTGGCCGCCCAGAGGCATGGTGAATGTGTACAGCCAGAAAGCTGAATTCATCCGCCAGCTTGATATGCATTTAAAAAATGGAATGAATGCAGTAATTGTACAGGTTCGGCCTGCAGCTGATGCTTTTTATCCATCACAATTTGAACCCTGGAGCCAATGGCTTACGGGCACACAGGGCAAAAGGCCCACTCCATATTATGATCCGTTGCAATTCATGATTGAAGAAACACATAAAAGAGGAATGGAATTTCATGCCTGGTGCAATCCTTACCGGGCCGACTTCAAAATTGATTCATCTTCCATTGCCCCGGCACATATTACCCGAATTCACCCCGAATGGTTTATAACCTACGGTAATACAAAATATTTTGACCCGGCAAATAAAAACGCTCAAAAGTTTGTAGTGTCCGTGATCCGGGATCTGGTAAGCCGTTATGATGTGGATGCCGTTCATATGGATGATTATTTTTATCCTTATCGTATCACGGGAAAAGAATTTCCTGATTCTCTTTCCTATGCAAATTCAGGAAGCAACTTGAATAAGGATGATTGGCGGCGAAGTAATGTTGATTCAATCATCAAAAAAATCAGTATTGCCATTAAACAGGAAAAACCCTGGGTGCAGTTTGGAGTTTCTCCTTTCAGTGTCTGGCGCAATAAAGATCAGGACCCCGATGGCAGCGATAGCCATTCCGGCCAAAACAATTATGATGACCTGTATGCGAATATTTTATTATGGCTAAAAGAAAAATGGATTGATTATGTAGCGCCTCAATTATATTTTGAAATAGGAAACAACAGGGTGGATTTTGAAAAAATGCTGGATTGGTGGAGCAAACACAGTTACGGAAGGCATCTTTATATCGGAATGGGAGTATATCGTGCTGCAGGAAACCCAGCCACAAATTCTCCGTGGAAAAATCCAAATGAATTACCAAACCAGATCAAACTATTACGTCAATACCCGGATGTACAGGGCAGTATTTATTTCAGCAGTAAATCATTTTATAAAAACCCCAACGGCTGGAATGACAGTTTGCAAAACAATTATTATAATAAACATGTATTGATTCCTCCAATGGAATGGCTACCAAAGAAACCAAAAAATTGACATCCTGTATTTAATAATTCAGCTTACCACTGCATTTTAGTTATCTTTATGCCCTTAATTTTTTTCTATGCCTGGCTTTGAACTTTGGGGGGATCAAGAACGCAAAGAACTGAATGATGTGTTGCAAAACGGTATCCTGATGCGTTACGGTTTTGATGGATCCCGTAATGGAATATGGAAAGCAAAAGAATTAGAGGCAGCTATCTGCAAAACTTTTGGCAGCAAATATGCACAGCTTACCTCCAGCGGAACATCCGCATTAACTACAGCACTTTCCGCATTAGGAATCGGGTATGGTGATGAAGTGATTATGCCCACTTTTACTTTTGTAGCAAGTTTTGAATCGTTATTGAGTGTTGGCGCTGTTCCTGTTTTAGTGGATGTAGATGATACACTGACGTTAAATCCTGAAGCAGTCAGAAAAGCAATTACTCCAAAAACAAAAGCCGTAATGCCCGTGCACATGTGCGGTAGCATGGCAGATTTGGATGCTTTGCAAACTATTTGTAAGGAATATAAATTGATTTTATTGGAAGATGCCTGTCAAAGTATTGGCACATCATACAATGGAAAATTTTTAGGGACTATCGGCGATGCCGGAACTTTTTCTTTTGATTTTGTAAAAATCATTACCTGTGGAGAAGGTGGTGCTGTTATGACTAACAAAGAAGAAGTATATATTAAATGTGATGGCTATTCGGATCATGGACATGATCATAAAGGTAATGACAGGGGCGTTGAAACACATCCTTTCATTGGTTATAATTACAGGATTTCAGAATTACATGCAGCAGTAGGGTTGGCGCAAATAAAGAAACTGAATTCTTTCCTTGAAACCAATCGCCGCAATCATGCACAACTGAAAACGATTTTATCCGTTATTCCGGAAATTACTTTCCGCCGTATTCCGGATCCAGCCGGGGATAGTTGCACTTTTCTAAGCTGGTTTTTACCAACTGAAGAAATAACAAGATCTGTAGTAAATGAACTAAAGTTTCAAAATATTTTAGCAGGTAATTTTTACTGGTACGATAATAACTGGCATTACATCCGCAAATGGGATCATTTGAAAAATGGTGTGACTTTATCCTCGTTACATCCTGATTATAAAAAAAACATACTGCACCACACTAATAAAAATTTTGCGGATAGTGATGCTGTGATGAGCCGATGTATATCTACGGCTGTCAGTTTATTGTGGACCGAAGAGCAGATAAAGGAGAAAGGGGGAAAAATGGTTACTGCGATTCAAAAAATACTAAAACAATACTCTGTAAATATATAAGCTATATAGCTGATTAAAATCCCGGCTTTATAGCATTTGGTTTTTTCTCAAGATAATTTACATAGTCCGGCGAACCGAGCCGTAACCGTAATGGTATGGTAGTGGCTTTTTGTATTTCCAATTCTTTTTTACAGAAAAAAGTCAAATGCCTGTTGAAATAAGAAGGATCGATACTATTAGCTTTTATTGAATCTACGGGAGTTAAAAAAACATTTTTCAGGGAGAAAATATCAGGTTGTTTCAGGCTTTTTTTCTGCGCAAAAATTTTTCCGCAGAACATTAACAGAAACACAACAAGAAAGCATGCAAATCGTTGCCCCATCTTTACTTCTTTTGTCTGTAAATTTACGGCGTGATTTTTGCTAATATGGTGGTTTTTTTAAATTTTCAGCCATAATTGAAAGACCAGACGAATACCATTTATGTCGCTTAGTCAGAACTTACAACAGAAGCTTTTACAGAAACTTTCCCCACAGCAGATTCAACTGATGAAACTGCTACAGGTACCTACGGCCAACCTGGAAGAGCGGATAAAAGAAGAGCTGGAAGAAAATCCTGCACTGGAACTGGATGAAGAAAAACATGATGAAAATGCTGATGAATTGAAAGATGAATTTAGTGATACCGGAGAAGAGGAAGATAGCTATGATGAAGCAGATGGCAGCGAAGATGAATATGAAAATATTGACATCAGTGAATATGTACAGGAAGGAGACGATGATGTGGCTGATTATAAATTAAAAGATGATAACTATCCTGAAGAAGATGATAAAAAGGAATTGCCTTATAAAAATGAAACTGGATTATATGAAACGTTACAAAACCAACTGGGGTTATTGAAGCTGGATTCAAAAGAACAAAAGATTGCAGAGCATATCATAGGAAGCATAGATGAAGACGGGTATTTAAGAAGAGAAACATCAGCCATTGTTGATGACCTTGCTTTTCGTCAAAACATTTCGGCTACAGAAGAAGAAGTTGAATCAATTATTCGCCGGATTCAGCATTTTGATCCGGCAGGAATTGGAGCCCGCAACCTCCAGGAATGCCTTTTACTGCAATTGCAACGGCAAAAAGATGAAGGCAAGGAAGTGCAAATTGCAATACTTGCTATCCAAAAATATTTTGATGAGTTTACCAAAAAGCACTATGAAAAAATCCAACGGGGGCTGAACCTCACCGATGAAGGTCTTAAAGAAGTCATGCAGCAGATCATTCATCTGAATCCAAAACCCGGCGGCACCGTAGGTGAAATCAATAAAGCAGAAAGCTATGTGGTGCCCGATTTTTTTATTTTCAACAATAATGGGAAACTGGAATTGACCTTAAACTCCCGCAATGCACCCGAACTCCGCATCAGTGAAGGTTACAGGGATATGCTTAAAGAATATGACCGGGGAGCCAAGAAAGATAAACGGCAAAAAGAAGCGGTATTATTCATCAAACAAAAAATTGATGCGGCCAAATGGTTTATTGATGCCATCAAACAGCGGCAACAAACACTGCTCAATACGATGTCAGCCATCATGGAACATCAAAAAGAATTTTTCCTCACCGGAGATGAAACATCGTTACGACCCATGATCCTGAAAGACATTGCAGAAAAAACAGGGTTGGATATTTCAACCGTGAGCCGTGTGGCCAACAGTAAGTTTGTACAAACTGAATTTGGTACCTATCGGTTAAAATTTTTTTTCAGTGAATCACTAAGCACAGAAAGTGGGGAAGAAGTATCTACTAGAGAAGTAAAAAAGATACTCAGCGATGTCATAGAAACAGAAAGCAAAAAGAAACCGCTGAGTGATGAACGCTTAACCGAATTGCTGCAGGAAAAAGGTTATAATATTGCCCGCCGCACTGTGGCCAAATACAGGGAGCAGTTAAATATTCCGGTAGCCCGCCTCAGAAAAGAACTTTGATCAGAAATGAAAAAGATTTTTTACCGCATATCTCTTCTGCTTTTTATTTTACAATCAATTCATATTGCTGCACAACCGATTCCTGTAAATGAAAATATATATTCAAAAATATTTCCACTTTCAAACCCATCACTCAACCGGATCAATAATGAAAAAAATCTCAACTCCTTTTTTCAAAAACTTTTATCACTAAAAAGAAATAAAACAGGAGTGGTTTCAATAGTTCATATCGGCGACTCACATATACAAGCAGATTATTTTACTTCTGTCATCAGAAACAAGCTGCAACAATTTTTTGGTAATTCCGGGCGGGGATTAGTATTTCCTTACCAGTTAGCACAATCTAATTCACCACCGGATATCACCAGTACGTCGAATACGAGTTGGACATTCAACCGGCTGGCACATCCTGAAATTCCTATTGCATCAGGTATCAGTGGTTATTGCATTCAAACAAACTACAATGGTGCTTCTTTTGATCTCTATTTGAAATCAAACGATAATAATCCCATCCAACCCTTTGATCGTTTAAAGATTTTTTCCGGCGGCAGTTCTTCTGTTTCGTGGAAGCTTCTGGCCAATAATAACAATTCCCCCTTCCTGATCAAGAAAGATGAAACGGATACATCTCTTTTCAAAGAAGTTGATTTGGATCATAGCGCTGATAGTTTTTCCCTGGTATCAATACCTTCCGACAGCCTGAAAGAGTTTTATGGAGTATCATTGGAAAATTCCACTCCGGGAATTATTTATCACAGCATTGGGGTTAATGGAGCCACATATGACAGTTATAACCAGGCAACATTATTCTGGCAACAACTACCGGCATTGAAAGCAGATATTTATATCATTTCTCTTGGAACAAATGAAGCTCAAAAAACCGGGTTGTATCAAAATCTATTTATGCAGCAAATGAATCTTTTTTTTGAAAAATTGAAAACTGCATCACCGGATGCTTCCATACTTATCACTACCCCCGCAGATGATTTCTATAAACGACACAGGCCAAACAATATGCTGAAACAAATCTGCACAACAATTACCACATACAGTTTTCGTCATAACCTGCCGCTGTGGGATATGTATCGCATCACCGGCGCACATGGCTCGGCATACAAATGGCTCCGAAGAGGATTGATGAATAAAGACCGGGTGCATTTTACAAATAGCGGCTACCAGGTGCAGGCCACTTTTTTATGTGATGCATTTGGAAAAGCATATGATAACTATTTAAAGTCGGGTATAAATTAAAACCTCAGGTAGATAGGCATTACCGGTTCTGATGATTTGAAAAAACCATAAAGCAACACGAACATTAAAAAAATACCGATATAATATACCAAAGGTAATTTTTTAAGCTTCCCGGTTATTTTATCCGCAAAATCATCAGGGATGGAATGTAGCAAATAGGCAAGCAACATCAATCCTAACACTGGCTTATAATTATTGAAGAAAGCTCCAAAAACAGATAAATCAAAATCATGAAATATCTGGTGAATCATATCTCCGGCAATGGTAAAATCTGCTGCTTTGAAAAATATCCAGCAGAAACAAACAAAATGAAAAGTAACCAGTACCGAAAGTGCGTTAATAAAAAAAGTATTATGAACAGTTCTGAATAGTTTTTCTGTTTTTTGTTTCCAGATTTTATGAAATGCCAATGCCAACCCATGCAAGCCGCCCCAGGCAATAAAATTCCAGCTGGCACCATGCCACAATCCACCGAGTAGCATGGTCAACATCAGGTTGATATATGTTCGTACTACACCCTTTCTGTTTCCGCCAAAAGGAATGTAGAGATAATCCCGAAGCCAGGTAGATAGTGAAATATGCCATCGTCGCCAGAATTCAGTAATGTTTTTACTCTGGTATGGGGATTTGAAATTAACCGGAATCGTAAAGCCCAGCCATTTGGCAATCCCAATAGCAACATCACTATAACCACTGAAATCGCAATAAATAACTACTGCATATCCATATACTGCAAATAAACATTCCAGCCCGGTGTAACGGGACGGGTCATCAAAAATATAGTCCACAAAATTCTGAGTAATAAAATCTGAAATAATCAGCTTTTTAAATAATCCTGAAACGATAAGATAAAATCCTTTGGCAAAATCATTTTCGCTTATTTCAAAAGGCTTATTGATCTGCGGAATAAAATCAGATGCCCGCACAATAGGACCCATAACCAATTTCGGGAAAAAAGAAAGAAACAAAAGATAATCAGTAAACTTTCTGACCGGGACAAATTGTCCCCGGTACACATCAATAGTATAGCTCAGGTTTTCAAAGGTGTAAAAAGAAATCCCTACCGGAAGTAAAATATTCAGGGGATTAAAATGTGTTTGTAATATTTCATTGCAGGTAGCAATAAAAAAATTGGTGTATTTAAAATAAACCAGCAGCCCGAGGTTGAAAACAATACTGCATATCAACAACCATTTTTTCTTTCTTTTATTTTTCTGCCTGTAAATGGCGTTGGAAAGAAAATAATCTACTATGGCGGATAAAATAACAAACACCACAAAAATCCCGCTGGCCTTATAGAAAAAATATAATGAGAAGAAACAGAATAAATATTTACGGGCAGGAAAATTGTTTCGTAATAAATAATAAGCTGACATGAAAACGGCAAAGAAGAATACAAAAAATCCATTATTGAACAGAAGCGGACTCTTCGGATCATATAAAAACTGTCTGAAAAAAGATTCAAAATCAAACATAATTATTTCTTATTTCGAACATATTTTTCGTAATCAGTCAGAATAGCCTGGAAAAAATATTGACCCAGTATTTCCGCACCCCTGAAATTAGGATGCACATAATCCTTATTGGCCCATGACGGGTTCTTTGCTGCCCATTCTACAATGGAATTGGTGCCCCCCATAGTTTCAAACTGGTTGTAAAAACTACTCCCTGATTCATACGCCAGTAAAGCCTGCACCTTTACCAGTGAATCAATTCCTATAGCAGATTGATATTGGCCTCCATAACGAAATGCTCTGTCGGCGGTGCTCACCAATAAAAAATCACTCTCAGGAAAACAGGTTTTGATTTTTTTAATAACAGGCATAAGCGCATTTGCATACCAATTAAATTTTTTATCATAAGGCCTGAATAAAAGATTCACCCCGTATTGAAATATGATCAGGTCGTAGGGATTCTCCGCATTGATTGCACTTAAAAATGAAGAATCAATTCTTGAAAATTCAATTCCTGTTATTCCCCTAAACGAGTAATTGTCCAGTACAATTCCTGATTCAGATTCAAATGAAATCCCATAAACCGGCAGGGCGGGATCTGCCACAGAAAGTTTTATAGAAGTGCTTTTGCTTTTATCCAGTGGAATGCAATTAAATATTTTATCCGGATGTATGGCGAGAGATGAATTATTTACCATGATATTTACCGGGTGTGATACATATCCGCAAAGTAAATTTTTCAAAAGGATAGCAGTTGTATCTTTTACAGTTTGATCTTTCATTTGCACCCAATCACCATCGCCGTGAAATACATGTCCCGACAAATACAAATGGTCTTTAACTCCATCTGTTTTAAAGTTTTCTTCCTGCCATCCGCCGGAATAATTATCGGTTACGGTAGTTCTGAATTGAGCAACCTGCGAGGTGATGGGAACGAAACCTACACCATAGCCCCCAAACATTTGCTGTAACAGCTTTCGCAATGTTTGTGTCAGCAGGTCACCTTCTATCATGCTGTCCCCGAAATATGCAATGCGGATCTTCGTTTTTATTCCATTCTTTAATTCATATATTTTTTTTATAAACCGCTCCAGTGCTACTGAATTTGTATCTACATTGAAATTGGTAATGAAATGGGCTTTATGATACAGGTTGAAATTGCTGACTTTATCCTTTAATGGTATAGCGATAGGAAGCAGGGATGTTGTATCAGAGTTGCTCAAAGAATCATTTTCAGTTGATTCCTCTACCCGGTAATGTTGAGTAATATCTGAAATCAGATTAATTCTCCTGGCGGGCATCCATCTCCAATCCAGTGCAGCAGCGACCACTGAAGCTATCAGATAAATAATGGTGGCATATACCACAAAAAGAAGTACCCGTCGGTTAGCGTTCATGTTCAATGTGTCTTACTGGGTGCGGATAATTTGTTTTTTCGGATTGCTGATAGTATTCGTTCTTTCCAGATAGCGGGGACTTCAGAATAATTTGCTTTGCTCATAGCATCAATCCATAATTTATAATTCATATTTCCTTTCAACCTAGGATAAAAACGCCTTTTTGACATAAGCCGGCAAAAATCAACATAAGAACTGGTATCGTTTGGATACTGCTTATACCTGCTTTTAATTCCTTTTGTTTTCTTCAAATTATTTTTTCCGACAATACCAAAATGATTATGTAGCAGCCTGCAGTTACGGCTGGTACCCGAAGCTGATTCAATTATTGCGACACCCAAAATTACTGCGGAAGGAATGCCATAAACCGCCTGCAGCGAATCCGATAGTCCTGAATATTTCTGAACATATTTTGATTGGCCAGATAAAGAATGAAAAAAACACAATAACAGTAATATAATTAAAAAACGGCTACTGTTTTCTTTGGTAAATGGCTGGTTAAGTTTCATAAAAATATTGTTCTTTCAAGGAAAGGTTTTGTTCTGGGGTAAATATACTAAATCAGATTACTTTTTAATAATCCATTATTTTGCAGGAAATTTTACCAAGTATTATGACTACCCGGCTTGCAGTGGATGAAAAACATGAATTAAAAGAGATTAATATTCCCGAAAATCCTCAACAACCAAAACTATTAATATTATTAGCCAGGTTCATCTCGGTAATTTTTCATCCTTTATTTATACCTATTTATGTGGTCTGGTTTCTTTTGTACGTGCAGCCTTATTTTTATGCCGGTTTCAGTGATTGGGACAAATCAAAAATTCTGATCTCGGCAATTTTAATGTATACTTTTTTTCCGCTGGTAACCGTTGGTTTGTTAAAGGCTTTAAAATTTATAGACTCGATCTATTTAAAAACACAAAGGGATCGCATCATTCCATACGTAGTTTGCGGAATCTGGTATTTCTGGATGTGGTATGTTTGGCATAATCTTCCGGATATTCCGGCCATACAGGTAAAATTTGGTTTTGCCATTTTTTTAGCCTCAAGCATCGGGTTAATTATAAATAGCTATATGAAAGTAAGCATGCATGCATTAGCTGCAGGGGTGTTGCTAGTATTCATGCTGACATTGGCGTTTGCCCAGTACCTCGATTCTCCCATATATCTTACCATTGCTATTCTGATAGCAGGATTAAGTTGTACAGCTCGCCTGATTGCATCGGATCATTCTGCTGTAGAAGTTTATACCGGGCTATTCATTGGTATTATCTCACAGTTATTATCAAACTGGCTGGCCTGAATTATTTGATAACATTACCTAACTTACCTTTTCAAATATCTTATTATGTTACGTTCCATAATTGCCGGTATAGGAATGTATGTTCCTGAAAATATAGTAACCAATAATGATCTTAAAAAATATATGGATACCAGCGATGAGTGGATCCAGGAGCGTACCGGCATTAAAGAAAGAAGATTTGCCGACCGAACGAATGAAACGACTACTACTATGGGAGTGGAAGCTTCCAAAATTGCGATTAAACGGGCCGGCATTACCCCCCAGGATATTGATTTCATCATCTTCGCCACACTTTCACCAGATTATTATTTTCCGGGATGTGGTGTGCTGTTACAGCGGGCAATGCAAATGAACTGTATTGGCGCTTTGGATGTTCGTAATCAATGTAGCGGTTTTGTGTATGCACTCAGTGTTGCAGATCAATTTATCAAAACAGGGATGTATAAAAATATTTTAGTCGTAGGTGCAGAGAAACATTCATTTGGGTTGGATTTTAGTACAAGAGGCAGAAATGTGTCAGTAATTTTTGGAGATGGTGCCGGGGCTGTGGTATTACAACCCAATGAAGCCGTCCATGATCCTTCGTCAAACTCAGAATCCGGAATTGTAAGCACTCACCTGCACAGTGATGGAGCAAATGCAGAAATACTGGCGATGTATAACCCGGGTACACATGCCAACCATTGGGTAAAAGAAAAAAAACTGGCGGATTTTAATGAAGGCGAAGCAGGTGATATGTTTATGAGCCATGCCATGATTGACAATGCGCAGAATTTCCCCAATATGGATGGGCCTGCAGTTTTTAAAGTAGCCGTGGAAAAATTTCCTGAGGTGATAATAGAAGCATTGAATGCAAATGGATTTCAAACTTCCGACCTGAAACTATTAATTCCACACCAGGCCAACCTGAGGATTTCGCAATTTGTACAACGTAAATTGAGATTGAGAGACGACCAGGTATATAGTAATATTCAAAAATATGGGAACACCACGGCGGCATCTATTCCCATTGCGTTATGCGAAGCATGGGAAGAAGGAAAAATTAAAGAAGGAGATTTAATTTGCCTCGCAGCATTCGGCAGCGGCTTTACCTGGGCCAGTGCTTTGCTGAGGTGGTAATGTTTATCAAATCATTGCAACTATCATTTAATAAAAACAGTCATTATATCCCGGGGATTAAAATAATGAGAATAATTGTTTTGATATCAATACTTTTTTTCACCCAAAAAATAACCTATGCCCAGGATGAATGGAAAATCAAGTGGAACAAAAAAACGATTCTCCATAGCAATAAAGAAAATGAAGCTGCCAATACCCTGAAAATAAAACCCGCCTATTGGAAAAAGAATGGATCCCTTGAAATCATTTATAAAGAAGCAGTTCCCGATACTATTTTGTGGCATTCGTTTCTGCTTTTTGACGAAGCAGATTATCAATTGCTTTCCAGGGAAAAAACTTTAAAAGCAATAATACCCATACAAACGCTGCGAAAAATATTTGCCGGTAAAAAACAAATAAAGATTTATACCATCGTCTCTCCCCGAAATCCAAATATTGCGGTGAGGATTCGAAGAGTGCATTTGTGTACCTTGCAGCTACCCTGAAACATGTCCCGAAAAATTATTTACATCATCAATCCTATTTCTGGCACCCGGACCAAAAAAAACCTGGAGCAGCTAATCATTCAAAAGACAAAAGAAACTCGTATAGATTTTGAAATTTTTCCATCTGTTGCCAGTGGCGATTATTCATTTTTGTATCCCGTAATCAAAGAAAAAGAAATCACTGATGTGGTGATCGCCGGGGGAGATGGTACGGTAAGCCAGGTAATTGCAGGCCTGATGCATTTTGATGTGAATTTTGGAATCATCCCCTGCGGCTCCGGAAATGGTTTGGCTTTTGCAGCAAAAATTTCAAAGCAGCCTTTAAAAGCATTGAATATTATTTTTAAAGGAAAAACCGTTGCATCGGATGGGTTTTATCTTAATAATCAATTTTCCTGTATGCTGGCAGGGTTGGGATTGGATGCAAAAGTGGCACATGACTTCACCCAACAATCCAAACGGGGATTAAAAACTTATATCAAACTGGTGATACGAAATTTCTTTTCAGCAAAAACTCATCCCTTTATAATAGAACTGGATAAATCGAAACTGGAATTAGATGCTTTCTTCATCAGTATTGCCAATAGCAATCAATTTGGAAATAATTTTAAAATAGCCCCGAAGGCAAGTTTATCTGACGGTTTGCTGGATATCGTAATTGCAACCCGGCAAAATAAAATGAATTTTTTTCTGCATACATTACGTCAGATCAGCGGATTAATCCGTTTACAATCCGAATCTTTCCTTAAGCAGAATAAAGGTCTTATCTATTTTCAAACAAAACAACTTACTGTAATCAACAAGGACTTAGCTCCATTTCATATCGATGGCGAGCCGGCTGAAGCTCCTGCTAAATTAAAAATTGCTATTAAAGAAAAATGCTTTCGTCTTATTCAGCCCTGAGCGAATCAGAAAAATTTTTATCCATAAAGTGAATCAGTTTGGTAAAGCTTTTTTTATTGGAAGAATTGTTCACGGATGATATAATATCATTTTTTTCACTTTGAGTTAAATGGAAATTTAAAGCCGCTTTATTTTCTTCACTGGAGGTTGCGTATTGAAAAATGATTTTATAAATATTATGTTTACCCACTTCTGCATAATAACTCAGCATATCATTTTGAAAAAATTCCATCATTTTATACCAGTTATGCTGGAGGAGTAAAAATGGTTTCGTGATGTGATCTGTGATATTATCGGATACATATGGCGATTCCCAGCCACCTGCTTCCCGGTCACGGATCTGAACCAGCAATACACCGCTGGTGTTCTGGCTGATCCAATCGTCAAATGATTCCAGAAACCGGAGTGCTGTTTCCTGGCCATAATTATCCCGGAGGCCTGCATCCATTACATCTATAATGGGATTGGATGGTAACCACACATTTGGAAGAATAATTGGAAATGTAGCATTCATCCGCAGGGCTGTCAGCAGCCTGAGGTTACCGGGATCCTGTTTTGCAAAAAAAGAAGTGAAATCAATAATATCAGGATCCATTTCAGGAATATGAGTGGTATCCTGACGCCCCTGCATCATGAAACGCACTGGTTGTGTACTGATCAGCATTTTTCTCCCATCCCGGGTAACCACAGAATTAAAAAACATCAGGGGAATATTTGCCTTTTTTTCATCTTCAGCATAATCTTTTATTTGTTTGTTAAGCAATCCCCGGGTATCAAAATTTAATTTTTCTTCAAAAGCATAACCCCGATCCTTTACATACTTGTAAGGCCCCACTTTGAATTTTTGTGCCGGCGAAATAAGGTCTCTTGCAAAAAGTGATGAAAAAACAGGGTTCAGCAAATCTTCTGCAATATCATCTACATATTCCTGATCTTGTAAGTGTATATTCTTCCCCTGTTCCCGTTGCAGGTATAACTCACGGAAATATGCGGCACCCATCATGCCTCCTGATGCGCCGGTAATAAGAAATGTTTTTTTCATGATAGCACCATGTGTGATGCTATCCAGTTGCTGCAATACCTTCATGGTGAATGTTGCACTTCGATGACCTCCACCGCTGGTATTGATCACAACCATCAACGGTTTTTCACTGTTTTGCTTTTTTTTCCAGTTTTCCAAAATGTGAATCATGTTTTGGCGGTCTGCTTCAACATTTTCTTTACTGCATAAAGCCCGTAAACCTTCACGGGTGTAGGAAGGGCGGTGATCTTTATCCACATAATCCAATCCGTAAGCTTTATTGCGAGGATCAATCCAGTTGAGTCTATAAAAAATATTTAGCACAAATACCAGGGCAATAAGATATGGGATGCTCCAACTTTGTAAAAAATAACTAAAAGCAGCTGACACTCCAATAAGTATAGAAAAAAAGATAGTGATGCTGGCAGCAGCCGGGATCTGGAAAACCTGGTAATCGAGAAAAAAACCAATGATCACTAAAAAAATAAATGCGGCAAATACCGAAAGTACCGCTGCAAAATGATGTCTCTTAAATATAGATTCAATGAACTGGTCCGTATAGTGCGAAACACTTCTTGTCTTTCTTAGTTTCCGGGGCGATTCAAAATACCATTCAACCCGGATCAGGCTTTTATCCTCTCTTTTTTCTTCCCCTTCATGATATGGCCTGATATATTCTTTGGGATTGTTTATAACCGGCATCATACGGCGAAGAATTGTCCGGTCGGCACGAAAAAAATATAAAAATGAAACAGCAAGAATGAAAATCAATCCCGCCAAAAATCCACCGGAAAAAAAGAGGATTTCTGTAACGGGTATCAGTCCTTTGTTATGAACAAAATCAAAGGCATGAATAAAATAATAAACCAGGAAGAATAAAGGGATAATAAAGTTATTAATGCAATATTTTAAAAAGGGGTTAGTGGTAGCTGCTAAAAAATGAAAATGTTTGCTGAAAAGAATAAATGTGGCAATATTCCAACTCATAATAAACATTCCTACCGCAATGCCAACGATTGCATAGCTGAACGAATTGACATTACCTAGATATTCCGGGGCCAGGAATAATGAATCAGCGCCAAATGCTTTCATGAAGGTACCTCCAATGGTGCTGAATAAAATAAACCAGAATACCAGCAGTACCTGGTATTTCCTGAAATGAAGAAATAACAATTGGATCGGAAAAGAATGAATAAACCCTTTCAGCCAGGCTTTCATATTTAAATACTGTTAAAACTAAAATTACAGATAAATGACTGCTCTTTCAAATGCCATTTATGAAAAAACAGTTTCGTTGTTGTTACGGATTATAAATATCATCCATACCAATGACAACAATAATATCATCGCAACAAACTGGTGCGCAATAGCCAGCCATAAAAAATATTCCAGATGCACTGAATGGAGCACTACAAAAATTCCTACTAATACCTGTACAAGAACAATGACCGGCGGTAACCATTTTGTTTTTTCAAACAAACCCGGGGAAATTATTTTACTGCTTTTCCTATACCAAACAAAAATCAATACGGTAATAATATAGGCAAGTGTTCGATGAATAAATTGAACCATCAACGGATTGTCCATAAGAAATGAAAGTCCCGAAAACTGATGCTCCCCAAATGAATGAATATTTCCAGGCAACCAACTCCCGTTTATATCAGGCCAGGTAGGCGCAGCAGAAGCGGCTTTCAATCCTGCCATAAATGCGCCGTAAATTAATTGCAGCACCAACAAAGCGATAAGCCAACCTGTAAACTTCCTCAATGTTACATTAGCTACTAATTGTTCTTTGGGCACCAATAAATCCAATGCAAACCATAAAGTGTAACACAATAATCCCAATGCAAGAATAAAGTGAATAGCCAGTTTGTAATGGCTTACATATAAAGCTTCTGAATCTTCCAGCCCGCTCAGTACCATGATCCAGCCAACCAATCCCTGCACAGCACCCAGCAAAAACAAAATGACCATAGGGCGGATCATTTCTTTTTTAAATCTCTTTTGAACCAGAAAAACAACAAAAGGAATTATGAATACCACACCTATCAATCTTGCCCATAGCCGGTGAAACCATTCCCAGAAAAAAATAAATTTGAAATCATGAAGTGTGAAATATGAATTGAGGTATTTGAATTGTGCAATTTGTTTATATTTTTCAAATGCGCTGCTCCAATCATGGTCATTCATCGGGGGAATTGCTCCCATAATAGGTTTCCACTCTGTAATTGAAAGCCCTGAGCCAGTTATACGGGTGATACCCCCCAATAATACCTGGATAATGATCATCCCAACACCCACCAGCAGCCAGATGGCAACAGGACGGGATGATCTTTTCGTATTTATTTGATTCATGAGGCTGTAAAGTTAGGACAAGCGGTTTTTTAAAAAATTCTTTGACAACCCCGAAAAGTACAAAGATTTGTAATCTCAAATTACCCGTTGCACCTGGCATAATGGCTTTCCTGATAATAATTTATAATATACCCGCTGAACTTTCTTTAAATACATGATTTAAGAGAATAAATTATTCGTTAGCGACCGATTATTTTTTTCCGTAGCTTTTCATACTTTTCTAAAACTTTTTTTAAACCAATTAAACGAATTTGTTATGCCAACCAACGATTCAAAATCTACTACTGATCGCCGTCGTTTTTTAGGAACCATTGCATCCGGCGCTGCTGCTATGAGCCTTGCTACTTTCGCACCTATTACAACTCATGCAGAAAATAATTTTTTAACCGGAACAGACGATGATCCCGATGCCTGGTTCAAGAAAGTAAAGGGAACGCATCGCATCGTTTTTGATGTTGTAAAGCCAAACGGAATCCTGCCTTTTGCCTGGCCGAGGGTATTTTTATTAACTAATGCTGCAACAAAAACTCCTGAGTCAGATTGCGGTATAGTTGTTATACTCCGTCATGATGCAATTCCTTTTGCTTTTGAAAACAGGATATGGGAGAAATATCAGTTTGGCGAATTTTTCAAATTTGATGATCCAAAAACCAATAAGCCTTCCACCAGGAATCCTTTTCAAAACCCTGCGAAAGGTGATTTTACTGTTCCTGGTTTTGGAGAAGTGCAGATTGGAATTAATGAATTGCAGGCAAGTGGCGTTATGTTCTGCGTTTGCCATGCAGCAATGACGGTGATGAGCACAGTTCTAGCCGGCCAAATGAAAATGGATGCAAAAGAAGTTTTTAATGACTGGAAATCCGGTTTGCTGCCAGGTATCCAAATAGTACCATCGGGGGTGTGGGCCGTAGGCAGGGCACAGGAACATGGCTGCAAGTATTGCTACGCCGAATAAAATTAAATTCTTAGAGACTATTAATGCAGATGCAATTTTTTTTGTATCTGCATTTTTTTAATGATGATCGCTGGCCTTTTGAATAGCACTGTGTGCTTTTTTTATAGGAAGGAAAGGGCCATATTTATGTTGTAGCAAAGTGAACCCATCCGTATATGGACCAAAAGGAAAATCAATTGGCTTGGATTCAGGATTTGGCCAATCTTCGGGGAATATTTTTACCGGTCGTGGTTTTGAACAAATAAATGCGGCTACATCCCAGGCGTCCTCTTCACTTAACTTAGGCCCATTCTTAACCTGATCAAACGGCATATTATACTTAATAAAGATGGCAAGACGGGAAATTCGATAAAGTCCGGCACTTGCATTAAAACTATTGACACCCCAAAGTGGTGGGTATAAATATCCGGTGGAATCAGGATACAAAACCCCTTGTCCATTACTCTGATGACAACGCTGGCAATTTTCCTGGAAAATTATTTTCCCTTTAAGAGTATCTGCAGCTCTGTTTAGAAACGGAAGCTCTGCAGGTGTTAAAGATAATTTTTCCTTTGGTATCCCGTTTTTACCAACCCATTTCAGGTAAGCTACCATAGCTTGCATTTCTTTGCTCAGGCTGTCAATTGTTTTACCATCCAGGCTTCGCTGAAGGCAATCATTAATTCTGAATACAATAGATTCCACTTTTCCGCTTCGTTCACGAAATCTTGGATATGTAGAAGCAACAGAAAAAAAAGAGTTGACCGGCAAACGCATTCCTGCTTCAATGTGACAATTCTGGCAGTTCATTCCATTGGTAATTGGAGCAACAATTCCTCTTGGGCCAAGATATTTTGAGGTATTCACAATAAGTGCCCTGCCATAACGGATCAAATCCCCTTCAGGTGTTTGAGGCACCAAATTAATATCTGGAGCCTTCCAGTCTTTTTCTATGACAAGTTTTTTTTCAGGATCTTTTTTTGGCGAATAGAAAATATTATTTAGTATCGCAATAAAAAAAATTGCTGCGAGAAAAAAGGGGAACCAAGATGTTCTAAAAGCGCTCACCTGTTATAAAATTTAATGTGGTAACCGGTCTCTTAGCAATCCATAAACCCAGGTGCCTGCTACTGCACTGCTCAATGCAACAACTATTACTAAAGCACCACTACCGACCAAAGCGAACAATGGACCCGGGCATGCTCCTGTTAATGCCCATCCAAAACCAAATATCAACCCTCCGAATATTTGTCCTTTTGTAAAAGGTTTGGGATGCAAGTCTATGGCTTCGCCATGAATACTTTTGACCTTAAATTTTTTAATCAGTTGTATGGAGATAATTCCGGTCACTATCGCAGATCCTATTACTCCATACATGTAAAAACTCTGAAACCTAAACATTTCCTGTATGCGAAACCATGATATCACTTCTGATTTAACTAAAAAAATTCCGAATACAATCCCCACTGCAAAATATTTCAGGTTGTACCAGGCCGGATGATACAGTTCAGATTCATTTAAACAAATTGTATCAAGCGATCTGACTTCAAAGTCTGTATTTGTTTCTTTCAAAGAAGATTTTATTCGAGCTGTGTTTGCCATTTTTTAAAGTTGTAAAATGTAAGGAAGAATAAAATTTGTCATGATTAAACCCCCGATCATAAAGCAGATTGTCGCAATCACAGACGACATTTGCAGATTGGATATTCCCATTATCGAATGACCTGAAGTGCATCCGCCGGCATATCGGGTCCCAAAACCTACCAGAAAACCGCCTACAACAATCATGATAATTCCTCTTACCGTTAATAAACTGTTCCAGTTAAACAGATCGGCCGGCATAAGATTATTGAAATTAATAACTCCGAATTGGGATAATTCATGTACCAGCTTAGGATTTACATGCACCGGCCCCGGATCAGGTAAAAAATGTGCAGCCAAAAATGCTCCACCGGTAATTCCTGCTACAAAAAAAAGATTCCAGGCTTCCTTTTTCCATTGATACTGGAAAAATGGAATTTTTGATGGGAAACAAATGGCACATATATGCCGCAGGGAAGAAGAAACACCAAATGATTTATTACCTAGCAATAATAACATAGGAACCATCAATCCAATCAGCGGACCGGAAACATACCAGGGCCATGGATGGCGCAACCAATCTAACATGATTCAATGATTTTCGTTTCAAAAATGGTTTACGAATTTACTGAATTCATGAACGATAATAAACTATTAGTGATCATATAACGGTAACCATTTAATTTTGAGAAATTTTTTTTCTGTTACAGCCTTTTTTCCAGAAAGACCTGATAGAAGCAGGGTGTGATGAAGCCGGCAGAGGATGTCTGGCAGGCCCGGTATTCGCTGCGGCAGTTATTTTGCCGAAAGGGTTTTCACATCCGGAATTGAATGATTCCAAGCAGCTTTCAGAAAAACAACGAGTAGAATTAAGAACGATTATTGAAAGCCATGCCATATCCTTTGCCGTGGCCGGTATAGATAATATTGAAATTGATCATATCAATATTTTGAAAGCATCCATTAAGGCTATGCATATAGCTATAGAAAAACTAAAAACAAAGCCGCAACTTTTGCTTATTGACGGTAATCGTTTTATAAAATATAAAAAAACTCCCCATCACTGCATAATTAAAGGCGATGCAACATATATGTCCATTGCTGCAGCAAGTATTCTGGCAAAAACTTGCCGGGATGATTTCATGAAAAAAATTCACTCCGAATTTCCTCAATACAGGTGGAACAACAACAAAGGCTATGGCACTGAAGAACACCGTAAAGCTATTGAACAATACGGCAGTTGCAAATATCACCGGAAGAGTTTCAGGCTATTACCTAAACAAGTAGAATTATTTTAATCAGAAATAGCCGGAGGTAATTAAACTTTCTACGAAATCATTCGTCTTAAATAAACATTCACTATTTTTATCATCTAAAAATTGACGTATGAAAAAATTATTCCTGGTAATGCTGGTAATTGGCTTATTAACGGTAACTGCTTCAGGTCAAAGAACTCCGAGGGAGCGTTTATTAAGATTTCGCACTGAGCAGAATTTCAGAAGAGGTATAGAAATGCCCCGGCAACCATTGCTCATACGAAGGAACCCGAAGCATTACAAAATGGAGCTACATAGATTTCAAAGAACCCATTTTATGAATCCCCGGGTTCGCAACAGAATCGTTATGAGAAACCGAATGATGCATGAAAGAATGTTTTTTAAAAAACATCATTTATTTAAAAACCGCCGGGTGATTTAACTCCACCTGGTATCAGAAATTAAATAGAACAATAGACTTCATATGGAAGTAAAGCGCTGTAATCCCGGCGGTTTATAATTTTAAATAACGAAATGTCAATATTGACAATACTCACTTTGTAATTGCCGCACAATTTGTATTTTTCAGCTTGATTGCAATAATGGACATACTATGAACGTAAAACCGGTTACAGTTGTTGACAGCATCAGCCCGGAAGATTTCAAAAAAGATTTTTACCGGACTAATACTCCTGTGGTTATTAAAACTCTTTCTCAAAACTGGCCTGCCCGGGAAAAATGGAATTGGGATTATTTCAAACAGGTAGTGGGTGAAAAGGAAGTAGGCGTTTATAACAACGTAAAAAGTGATGCGTACACTCCTATCAACAAAGCTGATGGTTATATGAAATTTGGCGAGTACCTGGATATGGTAAAAAAAGGTCCCGTGGAGTTGCGCATATTTCTTTTCAATATTTTCCATCACGCACCACAACTGGTAAAAGATTTTTCCTGGCCGGAAGAGTACATGAAAGGTTTTGTAAAAAAATATCCAATGCTTTTTGTCGGCGGAGAGGGCTCCATCACTCACATGCATTTCGATATTGACCTTTCGCATATCCTGCATACACAGTTCATAGGCAGAAAAAGAGTGTTGCTGTTTCCTTATGAACAACAACATTGTTTATACCGTAAACCGTTTGAAGTATTAAGTCTTGCTGATTTTTCCCGGTATTATCAAAACAACGGTAAACCTGATTATGAAAAATTTCCTGCATTAAAACTCGCAAATGGTTATGATTTTATTTTAGAACATGGCCACACGTTGTTCATGCCGGCCGGTTACTGGCACCACATGGAATACCTCGATAGTGGATTTGGGATGAGCCTTCGTGCATTGCAACCTTCTCTTACAGGCAAACTGCATGGTGTTTGGAATTTATTTGGTATGCGGAACATTGATACCCTGATAAAAAAAACTGCACCAAAACCCTGGTATAACTGGAAGCAGAAAAAAATCCAGAAAAATGCGAAAAGGGAATTGGGGAAAAAAGGGTAAATTCATTGTCTCTACCTCCAGTTAATTTATCTGACATTTATTTTTCTAATCCGACCAGACGAACTTTAATTGAAAATTATTTTATGATAAAAAGGTTTGTTATCGCATTTTTGGCTGTGTACACATTCAATAGTATTAGTGGGTATGTTATTCATGATGTTTTGCTTCACAGTGAATACATGAAACTAAGACCGGTGCTGCACAGTGAAGATATCAATAGTAAAATTTGGGCATTTGTAATTACAAGTGTTACGGGAGCTTTCTTTTTTACGCTCATCTACAGCGCCTGGAAAAAACAAGGAACAATAGCCGAAGGGCTTAAATATGGGTTCTTTATTGGCCTATGGCTTAGTATAAATATGTCGCTTAATACTTATGCCGGAACGGGATTAATACCTTTTTCGTTAGCTATGGAGTGGTTCTTCTACTATCTTATTCAATACAGCCTGGCGGGTGTTCTGCTTGCCTTTGCATATAATTATAAATCTTCTGAGGGCAGCAGTTGACTTTTTTTTTAAAGTTTGAAAAATTAAAACACAGTAATTTTTCGCCTTGATTTTAGCTCAAGGTATAGCACTTTGAAAGTTTCTATCAAAAAAGGTAATTGCCGGTACAAACTAATTTTTGTTGATAAAGAATTTGCTATTGAAATTGAAAATTTCCTCAAGAAATTTAATCTTTTACAATATCACTTAATTGAAAGTAATGTTACCTTTTGACGTGAAGATGAAATTGAAAACATGTCAGAAGTTCTGAATAACCTGCAATAACTTAATGAAGATGCCATAACCATACATTTCGGAAGTGTAAAAAGTTTGACTATACAGGTGTTCTGTTCCCGGCGGAAGGAATCAATAACGTATTTCATCATCTTCGCCTACGGATGTTGACTGGTTTAAGGATAGCTGTTCGTCATCAAAAACCGCATATCACCCTGATGCACCCGGGAAATTCAAATTGCACCAATGAAATTTTTGTAGAGATTCAAAAAAGTAAATTACCGGAATTGTTACCCTTTAATAAAATTTCTTTGATTGAACAAATAGGCGGCGGGCAATGGCAAATTTTGAAAACATTCAAGCTAAGTGAAACACAATACACGGATAATTCCTAATTATAATTAATTCCCAAAGTATCACATGCGGCTTTGATCAATGAACGATCATCATCAGCATCCTGTCCTATTTCCCAAAACATAATACCACCGCCGACAGAACGGGCATATGCTGCTTTCTTTTTTACTGTTGGCTGCCCATTATAATAAATAGTATAATTTGAAAAACCTCCGGCAGAAACAATAGCAGAATCTGACATTGGGCTACCGCCTTGCTGCAGGATTGTTTTATAGGTTAACACAGTACCGGTTTGTGTCATCCCTGATGGCCGTCCATAAATGGGAATACCAAGCAGGCATTTATCTTTTGGCATTCCGCGGGTGTTGATCCAGTAATCAAAAGAAGTTGTGGCTAAGGAAAATGGGCTATGCTGTTGATAAAGATTTGCCGGGTTGGTAGAAAAATCATCATACGCCATCACATTAAACCAATCGGCATATTGAAATACATCATTGCCGATACCATCCCGAATACTTCCAGCATATTTCCCGGGTGTAATGGCAGCAGTCAAAAAATATTTTCCATCTACATGCAATGAATCGGAAAGCTGCTTCATCAATAAACTAAATGTCTGCCCGGTACCATCATTACTATGCGGATATTCCCAGTCAATATCAATTCCATCCAAATGATTTTGCCGTACTTTTTGCATGATGTCCTGTATAAAAATATTTCTGCCTCCGGAGGTGCTGCTCATGGATGCAAATAAAGTAGGATCTCCGGCAATAGAAAGAAAGACCATCGCTCCATTGGCTTTTGCTTTTTGATATACAGAATCAAATTTTGGAATATCAGAAATAATGGAAGTACCAGCAGCAGTAATATTTGCAAATGCATAGTTCACCACATCACACATGCGGAACATTCGATCGGGATATTCATTCACATACCTGTACGATGGAAAATAACCCACCACCATGAAACCCGGTTTGACTGGCGGATAAATATTTACAGGTGCTGGAGGAGCCGGAAGTATTTCTTTTTTACAGGCACTCAAATAAAGTAACGTTGGAAGTAAAAGAAAAATATATTTTCCTGTTTTCAATTGTTTCAGTTGGTTTGTGAGCTAATGTACATTGTTATTTGTGTTGCTTCAAGTTTCTTCCATGCAATTTTTTTAGATCCACAAAAAAAATTTTAGTTGAGAAAAAAAAATAATGTTGCGGGTTTTTTCAACCTGAATGATGTATGATTTCACAAAAAAAGCGTCTCATTTCTGAAACGCTTTCTGATATTTTGATTTTTTTTGATTTTCAATTAATCGTCCATACTTCATTACCACGAAGTAATTTATCCAGGTCAGCCTGCCTTTTTGCCTGCGCCTCCTCAATTTGTTTTGCCATCGCATCTTCATAGCAGGTACGTTCGGTTTCATAAAATACCCCGAACGGTCTTGGTAAATGCCCTGCAATTTTCGGATCATCAAACATTCGGGTGAGTATTTGCGCTTTGTACATATCAAATTCATCATGTATCCATAATTCGTCTTTGCTATGCCCTTCGTTCAGGTTCACAATTACAGGAGTAAAACCATCCAACTTGATTCCTTTATCCCGGTTAGCTCCAAAGATCAAGGGCTGACCTTGCTCCAAAAACAATGTTTCTTCTGCCTTAGTTCCTTTCTCTGTAAATATTTCAAATGCACCGTCATTAAATATATTGCAGTTCTGGTAAATCTCAAGAAAAGATGCACCCCTGTGTTTGTATGAACGAAGCAGCATGGCTTGTAAATGTTTCGGGTCCCTGTCCATGCTTCTCGCAATAAATGTAGCATCAGCTCCACGGGCCAGCGCAAGCGGATTAAACGGATGATCAATACTTCCAAATGGTGTGGACTTGGTGATTTTATTTTCTTCTGAAGTAGGAGAATACTGTCCTTTCGTCAAACCATAGATTTGGTTGTTAAACAAAAGTACATTCACATCAAAATTCCTGCGCAATAAATGAATGGTGTGATTACCGCCAATACTTAATCCATCGCCATCGCCGGTTACAATCCATATACTCAGTTCAGGCCGTGATGCTTTCAATCCACTGGCAATAGCTGTAGCCCTGCCATGAATGGAGTGCATTCCATACGTATTCATGTAATACGGGAACCGGCTGCTGCAACCGATACCGGATATGATTACAATGTTTTCTCTCGGAATACCCAATGTGGGCATCACTTTTTGCACCTGTGCTAAAATGGAATAATCACCACAGCCGGGGCACCAGCGCACTTCCTGGTCGGTTTGAAAATCTTTTGCGGTCAATGGAGCCGCTACTGTTTCTGCCATAAATAAAAATTGTTCTGCACAAATTTAATTATTATCGTTCATGTGGCAATATGATTGTTGTTCATTTCCCTGTTTAGTAACTTCATAACAGATAAGAAAACTTTCAACCTTGCCTATCTACCCATCCGGGGGCTATTCAGCATCAGCTCAAATGTCGTTTAAAAATTATTTCAATTCAAATACGGAGCTTGGAAGAAAAAATTCTTTGAATTTTAATATGTATTAAGCAAATTTTGAACTGCTTTAAAGTTCTAAAATGCCATCATAGGCTTTTTGAATTAATATATTCCAGGGGAGTTTGCTCAGTTTGTAATTTGAAAAACCGTCTAAATGCCTGCTGAGAAGCAAAGCCTAAATTAAAGGCTGTGTCGCCAATGGAACGATTTGCCATCAAAATACTTTTGGCTTTATCTATAATAAAAGCGTGTATGAAATGATTGGGAGAATTTCCGGTTTCTTTTTTTACTAAATCCCCAAAGTAATTGGTAGAAAGGAATAATTGCTCGGAACAGTATTTTACTGACGGAATACCTTGTTCCAACTGTTTGTTGCTTTTGTAGTAATCTATCAATGTTTGTTCAAAACGAGTTAAGACATTACTATTTTCAATCTTTCTGGTTGTAAACTGTCGATTGTAAAAACGCAAACAATAATTCAGAATGACTTCCAGTAAACTGACAATTATTTTTTCCTGATTGGTTTTATCTTCATTTTTCAATTCATCTTTCAACAGCTCAAAACAACATTTTAGCGTTTCTCTTTCTTCTTCTGCCATAAACAAGGCTTCAATAATCTGAAAAGAGAAAAAGGAAAATTGCTCCATCTTATTTTCCAATGCAGTGCAACGCAATAAGTCCGGATGAAAAAGTTAAGCCCAACCCTTTATTTCAAATGTATTTCCATCATCTTCTCTGCCACCTGTTTGCCCCTGTGCAACAGTGATTAGTGTGCCCGCCTGGAAATCATATTTTCCCATTCCATAGTTCAGCTCATCAATGTTGTTCTCCAACAAAAACAAGGCATACACCTCGTATTGGTTCAGGCTGTTGTGAATAGGAGTAACGGCTTCATATGGAATCACACACTAATGGATGCATGTTTTTGTATCTCACATAATTCTCATAATCAGAGTCAGTATCCACTTTCAAAAACCTGGGCATATCAGGTTTATTTGTAATCAGTTCAAATTTTACAAAAAAAAGAATTCAGTAAAATTGGTAAAAATTTCAGTAATACACATAAAGCCAACAATTTCTAAAATATTGAACTTTGTGCCCACAAAATGAAAGAAATAAATCAGTACAATTTCAGATACCTTAGAATATGATTTTGGAAATATTATGAAATACAATTTCAATATTTGTAGTAACTATTTGAAGTATTTTCCTTTTTACTGCCTGCCATTCAAAAACTGATTTAACAACTCAAAAAGAAAATACTATGGAAACAAACATCCCAAAAATCAGCGACTTCCCTTTAGGAGAAGAGAATACAGGATATGCTCAATACTTCTCAGGCAAATCGTGGTTAGCACCGCTTACATCCAACAAAGATTTGAACGTACCTATCAGCAATGTAACCTTTGAACCGGGTTGCCGGAACAACTGGCACAGCCACACAGGCGGACAAATCCTGATTGTGGTTGGTGGTGAAGGATATTATCAGGAAAGAGGAAAACCTGCCAGAAAAATTGTTACGGGTGATATTGTTGAAATTGCTCCGAATGTAGAACATTGGCACGGAGCTGCTCCCGACAGTTGGTTTTCACATCTCTCGATCATCTGCAATCCGCAAATCAACGAAAACACCTGGTTGGAACCGGTGAATGATGTCGGGGTATGAGGATAGATTTGGCAGATATAAATATCATTTAATGCTGTTTTTGTTTCAGCTCTGCGGGTAGAAGCCCTAAATTTGGCTCTTTAAGTATATATAAAAGACCAAATGCAAGGAAAACAGCTCAGAAAATTAGAAGCCGAACTGTGGAGAGCCGCAGACCAACTCAGAGCGAACAGTAAACTGACTGCTTCGGAATACTCTATGCCTGTTTTGGGATTGATATTTTTACGACACGCCTTCAACCGTTTTCAAAAAGTAAAAATTGAAGTGGAGAAAGACTTGCCCGTGCATCCGCAACGGGGCAGACGACCTGTGACTAAAAAGGATTTTGAGGAACGCAATGCAATGTTCTTACCCGAAAAGTCACAGTTTGATTATTTGGTTTCATTGCCCGAAAGTGCCGACACTGGCGAAGCCATTGACAATGCCATGAAACTGATTGAAGAGGAATACGAAAACCTTAATGGCGTTTTGCCCAAAAACTTTTCCATTTTCAGTAAAGACCTGTTGCGGGAGCTGCTCCGCATTTTCAATAAAGAAGTGTTGCAAAAAGCCGAAGGCGATTTATTCGGGAAGATTTACGAATACTTCCTCAACAAATTTGCGATGACCGGAGCACAGGAAGGCGGAGAGTTTTTTACGCCTATGAGTTTGGTGCAAACCATTGTAAATGTAATTGAACCCGACCACGGCATTGTGTTTGACCCTGCCTGTGGCTCTGCGGGTATGTTTGTGCAAACAGGTTATTTCATTGAAAGCGAAGGATTAAAACCTGCCGAGAAAGTTACTTTTTACGG
>JAFEAF010000028.1 GCA_018266555.1 Bacteroidota bacterium | reverse complement strand
TTTAAATTCCAACTCCGCCATTAGGCGGAGTTTCTGTTGCGAAGGGAGGATCGAACCTCCGTCCGCCAACCGGCGGATATGAGCAACATAACTCACAAATCTTCTTTAAATTCCAACTCCGCCATTAGGCGGAGTTTCTGTTGCGAAGGGAGGGATCGAACCTCCGACCTACGGGTTATGAGCCCGTCGAGCTACCGCTGCTCTACTTCGCGATGTAGGCGCAAAGATAGCCGTATATTGGTTTGATTCCAAAGAAAAAAGCCGCTACAAAAAATTGTAACGGCTATACCGGCTATACCCTTTATAGTTATGACTTTTTTGAAACGCTACTTGCGCCACCGGTTTTTAATTCCCTAATGATGGCCTCTCCTTTATAATGTACATCGCTGGCACCTGAGGCTTTTACAGATAATTCTTTGTTGACGGTAATTTGAATGCTGCTTGCACCTGAAGCTTCCGCATCGCAAAAATCAGTAATTAGGTTATACGCTTTAAAATCACTTGCACCACTGGCATCTATTTTCAGTTGTGCGGTATTCCCGCTTATTTTCATATCTGATGCACCACTCAAACTAACCATTAATTTTTTCACATTCAATTCTCCTTCTTTCATATCACTGGCGCCGGAAAGATTAATCCGCAACTCATCTGTATTTATTTTCCCGACCACAAACAAATCGCAGGCACCTCCGGCTTTTATATCATCCAGGTTTTTAAAAGAAACATAAGCTTTCAACTTCATTTTACCACTATTAAAATGCAACCCATTTTCATAACTGATATAAAGAATACCGTTTTTTACTTCCGTATTTATTTTATCCCTGAACTTAACTTCAGAAGCGCTGACTGCAACGGCATCCTCATTACCCTGTGTCAGGTACACATCAAACGCATTAGAAACCTGAATTCCATGAAAACTTGTTACATTTCTTTTTTCTGCATTTGCATCGTTTACGATTTCCTGAGCTGCAGAAATAGTTACAATTGCCGTAGCCAGGATGAAACTGAAGACTTTTTTCATGTGTATATTTTTTATTGTTTTATTTGTTACTTACCCGCCAAACCGGGCGGGCAGGGAATTCGTCATAAATTTTCATCGCCTGTTGGTATAATAGCTCGAAAATTTTATGGCTCATTCCATAACATATTTCTTTAAATTTTAGAAACTCTTCCCCCGGTATCCAATTTGACTTCGCTTATACTCGCATTCCCTTTATACTTTATATAACCACCGGTATTAGCTTTTACATTTAATTGTTTATCTACAGTGATATAAATCCCGGCCCCTGTGTTCATTTCAGCTTTGCATGAATTGGTACTTAAATTTTCACCCATAAATTTACTTCCGGTACTTCCGGTTGCCACTAGCTCACCTACTTTCCCGTTCAGTGTGATTTTTGAACCCGTACTTTGAACCACTTTCAATGTACCAATATTAATCTCTCCATTTATCAAACCTCCTGTACTGGCATGTAAGTCCAGCGAAGGCGATTCGAGTTTCCCATCAATGTTCACTTTGGCGCCGGTACTCACATGCAAAATGTCTATTGTTGTGTATGAAACATAGGCCCTCAATCCTTTCGTTTGATTATGGCGATTGATGGCTCCTGTTTTTGTCTGGTAATGGATTTTCAGAATACCATTGACCACTTCAGTTACGATCTTATCCCTGTATTGTGCTTCTGATGCGCTAACCGCCACTTCCTCAGAGTTTCCCTTTGTCAGGGTTAATATAATTCCTGTTGCCACATCAATTCCGTGAAAACTGGTTACAGCCCTTTTTTCGGCATTGGCATCATTAATTATTTTTTGGCTAAAAGATACATTGCTGAAAACGGATATAAGCAAAAACGATAAAATTATATTCTTCATATTGCTGGTTTTTGTATTATACGAAACCGGTAGTAGAAAAGTTACAGCGTTGATATCATTTTTCTATTATACCTTTGCAGCAGTTCTTTTGCTTTCGATGAGAAAGCCTTAGAAGTTTCAGCGTTTCCCGGGGTGTCTTTTCCTGGCATAAGCAGGATGAGTCTGAGATCAAACCCGTAGAACCTGATCAGGGTAATGCCTGCGCAGGGAAGGATGTTTCTCAATTCTTTTCTCCACAGCATTTCCCTCTCATTCTTTTAAATCTAAAAATTAAAAAAATGAAGAGGATTGCAATTTTGGGTTATTTCATTATTTGTTGTACTTCTATAAAAGCTCAACAAAATCAGCAATCAGAAGCCGCTAAAGACAGTTTTTATTTGTTAGCGCCTGTTGAAGTGAAAGCTGTTCGGGCTACTGCAAATGCTCCTTTTACCAAAACCAATTTATCTAAAAAGGAAATTGAAAAAAATAATTTAGGGCAAGACATCCCATTTATCCTGAATCAAACGCCATCAGTGGTAGTCAATTCAGATGCGGGAACGGGGATTGGCTACACCGGGATTCGTATCCGGGGAACAGATGGAACCAGGATTAATGTCACATTGAACGGGATTCCTTACAATGATGCAGAATCACAGATCAGTTATTTTGTTGATCTGCCCGATTTCGCTTCTTCAGTTAATAGCATACAAATACAAAGAGGTGTGGGAACTTCTTCAAACGGAGCAGGAGCTTTTGGCGCCAGTATCAATTTCAGTACCAATGAAATTAATGAACATAAATACTTAGAATTAAATAACAGCTATGGTTCATTTAATAGCTGGAAAAATACATTGAAAGCAGGAACAGGATTGATCGGCGGTCATTTCACTGCCGATTTTCGTGTATCAAATATTACAAGCGATGGATACATTGACCGGGCCAGCAGTAATCTGAAATCACTTTATTTCAGCACGGCTTATATCAGTAAAAAATCTTCCCTCCGTTTCAATATTTTTACAGGAAAAGAAAAAACATACCAGGCATGGTACGGAATATCCGAAGCAGATTTAAAATCCGGGAAACGAAGAATTAATTATGCCGGTTTGGAAGATCCGAATGGTCCTTACCCAAATGAAACGGATAATTACAATCAAAATCATTACCAGCTTTTTTTTGATCAAACGCTCAACAAACGAATCACTTTCAACACAGCTTTGTTTTATACAAAAGGAAAAGGGTATTATGAAGAATACCGGGCCGCACAGGATTATTCAACTTACAATCTACCCTATCCTACCCGGGGAACTGATACAATAAAAACTTCAGATTTCATTCGAAGATTATGGCTGAACAATGATTTTTATGGAAATATTTTTTCGTTTCAATTTAAAGACAATAAAACACAAGCCACGCTTGGAGGTGGTTATACCCGCTACACCGGTGAGCACTATGGTATCCTGGCATGGGCATCCAATGGCTTGACCGGGCCGAACCGATGGTATGATAATGATGCTTTTAAAAAAGACTTCAATATTTATTTGAAGGTGCAAACAAAGTTTGCGGACCACTGGAATTATTTTTACGATCTTCAATATCGCCATGTAAAATATAATATTGATGGGTTTGATGATAATCCTTCCTTATTCATAAAAAATAATTTCAATTTTTTTAATCCCAAAGCAGGCATCAGCTATAATAAAAACAGGTGGAAAGGATATTTTTCTTACAGCATCGGAAGACACGAGCCCAACCGTGATGATTTTGAAGCCAACCAAAACCAACAGCCCAAACCGGAAACGCTTCATGATTGGGAGTTAGGTGTAGAACATTCAGGGAAAATCTATAACTGGAGTGCTACTTTCTATTTCATGCGATATAAAGATCAATTAATACTCACAGGCAAAATAAATGATGTGGGATCTTATACAAGAACAAATATTCCCAAAAGTTACCGGGCTGGAATTGAACTCCAGGGCGGTGTAAAACCAAATTCATGGTTCAACGCAACTGTTAATTTAACCTTAAGCCGGAATAAGGTTTTGAATTTTTCTGAATACATTGATGACTATGATAATGGCGGGCAAAAAATAAATAATTATCACTCTACAGATATTGCTTTATCTCCTTCAGTAACCGGTGGAGCTACTATTGCGTTTTTACCGTTTCAAAATTTTGAAATCAGTTTGCTGGGCAAGTATGTAAGCAAACAATTTTTAGATAACACACAACATGAAGATCGAACATTGGATCCCTTTTTTGTTGAAGATGCAAGGGTGATTTATACTTTCCAGCACAAATGGCTAAAAAAAATAAACCTGGTATTACAAATAAATAATGTCTTTAATAAAAATTACGAACCCTCTGGCTATACTTATAATTACATCTCGGGAGGGCAGCTTTCTGTAAATAATTATTATTTCCCGATGGCAGGAACAAACTTTTTAGCCGGTATAAATGTAAAATTTTGATTGGCGAACATCTTTTCTATTTTTTCTGTTCTAAAATCTTAGCCGCCACGACAAGGTCAATTGGAGTGGTAATTTTAATATTTATTCGTTCTCCCTCAATAAGATTAATTTTGACTCCCATTTTTTCCACTACACTTGCTTCATCGGTAAAAGATTCTTCATAGGGCTGTTCAAAAGCCTGCTTAATTACATTACTGAAAAATGTTTGCGGAGTTTGTATCACCCGTACTTTATTACGATCAATAGGCATATTTCCATCATTGGTCTGAATACGTACTGTTTCTATTGCTGCAACAGCCGGGATAGCATTGTCCTTTTCAAGTGCTGCCTCACCACAGCGTCGAATAAGCTGTGGTGTAACCAAACATCGTACGCCATCATGAACAAACACAAGCGAATGACTATCCACCAGCCGCAACCCGTTTTTTACAGATTGAAATCTTGTTTCACCACCGGTTGTAATCCTGATCCGGTGTGTGGGAAACTGGCTTGCAATCTCCCTGCCCCGCTCCACATGATTTTCCGGTAACACCAAAATGATTTGTACATCATCATAGGCATCAATAAACGCATGAAGGGTGTGCCATAATACGGGTTTGTCTTTAAGCAATTGAAATTGCTTGGGTACTTCTCCCCCCATTCTGATACCTGAGCCACCTGCTACAATGACAGCATATTTTTGCATGGCTGCAAATGTAGGGCAGAAAACTTGAGAAGTATAAATTCCTGACAACTCTCCGGGCTTTAATCCATTTCTCGTTTCTATGTCCTGCTTAGGGTATTTTATTAGTGATTTAAATTTTTATTTTGATATTGGAATTAATATTTTTAGACCTATGTACAAAAGAAAACTGACAAAATCTGACTTTTTCCTGATTGCAGCCAACTTGCTACCGGTAGTTGGTGTGTGGTTTTGGGAATGGAGTCCCATTGAAGTATTCATGGTATATGCCCTGGAAACTGTCATTGTTGGTTTTTTTACACTGGTAAAAATGGGAATAGTTACATTAGTAAGGAGAACTGATACATGGTATAACAAAGGCAGTGTCCAAACTGTCTCGGGCCTGTTTTTTATGTTTTTCTTCCTGGTTCACTATGGAATGTTTGTCGCTATACAAACAGGGATTTTTATTGGCGTTTCAGGTATCGGCAATCAATTTCATATTGGATTCTTTGAGTTTTTCCTGCATTGGCCTTCCTATTTTAAGGGTGATCTGCTTTATATGCTGCTCGGCTTTTTTATTAGTTATGGGTTTGACCTATTTTGGAATTTTATACGCCCCGGGGTTTATCGCACTGCGCCTTTAATGCTGTTAATGTTTCAGCCTTATGGCAGAATTTTTGTCCAACAAGTCACTGTAATATTAGGAAGTATGTTTTTAACTTTTGGCGCAGGTAAAATTTTCATTCTCATTTTTGCCGCTATCAAAATATTTTTTGAAGTTTTCGTAAACTTTAATAACATTTTAGGTAAAACAATGCAGGATATGAAAAAAGAATCAGGACAATAGCAATGCACATTCATTCAGCAGCTTTTCTTTATTTATTGCCACAGTGCCAACTTCTTCACAAACCAGCCCGCCGGCAATATTAGCTACTTCCGCCATCAGGTGAATATTTTTTGTAGCAGCATACAACAGCGAGGCAACAGCAATAACTGTATCCCCGGCGCCAGATACATCAGCAATACTTCTACGGTGTGAAGGAATGATACCGGATCTTCCTTCCTGTTGATAAAAGACACCCTTTTCAGAAAGGGTGATAAATGAAATATGATGATGTAGAATTCTTTCCAATTCTCTATGAATATTTTCCAGCATGGGTTGATGTACCTCATCAAATAAAAGATTCAACGCTTCTTTTACTTCTTTCAAATTTGGCTTGAAAATATCCGCATGTGTGTATGAAAAAAAATTTTTCCGTTTCGGATCAATGGCAGTTACTATTCCGGCCTGCCTGCATAAACCGATTGCTTCACGGATAACCCGTTCCGTTAATATGCCTTTATTATAATCTTCAAAAATCATAATATCGGGGTCTTCGATCCCGATAAATGATTTTATTTTTTCCAGCAACTCGTTTTCATCTTTAATGCAGAGGTCATGAATCACTTCTGAATCCAGGCGCATCATTTGCTGGTTGCGGCTGATTATTCTTGTTTTGTTCGTCGTGATTCTATTGTTGCTCTTCACCATATATGATGTGTCAATCTGGCTTTCGGTAAACAGCTCTTCCAGCAATAAACCATCTGCATCATCCCCCGTTACTGATAAAATAAAAACCTGTGAACCGAGCGAATGACAATTCAATGCTACATTTCCTGCCCCGCCTATGCGGTACTCCTTCTGATCCAGGGATACAACGGGTACAGGAGCTTCCGGAGAAATACGATCCACCTTTCCCCATATATAAGTGTCCAGCATCACATCCCCAATGACTCCTGTTTTCAATGAAACAAATGAATCAAATAATTTTTTAAAATCTGTCATGCTGCAAAATTCGGGGATTTATTTTTTTTGCGCAGCAATTGCGATAAAATAAAGTGGTATGCCGATCAGGACTATTCCCAAACCCCAAAGCGAATAGGTGGGCGATGCATATACCAATCCAATACAGAAGGCAATAGCAAGGATTATATATGTGATTGGCAAAACCGGGAAACCAAAAGCCTTGTACGGGCGTTCTGCATCAGGCATCTTTTTTCTTAATACAAAGATGCCAATTATAGTAAGAACATAAAATATGACAACAACAAATGAAATCATCGTCAGCAAATCACCATAACTACCGCTAAGGCAAAGCAGGCACGCAACAATACATTGTATCCATAATCCGTATTCAGGCACGGAGAATTTATTCAACTCACCGGTTTTTTTGAAAAATAAACGATCCTTTGCCATAGCATAATATACCCTGGCGCCGGCAAGTATCAAACCATTGTTACAGCCAAAAGTGGATACCATAATCAATGCTGCAATGATTTTAGTACCCGATTCTCCTAAAAATTCTTGTGAGGCTACTACCGCTACCCGGTCATTGGGAGCAAAAGCTATTTGTTGTAACGGAAGCACATTCAGGTACATCAGGTTTGTGGCGATATAAATTATAGTCACAATAAAAGTTCCGAGAAAAAGCGCCAGCCCGATATTTCGTTTTGGGTTTTTTATTTCACCTGCAATAAACGTAACATTATTCCATGCATCGCTGCTGAAGATTGATCCCGTCATGCTCGCAGCAATGGCGCCAATTAATACAGCAGTGGAAATAGGTTTCCAGGTCGTGGCTACTTTTCCCTGCCCATCCACGCCAAGGTCTTGTGCCTGTGTGAAACCGGTCTGCCAGTTCTCATGCCAGAAACTGTGTTTTACCAAGAGAAATCCAAAAATGATAAGCCCAAACAAGGCTAACAGTTTTGCAGTGGTAAAAGTTGTTTGAATAATTTTTCCGCCTTTGATACCTTTTGTATTAGTATATGTAAGAAAAATAATCAAGGCTATAGCGAGCAGTTGTGCTGCAGAAATTTTTATAAACCCGAGATTTACGAGGAGGTTACTCTCACCTACTTCCGGAATAAAATAAGCAGTGAATCTAGCAAAGGCAACTCCTACAGCTGCAATGGTTGCCGTTTGTATTACGGCAAACAAACTCCAGCCGTATAAAAACCCGGCTAATGGATTGAATGCTTCTTTCAGAAACACGTATTGTCCGCCGGCCTTAGGAAACATACCGCTCAATTCACCGTAGCTCACGGCGGCAGTGATGGTCATAAACCCTGTAATTAACCATACAAAAATCAGCCAGCCGGCGCTGCCTACATGCCGGGTAATATCAGAACTGACAATAAAAATACCGGAGCCGATCATGGAGCCTGCCACGATCATGGTAGCATCTACCAACCCGAGAGATTGTTTGAATGAAGTTTGGGATTCAGTCATTGCAATTGGTTTGGGATTCAAGATAAGGCAAATCGGGTTAATTCGAATTCCATTAAAACAATACGTCTTTTCTATACCAGAAAAGACGTTTGCTAAGTTCCTAATTTTTAATTCTTCCCTTTATACATCCCATTCAACCCCTGCACCACATCATTAGTGATGTTATAGATGGTGTCTTTGTAATAAAATAATCCCGGCTCGTAGGAGATAATGTAGGAATACCCTTTGTCCTTATTATAATTCTTTAAAAATTCTTCGATCTTCAATCTTACATCAGCCATTTTACGGGTCACCAGATCATTATATTCCTGGCTGAGTGACTGGCGACGGTTCTTGATCTGATCCTGCATCTGTAATAAATCCTGGGTAGCTGATTCTGATTGTGATTGTGTCATGGACTGTGCCTTTGCCTGGTAATCGTTAGCTTTCTTCTGGTAGCTACGCCCCAGCATGTCCACTTCGCTATTCATAGCATCTTCTTTTTTATTCAATTCCTCCTTGACTTCCTTAACCATCTGAAAGTTCTTCTCAACAGAATCCATATCAAAATATGCGATACGAAAAGAATTAGGAGCCACCACAACATCTTTTCCATCCTGCGAGCTACTAAATGTATTACCGGTTTTTTTGGAACCAAATTGTAAATAAAAAAGATAGCCTACAGCTCCAAGTAATACCAGGTTAAGTACCAATAAAAAATTCTTCATCCGTACTTTTTTGCAAATTAATAATGAAAGGGCGGGCAAATATAGGACTTCAATTTACTTTATGAAAGCCTTAACAGACATCCTTTTCTTATACTGGTATAAAAAATAAAAGGAGCCTACCCGGCTCCTTGAATATATTTTATTACTGGTGATGATCGTATAATTATTCTTCTTCATCAAAAGCCATAGCTTCTTTGGTAGTCTGCAATAATTCGTATTCTTCTTTACTTCCAACGATCATATTTTCAAACTCTCGCAAACCGGTACCTGCAGGAATAGGATGGCCTGTGATCACATTCTCTTTCAATCCCAGCATTTCATCAGTCTTACCCTGTATTGCTGCCGAGCTTAGAACCTTGGTAGTTTCCTGGAATGAGGCCGCCGATATCCAACTGGTTACCCCCAGGGAAGCCTTGGTAATTCCGAGTAATGTAGGTGCTGATGTGGCAGGCCTTGCATCACGATACTCTACGAGTTTTTTATCATTCCTGCGCAACAGGGAATTTTCTTCTCTCAATTCACGAAGGCTTACTATTTGTCCTGCACGCAATTTTGAAGAATCACCAATTTCCGTCACTACTTTTTTATCAAAGATGAAATCGTTTTCTTCAACAAATTCAAATTTATCCACCATATCATCTTCAAGGAATTTGGTATCACCCGGATCCACTATGGATAACTTGCGCATCATCTGGCGAACGATAACTTCGATATGTTTATCATTGATTTTTACGCCCTGCAAACGATATACTTCCTGGATTTCATTCACCACGTATTCCTGAACTGCAAATGGGCCTTTGATTGAAAGAATATCGCCGGGTGCAATTTGCCCGTCACTTAAAGGCGAGCCTGCTTTCACAAAGTCGCCATCCTGAGCAAGTATCTGGCGGGTCAAAGGCACAAGATATTTTTTCTGAACACCATCTTTTGCTTCGATGATAATCTCCCGGTTACCTCTTTTGATAGCACCCATGGAAACCACACCGTCAATTTCAGAAACAATAGCGGGATTGCTTGGATTTCTTGCTTCAAACAATTCAGTAACTCGAGGCAGGCCACCGGTTATATCTCTCAGTTTTCCTAATACACGGGGAATTTTTACAATTACCTGGCCGGCTTTTATATCATCCGCTTCTTCCATGATGATATGGCTACCTGTAGGCAGGTTGTAAGATTTATGTTCTTTCCCTTCTACTATAATCGAAGGTATCTTGGTTTTATCACGGGTTTCAATTACTACTTTTTCCCTATGGCCCGTTTGCTCATCAGCTTCTTCCCGGAATGTGACACCTTCAATGACGTTTTCAAATTTCAATTTACCATTAATCTCAGAAATGATCACATTATTGAATGGATCCCAGGTGCAAATCACATCACCCTTGTTCACTTTTTGCCCGTCTTTCACTGCCAGTGTAGCTCCGTAAGGTATGTTGTTGGTAATTAATAAACGATCATTCTTGTTATCAACAATTCGGACTTCACCGGTTCGGCCGATTACCACCTGAACTTTCACGCCCTCATTATTTTCAATTGTAACAGTACGCAATCCATCAAAATGAATTACACCATCAAACTTTGCCGTTAAAGTAGATTCAACTGCTGCAGATCCTGCTACACCACCAACGTGGAAAGTACGCAAGGTTAACTGAGTTCCCGGTTCACCAATTGATTGCGCTGCAATAATTCCAACGGCATCACCCTTCTGAACTATATTTCCCGAAGCAAGATTTTTACCATAACATTTTACGCATACGCCCCGCTTGCTTTCGCAGGTAAGTACAGAACGAATATCAACAGTTTCAATTCCGGCTTCCTCAATTTTCTTAGCCAGGTCTGCAGTAACTTCTTCACCGGCTGCAATTATCAGTTCATCGCTTTGCGGATCATATACATCATGCAATGAAGTACGTCCTGTAATCCTATCAGATAGTGGTTCAATTATATCTTCATTATCTTTTAATGCTGAAATAGCGATTCCTCTCAATGTACCGCAATCTTCTTCTGTAATAACCATGTCTTGCGAAACATCCACCAAACGGCGTGTGAGATAACCGGCATCGGCTGTTTTCAAAGCAGTATCAGCTAAACCTTTGCGGGCACCGTGCGTTGAAATAAAATAATCCAATACATTCAATCCGCCTTTAAAGTTGGACAAGATCGGGTTTTCAATAATCTCACTTCCGGTAGAACCACTCTTTCTTGGTTTTGCCATCAGCCCCCTGATTCCGGCCAGCTGTTTGATTTGCTGTTTAGAACCACGGGCTCCGGAGTCCAGCATCATATACACGGAATTGAATCCTTGCTTATCATTACTCAATTCACGGATTAATGTTTCTGTAATTCGGGTGTCCACACGGCTCCAGATGTCAACAATCTGATTATATCTTTCGTTGTTAGTGATAAGCCCCATATTATAGTTATCCCATACTTCATCCACTTCTGATTTCGCATTTTCCAGCAGTTCTTCTTTGATATCAGGGATAATCAGGTCATTAATATTAAATGACAAACCTCCCTGGAACGCTGTACGGAATCCTAATTGCTTGATATCATCAAGAAATTTTGCTGTCTTGGGAACATTGGTGATCCTGATAATATCTCCAATGATTTCCCGAAGATTTTTCTTGGTCAATAAAGCATTTACAAACCCAACTTCTGCCGGAACGAATTGATTAAATATTACACGGCCCACCGTGGTTTCGATGAGTTTATGTTCCAGCAATCCGTCCTGGTTACGGATATTTGTTTTTACTTTTATGAAAGCATGAAGATCAACCACGCCTTCATTGTATGCAATGATCACTTCATCGGCAGAATAAAATATTTTTCCTTCACCACGCACTTTTTCAGTTGAGGTGCTTCTCTTCCCTTTTGTGATATAATAAAGGCCTAACACCATGTCCTGTGAAGGAAGGGTGATCGGAGTTCCGTTCTGTGGGTTTAAAATATTATGAGAAGCGAGCATCAGCAATTGTGCTTCCAGCACGGCAGCATTACTTAATGGAACATGCACAGCCATTTGGTCGCCATCAAAGTCAGCATTGAATGCTGTACAAACCAATGGATGCAGTTGAATCGCCTTTCCTTCAATCAGCTTAGGCTGAAATGCCTGTATTGATAAGCGGTGTAATGTCGGGGCACGATTCAACATGATCGGATGTCCTTTCAAAATATTTTCAAGGATATCCCAAACCACTGCTTCTTTTTTATCAACCAGCTTCCTGGCGCTTTTAACCGTTTTTACAATTCCTCTTTCAATCAGTTTACGAATGATAAAAGGTTTGAATAATTCGGCCGCCATATCTTTTGGTAACCCACATTCGTGTAATTTTAATTCAGGACCTACAACGATTACAGAACGACCGGAGTAATCAACACGTTTACCTAACAAATTCTGACGGAAACGTCCTTGCTTTCCTTTCAATACATCACTTAAAGATTTTAAGGCACGCCCACCTTCAGCTTTTACAGCGTTTGATTTCCTTGAATTATCAAACAATGAATCCACAGCTTCCTGCAGCATACGTTTTTCATTACGCAGGATCACCTCAGGCGCTTTGATCTCTAATAATCTTTTCAAACGATTATTACGAATGATTACCCGGCGATACAAATCATTCAGATCAGAAGACGCAAAACGTCCGCCATCCAGCGGCACTAAAGGACGCAATTCAGGCGGGATGACCGGAATGTATTGCATGACCATCCATTCCGGACGGTTTGTAATTCTTGTATTGGCCTCCCTGAATGCTTCGACAACACTCAATCTTTTCAAAGCATCTGCCTTACGTTGTTGAGATGTTTCAGTAGCAGCAGCATTCCTCAGATCAAATGAAAGCTGATCCAGGTCAATTCTTGCTAAAAGATCATGAACTGCTTCTGCCCCCATTTTCGCAATAAACTTATTGGGATCATCATCCGGCAGGTACTGATTATCTTTCGGAAGCGTATCTAATATTTCAAGATATTCTTCTTCGGTCAGCAGATCACCGAAATTTTGTCCTTTATCCGCACGAATACCGGATTGGATTACTACAAATCTTTCATAATAAACAATGGTTTCGAGTTTTTTAGAACTTACACCTAACAAATAACCGATCTTGTTAGGCAATGATTTAAAATACCAGATATGAACGACCGGCACCACCAACTTGATGTGTCCCATTCTTTCACGCCGCACTTTTTTCTCTGTGACTTCTACACCGCAGCGGTCGCAAACGATTCCTTTGTAACGGATACGTTTGTATTTGCCGCAGGCGCATTCATAATCTTTTACAGGCCCAAAAATTCTTTCGCAGAATAAACCATCCCGCTCCGGTTTATATGTTCGGTAATTGATAGTCTCAGGCTTCAGTACTTCACCATAACTTCTTTCGAGAATATTATCTGGTGATGCAAGGCCAATTGTAATTTGTGAAAACGTGGCTTTCGGACGATTTTCTTTTTTGACTGCCATATTAAGAACCTTGATTTAATTGATGTTGATGGATTTTGAGGATATTTTATTTTTCCATCAAGATTAATATTATTTATTCCACTATGAGATTTAACCGGATTCCTCATAATCCCTTTAAATCCCTTTGACGTGGTTCTATTCGAATTTCAAATCTAATCCCAACCCTCTCAACTCATGTACTAACACATTGAATGATTCAGGCACACCGGCTCTAGGAACATTATCTCCTTTCACGATTGACTCGTAAGTTTTTGCACGGCCAATTATATCATCGGATTTAATGGTAAGCAGTTCCTGTAAAATGTTGGCTGCCCCGTAAGCTTCCAGTGCCCATACTTCCATTTCACCAAAACGCTGTCCTCCAAATTGGGCTTTACCACCTAATGGCTGCTGGGTTATTAAGCTATAAGGACCGATAGAACGGGCATGCATTTTATCATCCACCATGTGGTGTAATTTGATCATATAAATTACACCAACTGTTGCTTTTTGGTGAAAGCGTTCGCCGGTTTCTCCATCATAAAGATAGGTATGACCGTACAAGGGAATCTCCGCCTGTTTACAATAGTTAGCTATTTCATCAACCGTAGCACCGTCAAAAATCGGGGTTGCAAATTTTACTCCTAATTTTAATCCAGTCCAACCCAAAACTGTTTCGTAAATCTGACCAAGATTCATTCGGCTTGGCACACCAAGTGGGTTTAACACAATGTCAACCGGAGTTCCATCTTCCAGGAATGGCATGTCTTCATAACGTACAATCTTAGCAACAATTCCTTTGTTACCATGGCGACCCGCCATTTTATCACCCACTTTCAACTTACGTTTAACTGCGACGTACACTTTTGCCAGTTTCAATACTCCGGCAGGGAGTTCATCACCAATTGAAATATTAAATTTCTCTCTCTTGTATCTTCCCAGTTCTTCGTTGAATTTGATGTTGTAGTTATGCAACATTGTATTGATCTGGTCATCTATTTTTCTATCGCCTGTCCAACCAAGAGGATTGATATTCTGATAATCCAATCCGGATAAATTCTTAGCGTTGAACTTTGCACCTTTCCCAATCTGAACTTCTCCGAAATTGTTTGAAACGCCATTTGAAGCATGGTCTTTTAACAGGGAAGTAAGTTTATTCAATAATACCTCTTTCAGGTCCAATTCATTTTTCTCATGCATTTTTTCCAGCTTCTCGATAGCTGCTTTTTCTCTCACTTTAGCATTCTTATCTTTTTTTGCCCGCTGGAATAATTTTTTGCTGATAACCACACCTTCTACGCCGTTCGGTGCTTTCAATGAAGCATCTTTTGCATCACCTGCTTTATCTCCAAAAATGGCACGCAATAACTTTTCTTCCGGAGTCGGGTCACTTTCTCCTTTCGGCGTGATCTTACCAATGAGGATATCTCCTTCTTTTACCTGAGCTCCTATCCGAATGATTCCATTTTCATCCAATTCCTTGGTAGCTTCTTCGGATACATTGGGAATATCAGGAGTCAATTCTTCTTCACCGAGTTTTGTATCCCGGACTTCTAATTCATATTCTGAAATATGCACAGATGTAAAGAGATCCTCCCGAACCACTCTTTCGCTGATTACAATCGCATCTTCAAAATTATATCCTTTCCAGGGCATGAAGGCCACTTTCAGGTTTTTACCCAATGCCAATTCACTATCCTGGGTTGCATATCCTTCGGTAAGGAAGTCTCCTTTCTTTACTTTCTGTCCTTTTTTAACGGCAGGTTTTAAATTGATGCAGGTTTCCTGATTTGTCTTTATAAACTTGGTTAATTTATAAACCCGGAGGTCATCTTCAAAACTTACCAGTTTCTCCATCTCATCTCTGTCATAACGAACATGAATTTCGATGGCATCAACATATTCTACAATACCATTTCCTTCTGAATAAATCTGAATTCTTGCATCTCGTGCTGCCTTTCCTTCCAAACCTGTTCCTACAATTGGTACATCAGGGCGAATCAAGGGAACGGCCTGGCGTTGCATGTTTGATCCCATCAATGCACGATTTGCATCATCATGTTCAAGGAATGGAATTAACGAAGCACTTAACCCCACGATCTGGTTCGGTGCGACATCCATGTATTCTACTTCTTGTTTATCGAGGATGGGGAAATCACCTGTCTGGCGGCTTACCACTTTTTCTTCAACAAATTCTCCCTTTTCATTTAAGGGGGAGTTAGCCTGTGCGATTTTTGCAAGATCTTCTTCTTCGGCACTTAGGAAAGTGAGTTTTTTCATATCCACTTTGGCATGGTCCACTTTCCGGTATGGAGTTTCAATAAAACCCATTTCATTAATCTTTGCATGAACACAAAGCGTTGAGATCAAACCGATATTGGGTCCTTCAGGAGTTTCGATCGTACAGAGACGGCCATAGTGAGAATAGTGTACGTCACGTACTTCAAAGCCGGCACGTTCCCGACTCAACCCACCTGGGCCTAATGCAGAAATACGACGTTTGTGAGTAATCTCACTCAAGGGATTTGTCTGATCAAGGAATTGAGACAACTGTGATGTTCCAAAAAATGAATTGATGACAGAAGAAAGTGTTCTTGCATTTATCAAATCAACAGGAGTAAAGACTTCGTTGTCCCGAACATTCATTCTTTCACGAATTGTTCTTGCCATACGTGCCAGACCAACTCCAAACTGGGCATATAATTGTTCACCAACTGTTCTTACACGGCGATTGCTGAGGTGGTCAATATCATCTATCTCAGCTTTACCGTTAGTTAAGCGAACAAGATATTTGATGATCTCGATAATATCTTCTTTAGTCAGGGTCTTTTGTTCTAATGGAGCTTCCCTGTTTAACTTGCGATTGATCTTATAACGTCCTACTTCTCCGAGGTCATAACGCTTATCGCTGAAAAATAATTTATCAATAATGCCCCGGGCCGTTTCATTATCCGGTGCATCCGCTCCACGTAACTGGCGATAGATATGCTGCACAGCCTCCAATTCGCTGTTGGAAGTATCTTTATTTAAAGTGTTATAGATGATTGCAAAATCTCCGCCTACATCATCCTTCTGAATAAAAACACTTTTTGCATCCATTTCGGAAATCAGGTTGATTGCTTCTTCATCCAACACAGTGTCCCGCTCTAATACAATTTCGTTTCTTTCGATAGAAACCACTTCACCGGTATCTTCATCTACGAAATCTTCCACCCAGGTTCTTAATACCCTTGCTGCCAATCTTTTTCCTGTATATTTTGAAAGGGTTTTCTTATCGGCCTTTACTTCGTCAGCCATTCCGAATAATTCCAGGATGCTTTTATCTGTTTCATAACCTATAGAACGAAGCAAGGTAGTAACCGGGAATTTTTTCTTGCGGTCAATATATGCGTACATCACATTATTGATGTCGGTAGCAAATTCCATCCATGCTCCTTTGAAAGGAATTACCCTTGCCGAATATATTTTTGTTCCATTGGGATGGATAGACTGTCCGAAGAATACACCTGGTGAACGATGCAACTGTGATACAACTACTCTTTCAGCACCATTGATTACAAAGGTGCCCCGAGGTGTCATGTAAGGTATATTTCCAAGAAATACATCTTGAACAATGGTTTGAAAATCCACATGCTCTTCATCATTACAACTCAGGCGCAATTTGGCTTTCAAAGGAACCGCATAAGTCAGCCCCCTTTCCATACATTCCTCAATAGTGTACCGGGGAGGATCAATAAAGTAATCCAGGAATTCCAAAACGAAAATATTTCGGGTGTCCGTAATCGGGAAATTTTCTTTGAAAACTCTGAACAACCCTTCAATGTTCCGTTTGTCTGGTGTAGTTTCTAATTGAAAAAACTCTTTAAAAGATTGAATCTGCACTTCGAGAAGGTCCGGAGCTTCGGCTAAATGCTTGATCTTACCGAAATCCACTCTTTGATTCATTTTTGTTGAAGACATAGACGTAAAAACCGGTTTTTAAACTTTGAGGACGTGCAAATCTCATACGGGCTATTGCTTTTAAAAAACAAGAGCCTGTGATTATCAACTATTTAAACATGATTTGCTGCGTCAAATTATTTCTGGCCAAAATAAAGGAACGCAAAGGTAAGGAAATATAATTCTTAACAAAGAAAAGTTTGCTAACAAAAATCCGGCCATATATACCACTAAGTGGCCATTTTTAAGGCTGCAAAGTTGGCTTACATTTATTCGAATCTTTAGCAATGCTTTGGCGGAAATTCATTCTTGATTACCTGACTTTCACCCGCAAAGAAAGAATTGCCATATTGGTAATTTTAATCGTGGTCTTCTTGATTACTTTTTTGCCAAAATTTCTTTCTATACATCAAAGTTCGATGACAAAAAGTGTTGACAGCAGTTGGTTAAACACAATTAAAAAATTGGAGCGAAAAGAATCTGCAAAATCAACAGGTATGGGCAGTGACGAAAATTTTGCTTACCAATATGACACTTCCGTTAGAATTAGTGCAGTTACAAAACCTGAACTATTTTATTTTGACCCCAACACCATTTCATCTGATGAATGGAAAAAACTTGGTCTTACTGAAAAAAATATTCAGACTATTCTGAATTATATAAAAAAGGGCGGGCACTTTTATAAAGCAGAAGATCTCCAAAAAATTTATGGCTTAAGCAGAAAAAATTATGAGAGATTAGAGCACTATATCAGAATTAAAAAATCAATTGAAACAGAAAGTAAAACAGACTCCGGAAAAATTTTTAACTATCAAACCAGCCATGTTGACAAAAGAAACTTCCCCAAATATTCAATTATTGATATCAATCTTGCGGATACATCTGCATTTATTGCTTTGCCCGGAATCGGTTCAAAATTGGCCTCTAGAATTGTAAATTTCAGAGATAAGCTTGGCGGTTTTTATTCCATTGAACAAGTGTCTGAAACTTTCGGTTTACCTGATTCAACTTTCCAAAAAATCAAACAATATCTTGAATTAAAAAATCCCGAATTAAGGCAAATAAATATCAATACTGCAACCATTGATGAATTAAAAGCTCATCCTTACATCAGATGGAGTATGGCAAATCCCGTTATAGCATTCCGTAACGAGCATGGTCCTTTTTCTGCCATTGAAGACATTAAAAAAATTCCGTCAATGACTGATGCTATTTATAAAAAAGTTTCCCCTTACCTCAAAGTACAATAGCGCAAGGCTCCATTAACATCTTGTTATCAAAATATTTTAAACTACACCAGTATTATTCTATCTTATGACAAATCATTAAAATGAAAAAAATTTTCGCATTAATTATCTGTACTTCTTTTTTAATTTCTGCACTTAATGCCCAGGTTATCTTCAGGACCAGGCCTGTGTACCGATACAGGTCTATACCTGAACATCGAAACTATCACTTACCAAATTTCAAACCTTCCGTAAATATTTCCTTTGGCTATGGAATTCCAAATCTTGATAAATATGAATTACTTGAATTTGGAAATTACTATCACACCTCTGTACACCAAACAGGCCCTGCTTACGGCACCATAGACTATCAATTTAATCGAAGAATGAGTATAGGCGCTACCATATCTTATGGAAAAGTAAGTGCACCTTATTATCGGTATAATAATACTACCCCTGTGTTTACCGGTACTTTAAAAAATACAAGCCTTTTGCTCAATTTTACCCGTTATTTATTTACCGGAAATGAAAAAATCATTCCCTATTTTAAAACTGCTATCGGCGTCAACTTGTGGACACAGGACTATATTGATCAATCCGGAAATAAAGCAGTCATTGCTGATGACCCCACTGCTTTAGCTTACCAGGTATCAATAGGTATTAAACTTATGCCTTCAAACAATGTTGGCTTTTTTATAGAAGCAGGCTATGGAAAATATATACTAAGCACAGGATTGACATTTAAATTTTAACAGGGATCAAAAAAAGCCTTTCCCGGTTAGAGGAAAGGCTTTTATGTTTTTAAGAAATATAATTAAGCTATTTCAACTTCAGCGCCGGCTTCTTTCAGTTTGTTAGCGATTTCTTCTGCTTCTGCTTTTGAAACGCCTTCTTTTACAGGCTTCGGAGCGCCATCTACTAATTCTTTAGCCTCTTTCAAACCTAAACCAGTAATATCTTTTACGATCTTAACTACGTTAAGTTTGGAAGCACCCCCGCTTTTCAAAATAACATTAAATGCAGTTTTTTCTTCAGCAGCAGCTGCGCCGCCGCCTTCTCCGCCACCGCTAACTACTACTGCTGCGGCTGCAGGTTCAATACCATATTCGGTTTTCAGAAAATCTGCTAATTCCTGAACTTCTTTTACTGTTAAGCCTACTAAATTTTCAGCTAATGCTTTTACGTCTGCCATTTGATTTAAATTTTTACCATCTTCTTTTCCGCCATCCTGCGGATCCGACGGTTGATTAAAAAAATTTGTTTACGCCTTTATTTTTATACCATCAGGCCAGGTAATATTCTTATTCTGCCGGAGCAGCTTCTCCTTTCTTTTCAGCATTATGCAGCAAAGCAGCAATAACTCTTTTTGCTGGAGATTGTAATAACCCGATTACTTCACCTATCAATTCGTTCTTGGTTTTAATCTTACTTAATGCTGTAAGTTGGTTATCTCCGGTGTACACATCTCCATTGATAAATGCTGCTTTAAGAGTAGGCCTTTCGCCATTACTTTCCTTACGAAAAGAACTAATGACTAAAGCAGGGTCTTTGGGGTTCTCAGAAAACATCAACGCTGTTACGTTGTGCAGCGCCTCATACACTCCTGAATATCTTTCAGAATCCAATGCCTCCAATGCCTTTTTGATCAAGGTATTTTTAGCAACTTTCATTTCCACATTTTTATTAAAACAGGCGCGGCGTAATTTGCCGACCTGCTCTACAGTCAGCGATTCGGTATCGGTAACATAAAAATTATTGTATTGAGAGAATTTGCCTTTCAGCAATTCAATAACTTCTGTTTTTTGTTCTTTGGTCATGATAATTAGTTTTAATCACCTGATAAATTAATGAGCAAATGCTTTTGTATCTATTAAAATGCCGGGACTCATTGAACTCGCCATACTAATCCCTCTCAGATAAATTCCTTTTGCAGAGGATGGTTTTGCTTTTATAATTGCGTTCAATAATTCCTGGCTGTTTTCAGCTATTTTTTCGGGAGTAAAACTTACTCTTCCGATTGAGGCATGAATAATACCGGCTTTATCAATTTTAAAAGCAATTTTTCCGCCTTTCACATCATTTATTGCCGAAGCCACATCATTCGTTACGGTACCCGTCTTAGGATTGGGCATCAGGTTACGGGGGCCAAGCACCTTACCGAGCTTTCCGATTTTAGGCATTACAGATGGCGTAGCAATGATCACATCCACATCTACCCAGCCACCTTCGATTTTTGTAACAAACTCTTCAAGTCCAACAAAATCTGCACCTGCCGCTTTTGCATCTGCTTCTTTATCGGGGGTACAAAGCACTAACACTTTTTTTGTCTTACCTGTTCCATGCGGCAGATTAACTGTTCCCCTAATGGATTGATCCGCTTTCTTAGGATCCACGCCCAGGCGAATATGCAAATCCACCGAAGCATCAAATTTGCAGGTAGTGATTTGTTTCACTAAGGCAGATGCCTCTTTCAGAGAATATTCTTTTTTATTATCTATTTTAGTATCTGCTACTTTTCTTTTTTTACTGATGAATGCCATCGTAATTCGTTTTTGAATTCACAATTAGTTTTCCCATGGAGCTTTTCCCTCCACTGTAAATCCCATGCTGCGGGCAGTACCTGCTATCATTTTCATAGCACTTTCGATTGTAAAGCAATTCAGATCGGGCATTTTATCTTTAGCGATAGCCTCCACCTGTGTCCAGGTTACTTTGCCAACTTTATTCCGGTTACTTTCTTTGGAACCTTTTTGAACTTTTGCTGCCTCCATTAACTGAATAGCAGCAGGAGGTGTTTTGATCACAAAATCAAAACTCTTATCAGTATAAACCGTAATGATAACGGGAAGCACTTTGCCCATTTTATCCTGCGTACGGGCATTGAATTGTTTGCAGAATTCCATGATATTTATACCCTTGGAACCCAACGCAGGTCCGATTGGAGGTGCAGGATTGGCCTGTCCACCCTTGCACTGAAGCTTTACAAAGCCAGAAACTTCTTTTGCCATTTTCTTTGATTTATTGGTTCAAACGTCTCGCAAATAGCGGACTCCCAAATTCATCTTTTACCAGTTGTAGCCTTAGCTAATGACCGGTATTTCATTTCTCTCCTTCGTAAAAAAACTTTGGAGAGTAAGAAAGAACTAATTGGGGCGGCGAAGATAAGGTGAAGTATTGAATTATCGAATATAACTAATAGTTTTATTTTTTATTTTGAGCTTATGCCCGAAAAATTAGCCCCGATATGCACAATTTCTTATAACAACTCTACAATTTATTTGATCAACTACTACTATTTTAGATAAAATATTTCAATGCTCTCATTATGAAGCTGCTCCTGATACGTTACACGAAAATTATATTCGTTTATTTACGTTTCCATAAATTTTTCAATTTGTTCTCTGGCTTTATGCTGAACTTGACATACCTGTCAAAGTTTTCGTCCTGGGCAAATAAAAATAAAAAAACCGGATACAACGATTTCCCCTCAAAATGGAATTATCAGAAAAGATATGAGTTATATAAGTGGGTTTTGCAAAATGAAAATCTAATTGATGCATCAATCAATTACATTGAGTTCGGAGTTGCAAGTGGAGAATCATTTCGCTGGTTTTTAGAACAAAACAAAAGTCAATTTAGCCGTTTTTATGGTTTTGATACATTTACAGGTCTTCCTGAAGATTTTGGGACTTATAAAAAAGGGGCATTCAATACAAATAATGAAGTGCCTGAAATTACAGATACAAGAGGAAAATTTTATCAGGGGTTGTTTCAACAAACTCTCCCTGGGTTTTTGTTAGAATTAAATAACGAAAAAAGAAACGTAATAATGCTGGATGCTGATTTATATTCAGCAACCTTATACACTCTTACTACAATAGCTCCCTTTTTAAAAAAAGGTGATATCCTGTTCTTTGATGAATTTGCGGTTCCCACACATGAGTTTAAAGCATTCAATGATTTTTCACGATCTTTCACTATTGACTTAAAGTTAATCGCCGCTGCTAATAATTATTATTTTTCAGCATTCAAAGTATCCTGAATATTATAGTGTTTAAGATTTGAAGGGCTGGAATATTTTACCCTCCATTTGTTTCTTTAAATAGAATTTATCAACAAACTCTCTTTGCTAAAAACGATTATCCCGAGAACAAAACAGCCATCCCGAAAGATGGCTGCAAAAATTTCATCATCGCTACATATTAACTGATCTTCTCCACTTGCATATAATTGAGTTCAACAGGCGTGGAACGGCCGAATATTTTTACCGTCACTTTCAATTTTTTCTTCTCATCATTTACTTCTTCAATGACACCGTTGAAATCATTGAATGGCCCTTCAATGATCTTTATGGTTTCTCCAACGATAAACGGCTCTACCATACTGACACCGCCTGCTTCCGCCATTTCATCCATCTTGCCAAGCATTTTGTTCACCTCGGCTTTGCGCAGTGCGATGGGATTATCCTTTCCCAAAAAATGAATCACATTATTAGTATGTTTGATTGTTTCTCGCAGATCATCGCCAAGTTTTCCTTCTGAAATTTCGATCATCACATACCCCGGATAATAGTTACGTTCCCGCATCACTTTTTTCCCGTTCTGTACTTTATATACTTTCTCTACCGGCAAAAAAACCTGTTTTACAATTTCGCCCCAGCCCCCACGGGAAATTTCTTTATCAAGGTACTCTTTCACCTTGCGTTCCTTACCGCTGACAACACGCAGCACATACCATTTGGTTTCCTGCTGTTGTACATTTTCTATATTCGTGCCTGTTTCCATGGTTTAGAATAATTGATTGTAAACAAATTTTAAAACATTACCGGCAGCAAAGTCCATGATCCAAATAATTGCTGTGATCACCAATGTTGCGGCCAAAGTAATCATGGTAGATTGCTGAAGTTGTGACCAATTGGGCCAACTTACTTTTTCCATCAATTCCTTGTAGGAATCTTTGAAGTAGTTTGAAATTTTATTCATCTTTTTTTATTAGCACGGGCAGAGAGATTCGAACTCCCATCAACGGTTTTGGAGACCGCTATTCTGCCATTGAACTATGCCCGTTTCTCTTTCCT
>JAFEAF010000027.1 GCA_018266555.1 Bacteroidota bacterium | reverse complement strand
ATAATCCACCAAAAGGATTTTTTTACCATTCAATGTTTTCTTTCTTCCAAAGGTCGTCAAAAGGACTGATAATATTTACCAACTGTTTTCTGCTTATATGCAGGTAACGTTCTGTTGTCCTTATGCTAAAATGGCTGAGAATATCCTTAATGTACTTAATATCTGTTCCTTTGTCCAAAAGATGAGTGGCAAAGCTGTGCCATAGGGGTTGACTATCCTCAAAATTGAAAGTAAAAAATTGGTTACATGAAATGCTAAATGTTAGCTATGGCTATACGGTCTTCCCGCTGATTGCTGCAATTTAAATGCAGTACTTCCTTTCCACTTTTCTTAAGCCGGGAATTACGCTTCTTTACCGTGGCAATGCTTATATTTTTTTCCTGACCCGCAGGGGCATGGATCATTCCTTCCAATCTTAGGAGCTGCCTTGATCGGTGCTTGTTTCACTGCAGCGCCGCCGGAAGGATCGTTATAATCATTTTCATTAGCGCCATAATCCTGTCCTGCAGCATCCACTGCTTCTTTATTGGCCCGCATTTTTGAGTAATCAGTTTTTTCCTGGCGGCCTTCTTTCAGCTTTGCATCCTCCTGTTGAATAGGAATAGATGAATGGCAGAGGAAAGAAACAATATCTTTATTCACTTCCGCATCCATATTCTTGAATTGCTGGAAGGCTTCCACTTTATAAATTACGAGCGGGTCTTTTTGTTCCAGGTAAGCAGTTTGCACACTTTGCTTCAGATCATCCATCGCTCTCAGGTGTTCTTTCCATTCATCATCAATCACCACCAGCGTAATGGTTTTTTCCAATGCCGCTGCTAACTCTTCACCATTTGTTTTTAATGTCTTGTCAAGGTTGGCGAGTACATTCAATCCTTTTTGCCCGTCAGTAAAAGGTACAATTACATTTTCAATTTGAGATCCTTGTGTGAGACGAATGTTTTTAAAAACGGGTATTGCCTGTTTTTTCAGTTGCTCTTTATGAGCCTGGTAATTGGAAGTAGCTTCATCATACAGTTTATCAATTACCGAATTTAAGTCTCCCCGTTTGAATTCATCTTCATCAATCTGCGTATCAAGCCCGAAATTTACAATGCAGGCGAGTTTGAATCCTTCATAATCTTCCTGTTCCCGGAAACCGGCAACGAGGCTTTCAGCCACTACGGAAAACGCATTGTCAATATCCAAAGCGAGGCGCTCACCAAATAAAGCATGATTTCTTTTTGCATAAATAACATTACGCTGCTTATTCATCACATCATCATATTCCAGCAAACGTTTCCTGATACCGAAATTATTTTCTTCCACTTTCTTTTGAGCTCTCTGGATGCTGTTGCTGATCATGCTGTGCTGGATCACATCGCCTTCTTTGTATCCAAGTTTATCCATCAATCCCGCAATACGTTCACTGCCGAACATACGCATCAGGTCATCTTCCAGCGATACATAGAATTGAGAAGAACCGGGATCGCCCTGGCGTCCGGCACGGCCACGCAACTGCCTGTCCACACGACGGCTTTCATGACGCTCCGTACCAATGATGGCCAAGCCTCCTGCTTGTTTCACACCGGGCCCGAGTTTAATATCCGTACCCCGGCCGGCCATATTAGTGGCAATGGTAACTGCGCCTGCTAATCCTGCTTCGGTCACTATCTGCGCTTCACGGGCATGTTGTTTTGCATTAAGTACATTATGCGGAATTTTTTTCTGTTGCAACATGCGGCTCAGCAATTCACTTACTTCTACAGATGTAGTACCCACCAATGACGGGCGGCCGGCATTGCGAAGTTTCTCAATTTCATCAATAACGGCTCCATATTTTTCTCTCTTGGTTTTATACACTAAATCATTGTGATCTTCACGCACCATCGGGAGATTAGTGGGAATACTCACAACATCTAATTTATAAATACTCCATAACTCCGCCGCTTCAGTTTCTGCAGTACCCGTCATACCTGCCAGCTTGTGGTACATGCGGAAATAATTTTGCAAAGTGACGGTGGCATAAGTTTGTGTAGCCGCTTCAATCTTTACATTTTCTTTTGCTTCAATAGCCTGGTGCAACCCATCGGAATATCTTCTTCCATCAAGGATACGGCCTGTTTGTTCATCTACAATTTTGATAGCGCCATCCATCACCACATATTCCACATCTTTTTCAAATAAGGCATAGGCCTTCAGTAATTGTTGCACGGAGTGAATACGATCAGCTTTCTGGGCATAATCATTCAGCAGCACTTCTTTTTGTTTGAGTTTTTCGTCATGCACCAGTTCACTTTTTTCAATTTCAGCTAGTTTAACGCCGATATCAGGTAAAATGAAAAACTCCGGGTCTTCGCCGGATTTGGTAATGGCGGCAATGCCTTTATCGGTTAATTCAACGGAATTATTTTTTTCATCAATGGTAAACAACAATCCTTCATCAATGATGTGCATGTTACGCTGCTGATCCTGCAGGTAATAGTTTTCTGCTTTCTGCATTTTTACTTTTATACCGGGCTCACTCAGGAATTTAATCAAAGGGCCATATTTAGGTAAACCTTTGAATGCACGGTACAGGTAAAGCCCTCCGTTTTTAGGATCATCATTGCCTTCGGCAAAAAGTTTTTTTGCTTCTGTTACACAGCTTCGAATGATGCGTTCCTGCTCCTGCACCAATTGCTGCACTCTTGGTTTATGAATATGAAACTGCTGATCATCGCCTTTAGCTACAGGGCCTGAAATGATCAATGGAGTTCTTGCATCATCAATCAACACAGAATCCACCTCATCCACCATAGCGTAATGATGTTTTCGCTGCACCATTTCTTCGGGAGAATGTACCATATTATCACGGAGATAATCAAAACCAAACTCATTGTTGGTACCATAAGTGATATTTGCTAAGTATGCTTTTCTTCTGTCTTCACTGTTCGGTTGATGTTTATCAATACAATCCACAGTGATGCCAAGCCATTCAAAGATGGGGCCGTTCCATTCCTGGTCACGGCGGGCGAGGTAATCATTCACGGTAACGATATGAACACCTTCCCCGGCTAATGCATTTAAATATGCAGGCAAAGTGGATACTAATGTTTTTCCTTCACCGGTAGCCATTTCAGCAATCTTGCCCTGGTGCAATACCAACCCCCCGATAAGCTGCACGTCATAATGCAACATATTCCATGTTATGGTTCCTCCGGCAGCAGTCCACGTATTTTTAAAAACGGATTTATCGCCGTTGATTTTTACATAATCTTTTTTTACGGAGAGATCACGGTCCATTTGAGTGGCGGTGGATTCCAGTTCCGGATTTTCTTTAAATCGCCTCGCCGTTTCTTTCACCACGGCGAATGCTTCAGGAAGAATATCCATTAAAATTTTCTCAATGTCTTTGTCCCGGTCTTTTTTCAATTTATCCACTTCCTGGTAAATGGCATCTTTACCCAACAAATCGTTGAAAGGAAGAGATTCCGCTTCCTGGTTTTTGGATTCTATCAGGCTATCTGTTTTGGATAGATGGTCTTTAATACGCTGGCGAAACTCCTGCGTTTTATTGCGGAGTTCATCATTGGAAAGTGACTGATAGGAATTGAAATGCCGATTGATGTCTTCAACATAATGTTGAACTTTTTTTACATCTTTTTCCGATTTATTACCGCCGAATATTTTTGCAAAAATGCCCGCCATGAGAAGAAATTAAATTATAGGTTAATACTTGTGCTATAAAAAATTGAATCATAAATTGTCAAAAAGAATGCTACGATAATTTTAAAGCCAATTTGACAGCATTTATCCCTTTTTATTGGGAGTGCAAAGATAGTCATTAGTCGGGAGTTGAGTTGGAACAGGGGCAGCGCTTCTTCCCGGTTTCCTTTTCAGATTCATAATGGCGGGGATTAATTATTAATAATCAAATAAAGTGTATGAAATTATTCTATATGTCAGGGTTGGGTAAAAATATATTGTAAGGAAACAGCAACACGGTACTCCTTGTTTTAAACAAACTGTTCCAGCAACTGAATTCTCTTTTCAATAGGAGGATGCGTATCAAATAAACCCGAGAAGAAACTTTTTTTCTTGTTTTGCGGGTTATCAATGAAAAGCTGTGCCACATCTTCATTATGCACGGCCTCAATTAAAGGGTCGCTGTCAATTTTTTTTAAAGCACTGGCAAGAGCATAAGGCTTTTTTGTAAGCTCTGCAGAACCGGCATCTGCCATAAATTCTCTTCTTCTTGAAATGCCGAAGCGAAGAAACAACGAGATGAAATAACAAACTGCCGTCACGGCGATAGCAATGAGGACGATATAACCTCCATCTTTTTTTCTGCCGCCGGTGAATCTCAGGCTTCTCAGTGCCATCTGTGCCAGGAAAGCAAAAATGCCCACGAAAATAATAGAAATGATCAGGAGCCTGGTATCATGATTACGGATATGTGTCAATTCATGCCCAATGACCCCTTCTAATTCTTCGTCATTTAATTTTTCAATAATACCTTTTGATAATGTAATGGAATATGTTTTTTTATCAATACCGCTGGCATAAGCATTCAGCGAGTCGTCATCAATAATATAAATTTTTGGAGTGGGCATTCCTACCTGGATGCATAAGTTTTCAACGAGGTTATACACTCTCATATTTTCTTTTCGCTCCAGGGGTAGGGCACCGGTTGCCATCCGGATAAATGCAGAATGACCGGCATAGGCGATGAGAAACCAAATGCCTACGCCAATCAAAACAAAAGGCAATCCTTTTAAAAAAGTGTGTGTGAAATCGGGAGCTTGTATAAAACCATTTTCTTCGGGGGAATAATTAGGATAACTATTTCTCCCCGTTAAAAAGTAAATGAGTAAAAAATACATGGCCAGCAATAAAGCCGGAAATGCTACAAGCAAAAGAAAAGAATTCAGGTTGTTCCGGCTGATCTGGCTTTGAATGCCTACATATTGCATTAGCTGCCAAAATTGATTTTAGGAGGTTCTTCCATTTGTTTGCGAACATCGGTTCCGAGGTCAAACATAACCTCTCTCTGGAATCCGAAATTTTTTGCAATTAAATTCCCGGGGAATGATTCCACGGCATTGTTATATTCGGTAGTTGCACCATTGAAGAAACGGCGAGCTGCAGCCAGTTTGTTTTCGATATCGCTGAGTTCATTTTGCAATTGCAAAAAATTCTGGTTGGCTTTCAGGTCAGGGTAAGCTTCCACAGCCACTTTCAAGCCCTGGAGTGCAGAGCCGAGTTGTGTTTCAGCAGCAATTTTATCATTGATGGATTGAGCATTCATCGCTGCAGCACGGGCTTCGGTGATTTTAGTGAGCAATTCCCGCTCATGGGTAGCATATCCTTTTACGGTATCTACCAATTGAGGAACAAGATCATGCCTCTGGCGCAGTTGTACGTCAATATCTGCAAATGCATTTTGGCGGCGGTTGCGAAGACGTACCAACCCATTATACAAACTCACCACCCAAAGTACAATGATGAGAATGATGGCGACAACAACTATTACTGCTATCATATTTTTGTTTTTAAATTGAAATTGAAATTACGGAAAAAGTAAACCCGGCAATCTTCAATGCATCAATTTTCTTGCTTGCTCTGCTTTTTTTGCCGACATGAATGCTCCTACTTCAAGGCCTGCGGCAATAAGGAAAATAAGCCAGGGAAGTATCATTACCAGTGCCGCTCCTTGTAGCGCTGTCATTGTTATTATAAGAAGGATCAGCATTAATCCAATCACAACTGCTGATATAATCGCAGCTATATAAGGCTGGGTAGTTGCGAGCAAACCCATACCGAGAAAAATAATCGTGACGATTAATGACAATGCGATGGTTCCGCCGGCACCACCGGCGATAATAATCGGTAATGCATTGCCTAAAAAATAAAGTATTGCAATTCCAAACAGGAAGTTGCGGGTTTTTATAGATTCAGCTTTAAAAATTCGCATTTGGGAATCCCTGTCATTTGCAAAAAGATTTGCAGTATTCTGTTGTGATGGTGGGGGCGGGGGAGGAGGAGGCGTGTTCATAATATTTAATTTTGTAAACTAAATATAGGAAATTCCGATATATAAACAGAAAATGAAACCTGACGTGGCAATAAGCCATAGGTGAGCCAGCGTTTCGAAAATGAAATTTAAATAAAATGAAATAGCCCTTAAATATGAGACTTTTATGTTCTTTTGGAAATGATATTTTCAAGTTGAAGGGCGGAGATCACTCCTGCCTGGCGCCATATAATTTCTCCGTTTTTGAACAGTATTAATGTAGGCACCCCCTGTATATTATAAACGTTAGATACCTCAGGGCTTTTATCAACGTCCACTTTCAGGATTGTTATGGCGTCACCCATTTTTGTTTTTAGTTCTTCCAGCACCGGTTTCATTATTTTGCAGGGTCCGCACCATTCTGCAAAAAAATCTACTAATACCGGTTTATCCGAAACAATAATTTCTGAAAATGTTTTTTTCTTTTCTGTTTTTTCCATCTTAGGTTACATTTATTTCTTCATACCTGTTTTGTACAGGATCCGTTTCCGTTGTACTCAAATTATTTTTTGTATCGGTTGAAGGATTATGGTTATTTATAAAACAGGCCCCGGATGCACAACCAAGCCCGAATAATCCCATAGCAGTAATCCAACCTCCAAACAACACCCCCATCCATTCATACATTACAATGGATTGTATCATTATGCCAATACCGATGACCAGGTAAACGGATCTGATCCAATTCCAGCCTCTGGTGATCCGTTGTTTCAATGCCTTCATATCAGTTCAATTTATTTTGTAGGTTCCTCCATCCACCACCATTATAGACTTCGGTAAATCCACGGGATTTCAGAATATTTCTTGCCGCAGCACTTCGCATACCCGATGCACAACAAGTGATGACGGCCTTTTCCTTTTTTAATTTGTTTAATTGATTCCCGATATTATTCAATGGCAAATTGACCGAACCCTGTATATGACCGCTTTGATATTCCTCTTTGGTTCTTACATCTACGATTTGGGCGCCATGTTGAACCAATGCTTTAAAATCCGTTTTTGATCCTGTGCCAAAAATCCTTTTTAATAATTGTATCATGCTTTTATTTTTATTTTAATTAAAATTCAGATCGAGCCAGCTGCCGCCGTTTTTGCACTCGATGCCAAGTTTTTTCAGGTAGGCAGTCGCCTGGCTACTTCTGTTGCCGCTGGCACAACAAAGTATCAGGGGCTGTTTCATAGTTTTAATTTCTGAAAGACGTTGCGGAATTTCATGCAAAGGAATATTGATGCTGCCAGCAACATGTCCTGCGGAAAATTCTTCCGTTGACCTTACATCGAGGATTGTGTTTTGTTGATTCATTCTTGCTGTTTTTTATTTTTTTGTGAAGGAGTTGTTCCTTTTTTAAATAAACTAAATAATAATCCACCCATGACGGCGCCATATAAAGTACTGTTGAGCGGCCGTGATGTAATAGGGCAGGTGCCTGTTGTGCATCCAATAAAACAGTAATACAGGTATCCGCCCAATGCGCCGGTTGCCATGCCGATTATAAAAAGCTTATTGCTTAAAAAAATTTTTTTCATTGAAAAGATTTTACGTCTTCGCCCAGGTCATATACGTTTACTACGCCATTAAATTTTGAATCAACGATACTGCTGCCTGCTGCACTGCGTAATCCCCCGGCACAATGCACAACTACCGGTTTGTCACCGGGCAGTTCCTGCAGGCGGTCTCTCAGTTCATACAAAGGAATATTTATAGAACTTTTAAAAATTTTATTTATTTCTACTTCTGAAGGATTTCGAATATCCAAAATCGTGAATGATAATTCATTTTTCCTCAGTTCATCCGGATCAAAATAATCCATGGTGATAGTCCCGATAGTTCCTGAAATGGCCATCAGAATTTGTTTTTCATAACCTATTTTGGCAATACGGGCTAACAACACTTCGAGTTGCTCTTCATTTTCTGCAATGAGATAAAAGGGTTCGCCGGGGTTGACAATACTTCCCAGCCAGGTTTCAAAGGAACTGCTTGATACCAGGTTAATTGCATTCTTTAAATGCCCTTTTTTAAATTCTGCCTGCGGCCTGGTATCAATTATTGTTACCGATGTATCTGTCATTACCGGGGACGAAGCATTTGTTTTTTTGATTTTTAAAATACTTTTTTCAAAATCATCTGCTCCTTTCTTATTAAGGCTTACATCAAAAGGAAAATATTTTGGAACAAAAGGTTGCCCCTCCAATAATTTGCCGATAAATTCTTCTTCGCTCATTTTCTGCAGGCTCCAGTTAGAAATTTTTTCAGTTCCAATGGTACTGCGGTTTAATACACTCAGGCCTTTTCCACATAAACTTCCGGCGCCATGGGCAGGATATACTTCCACATCATTGTGAAGCGTCATTAATTTATTACGAAGCGAATGATACATCTGCTTTGCCAGTTCTGTTTTAGCAGCCATGATGGCGCCTACATTTTCCCTCAGGTCAGGCCGCCCGCAATCCCCGATGAAAAGGGTATCGCCGGTAAAGACAGCTTTTTCTGTTCCGTCCTCATCTATAGCCACAATGCTGATGCTATCGGGGGAATGGCCTGGAGTGTTCAGTGCTTTAAGTGTAACATGTCCTAAGAGTAAAGCATCTCCTTCATCAAAAGTCTGATGTGGATATTCCGCACCTAAAAGTTTACTGACATAAACAGTGGCACCGGTATTTTGAGCAATCTCCTTATGACAGCTTACAAAATCCGCATGAGGATGTGTTTCTATTACTGCAACTATGCGGGCACTATGCTGTTTGGCAAAATCATAATAAGGCTGTGGATTCCGGGCAGGGTCAATCAATGCCATCTCATGATTGCTGATAATTGCATATGAATAGTGCGATAAATTTTTATCTTCAAATTGTTTTATTTGCATTTTTCAGAATTTGAGTTTGCAATGCTGTTTGTGTTCCTGCAAATATAAATTGATCCGCCGGGGTGAACGGCTACATCAGTTACATATTATTTTCTGCTTTTTTCTTTCTTGTAGAAATGCCCAAATGACTATACAAAGGACAAAAGCTGAAAAAGCCTGATAGAACAAATACAACTGCCAATACCAGAAGTATAATTCCTGTTATACCGGAAATCACTTTAGCAAAATAAAGTATAATGATAGCTACTGCTGCAAGGATCCTGATTATCCTGTCCGTATTCCCCAAATTTGATTTCATGATTCCTGAATTTTAATGTGATCTGATTTTAATACAGCAAAATTCAGATTCCCGGTTTTTTTATACGGTTACTTATGTTACACAACAGTAATTTTATTTCTGCCCAGTTTTACCAGGCCTTCGTCTTCCATTTGTTTCAGCAAGCGGGAAACAACGACACGGGCTGTGCCCAATGCATTAGCAAGTTGTTCATGCGTTACATATAATGTTTTAGCACCGGTAATTTCAGATTTCTTTTTTACGAAATTGAGAAGACGTTCATCCATTTTTTTAAAAGCAACTGCATTCACCACTTCTAAAAGCTCTTCAAACCTTTTGTGATAAAGCCGGAATATATAATCCAGCCATTCGGGATACTGCCTGATCAGTTCGCTGGCTTTATCAACCGGTAAAAACAGAATTTCAGTTTCTTCTTCTGACACCGCCTTTACTTTGCTGGTATCATGATGCAATCCACCAAGCAAAGACATGATACAGCTTTCCCCAGCCCTGATGTAATACAATAGAATTTCTCTTCCATCGTCATCCGTTCTTATGACTTTTATGCTTCCATTGAGTACAATAGGAATCGCACGGATATAAGCATGTTCATTCAGGATAGTTTCTCCCTCTGCAAAAGTTTTTACTGTGCCATACTGCACCAGTTTCTCCATAACATCTTCAGAAGCTTCTAACCCGTTTAATTTTTTAATGGCATTCATGCAACAAAGTTATTCATGTAAAATTGCAGTGGGCAATTGATTAAGCAGTTTAAATAAAAAATGAGAACAATTTTAACGGTCTGCCGAAACAGCACCGTTTATTTTAAAAAAAGAGAAAGAAGTTCCGGAAAAAGGTAAGGGCTCCTGGAAAGGAGCCCCGAAACCATTAAACCTTATCCTATGAAAATTCGAGTCTAAGTTAAGAGAATTTTGGAAAACCAAAAAAAGATTTCAATCCCGGATTTTGTTATCTTTCAAAATAATAAATGCTGGTTTATGCGTATCGTCCCATTTGTTATTTCCACCGTGATTACAGCAGGCCTTGTTGTAACTTTAAATAAAAAATGGGGACCGCTGCCTCCGCTCGGAAAATTTTTAAGCCCGCAACAGGGTTTTTGGCAAAATGCAGAAGCTACGGACCATAATTTTTCTGCAGACTTAAAAATATCCGGGCTAAAGGGTAGGGTGGAAGTCTACTTCGATGACAGGCTGGTTCCTCACATATTTGCTGACAATGATGAGGACCTCTATTTTGCCCAGGGTTATATTCATGCTAAATTCCGCTTATGGCAAATGGAATTTCAAACATTTGCTGCCTCCGGCAGAATCAGTGAGCACTTGGGCAATGATCCAAGATTTATCAATTATGACCGGGAAACAAGAAGACTGGGCATGGTGTATGCCGCAGAGAATGCCCTGAAAGTAATAGAGGCAGATCCCAGCACTAAAAGCGGATGTGATGCCTACACGGCAGGTGTGAATGCATATATTCAATCTCTTACGTATGCTACAATGCCATTAGAATATAAATTGTTGGATTATAAGCCTGAGAATTGGAGTAATTTAAAAATTGCTTTATTCCTGAAACAAATGAGCCGAACACTGGCCGGTTTTGAAAATGACCTGGCATATACGAATATGAAATCGGCTTTCAGCTTTAAAGATTTCATGGTTTTGGATAAACAAGTACCCGATTCATTAGAACCAATTGTTCCGAAAGGAACAAAATTTGATTCACCAGGAATTGTTCCGATTCAACCGGCTTCAGCAGATTCATTATATTTTTCAAAAAAAGAATCAATAAATATTGCGGAGACAGGAAAGCCAGACCCTAACAATGGAAGCAACAACTGGGCAGTATCGGGAAAAAAGACTCAAAGCGGAGCGCCAATTCTTTGTAATGATCCCCATCTTGAATTGACCTTTCCATCTATTTGGTATGAAATGCAGTTGAATTCTCCTACGGTAAATGTTTATGGAGCCACGTTTCCCGGTTCACCCAATGTTATCATTGGTTATAATGACAGCATTGCATTTGGATTTACCAATGCTCAGCGGGATGTAAAAGATTATTACGAAATAAAATTCAAAGACGACAGCAAACAGGAATATTGGTATAATGGGAAATGGGAAAGAACAAATATCCGGGTGGAACAAATAAAAGTCCGGGGCGCAAAAACAGTTCTTGATACTGTTGCTTATACAGTTTTCGGCCCGGTAATGTATGATAAAAGTTTTTCAACAGACCTGTCAAAAGGAAAAGCGTTGGCTGTACGATGGGTGGCGCATGATCCTTCCAATGAAGGATTGATGTGGTTTTACCTGGACCGTGCAAAAAATTACGATGATTATTACAAAGCCATCCAGGTTTTCCAATGCCCGGGGCAGAACATGCTTTTTGCTTCCAAATCAGGTGAAATAGCAATTTGGCAACAGGCAAAATTTCCGGCCCGGTGGTATGGCCAGGGATTATTTGTAATGCCCGGCGAGGACAGCAGTTATCAATGGCAGGGTTATATTCCGCAAAAAGAAAATCCGCATGTCATCAATCCTGAACGAGGATTTATTGTCAGTGCCAATCAACGGCCGGTAGATTCTACGTATCCATATTTTATTCCGGGTAATTATATCACCATGCGTGGGCTAACGATTACAAGGAGGTTGGAAGGTATGGAACATATTACTCCTGAAGACATGATGAAATTGCAGTACGATTATTACAACACATTTGCTGAGGAAGCCCGGCCATTATTGATGAAATATATCCGTGAAAATGATTTGAATGCTGATGGAAAAAAATACCTGGATATGGTGAAGAATTGGGATTTGCAGGCAGGCCCGTATTCTACCGGTCAAACTGTTTTCACCACCTGGTGGGATAGTTTGATGGTGGTAGTATTTCAAGATGAATTAGACCAGGTACATCCGGAAGGAGTGATGCCCGAATCTCAAACCTTACTGGAAGCATTATTGAAAGATTCCACTTTTAAATACATTGATAATATTAATACTCCTCAAAAGGAAACTTTGTTTGATGATGTAACGGCAGCATTTCAAAAATCTGTTCCCATATTGCAACAAGAGGAAAAAGACGATAAGCTGCAATGGACCAAACACCAGGATCCCACCATTTATCATATTTTGAAATCTATTACGGCGTTTGCAAAAGAGGGTATTCCGGTAGGAGGTGATGGAGATATTATCAATGCTACAACGCATAGCCACGGGCCCAGTTGGAGAATGATTGTTCAATTGTCATCAAAAACTGAGGCATTTGGAGTTTTCCCGGGAGGAGAAAGCGGGAATCCGGGAAGTAAATTTTACGACAATTTTGTGGACAAATGGGCGAAAGGAGAATATTATACATTGTGGATGATGCAAAGATCAGAGGCAAAAGATAAACGGGTTCGCTGGGTGATAACCATGCATGATGAGTGAATATTACTGATGAACGATGTATGTGTCCTGTGCTAATTTATTATTAGTTACAATTCTGAAAAATGAAATTTATAGTTGCCATCATTTTAACTGCTCTGCTTGCTTTTATTGGGGGTGTTTATATGCCCTGGTGGAGCCTGGCCATTGCTGCATTTATCATTTCGTTATTAATTCCACAAAAAGGAGGAAAAGCATTTCTCTCCGGCTTTCTTGGAGTTTTTCTTTTATGGGCAATATTGGCCTGGTGGATCAATATGAAAAATGAAAGCATCCTTGCCAAAAAGATTGCTGAAATACTGCACCTGGGAGGGAATGAATATTTTTTGATTTTGGTAACAGCGTTTGTTGGTGGGCTGGTGGGTGGTTTTGCATCACTCAGCGCATCTTTTCTTCGCTCGTCCAATAAGTAATCTATCCTTACTGAATAGAAAAACATTATCTGAATAAATGTATATTGCCTTCGGTAATTAAACTATGTTATGAGAAGGTTTTGACTTTCTTGTTGCTAATTTGTTTTTATCCGGGCATTCACCCGCATCGGATTTCAGGAGTTTTTACAGATAAAGATGGGAAACCGCTTGCTTATTCACCCCTCTCAATAAAAGGTGACATCTATGGTCTGCCGCCTCCCGTATTTTTTTTCATTTTATGATAACTCCCTCCTGATTGGAAATAACCTGAACCCTGGAGGATTTATTTCTCCCATTTCAGACAATGCCACTAATTAAATTTATTATCCCTAAGCAAATAGATGTATTTTATAGTTAAAGACATGAATTGGATCGGTATTAAGAATGGCGATCTGATGTGCCTCTTATCACTGCATAATTTTGAAAATTGTATCAGGTAGAAAAGATTATCCCGTTTCGACAAAATAGTAAGAGCATTTTAATCATGGTATTTGTTCTCAATATTTTCAGGAATACATATAAAAGTATTCAGAAAATGCATCTTAAAATGCAGGAAGTAGCCAGTGATCCTCCTGAGATGAGAAATATTATAATAGTAGGCGAGTCCTAATTTCGCCATTGTTAAAATTCTTTTTAAGCTGTTGTTCGTGTGAATTCAGGGAGGCCGCAATGCTATTTTTCAAAATTTACATATCAGAAAACCTATAGGCCTCTATTTTACATTTAGTATCGTTATTACTATTTCACAATTATCTTTGTATTGAAATTTGGTTCAGCCTGCAACTGACCAATCAATTAAAGATTATTCCGATAATTATTATCAGGATTCAAATTTCAAAATAATGAAACCTTTACACAACCGCATCTCCAATAAGGAGCTGAAGCAACAGCTTTCAGAAGAAAAGGAACCTCGTACAACCATTTCCTTTTACTGTTATTTTAAAGTGGATGCCCCGAAGCTATTCAGGGATGAACTATACCGGGCTTTGCAGTCATTAAAAGTCTTTGGCCGCATTTATGTGGCACATGAAGGAATCAATGCCCAGGTCAGCGTACTCAAGGCAAACTTTGAAGCGTTTAAAACATACTTATATTCAATAAAACCGCTCCATGGATTGCGATTAAATATTGCCGTAGATGATGATGGTAAATCTTTCTGGGTATTAAAAGTGAAATTGCGGGAAAAAATTGTTGCGGATGGAATTACAGATCCCTCTTTTGATATGTTTAAAAAAGGGAACTATGTAAACGCTGCCGCATTAAATCGTCTTGTCGGGAATCCGGATACTGTACTCATTGATATGCGCAATCATTATGAGTATGAAGTAGGGCATTTCAAAAATGCAATTGAAATCCCTTCAGACACTTTCAGGCAGCAATTGCCGATGGCGGTAGAGATGATGAAGGATAAGAAAGAAGCAAACATCATAATGTATTGTACCGGAGGTATCCGTTGCGAGAAAGCAAGTGCCTGGATGATGCATAATGGATTTAAAAATGTATTTCACCTTGAGGGAGGGATCATTAATTACGTAAGGGAAATAAAAGAGCTTGGTCTGGAAAGTAAATTCATCGGAAAAAATTTTGTTTTTGATGAGCGGTTAGGAGAACGGATCACCAATGATATAATTTCGAAATGCCATCAATGCGGTAAACCGGCCGATACACATGTAAATTGCTTGAACGAAGGCTGCCATCTTTTATTTATTCAATGTGACGAGTGCAGAGTAAAATTTGAAGGTTGTTGCAGCAGGGAATGCCAGGATACCATTCATTTACCTTTGGAAGAACAAAAAATGATTCGCAAAGGTATTGACAAAGGGAAAAATATTTTCAATAAATCAAAGGCAAGGCTTCAACCCTTGCTTCGCCGGAATCATTAATGAAAAAGCAATACAATCTGAAACTGCATTTATACTTATTTTCGCTTGATATTTAGATGTGAGAAAATCTTTTGCAGCCATATTATTTCTGATTTTATTCCTGAATGTATCAGGATATTATTTCCTGTATTTATTACGCCAGCAGGAATTAAAACGATCCATGAAAGAGTATTTACTGGCTAATCCTGATCCGGAAAATGAAACACAATTCCGGTTTGATTTGAATGATAAAACATCTCTGGCTAAACTGGATTGGGAGAACGGACATGAATTTTGGTATAATGGGGAGTTGTTTGATCTGATTGAAAAGAAAACTGTAAATGATCAACTTGTTATTCGTTGCATCAATGATAAAAAGGAAGGCAACCTGGTTAAATTGCAGGAGAAAATCAGTAAAGAAAACCAGAACGATACCACGTCCAAAGGAAAATCAGCGCTGCTGCTGAAGCTGATTCAAACTTCATTTATTGCTGTTGACGAACCCTTTCAGTATCATTTTTCTTCAGATCATTATTCCCTTCCGTATAATGATTCTTTTACTTTTCCTGCTCACCGGGAAATTTTTACTCCGCCACCACAGCTCGCATACCTATAAATTTATTTGGAAGCGCTATTGCAGTATGAATCTGCAACGGCTAATTATTTTATTCAATAATCAAGAAACTTAGATTATGAAACGTATTATATTATTTCAATTTATTTTATCAGCAATATCCATCGGAACATTTGCCCAGCAAATGATCAATGGAAGGGTGACTGATGCGTCAGGTAATAATCCTTTGGCTGGAGCCACTGTATCCCTGGCAGGGAAAAACGTTGCTGTTACCGACAATGACGGGCAATTCAGTATCGGGTGTGTTCGTGGCGCTACCTTACGGGTAACATTTGTAGGTTATGAAACATACAGTCATGTTATAAAAAACTGTGAAGATGAGTTGAAAATTGATCTCATTTCTTTAAGCCATACTTTAGATGATGTGGAAATCACTGCAACATCTAATCAAAACAAATCTATTTTATATCAACCTTCTTCTATTACAAAACTGGCAACCCCCGAATTAAAAAGAGGGTTGGGATTATTCATGGATGATGCTATCAATGGAAATGTGCCGGGAGTGATCATGCAGCGACGTGCCGTATCATCCGGACAGCAGTTTAATATACGGGGATATGGAAACGGAGTGAATGGAACCAGGGGTGTCAGCAGTAATTTTGACGGGCAGGGATATAAAGTGTATTTGAACGGAATTCCTATTACCGATGCTGAAGGAATCACCATGATGGATGATATAGATTTTGGTTCTGTTGGCGATGTGGAAGTTACAAAAGGACCTGCCGGAACTTTGTATGGGTTAGCTGTGGCGGGTGTGGTGAATTTACAAACAATAAAACCTGAAAAAGGAAATACCTCCATCAGCCAGGATGTACTCTTTGGAAGCTATGGTTTACAGCGATATACTACCCGATTTCAAATGGGGGGAGATCGTTCCTCGTTATTAGTTAACTACGGCCATCAGAAAATGGATGGCTATACCATTCACAATAATTCTAAAAAAGATTTTGTAAATATTTCAGGCGATTTTAATCCGAATGATAAAGAATCCCTTTCAGTATATTTTGGTTACAGTAAAAGTTATGATGAACGAAATGGCGAGTTAACCATTGCGCAATATAATGCCAACGACTTTTCCGGTAACATAAATTATATCAAACAAAACGGGCATTCGGAAATCACAAGTTTCAGGGCTGGCATTACTCACACCTATAATTTCACCAAAAATATTTCAAATACTACGACATTATTTGGAACCGGTGCCAGTAGTGATGCAAGTTCTGCAGCAGGCTGGACAGACAAGGATCCTATAAATTATGGTTTACGTTCTGTTATGAATACCAATTTTGTTTTGCAAAAAGGATATAATCTCAGTGGGATAACCGGTATAGAAGCGCAACGGCAAATTGCTCAAACTATAGGTTATAGAATGTCTGACCCGCAAGGAAATTCACACGTATGGAATATCGGTGATCCTTATTACATTATCACGAGCCAGACCTCCAATAAATATACGATTTCGAGTACCAAATCTTTATTTACAGAATGGACATTGGCGATGCCACTTGATTTCTCTGTAACAGCGGGAGTAGGCTATAGCACTATGATGATAGACTTACAAGACAGGAATTCTTTTTCTACCACTATTCCTTCCCGTTTTGATACCAGCTATAAAAAAATGCTGTCGCCGCATTTTGCGATAAATAAAGTGTTTCGTAAAAATTATTCCGTTTATTTTTCCTATAGCAAAGGATATAAAGCGCCAACAAGTTCTTATTTCTACATACCTTATGTAACCGGGGTTGCTTCAGGCACAGGAATAATTGACCAGAATTTAAAACCTGAAATAGGAAATCAATTTGAGATTGGCACAAAAGGTAAACTGTGGAATAACAGGCTGAATTACCAGGTGGCTTTTTTTGATGCAATATTTTCCAATAAAATGGGAGCCATCAATGTGCTTGATAATTCGGGAACCACAACTTTATACTCGTATATTGTAAATGCAGGCAAACAGGAAGACAAAGGAATTGAAGCCCTCGTAAAAATAACAGCTTATCAATCTGCATCTGGATTCATCGAATCAGTAAAACCTTTTGCAAATTTTACCTATTCCAATTTCAAATACAAGGATTATTCTTTTCATTATAAAGGAAAAGTGCAAATTGATTCTGTGGTGAACTATGATGGAAAAGCGGTAGCCGGTGTACCGAAATTTACAGGCAATCTGGGTGTGGATGTGGCTGCTCATTGCGGTTTGTATGGCAATATGATGTATAATTACAAGGATGGTTTCCCGATTACTTCGGATGGTTTGCTTAATACGTCAAGTTATAGTTTACTTAATGCAAAATTGGGTTACAAAAAAGCGTTGTCAAATCATTTTGATCTTGATTTGTCTTTTGGTATTACTAATATAACAGGTACTAAATACCCGATTATGGTTTTTACAAACCAAATTCCGGATGCGTATTTGACCGGGCCGACAAAAGCAAATTATTTTGGAACGTTGAATTTGAAATATAATTTTTGATAAAGTAAAGAGATGGCTGAAAACGGCCATCTCTTATTTCTAAAACCCGGATATGAAAAAAATATTTGTATTATCGCTTTTAAGTATTTTAATTTTTTCCTGTGACCGTTTTGGAAAAAAACAAAATGAAACAGCAGGGAAACTTCGGATCGTTTGTGTGTCGAAACAACTCAATGAAATTATATATGCAGTCGGCGGCGATACAGCATTAGTGGGCATTGATATTTCCAGCACCTATCCGCCTGAAACAAAAAATAAAACAACAGTGGGTTATCACCGGGCACTAAGTGGTGAAGGAATTATTTCATTGAATCCCACTGTAGTTTGGCATGATGGAAACATTGCCCCACAGCAAGTAATTGACCAGATAAAAAAAGTGGGTATCCCCATGCGGGAATTTCATGGTGGATCCACCATAGATTCCACCAAGATTCTGATCATGCAGGTAGCAAAAGAATTTCATAATGAGCAAAAGGGAAAAGAACTCTGCGATAAATTAGATTCGGATATGGCCAAATTGGATTCAGCAAGGAAATCTTACAAAGACAAACCAAGAGTACTCATTATTCATTTTGGTCAGGCAGCCAATAAATATTTTGTAATGAGCAATAAAGGAATTCCCAACCAGATGCTCGAATGGGCAGGTGCTATTAATGCCACTGATACATCACAAAAGTGGAGAGATCTTAGCCCTGAAGTTATTGCGATGGCACAACCGGATGTTATACTGGCTACAGATTTCGGATATGACTTGCAGGGAAGCCTCGAAAAATTCAAACAGCTTCCGGGAATTTCATTGTCTCCTGCTGCAAAAAATAACCGTATTTACCGGATAGAGGAACATGATCTTGTTTATTTGGGTCCCCGCACCGGAGAAAATGTTCTAGAAATTATGCATCTCGTTCACAAGAAATAATTTTAGCCTGATGAGCAGATTCAGTTTCCGGTTTTATTATATCAGCCTGGCAATACTGCTTATTATTTCGCTCATCATATCTACAAGGGTAGGAGCGGTGAATATTTCTTACGAACAGATATTTACTTTTTTCAGCCACAAGCTGGGCTTTTCTTATGATCCTGATCCCAATTCAATTCAGCAAGCTTTATTTTTTCAAATACGATTGCCTCGTGTAATTCTCTGCGCATTTGTGGGCGCAGCATTATCTGTATCCGGTGCATTGATGCAGGCTTTATTCCGAAATCCCATTGTAGAACCGGGATTGGTGGGCACTTCTTCCGGAGCAGCATTAGGCGCTGCATTTGTTTTTGTAATGGGAAAAACAATTGCCGGTCCGTTTGCAGATGCAATTGGCCCTTTTATGCTTCCTTTTTTTGCATTTGTCGGAGGATTCGCTGCAACAATTTTAGTTTATCGCTTATCCAGTGTGTTTGGAAAAACAAATGTCAACACTATGTTGCTGGCCGGCATTGCGGTAAATGCGCTGGCAAGCGGCGGTACCGGCTTTTTTTCTTACATCGCAAGGGATCCGCAAGCACGAAGTATTACATTCTGGAATTTGGGGACTCTTTCCGGTGCTGACTGGCATGCAGTAGAACTGGTAGGTATTTCTACAACTGCCGGAATTCTAATTTGCCTGCGATACAGTAAATCTTTAAACGCTTTGTTATTGGGAGAAACAGAAGCAGGTTATCTCGGAGTCAACTCAGAAAAATTAAAGATGAAAGTAATCCTGATAAACACATTCATTGTAGCAATGGCCACTTCTATTGTTGGAGTTATTGGATTTATCGGGTTGATTGTTCCGCACCTTTTAAGAATGATGAAAAGTTCGGACAACAGGTTTCTGATTATTGCTTCCGCATTATTGGGTGCCATTTTACTGAATTTAGCGGATATGGTTTCCCGTATTCTTGTTGCTCCATCCGAGTTTCCAATCGGTATCATCACGGCATTTGTCGGAGCGCCGGTATTCCTTTTTATTTTAATCCGTAATAGCCGCAGGCAGCAGCAAGGAGGTTTTTATGCTTAGGGCAGAAAATATATTTTTCAAAGTGGGCAATAAAGTATTATTGCATGAAACTTCTGTTGCATTTGAAAAAAACCGGTTTCATGTCATCATGGGGCCCAACGGTGCAGGGAAATCCACCATTCTTAAAATATTAGCCGGCGGTGAAAAGCCATCAGGAGGTTCGGTTTTTTTTCTTGGAAAAGAAATTTCTCAATTTTCTCAGACCGAATTGGCAAGATTACGGGCTGTACTTTCACAGCATTACAATATCACTTTTCCCATTTCCACAAATGACATGGTGATGATGGGGCGCTATCCTTATTTTAAAACAGTGCCATCAAAAACCGATAAAGAGATCTGCAGGATGGCAATCGCCGTAATGGAGGCTGAGAATTTGCTGGACCGGGATTATAATACGTTATCAGGTGGAGAAACGCAGAAGATACAAATGAGCCGTATCCTCGCCCAGATTTGGGAAACAGAAAAGAATGACAACAAATTTCTTTTTTTAGATGAACCCGTTTCGCATCTTGATCTGAAATACCAGCATCAGTTGCTGCAGGTGGCAAAAGATATGTGTAAAAAAAATATTACGGTCATTGCCATTCTGCATGATATCAATCTTTCAATGAGCTATGCTGACAGGATATTGCTGATGAAACGGGGAGAAATAAAATATGAAATTAAAAATCAGCATGAGATTACCACGGATATTATAAAAGATGTCTTTGATATGGATTCAAAAATCTTTGATCCCGGGAATGGACATAAACCTGTAGTTGTTTTTTGACGGGGGAATAAATTATTTTAACTTCTCAACACTTTTAATAATCCGCTGATACGTTTCATCATCGCTTAGTGATAGGGGAACAAACTTTTCGCCAATTACTTTTTCATATAGCTCTATATAGCGTTTCGAAATTGTATTTATCCAATCATCATTCATTTCCGGAACCGTTTGTCCTGCTTTACCCATAAAGTTGTTTGCAATGAGCCATTCTCTTACAAATTCTTTGCTCAGTTGTTTTTGGCGTTCTCCTGTTTTCTGCCTTTCTTCAAAGCCCTCTGCATAAAAATAACGGGATGAATCCGGAGTGTGAATTTCATCCATCAGATAAATTTCATCACCAATCTTCCCAAATTCATATTTGGTATCTACAAGTATCAAACCTCTTTTTGCAGCAATCTCTTTTCCTCTTTCAAATAACTTTAATGTATATTTTTCAAGTATGTTCCAGTCATTTTCAGTAGCCAATCCTCTTGCAATGATTTCTTCTTTACTTATATCTTCATCATGTCCCTGCTCTGCTTTGGTGGATGGTGTAATGATAGGCGAGGGGAAAAAATCATTTTCTTTCATACCATCGGGTATGTTAATGCCACAAAGGTTTTTTTTCCCCGAAGAATAAGTTCTCCAGGCATGGCCGGTCAGGTTTCCCCGCACTACCATTTCAATTTTGAAAGGGACACATTTTTTCCCGATAGAAACATTGGGTGCAGGTACATCAACCAACCAATTGGGACAAATATCTTTTGTTGCATTCAGCATGTATGCAGCAATTTGATTCAACACTTGTCCTTTAAATGGAATAGGACGGGGCAAAATGACATCAAAAGCCGAAATACGATCGGAGGCAATCATGACCAGCCATCGGTCATTAATTGTATAAACATCACGTACTTTACCGCTATAAAAAGCAGTTTGACCGGGGAAATTGAATGAAGCCATAAATCGAAAATAGTAAATAGGTACACAAAATGAGAGAATAAAAAACTGATAATCTGTTTTTTATTTAGAAAATAAATTTTTATCTTTTAGTTTGAAATGTTACTTTTCCAAAGATTTTCAAAAAACTAAAACTGCCACTATGAGAAAATGCATCCATTTGCCAATAGTATTTTTATTGACAATTGTTTCTTGCTACACTGCAAGCTCGCAAACTATCCGGATTACAGGTACGGTTCATGACAATTCAACTAAAGAAGTGGTTTCTGCCGTTTCTGTAGTTGAAAAAGGGGGTACAGCGGGTACCTTCACTTCCGAACAGGGAAAGTTTGAAATATCTGTAAAAAAGCTTCCTGTTACTTTAGTATTCACTTCCATTGGGTATGAAACTATGGAAAAAACAGTAACAGATGCAAGCCAGCCGGTTGAAATCAGTTTTGTTCCTACTTCTACATTGGGGCAAGCGGTCGTTGTTTCTGCATCCCGGCTTCCGGAAAGAATCCTGGAATCACCTGTTTCAATCGAGCGGGTAAGCAGTGCTAATATTAGGACCGCACCAGCTTCAAATTATTATGATATTGTTTCCACACTTAAAGGAGTTGATGTTATTGCTTCATCTCTTACTTTTAAAACACCAACCACCCGGGGATTTGCCGGAAGCGGGAATACAAGATTTAACCAGATCGTAGATGGAATGGATAACCAGGCGCCGGGCCTGAATTTTTCTGTGGGTAGTGTTATAGGCCTTACCGAGCTGGATGTTGATAATATGGAATTACTACCTGGTGCATCATCTGCTCTTTTTGGCCCGGGAGGAATGAATGGGACTTTACTCATCACAAGTAAGGACCCTTTCAAATACCAGGGGCTTTCTTTACAGATCAAACAAGGTATGATGCATGTAGATGGAAGGGAAAGACAATTATCACCATATTATAACTGGTCTATGCGTTGGGCACAAAAGGTTTCAGATAAGTTTGCTTTTAAATTTACCAGTGAGCTGATACAGGCTAAGGACTGGCTGGCTGATGACTACCGTGATTACAAACGGCTCGGAACTTCAGGTTCTATTGTTAATGGCACCAGGGAAACGGATCCGAATTATGATGGTGTGAATGTTTATGGGGATGAAACATCAATAGATTTGAGAACAAAAGTATTAAATGCAATTGCGCAACAAGTACCTTTCTGGCAAAGTTATGTCAATACTTTGCCCGCCAGTATCCCGGTATCAAGAACAGGATATTCTGAAAAAGATGTTACTAATCCTAATACATTAAATTTTAAACTTTCAGGATCACTGAACTACAAAATAACAGATAATCTGGAGGCTATTCTTGAAGGAAACTGGGGGACCGGAAATACAGTTTATACAGGGAGCCAGCGATATTCTCTGAAGGATATGAAAATGGGTCAGTATAAACTGGAATTAAAATCTAAAAACTGGTTTCTCCGCGGATATACTACACAGGAAAATGCAGGTGAATCGCATAACCTGACTATTACTACACAATTATTTAATGAAGCCTGGAAGCCCAGTGCTACATGGTATCAACAATATGCATTTGCGTATCTCAATGCAAAACTGGCAGGAAGTGCAGATATGGATGCACATAACTATGCCCGTTCAGTAGCAGATCAGGGAAGACCTGCAGCAGGATCTGCGCAGTTCAAAACTCTTTTTGATGCTGTTAGGAAGTTGCCCATTCCTCAGGGCGGATTGTTTCTTGATAAATCTGACTTGTGGATGGTGGAAGGACAATACAACTTATCAAACGCCATTAAGTTTGCTGATTTGATAGTTGGGGGTAACTGGAAACAATATGTGCTGAACAGTGAAGGAACCTTATTTGCAGATAAACCGGGGCATCCGATTAAAATTAATGAAATGGGTACTTATGCTCAGATCAGCAAAGAAATTGTCAAGGATGTTTTGAAAATATCAGCTGCAGGCCGCTATGACAAGAATGAAAATTTTGAAGGCCGGTTTACACCTCGTGTAGCAGCGGTCATTACCCCGGCTAAGAATAATAATTTCAGATTATCGTATCAAACTGCTTATCGTTTTCCGAGCACCCAACAACAGTGGATAGATTTAAATGTAGGAACCGGAAGATTGATTGGCGCTAATATTGATTTATGGGAAAAATATAATTTGATTAGTAATCCGGGTTATGACCCCAGCACAGTACCTCCTCAGGGCAGTAACCCAACTCAAGTAAATTACAAACAAGTAAAACCTGAATCGGTAAGCACTTTCGAAGCAGGATATAAAGCGCTGATCGCAAAAAAAGTTTTGATTGATCTATACGGTTATTGGGGCGCATATGAAAATTTCCTGTCACGCCGTGATGTGATTCAATTTCCCGGTGGTACACCCGGACCTACATACTCAGGTTTTTCAGTAGTAGTAAACTCTCCCGCAAAAGTAAAGACTTATGGATGGGGCGCCAGTGTAGAATGGCAACTGCCAGCTAATTTTGTTATTAATGCCAATGCTTCTTCTGATAAAATCAAAGATGTTCCAACAGGATTTCATGCATACTTTGATGTACCCACATATAGAACTTTATTGTCGCTGGCGAATACAGGTTTTGGCCCGCAAAAACTGTTGGGATTTAATCTAAGCTGGCGCTGGCAAAATGGATTTTTCTATGAAAATGATTTTGCACAGGGAGATTTGCCTGCCTATAATACCGTAGATGCTGCCATCACGTATAAACGTCCGAAAATTCGATCCATCTTTAAGCTAGGAGCCACCAATTTGCTTAACTCTTATTATCGAACAGCAATCGGGAATCCCAGTATTGGTGGTTTGTACTATATCAGTTTTGCTTATAACGTATTATAATAGTTTTATCTTTAAAATTTACAAAATATGAAACTCAAAATATATAATAGAAGGTTCAAAATTATATTGACGACAGTTCTTTTTTCAGGCATGTTGATTTCTTGTAATAAAGATTTGCCGGTTGCTATACCTATTACACAACCTGCCCCAACAGGACCTTCTATAGCAGACGTCATATCTGATCCAAGTTATAGTATTTTAAAAGCGGCTGTAACACGGGCAAACCTGACTTCACTTCTTTCTGATAAATCAAAAGTATTTACCTTCTTTGCACCTGATAATACGGCAATGCAGGCTTCTGGTATTCCAAATGAAGCTGCTGTAAATTTTTTCAGAGCCGGTCAGTTGGATACTTTACTCAGATACAATTTAATTGGCGGTATCAAATATTCATCTGACATTATTCCTACCTCGTTCCCGAATTTGTATTTACAAAGTAATTTTATTTTGTCTCCACCTTCCACAGCATTACCTCCGGGATTACGGATGCCGATATTTCCTTCAAAAAACGGGTTCGGGTTATTTGTTAATAATATTCCGGTTACACGGGCGGATATTCCTGCTGCAAACGGTGTAGTACATAGAGTAGCTGTAGTTGTTATGCCACCAACTCAGTTTTTATGGGATAGAATCAATACCGATGCAGGTCTTACATATCTGAAAGCAGCCATCCAACGGGCGGATAGTGGAGTGGCAGCAGCCAGTACACTTCAGGCAGCATTGCAAAATCCTGCTGCTAATCTTACCATATTTGCACCAACAGATGCGGCCTTTCAGCAAATTCTTACAGGGCAGATAACGCTAGCCTTGATTGCTCAGGGAGTGCCTCCTGCTACTGCGGCTACAACGGCTGCTACATTAGCTTCGTCACCAACTGTATTTCAAAATCCTGCTTTATTCGGTGTACTTACCGCACAGGTTGTGAAAGGAATTGTGGTTTATCATATCCTGGGACAAAGGGCTTTTTCTGTCAATTTACCAACTACGGCAACCTTTTATCCAACATTGCTGAACACGGCTATCCCAACTCATCCGGGAGTAAAATTACAAGCTACGTTTGGGCTCACAGGGGTTACTGCCGCAACGGTACAGGGGGTCGGAAATGCTACCGCTTCAAATATTCTGATTAATCCTACTCCGGCGCCGGGAGGAACCAGCGACCAGCATTACATTAACGGTACTATTCACAAAATAAATCAGGTATTATTACCGCAATAAAATTTTTAAAAGGGAAGTTTTTACTTCCCTTTTTTAATTTAGTTTTTTTACTACCTGGCCAATTAGTACACCCTTATTCCAAATCTGGAGAGTATAATCACCCGGTACTTTAAGTTCATCTGCTTCGAGGGAAAAAGCCTGTTTGCTCTGATCGCCTTTCACATAATCGAAGCGAATCTCTGCTGTAAAATCCTTACGCTCTTTTGTTCGGGTCAAAAAGCTTCCTGATTCCCATACATTATTTCTGAAGATTTGCCCATCGGGCTGTATGATTACAATAAAAACCTGGGCCGCAGGTTCCTGCACAATATTATTTTGAACTGTAAATGAAATAACAAACTTGTCTGTTTTTTTTAAAGAGGATGTTTCATGCTCCTTAGAGCCACGTACATTAATAGCGGAAAGGCTTATCCCTGATGCAATGAAAGTAGAAGCGATATTGACTTTTTCTTTTAAATCCGAATTTTCTTCATTCACTTTTTTTACACTTTGTTCCAGGCTGCTTACCTGGCTATTTACCTGATCTAAAGAATTACTTAATTGTTTTTTTTCTTCTTCAATGGAAACATTTGTGTTTTGCAGCTCCTGAACCCGTTGCTCCAGTTCAGCTATTTTACTTCGGGCTACAATAAGGTCTGCCTTGGTGGCATTACGATTTTTTAAAATGCTTCCGATTTCATTTCGTAGGCGGTAAATTTCTTTAAGCTTTTCCTGTAATTGATTTTTTGTAGAATCGTAATTTTCCGAACTTGAATCTGGTTTAATTTCAGGAGTTTTTATATTCTGAGAATATAATCTCATTAACGAATCCCGGATACCTTCCGTAAAGGCGGTAGAGTCTTTTGCAGTGGTATTCGGGCGGTTCTGTTCATAAATGCTTTTATCGTACAGATGATAAACCCAGGTGCTGATCAATCCCACGGAAAGTAATATTAATAACAACGATTTTGTATCTTTCATATTTCTAAACTAACTATTTCTTTTTACCAAAAGGCATGGTTTTTTAGACACATTTTTTTCACACAAAACAGGTGATAAAAAGGTTTGTGCAAACCTATTTACAAATAAAGTAATTTCATGAAATTTATAAAAATTTCTATTTATGATTAAAGTTGTATTGCGCAGGATCAATGTGATGATTGTTGCATTCTTGTTGAGTATTGCAATCGTATCAGCTCAAGAAAGTTTAAATCTTAAGTTTAAAAGCTCAATAGTTTATTCGGGTATTGAAGTGGGCTCCAAAGGTGTCAAACTCAGTGTGGTGGAGATTGGCAAAAATGCTCGTAGTAAAGGTGCTTTTAATATATTGAAAGATTCTTCTGTCAATACCGATTTTATCAGTTTTTCACCTTCCACTTTTCATGCCACCCTGGATGCCTTGTATGGATTATATGCTACGGCAACAGATACTTACAAAATATCCCCGCATAGAGTCTTTACCGTTGTAAGCAGTGGAGTGAAAATGCAGGCTGAAAAGGAAAACAAAACGAATTGGATTAATAACCTTATTGATTCTTTTAAAATTCTTGTCAAAGATCCGGCCCGGCATGTAGAGGTGGCAAGTGTTATGGAGGAAGCAAGATTATCTCATTTAGGAATTGTTCCCGAAGAAAAAAGATACAGTACTTTCCTGATTGATATTGGAAGTGGAAATACAAAAGGCGGTTTTTTCCCGGATGGCACTACGAAAAATTTTTACCTGTTCCAGTTAAACTGGGGAACCAAAAGCACAAACAATGAAGCAGATAAAAGATGTGAAAATGATAAAAGTCTTTCCAATTACAGCAAGCAACTTGGGAGGGTGTTAGTAGGAGCAGAAAATTCTGATATCATATATGCAGTGAATGCAAGCGGTGCTTACCCGTTGTCTGATTATATTGCGGTTAGTGGAGGCATTGCATGGTCTATTGCAACTTTACTCCATCCTGATCAGGTAGATGAAACAATAATTCCGGTTACTTTTGATGAATTGGAAAAATTCAATAGCAGACTTTATACAAATTTCAATTCTCTTTCCGATTCGGTGTTAGTAAAGAATTTCCAGGCGGATAATACAGACAAGGTGGCGATGCTCAAAGGAATTAGGAGTGTTCACAAAGTTTTTGACCAAAAATCTTTAATGGCTGGTACGGGGTTATTAATAAAGATCATGCGACAATTTGTTTCTGTTTATGAAACAAAGCAATTCTTCCTGATCAAAAATGGCCAGGTTGGCTGGATATCTGCTTATGTAGATGAAAATGTAGCCAGTAAATAGATGGATACATCTGGTTTTTTGCTTTTTCAAAACATCCCGGGACGAAAAATTTTTTGCTGAAAAAAAATTGGAATGTAATTTTATTTTGGTTCACTGTAATTCCAAAGTATCCTTTCCAATGATTTCTCCAAGATGATAAATCTTTACAGTATAAGTACCGGGAGAAAGTGCTGCCGGGCTCAGAATGCTGGTAACAGGTTTCCTTGTTTTATGAACATATTTAAATTGGATTTTTTTTGTAAAAAATCTTATCCCTTCCTTACCAGCATCAAAGTAGTCATTATTGGAATTACCGCTTCTTAGCACCCTGTTATCTGGGTTTAGTACTACCACATAAATGGTATATAAAGATGAAGGAAGTATTTTATTTTGCAAAATGAACGACAGTACCAATTTTTTTGAATCCTTGGCAATGGTTGTTACTTCTGGTTTATTTCCTGTGTATGTTTTTAATGCAATGAGGGTAATGCCAGATGCTACAAAGTTGAGAGACGTTCTTGCAGCTTTGGATTTTGGGTTTTTCTCAGGGTTTACAAATTCTAATGTAATAGGATCGTTTAGGGGAAATACCCCTGTACTTTGATTGATAGTATCTTTTCTTGTGGCAGCAAAAACCTTTTTTAAAGTGTCTTCTACAGCTGCTGACACAGCTTTTTTAAACATCACGGAATCCGTAAGGATAGGATGTTTTACCTCGGAACCGGCTTGAACTTTATCATGAATATAAAATCCCCATGTAGCAATAAGCATTACAGCAAGCAGAATAATTAATATTGATCTGAAGTCTTTCAAAAAACAGGTAGCTATATATTTTGAATTTTAAATGGGGGCTTGCAATTTAAGAAGTATTGACTGGAATGTAACATCGTAATAACACGATTGTTTTGGTACCAGGTGACTTATTTAAAGTTTAGTTATTAATGTGTATGCTGGCTAAAATAAGAAAACCGCTCCCTTAAGGGAAGCGGTTTTCAAAATAGATTTATTAAAAATTTTATCCGAATAAACCACCTTTTTTCAGGGTCCTTGTTCCTTCACCAATTTTGAACCCATTATGATAAATTTCGATTTTATAGCTACCGGTTTGAAACTTGTTTTGTTTAACAGGGAACTCAACTAATTTTTGAGTGCCTTGCTCGTATTGAATTGAAACTTTTGCTGTATAAGGCTTATCACCATCTGTACGGGTTGTCAAAGTACCGGAACCCATAGCAGGATCAGAGATCACTTTCCCATCAGGAGCCGTAACCATGATGTACATATCTGCAGGTCCTGATTTTGCAATTCTGTTTTCTACATCAAATGACACTACTAATTTGTCCACTTTTTTTGCATTAGTAGTAGTTTTTTCTTTACCGTTTCTTCGGTCATCGATCGGCGTTACCTGAATGTTTGACGCACTGAATGTAGAACCAACATCCACTGTTTTTTCCAGGTCTTGTTTTTCGGTAGTTGTTGTTTGTAATGTTTGTTGTAAATCAGATTTCTCCTGTGTTAACGTGTTGTTGGCGGCAGTCAGTTGCTGGTTTTCGCCAGTAAGCCGGGCAACATCTGCTTCCAGGCCTGAAATCTTATCGTTTAATTGAGCAATAAGACCTTTGGCTTCTTTCAGTTCAGCCTCAGTCGCATTCTTTTTGGTAAGGATGCTGCGGATCTGAGCTTTCAGGTTGTTAATGTCTTTTTGACGATCAGTCAATTGACCATGCAGATTGTTATTGGAACTGGTAATGGAATCCAATCTCATTTCTGCATCATCGTACATATTTTTCAGCGAATCACGCTGAGTCATATACGAAGTACTTTGGGTCTGGAAAGTCTGAATCTTTTCTGACGACTGATTTTTGTCGTACAAAAGATAGCCCCATGTGCCTAACAAGCCTGCAGCGAGCAAACCAATTACCAGGTTTTTACTGCCGTTCTTTTTAGGAGGCTGGTTGGGTGTTTGGGGAGTTGCTGATGGATAGTTTGTGTTTGTCATACAAAGGATTTTTTGATTTCGGTTTTATTTAAAATGATACCGGAATTTGGAAATTTAAAAGCTTGTGCAATGTAGTTTCTGCTTCCCGGTCAGAACAGATAAACCTTGTTAAAATATCCGTTCGGGGCAAGTGATTTCGAAAACCGTGCCAGAATTTTTTTTTGCATTAAAAGAGACCTTAATTTTATCAACCCGATGTGAGTTGTAAAGCAGTTAACTTAGCTGGAATATGTCAGTAGAAAAAATCATAAATGAATGGAAGAAGAATAGCTTCAAACCTGTATATTGGCTTGAGGGTGAGGAAGAATATTATATAGATAAGGTGATGGATTATGCCGAACATCATATTTTAAATGAAAGTGAATCAAGCTTTAATCTAACCATATTTTATGGTAAGGATTCTAATTGGGCTGAAGTAATAAATGCATGTCGCCGCTATCCGATGTTTGCTGAAAAACAGGTGGTTTTATTAAAAGAAGCACAGCATATGCGTGACGTTGAAAAACTGGAGCTTTATATTGAAACCCCTTTGATATCCACGGTGTTTGTTGTTTCATATAAAGAAAAAAAAGTGGACGGTCGCACCAGGTTCGCAAAACTTTTAAAGGAAAAAGGAGAGTTGTTCTCTACAAAAAAAATGTATGATAACAAATTGCCTGAATGGACAAAAGAACTTATCACTTCAAAAGGGATGACTATTTCACCAAAAGCTTTGATGCTTATTGTGGATCATATTGGAAACGATTTAAGCAGGATTGACAACGAAATCGAAAAGATCAGGATTAATCTAGGCAAAGGAAAAAATATTTCTGAATCAGTAGTTGAAGAAAATATCGGGGTGAGTAAAGATTTTAATGTGTTTGAACTGCAAGGTGCCATTGCAAATAAAGATCTTTCAAAGGCTATACGCATCATTCAGTATTTTGAAGGAAATCCCAAAGCCGGGCCCATACAGTTAATCCTACCTTCTTTATACGGTTTTTTCAGCAAAGTATTTATGATATATGGATTGAATTCAAAAGATGAAAAATCAGTTGCAGCCTTGCTGGGAATAAACCCATTTTTTGTAAAGGATTATATTAAAGCGACAAATCTTTTTACTTACCCGCAAGTGGAAACGATTTTATTATTGTTGCATGATTATAATCTGAGAAGCGTTGGTGTTCGTGATGTCGGCACTAAAGACGCCTCCCTTCTGAAAGAAATGGTGATTAAAATGATTGCCTGATTATTAAAGCACTTTCCCGCTTTCGATTTTGTCCAACCTAATCTGCTTTATCAATTCATCAAGATTGTTGAATTTAATTTCTGCTCTCAGGTATTTTTTGACATACACTTTCAGCATTTCGTCATAAATTTCTTTATCAAAATCAAAAATATTTACTTCAATCACTCTTTTCTTTCCATCTACCGTTGGACGAAAACCAATGCTCATCATTCCTTTTAATCTATCATTATATCCTTCGGGTTGGGCATACACGGCATAAATGCCATTACCAGGTGTAATCTTTTCTTCGTCGGTTACTTTAAGGTTTGCCGTGGGGAAACCGAGTTTCCGACCTAGTTTGTCTCCATGTACTACCATACCGGAAAAGAAGAATTCATACCCCAACAGTTTATCTGCAATGTCAATTTTCCCCTCCAGTAATGCTTCACGGATTTTGGTTGAGCTTATGGATATTTCATCCAATACATGTTTGGGTATTTCTTTCAACACATATTTGTACACTGGTGCCTTTTCTTCCAAAAGCAAATAATCTCCCTTTCTTTCTTTTCCAAACCGGTGATCGTAACCAATGATGATAGTATGCGGATGAAATTTATCTATTAAAAAATTTTTGATATACTCCTCCGCGGGTTGATTGGCAAAAGCTTCCGTGAAGGGTACAATGACTACATGATCTATCCCCAACTGCTCCAGTATTTCCATTTTTTCTTCCAGAGTATTAATCAGCCTGACGCCAAGGATGGTAGAAACAATTACTTTTCTGGGATGTGGATGAAAAGTGATTATGACGGTTTCCCCTTGAACTGCATTTGCTTCAGCTTTGAGTTTATTAATAATCTGGCGATGGCCCATGTGCACTCCATCAAATGTGCCAATCGTAATTACCGCATTGCGGAATGCCGGTAAGTTTTCCAGATCTCTGTGTATTTTCATAAATGAAGCTGCAAAACTAATTGATAATTGCTAATGTTAAGGAGAAATGACTATGGAAGGTTGGGCAACGAATGTTATTTTTGCGGTCAAATAGATTTATGAGTTTATATTCTCAAAGAGGTGTGTCGGCACAGAAAGAAGACGTTCATAAAGCCACAGAAAATCTTGAGAAAGGTCTTTATTCAAAGGCGTTTTGCAAAATTTATCCCGATATACTTAGTGGTGACTCCGATTGGGTAAATGTGATGCATGCGGATGGAGCCGGCACGAAAAGTATTCTTGCTTATTTGTATTGGAAAGAAACCGGTGATATTTCTGTATGGAAAGGAATTGCACAGGATGCCATCGTGATGAATCTTGATGATCTTCTTTGCACGGGTATATATAATAATTTTCTTTTTTCATCTACAATAGACAGAAACAAACGGGTGATCCCCGGTGAAATACTGGAAGCAATTATTTCAGGCAGCCAGGAATTCTTTGAGCAGATGAAATCATTTGGAGTAAACATTCATTATATGGGAGGAGAAACAGCCGATGTTGGTGATGTGGTTCGAACCATTGCAGTGAATGGTACTATGGCAGCAAGATGGAAAAAATCAAAACTTATTACCAACGAAAACCAGCCTGACGGCAGGCAAGGTATAAAAGCCGGAGATGTTATTGTTGGATTAGCCGGGTTCGGAAAATCAAATTATGAAACAGAATATAACAGTGGAATCGGAAGCAATGGATTAACGAGTGCCCGGCATGATATCCTTCATAAAACCTATGGTGCAAGATTTCATGAATCTTATGATACACGGTTGGATGAACATGTGGTGTATATCGGCCCACACAGAATTGCTGACGAAGTGGAAGACGGAGACAAAAAATATGAAATAGGGAAATTGCTTTTAAGCCCGACACGAACTTTTGCACCGGTGGTAAAAGTTATATTGGAGAATCAGTTTGATGATATTCATGGAATGATACATTGCAGCGGTGGCGGACAAACTAAGTGTTTGAAATATATTCCCGATAATGTCCGGATCATAAAAGATAATTTATTCGAGCCGCCTGTAATTTTTAAACTGATTCAGGACGCAAGCAGGTCAGATAATAGAGAAATGTATCAGGTTTTTAATATGGGTACAAGAATGGAAATTTATACCGATGAAAAAAAAGCCGGTTCAATCATCCGTATTGCGAAGGATTTTGGTATTGATGCAAAAGTGATTGGCAGGGTGGAAGAATATAAAAAAAAGGAATTATTACTTAAAGCCGGAGAACATACAATCATCTGGTAAGCTTGCTCTTTGATTATTTATAGGTTAGTCCATTCTCTGTGCCCGGCTACTTTATCCGGATATTATTAAATATTTTCGTTCTGATAATCAAAATATTTCATTAAACATGCTCCCACAACTTTAGCTTAAATTTTTTTTGCCTTATCTATTGGATTTAACTGGGCTGATTACGTCAATATATTTGGATTCAATAAAAAAGCCCTTATAAAAAGGGCTTTTCATTTTTTTAAATTCTATTTACCTTTTGAACTATCTTTTTTCTTCAGGCTGTCATCGCCCTTAGTTGCTCCAGTTGTCTCAGTTGCGGGTGTTGTAGTATTTGGTTTTATTAATGATTGGGGATTATATCTTTGTTCAATTAAATCCAGCAGTTGAAGGAAGGATTCATTTCTTGCCGCATCACCACTAGGGCCATCAAAAAACACGAATAAGTCACTTCGGTTGTTGCGGAGATAGGTATAATAGTTCTTCTCCTGTGTCATATCCTTTCTCAGTAAATCCCTGACTTTTTTTGCTAAAACAGTATCTCCTGCTTTGTAACATGCTTCCAGGAAAACCATGCCTACAATATCATTGTATTCATTTTCTCTGTCAGGCATAGCGTATAATAATTGTTCATTGCTGATCAGGCTGTCGCTTCTCCGGAGCAATTGTTTTGCCTCTTCTTTTCTACCTGCATCTGCTAAATTGCCTGCTGCTTCTGCAAATACATTGCGTATTTCTAAAGCATGATGTCTGTTTTCTTCATCAAAATAAGTTCCTTTTGGACTTGCAAAAACAAACTTGTTCATCAGGTTATCTTTTATAAAATCCAAATTGTTTTCTCTTGTTGAAGCACGGACCACCCAGTTGTCAGAGGGGTTCTTTGTTACAATAGGAACCAGGCGGTATGTCATGCCGTCTTTTCTGAGATATTGATCCAAGCCTAAGCCGGAACTGGCGTAGGGCATGGTAAAATAGATGGGGCGTTGCCAATTGTTGGCGGCAATGATGTTTAATATCATCAGGTCATTTCGTTGCAAAGAATTTTTTCCTAATTCAAATTTTACCTGGCTAAGCACACTATCATTGGCATTCACCGTGCCATTCTTTCGTACCAATGCAGTATCTACCGGAATACTGAATCGTTTTACAGGATAAGTATCAGGACCTTTATCTCTACCTGTTTCGGGGTCAATAGTAGGTTTTCCCAATACATTTTTCATCGCATCATATAAAGGATAATATACTGTTTGCGATATATTAGGATTATTTTGGTCGGGTTGATAATACATGATTTCCCGGTTATGCCCTTCTATTTGTTCCGGGCTCCAGATTACATTTACTGAATCGGCATCATTTACTTTATATCTTAGTTGATTTATGTACCAGTCTATACCCAGCAAGCTATTATTGATAATCCGGATATCCGGGCGAACTCCCTCCACCTCCTGGGCATACCACAATGGGTACGTATCATTGTCTCCAAAAGTGAAAAGGATTGCATTTGGGGCACAGCTTTCCAGGTAATCTCTTGCCATGTCAGGTGGTAAAGTTTTTGTACTGCGATCATGATCATTCCATTCCTGTGTTCCCATTATGATTGGGACAATAAGGCAAAGTCCTGTTGAAGCAATATTTAGTGTTCGGAAATTTTGGCCTTTTGAAGAAACAGCCCCTAACAAACGATGTAGTATCATAACAAGGGCGAGATACATGGCTGTTACAAATATTGCGGTCATTAAAACATCTCCACCAGATGGCGAAGGCAGGCTGCTCATCAATGTAATCAGGAATGTCAGAATACCACCATATAACAAAACATCTTTATAGATTTTCTTATCTTCTTTTTCCTGCACCAGTTTGACCAATGAAACTACGGCCAGCCCGATCCAGATGGCATAAGCATAGAAAGATCCTGCATAAGCATAATCCCGTTCACGGGGTTGATTTCCGGGCTGATTCAAGTAAAGAACTATTGCAATGCCCGTAAAGAAAAATAAAAGAAAGGTGACGATCCAGTCTTTCTTATTTCTTAAATATTGATATACGCATCCTAAAATTCCCAATAGGAAAGGAAGCATATACATTTTGTTATGTGATTTATTATTCTTGAGCGTATCGGGCATTTGATCCTGGTCGCCCAGCCTCCTGTTATCAATAAAGGGAATCCCGCTGATCCAGTTGCCGTCTCTTTTATTACCGAGTCCTTCAATATCATTTTGTTTGCCGGCAAAATTCCACATGAAGTACCTCCAATACATCAATCCCATTTGATAAGTGAAGAACCAGTTAAGGTTATCACCATAAGTAGGTTTTTTAACTGCGATAAGATCTCCCGGGCTTAACACTTGCCCTCTTCGCACACGGATTGAGTAATTATCATCTATGTTATAGTTCTGTGTCTTTCCAGCCTGGTTTTGAGTTTGAACAACATTTTCTCCAACTGTAGTTATAATAACAGTTTCAGGAGCTGTAATATTTCCGAGTTGAAGCCAGCTTACATAAAAATCAAAATGCCCCTGGTCATTGCTGGGATCCCACACTCTTGGGAATAATTGTTTGTCCCCGCTCTTGTATTGAACAATTTGATCTCTACCAATTTTTACATACTGGGTTTTTCCTTTAACATATTGCATTTCTCCATCCTGGTAAGGGCTGCCAGTCTCAGGATTATAATCTACTTCAGCAAGGAATTGTGGGCCATACACTAATGGAGCGCTGCCATATTGTTCACGGCCCAGGTAATAAACCAGGTTGATCGGGTTGTCCACATTGTTCATGTCAATGGCAGGGTTGGCATTGGAGCGGATCAATGCAGTAACATACATCAGGTACCCCAGTGTCATAAATGAAAAACACCAGAGGAATAGTTTCATTACCCTTAACGCACTGGGTTTAAAATAATATCCGGCTGCGGCACCGATAGCAGCAATCAATAAAAATTTTATAACCTGTCCGGGCAGCGAACCTGTTGTAGTGAAAAAGGGAAGGGCAAACAATGCAAGAAATATGATGAACCAACTGATCATTTTTGTTCTGGAAACATCTTTTTCATGTAAACGGATACCCCATGCAATCACAGCAGCTAATGCAATAAAGTAAATAGCAAAACCGGAGAAGAAAGGCATTCGTAAAGAGTTCACAAAAAAGATATCAAACAATCCTGCCGATTTCATCGAGTATTGAATGACACCAAGCTGAACAATACCTGTAACAGCACATCCTACTATGAATGCGATGATGGCTCCTTTGGTGGTTGGTTTATAACGGCGATAATAATAGATCATGATGATGGCAGGAATAGTTAATATTCCCAGCAAATGGACGCCGATGGCTAAGCCCAGCATGAAAAACAAAAAAACTATCCAGCGGTCCGCTTTGGATTTTGCAATTGTATCATTCCCGGATTTTTCATCCGCATGTTCCCATTTCAACATGGCCCAAAACACTAAAGCTGTAAAGAAAGATGATAATGCATAAACCTCACCCTCTCCAGAGCTGTACCAAAATGAATCGCAAAATGTATATGCCAATCCACCTACAATACCGGAACCCATAACAGTGAAAATTTGCTGACCATTTAAAGTTTCGCCGGCTTTTACCAACATCTTGCGGGCAAAATGAGTGATGGTCCAAAAAAGAAAAAGTATGGTAGCAGCACTGGCCAAGGCATTCATGGTGTTCACTGCGTTGGCAGCTTTGAGTGGACTGTTGCCAAGCAGGACAATAAATAAACGACCCAACATCACAAACACCGGTGCACCGGGTGGGTGGGGCAATTGCTGTTTGAAAGCACAGGAAACAAACTCACCGCAGTCCCAGAAACTACCTCTGGCTTCACGAGTAAGAAAATACGTTAGAAATGCAATGAAAAAGACTACCCATCCGGTAATGTTGTTGGCTTTTTTAAAGTTCATAAAGGCTTGGTTTTGAGATCAGCAAAAATAGGGATATTCAGTTCACAGAACGTTTCTGATTGCCATTGCTTTAGTTAATAAAACTGAATCGTAGGTGAGGGTTTGGCTCTATTCAAAAAATACCCGGACTGTCTGATAGGTAAGCTGGCTTTGAAGAATACCCGAAACCTGGCCTGCTTTTTCTGAAAATCCCTTTAATCCTAACAGCCCGGCGGCGTTACCTTTATTAATGGCGATTTCGAGGTACCCGGCGCTGTTGAATAATGCTAACTTTTCTCCCTGGGGAACATCGGCATAAGAGTCACTGATTCGTTCAATCACTTCATCTCTTTTAAAAATAATACGAAAGTTTCTTCCGGCTCTTTGTTCTTCAAATTGTTCACGGGTGATGTTTACAATGATGTTTTCAAAATTATCAATAAATAATATTTGACCTTCGATCCAATCCGGACCTAACAACGGCCTCAGATGATTTTTTTGAATAAATGAAACATCCGGAGTGCCGATATGCTGAAGAGGTTCGCCGGATGCAAGACGGTGAATCACCTTAGCCATAGCTACTACAATTTGAATGGTATCTTTTGTCTCATTTTCATTCAGGGAAATTCCGGTGACGGCTTCGGGTTCTTCTTCCAGTATCATGGTCAACAATCCATTGTCTGCACAAAGTAGATATTGATTTTTATGAAAAGCCAGCAGTAATTGTTTCGGTTTCGTTTCAAATAAACTTACAAGAATGATATGATAGGTGAGATCAGGAAAATTTTTTAAAGCGCTTCTGTATAAATAAGCAGCCTGTGGAAGATTAAACGGGGAAACATTGTGTGAAATATCAATAATACTTATCTCAGGATTATACCGAAATACCTGCGCCTTTACAGCGGCCACTAAGTAGTCCCTGATGCCAAAGTCTGATGTAAGAGTTAGTAAGGGCATAATAAAGTGGGGAGCAGGAAGTCATAAGCTTGCCCGCTGTAAAGGCGGGTCAGAAGTATTATTCATAATACATTTCTCATACTTCATGCTTCATTTTATCAACTCTCCGTTTTTAAAGTAAAATTTTCTTGTTAACCTGTCCGCCAATTTGGGAAACAATTTATTCAACAGCACTGTTTCTTTTCCCTGGAAGGTCAGTATCAACGTTCTTTTTTTATTTTTAATTGCTTTCAAAATATGCTTTGCACATTCTGTTGCCGCCATCATTTTGCCTTCGTCCATCGGGCTTTCTCCCTGCATAGTTCCATCTTTAGTCAATGCGGCATTTCGAATGTTGGATGTAGTGAAGCCAGGACAAACCCACATCACATGAACATTATCGGATATTAATTCTGTCCGAATTGATTCCAGCCATCCATGTAAAGCAAATTTGCTGGCAGAGTATCCACTTCTTCCCGGCAAACCCCGATACCCGGCAATAGAAGAAATGCCAACAATAGTTCCTTTGCTTACCATGATGGAAGGCAATGCATATTTAGTGCAATACAATGAACCAAAAAAGTTGGTGTCCATTATTCGTCTGAAAACCTCAATGTCGGCATCTTTCAATAAAGCCCGCATGGAAACTCCGGCGTTGTTAATTAAAATATCAATATGGCCAAAAACTTTCAGTGTAGTTTCAATAAAACGGCGGCAATCATTTTCAATACTTACATCACAAACCATTGTATGCAGTGGTGAAGATGCATATTCTGATTGCAATTGATACAGTTTATCATGATTACGTCCGCAGGTAGCAATTTTAGCGCTCATGCTTAAAAGAATTTCCACAAGTGCTTTACCAATACCATCGGTTCCGCCGGTTACTACCACCACTTTATCTTTGAAATAGGTAAACATGAAGAGAAATTATATTTACAAACCTACTTTAAAAATTGGCATTAAGAAAGCTTTATAATGAAAAAGCCTTTAGTGAGAAAGGCCTGCTGATCCCGCTGTCCCGAAAGCTTTNNGGCTCCTGGATTAAAAGAGAAATCAAAGTTTTGTTGCTATAATATATTCGATATATTTTCTGGACTTTTTCTTTTTGATTTCCCGTTCTCTCTGCAAAGCTTCATTAAAAGACTCAAAGAATTCCCGGTACATCAATTTCCAGGGAATTCCCCTGCTTGTAAATTTTGATAGCGCTGAATTGTGTTCAAATAAACGCTTCTCCACATCGGTACATGCACCGATATAGTATTTGTTCAATTTTTCGGAATATAAGATGTATGT
>JAFEAF010000026.1 GCA_018266555.1 Bacteroidota bacterium | reverse complement strand
GTTGGTTAGAATGCTGCCCTGTCACGGCAGAGGTCGCGGGTTCGAGTCCCGTCCGGTCCGCTTAGAATTTAGAATGTTTGTGATCGTTGAGAACGTTGTTAACTAAACCCCCAGGCTTATACCTTAAGACCGGCAAGTAAGTTGAAAATCACAAAATCCGAGTTACGCTTTGAGGTGAAAATCATCTAATCAGGCCCGGATAATATTCTGATAAGTTGACTTTTTGAGTAAAGAAAAATTAAGGTCATTTCAATTTCGAAATACGGCCGCTAACCAAAAACAAAGATGCTTGTGAAATTTTCACAGGCATTTTTTTAAAAACACTATTCAATAATTCAATTCTATAATGAAAAAACTAAAAGAAGTTTATATTATCCTGGTCACACTTTGTCTGTACCTGTTGCATTTACCTTTTGCAGTTGCAAAATCTGCATCAAAAATCATTTGGCTTCATGCTCCTTTTACAGGGAAAGTACCGGGAATTCACACAGACATATATACAGGAAATTTAAATATGGCATCCGTATATGATAGTTTACATCTTGACCTGGCCGGTCTGAACCGAAAAGCTTTCGAATATGCAAAAAAAGGATTTTTAAAACTTAAAGAACAAGGCCGGATAATCAATGACAGTATCCTATCTATTATAGATTTCAGCCAACCCAGCAGAAACAAGAGACTTTATGTTTTGGATCTGAAAAATCACAAAATTTTATTCAACACTTTCGTTGCTCATGGAAAAAATTCTGGTACGGAATGGGCAAATTCATTTTCCAACTCTCCCCGTTCAAACAAAAGCAGCCTGGGATTTTATATTACACAAACACCTTATGAAGGGAAAAAAGGATATTCATTAAAACTTGAAGGCCTAGAAGCCGGAATTAATGACAATGCATATCAAAGAGCTATTGTAATGCATGGCGCCAGTTATGTAAGCCTGTCTTTTATTAATGCTCAAGGGTTCATTGGAAGAAGCGAAGGCTGCCCCGCTATCCCTGTGGATGAAGCAGAGCCTATCATTGATCAAATCAAAGATGGTAGTTGTCTTTTCATTTATTCACCTGATTCTTTTTATCTGCATCGTTCTGATATTTTGAATTAACGGTTCCGGTTGTACACAGTCCATAAAAAAGCATTTGCAATGTTTATCTTTGCGAATTAATATCTGGATATGCTTAAAATTGGTGTTTTAGGAACCGGGCATCTTGGTAAATTTCATCTTAACAATTGGAAAGAGATTCCGGGAATTGATATCGTTGGATTTTATGATCCGGATGATAACATTGCCAAAGAAGTATCGGATACCTATCAAATCCTGAGGTTTTCCGATACGCTTGCTTTAATGGAATCCTGCGATGCACTGGATATTGTGGCCCCAACCAATCATCATTTTGAATTATGTGAACAAGCCATCAAGAGAGGTAAGCATGTTTTTGTTGAAAAACCCTTAGCTAATACCATGCAGGAAGCGGAGCAACTGGTAAAACTCGTAAATGAATCCGGCATAAAATTACAGGTTGGGCATGTTGAAAGGTTTAATCCTGCTTACCTATCTGTAAAAGATATGCATCTGAATCCAATGTTTATCGAAGTACACCGTTTAGCGCAATTTAACCCGAGAGGAACAGAAGTCAGTGTGATCCTTGACCTGATGATTCATGATATTGATATTATTTTAAGTATTGTAAAAAGCGATGTAAAAAATATTTCAGCCAGCGGCGTTGGTGTGCTTACCGATACTCCGGATATTGCAAATGTCCGCATCGAGTTTCATAATGGATGTGTAGCTAATCTCACCAGCAGCCGTATCTCAATGAAAAAAATGCGAAAGATGCGACTCTTTCAGAAAGATGCCTATATCGGTATTGATTTTTTGAACAAGAAATCTGAAGTATTCAAATTAAAAGATTCATCGGACAATAATATGTTTGCTTTCGATATTGAAACCCCGCATGGCAAAAAGACTGTTGCCATTGCCAATCCCATAGTGCCAGAAGTAAATGCAATCCGCAAAGAACTGGAAGAATTCCGAAATGCAATTTTGAATAATACTAAAACAGTTGTATCAGAAATTGATGGCTTGATGGCTATGGATGTCGCTCACCAGATACTTCATAAAATCGGAAATCTTATTATCACAACCTGATGCATTCACAAAAACAGATATCTGTAGCATGGTATGCCGTGATTGACTTTTTTACAGCAGCTTTAACCTGGATAGTATTTTATTTCATACGAAGGAGCTTATTGATGAATGATCCTTCGGCAAACGACAATCTTCCATTCGACAGGAATTTTTTTTTGGAGTTGCTCCTCGTTTCATTCGGGTGGCTTGCCCTATATACCCTTGCCGGAGCCTATTCTATTTCACTTTATAAAAAATCAAGGCTGTTTGAATTTACAATAACCCTTGTGAACAGTATTATCGGTTGTGTCATTCTGTTCTTTTTGTACATATATAATGACACTAAAAGTGGCCATACCTATTATTATTTAGCTTTCTTTTTTTTATTAGTCTTACAATTTATTTTCACTTTCCTGGGAAGATGGATTCTGCTGAATATTGTAAAAAGGCAGATTCTTTCCGGAAAAGTTTTCTTTAATACATTAATGATCGGCAGCCAGGACAATGCCCTGCGCATTTTTAAAGAAACAAAACTTAGCCTGCATAATGATGGGTACCGATACGCCGGTTTTTTGACTCTTTCTTTAAATGGGAAAAACGAAATAGATCAATTCATGCCCGGGCTGGGCACAATAGACGAAATGGAATCAGTCATCGACCGTTATAAAATTCAACAGGTGATATTGGCACTGGAAAAATCTGCACAGCCAATATTGGAAAATCTCATTAACCGGCTAAGTGAAAAAAATGTTGAAATAAGAATTCAGGCTAACGCATTGGACATTCTTTCCGGATCTGTACGAACTATAAATGTCTTAGGAGCCCCGCTTATTGAGTTACAAACTACACTGATGCCTTTCTGGCAATTAAATCTAAAAAGGCTGATAGATGTACTGGTATCCATTTTCGGTATGATCTTTCTTTCTCCTTTAATGCTTTATATTGCTGTCAGGGTAAAGCTTTCTTCAAAAGGGCCGATAATTTATAAACAGGAACGTATCGGCTATAAAGGCAAACCGTTTTGGTTGTATAAATTCCGGTCCATGATTAAAGATGCAGAAAAAAACGGGCCTGCACTTTCTTCAGATCATGATCCCCGAATCACGAATTGGGGAAGAATAATGCGTCGCTGGCGGCTGGATGAATTACCCCAACTCTATAACATTTTAAAAGGTGATATGAGCCTCGTTGGCCCCAGGCCCGAACGTAAATATTATATTGACCAACTGGTAACCCGTTTCCCTTATTATAAATATTTACTGAGAGTGAAACCCGGATTAACATGCTGGGGTATGGTAAAATTCGGGTATGCAGAAAACCTGGATGAAATGATAGAACGCTGCAAATACGATCTGCTGTATATTGAAAACATATCTCTTTCGCTTGATTTTAAAATTATGATCCTTTCTCTACGCATTATCTTTTTGGGTAAAGGAAAATAAAAGAGCAGGATTTTTTGCTCTAACAATAAGCCGTGAAAAAATAATAAACGCCGGCATAAGCCAGCATTTATATTTGAAAAATTAAACTTTCTTAAAGCTCAAGTCTATTTGTCCAGTTCCGCCAACAATTTTTCATTAAGCCTTACATAATCATCATTCTTAGCTTCTTTAGCCAAAGCCATTGATTTTTGTGCAGCAGCTTTAGCTTCCCCTTTTTTCCCAAGTTTTGCAAGACAGACAGCCTGCTGGTAAATGATAAAAAAAGTATTTGGCTGTAGTTCAACTGCTTTATTAAACCAAATAAGAGCCTGATTCAGATCTTTGCCATTGTTCAGATAATACATGGCAGACTGAAAATAAGGCCGGGTGTCACCATCCATAACCTTTTTGATATTCGCCATTATTTTTTTATCAATATCTGTTGTGACAGTAAATCCTGCATACTGATTATCCCATAAAAAACCAATAGAACAACTATTATCCTTGATATCATAAATATTAATAGTGAAAGTTTCTTCAGAAAATGTAAGTGTCTGAGGTTTTGTATTCACTCGCACTACATCTTCATCCTGTTTGTAATCTGCCGGGCTGGTTACATCAGTTTGTTTGCTGATAATAATAGTCCAGTTATCTTTATCCGGTATAGTGAGCAAGCCATACGTTCCGGCTTTCACCAATGTGCCTCCAATCGTGACATCTTCACCAAAAGTAATTGTAGTTGCACTGTTAGCCCCGGTACGCCATACTTTTCCATAAGGTACAAGGTCACCAAATATTTTTCTCCCTTTTACTCCCGGTCTTGAATAAGATATTTCAATAGATGAAAGGGCAAAATCCTGTTTCAATGTTTGAGTAGGGCTTGGCGCCGGAGTTTTTATGGATTGCGCATTGGTAAACAGAAATGCATACACAGCAACAGCAAGCAAAAATATTTTTTTCATGTTAAGGGGGTTTTAATGTACGAAGTTAAGGAAAGAGGGATGAAAGCAATTTCAGTTTACTCTTACCTGCAGGTCGGCATGGCAAAAGATAATTTTAATTCCATCTGATTAAAATTGAACAATAACAGTCACCCTGCTCTTCATTGATTTACTTATCCATTTCGGGCCATCTTTGATCAGGCGTATTGCTTCTGTATCACATTCTTTGCACAAAGGTTTTTCCACTTTAAAATTTACAGGTCTGCCGTCTTTGCCCACTTCAAATGAAATATCGGCAGAGCCTCCATCTGCTTTCATGCGTATCGCATGGGATTCCCGGAGATTATTTGCAAGATATGCGTCATAATTATTCCAGCCATCTAAAGGTTCAGTTTGATCCGCTTTTAAAATAGAAACTCCAAAACGGTTATAATTCGGTTTTTTCTTGCTCAGTATCGCTGCGGATATACTTTTATCTTCCTGTAAGACTACCTTATTATTCGCATCCCGAGAATGAAATTCTGCACCGGCATCTGAGAAACCCAATGATTGAATCCGCACATCCAGCGAGGAATCAGGAGAAGTAAGAGTGAAATACCCTTTGGCATCTGCATAAGACTCCGAGCTGTCTTTTAAATTGGTAATATTGGCAAATGGGATCGGGATATTATTTTTATCTGTTACCTGGCCACGAAAAACATAATTTCGAAACAGGTTTTCCTGTTTCATATTTCCGGAGATAGCATTTGTTTTGTTCATGATGGTGACATGTGTCTCTTGTGCTTTATCTTTCAGCGCTGATGCATTTACCCCGGGTAATTTTTTTACCGAGGCGGATTCATCCATCTTACGTTGTGCATTAAATTTTTGAACATTCAAGTCATTTTTGAATACTTCATCATTCCTGGCAACATCTTTCTCTGAATTTTTTTCTGCCAGGCTTTCTGCTGAAGAAATTCTTACCGGTTCTTTATTCAAAGTTTGAAAGGCTTCCGTATCTCTTTTCATCCTGCCCATGCCATTACTTGTCGTTTCTCTATTGACAGTAGGTTTGTTCATTTTTTCCTGGGCCAAGGTATTTACTAAAACGTCTTTATTCATATCTGCCTTTTGAACAGAATCTGTAACAGCAGCTCGTTGTGATTGCGCTGGCTTATTCTCAGCAATTTTATCAGGGTGTCTGTTTGCTGTAAACTGATAAACAAGAAAACCTGCTCCTGCCAATACAATCAACACAGCAGCAACCCGCCACCAGGTAAAACCAGGGTACCTGTTTATAAATATTGATTTTGCTTTTTCATTTTCTATTCTTCCATCCAGCCTTTTTTGTAATTCAACTATATCGTCCGGGATTTTAGCACTGCCTGAAGAATATCCTTCGATGGCATCAGCAAGGAAAGGATCCTCGAGAGCAGCTTTTTCCAATTCATGTTTTTCTTTTGAAGACATCATGCCTTTCTGATATCTTTCAATATCCGTTGCTGTAAATTGTTTTATTTTATTTTTATCCGGCATAAACCAATTCTAAAATCAAAATTAAAAATTTCAGCTTCCTGATTTCCCGGTCTGTGAAGCTCTCAGCTTTGCCTCTTATTTCTCCATACAATTTTTCAAGTTTCTTCTTCCGTTCTGAATAAAACTCCTAACCAGGTTCCAGTTCATTCCTGTGATTTCGGCTATCTCATGGTAACATTTTCCTTCCAGGTAAAACATTTGAATAGCCTGTCGTTGCCCATCATCTAAAATGCCGAGGCAATTTTCCAGTTTTTTAAAATTCGCTTCTTTTTCCAATACATCATTCAGATGCACATTTTCTTCGCTTTGCATAAGCCCGGCAGTAAATTCTACCGTTTTTAAATTCTTGGGAGTCCTCAGTTGCATCAGGCAATGGTTTTTAGCTAATTGATACAACCAGCTCTTAAAATTTTCCACCTCGTGCTTTTTCAATTTAACTATTAATTCTTCAAAGATCATCATTACACTGTCCTTAGCTCTTTCAGGTTCTTTGAAATAATTCAGGCACACGCCATACACCAGTTCCATATAGCGCTGGTATAATTCACCTAATACAGAAAGCTCTTCGTTTTGTTTATAAAGAAGTACCAGTTCCTTATCAGGTAGATTTTTTCCGGGTATGCTTTTCAGAAAAGACATTATACTAAATTACTAAACCTGTCAATCGCTTTAATGTTTCAAATAAATTTTTTAACTGGTTTTATGCAAAATTGAAATCCGGGGCATCTCAGTTGGTAAATACACTTTATGAAACAAATACTATTTGCCTTAGCGCCCCTTTTAATTTTCTTTCTTGCATTCCGTTCATTCCATTCATTAACGATAACCGGAAAAATTACCGATGAAAACGGCAATCCTGTTGCGGCAGTCACCGTGACGGAAAAAGGAACCACACATGGAACCTCATCGGCAGCCGACGGTGTTTATAAAATTACAGTTGGAAATAATTATGGCATACTTGTTTTTTCTTCCGTAGGTTTTCAGCAGAAAGAAATAAAGATTAAAGGTAAATCTGTAATAAATATGAAGCTCACCGCAGTTACTTCTGATTCCGCATTACAGGAAACAGTAGTAACAAACTATGGTGCAAGAATTCAAAATCGCCTGGATAACTACAATGCATCCTTAAATAAAAGTTTGAATGAACCCGGAGCATATTACAATTCAATTTCTGGCAGGAATACCAGTGTTCAGTTTTCAAGCCCATACATTTCAAGAGATAAAGAAATTATCGGAGATGAAGCCGCTAATAATTTTAATACGGAATCTTATGATCACATTACTGAAAATCGTTTTCTGAAAGTAAATGACAATCCTCTTTCTACTTTTTCCATTGATGTGGACGCAGCATCTTACAGTAATGTCCGCCGGTATTTGAATCTCGGGCAATGGCCGCCAGCCGGTGCAGTACGTATTGAAGAGCTGATCAATTATTTTCATTATGAATATCCTCAGCCGACAGGAGAAAACCCATTTTCAATAAACACAGAAATTTCAGATTGCCCCTGGAATAAAGAAACTAAATTAGTGCTGATTGGATTGCAGGGGAAAAAAATCCCGGCAGAAAATCTGCCTGCTTCCAATTTGGTTTTCCTGATTGACGTTTCCGGTTCTATGGATGAACCGAATAAACTACCTCTCGTAAAAGCATCCATGAAAATGCTGGTGGACCAGCTCCGTGAAAAAGACAAAGTGGCGATTGTAGTTTATGCCGGTAATGCAGGCTTAGTGCTTCCTTCCACCCACGGTAGTGACAAAACAAAAATCAAAGATGCTATTGATAACCTGGAAGCCGGTGGTTCCACAGCGGGAGGAGCAGGAATAAAACTCGCCTATAAAATTGCTAAAGAAAATTTTTCAAAAGAAGGAAATAACAGGGTGATACTTTGCACCGACGGAGATTTTAATATCGGTGTGAGCAGCGATGATGAAATGGAAAGTTTAATTGAGCAGGAAAAAAAGAGTGGCGTTTTTCTAACGGTGCTTGGCTATGGCATGGGAAATTATAAAGACAGCAAAATGCAAAAGCTGGCTGATAAAGGTAACGGCAATCATGCGTACATTGATCAGTTAAGCGAAGCAAAGAAAGTTTTAGTAAATGAATTTGGCGGAACACTTTTCACCATCGCCAAAGATGTGAAGCTGCAAATAGAATTTAATCCGGCAAAAGTGCAGGGCTATCGCCTGATCGGTTATGAGAATCGCATATTGAACAAAGAGGATTTTAATAATGATAAAAAGGATGCCGGCGAATTAGGAAGTGGCCATACTGTTACGGCATTGTATGAAATCATTCCGGCGGGAGTAAAAAGTGATTTTCTGGAAAAAGTGGACCCGTTGAAATACCAGGTTACTCCTGTTCCATTAAGCAAATCTTCAAATACTGATGAAATGTTGACTGTGAAATTCCGCTACAAATCTCCTGATGAAGAGGTCAGTAAGTTGATTGAACACCCGGTTTTAGATGAACAGGTTCCTGTTGCAAAAACATCTGACAATTTTCGTTTTGCTGCTTCGGTTGCGGAGTTTGGAATGTTGCTACGCAATTCGGAATTCAAATCAGCATCATCCTTCAGCAACGTGATGGCATTGGCTAAAAATGCAAAAGGTCACGATGAAGAAGGCTATCGCTCTGAGTTTATAAGGCTGGTGCAAAATGCAGAATTACTGGCTAAAGAAAAAGATAAAGGCAATGATGATAAAATTGTAAAAGAAAATTAGAAAGTTTATTTTATTATTGTGCCGGTTTTACATGTATTGATAAGCATATAAAAATTTAGCCCGGGAATCCATGCATGAAGCCGGCTCAATACTAATATTAAAAATTAAAATGAAAAAGTATCCTCGCTTATTTGTCATATTGCTTTTATTGGTGGCTTTTGCAGGTATAGTTCATGCGCAAACTGAACCATGGAAACCTGGCCAGCTAATGCAACCCAAAGACCTGGTGGCAATGATCAATGATGCCTCCGCTCCACAGCCGCTCATCTTCAACATTGGCCCTGCAGGATTGATAAAAAATGCTATTGATATTGGCCCCGTTAGTAAAAAAGAAAACTTTGATAGCCTGAAATCATTTTTAGCCGGAGTAAACCGGGACCGGGAAATTGTGATTTATTGCGGATGTTGCCCTTTTAAAAATTGTCCGAATATCCGCCCGGCATTTAAACTTTTAAATGAAATGAATTTCGCCAATCAAAAACTTCTTAATCTTACTACAAATTTGAAAACAGACTGGATTAATCATAATTATCCAATGGCGACACACCAATAAAAAAATGAAGCCGGTACAACTTGGTTTAAAAGAAAACTGGCAACAATTCACTTTGTTGGTTATTGTCAATGCCTTTGTAGGAGGCATGGCAGGGCTGGAAAGAAGCATTCTTCCTGAAATTGCCGATACCGAATTTCATATTGCTGCAAAATCAGTTATTCTTTCTTTCATTGTTGTATTTGGAATCGTAAAAGCAATTACCAATTATTTTACAGGATCTTTATCCAATAAATTCGGAAGAAAAAATTTATTAACGCTCGGATGGTTGTTCGGAATTCCTGTTCCTTTTATATTAATGTTTGCCGATAACTGGAGCTGGATTGTAGCCGCTAATATTTTACTCGGCATCAACCAGGGATTGACCTGGAGCAGCACGGTAGTAATGAAAATAGATCTGGTAGGAGAAAAACAACGTGGCCTTGCCATGGGAATAAATGAATTTGCAGGATATCTTGCCTTAGCGCTGGTAGCTTTTCTCACCGGATGGATCGCATCGGAATATGGATCAAGACCCTATCCATTTTATATTGGTATCTTTTTGTCATCCGCTGGTTTTTTTGTGAGCTGGTTACTTGTAAAAGATACAAGACATCATGTAACTGCAGAAACGACCGTTTCTTCAATACCCTTGCTTAAAAACATTTTTTGGGATACTACCTGGAAAAATAAAAATCTCGGTTCCGTTACCCAGGCCGGGCTAGTGAATAACCTTAATGATGGAATGGTTTGGGGTTTGTTTCCTATTTTACTTGCATCAAAAGGTTTTTCCATCGGCCAGATTGGAATGGTAACTGCGATTTATCCGGCGGTGTGGGGCATCGGTCAGTTATTTACAGGAAAAATGGCTGATCGTTTTTGCAAAAAAAATTTACTCTTTGCCGGAATGTTATTACAGGGATTATCCTTAATCGGATTTTTATTTGCTGCCACCATTACAGATTTTATATTTCTGTCCGTTGTATTGGGATTGGGCACCGCCCTGGTGTATCCTACTTTTCTTGCAACAGTAGCTGAAAATACGCATCCAACCGATCGGGCAAAAAGTGTAGGAATATTCCGCCTTTGGCGAGACCTCGGCTATGCAATCGGGGCAATACTGGCGGGCATCATTGCTGATTCATTGGGCATAAATGCTTCTATTTTTATTATCGGGCTACTGACAATATTATCTGCTCTTATTATTTTTTACCGGATGAAATGCAATAATTATACATTAAAACTGAAGCTGATACAATAGACAATTATAGGGTTAAAATATTGCGGAGATTCATTTAGACTAAACTTCCTCTATTTCGTTAAACCCTTTCTTCTTTCCTTATATTAAATCACATAACTTTAGATTGAGTTCTGAAATGAAACTTCAATCAAAATAAATGAACATTAAAAATATCAAACCCAAAGAAATCGCTTCAGGGATCACCGGTTATTATGCACATGGAGAAAAAATGACATTTGGTTATGTAGAACTTTTAGAGGGAGCCAGCATCCCTATACATCAGCATCCCCAGGAACAAATCACCTATATCATCGAAGGACAATTGGATATGACCATCGGAAGTGTGGCATGTTCTTTAACTCCGGGAATGTATCATGTCATTCCCCCCAATACGCCTCATACTGCTACCGCAAAAATGTTTTGCAAACTAATTGATGTATTCAGCCCGATGAGGGAAGATTATAAGTCATAAAAAATATTTTCACCTAAAAATCCAATAGATAACAATCAGATCAATAATGCAGAAGACTTAATAAACCGGGAATTCAACTACCCAAGTGATAGTTACTCCAGGCATTGCGATTTGCCTTTTTCTTAGTTTATTTCTACATTTCCAGAATTTTATAGTTTAAATAAATTAAAGGCCAGAGTTAAAAAAGTTAATAGTAATACCTTTATAAGCTAAAAATGTTTCTATGAAGAAAATGATTCTATTTGTTCTCATCTTCTTTCTTTCATGGGCCGGCATAGCTCAGAATGCAGGGAAAATAAACATTAAAAAAGGAGAAAAATTTATTGTGAATCTTGAAGTCAAAGCACATACGGTTACCAGTGCAATGGGCCAGGATATGGAAACGGATCTGAGTACTTCCAATACTTATAAGATCATTGTAGATGACAGTACGGATGATCATTATAAACTCACTGAAACATTGATAAAATTTAAAGCTAATATTAACATGATGGAACGGGACAATGAATATGATTCAGAAAAACCTGATACCTCCAGTTCTTTAGCCCAGGAATTAAAAGGCATATTAAACAATCCACAATCATTTGGGATAAATCAGCAAGGTAAAATCATCGAAGCACCAGCTCCTTCATCGGCGCTTTCACCAATGTTACAACAATTCACTATTGCAGGGTCCGGAATAAAAGAAACTTTTTTACTTATCCCCCCTAATTTAAATGTTGGAGATTCATTCCAGATAAATCACTCGGATTCAACTTTCGGTACCAACAGTGCATTAAAGTATATTGTAAGCTCAATAAATGGAACTATTGCCACACTTTCTTTTTCGGGAACCTCAAAGACTGACAAAACCATAGAAAATATGGGTATGGAAATTCATACCGTAAGTGAAGGCCTTATTGATGGAGAAACAATAGTTAATTTAAAAAGCGGAGTCGTTCAGGCAATTAAGAGCAAAACAAAGTCAACCGGCAAGGCTAATGTTTTGGGACAAGAGATGCCCGTAACATCAGTTGTAACTTCAGATATTACTGTTACAGAAACCGAATAACTTTCAGCAGGAATTAAAATTTGATACCCATTTAATTAATAGATCCCTTACTTTATTGAATACTTTAAATAATTTTCCTCGAAAGGATGTTGTGTCAAAACCGAATAGCAAATGCAGCAATCAATTCCTGTAAAAAAATTACAGAAAATTATTATAACTTTTCAGAACAGATACCAGGAGAAATGAATTTTTATTCGTTCAATAAACCGGGAATTCAACTACGTAATTAACGGATTCACCTGATAGTGCCAATTGCTTTTTTACCCGGTTTACTTCTGCAATCCCCGAATTATATGATTCAAAAAAATCCACAAACTCCAGGATGCTGATATTCCGTTTCAGAAAATTAGCCGTCATTCCCTCAAAAACAGTATTGAAATCGGCACTGTACATTTTAATTGTTTTAAGGTAATCTGAAATACTGCGCTGCATATTACTCCATGCAGCCGTCACTTCACCGCTTACCGTTAATTGCTGTTGTTGCCGGCCGACATCAGCAATTTTACTTTGTATCTGTGCCGACTTTATATTTCCCTGGTTGCGGTTCCAGAAAGGTAAAGGGATTCCAAACGTAAGTAAATATTGATTGTTAAAAGCGCCTCCCCGCTGATCATAAGATGCTCCCAAAGAAAGATCGGGAACTGCAAGGCTTTTTTGATAGCGAATATTAAGATCCGCAATGGATTTATTCAATACTGCTTCTTTTAAATCGGAACGATGCCGTAATGCAAGATTCTGCAATGAATCCAGGATGGGCAATTGCTCGTATTTACTCCCTGCTGCATCATCAAATTGAAATAATACAAATTGATTCGTTTGTAATAAAAGCCGAAGTTCTTTTTGTTCTTCTTCAATATTATTCAGCAGTTCTGTCCTGTCGTTATTCAGGCTCATGTATGCAGTTTTCAACCGAACGACATCTTTAAGTGCAATGTTTCCTTTGTTGGCCTGTTCCTGGTATCCGGTAATGATTGAATCCAGTTTTTGTAAATGCTGATTATACTGATGCACAGTGAGTAAATCAAAATAAAGAGACAAAAGATCGTTATGTAACTGGTACTTCAGGTTACGCATCAGGTCTTCCATTCCTAACTGAGCCTGTTGGGTGTTTTGCTTTGCAAGCCCCGTCAGGTTTTTTCTTTTACTTCCCAGCAGGATCAACTGATCAAATTCAAAACTTTTTTCCCCGTTTGATCCGGCATAAAAAAGTTTTTTGTTTTGTGAATCGTATGTATTCACACCAACGGTGAACTGTGGATTGGGATAAAGCCTTGCCTGGATTTCCTGGGCCTTTTGTGCATCTACATTCATTTGCGCTGCCACCATCATCAGGTTTTTTTGCAGGAAAATCTTGTCGGCTGTATCCATACTGACCCGTAAAGTATCCTGCCCGATACAGAAAACGGGTCCAAACAAAAACAAAAACGCCAGCAGGTATTTAATATGAAACATAATTATTTGTTTAAAAATGTTTTTCATAAACTGATCAAAAATAAAATAGTTTCAGCTTTGGTTTTCCCCGGTTCGTATTCCATATTAACACAGGAGTGGGCATCCTTAGAATATTAATCCAGCCGGGAAATGGAATACTGCCTTCTTTTGCCCATGCAGCACCTACACCAAACATAAATTTATTCTGTCTTTTGAACTCAGGTATTTTCTTTCCATTTATCTCCCCGGGATTTGTAACAGCGCCGGTCATTCCTTCAGCACTGTACCCGAAATCTAAATTTACCCAACGAGGAATAAAATGAGCTGTTGGAATAAATGAACGGGCATTAAAAGAAAGCCAATAACTCTGGCCATTGTAATCTTTTAATATCCTCTGCAGAAAATTATTTCCTAATTCTGCCGGATTATACTTTGCATAAATACTGGGATGAAAAGAAAAGCGCATTTGAATTTTTTGTTCATTCCATGCGTATTGCTGCAACATAAAAAGACCGGCGCCAAAAGTATTGGCGGCCATATCACCCGGAGAAAATCCCCATTGAGACGAGAACCCATCCATGATCTCGATCATTGTAAGATAACCAAGGCCTGTTAGCCCGCCGATAAGAATAGCACTATTATTATTTACGCCGCTCCATCGCATCAGGTTGTATTGAATAGCTGCAATATTATAGGCAGTAGTTGCGTGGCCCAGTTTATCCATCTTCATCCATTCCCTGTCATCATTAAAAAAATGAAACCGGCTGCGGGGATATTTTTTATACCAAAGTAATTGAAGCCCTATTGTCATAACCGTTGCCACAGCCGCTTCTCCAATTATAGCGATATGAAAACGGGAAGGTTGAAAAGAAGAAGAAGTATTCAGCAAATCCTTTCCTGTTTTTGCCTGTGCTGAACAAAAATGCGATGAGAAAAACAGCACTGAGAAAAGTGTTAACCAAATTACCAGTTTTTTGTTCTTCTTCACTTTTTGAATTTTATCCTCGTAATTATTTTGGGACATCATTTAAAGTCGTTTCATCTGGTTCCGGTGAATGTTTGGTATCAAAACGCCGGTATGCCCAGGCAAAGAAATGAGGGAATACCAGTAATGAAAATATCATAGCGCAAAGGATGCCTCCAATTACTACTCTTGCCAAAGGCCTGGAACTTTCCGAACCGATTCCATGAGAGATTGCAGCGGGCAGTAAGCCAAATGCAGCCATTAGCGCTGTCATCACCACAGGACGAATTTTCGAATTGACTCCCAGTTTAATGGCGGTATATAATGATTGATGATGACCATGGGTCCTTGTTTGTTCCAGGTTTTTTTTGAATTCAGTAATCAACAATACTCCAAACAATATACAAATGCCGAATAATGCAATAAAGCCGATACCGGCTGAAATACTGAAATTAGTAGATGTCAAAAAAAGCGAAATGATACCGCCAACAATTGCAAAAGGTACATTAAGAAAAACAAGGCCTGCATCTTTAAAATTTCCAAACATGGAGAACAGTAAGATAAAAATCAACAGGAGGCTTATCGGGATCACTTCTCTGAGTCGTTTAGATGCTCTTTGTTCATTTTCAAAATCGCCCTGCCAGGCTATTGAGTATCCTTTTTTTAAATGAACATGATCTTTCACTTTGGATTGTGCTTCGGCAACTGCGCTGCCCATATCTCTTTCACGCACTGAAAATTTTACGGCAGAATATCTTTCATTGCCATCCCTGAAAATAAGGCAAGGGCCTGTTTTGCGGGTTATAGTTGCAATTTCTTTCACGGGTACTTTTGATCCACTTTCAGTTGGCACCATCAAATTCCCTATTTCTTCTGCTGACTGGCGGTATTGCTCCGGCACCCGGATTCGAATATCAAACCGTTTGATTCCTTCATAGAGAGTTGAAGCGGCTTTACCGCCAATAGCCATTTCAATTACTGCATTGGCATCTGCTGTGGCCACTCCATACAAAGCCATTTTTTGCTGATCCAGGTCAATGTCAAGTTCCGGCTGCCCGATATTCCTGATTACGCCAAGATCTTCAATGCCACGGACCGTTTTCAACTGGTTATAAATTTCCTCGCTTTTATTTTCCATATAATTCAACGAATCGCCAAATACTTTCACTACAATGGAGCCTTTCACTCCCGATACTGCTTCTTCAATATTATCCATAATTGGCTGAGAAAAATTCAGATCTGCTCCCGGAATTACTGACAACATTTTATTCATCTTGTCTATCAGTTGTTCCTTAGACATACGTGGTTTCCATTCATCTTCCGGGTAAAGCGTAACGTGAAATTCATTGTTGTAAAAACCTGTTACGTCGGTTCCATCATCAGGGCGGCCGGTTTGAGTAACCACTCTTTTCACCTGCGGAAAAGTCATCAGCTCTTCCCGAACCTGTTTGGCAACGGCTACTGACTTATCAAGAGAAACGCTGTATGGCAACTGAACCCTCAGCCAGATAGAGCCTTCATCAAGCTCGGGCAAAAACTCCGTTCCTAAAAAACGGAATGAATAAAGCCCCAGGGCAATAATCACCAGTGATATAAATATTGTTGCCCTTCGGAATTTTGTGGTAGCATGAAATGCTTTCAACACTATTGACGAAATAAAATTCACAAATGGGTTATGCTTCTCTTTTACATTTTTGCGCAGCAGTAAATTGATCAGCACAGGGACGAGGGTCAATGTGGCAATAAGTGCTCCTAATAAAGCAAATCCTAAAGTATATGCCAGTGGGGAAAACATTTTTCCCTCCACTTTCTGAAAAGAAAAAATCGGGAGTAATGCAGCAATGATAATTACCTTGGCAAAGAATATTGATTTGGCAAGGTCTGCCCCGTTGTTCTTCAATATACCCATCTTCGCCAGTTTGTTAAACCGGAGCATACCAATATCGTTCGCTTTATGGCTTAGTATTACAAATAAACCTTCCACCATCACCACCGGCCCATCAATAATAATTCCGAAATCTACTGCTCCGAGCGAAAGTAAGTTGGCACTCATGCCCATTAATCGTAAACATATAAAAGAGAATAGAAGAGAAAAAGGTATAATAATTGAAACAATAAGTGTTGTTCGCCAGTTGAACATAAAAAGTGACACTATAAAAGTTACCAGCAGTATTCCTTCTATCAAATTGTGAAGAACAGTATTGGTGGAATAATTGATAAGGTTTTGACGGTTATAGTATGGAACTATGCGTATGTCGGCCGGAAGAACATCATCATTGATCTTTTGAATTTTTTGTTGTAATGCCTGTATCACATCGGTAGGATTCTCCCCTTTTCTCATCAATACAATGGCTTCCACTACATCATCCTGGTTTTGTATATTACGTTTGCCGGTGGAATCAATGATTGCATCAGAACGGCTGACATGTCCCAACTGAGGTAAATGAGAAATTTCAACATCTGCAACATCACTGACCAGTACTGGAATGCCATTGATATTTCTGACAATGATATTTTTTATTTCATTGATGTCATTGAGTAACCCGATTCCCCTGACTACATAAGCCTGGTCATTGCTGTTAATCACATCGCCGCCGATATTAATATTGCTTTTTGTTACAGCATCATAAACATCCAGCGGGCTAATACCTAAAGTGGCAAGTTTTCCCGGATCAACTTTGATTTCATAGTCTTTAGTTTGGCCACCAAAGCTTACCACATCTGCAACACCCGGAACAGCCCTTAATTGTTTTTCAATCACCCAATCCTGCAAAGTTTTTAATTCACGTACATCCCTGGTCGAACTTTGCAATGAATAACGGTAAATTTCGCCGGTAGGGCCGGTCGGCGGTTGTACTGAGGGGCCAATACCGGGAGGAAGTTCAGCATTCGGTAATAAATTATTTACCTGAATGCGGGCTGCATCATTGGTTACATTGTCCTCAAAAACAATTTTGATATATGATAAACCGAAAATACTGGTTGATCTAAGGCTAACTTTATTCTGAACGGGGTTTAAGGCAATTTCAATAGGGATGGTAATAAACTTTTCCACTTCTTCGGCACTGCGGCCCGGCCATTGCGTAATGATTACCACTTCGGTATTGGTAACATCAGGAAATGCTTCGATGGGCATATTACGGAATGTGATAACACCAATAACCGTTAATGCAACAGCAGCAAACAAAACGAAATAGCGGTACTTTAGTGAAAATGCAAGTATAGATTTCAGGATTTTTTTCATAGTTTTTTTTTCTAACCATTCAATGCTTCGTAAATTAAAAGTGCATCAGAAGCGATTACTTTATCATTTTCATGCAGGTTACCGGAAATAAAAGTTCTGTTGCCATAGCGGCTGATCATCTGAACCGGAACAATCCGTATTGATGTGGGGCCATTGCTGACCAGGACATAATACTGGCTATGATCAAATATCAATGCATTCGAAGAAACACAAAGAGATTGCACATTGCTTTTAGTTGCCACTATGATACGAGCAAACATTTCAGGCTTCAGTAAAAATCCGGGATTGGGAAGCACCACTCTTATTTTCATTACTTTATTAGCCGGGTCCAGTACATCCAGAATTTTATCAATTTTCCCTGTATAAACTTTATCCGGATATGCGAGAGTAGTTATTTTCACTTCATCACCAAGATGAACACTATTAATATTTGATTCATACACGTTGGCCCATACCCACACTTCTTTCAGATCAGAAATTGTAAAAAGGCTATTGGTATTATCGGCCCGGATGGACATATCATTATTCACCTGCTTTTCCACTACAAAGCCGCTGATCGGTGCCTTTAAAATATACCGGCTCTCTGTGTTGCCTCCATTAATTTGTAATACATCACTGGCTTTCTTCCATTGTGCCTGCGCCTGTTGATAAGCGGTTTGAGCATTGACCAGGTCCTGCTGAGAGATTAACTTGCTTTGATACATGGATTCTGCAGCGTCAAGATTTTTTTTGCTGTTGGACAGGCTGGCTTGAGCCGAAGTCATATCGCTGGCATATCCGGCCATTTCCGTACTGCGGATGACGCCAAGGCTTTGCCCCTTGTTTACATAATCACCTGCCTGTACATTTGCATTACTTATAATGCCACTGACCATTGGATATATCCTTGCAACTTTTTCTTCATTAAAAGAAATTTTCCCGGTAAGGGTCAGGCTGCTGACCAACGGGCATTGAGTTACAGTATCAATAAGTAAAGTTTGATACATAGAATCCGAGACCGGAGACTGCATTTCCTGTCCGGGTGAATCTGCTTTTGGTTTACAGTACATTAATAGCAAAGCTGATGACAAAAGCATCACTGCTATTGTGATCCTTTTCATTGTAATTATTTTGTGTTTTACAAATAATTTGTCTCAATAAATAGTTTTGTGATATATTGAAGTAATTGGAAACCCATTAAGATTCCAATTCAGAAAATGAATGATGAAAAGATTTATTCTCGAGATACCAAACCGGATCCGGATTGGTATCAGTTGCCTCTTATCTTTTTCATTCAAATGATAGGATATGCTTATGCTTTGGGGGGAGGGAAAAGAATATCGAGAACGGGCGAATGCCACTTTTTTTCCTTAAATACAGAATATTCCTTTTTTGGTATTACTGGGGGCCCGTCGCAGGATGTTTTTGATTTGTATAAACTGAAATCATACAAGGGGATTGATACAACCTGGCAATAACGTGCATTATCATCATCTTCGTCCGGCCTGGATTTTTTAGTATGATGCAGGAGAATATCATGAATATATTCGCCAAGGGTATTTATATCATTTTGGCGTTTGCCTTTGGCATCATACGTGTCCACCTCATCTACCTGTGCTATGAACATGGTTGAATTGACATGAACAGCTAAAAATAGTATAGCAAAAACATTACGCCACATAATGGCGGCGAAATTAGATATTCAATTTTGAAGTTGAAAGTCTTTGGGAATTTATTAACATGAGATTAGAGTTTATTTAGAGAATGATTACATTACAAGATTACGTCCGGTAATGGTCTATCTAAAAAATGCGGCATCGCTATACATCAGCAGTCCCTTATTTTACCAAATAAGTATTGATATGTCTTTAATCTGGAAAAAGAATTTCCAAACAAATTCGGTTTTTATTTTTTACCCCAGATTCAATATTCTTTACCGGAGTTCATTGATTTTTTATTACCCCTGAAACCAGGTCCGGTTTTCTTTAAATATACTGAACGATGTATTATCCCGTTGAAGACTTATTATACAATTCAGGATTCATGTCGTCAATACCAGTATCAAGAATAATCTAATTTAGAAACATCCCATAAAAAATGAAAGTAGTTGACAAAAACTAGTTTTATACCAGATCATTTAAGCTATTATATTTAAAATGATCACTAATAATTATACTTTGAATTTAATTTTATCGTTCTTTGTACCAGAGGCTGGTTTGCATCTTAGGGCTTTCACGAACCCTATATCGTAGTTGTACGAAAAAACATATTTCATCCGCTTTTGAAGTCAATTCAATGCGGTTACAAATGAGTTTAAAAACAAGTCGCATACTTTGCTATAAAAATATATGGCCACTCCTGATCAATTTTCAGTTTTAATACCTGATGGCGAAGATCCTCAAGCCCTTGGTGTTCTCAGATGCCTGTCACAGGTCAAAAAAATTAAAATCCATATTCTCTCAAATAAAAAGCGGCCGTTAATCAGGTATTCAAAGTATTCAAAGCATTTTTATTACTACAAAAATGAAAACGGAAATGATGGGCAGTTGGCAATGATTTTAGATATGGTAAAAAAATTGAAGCCTGAAGTTGTTTTGCCCGTATCTGCCAACATTATTGGGGTATTAACTGAAAACAGAGAGAAATTTTCACAATTAACTTCCCTGGCACTATTACCTCAAAAAGAAGCCCTGGAGATTGCATCGAATAAATGGCTGCTGGCTGAATGGCTGAATAAAAATCAAATTCCCGCTCCCCCGACAATTTTATATCAGCCGGGAAGTAATTTCGAAAAACTTATTTCTGAAATCTCATATCCTGTCCTCATCAAACCGGCAGTCGGCACCAGTGGAAATGGGATTGAACAATTCGATGATTCAGAAACATTAATTTCTTATTGTAAAACGAATGTTCAACCCGGAAAATTTATCATTCAATCTTTTATCAATGGATATGATATTGATTGCAGTGCTTTGTGCCGGAATGGAGAAATTGTTGCATTTACTATCCAGAAAACTTTCAAAGAAGGGCCAGATCGCTTTGGTGTTGCGTCCGGTATTGAATTTCTATATGATGAAGGCGCTTACACAACGGCAAAAGATCTATTAAAAAAACTGAATTGGACCGGGATAGTACATATAGATATGAGATATGATGAAATGGCGAAACAAGTTAAAATTATTGAAATGAACCCCCGTTATTGGGGCAGCCTGGTAGGTTCATTATATGCCGGTATAAACTTTCCTTACCTTGCCTGTATCACAGCATTAAACCGGGATATTCCTGAAATAACCACACGGCCTCTTCGTTATGTCAGAGGCAGTCTTGCTACCCGGATGATGTTGAATCGTATATTTCATAAAAACAGAAAAGATTTGCATTTTGATAATTCTGAAATTGAAACATTATTAAAAGATCCTTTCCCAAGATTTGTGCAAACAGTCACAAGAGTTTATTCCAGGTTCGTACATAAACGATAAAAGTTTAACGAAACTTGTTTCACCAAAATTTCTTCAATCATCTTATTGCGATTGTAATTAGAACTTTTACAATCTGCTTTTCGGCATTATCCCGGTTTATTTAATCTTAAACCTTAAGCCGGCATAAAACATCCTTCCGGATACAGGGCCCCAAACCAACGATGCATCAAAATACTGACTGAATGGTAAATCGGCTGCAATGATGGCATCTTTTTGATAAAAGCCAGTAAGGTTTTCTCCCCCGATATAAACATCAAATGATTTATCCCTGCCAAATGATTTACTGATTTGAGCATTCATCAAAACATAAGCCGGTGAATAGTTGCTACGTTGATAAATGACCGGGTTACCCGATGTATTCGGTATTCTTTTTCTCCCGTTATAATTAAATGTATAATCCAACTTCCATCCTTTTATTTCATAGGATGCATTGAAGAATGCCCTGTTCTTTGACAACAATGGTTTTTCAAGAAGTTGATTGCCGTAAGTTTCTTTCACGTCAAAATATCGGTATGCAAGCCGAATATCCAGTTTATCAACAGGTGAAAAATCAAGTTCTGTTTGCAAACTATTGGAATATGATTTTCCATGGAGTTCATAAAACCGGACCTTTCGGGGATCTTCCATGTCCACCACCACTTGCCTGGTAAAATCATTTCTGAAATAATCAACACTGAATGTTGCTTCCCTGTTGAAAAGTTTGAATTTCTGATCCACACTAATTCCTTTATTCCATGCCACTTCGGGATCAAAACCATAAGCCTTTCCATTGGAACCTGATAAAATTTCCACCAGGCGTGCACTTACAAGAACACTATTGTTTTCTGCAAAAATATTTGCAGTACGCTGCCCTCTGCCGGCACTTAAACGAATAGAAGTACCTTTTACCGGTTCGTATCTTAAATGAAGACGAGGCGTGGCAAACCATCCCCGACCGGACTGGTCGTCTTGTTGTGCAAACAAACTGTTATGATCTGCCCGAATGCCTGCTACGATATTGAAATTATTTGCCGGCGTAAAAGTATATTCAAAAAAGGCTCCGGGTACAGTTTCAATTCTTTTATAATTCATGGAATTAAAATCTTCATTGTAATGATCCGAAACAAAGCTCAAACCTGTTCTGAACTTATGTGCGGTAGTGCCTATGATGGATTGATAAATAAGATTACCGTAAATATTTTGCTGAATGGCATTATATTTTGTCAACCCGAAATAAGAATCCTGCTGATGATTGAAAGCGGATAATTGCAGGCCGATGGATTTGTATTTTTTCCCGGAAAACACATACCCGATTTTTGAAAATCCTTCGTAGCGTTTCGTGGCAATACCCAGCCCGTAACGGTTGGTTGTGAATTTATCTGTGGAAGGATCAAAATCCACCTGCCCTCCTGTTTTTTTATCGTTTAAAACCCTAACCCCGAATTGCATTATGAATCCTTTCCCATCATCATATTTCCAGCGATTCATTGCCGTCAGCAAATTACCGGTAGGCAGGTCCCGGAATCCGTCTTTATTAAAGTCCAGTTTTTTATTATTGAAAAACGCTCCGTGCAATAAAAGCGCTGTGCTCCATTTGGAGCTAATCTTTTGAGAAAAGTTGAAATTGATATCTGTTTTTCCCTGGTCGTTTACATAAATATTAGAAAAGAATTTCTCACTATTCTCCGGTTTTTTCAATTCTACGTTGATCTGCCCTGCGATACTTTCATATCCATTGGCAACGGATCCGACTCCTTTTGACAACTGAATAGATTCTACCCAGGTTCCCGGGATAGAATTTAAACCCCATGCAGTAGCAATCCCTCTTGGCCCGGGAAGGTTTTCCACTGTCAGTTGAGTATAGTTACCGGCAAGCCCTAACAATTGAATTTGTTTAGACCCGGTCACAGCATCATTGTAAGAAACATCAACAGATGCATTGGTTTCAAAACTTTCACTCAGGTTACAACAAGCAGCTTTAAATAATTCTTTTTGTGTCATCACCTGGGTACGAATAGGATTCATAGCAGATAAATATGAAGAACGCCGGCTATTAGTTATCGTCACTTCGCTTAATTGTTTGCCTGAAGCGAGAATCACTTTAATAACTCCCGGCTCCGAAGCTATCATAGTATCCGGCTGGTATCCGGTATAGCTAATCACCAACTTACCATTTGGCTTATGTAGAATGGAAAACATTCCTGCTGAATCAGTAGTTGTACCATTCGAAGTGCCCAACCAAATTACAGATGCGCCACTCAATGGCCTGAATGTTCCATTTTTTTCTTCTTCCAGCACAATACCCTGAATCGTATTATTCTTCACCGGCAAATGATTCATTTTTATATCCATTCCATCCATAGAAGAATTTTCGACAGTATTCACAGAGGCAGAGTCAATCATTAATTCCCGGTAATGACAACATTCAGGGAGGCTTTGATATACTTTATCATCTGCTTTTTCATTTTCAAGATCATGGCCAACGCTGACAATCCGATTCTGAATTTTTGCTATTGTTGTAAGTTTCGGGTAAAAATCCAGCGAGAGCATTTTAGTTTCCACATTCCATATTGCTGACCTCACGCCTTTTCCTTTTGCGGCTTTTTCTATTCTTGCTTTACATTGATCACATTCGCCATATACTTTGAATGAAACGGTGGAATCTTCTAAAACATTGTTTTGAGAGTATGAAACCTGGAACAGTAGTAACATTCCGGCAACATTGATTATATGTTTAAAAAATTTCATGATTTTACTTTTTTCTTTTTACACTCAACCGCAATGAACCGGTCAATACACCATACATGTAATAACAGTGCCCATCCAATTTCAGGAAGAAATTTTACCCACCCGGGTTTCAGCAATGAAGATGATATATACTCAACGGAATTTTTTTAAAGAATCATTCCGCTTATCCTTTAAGCATTTTGTATAAAATAGTTTCCAGTTCTTTCGGCGATGGATCCATGGCAACCACTCTCCCGCTCTTATCAATCAAAAAAGAAGCGGGTATGGCATCTATTCTCCATTTCATGGGCGTAGGCGCATACCAACCGCCTTTATCAATCACTTCCAGCCAGCTTGCTTTATCTTTTTGAATTGCCTTTTTCCAATCCTTAACATCATCATCTATGGATACACCCATGATCTCAAATCCTTTATCTTTATACTTTGGATATACCTTAACTAGTTTTTTTATAGAAGCTCTGCAGGGAGCACACCAGGATGCCCAAAAATCCAACAACACAACCTTCCCTTTCAATGATGAAAGCTTTATGGTATCTCCATTTACCGAGGGCAGAGCTATTTCATAAGCTGCCTGCCCATACCCGGGTTGAGCTTTCAGCGTATATGATGAAATCACAATTATAGTCAACAATAATAATTTCCATATTTGTATCTTATTCATCATTTCAAATAAATTTATTTCAAACCATAAACGCCGAAAGCACTTTTATTTTATTGTCCAGTTCTTTTCTGGCAACAGCTTTTTTCATCGGAACAGTTCATTGCCATTTTTCCGCTCGCATCCTTTTGCATATTCATTTTATCATTCATGGCAACGCTTTTGCTGCTGCAGTTCATGTCTTTGCATTTTTCAGAATCCTTGCAACATCCTTTGTCTTTACAAGCTGCTTCGTTTACACATTTTCCATCTTTCATTTCACACTGCATAGCGCTTTGCTTGTTTTCGGTATTTGCCGGCTCCCTTTCATACTGGCAACATTGATCCAGTTTATTATAGGCTTCATCTGTAGCTCTGAATTTGGGAGTATCGTAACCGGCATCGGCAATTTTTTGTTGAATTTTTGCAGAATTTGTAGACTGGCTGCTGTATTTAACGTTTAGTATTTTACTGTCTTTATTCCAAAATGCATACGTAGCACCGGCTTCTTTAGCGGCTTTTTCAATTTTCTTCTTACATGTTCCGCATTCCCCGGAAACTTTCATTGAATCGGATATTTGCTCCTGCGCAGAACCGAAATAAGCCAGGGATAATAATATTGCTAAGAACGGAATTACTCTTAAAGTTTTCATGTTTAATAAATATTAAATTGAATTAATTAGTTTAATTTAAAAATTTTACTGCGGTAATATCCAGTACAACCTTATGTAAACAAGGGAGACTGAAGCAAGGTTCTCAAATCCGGAATACACAATTCTGTAAATACACTTCCTGGTCAGAAAGATCAGGCGGGATATAATTCTTTTGTGTCTGTACATGATCGGGAATTACAAAAGAAGCTGCCATGAACTCAGATGGCATCATTGAAGGAGCTTCCACATTTTTAACAGAAAACGAAACTGTTGAAATATTTTGATCGTCCAGGAGTTTTACGATCTTCACTTCGTCTTTGCAACAGCCATGGGATTTATCTTTCGGCATTCCGCATTTACTGCAATCCTTTTTCTCAACCGTATATAAATTAAACGACTGGTAATGTCCCATGCAGTAATGCAGGTTAACGATCACCCCGCATGTCAGGATGAGGTATAAGGAAACAGTTATGGCAGCTACCAGCTTTTTCATTTCAGATTGTAAAGATAATACAGATGTTGAGAATTTCTAACCTGATTTTGGTCAGAGAGATGTCACATTACTTTAATTAACAAAGCTCCAATAAATTCCGAGGCGGAAAACCAGCCCGGGATAGGCATAGCCCGGAGCAGCAAGGTTGTTGTTTGTAAACGTTCCGTCTTTTTTTATGGTATTCACATTTTCAAAACGAACAAACGCTTTGAACGGCCGGATGCGGAAGTGTAAATAAAGATCAACGTCCGGAGTTTTATCAGTGATGCGGACACTGTCCTGGGTAAAAAATTGTCCCAGAACCGGCGAATAGCCATCTGCTTTGTAAGATGTGTGATAACGGATTTCAGTACCGATGGCAATATCAAGATTTTTAAGACCAAAATTTCCTTCGTAGGCAAAACGGTTACGTGTAAAGATCAATGGCACATGGACAGGTGAATTTCCAACAGTTTGTTGAAAATAAATTTCGGCATGCCAGTTCCAGTGTTTTCCCAGTTTCAAAATCTTCTCCAATGAAATTTGCAAAAGGTTGAACAATGAATTTTGCTGTTGCAGTTTATAATAATCAGTAATGTATGTGTAATTCGTCATCAGGTAATAATGACCGGACAAACGAAGTTTCAATGCAGGTTGAAATATGGAAGCAAAAAATTGTGTGCTGTTTTCTTTTTTAAAATCCTGTGCCGGATGCATTAAATAAAAGCTGCTGAGGCTATCAAAAATGAAAGAAGGCGTTCGGTTTACATTTTGAAAACCCAGTTGCACATATCCCAATTTTTTTCCGGCATACCGTTGCAAGCTGGCATATGCTTCATAATCTCCGGCATTCAATCCGGCAAAATATAATTTGCCATTAGCTTCTACATCCCATTTCAGGTTTCTTGTTTTATTCCGGTATTCTGCATGGCCGAATACATTATAAAATGATTTAGTAGCAAAAGAAAATTCTCCATGGAGGTTTTGAATCGCTGCGCCCACTTTAAAAAACTGATGCAGGTTATTGGCATCGGGGAATTGGTAAATGGAAAAATCATTGAGCAGGTTTCTCCATCTATCTCTAAACAATACGGTGTCATTCCTGATAGCGTATCCATATATGTCATGATAATATGCCGAATCCGGCGCATAAAATACAGTTCCGGAATTGGGCAGGTCTTCAAATGTATAACGGTTAATGCTGTAACTGAATGTATGCTCGAACCGGAGCCGGGGATAAAATAAAGGAACGACTGTTGAATCCGTAACCAGCGAATCCTTTCTGCCTAAATCATACTGCTGCCGCATCAGCACAGTAAGCTCACTATATTTATTACCGGTAGTAATAGTGGTAGAAAAAAAATCTCTTCCGAATTGCGGATCGCCGCCAATTTTTGTTGGAATGTTGAACCGGTCTTTATAGATGGGATCATTAAGATAATCCTGGTCCTGCATGATGCCACCGCTTTCGCCCGACTGCAGATTATTGGATAGGATCACAAAATAATTATTGTATCGTTTCTTTTTAGACTGATACCAGGAGGTGAGCAAATAACTGTTGTGATTTGATTTTTGATTTTTAAAAAACCCGGGAGAGTTGATCATGCGGTATTGAAACAATGCATTCCAGTTCGGTTTGATATTCCGGGTATGCAGTACTTCAATGATCTGTTCTACCCGGCTGCCGAGCAAATAATTCAATTCTGAATAAGGCCTGGTAGTGCTAAAGAATCGTACTTTATCCAATGGCCATTTATATATATCAAAGGAATGAAAGCCGGGATCCCAGCCCGCATTGAAATGAGGAGAAAACAAAAGTGATTCCGACGCATTGCCTGTATTTCCTAAATAAATATTGGTGGCGGGTATGGGAAACCGCCGGGTGAAATCAGTGACGGAAGAATCCAGTTTATAACTATGCGTGGAATCAAGATAGCGAAAACTGATGGTGATGGAATCTTCAAATTTATTTCTATGGCCGAGGCTGTCTGTCTGGCCGGTATTGCTCATGCGCCCGGTGCCGCCCAGGTTTCTAAAATTTTGCATGTTGCGAATAAGGGGCTGCTGCGCCGAGGCAACAAAAGAAAAAATAAACTGGCCGGTAATCAGCAGGTATGTAAACTTGTTTGTCAGCGTATCGAATTAAATGAAAATGCAAATTAGCGAGGCAAAAATACAAATGTAAAATTGAAATTGTTAAATGCGTGGCGAAGATAAAAGCGATTAGAACGGAAACCCTATTTTAATCAAGATTTCCCTTGGACGGATCCGGTATTCGGCAACTGACTCCACATTATTTGATAAAGAATTAGTAGTATAATTTTTAGTACCTACGAGGTTTCTTAAAGAAATCTCATAATCTAATCTTGATTTTTGGGGCGAATACCTTATCGAACCGTCGGCAAAAAAATAATTTAATGAAGGAGATGAAATATTATTCAGGTAATAATGCTCCCCGGATATTCCTAAAATCCATTTTTTCGAAGGATAATAATTCAGGCTGATACGCTGATTAAAAAATGAGGTGCTATATTCCATTTGCTGAAACTGTGATCTCGAAAAATATTGCCCATATGTTGCATTATATTCCGAAGTAAAAGCGGATGACCATTTTATATTTATCGTAGCTCCTGCCTGGTAATTTCTGTTTTTAAATTTCACCAATTCGTTTTGCTGAATTTGTTCGCTATTGCCAAAAGAAAGACTATAATTAACGCCAAAAGAAGTCTTCCAGTCAATAACGTACTTGCTGAACCGGCCAAAACCCTGTACTTGATCTCTATAATTATTTTGCAAAACAGCTTTCAATGTTTGCAAATCTCCGTTAAACTCCTGGCTATATAACAAACCGGATTGATTCCGAAAGTATAAAACACCGGTATTAAAGAAAATTATTTTTAAAGGATTCCCGAAAGTAACCGAAGCAGAACCATTAAAAGTTTTTATTTTATTCAATGGTGAACTATTATTTGAAAAATTGCGGTAGTTTTTAAGAATATAGCCGTTGACAATTTCTGTAATATCACTGAAGTTTTGTGTGTAAGAAGAAGATAGATTGATATTCCACATCGGATTTACCTGTATCATAATAGTAGCAGAAGGGTTTATAAAAAAAGCTTCTTTCCCCAGATGCGTTCCCTGCAAATTGTTTTCATAGTCAATCCGTGTATAATTAAGCGGTAAAGAAAAGGTAATCCTGAATTTATCTGTTTCGTAAGACCAATTATTCTCTTCGTATAAACTGTAACGGAGCCGGTCAAGGTTATTATGAAAAGTATCTGCCGCAGGCATTTTTATTCCTGATTCTTCTATGATCAGGTCAGAGATCATTTTCTGTTTCTGTATATTAAATCCGATTTTATACTCGCTGCCCCATCTTGATCTCTTTTTCCGTAGTGATAAATAATTATCTGTAAAAAATGTTTTCAAGGAAGCCTGCTGCACTAAATTATCATAAGGATTAGTATTGTTCAGCAATTCGGAATAAAGCCCGGGTTGGATATTCAGGCTCTGCGGAAGAGAGACAAAACCGATATAAGAACTCCATGCATGAATATATTTTGATTTTGTTGCCAGCAACCTGAAATCATTTGATACATTGAAAAAAGGGTTGCTTAAATGTTGATTTATGTTGCCTGAAGAATTCAGCAAGTCATTTCCCGTTGACCACCAACCCTGTAACCGGAGCAAATCTTTAAAATAATATTTCGGAGTGTTCGCCATTAAGGTAAGATCTGTTTGTAGCAGGTTTTGATTGCCATGATATTTGTTATGTTCATTGATAGAAATAGTATCGGACGGCAAAAAATATTTTGTAGTAAAACTACTTTGTTGTTTTTGAAAATCATTTGTGTAGGAGCCGTTGAGTCGCAACTGAAAATTCGAATTGAGAGGAATCAATTGATTCAATGACACTGTAGCCTTCCCCGATTTTAAGACAGTTTAAGAAACGAATTTTAAACATTAAATTTAAACTGTTATGAAAAGAAAACAATTCACCGAAACACAGATCATAGCTGCATTAAAGCAGTATGAGGGAGGCAGAGACGCCAATGACGTATGCCGTGAATATGGCATACATAAAGCAACGTTGTATAACTGGCGAAAGAAGTACAGTGGGATGGAGTCTTCGCATCTCAAAGAGCTTAAAACGCTCCAGGAAGAGAACCGCCGGTTGAAACACATGTATGCGGAGCTCAGTCTGGATTACAAATTGGCTAAAGAGATCATTGAAAAAAAGTTGTAGGGCTCTGTCAAAAACGGGAGCTGACTGAATGGGCACAGTTAGAACAATCAGTCAGTGTTGGCAGGGCCTGCCGGGTTATTAACCTGCACCGATCACTTTGGTATTACCGAAGTAAAAAAGATGATACAGAAATAGTGGTGAAGTTGCAGCAGTATGCTGAACTTTATCCTACTCGTGGATTTGATGATTACTTTGGCCGTTGTCGGTCTTCAGCGCAGCACAGCTGTTGTTCGGTGTTTTCACCAACAACAAAAGCAGAGCCATAAAGAATTTTATAACTTCGCTTAAAGCGATATAATCTTGCTGCGAAACAAATTGTTTCGCAGAGCTTGAATAAAATATAAATTAGCTTTGATTTATGTAACAGTGATTGATCATTGGGGATTTCTTAATGTATTATACTGACTGAACTAAAATTTGTTTGTTGGTGTAGCGTTAGTATAATAGAAGTTTACCTCAGATTGAACACCAACAACGGCGTGATAACAGATTTACTGAATCCTTGATCTGTCAGTGAAACATTTTATAAAATTTTTCTAAGTCGGCTATTTCGGCAGGTGAAAGAATTTCGTTGTTGTCGTATTTCGTTTTCAGGAATAAAACTCTTTTATGTTTTGGAAATTTTTCCAGTATAGCAACGATGAGTTCTCCAAGTCTTGCGTTTTTTTTATATAACGGCGCAGGGAGAGGCAAGGGAGATTTATAACGTGTCGGTTTTTTTAGAATGATGGCTTCGAGAGTGGAAAGTTTTGAAGCGGGTATGCTTTTTACCCGCAGGACTTTTTTATACAGCCCTTCTAATTGTCTTTTACTGAGCCCTCCCCTCTCTATATATTGGTACGAAAGGCTTTGGATAAAGGCGGACTCAGGATAAGCCGCTTGTGCCAGTTTTAACACATCGCTGATTACATCTACATCCGGCTTTTTTCTTTCCATGGTTTATAGTTGTTATTCCGAAATTAATTATTTGTCCTTTGTTGGAGATCTTACCAAAGTCTTTTGATTTAATCATCACAGCATCCACCAAAGTTAAAACGAGTTTCACCTTTTCCGGCCATTGATCGTCTTTTCAAAGCTGATCGTTTAACAAATAATGAAGCTCCACTCTGGTGTAAAATACATGAGATAAATTATTTTATTGAATCTGCATCTACCAATCCGCATATTTTTTACTTTTAAGAATAATTCAAAAAAAAATTTCCCGGGTACTGGTTCTAAAAGCTAATAATATGAAATTTAAAAACAGAATTCGCATTGCAACACTCACCTTCATGGCTTTTTTTTCTTTTTTGGTGTGTAGCAGTTATTCGGTCCCTATCAAAGAACCCCGCAACCTGGTATTGATCCTGATTGATGGCTATCGCTGGCGGGAATTATTTCGTGGCGCCGACCAGGGGCTTTTATTAAACGTTAAATTCAATTCGGGCGATTCTGCAGAACGGTTCAAAAAATACTGGGATGATGAACTTTTGGTAAGAAGAAAAAAACTGATGCCATTCACCTGGAGTTTTATTGCAAAACACGGCCAATTGTATGGTAACCGTGATCTTGGAAATTTTGTGAATGTGAAAAACCCTTACCGGATCTCCTACCCCGGCCGGGCAGAAGTGTTGAGCGGCTTTGTTGACTCTTCCATTAATTCAAACAGTTACCCCAATAATTCCAATATGAACGTATTGGAATTTCTTAATGGCAAGAAGTTGTACCAAAATCGTGTAGCCAGCTTTGCCTGCTGGGGAGCAACGGGCCGATGCCTGAATAAGATGAACAGTAAGATGCTCATCAATGTCCCCTGGGAAAATGTACCGGGTGATAATTTGACAGAAGCGGAAACACTTGCAAACGAAATTCAGCAATATGCACCCAGGACATTCGGTGAAGGTGAACGTTTGGATTTTGAAGTGTATGCTTTGGCAAAGTCATACATTAAAGCAAAGCATCCTAAAGTTATTTATATTGACTTTGGTGATCCGGATGAATATGCTCATGAAGGTAAATATGAAAATTACCTGGACGATATTCATAACCTTGATGATATGATCGGCAAATTGTGGAAGATGATGCAGGAAGATGAATTTTACAAAGGGAAAACAACTTTTTTCATTGTTCCTGATCATGGGCGTGGCGCCGGTGATCAATGGCCCGATCATGGAGCCGGTGTGGATCATTCCAATGAAACATGGTTCATGGCAATGGGACCGGGCATTCCTGCAAAAGGGGAAATAAAAACAAAGACCCAGGTTTTCCAGGATCAGTATGCAAAAACAATTGCAGCGCTGCTTGGGTTTGATTACATAGCACCAAAACCTGTTGGAGAAATAATTGAAAGTTTAACAAATAAACATAGGGATTAAAATCAACCTGCCCGGAATTTCATTTCGACACGCATCCGGGTATTGGGAATTTTGTAATGCATATATCGAAATTTAGTATTTAGGCGGGTAAAAATGAACTTCAACCAGCTAAAATATATTGTAGCCGTGGACAGGCACCGGAATTTTGCCCGTGCTGCTGATGAATGTGAAATAGCCCAATCAACATTGAGTAAAGAAATTCAAAGACTGGAAAAAGAATTTAACATCATGATCTTTGACCGTTCACGCCACCCCGTAACTCCTACCATGAAAGGCGTTGACCTGATACAGCAGGCAAAAAAAATTCTCGAAGGTCATAAACAGTTTGTTGAAATTGCAAGAAAGATGTCCAATCGTCCCGCCGGTAATTTCCGGCTGGGTATTCTGCCGATGCTGGCGCCTTACTTACTTCCTCTGTTTATTCAATCCTTATCACATAAAAATCCTGAACTGAATTTAGAAATCCTTGAACTCACAGCTAAAGAAATGCAAACGCTTTTTGAAGAAGATGAATTGGATGGAGCCATTGTCATTTCCCCGTTTATAAAAGAAGGCTATTATGAAGACCCGCTTTTCGAAGAGGATTTTGTTCTTTATGTAAGTTCTCAACATCCGCTTTCGAAACTAAAAGAAGTGAGTTGGCCTGATATCCCGCTGCAGGAACTGATCCTGCATGAGACATTTAAAAATTACCTGATATCCCCGGATAAATTAAAAACTAAATCATCCATTAGTTTTAAAAAATTAAGTAATATCAATTATCACCATGGTTCATTGGAAACCATACGTAAAATAATTGACCGCAACGGAGGGATTACGTTACTACCCAGGTTGGCCTGCCTTTATATGGGAGAAAGAAGATTAAAAATGGTAAGACCAATAATCAATCCGGTGCTCAGCCGGAAGATTGTATTGGTTACGCCGAGAGGATTTGAAAAAAACCGGATTACCAAGGTCATCAAAAAAGAAATACTATCAAATCTGCCGGCCCAATAATTTTTTCAAATAACGATTTTTGAAATTCCTTTAATTAGCTTCTCACAGATATTCATGACCCTGTACATAGTTAATCGCTTTTGTACATATAATCAATCGCTTTCACCTCATTGTCTCCGTTTCTACTCTAAACGAACTTTGTACATAATAGAAAATGTAAAGTTCAATTTTTATCAAAGCATAAAATTTAAAATCATGACTGAAGTTCAAAAGTTAGCCCGTTTCATTCAATCAAAAAGCTATGATGATCTTTCTCCTGCTGCAATAAAGGAATTAAAGATCAGGTTGCTGGATTCAATCGGTTGTGCTATAGCCGCTCAAAACGGGGCACCGGTTAAAAAAATCAAACAACTCATATCTGAATTTGGTGGCAATCCATCAGTAAGCCTGATTGGTGGCGGGAAAACTGCACCGGACAGAGCCGCATTTTATAATTCCGCCCTCATACGTTACCTGGATTTTAACGATAGCTACCTTGCTAAAAAAGAAACCTGTCATCCTTCCGATAATATCGGGAGTGTTTTAGCTGCATCGGAGTTTGCAGACAGAAATGGTAAAGATTTTCTGACAGCTCTTGCCATTGCTTACCAGGTGCAATGTCGTTTAAGCGATGTGGCTCCTGTACGGGATAAAGGCTTTGATCATACGGTACAAGGTGCGTACGGAGCTGCCGCTGCTGTATCTTATGCACTTGGGTTGACAAAAGAAGAAACAGCTCATGCCATTGCCATTGCAGGAACAGCATACAATGCATTGAGGGTAACAAGAACCGGGAATCTATCCAATTGGAAAGGATTGGCATTCCCATCTACCGGGTGGACATCCACTCATTCTGCTTTCCTGGCTAAATATGGAATTACCGGGCCTGAAGAAGTTTTTGAAGGCAATAAAGGTTTTAAAGAAAGCATTGCGGGAGATTTTGAAATTGATTGGGAAAAAGAAAACCTGGAAATAGTAACCCATACCATTATCAAAAAATACAATGCAGAAATCCATTCTCAATCTTCGCTGGAAGGGGTACAGGAATTAATTCAAAGAAATAACATCAGGCCTGAAGATGTTAAAAAAATTGTACTCAACACATTTGATGTAGCATATAATATCATTGGTGGTGGCGAGGAAGGTGGCAAGAAAAACATCAGGACTAAAGAAGAAGCAGATCATAGTCTGCCATATATGATTTCAGTAATGATTCTCGATGGAAATGTATTACCGGATCAATACAAAGCCAGCCGGATTTTAAAAGAAGATGTGCAGCAGTTATTACAAAAAGTACAGGTAAATAAAAAAACCGGATACTCAGAACGTTTCCCCGGCCAAATGGCATGTGATATTACAATTTCGCTTAAGGATGGCCGGCAATTTTCTATTGAGAAAAAGGATTATGAAGGTTTTCATACAAGACGGGCATCCTGGGATACAATCATAGATAAATTCAATAATCTTTCCAAAGCGTTTGTAAAAAGGGAAGTTCTTGAAAAAATCATTGCTACCGTTCAAAACTTAGAGAAGTATAAGATCAGTGGACTCATGGAAATATTAGAAAACCTGAGACAACCGGTTTTTGAATTTAATCATTAATTCATTTAAAAATAAAAATCATCATGACATCAAACAACAAATTCATTACAAACCCTGTAGCTTTTGAATGGCTGCAGCGCAATGACCGCCCGGCAAAGCCCCGTAAAGTGGGGCTGACAGAAATCAGGGCAGCTTATTATTCCAACTTTGGGATGAGTTATTTCAAAGACATACTTGAAATGACAGGGAATTATGTAGACAGTATAAAATTTGCAGGAGGTTCTTTTACTTTCATGAATCCGAAAAAAATAAAAGAGATGAATGACCTTGCACATCAGTATGGTGTATTGGTGTCAACAGGTGGATTCATGGAATATGTTCTCACGAAAGGCAAACAGTCAGTAAAAAAATATATCAACGAGTGTAAAGAATTAGGATTTGATATTATAGAAATTTCTACCGGTTTTATTTCGATTCCCACTTCCGACTGGCAACGGGTGATAGAAGATGTTCAAAAAGCGGGATTAAAAGCAAAACCTGAAGTAGGTATTCAGTTTGGTGCGGGCGGCGATACCAATGCATCAGAACTGAAGCAGGAAGGAATCCAGGATGTGGATTATGCTATAAAGCAAGCCAAACAATTCCTGGATGCCGGAGCATATATTATTATGATGGAATCAGAAGGCGTTACAGAAAACGCTAATCCATGGAGAGTGGATGTGCCTGCAAAATTTATCAATGGCCTGGGGTTGGAAAATGTGATGTTTGAAGCTGCCGATCCGCAGGTATTTAAATGGTATGTGAAAAATTATGGGCCTGAAGTAAATCTTTTTGTAGATCACAGCCAGGTTGTGCAATTAGAATGTACACGCCAGGGAATATGGGGGACAAATGATGTGTGGGGAAGAATTGTTACTTATAAATAAAGATTATTTATTACACGGCTGATCTTTACACATGCTCCGGTTTGGAGAAAATTTGACTGTCCATCCGGAAGTGAAGAATATTATATCTATTCCGGATCAAGATCATGATTCCTGCAATGTGAAAGGGCTACCTTTACAGACAGACTTTCAATGTATATTTATTTCATAGATGAATGTCATGAAATATGTTTACGAAATCGTTGAAAAAATATTAAAAATAATTTTAAACCTTTTTTAAATAAAATAATATGAGATTAGATGCAAATAAGATTTTACCTCAAGGCTACAAGGCCATGATAGAATTACAACAAGTGGTAAATCAAAGTAACATTGAACATAAATTAATGGAACTGGTAAAGATTCGGGCATCGCAAATAAACGGATGTGCGTATTGCCTCGACATGCATACTAAAGATGCCATTGCTATTGGGGAGAATGAACAACGATTGCATGTGGTAGCCGCATGGCATGAAGCTCCATTTTATTCAGAAAGGGAAAGAGCAGCCCTGGCCTGGTGTGAGGCTTTAACTAAAATATCTGAATCCGGCGCACCGGATTCAGCGTATAAGCCACTAACAAAACTCTTTTCCCAAAAAGAAATCATAGAACTGACTTTTGCAATAATAATTATAAACGGCTGGAACCGGTTAGCCGTCGGACTAAGATCTGAAGTTGGCAGTTATGTATCGAAGCTGAAATTGCCTGCCGGGTCAATTTAGTTTCTGAGTTTTACCCTGAATAACTTTTTCACTTAAACTTCGGAGACAAAAAATTCCTGGGAAAATCATAACTGTTACTGAAATCGTAACAGGACGTAGAAAGTTTTTATATTCTTTTGCAGATCTGCTAAACCTCAAATGTATAATTACAAAATCATGAATACTGAAATTAATTCAAATGAAGTATTGGATGTAAGGACCCTGGTACCTATAAAGCGCCATGAACTCTTAATTAAGCTTTTTAAAGATTTGCCCGTGGATGAAAGTTTTATTTTCATAAATGATCATGATCCCATTCCATTGTATTATGAATTCCGTTCCCTATATGGAGATGTGGTTGGCTGGGAATACCTGAACCGGGGAGGCAGGGAGTGGAAAGTAAAAGTAACCCGTACGGAAGCTTCCCAAGGCCGTGAGTTTACTGAGATATCTACCCTTTTGGATCTTCGAAAAGCGGAAAAAAAAGAATGGAAGCAAATAGTTTTTCACCGCTATGGAATGATGGAGGAAGGAACAATAATGGAGTTAATTGCAAATGAAGACCCGGTAGAGATACATGGTATTTTCATTATGAAATTTGAAGGAAAACATTCCTGGATTTACAAAAAAAAGGATTCAGATGAATGTGTAATCCATATAACCAAAAAAGCAAAAACCGGTTTAGGTGATGACGGTTTTTCTGTCGTCAATGAATTTGATATACGCCCTTATCCGCCCATGGAACGCCATGAAATGTTTTATAAAGCATTTGCCGATATTCAACCGGGAGAAGCTTTCGAGTTTGTCAATGACCATGATCCCAAACCACTATATTATCAGATGGAAGCAGAGAGTAAGGAACCTTTCCGTTGGGAATATCTTGAAAAGGGTCCTGATATTTGGAAGGTGAGAGTTATAAAGACAAAAGAATAACTCTTTTCAGGGCAGTAATTATATTATAGCCGGTTGAATATTTATCCTGTTACAGGCAGTCAGGTTAAAATAATGGGAAACAGCTTATATTGCCGTCTGCTATGATTTCTGTTACAAAGATTTTTCGATTCGAAATGGGACATGCTATTGATGAATATGACGGTATGTGTAAATACATACATGGCCATTCTTATGTGTTGCATGTAACGGTAAGTACGGAAACTAAAAATTCAGATCCAATAATCCCTCCCGGGTTTATAATTGATTTTAAGGAATTAAAAAGTATTGTACAGGATAAAATTATCCACCGGCTGGATCATGCGCTGGTATTGAGTGAACAATATGTGAAAAAGCATCCAAAAAATGTGGGAGAAGGTCAAAATTTATTAATATGGCCTTATGAGCCAAGTGCCGAGAATATTCTATTCTTTGTACAGCAGGAATTACAAAATTCATTTCCTGGCAATTATAAACTTGTTAGTTTAAAATTATGGGAGACTTCTGATTCCTTTGCTGAATGGACCTGCCAGGACATTCATTCCCAAATATGAAACCCATTATCAGGTGGCTTGAATAAATTTGCCATGTCAATTAAAAATTAATTTTCACATGCTTTGCATTTATCATGAATCAACCGATCCGTATTTTAATGTTGCAACGGATGAATTTATCCTGAAAAACATTGACGAAGATTGTTTCATGTTATGGAGAAATGATAATGCCATCATCGTAGGTCAGTATCAAAATACTTTAGCAGAAATTAATTATGACTATGTAAAAGAACATAATATTGCCATAGTAAGAAGGCTTTCAGGAGGAGGTGCAGTATATCATGATTTAGGCAACCTGAACTTCTCCTTTACACAAACGGGGAAAGATTCGAATCTTTCTGATTTTGAAAAATTCACCCGGCCTGTTGTGGAAGTGATCCGGCAATTAGGCGCTGACGCCAGGTTTGAGGGAAAGAATGACCTGATGATTGATGGTAAGAAAATTGCGGGAAACGCTGCTCATATTCATAAAAATAAAATCCTGCATCATGGCTGTTTATTGTTCTCATCCGAAATGAGGAATGTAAGCGAAGCTTTACGTATAAACCCGGTGAAGTATATTGATAAAGCTGTAAAATCGGTACCCAAGAGAGTCACAAATATTTCTGAACATTTAAAAGAACCGGTCAGCCTTGAAGATTTTACCAAAAAGTTGATGAATCATGTCCTGGCCACTTACCCCAATGCGCATCTTTATGAATTTTCCGAAGAAGATAAAATAAAAATACAACAACTACGTGATGAGAAATATGCAACCCATGAATGGAATTTCGGAAAATCTCCTGATTACAATTTTAAAAAAGCTATCCGTACAAGCGGAGGCCTGCTGGAAATGAACCTCGAAGTAAAAAACGGTATTATTGAAGAAGCTAAAATATTCGGAGATTTTTTTTCAGAAAGAGGGATTTCCGAAATAGAAGAAGCCTTAACCCGAATACAACATGAAGAAAAGAATCTGCGGAATACATTATCTCGCTTTCCGATTGAAAAACATTTTAAAAACATCAGCATTGATGAATTAATTTCAGCAATGTTTTAAAAAATCAATTACTGATAATTAATCATGTTTGATTATTGTATAACAGTTATTTTTCAGGTTTTAAAATAGACAGTTGATGAATAGCAAATTTGATAGTATCGTGCAAAATAAATTTTCAGAAGTATTTCACGCATTGCATCATGCAGATGAAATGCTGGTGTTACTTAATGTTTGGGACTGTGCCTCTGCAAAAATTGCTGAAATGGCAGGCTTTCCGGCTATTGCTACAACCAGTGCAGGCGTTGCCTGGTCTTATGGCTACCAGGATGGCGAAGATATTCCCCCTGGCTTGATGGTTGAAGCTGTAAACCGCATTGCACATTCCGTTCAGGTACCGGTAACAGCAGATGTAGAAGGCGGATATTTTCGAAATAATTTAGATACATTTTCAAAATTTATAAATAATATCATAGATGCAGGTGCGGTGGGTATAAACCTGGAAGATGGCTATGCTCATACAAATAAATTAAATGACATTAAACAGCAAGCAGCAGAAATAAAAATCGCAAAAGAAAATGGAAGGCAAAAAGGAATCAACCTGTTTGTAAATGCAAGAACAGATGCCATGTTGCTGCCAAAAGATTTAAAAAGCAGAATCGAAATATGTATTGAAAGGGCAAAAATGCTTGAAGCAGCCGGCGCTGACGGAATTTTTATTCCTTTTATTAAAGAGATAGAAACAGTGGTACAATTAAAAGAATCCATCAGGCTTCCATTAAATATACTTATGGCAGATACGTTGGATGCGGCCGAACTCAGGAAACTAAAAATAAACAGGATGAGTGTGGGAAGTAAACCTGTGTTGGCAACTCTGAGCCTGCTGAGGGATATAGCAGGCGCATTGCGGCAAGGGAATAACTGGCAGTTGCTTTATTCAAAGAAACCAACTTATGGTGAAGTGAATGAATGGTTTTCTAAACAAAAGTGAATGCAGGATTTAAAAATCAAAATAATAATACCGATTAACATACTCACATTTCTACCACGGCCCTAACAGCCGCCCCGATAGCCCGGTTTCTAAATCTAACTGATATTTTCATTACCATAAACATTTATTTGAATACCCGGGTTTCAAATACTTAAATAAAAAATCTGATATCTTATTAGTGAAAATCTATTATGATTTAATATAATGTTAAGCAGAACTTTTTTGGCAGAAGGTTACAATTTTTCAGCAATTTTGTATCTACCCTAATAGATCATTGTAACCATTTATAATCGGAAATATTAAATGAAAAAAATAACCCTCATCATTGTCTTACTATGCATTTCAGCATTTGCAATTTCACAGCATGCTTTATTGCCTCGTCCTGCACATATAATAATTGTCATAGAAGAAAATCACGGATTGAAAGATATTATCAGGTCTCCTTTTGCACCTTATATCAACCGATTATCGAAAGAAGGAGCACTGTTCACAAATTCGCATGGGATATTACATCCAAGCCAGCCAAACTATATTGCTTTATTTTCAGGATCCACACAAGGAGTTGCCGGAGATAACTGCCTGCTAAAAGAATCTCCACTTACTACATCAAATTTAGGTGCAGCCTTAATAAAAGCAAGATATACTTTTACCGGTTTTGCTGAAACGATGCCCAGCGCCGGGTTTACCGGTTGCAGTTTTGAAAAAAGTAAATTAACTAATGGAGCCTTATATGCAAGGAAACATTGCCCATGGGTAAACTGGCAGGGACCTGGCGAAAATAACTTCCCGGACTCGATTGGCCAAACACTAACCGAATTTCCAAAAAACTTTAATAAGTTGCCTACGGTTGCTTTTTTAATACCTAACCAGGATAATGATATGCATAATGGCAACGGAGACAGTACGATGATAAAAAGAGCAGATGATTGGTTGAAAGTCCATATTGAGAAATATGTGAAATGGGCAAAAAACAATAACAGCTTACTGATAGTAACTTTTGATGAAGACAATTTTACTCTTGAAAATCATATTCCCACCATTTTTGTCGGGCCAATGGTAAAGCGGGGAAAGTACAATGATTTAATCAATCATTATAATGTACTGCGAACGATTGAGGCAATGTATAATTTACCAGCCTCAGGAACTGCCAATGAAACACCAATCAAAAATGTCTGGAAAAAGAAATGATTATTTATTACTCCTGACTGATAATAAAATATTTTCAGGAAAAAAGATCGGTTATATAAGTTTTACCAGTAATTAATTAAAAGTTAAAAGATTGTTGCTTTATAAATTGATAAATTTCTTCCTCTTTAATTCGTTTGCATTACTATTAAAAAAATGAACCTTACTTTAAGGTTTACTCTATTTGAAAATGTTTAATTCTGAATGACCAATTTTTACTCTTACTGGCCTTTTTATCGTAAATTGCCTGTTGCAGAATAATATCCCGGGAGAAATGCCATGAGAAGTTTTCATTTTACAAAATTCGATCCCCAAAAAGAAGGCAAAAGCCGGTTTGAGCAATTGCTGGATATTTTCATGCAGATACTTACCTACACCAGCGGAGACATCTCAGAAGCTTTATCCTGGATGAATGAATTGGATAAAAAATATGAAATCACCGATGAGGGGTATGGTATGGGCGATTTCATAGATGAGTTAAAAGAAAAAGGATATATAACCGAAGACAATCAAAAAGGCAAAATAAAAATTACTCCTAAAACAGAGCAGGGTATTCGTAAAAGAAGCCTTGAAGAAATTTTTGGCAAACTGAAAAAAACGAAAAAGGGTGACCACCATAGTTTCAAACCGGGACAGGGTGATGAGGTAAACCCGGAGACAAGGCCATACCGGTTTGGCGATATGATTGAACAAATTGATTTTACTGAATCTATCCGAAATGCACAGATCAATCATGGTCTTGAAAGGTTTAATATGCAGGAAGAAGATCTTTCAATCAGGGAAACGGATTTCAAATCCCAGACTTCCACTGTACTGATGATTGATATTTCACACTCCATGATTTTATATGGGGAAGACAGGATCACACCTGCCAAAAAAGTGGCTATGGCCCTGAGCGAACTGATCACTACAAAATATCCAAAAGATACATTGGATATTGTAGTGTTTGGAAATGATGCCTGGCCCGTGGAAATAAAAGACCTACCCTATCTTCAGGTTGGCCCTTATCATACCAATACCGTTGCCGGGCTTGAATTGGCGATGGATATATTACGAAGAAGAAAAAACCCAAACAAGCAAATTTTTATGATTACAGATGGAAAACCTACCTGTTTAAAAATTGGTAAGCGTTATTATAAAAATGCTTTTGGTTTGGACAGAAAAGTAGTGAGCCGTTGCCTGAACCTGGCAGCGCAGTGTAAAAAATTAAAAATAACGATCACCACATTTATGATTGCCACCGATCCATACCTGCAACGGTTTGTTCAGGAATTCACAGAGACAAATAACGGCAAAGCTTTTTTTGCATCACTCGATAAATTAGGTGCATTTATTTTTAAGGATTTTGAAAGCGGGAGAAGAAAGACGGTGTACTGAATAACCACGATTTCAGGATTTGGCTGGATTATTTTGAAAAGTAAATGTGGTTAGCCACCGGTATTATACCCCGGATGTTAAATAAAAAAATTATGATGATTCAAAACATAAAAACTCTTGGCGAATTAAAGAAAAGTGGTTACCAGTCACGAAGCATTAAAGAAGAGCTCCGACAAAATCTTATTGACAAACTGAAAAGAAAAGAAAATACTTTTCCAGGTATTTTGGGATATGAAGACAGTGTAATCCCTGATGTAGAAAGAGCTATTTTAAGTAAACACAATATTCTTTTTCTTGGACTGCGTGGGCAAGCCAAAACAAGAATGGCAAGACACATGACTGAACTTTTGGATGAATACATTCCAACGGTTTCAGGCAGCGAAATAAACGATGATCCATTGAATCCTGTTTCCAAATTTGCTCAGGACATAATTGCAGTTCATGGCGATGAAACACCGATCCATTGGATTCATCGCAGTGAACGATATGGAGAAAAATTAGCAACCCCGGATGTAAGTGTAGCAGACCTCATCGGTGATATTGACCCTATTAAAGCAGCCAACCTGAAATTAAGCTTTGCGGATGAGCGGGTGATCCATTATGGAATTATTCCAAGAAGCAATCGTGGAATTTTTGTGATTAATGAATTGCCTGATCTGCAGGCAAGAATCCAGGTGGCGTTGTTTAATATCCTCGAAGAAGGTGACATTCAAATCCGCGGCTTCAAACTCAGAATGCCGCTGGATATTTTATTTGTTTTTACTGCCAACCCTGAAGATTATACAAACCGGGGCGCTATTGTAACTCCTTTAAAAGATCGAATTGAAAGCCAAATATTAACGCATTATCCCAAAACACTTGAAACTGCCTTGGAAATAACAGAACAGGAAGCAGAAATTCCCGAAGAGCAAAAATCAAAAATAAAGATCAGTGATTTGGTAAAACGTCTTATTGAACAGGTGGCGTTTGAAGCAAGAGCCAGCGAGTTTGTAGATAAAAAAAGCGGTGTCAGTGCCCGCCTCAGCATCTCTGCTTTTGAAAATGCTGTCAGTGCTGCTGAATTGAGATCCATAGTAAACCAGGAAAAACAAACCCAGGTATGGATTTCTGATCTTATCGGGATCATTCCTTCTATCACCGGGAAAATTGAATTGGTGTATGAGGGAGAACAGGAAGGTCCTTTCCAGGTTGCGATGAATTTATTGGATAAAGCAATTCGCACTCAATTCATTCAATATTTCCCCAACCCTGAAGCTTTAAAAAAAAGAGCGAAGCCAACAACAGAGGGAAAACCTAAAGAAGAAAACCCTTTTAAATCTATCACCGGATGGTTTGACAAAGGCAATAACCTGAATCTCTCTTTCAACACAACAGATAAAGAAAAAATAATGTTGCTTTACAAAGTGGATGGGCTTCATGCATTAGTTAAAAAATATTTCAGCCATGCCAACGAAACAGAAGCGGCATTGTTGATGGAATTTGTTTTGCATGGATTGGCTTCGTATTCTCTGATCAGTAAAAAAGTGTTTGAAGGGAAAATTGAATTCAAAGATCTTATCGGAAGTATGATGAATCTTGGAAACAAGAGTTACGAAGAGGAATTTGATGAAGAAGGATAGACGAAAGACCTTTTATATTCACTCAAATCATATTTATGGATTTAATTCAACAATTTGAGCAGGCAGTAGCCGATAGCAAAAACTTAGTAAGCCGTCCTGATAATGAAACTTTGCTCCAGTTATATTCTTTGTACAAGCAAGCTACTGAAGGTGACCTGAGCGCTGACCCGCCATCCAATCCCTTTGATTTTGTAGCCAAAGCAAAATACCAGGCATGGAGTTCACTGAAAGGGAAAAGTAAGGAAGAAGCTATGAATGAGTATGTGGGATTGATCAGCAAATTAAAGAACTAAAAGTATTGTTTGTACACTTCATCCAGCATTTTCCCGATCCGTTCAAATGAATAGCAGCTTTTGGCATTTTCAGCAATTTCATTCTTATTAAATTGATTTTTGTTTTTTATAAGCTCAACCATTGCAGAACACAAATCACTACTCTTTTTCCCGTTTGCTATTATTCCGTTTTTCCAGTTAACAACGGTTTCGGAAAATGTGGGATAATCGCTGGTGATAACAGGCAGTCCGCAGGCCTGTGCTTCAATCACAACATTTCCAAATGTTTCATAAAGTGAGAAAAGAACCAGTGCATCGCAGGAACGGATAGATTCAGCCAGTTTGATTTGCTGCATTTCTCCTCTCAGTGTCACATTATTTTTCAGCTGAAATGTTTTTATAAGCTCGTCAAGTTCTTTTTTGGGCGGGGCATGTATTATCAACTCAACACGGAAGTTCAAATCCAATACCTGCCTAAGTGCCAGCAGAATTTCTTTGATATTTTTTGCGTTATCTAATGTGGAAATATGGATAAACCGAAAAATATCAGGTTCTGCAATTTCTGTTGATGGATAAAAAATAGTTTTATCCACAGTACTCGGAATGACCTTATACGGAACTTTTAAAACATTTTTATTTATCATTTCACCAAGATGTTTGGATACGGTTACTAGCAACACTGCATTTCCCAGAACTTTTCTTGTAAGCACCCTAAAGAAAAAACTTTCATCCTTCAGTGAAGGTTTTGCTTCGGGGAGAAAAAGGCTCCATCCTTCCACTATGATATACTGAATTTTCTTAAACCATCGCCACATCAGGGCAATGATGCCCGTTTTCATAGCTACATTAACTTGAACGGTGTGGGGTTTCCCATATTTTTTTTTAAATGTCTTTAGCCCCCTGTTATGTAACCGAATAAACCAATAATTGCTATAGATGATATCAAAAAAGCGGAAAAACCCGGTTATAGAAGGATAATAGAAAATCCACGCCCTGAGATTTTCATTATAAGTTTTTTCTTCCAGCTTGATCCGTCTTGTCTTTAGTGCAGGATTCTTTTTTATAAATATTACCGTGATGTTATTATACAATGAGGCTGCTTTAGCCCGGCGTTCAATACCATCGCCGCTGAAAGGTTCCATATCATTCGGCCACCATGCTGTCAGCCATAATATATTCTTCATTCGAAAACTTATCCTTTGTATTTTAAAACACTCAACAAAAATATCATGTATGCCAGGTATCCTGCACTGTCGGCCAATGCTGATCCGTTTATACCCATCAAAGGTATAAGCAGAAAATTTAGCGCTGTAATAATGAATAATGCAATCAAACTGCCGAAAAAATTATACCGTATCCTGTTTGTACCTGCAAAATAGGATGCAACTATTCTGACAATAGTAATAGAAAGAATAGCCGGAATTGAAAATAAAAAACAAGAATACATCAAAGAAAAACTTCTGCCATAAATGAAAACAAACAATCCATTGCCGGCAATAATCAATACAATACAGGCAATTGCATTCAGCAATAAAACCTGCCGGGCCATTTTTTTAAAAGAATGATTAAACCCTGATTCATCACCGCTGGCCGATGCAGAAGCAGGGAAAACAATAGTCGCAATAACAGTAGGCACAAATAAAAATAATTGTACCAGCTTAGAAACCTGGATATAATTTCCCAGCGCATCTTCAGTAATTGTTGAAGACGGAAAGCTGTTAAGAATCCAGTAATCTATCCGGTAAGCAAGGAATGCAACTATGTTTGTAATTAATGCAAATGAAGAATACCGGGCTAATTTTTTGAAAGAATGGAAAGAAATCCGCTGCCCTAAAAACTGTAAAGAAAACCTAATGTGAAATAAAACACCCATCAATATCCCGCTAATGATAAATCCTGCAAAATAGATCCCCACAATCCAGCTGATAGAACTACCACCGTTTTCCATGGCTAATATCACGCAAAAAACCAGGATGGCCATGTTGACAATTGCGGGAATTAATTGGGGGAGGAGGAATTCTTTTTTAGCAAAAAATAAACCGGAGAAATAAGTTGTTAGCAAATTGCCCGCAATAAAAAAAATGGAATAGCTTAATCTGATATAATCTGAAGAAGGAAAAAAGCGATCGTAATAAAAGAAAATAACTGTGGCACTTAAAATACCGGCAACCAGGGACCAAATAAAACTGGTGCTTACCAGTTCATTCTCACCAATTTCTTTTTTTGCCAAAAAATAAGTCATCCCGGATTCGAGGCTGGCACCGGCAATAAGGGTTATAATTGAAAAATTATTAATGACATAAAACAAATCACCACTTCCTGATGCGCCTAATAATCTCGAGAAAAAAATATTGAGCAGAAATGTAGAGCTTAAATAGCAAACCCGTGCAATAAAATTTCTTACAATATGTTTTCTCCACTCCATGCAGGGGATCAGTCTTTTTGAAAAAATTCAAGATATAGAATTTCGTACAGATAAACGAAAGTCATTCAGCAGTTCGGATTACCAATGTATGGTTGGATTCAAAATTGCTTTGTATTTTAAAATCCGTTTCCGGAATGGCAACAGCCCTGTGATCATTTTCCTGATTTCCTCATCAAATTCAGTGGCAGGTTTATACCCGATGCTTTTTAGATTGTTGTTATCCGGATGGTAATAGTGATGTTCCTTTTCTTTCCTTGGGTTTTCAATGGGTTTGGTTTTAACAGCAATTCCAAGTTGACGGCAAACGGCTGACACTTTCCTTGAAAGCTCATTAATAGAATGAACATTTGCAAATTGATTCACTACCCGGTACTCGCCGGATGCTGCAGCATTTTCAATCACAAGCTGAAAACACTTCATGGAATCGGACAAAGGAAGAAAAGATCGAAGCTGTGTTCCTTTTCCATAACTGGTAAGCGGGTAATCAATGACTGCCTGGCAGCAAAAACGGTTAATGATAGTTCCAAATGCTTCATCAAAATCCAATCGTGTATTTAATTCTTTCGTTCCCTTGTCAGCATTAGAATGAAAGCCAAACACAATTCCCTGCATGATATCTGTACACCGGATCCCATAATTTCTGCAGGCGAATTGCAAATTATTTGAATCATGCACTTTGGATAAATGATACCAACTGTTTGCCTGCCGCGGAAAAGGCAAGCGATCTTTTCTCCCCCGGTATTCCACTTCAAAAAAACCTTCTGGAATATCAAGATTGGGCGTTCCATATTCGCCCATCGTTCCCAATTTTATAATGTGTGCTCCGGGAACATGTTCTTTAACGGCATGAATAAGATTTAATGTTCCGGTAATATTATTTTGCTGAACCCAAACACATTTTTTCTGGTTCATCATGGAGTATGGAGCTGAAGGGCACTGAGCAAAATGGACGATCACTTCCGGTCGTACTTTTTTAACAACATGGTTTAAAAATTCATAGTTGGTGATATTCCCTTTAAAAAAATTAATTTCCTTTCTGTTCGCTTTCTTGTAAGCTTTAATACGTTCTTCCATTGATGCTACCGGGACAGCGCTGACCGATTGCATTTCTTTCACCCATTTTCTCCGGTAAAAATTGTCAATACCATAGATTGAAAATTTTTCCCCCGGTAAAGAATTCGCAAGGGACCAACCCAGGTATCCATCCATTCCCAAAATCAATATTCGCATGAGTTCATTCTTAAATTTAATCAAAGTATCGCTTATATTCCTCAGCAGCATCATTACGCCGGCTAAAATAATTCACACTATCATTCTCTCCCATTGACTGCAATATTAACCCATAAATGGTAAAATATTTCAGTCTCCGGTTAATACTTATTTTTACATCCTTATGGCATTTTTCAGGCAAAATAAAAAACTGGTTTCTGAAAACAATACCGGCTTTGGCGTGAATAGCAAGGATAGTGGCGGACGATTTTACAATCGTGAGAATGGCAGAGCCAACGTATATAAAAAAGGGGTTAATGTTTTGAATCGTTACAGTTGGTATCACACTATGCTATACATGAGACGGGGGAAATTTATTTTTCTTCTCTTTCTTGTGTACATTTTAGCAAATCTCATTTTTGCAGGGATCTATTATGCTATCGGCATCCAACATCTTTCCGGTATCAACAAAGGTTCTGCTATGGGAAATTTCATGGAAGTGTTTTTCTTCAGTACACAAACATTTACCACCGTAGGATATGGACGCATCAGCCCAACCGGATTTCTGACCAGCGCTGTTGCCACTTTCGAAGCATTTCTCGGTTTACTAAGTTTTGCCATTGCAACTGGATTGTTTTATGGAAGATTTTCAAGGCCGCAGGCTTTCTTACGATTTAGTGATAAAGCGATCATTGCACCTTACCAGGATGGCATTGCACTGATGTTTCGTTTAGCGCCTTACAAAAACAATGCTCTTTCCGAGGTTGAGGTAAAACTTACCATGGCTATGCAACTCGAAGAGAACGGTAAACTGGTAAACAGTTTTTATTCATTGGACCTGGAAATACCAAAGATCAATGCGCTGGTACTCAGTTGGACTGTGGTGCACCCGATCAATGAGAAAAGCCCCCTGTATGGGTTAAATATGCAGGATATTAAAAATGCCGACACCGAAATTTTTGCTTTTGTAAAAGCGTTTGATGATGTGTTTTCCAATACCGTTATGGGGCGTAATTCTTATATCGCTTCAGAAATTGAATGGGGCGCCCGGTTTAAAATGATGTATTACCCTAATGCAAATAAAACGAAAACAGTTTTAGATCTTTCCCTGCTTAACAGTACAGAAAAAGTACATATCCCGGAGCCAACCGGTGCTTAATGAATTTATACAGGCGTGATTTGGAGAAATTCTTTCCTGTTGATATAATATAAAAACAGGATATACAGGATAGGAAAAAAGCTAACCAGTTTCAATGCAAGCATTCCTGAATAGGCTCCAATAAGCAGCAATAAGCCCAGCATTAAAAAACCGGCGGCTAACTGTACATCACCAATAGCACAAACAACTTTGAAATAATAGTATGTAAATGATGATATACCAATTCCAATGGTTTGGTATGATGAAATCCATCGGTGATTACGATCTTAGGATGATTTTCCTTCACTGAAATCACAAGAGGCTGGTTTTTTATTAATGGGTAAATCATATTTCCATTAACAACTACCCGGATTTTTAAAAAACTCAGCAACACCTGGTTTTTCCGGCTGATAACGATATGATATGGCCCATGCTCCAAAAATTATTTTAATGAGCGAATAATTTCAATAAAGTCTTTTGCAACCAGTGAAGCCCCACCTACCAATCCACCATCCACATCAGGACAACCGAATAGCTCTTTTGCATTATTTGCTTTTACACTGCCTCCATAAAGTATTGAAATATCTTTTGCAATACCGTTACCATATTGCTTTGCCAATACTGATCGTAAGTGTGCATGCATCTCTTGAGCTTGAGCCGAACTCGCAGTTTTGCCGGTGCCAATGGCCCAGATAGGCTCATAAGCAATGACAATCCTTTTTATATTTTCTTCATTGAGATGAAATAAAGATTCCCGAAGCTGGGTTTGCACAAATTCATTTTGTATTCCCGATTCACGGATTGCCAGGGATTCACCACAACAAAAAATGGGAGTGATATTAAATTTCAGGCATTGATTCACTTTTTCTGACAGCAGCGAATTTGTTTCACCAAAATATTCCCGGCGTTCACTATGACCAATAATACAAAAATTGACGGCTAGTGAATGAAGCATTTCTGCGGAGACCTCTCCCGTATAGGCACCTGAATCTTTATCAGAACAATTTTGTGCAGCCACTTCATAATTCTTTACTTCTTCCGTCTCGCTTCTCGTCATCAGGAGATATGGGAATGGGACCGCAAAGATGACTTGCTGATGCGTGGCCAGGTCAATGCCGGCATCAAATATATCATCCAGTAATTTTTCTCCCTGTTGAAAAGTCAGGTTCATCTTCCAATTAGCTGCTGCAATCTGTTTTCTCATTTAAAAATTTAATAGTGTTCAAAGATATAAGTTAGAATACTTTTTTCATTTTCAGATAAAATTTGCTGCTTTAACTGTTTCCAGTTTTGGATATCCCCGAAAGCCTTTTCCAATTCATACCGTTTCACTCCTTCACTTCCCCATGAAAAACTGGGAATATATTTTGGCGTCAACCCCGAACCAAATACATTGCAACAAACACCAACAACGGTCCCGGTATTTAATGCCGTGTTCACCGCAGTTCGGGAATAGTCTCCCATCATCATCCCGCATTTAATACCTACATTTTTTTGCCCTTGCGGCGTCCAGACTTTTATTTCTCCGGCATTATTTTTTAAGTTGGAATTTGTAGTGCCTGCGCCTAAATTACACCACTCACCAATTACCGAATCGCCCAAATAACCATCGTGTGCTTTATTGGAATAACCGAAGATGACCGAATTTTTAATTTCACCGCCGGCAATTGAATTAGGTCCAATCGTAGTGGCGCTATACACTTTTGCGCCCATTTTCAAACAAGCTCCCTCGCATAAAGCAAAAGGTCCCCGGATAGTGCATCCTTCCATTACCTCTGCATTTTTCCCAATATAAATCGGCCCGGTTGATGCATTCAAAATACTATGTTCCACTTTAGCTCCTTTTTCAATAAATATTTCCGATGGGCGGATAGCTCTATTTGTTTTAGAAACAGCTTGCGATTTTCTTTTATTAGTCAACAATTCAAAATCCTGACGTATGGCCCAATCATTAAGTCGAAAAATGTCCCAGGGAAAACGAATTGCTTTTATTTCTTCGTCAATGATCACCGCTTGTTTTACCTGTATTTTATGTTTATCCCTGATTTCTTTTTTGGTAAACCGGAATGCGAAACCATTACCGCCTTCTTCAGTTAAAAATTCGCCGTTTTTCAGCTTAGTAATTTTTTTTACCAGTTTAGGCGTAGGAAGTATGTTTCCATCAATCAAAAAACAAATGCTGTTTCCAGTTGCCTCGTCAAGATTTAAGGAGCGTTCAAGGTCTTTATAATCATCTTCCTTTTTATCGAAGGATGGAAGGCTCAGCATTTTTTCCCATTTTTCACGAATGGTTAAAATGCCAATCCGGATATCCTGAATCTGGCGTGTCAGCGTAAAAGGCCGCAGGTTTTCCGGTTGACAAAACTCCTCTGTGAAAATTATTTTATTCATAGGTTTGAAGCACAAAAAAATTTAATGCAAAATGAGAAATAACACCCATTTGTGTAAAGATATTACTATTAGTTTCTTGACAAGATTATCACAAAAAGTCCTCTACGGGTATGGTTCATTAATATGATGAGCCCTGCATAAAAAAAACCGCTTAATTTTATACTAAATTCTCTGAAATTCAGTTATTAAGACATTAGATTGCCAAGAGAAAATGCGACTCATCCGATATACAATTCCGGCAGTTATATTCTCCATCTTCAGCCTGGCCACCATTAACAGTTTTGGGCAGCTTGGAATCTCTTTTGATCTTAAGAAACCAAAAAAATATGACGACAGGGTGCTTCGTTCTGAAAAATCAGATCAGAAAAAATTTACCCTGCCCACCCGTTTTATTCAGAATACCGTCACCCATTACAATTATTTTTTCAATGCCAATAATAAACTCAACGATGTCATAGAAAGAGCGAAATCCATTTTTAAAGATGACTATTCTACACTTTTACCCTTTTACAATTATAGCCTTGATGAAACAGCAAGAGATAATACGCAATTAGATTCCATAGTGTACAAGGCGGAAACAGGTATTGCTTTACATGATCTTCGTGGCGATTGGGTGGATAACTTATATCTGCTTTGGGGAGCTTCTTATTACCTGCACAAAAAATTCGATTCCGCCGCCCTGATGTTCCAGTTTATCAATTATGCATTTGCTCCGAAAGAAAAAGACGGCTATTATAAAACCATTGGCAGCAGCAGGGATGGCAACCAGGCATTCAGCATTTCCACCAAAGAAAAGACCAATGTGATCAAAGAAGTTTTTTCAGAACCGCCAAGCCGTAATGATGCATTTATCTGGCAAATCCGAAATTACCTGGCACAGGATAAATTTCCCGAAGCAGCCAGCCTAATTGTAACACTTAAAAGCGATCCGAATTTTCCTAAAAGATTACAGAATGACCTGGAGGAAGTGCAGGCCTGGTGGTTTTATAAACAAAATATGTGGGACAGCGCCGCTCCTCATCTGGTAAACGCTTTATCAAACGCTTCAAATAAACTGGAAAGAGCCCGTTGGGAATACCTGGCTGCACAACTTTATGAACTAAGCGGGAAAAATGATGAAGCAGAAAAATTTTATGCAAAATCTATCGGCCACACGAGTGATCCTGTTTTGGAAGTTTATGCCCGGCTAAATTCCATCCGGGTGAATAAAACCGGTGGAGAAAACTATATTGAAAAAAATATTGCCGACCTGATCAAAATGGCGAAGCGGGAAAAATACGAAGAATACCGGGATATAATTTATTACATGGCTGCGCAAATGCAGTTGCAGCAAAAAAATACCGATGCAGCCTATACATTACTTCTGAAAGCGGCTAAATACAGTACCGGCGATATCAAACAACGAAATAAAATTTTTCTGCAACTGGGCGAAATGGCATTTGCAAAAAAATTATACAGGCCTGCTTATAATTTTTACGATAGCCTGAATTTGAATGATACATCTCTACATGACCTGCCTCAACTTCAAAGCCGGAAGGAAATGCTGGGCAAACTCGCCGGCAATATTGAGATCATCGAAAGACAGGACAGCCTGCAAAAAATTGCAGCAATGCCGGAAGATGACCGGAAAAGTTTTGTAAAAAAATTAGTCCGACAGCTTCGTAAAATTCAGGGTTTGAAAGATGAAGGAGTAGGCAACGCTCTGCAACCGTTTGGCCAGTCGAACAATTACACGCCTCTTTTTACCAATACTGCCGATACCAAAGGAGACTGGTATTTTTATAATGCATCTCTGAAAAATAAAGGTTATGCTGATTTCATTTCTCAATGGGGAAAACGCCCCAACGCTGATAACTGGCGACGGAGCAGCAGCTTTACCGGAGTAGCAGCAAGCTTTTTACAACCCGGTAATTCAAAAGACTCTTTAACCGGATCTGCCGGTGATAATCCTGAAACTGAGATTACATTTGATGCTTTATATGATAAACTCCCGTTGACAGAACAGAAAATGAATGTGTCGAATGATTCGATTAGCAATGCAATGTTTGCGCTTGGGAAAATATATGCTGAAGATATTGAGGATTGTGCGGCTACCATCGAAACTTTCGAGGCATTGCGCAGCCGTTTTCCAAAATATCCTAAAATGGATGAAGTATTTTTTGATCTTTACTATTGCTACAATAAAACAGGCGAAACTGCAAAAGCGGCATCAATTAAGAACATATTGAGCAGTGAATACCCGAAAAGCAATTTCACCACAATAGCCACAACCGGCAAAAACCCCGAATCCAAAATACCCAGTCCAGATGCCACAAAAGAATATGAAAAAATATATGACTTGTTTATTGAAGGAAACTTTGCAGAAGCCGTAGCGCAAAAAAAGGTTGCTGACAGCCTTTATGGAAAAAATTACTGGACACCACAATTATTGTATATCGAGTCTGTATATTATATCAAACAAAAGCAGGATAGCATAGCAAAAAATATTCTCACTTCCATAATCACTCAGTTTTCAAAAAGTCCTTTGTCCGGGCGGGCTGCAACGATGATTGATGTATTAAACCGACGTAAACAAATAGAAGAGGAATTGACAAACCTGGTAATTGAAAAATCAAAACAGGAAGATTCGTCAATCAACAAAACACTACCGGTTATCAATACTCCAGTCAATAAAAATAATTTGGCTATTGATAGTAATTATATTAAGGCAATCACAAATTCAAAACAACAACCCAATATCATTAGCAAAGTTGATTCAGCAGCTAACAAATCGATTCCACCTCTTGTCACTTCTTATACTTTTACGCCGGATGCGCCTCATTATGTAGTGTTGTTATTAACCAAAGTGGATCGTGTTTTTGCCAATGAAGCCCGAAATGCTTTTTTCCGTTATAACCGGGAAACGTATTATAATAAAACTATGACTGCCGAACTGATCGAAATTGACGGTTCCAATAAAATGCTTTTGATAAGCCCTTTTAATAATTCCAAAGAGGCTATAGATTATATTGATCATGCAAGGCCACTCACTCCTACTGAAATTATTCCCTGGCTTAAAGGCGGTAAATACAGTTTCACCATTATTACAGATAAAAATCTTGATGTTTTGAAAGCAAATAAAGATATTGATAAATACCAGGAATTTCTCCATCAAAATATTCCTGGAAAATTTTGAGTTCTCCTGTTAATTTTATTGAATTTTATTTTGGCAAAAAATTAATTCATATCTATCAGCGGGTCGGACTGTTTTTCTTAATTTAGAGCTTCAAGACTCATCCAGATCCACTTATTGATCATACAATTTTAATAAGACATGAAACGCTCCGTCCGAATTTTCTGGTATTTATTTCTGGCAGGTTTTCTTTGTTTTATCGCTATCCTGTTATTGGCCAATTTTGGTGTATTCGGCAAAATGCCTTCGTTGAAAGAATTGGAAAATCCTTCCATACTTCAATCATCAGAAGTTTACGCCAACGATGGCACGCTGATGGGAAGATATTACCGGGAACATGCCAATCGCAGCAACGTGGAATTTAAAGACATTTCGAAAAATGTGATTGATGCTTTGGTGTCCACGGAAGATGAGCGGTTTTATGATCATTCAGGAGTAGATTTCAAATCCACATTGCGTGCTATTTTTTTATTGGGCCATGAAGGCGGTGGAAGTACTATAACCCAACAATTAGCAAAAACACTTTTGGACCAGGGGAGTAAAAACAAAGCATGGCGTATCATTGAAAAGATTAAAGAATATATAATTGCTATTAAACTGGAACGAAATTTTACCAAAGAAGAAATACTGGCATTATATCTTAATGCAGTTCCTTTTGGTGACAATATTTATGGTATTCGGAATGCATCGAGGACTTTTTTCCAAAAGGAACCGGATCGCCTGGATGTAGATGAAGCTGCCCTGCTGATTGGAATGTTAAAAGGAAATACTCTATATAACCCGAGAAGAAATTATAAAGCTGCATTCGACCGCCGCAATGTAGTAATCTCTCAAATGGAAGTAAATAAAAAGCTCACCCATGCAGACGCCGATCGGCTGAGAGCATTGCCGATAAAACTCAGTTACAGAAAGCTCGATGAAAATAACGGCTATGCACCTTATTTCCGTGAAGTACTCAAAGGAGATATTGCCGATGCATTAAAAGATGTTCGGAAACCTGACGGGGGAACATACAATATATATGACGATGGCCTCCGGATTTTCACAACCATCAATCCTAAAATGCAGGAATACGCAGAAGAAGCAATGGCTCAATGGATGCCGGTATTACAAAAAGCAATGAATTCACAAACTTATTTAAAAAAAGTATGGAAAGATCACCAGGCTGAATTAGATCGTTACATGAAGCAAAGCGACCGGTGGCAGAATATGAAAGACGATGGCTATAGTGAAAAGGACATCCGGAAGAGTTTTACAGAAAATGTACCGATGAAAGTATTTGCATGGAATGCCAATCGTGAAAAAGATACCGTGATGACACCACTTGATTCCATTAAATACTGTAGGCAAATGATGCAGGCATCATTCATGTGTATGGATCCCATTACAGGAGAAGTACGGGCCTGGGTAGGTGGCATCAGTTTTAAGACTTATAAATATGATCATGCTAACCTGAAAACAAAAAGGCAGGTCGGATCTACCATCAAACCCTTATTATATTGCCAGGCTATGGAAGAACGTGGTTTTACACCGGAAACTATGTGTGACAATGAAGCACAATATTTCCCGGGTAATGGATGGGTACCGGCAGGAAAAAAATGTATCGGCGCACCGCAGGTAACTATGGCCGGGGCGCTGGCACATTCATTGAACTGCGCCAGTGCTTATATTATGAAAAATGTTGGAGCACCACAGTTTGCAGACTTTTTATCCCGGTTAAATATTCCAACAAAAGTGGATGTTGTGCCGGCCTTAGCTCTGGGAGCCTGCGATCTGTCATTATATGAAATGTTGTGGGGATATTCCATTTTTGCAGGCAGAGGCTTTTCTACCAAACCTTATTTCATTACAAGAATAGAAGACCGGAATGGAAATGTGATTAAAAGATTTGATTATAGCAGCAATCGAAAAGAAGTAGTGAGTGAATCCACAGCATATAGAATGGCCCGAATGATGCAGGGTACAGTAGATGTAGGAACTGCAGCGGGGTTGCGTAGCCGCCTGGGCGCTGCAGAGATGGGTGGAAAAACAGGAACCACAAATGATAATGCGGATTTTTGGTTCATGGGTTATACTCCTCAATTATTAGCGGGTACTTGGGTGGGTTGTGATGACCGTTTTTTAACTCTTGCTAGTTCAGCTTATGCCGGCGGAAGGGTTGCCCGCCCTATATGGGAATATTTCTTTCAAAAGGTTTATGCCGACAAATCCTTAGGAATAGAAAAAAGTGCAAGGTTTGTCATACCTGCTGATCTCGAAAATTCTGTTGATAGCAGTACAAATTATAACGATCTGATGTCAGAGCCTTCTCAGATTGGGGCTGACGGAGACGACCAGGGTGTAGGCAAAGAACAGGATTTCAAAACTAACAGCCAATACATACCTCCCGAATCTACCCCGGTAACTGATGACAATAATTCTAAAATGAAAAAGGATACTTCTCATACTATAAAAGAAAATAATCAGCCAGTCGAGCCTCCCAAAAAGAAAAAAGGCTTTTTACAAAGACTATTTGGGAAAAAAGAAAAGAATTAAACTATTTATTACATAAAAAAACCTCCCGGGATACCAGGAGGTTTTTTGGGTATATTTTTTTTAATAAATCAATAATAGCTGAGTTTCAATTCAACTCTCCGGTTTTTCTGGCGTCCTGCCGCAGTTTTATTGTCTGCGATTGGCATAGTGTCGCCATGACCTGAGGATGTAATCCTGCTTTCTGAAATTCCTTTGCTCACAAAATATTTCATGACAGCATTGGCCCGGTTTTCACTCAATACCTGGTTTTTATCTTCTTTTCCCACATTATCCGTATGGCCGTCAATAGAAAGTTTGATTTCTGGGTTTTCATTCAGAATTTTTACAACATCATTCAAACCTTTGAAGGATTTAGGTGCAAGTTTATAACTTCCTGTTACAAACAGAATATTGTGAGCGGCATAATCCACTTTTTTCTTCACTTCTTCCTGAATCAGCGGGCAACCCTGATTTTCTTTCACTCCCGGAAGATTCGGGCATTTATCTTCTTCATCATTTACCCCATCACCATCAGTATCAGGTATCGGGCATCCCTGATAACGGGCTAAGCCCGGAACTGTTGGACATTTATCTTCTTCATCGTTGATGCCATCCTTATCAGTATCAGGTATCGGGCATCCCTGGTAACGGGCAAGGCCCGGAATTGTAGGGCATTTATCTTCTTCATCATTGATACCATCCTTATCAGTATCAGGTATCGGGCATCCATCATATTTAGCAAGACCCGGAACCGTAGGGCATTTGTCTTTATCATCGGGGATACCGTCCTTGTCTGTATCAACAGGAGTTGGGGGAGGAGGTGGTGGAGGTGTAACAACCTTTGGTTTTTTCTTGCCAAAAAAATTGGTACTGGCAAACCCCAAGCTGTAAAATAGATGGTAACTGGATGTTTCTGTTGTAACAGGCACTCTATATTGAGATGTCAGGAAAATATGTTCCTCGTCCATTAGATTCACTTTTAAGCCCAGCCCCATAGGTATGTAGGCCCCATAATATCCATAATAAGACTGAGCGCCAAGACCTGCAGTAATATATGGTTGAACCCAATATTTTTCAGTCGTCATTTTCAAATTCAATTGGGCGTCTGCTGTCACTAACAAATGATCCGCTATAAAAGTCTTATCAGTCATTGGATAGTCCAGCAAACTACCACCCAACGAAGCAGCAAAATCTATATGCTTACTTAAGCCCTTAAAATAATTTATTGCCACTCCGGGTACCATATCTCTAAGTTTTGCCATTTGGTTATTAGCTAAAACATGGCTTAAAGATGTGGAACGGATCCTGGCGGGAGAAACAAAATCATTAAGTGTAAAACTTATTCCAAATGCAGGAGGCCTGATCTCATCGTCCTGTCCGAAAGCAGTGGAGATCATCAAAGTGCAAATGAATAAAGCAGATAAAATCTTCTTCATATAGCGTTAATTTGGTTTTAAAACAGAACAAAAATAATGGGTATGTTCTATATCCGAAAATAAATTATTTAGCTTATATTCACTTCATTAAAACAGGGGTATTTTTAAAATACCCTTGTAATCGACTACACTAAATACCACCAAAATAAGGTAATATTAAAATTTATTAGTGCCTATTTTCCTGTAAAATATTTTTCTGCCAACTTTTTGTCTTCCCCGTAAATGTCATTATAAAAAACAACGTTCCCATTTTCGCCTTGGCATGTATAGTACCGTATAAAAAGCGGCATCTTATTACGAATACTAATACTATGTTTTTGTTTTTTCTTCAACCATAGCTGAATTGAATCCAGGCGCATAAGCGCTTTCCCATCAGAGTTGTCATGATTTACAACAAAGTCTGCCAATTGCTGCCAGGCCTGTACCCGAATGCAGCCATGGCTCATGGCTCTATCATTACGGCTAAATAAATACCTTTCATTAGTGTCATGCAGGTACACTGCATATTTATTACTGAAATTAAATTTCAATACTCCTAACGCATTGGCATCGCCACTCCCCTGCACCACATGGTATGGAATACCTTTATTATATTTTTTCCAATCTACAGAATCCGGGTTAATTTCTTTTCCTTTAGAGTCATAAATGCCATACCCTTTTTTTTGAAAATATTTCGGATTCTTTTTCACACCAGGTAAAATTTCTTTTTCAATTATACTTGCAGGGATGGTCCATTTGGGATAAGTGATGAGTTCTGCAATAGCGCTGGTGAGTACCGGGCTGCGGGTGGCTGGCTTCCCGCAAACTATCCGGGACCTCATTTCAATTGAATCTCCTTTCCATACCTGCAATGAAAATGCGGGAAGGTTCACCCAGATATATTGTTCCGGCATTTCGGATGGTAACATTTTAAACTTATCCATTGTAATGGCAATTCGTACAAATCTTTCCTTATCTGAAGTATTTAATGCAATCAATGTTTCATTTCCTATTTTCCCATCGGTTTCTATACCTTTTGTTTCCTGGAACTTTTTCAATGCCTGTGATAGTAGTACTGAATCTGCCTGAATGCTATCGGTAGCAATAAAGCCGCCTTCATATAATCTTTTTTGAAGGAGCTCTTTATATTTTGTTTTGTTTTTTGTTGGTGATGGAACAACGGTGTACACTTTATCATCATAGTTCTCTAAGAACTTTTTGATGCCTTGCTTTAAGAGATCATAAGCTGCAATCTTGGGTTCCAGTTTATGAATTGTTGCGGTCAAAGCACCTGTTTTCATTAATGTATCAAATTGATGTACATAAAATACATCAGTCAGGGCCGAATCTTTTCTCAAAGTAATACTGTCTTGTGGCAATCGTCCCAACTTGACATCTTTTACTATATGAAAAAAGGCATCTGTCAGCATTAAATCCGCTTTCGCCCAAAGTGTGGCATCTTTGCGATCGGAGTTACTGTTGCTGTCATTAAAAATCCTGTTATAGATAGAAGACAATTGAGTAAAATGATAATCTTGCGGAAATAATCCGTACAGCTTTGCGTTTGCAATAAAATGATACATCGAATCACCAATGGGCAACCACTCCTCCCCCATGCTCCACACAGTTTTATGCTTACATTCTTCGTAAACCGAAATTAAAGGTTTAAAATATTTCAACTCGGTAGAATCATCAATTTTACCTCCATTATCTTTAGCAAACTTGATTAAGTCTGCTATATGAGTGCTTGCTTTTTGCTGCAATTCTTTTGGAGAACTGGCAATATCCCGTGCTGAATGATTCCTGGAATTATTACAGGATGTATTTACGAATATCCATAATACGTAAATAAAAAAAGGGAACGAAAATTTCACTTTACTCATAGTAGGCTTAGGGCGTTGTGGCATATCCGGCTTTTATATTAAATTTCGGCATCCAATGGCCGGGTTTGTATAACAAAGTAACAAATCAACTCAATATGCTACGAATATTCTTGGTTATTTTTTTATTCCTGTCATCGGGATCATCTTTAGCACAAGAATACCCGGAAACAAAACCAACAGTTACCAATAAGTTAAAGGATTATCGTGCCCAGGTGAAAAGCGATCCGGATAAAAAAATGATCGAATTACATTCGCTGATGCCCAACCTTGTTTATGATCTGCGCTACGCAACTACGAACAATTTCATGCACCGGTTGATGTATCCCGCACATACCCGTTATACATTTCTCAGGTTACCTGCCGCCCAGGGCCTTTTGAATGTGCAAAAGGAGTTAAATGATAAAGGTCTGGGGTTAAAAATATTTGACGCATATCGCCCCTACTCAGTAACGATAAAATTCTGGGAGTTGGTACATGATGAACGCTATGTTGCCAATCCGGCAAAAGGAAGCGGTCATAATCGCGGCGTAGCTGTTGATTTGACTATTATTGATCTGAAAACGGGTAAAGAACTAAATATGGGAACGGGCTTTGATAATTTTACCGATTCGGCACATCAAACGTTTACTAATCTTCCTGAAGAAGTTTTGCAAAATAGAACTTTACTGAAATCAACTATGAAAAAATATGGATTCAAACCACTGGAAACCGAATGGTGGCATTATTATCTTCCGGGTTCTGATGAATATGAGGTATTGGATATTGGTTTTAAAAAGTTAGCAAAGTACAATTAAGCATGGAAAAGGAATTTCGAATAAAGTTGGTTACAAAAAGATCCCATTGGCTAAAAGAATTTGCTTTGGGTTTATTTGTAGCTAGTTTTATTGCGCTGCTTATTTTTTATGTATCAATGACACCATCTAAAAACAGTAGCCTTGAGTTACAAGTATTATGGTTTATTGGAGGTGTGCCATTATGGGTAAAACGATTAGTGCTTTGGGGGATAGTTTTTCTTGGATTTGCAATAATATTTGAGATTATTAATCAACGATCAAAAAGCGGTTTTCTAAATATAAAAGAGAACTCAATAGAAATTTTTACAAAGATAAAGTCGCTTCGATTCCTCTTTGATGAAATTAAGGAAATTGCTTTTGTAAGTCCTTTTGGAAGTAATAAATATAAAATCTTTTTCAAACTAAAAGGAGATAAAACAATAACAATAAAATTATCGGATTACTCAATGGTTGATGAATTTACCAGTTCTTTGAGTCCTCATCTAAATAGGGAAGTGAAAGTAATAACAGATATTTCTGATCCGTATTGGTTGGAATAAATTAAATCACCCTCGAAATCCTCTGTTCCAACATCATCAGGTCAGCCACCACAATTGCAGTAACTGCCTCCAATATTACCGGCACACGAAGTGCAATGCAAAGATCATGACGGCCTTTTACCGAAGCAGTTTCCACTTTTCCGGTTTCCCAATTCAAAGTATTTTGTTCTTTTGGCGTAGAAGAAGTGGGCTTTATGGCAATACGAAAAACCAATTCGTTTCCATTCGTCAAACCTCCCACTACACCACCTGCATGATTCGTTCTTGTTTTTCCCTCCATATTTTCAATTGCATCATTATGCTCACTACCAAACATTTTTGCAGCAGCAAACCCGGTTCCAAATTCGATACCTCTCACTGCAGGAATAGCAAAAACTATATGGCTTAACTGTGATTCCACTGAATCAAAAAAAGGTTCTCCCAAACCAATCGGCAATCCACTGGCACGGCACTCAACAAGCCCACCAATGGAATCTTTTGCATCAATAGCTTTTTGCAATCCCTTTTCAAGATCAGCTTCACCACCAATCTCAATAATTTTTGAAGTTATTGTTATACCTTTTACTATTTTCTTCGCAATGACACCCGCTGCCACCAATGCCACCGTCAACCTGCCACTAAAATGTCCGCTTCCCCGGTAATCTTCATATCCCCCGAATTTTTTTCTTGCTACAAAGTCTGCATGTCCGGGGCGGGGTACATCCCGTTGTTTTTCATAATCTGCAGACCGGGTATTTTTATTTTCAAATAAAATGGTAATGGGGGCGCCAGTAGTTTTATTATTAAATAATCCGCTTTTGAAAATGGGAAGGTCTTCTTCCTGTCTTGGCGTTGTCCCTTTTTGTGTGCCACCTTTTCTTCTTTCTAAATCTGATAAAAAATCATTTATTGTTAATGGTAATCCAGCCGGGCAACCATCAATTACAATACCTGCACATTCGCCATGCGATTCGCCAAAAATGGAAATCCTGAATATTCTGCCAAAACTGTTCATACTATATATTTCTTATTGGGTAAAGTTACATCAGCGCCAAGCTTTTTCAAATGCCAGAAAAAATCCGGATAGGATTTATTAATCGCTTCTGCATCTTTTATTTCCGTTTCGCTATTTGCATGCAATGCTGTCACAGCCACCGCCATAGCAATACGATGATCATGATGAGAATGCACTCCTGCTCCTCTTATAATATTTCCACCATGAATTTGCATTTCATCTCCGCTCCATTGTATTTTTACTCCCATCTTTCCAAATTCTTCCTGTAGAGAAACAGCCCGATTACTTTCTTTATGAACCAACCGGCTCACCCCTTTTATAATACTTGTCCCTTTACAATAAGCAGTCAGTGCAACCAACGGAGGAAAAAGATCAGGACAATCAGTAGCATCAAATTCAAATGCCTTCATTTCAGCAGGCCGTACTTTAATTCCCTTTGCTTCCATGACTATTGAAGCATTCGCTGACATTAAAGCATCCACAATTTTTTTATCACCTTGCGGAGAAGTAAGATCCAATCCTCTTACTGTAATCGGTCCGGCGATAGCTCCGGCCACCAGTAAAAATGCGCCGCCACTCCAATCTGATTCGACAGTGTATTCTTGAGCCGTGAGTTGTGATTCGTGAGTCGTGTTATCAAAATAAAACTCGTCATAGTTTTTATTGACCGGAACTTTCATTCCAAATTGTTTCATGACATCCAAAGTCAAATCAATGTAAGGTTTGCTTTTCAGATTCTTTACTTTAATAGACACATCGTTTGCGCCTGCTGAGGAAAAAGCCATCAACAACCCCGTCAAAAACTGAGAACTCAACGACCCATCCACTTCAATATTCCCTGGTTGCAATGGCCCTTTAATTTTCAATGGCAGCTTTCCATTATTGGATTTAATGCTAACTCCAAGTTTTGGGAAAAAAGTATCAAAGAAATCCATCGGCCTGTTCAGCAAACTTCCTTCTCCATTTATAGTGATCCCGGTATTGCCTAATGCGATAATCGGAGTAAACATTCTTATTCCCAGTCCGCTTTCACCGCAGTTGACTGTATCGGAAATTGGATTAATGCCATTGCTTTTAATTATTAATTGATCATCCCGATAGTTATCGGGATTAGTTATTATTTCCGCACCAAGATTTTTTATAAGCTCCATCGCCGCCTTATCATCATTACTGTGACCGGCATTGCCGATTACACTTGTACCTTTTTTTAATAAAGCTGCTGCCAAAGCTCTTTGCATGGAACTTTTGGAAGCAGGAGCCTGTATCATTCCTGAAATTTTGGATGGACGAACGATTGCAATCATTTTAAATTCCTGATATTATTTGTTCTAAATTTTTTAATGAAATTTTTTGTACAGTACCTTTTCCTATTTTTTCAAGCATCACATAATTCATTTCTTTTCTTTCCCTTTTCTTATCCATTTTTAATACGTCAAACACTTTCTGTTTATCAAAAGATGCATACGTGGGCAATCCATATTTATCCAGGAGATGAACCACCCTGGCAGTATCTTTGAACCCGGTTAGTCGTTCAGAAATATGACAGGCATAAGCCATCCCTATGGAAATGGCCTGCCCATGTGATAATTCATATTGATTTTCCAATGCATGTCCCAGCGTATGCCCGAAATTCAGCAATCGTCGTTCTCCGTTTTCAAATTCATCCCGCTGTACCACTTTTGTTTTTAAAATTGCATTTCGCTGTATCAATTCACAAACTGATTTTTTTCTTACCTGGTATTTCTTCAATGATTTTTTTTCCAACTCCTGAAACATGGCGGCATCTTTTATACATGCATGTTTGATAATTTCTGCAAACCCGTTTACCCATTCTGTTTCGGGAAGTGAATTCAAAAACACAGTATCATGAAGAATAAAAGACGGTTGCCGGATAGTACCTACTAAATTTTTATATACTCCAACATCAATTCCATTTTTACCGCCAATAGATGCATCCACCATAGCAAGGACCGTTGTAGGTACAAACCCAAATTTCAATCCACGCATAAACACCGAAGCTACATAACCGGTAATATCAGTAACTACGCCTCCGCCTACACCAATCAAAATAGTTTTTCGATCAGCTTCCATTTCTATCAATTGCTCAATTACTGAATCAACCGTTTCCTGCACCTTATATTCTTCACCCGCTTTCAGCACAATAACATCTCGGTTTTTAAATCTTTTTTCATGATGCCTGAAAACATTTTCATCGGTAATGAGAACTGCATTTTGGAGATCAACTATTTTCTTCAGATTAGAAAAACTGTATGCAAAAAAATAATCGGTGGAAGAACTTGAAAATTTAAAACTAAAATGCTTCATAAATAGTTGTTCAATTGAATTACTACTGTTGAACGGAGCGTCGCAACAACAGCCCAATCAGGGAACAAATGCCGGTGTCATTCAAAATACAAAATTTAGTATGCAACGTATCCCTATTCATCCATCACTTTTTTCTGGCGGTTAATACTTTCCATGTGTACTGCATCAAAATATTTTGTGATGAACTCTTTGCTTAACCCAAGCCCCTCTCCTTTTTTAAATGCTTTTTCAATGATACTATTCCACCGATTGGTTTGTAAAATCGTAATGTTATTATCCCGCTTGTACCGCCCGATCTGTTCGGCAATTTTCATCCGCTGTCCAAGCAATTGCATCAGTTCATCATCAAGATGATTGATTTGTTGCCGCAATTTTTCCAATGCCGTATGAAATTCCACCGAGTTCGTATCTTCTTTTCTCCAGATAATGGTTTGCAGCATTTCTTTCAATCGCTCTGGTGTCACCTGTTGTTTGGCATCGCTCCAGGCTTTGTCCGGGTCAATATGTGATTCAATCATCAATCCGTCATAATCGAGGTCAATTGCTTTTTGCGAAACTTCCATTAAAGTATCCCGGCGTCCGCAAATATGTGAAGGATCACAGAGCATGATCATTCCGGGGTTGCGCAATTTCATTTCGATGGCGAGATGCCACATCGGTGAGTTACGAAAATCTGTATTACCAAATGTGCTGAATCCACGATGTATCAAACCGACTTGTTTTATCCCCGCTTTTAATATCCGTTCCACTGCGCCCATCCATAATTCAATATCAGGATTCACCGGGTTTTTAATGAGCACAGGAACATCAACTCCTCTCAACACATCCGCTACTTCCTGAACACTGAAAGGGTTTACCGTTGTCCGTGCGCCAACCCACAACACATCCACATCAAAATGCAGTGCATCTTCCACTTGTTTGGCAGTTGCCACTTCCACAGTAACAGGTAAGCCGGTTATTTTTTTAGCTTGTTGCAACCAGGGCAATCCCTTGGTGCCAATACCTTCAAACATTCCCGGCCGGGTGCGTGGCTTCCAGATTCCGGCACGCAGCATGTCCACCATTCCTGTTGCGGCCAATAGTTGTGCGGTCTGCACTAACTGTTCTTCTGATTCAGCACTGCACGGGCCGCTTACAATCAGCGGACGTTTGTTCCATGCACCCTGAGTAGTCTCTTTGATTTTCGATTCTGTTGTTGTTTGCATATACAAATTTAATTTATTGTTATCAGCATTTGTACTACTATCATCTTCCGTTGCGACGCTCCATTTATCGCTCTGAATTCTATTCAGCACTTATTCATCCGTTGAATATTATTCTGTCGCCGGGATCTCCTCCAAGGAGGGTATGCTCTCCTCTATTTTATTATCTTCTTTATTTTATTAGCTTCCTCAATCAATTTTTGCAAATTCTTTTCATCTTTTTTTTCAATACTTTCTTTAAACCGCAGCAACTGCGCAATATGCTCGTTCAAAACATCCAACACATTTTCCCTGTTTTGCAAAAAAATCGGCGCCCACATGGCCGGATTACTTTTTGCCAGCCGCACGGTACTTTCAAAACCGGCAGATGCCAATTCAAAAATGGCCTGGTCTTCTTTTTCTTTTTCCAAAACCGTATTTGCCAAAGCAAATGAAGTGATATGAGAAATATGGCTCACATATGCTGCATGAAGATCATGATCCGCCGCATCCATTTCCAGTAAATGCATCCCGATCTTCCGATACATTGCTTTTGTCCATTCCAGCGCATCGGCATCACTTTCGTCAGCATTACAAATTATCACGGCTTTATTTTCAAAAGCTCCTTTCACCGCTGCCTGCGGGCCGCTGTATTCAGTTCCCCACATCGGGTGTGTAGCTACGTACCTTTTTCTTTTTGGATGATCTTTCAGCGCCGTAATTAATTGCGCTTTTGCAGAGCCGAGATCAATGATGATTTGCTGATCAATTTTATTGAGTACTTCCGGTAATAATGCAACCATTTTATCAACCGGAATGGCCAATACGATCACATCCGAATTATTAATTGCATCATCCAACGACATAATCTCATCCACCAATTCAAGTTCCAATGCTTTTTGCGCATGCTTTTTATTGGACTCCACACCAATCAACCTGGACGAAATCTTTTTTTCATGAAGTTGAATAGCCAATGAACCCCCGATAAGTCCTACGCCAATTATTGCAATTCGTTTTCGTTCCATACGTTGAGCTTTGACTATTGATTATTTATTATTTTGTATTCGATCAATCGCTTCATCAATCTTTTCAGCAGGTACGCATAAACTGACTCTCACATACTTACTTCCTGCTGTTCCAAATATTCCGCCCGGAGTTATAAATACATTGCTTCTGTATAAAACATCATCACTTAATACATAGCCATCTTTATGCTTTGAAGGGATTTTCCCCCAAACAAACAGGCCTGCCTGGTCTCTTGAAAATTTACATTTCAATTCTTTCAACAAGCGGAATACTTTTTCTCTTCTTTCATTATATGTAGTATTCACCTGATCATGCCAGTCTTGCCCCAACGTCAATGCCTTTGCAGCCGCTAATTGCAGCGGCAAAAACATGCCGCTGTCCATATTACTTTTAAATCGCAACACTTCATTGACTCGTTCTTTTGCTCCGCAAAGTATCCCCACACGCCAGCCCGCCATGTTATGAGATTTGCTCAATGAATTCAATTCGATCACCTGTTCTTTCGCTCCTTCCATGCTTAATAAGCTCAATGGATTATTATTAAGAATAAAACTATATGGATTGTCGTGAACAATGAGAATATGATGCTTCTTTCCAAATGCAACAATTTTTTCAAACAATTCTTTTGAAGGCAACTGTCCGGTCGGCATCTGCGGATAGTTTACAAAAAACAATTTTACTTTAGATAGATTGCTTTTCTCCAATGACTCAAAATCCGGTTCGTATTTATTTTTTTGAGTCAATTTGTATTCAACACATTTCCCTCCTGCCAGCATGACAGCGCTTCTGTATGTTGGATAGCCCGGATTTGGAACTAATACTTTATCACCAGGGTTCAGATAGGTCATACAGATATGCATGATGCCTTCTTTACTTCCAATCAAGGGTAAGATTTCAAAATCAGGATTCAATGTTACTTGATACCATCTTTTATACCATTCGCTTATTGCATTTCTCAGAATAGCCGATCCTTTGTAAGATTGATAACCGTGTACATTGGATTTGATACTTTCTTCCTGCAATGTTTTGATCACATCCGGATGTGGTGGCAGATCAGGGCTGCCTATGCCAAGATTAATAATATTTTTACCCTGTTTATTTAATTCATCAATCTCTCTCAGTTTTTGAGAAAAATAATATTCACCGATCCCGTTCAATCGTTTAGCTATTTCCATAACCCTTTTTTATATGCGCCATAAATTTTGATTTGCCTCGTCAATGGTTTTATTTTTTCAATCACATCATCAAACTGCGACAAATTTTCAAATTCCATATCTGCATGAAAACTGTATTTAAAATCCGAACCCGGAATAGGGAAGCTCTGCAACTTGCTGAGATTGATTCCGCCTTCTGCAATTTTGGTCAACACTTTTGCCAGGCTTCCTCTTGAATGATCAGTATGGAAATTTACAGAAGCTTTATCCGCATCCATTACCGGTAATGCCTTATCCTGTCTTTGCAATATTAAAAACCGGGTGTAGTTATTTTTTAAAGTTTGAATAGATGGCCCGATGATTTGCAGGTCGTAAAGTTCTGCAGCAAGCCGGCTTGCAATGGCTGCAATATGTTTGCTTTTATGCTGATGAATATGGCGGGCGCTGAGAGCGGTATCTTCTGTTTCCACCAGTTTCCATTTATGCTTATCCAAAAAATCGTAGCATTGCTGTAATGCCATAGTATGTGAATGTACTTCCCGAATATCTTCCAATTTCACACCGGGATTTACAAGTAAATTCTGATCAATTTGCAAATAAACTTCTCCGACAACCTGAAGATTGCAGGACTGTAATAAATTATAATTTGGTAAAATGCTGCCTGCAATAGAATTTTCAATCGCCATTACAGCGCCATCGCTTTCGGTCTTATTGCCTGCAATTCTGATTACGTCTTTAAAAGTGGCGCAGGGAATAACCTGAATTTCTTTTCCGAAAAAATGCCGGGCAGCCTCCTGGTGAAAGCTGCCTTCATAACCCTGTATCGAAACCCGTTTGTTCATAAAAGAAAAATCCCCCGATTTTTTGCGGGGGATATTTATGTTGATTTTAGTTTTAAATCTCATTTTGATTTCAACAAAAGCATTCCCCGCTTCTGGCTAAAGAAGAAGTAAAAATAAAACCAACGGTATGCTTTCGTGAATATCACGTAACAAAAGTAAGGATCAGATTGGAAGAAAAAAATTTTTACAGATATTATTTACGCCTTCCTCCGGTTTCCGCATCGTTCATCCGTATTTTTCTGCCTTTGAAATTCTTTCCATCAATTGCTTTAATCATTTTCTTTGCAGCACCGGGTTCTATTTCAACCCAGCTATTCATCTCTTTCATATCAATTCTTCCCAATACTTCTTTTCTGAGATCACTCATATCCAGTATGAACTGGAGAAAACTGGCTTTATAAAAACCATCTTTAGTCCCAAGGTTTACAAACAGTCGTTGGTATTTGCCATTTCTTTCAAAATTTCTTCCTTTTGTTTCTCTGTGAACAGATCGTTGATCTGAAGTTGTTCTACGATCTTCTCTCAGATTAAGATCAGCAGCATTTTCATAATATTTTAAAAACCGGTCAAACTCCAGTGCTGCCACTTTTTGTAATATCTCTTCCTTTTCAATATGTGCAAATTTTTCTTTTAACACCGGAAGATAGGTCTCGTATTCTCCATGGCTGGTATCAGCGCTTAACATCTTGTCAATAAAATAAAAAAATTGCCTGCGGCATACATCTTTGCCCGAAGGAATATCCATTTTATGAATTCGGGTGTTTACTAATTTTTCTATTTGCCTCAGGCGATACACTTCTTTTGGGGTCACAATAGAAATGGAAATTCCACTTTTACCGGCCCGGCCTGTTCTTCCACTTCTATGAGTATAAACTTCCGTATCATCCGGCAATTCATAATTAATGACATGAGTGATTCCCTGCACATCAATGCCTCTTGCCGCCACATCCGTAGCTATAAGTAATTGCAAATTCTTTTCCCGGAATCGGGACATCACTTTATCTCTTTGCTGCTGTGTAAGGTCGCCATGCAGCGCTTCAATGTCATACCCTTCACGAATTAATGATTCTGTTATTTCCTGTGCATCGGCTTTGGTTCGGGTGAAAATGATACCATACAAACCGGGGTTGAAATCAATGATCCGTTTCAGGGTTTCATACCGGTTCACATGAGAAGTAAGGTAATACTGATGATCTATATTAGCATTGGCTGCATTGACTTTACCAATAGTGATTTCAAAAGGAGATTTCATGTATCGCTTACTCACTTGCCTGATCTCCGGTGGCATAGTAGCACTAAACAACCAGGTGCTTTGCCGGTTAGGTGTATTTTTTAAAATAAATTCAATGTCATCTTTAAAACCCATGTTCAGCATTTCATCTGCTTCGTCCAAAACAACATAATGTATCTTCTCCAGGTTAATAGCTTTTCGCTCGATAAGATCAATCAGACGGCCGGGAGTCGCCACAACGATATGAGTCCCTTTTTTGAGATCACGGATTTGCAAGCCAATAGAAGTGCCTCCATATACAGCTGTGACAGAAATTAAATCTGATTTTTTGCGGAATGAATTCAGATCATTCGTGATTTGTAAACATAATTCCCGTGTAGGGCAAATAATTAATGCCTGTGGGAAACGATTTGCCTTTTGAATCAATTGCAAAAGAGGTAAACCAAACGCAGCCGTTTTACCGGTCCCTGTTTGAGCCAGGCCGATAAAATCTTTAGTGCCGCTTAATAATACAGGTATTGCTTTTTCCTGGATGGGGGTAGGCTGTGAAAACCCCAAAGCTTTGATAGATTCTAATAAACCATCTTCAATACCTAACGCTTCAAATGTTATCATAAAAAATTTGCGCAAAAGTAATTCTATTATTTCCAAGTAAGGAAATAAAAAGGGCCACCCTGTGAACAAGGCGGCCTCTAACGATTGCTTGCCATATGAAAAATCTTACTTCTTTGTTGTGTCAGCACTCATCTTAGGAGCAGTTGTATCAGCTGCTTTGTGAGTTGTGTCTTGTGCAGGCGTTGTAGACATCGTTTGAGTAGCAGTAGTGTCTTTTTTGTCAGCATCACCACCTGATTTGCTGTTGCAAGCTGCAAAAGTGCCGGCAACCAAGAAAACTAATAAAAGCTTTTTCATGTAATTTTTTTTAATTTTTTGTATAAAAGATTTGACATTTATACCCCAATCGGGAAAAGGTAACCCAATGCCTGAAAATATTTTTTAAAGTTTAGCTAAGACCTGGTTTTCAGTTGAATATTATTTTTTATAGTGAGTCAGGGTTACTATTTTTAAAAAACAGTATTAAAATAACGGAGTTGTGAAATCAGAGAATAACGAAAAAACGTTGTTACAAGGATTGGCCCGCAGCGATAAAAAGGCAGTTGAGACTATTTATAAGGAAAATTTTAATATGATCCAGAGCCTGATTATCAACAATAACGGCTCTGCTGATGATGCCAAAGATATTTTTCAGGAAGCGATGATTGTATTGTATGAGAAGGCCAGGTCCGGGACATTTGAACTGAATTGCCAGATTAAAACTTACATATACTCTGTATGCCGAAGACTTTGGCTCAAACGATTGCAGCAATTAAATCGCTATTCGCCTGAAGTGGCCGATATAGCAACTACCATTCCGGTGGAAGAAGAAATTGAAGAACACGAAAAGCGGAATGTAGAATTTGAAATGATGGACAAGGCTATTGACAGCCTGGGTGAACCCTGCAGAAGCCTCCTGGAGGCATATTATTTGCAAAAGAAAAGTATGCAGGAAATAGCAGTCGGTTTTGGATACACCAATGCCGACAATGCAAAAACCCAGAAATACAAATGCCTGATGCGATTGAAAAAAGTATTTTTTTCACATTATAAAAACGGGAATCAGTGATGGATGATTTTCAAATATTAGATGCAGTGGAGCGCTACATTCGGGGTGAAATGAGTCCCGATGAACGGCTGCATTTTGAAAACCTGCGCAAAACCAGCCCTGATGTGGATCAAATGGTGGTAGAGCATACATTGTTTTTACAACAAATGAATCGCTTTGCTGAATGGAAAAAATTCAGATCTACATTACATGATACCCATATTAATCTTTCTGAACAGGGTAAGATAGATTCTGCAAAACTGAAAGGTAAAGCTAAAGTGGTTTATCTCTGGAAAAGGTATAAAAGAGTGGCAGCTATTGCTGCTATTATTGCCGGAGTCACTACTTTATCTATAAGTGCTTTGGTCAATTATTTAACTCCTAAAGCGGACAATGCTAAAGTTCAGGAATTGAGTCGTGATATCCCCAACCTGAAACAACAACAAAGCTCCCAGGTTGATGAAATGAATAACCTGAAAAACGAAGTCAACAATATTAAAAATAAGATTAATCAGCAAAGCATTCCTTTCAAGGCAGGTGGTACAGGTTTTTTGATTGATGGTAAAGGCTACCTGGTCACCAATGCTCATATTGTTCATACCTCAAGACATATTGCCGTCACGAATAATAAAGGAGATCAATTCCGGGCAGTATTGGTAAAAGAATTTTTGGATAAAGACATCGCCATCCTGAAAATTGATGACGATAAATTTAAGCCGCTTTCATCCATACCCTATGGAATCAGTAAAGTTGAGAGTGATGTAGCAGAGCCGATTTTCACATTAGGTTATCCAAGAAACGATATTGTGTACAGCGAAGGTTATTTAAGTGCCAAAACCGGATTCAATGGAGATACGCTCAGTTGTCAGTTAGGTATAGCAGCTAACCGGGGCAATAGTGGCGGGCCGGTATTTAATCATGAAGGGGAAGTCATCGGTATTCTAAGTACGAAAGAAACAGAAGCAGAAGGGGTGGCATTTGCCATCCAGTCTAAATACATCTACACCGCAGTGAGCGAATTGAAAAAAGATGATACGGCATACCAGAATCTTCGTTTGCCTGTTAAGTCCAGTGTCCGGGGTATGGATACCAAACAGCAGGTGAAAAAAATCGAAGATTATGTTTTCTTTGTAAAAGGTGATTAAGAAATTTTATTTCCACAAACGTTCAGGGTATTCCCCCTGGCTGATTAATGCACTTAGGCTCTTTTTTACCTCCGGTGCATCTTCTTTATAAGTTACGCCAAACCATTGTGCCGATGTAGGAATCAACTTGATCTTTCCTCCTTCTTTTATAAACTGGTCACCGATAATAGGTATGAAAAATTCTGCCTTGGGGTCGGTTCCTTTTTCTTTCAGAAATTTCAGAAACATTTTTTGAATAAATGCAAACGCAGAAGCAGGAAAACACCAAAAATTCATGGACACTTTTGAATCGAATGCTGTTTCATGTTTTCCATCTGCATCATCATACACAATTTTATTTCCTTCCCTGTAAATTTTAGTTCTTTCAACCACAGAGATAAGATAGTTCTCCTTATCCACTTCACACACGCCACGGCTTACCGAGCCATTTTCGGATAATGTTTTTACCAGCTCATATCCAATAATGCTGAAAACATCATCCCGGCACTCCTGTTGCAAAAATCGAGCAGCTTTAAAAAAACCATCACTACCATAAAAGTCATCTGCGTTGATTACAGCAAATGGTTCATGAATAGCAGTTTTGGCACATAATACTGCATGAGCGGTTCCCCAGGGTTTTGTCCTTTCTGCGGGAGCAGGATATCCTTCGGTAAAAGAATCTAATTCCTGGTACACATATTCTATTGCAATTCGTCCTTTTATTTTGGGCTCAATGATATTCCTAAAATTTTCTGCAAAATCACGCCGGATAATGAAAACCACTTTTCCAAAACCAGCCCGTATTGAATCATATATAGAATAATCCATGATGGTTTCTCCGTGAGGCCCGAAACCCTGGATTTGTTTCATACTACCATATCTGGACGCCATACCGGCCGCCAAAACCAATAATGTAGGTTTCATTGTGTTTCGTTTATAAAATTCAGGGGCAAAATTAAACTAAATTCGTTTAGCATATATGCGGGAATTATCATTTCAAAATATCACAACTGATTTTATCAACGATCCGGTATTTATAGAAAAGAATATTGAAGTTGCCATTTTGAGACTTGATAAAATTCACCCGGTAATTTCCGGAAACAAATGGTTCAAATTGCAATTGTATATTGAAGAAGCTAAACGATTACAGAAAAAAACAATCGTGACTTATGGCGGTGCATGGTCCAATCATATAATTGCTGCGGCTGCGGCCTGCAAGGATAATGATTTTAACAGCATAGGTATTATCCGGGGTGAAAAACCAGCCAAAATTTCAACTACACTTTTTTATGCCCAAGGGTTTGGAATGATCCTTTTTTATACCAGCCGTGATGACTTCAAAAATAAAAAAGTTCCCGAAGCCGTAACAGGGGAAGATTTATATGTTATCCCGGAAGGAGGATACGGTATGTTGGGAGCTAATGGTGCTGCCACAATTTTAAATCATTGCGAAAAGAAATATTTTTCTCATTTCTGTTGTGCCGTGGGCACAGGCACCATGATGGCAGGATTGATTCAGTCAACATCCAAAGATCAGCAGGTAACGGGTATCAGTGTTATGAAAAATAATAATGAACTGGAAATAAAAATTAAATCATTACTTCAGGCTGAAAAACAATTCCGGTTATTTCATGAATACCATTTTGGCGGCTACGCAAAATATACCCCGGAACTGATAACATTTATGAATAATTTTTATAAACAAACAAATATCCCATTGGATTTCGTTTATACGGGTAAACTTATTTTTGCTGTGTTTGACCTTGTTCAACAAAATTTCTTTCCTCCGAAAAGTAAATTATTGCTCATACACAGCGGGGGCTTGCAGGGCAATGCATCGCTGGAGAAAGGAACGTTAATCTATTAGATTTACTGGGCTTCCTGCCTTATCTTTGACAGAATTAATAAAAGAATCCTATCCTTTTTCCGTTTTTGTAAAATGATAAAACAAATTCTGTCCCTGCTGATCCTTATCGCTGCCTGCAATGTAGATATTGCTGCCCAGGACACCCTTCCTGATTTTTCTGCAAAAAGCGTTGGCAACAACCGGGTCATCATCGGGTGGAACAATACTTTTTCAGTAATCAAACAGATCAGCATTCAGCGTTCTTTTGACAGTCTTATAGGTTTTAAAACCATTCTTACCGTTACAGATCCCACCGCACCGCAAAATGGATACCTTGATTCAAAAGCCACAAATGATCACATGTTTTATCGTTTGTATATACTATTGGATAAGGGTAATTTTTTATTCAGCGATTCTAAGAAACCGGTAGCAGACACTTCTTCCAGGAAAAAACTGGCAATTCCCAGGTTGGAATCCGCAGCGGATACTATTGCCTGGCTCAAACAAATGGGCTTAGAAGATGGCGTCTTAAATATAAATGGGAAAGATTCTTCTTATATGGTGAATCAACTTCAGGCCGGCAAAAATAAACCGGATGTGTTTGTAGCATCCAAATATGTTTCTACCTATAAAAACGGTTATGTACATGTGAATCTGCCGGATGACTCAAAGCAATACAGCATTAAATTTTATGATGATTCGGGTGTTTTTTTGTTTGAACTAAAAGATATAAAAGAAAAAAAATTCAGTATTGATAAAGCCAATTTTTATCATGCAGGGTGGTTCAGCTTTGAACTTTATGGGGACGATAAACTGATTGAAAAGTATAAGTTTTACCTGCAAAAAGATTTTTAAGCATCCTGCATATTATGCTTTGTCATTTAATATTCCTGTATCCTGTTACCTACCATAACTCCACATCAAATATTTTTTCAAAATTCCGTTTCACTTTTTCTTTCACTTCCTCCATATCTGCTTTGAACCCTAATTCTTTCTCCAGCGAAGTAACCTGCTTATTATTGATACCGCAGGGAATAATAAAGTTGAAATAATTCAAATCAGTATTTACATTAAAAGCAAAACCATGCATGGTAATCCAGCGGCTGGTGCGTACGCCGATGGCACAAACTTTCCGTTCTTTTCCTTTTATTTCAGGATCAATCCAAACTCCTGTTTCTCCCGGTGAACGATCCCCTTTGATCCCGTACTCCAATAAAGTTTGAATAATCACTTCTTCGAGCTTGCGCAAATATTTTCCAATGTCTGTTTCAAATTTTTCCAAATCGAGAATGGGATAACCAACAATTTGTTGTGGCCCATGAAATGTAATATCACCTCCCCTGTTGGTCCTAAAAAACTCAACTCCCTTTTTAGTTCTCATTTCTTCATTCAGCAAAAAGTTTTCGATATGTCCACTTTTCCCTAACGTATAAACAGGCGGATGTTCTACAAAGAGTAGAAAATGCTCCGTTGGAAGTTGCCAATTTTCAGTTTGGTCATTCCTGTTCTGAACGTCATTTGCAGTCAATTGCAAATTGCCAATTACAGATTTCCTTTTCAAATTTTCCTGCAACAAACTTTCCTGGTAATCCCAGGCGGATTTATAGTCCCTTTGCCCCAGATCCTGAAATTTTACCTGCTGCTTATTCATAGTGAACAACAAATTTACCGACAAATACACAACTATTAACTTTGCGCCGATTCTCAGCAACTCATGAAAGAAGAAATAAAAAATAAATCAGAAGAGACAAACGAATCGGGAGATGAACTGTATGAACGGTTCAGCATTACAGTAGATAAAGGCCAGGAACCGCTTCGCATAGATAAATTCCTGATGAGTCGAATTGAGGGTGCAACAAGAAATAAATTGCAACAGGCATTGAATGCCGGAATGGTTTTGGTAAATGGAAAAGACGTTAGGCCGAATTATAAAATAAAACCTGCGGATGAAATTATCCTTTATTCCGATGTAAGCCCTGATGACCTGACAGTAGTCCCCGAAAAAATGCAGCTGGATATCGTATATGAAGATGAGGAATTGATGATAATTAATAAACCGGCAGGAATGGTGGTGCATCCCGGAAGCGGCAATTACACCGGCACATTGTTAAACGGAGTTGCCTGGTATTTGCAAAATAAAAATCCCTCCATCACCGAAGACAGTTTGCCGAGGTTTGGATTAGTACACCGGATAGATAAAAACACCAGCGGCTTATTGGTATTGGCAAAAACGCCCAAAGCAATGAGCAATCTTGCCAAACAATTTTATGATCATAGCGTAAAACGTCAATATGTGGCATTGGTATGGGGCGACCTGCGAAAAGACAGCGGAACTATAAAAGCACATGTAGGCCGTCATCAAAGATTCCGGAAACAATTTGAAGCTTACCCTGAAGGTGATTATGGTAAAGAAGCCATCACACATTACAAAGTGCTGGAGCGTTTTGGATATGTGACATTGGTGGAATGTGTGTTGGAAACCGGGCGAACGCACCAGATAAGAGTGCACATGAAATATATTGGGCATCCTTTATTCAATGATGATTTTTATGGTGGTGATAAGATCGTAAAAGGAACAGTATTTGCCAAATACAAACAATTTGTTGAAAATTGTTTTGCCATTTGCCCCCGCCAGGCATTACATGCAAAAACGCTTGGGTTTATTCATCCTGTTTCAGAAAAAGAAATATTTTTTAATTCAGAATTACCGGCAGATATGAGCGAGGTGATTGAAAAATGGAAAAAATATTCTGCGGCTAAAGGTGTTTCCTGGTAACCTGTATTTTAAATCCTTTTACGGTCATTGCGAATTCAGGCTACCTGGGAAAAAGCATTTTATAATCCACATTTACTTTGCCTTTGGAAATATCACTTAATTTCCCTTTCATCAATTTTTTTTTCAGGGGTGAAACGTAATCAATAAATAATTTCCCTTCGATATGATCGTATTCATGAAGGATCACACGGGCAGTAAGGCCCGAAAATAATTTTCGATGCGTCTCAAAATTCTCATCCCGGTATTGAAGCAATACGGCCTCGCTCCGGTAAATATCCTCCCTGATTTTGGGAATACTCAAACATCCCTCATTGTACATCCACTCATCCCCCTCTTCTTCGATGACATGGGCATTGATAAAAACCTGTTTGATGCCCGGTTCATCCGGGTATTTACCTTTATCCTCTTCGTCCATATTTTCAAACACCTGAGTGGAATCCACAATGAAAAGCCGAATGTCTTTATTTATTTGAGGGCCTGCCAGGCCTACCCCATTACTGGCATACAATGTGTCCCACATATCTGCAATCAGTTTTTCCAGATCAGGATAATCCGGGGCAATGTCCTTACACACTTTTCTTAAGACAGGATGGCCATATGCAACTATGGGGAGAATCATCAGGTTTCCTATTTACAATTTATAACTTAAAGTTTTTCTTCACAGTACAAATTTACAATTATAAACTTTTACTGATATATTTTAATACAAAAATTACAAAGCGAATTTAAAAATGCTGAAGATATTCCTGCAGCATAATGGTAGCTGCAATTTCATCAATCAATTTTTTGTCCTGTCGTTGTTTTTTCTTTAAACCCATGTCCAGCATAGCCCGGGATGCCATTTTAGAAGTGAATCGTTCATCCACTCTTTTAATTGGGATAGCAGGAAAGTTTTTCTGAAGTTCTTTGACAAATTTTTCAACTAATGGCGTAGCATGGGTATCGCTGTCGTCGAGGTTTTTGGGCTCGCCAACCAGGATCAGTTCTACCTCCTCTTTTGCAAAATAATTTTTAAGAAAAGGAATCAGTTCTTTCGAGTCCACAGTTGTCAGCCCAGTGGCTATGATTTTTAATGGATCTGTGACGGCGATGCCCGTTCGTTTAAGGCCATAATCTATTGAGAGAATTCGAGGCATAAAGTCAAAATGCAAAAGTCAAAATAAGGAATCGAATATTTTAAATTTTTATTTTAAAAATAAATCCGTGATTACAAAGATGGCAAAAACAATAGAAGCAATTCCGTTGGCAGTCATGAAAGCGATATTCACTCTTTTCAGATCGTTTGCTTTGACAATGGAGTGTTGATAGATTAACATGCCGCCAAATATTAAAACTCCCATCCAATATATCCAACCGAAATGACCATAATAGCCTGCATAAACTACGGCTCCTGCCGATAATAAATGAAACAATTCCGAGACATGCAATGCCTTTTCCCTTCCTAACCATACCGGCATAGAATATAATTTTTGTGATTGATCAAACTCCACATCCTGCAAGGCATAGATAATATCAAACCCACTGACCCAGAATATAACTGCTATGGAAAAAAGAATTGGCAACAGGTTAAACTTTCCTGTAACCGCAAGATATGCTCCAATGGGCGCCAGCGATAATCCTAATCCCAGGATCAAATGACACAGCGAAGTAAATCTTTTTGTGTAACTATACCCCAATACCACAAACAAAGCGACGGGAGCTAAATAAAAACAAAGTTTGTTGATAAAAAAGCAAGCGACAAGGAACAAGACGCAGGAAATGATTGTAAAAATTAAAGCGCTGTTGGCAGAAATGATTCCTTTGGGAATTTCCCGGATTGCTGTTCTTGGATTTTTTGCATCAAAGGATCGGTCAAGATAACGATTAATTGCCATGGCAGCGCTACGGGCAAAAACCATGCAGAGCAAAACAAGAATTAATTTGATAATCAAAGGATCGAGATGAATATATTTCTCAACAGGAACCCACCTGTTTTTATCAAAATACTGAGGTGGTAATTCAGGCCAATGCCAGGAAGGAAGAATGGAAGTATCGGTATTCAGCAGGTTCACACCTAAAAAAAATCCAATCAACGCAAAGGGCATAGCGAAAATGGTATGTGAAAATTTTATTAAGCTTAAATAATTTTTTACTTTCTTCATTTCTTTTATTTACTTGAACATTGATTATTGATCCCGACAGCGAACGGGATTGGTTATTGAATATTTTCCAATATTGCTTTAAAAATGCTCAACAAAAAGCATTCAATAATCAATTACCAATTTTTAAACCCTTCAATTAATTCGTAATCTCACCAACTCCCATAATACCACTCCTGCTGCCGTAGCAATATTCAATGAATGTTTCATCCCAAATTGTGGAATTTCGATACATCCGTCACAACTATTTATCGTAGATTGATCCACTCCCGTCACTTCGTTTCCGAACACAACTGCAATTTTTTCGTCATTGCTGAAATCAATATGTTGCAACTTATAACTTTTCTCAGCCTGCTCTACAGCAAACACATTATAATTTTTACTTTTCAATTCGCTAATTGCTTCTGACGCTGTTTTGAAATGTTTCCATTCCACCGTTTCTTCTGCTCCAAGAGCTGTTTTTTTAATCTCTTTATGAGGGGGCCTGGCCGAGTAGCCGCAGATATAGATGCTTTCAATCAAAAAAGCATCAGCCGTACGAAATACACTTCCCACATTATAAGCGCTGCGTATATTCTCCAAAACAATAATAATGGGATTCTTGGGAGCCTGCCTGAATTCTTCCGCCGATTTTCTGTCCAATTCTTCCATACTTAACTTTCGCATGGCGCAAAAGTAATTCACAGAAGCCAAACAGGTTTCGGTAAAGCATTCAAACGAATTATATTTGTCGTTCCCAATATTACCTGGAAGGGATTATGGCAAAAACAAAGATTGAAGAAACCCCGCTCATGCTGCAACACCGGGCTATCAAACAAAAATATCCCGATGCCATATTGCTGTTTCGTGTAGGAGATTTTTATGAAACATTTGGTCAGGATGCTGTCATTGCTTCGCAGGTGCTGGGTATTACACTTACCAAAAGAAATAATGGCGCCGCCGCTTCTTTAGATCTTGCGGGTTTTCCTCATCATGCATTGGATACTTATTTGCATAAATTGGTGAAAGCCGGTTACCGGGTTGCCATTTGCGATCAATTGGAAGATCCGAAACTTGTTCCGCCGGGAAGCGGAAGAATTGTAAAAAGAGGCGTAACAGAAATGGTGACTCCGGGCACAGCCACCAACGATAAATTGCTCGAGCATCACAGTAATAATTTTTTAGCCGGGATTCATTTTGCAGGCAATGATCTCTTTGGGCTTGCTTTCCTCGATATATCTACCGGGGAGTTTTTTCTTGCTGAAGGAGACCGGGAATATGCAGATAAACTGTTGCAGAGTTTCAAACCGGCAGAAGTGCTATTTCAAAGAAACATTCAGAAAAAATTTAAAGAATTATTTGGCTCAAAAATATACAGCTATACGCTGGATGAATGGATTTTCAGCGAAACCTATGCTGAAGACATTTTACTCAAGCAATTTCAAACCTATTCATTGAAAGGCTTTGGCGTAGATGAAATGAAGAATGGTTTAATAGCTGCCGGAGCCGTATTACATTATTTAAAAGAAACCGAGCATCCGAACCTGCAGCACATCACATCCATCCAGAGAATTGACCGGGAAGATTTTTTATGGATGGATCGTTTTACAATCCGGAACCTGGAATTAATAAATAAAAATTCGGAAGCCGGTCATACATTACTCGATGTGCTGGATAATACCGTTTCTCCTATGGGAGCAAGATTGCTGAAAAGGTGGATTGTATTTCCTTTGAAAGATATTTCAAAGATCAATGAGCGGCTGAACCTGGTGGAGTATTTTATTTTACAAACTGAATTAAGAAATAAAATCACCCATGCCATCAAGCTCTGTGGCGATGTAGAAAGGCTGGTTTCAAAAATCCCGTTGAAAAAAATTAACCCGAGAGAATTATTGCAACTTGGCAGAGGCTTACGCCAGACACTGGATATTAAACAGTGGTGTTCACAATCTGAAAATGATTATCTCAAAAGATTGGGTGATGCATTAAATCCCTGCTCCTATATTGCAGAAAAGATATTTACAGAAATAGTAGAAAATCCACCGGCGCTGGCCATTAAAGGTGGCATGATAAACAGCGGAGTGAATCCGCAGCTAGATGAACTGCGGCATATTGCCCGCAGCGGAAAAGAGTATCTTACTCAACTGCAACAGAAAGAATCAGCGGCCACCGGTATTTCATCACTTCGAATCGGTTTTAATAATGTATTCGGGTATTACCTTGAAGTAACGAATACACATAAGAATAAAGTGCCTGCGGAATGGATACGCAAGCAAACATTGGCAAATGCAGAGCGGTACATCACTCCCGAATTAAAAGATTATGAAGAAAAAATTACAGGCGCCGAAGAAAAAATACTCCAGCTCGAATTGCAGATTTATGAATCACTGCTGAATGAATTGTTTGACTATCTTGCCCCGGTTCAAACCAATGGAAATATTTTAGCCATATTGGATTGCGTAACTTGTTTTGCTCAAAATGCAATTCAATGCCATTATAAAAAGCCGCTCCTGCATGATGGGGATGCATTGCAAATCAAAGCCGGCCGCCACCCGGTAATAGAAAGAAACCTTCCTGTTGGTGAAAGTTACATTAATAATGACGTGGAATTAGATAAAACGGAACAACAGATCATCATTCTCACCGGCCCGAATATGAGTGGTAAATCTGCATTGCTCCGCCAAACGGCTTTAATTACTTTAATGGCACATACAGGAAGTTTTGTTCCGGCGGATGATGCAAAAATTTCTTTGACGGATAAGATTTTCACCCGGGTCGGAGCATCGGATAATCTCAGTGGTGGTGAATCCACTTTTATGGTAGAAATGAATGAAACGGCTTCTATCATCAACAACATCACTCCACGAAGCCTGATATTGCTGGATGAAATTGGACGTGGCACTTCTACTTATGATGGTATTTCCATTGCATGGAGTATTGCCGAGTACTTGCATAATTCCCTGCATCAGCCCAAAACACTTTTTGCTACCCATTATCATGAACTGAACGAATTGGAAGAAAAATTACCAAGGGTAAAAAATTATCACATCACCAATAAAGAAGTTGGGAATAAAATAATTTTCCTGAGAAAATTGGCAAGAGGCGGCAGCACACACAGTTTCGGGATTCATGTAGCAAAGATGGCTGGAATGCCGCCGGCTTTAATTGAAAGAGCCAATGAAATACTAACCCATCTTGAAAGCAAGCATGTTGATGAGGATGGAAATCAAAAGCCCGGAACAGGAAGTATGAAAGAAAAAGTGAGTGCCATTTCTCAAGCAAGGTTACAGCTTTCTATTTTCGATGCACATAGCGAAACTTTTGATGAGATCAGAAAATTACTACAGGATATTGACATCAATCGCCTCACCCCTGTTGAAGCACTTTTGAAATTGCAGGAGATAAAGAATAAATTGAAATAGAGAAACGAAAATGTTTTTGAGGAGAGGAAAAATCAAAAGTAAAAAGTAAAAACTGTCTGCCGACAGGCGGGCTCAAAATTAAAAATTTATACTCTCAGTTAAACTTAGCGGGCTTTGTGTTGCCGTCTTTGCTCTCTTTGCGGCTAAATTTTTTCACGAAGAGAACGCAAAGGGGAAAAGGCGCTAAGAGTATTTCACTTGTTTGCAGCAATGTTTCCTGTAAGTAAAAGAAATAAAAATTTATTTCTTATCAAACCAAACGGGTTTACTATCATTCCATGTACCATTATAATTAATCATCAGTTCTTCGCCGTAAGCAATATTCCGGAGCGTTTTTATACGGATAACATTATTTTCAAAATCCATTTCATAATCGCAGTTGGCCTGGTAAGAATGATTATACATTGGAACGTAACCCAGTGCCATGCAACATTGATCTTTTTCATTTCCCCATTCAAAAATATAATCGTGAAGCAATGTTTTATCCAAAAAAAATCGTTCTTCACGGCTCATTACAATCACCGGTGATATTTCAATAACAACATCAGGGCGTATCGGCTCCGAGGTAAAAACACCCCGGCCTTTGTTATGTGACGGCGCTACAAAAAGACAAGGAAGTATCATCCGGAAATATTTTAAAATTAAGGCAAATAAAAAATTATTTACTCAAAAACTTGAAAACATAAAAGTAAATTTGCGGGATGCCTCTCGAAGTGGAACAAAATATAATCAAAGAGCAGTTTGAGGCCGCCATTCAATCCGGTGACCATAAACAGGTCCAGGATTTTCTGAATGATCAAAACATCAGTGATGTGGCCATGCTGGTAGAGGAATACCCGGATCAGGAAGATCAGATTGTTGCCAATATGTCTATGAACCGGGCCACCAGTGTATTCAAAATCCTGGATATAAGTATTCAAAAAAGAATTATCCGGGAGCTGCCCCCGATAAAGACTGCGGAATTGCTTAATGACCTGCCACCGGACGACCGCACAGATTTCCTGGAAGAGCTTCCCAGCAATGTAGTGAGGGAACTGATCAAATTATTGAATCCCGAAGAAAGAAAAATCACCCTCTCGCTTCTCGGTTACCCGGAAAACAGTATCGGCCGTTTGATGACGCCGGATTATGTATATGTCTATCCTCATAATACCGTAGATGAAGTATTTGCTTCCATCCGCAAACATGGTAAAGACAGCGAAACCATCAATGTTATTTATGTAATCAATAACCAGGGCGATTTGCTGGATGACATTCGTATCCGGGATTTCATACTAAGCCCGCCGGATAAAAAAGTTTCTGAATTAATGGATGACCGTGTTATCTCCCTGAATGCTTATGATGACCAGGAAACTGCCAGTGATATATTTAAAATGAATAACCGGGATGCACTTCCCGTTGTGAGTAACAGCAATAAATTATTAGGTATTGTAACGATAGATGATATTTTGTGGGTAGCCAGTGAAGAGTTCAGTGAAGACATTCAAAAGATCGGGGGTACTTCTGCTTTGGAAGCTCCATATCTTGACACGCCTTTTTTCAAATTAATTCAAAAAAGAGTTGGATGGCTGATCATTCTTTTTATAAGCGAATTATTAACCGCAACCGCCATGGCATATTTCAATGATGAAATTGCAAAAGCTACCATGCTGGCGATGTTTATTCCGTTGATAATGTCAAGCGGCGGAAACAGCGGCTCACAGGCCAGCACTCTTATTATACAATCCATGGCCGTTGGTGAAATTCATATCAGTGACTGGTGGCGGGTGATGCGCCGGGAAATTCTTTCGGGGTTAGTTTTAGGAACAGTTTTGGGGTTAATCGGCTTTACCCGTATTACAATCTGGCATGAACTGATGCAGCAAGGTGTGATCAAAGATATTTACGGGCCTTATTGGTTACAGGTTGCTTTCACTGTTGGATTTTCTTTAATTGGAGTTGTATTGTGGGGAACATTAAGCGGTTCCATGCTCCCCATTGCATTAAAAAAATTAGGCGCCGACCCTGCTGTTTCTTCTGCACCTTTTGTTGCCACGCTGGTAGATGTAACAGGTATTGTGATCTATTTTACTATCGCTTTACTTTTTCTCAGGGGAATACTTTTATGATGTGCAACTCGTTTTTTTGCATAGCGCAAGGTACATAAGCAAAGGTTAATAATTTGTATATTCATTATGTGAAACGTAGGTTATGAAATTTTTAAAAACGAGGACACTCGTTTGGGAAATAAGGAGGCTGTCCTGAGTTATAAACTCAGGACAGCCTTCGTAATTTTCTTAAATTATTGAACACTCAGAATAGCGGGGGGAAGTGTAACGATTGATAGTTTGCTTTACACTTACAACACAAGCTCAAATAAATTATTGAATGTATTGGATAGAAAAAATGATACAGCTACCAAATTAGGAGATTTCAGAAGCTCACAAACCTATATGACCTCGTTGAGCAATAACAAAACAACAAGTGCAACAGATTATACTTATGATGGCAATGGAAATTTGACAATAGACAATAATAAAGATATTAGCCTTATTCATTACAACTATTTGAATCTGCCGGATAGCGTTGTTGTTACAGGAAAAGGGAACATAAAATACACTTATGATGCTGCCGGAAATAAATTAAAGAAAGTAACAACCGAAGGAAGTAAGGTAACAACAACATTATACCTCTTTGGAAATTTTGTAAATGATACTTTACAGTTTTTACCAACCGAAGAAGGGAGAATAAGATTTAATATAGCTGATAGTAGCTTATACTACGATTATTTTTTGAAAGACCATCTTGGTAACATAAGGATGGTGTTGACAGAACAAAAGGATACAGCTTTTTATCCGGCGGTTACATTTGAAGATGCGAATACAACCAATGAACAAGTGTATTATGAAAATGCAGGCGATCAAAGAACAGCAAGACCAGGTAGCTTTTATACAAGTGGTACAAATGGCGACAAAGTACAATTGCTAAGAAAAAATACACAATCTGTGGGAGCAGGTAAACTTTTAAAAGTAATGGCAGGTGACAGACTACACATAAAAGTAGATTATTACATGACCAATGATGCAACGGATAACAGTAGCGCCAATGGGCAAAGCGCTATACTTACGGCATTAACAAGTTTAATAAATAACAGTCCTGTAACAACGAATTTTCACGGTAGTGGAAGTACGGTAACAACTAATTTAAACAGTAGTCCCCCGTTTACAAGCTTTATTTCACCTGAAAACGGCAGTGGCGGAACGATGCCTAAAGCCTATTTAAACATTTTATTTTTCGATGAACAGTTTAACTTTGTAAGTACAAACAGCGAAATAGTGCAGGTAACAACAAAAGGAAGCGGACAAACCATTACAAGAATAAGCGGCAGTGCAAAGCAAGCTGCCAAGAGTGGTTATGCCTACGTTTTTGTAAGTAATGAAAGTAATAATCTTGTTTATTTTGATAATTTACAGATAAGTCATGAAAGAGGACCATTAACAGAAGAGACACATTATTATCCG
>JAFEAF010000025.1:30955-38412 GCA_018266555.1 Bacteroidota bacterium | reverse complement strand
ACAAAAGGAAATGGACAACGAAGTCAGAACTTCCGCATCGCGGATGATGAACAGCGCTGTGTTTGGTCAAATCATAATATTGATAGTATATCTGCCTATATTCACATTACAAGGTATGGAAGGCAAGATGTTTAAGCCAATGGCTCAAACGGTTGCATTTGCGTTATTGGGTGCTTTTTTACTTTCACTTACTTATATTCCAATGATGAGTTCATTGTTTTTGAGTAAAAAGATTTCACACAAAGAAACTTTTTCTGATAAAATGATGAATCGTTTAGAATGGGTTTATCAAAGATATCTTACCAAAATATTGCGTCATCAAAGAAAGGTGTTGTTTACCATAGTATGTCTATTTGTAGCATCTGTTTTTCTTTTAAAAACTTTGGGAGGTGAATTTATTCCATCCTTGCCCGAAGGGGATTTTGCAGTAGATACCAGGGTGTTGCCGGGCAGTAATTTGAATACTTCCATTGACGCAGTTTCTCAAGCCTCAAAAATAATTTTGAAATATTTTCCAGAGGTTGAAAAAGTAGTAGCCAAAACAGGCAGCAGCGAAGTTCCTACCGACCCAATGGCGGTGGATGCTTCAGATATGATGATTATACTGAAACCCAGAAAAGAATGGGCCTCTGCAAAAACATATCCGGAGTTAGAAGCAAAAATTTCAAAAGCTTTGGAAGATGTTCCTGGAGTTTCATTCGGATTTCAATACCCGGTAGCAATGCGATTCAACGAATTAATTTCAGGGGCGAGACAAGATGTTGTTATTAAAATTTTCGGAGAAAATCTCGACACACTGGCATATTATGCTAATCAGTTGGGGAAAATATGCTCTCACATAAAAGCGAGTGAAGCATTGTATGTAGAATCTATTACCGGCTTGCCGCAGATTGTTATAAAGTATAACCGTGCTGCAATCGCACAATACGGCCTGAACATCAACGAAATTAATCGTGTTGTAAATACAGCTTTTGCAGGCGAAAGCAGCGGAATGGTATATGAGAACGAAAGGAGATTTGATTTAGTCGTTCGTCTTTCAGGTGATAAAAGGAAAAATCTGGAAGATGTGCAACAACTACTGATTGCCACGCCACAAGGCACACAAATACCTTTAAGCACTGTAGCAAGCGTGGACATTGTAGAAGGCCCCAATCAGATACAAAGAGAAAATTCTCAACGCAGAATTATTGTAGGCTTCAATGTTCGTGGAAAAGATATCCAAAGTGTCGTACACGAATTACAGCAAAAAATAGAACAACAAATAAAATTACCTCCCGGATACTTTATTACTTATGGAGGCGCTTTTGAAAATTTAGAAGCCGCCAAACAACGACTGTATGTAGCTGTTCCTGTTTCACTATTATTAATTTTCCTGTTACTATATTTTGCCTTTGGTTCCGTTAAGCAGGGTTTACTCATTTACACCGCTATACCTCTTTCTGCAATAGGAGGAATATTTGCATTAGCACTAAGAGGTATTCCTTTTAGTGTTAGTGCCGGCATCGGTTTTATAGCCTTATTTGGTGTGGCGGTATTGAATGGAATTGTTTTAGTTTCAGAATTTAATCGTCTAAAATCTGAAGGTTACAAAAACCTGAAACGAATTGTATTAATGGGAACTAAGGTTCGTTTGCGGCCGGTGTTGATGACGGCATTTGTTGCTTCACTCGGATTTTTGCCTATGGCATTAAGTCACGGAGAAGGTGCAGAAGTGCAAAGACCTTTGGCAACTGTTGTTATTGGCGGATTGCTGCTCGCAACATTCCTAACACTGTTTGTTCTTCCGATTTTATACATCATTTTCAATAGAGCTAAAATTGGTAATGGGTAATTAGCAATAGGTAATTAGCAATAGGCAATGGTAAATGGCAATGGGTTATAAGTAATAATTAAAAAATAATAAATTATGGCTTCATATAATTTTAAAGAAACAAAACTGTATAAAAAGGCTTTTATCCAAGCTATGCAGATTTTTGAAATAAGTAAATCTTTTCCAAAAGAGGAAAAATATTCTTTAATAGATCAGGTGCGCAGGTCTTCAAGATGTGTATGTGCAAATCTTGCAGAAGCATACAGAAAAGAGCAATATCCAGCACATTTTATTTCTAAACTTACAGATTGTGATGCTGAAAATTCTGAAACAGCTGTCTGGATTCAATTTGCATTAGCTTGTGAATACATTGAAAAAACGATTTATAAAGACTTATTAGCTCAAAATGATGAGGTTGGAAAAATGATTAGTCACACTATTAATAACCCTGAAAAATATTGATATGAAAATGTTATTTAATAAGCAATGGGCAAAGGGCAGTGAGCAATTGGAAATGAGCAATGGGCAACCTTTTTTTACATATTCCTTATTGCATATTACCAAGTATAAGCTGCTTATTGTTTGTTGCACCTTACTAATTTCCAATTATTCAAACGCTCAAACTCGCATCACACTTCAACAAGCCATTGATACTGCTTTAACTAATAATCTTTCTGTTAAGAATGAAAAATTACGGACGGAGTATCAACAAAAACTCATCAAGACAGGTACAATTATTCCAAATACAAACATCGGAGGACAGTATGGTCAAATCAACAGTTTCTATTCTGATGTAAGTTTAGGTATTTCTCAAACTCTTAGTTTTCCAACAGTTTATTCACGACAAAAAGAGCTACTGACAGAAGAATGGAAAAGTAGTGCGCTAAGTTTTAAAATAAAAGAAACAGAACTGAAAAAATTAGTTACAGAAGTCTATTTTAATCTACTGTATATTCAACAAAAGAGAAAACTTCTATTGGAAAATTACAGTCTGTTTTCAGAATTTTTAAATAAATCCATTCTTCGTTTTCAAAAAGGAGAAAGCAATATTTTAGAAAAAACAACAGCCGAAAATCAACGGGGACAAATCGCTTTGCAACTATCGCAACTGGAACAGGATTGGGAAATTGTCCAATTACAATTTCAGTATTTGCTCAATACAACTACTGCTTTTGTTCCTGATGAAAATGATGCTTTATCTCCAAATATATTCTTAACTGAAAGCGCTGAAATTGTTTCTCATCCTTTAATCCAATATTGGAAACAGCAACAAAATATAGCCTTTGCCAACACCAAAGTTGAAAAATCAAAACTGTTGCCGGACTTCACTCTTGGTTATAATATTATGGGAATGAAAGGCATGGGAGCTAACAATATAGAATACAATAGTAATCTTCGTTTTCAATCTGTTCACGTTGGGTTGGGTATTCCTATTTTCAATGCTGGTCAAAAATCAAAAATAAATGTTTCAAAAATAAATGAGCAAATAACAGGAAACGAATATGAATTGAATATAAAAAAACTTGAAGCAGGTTTTATCCAGGCAATGAAACAATATCAGAAATACCAAGATGCTGTTTTATATTATGAAAAGACAGCATTAAAAAATGCTGAAACGATAAAAACAACGGCAAACAAACAATTTCTAAATGGTGAAATCAATTATTTAGAATGGGCTTTGTTAATAAACCAGGCAATCAATATTCAAAACGAATATATTGAAGCGATACGAAACAGAAATAATGCAGTAGCAGAAACTAATTTTTATCTAAATAAATAGTTTTAAAATGAAAAAGGTAATTATCATCATAAATATGTTTTTACTGTTTACTGCTTGTAACAATAAGCAGGCAAATGAAGAACAAGTAAATATAGCAACACAAGAAAATGTAATCACACTTACAGAAGCGCAATATAAAAATGCAGGAATTATTACAGGAATTTTGGATACACACTCTGTTTCAACTGTATTAAAGCTCAGTGGGAAAATTGATGTGCCACCTCAAAATATGATTTCTGTTAGTGTGCCATTGGGTGGATATTTAAAATCAACTAAGCTTTTACCAGGGATGCATATCAATAAAGGTGAAGTGCTGGCTATAATGGAAGATCCACAGTATATTCAGTTACAACAAGATTATTTGACAGCCAAAGCTCAATTTGCATACAATGAAGCGGAATATTTCAGACAGAAAGAACTCAACGAGAGTAAGGCAGTAAGTGATAAAGTATTTGAGCAGGCAAAAGCAACTTATTATACTCAAAACATATTGGTAAAATCATTGGAACAAAAATTGAAATTAATCGGTTTAAACCCAAATGCTATCACCCCAAACACTATCTCAAAAAGTATCAATATTCTTTCTCCTATCAATGGTTTTGTTTCTGCAGTAAATGTGAATATTGGAAAATATGTAACACCTAGTGACGTATTGTTTGAATTGGTTAACCCTAATGATATACACCTGGCATTAACTGTGTTTGACAATGATGTAAGCAAACTAAAAGTCGGACAAAAAGTATTCGCTTTTTCGAATAGCAATCCCGATAAAAAGTATGAATGTGAAATTATATTAATCAGTAAAAACTTAAGCAATGACAACGCAACACAGGTACATTGCCATTTTCAACAATATGATAAAGCATTACTGCCAGGAATGTTTATGAATGCAATTATTGAATTGTCCGGTAGTAATGCAACAGTTTTACCGGATGATGCCATTGTTCGTTTTGAAAACAAAAACTATGTATTTGTTGAAACAGGAAATAAAAAATTTGAAATGCAGGAAGTGCACATTGGTAATGCTGAAAATGGATTTACTGAAATTAAGTATGCTGATAAACTAAAAGGGCAAAATTTTGTCATTAAAGGTTCTTACAATTTACTAATGGCAATAAAAAATGAAGGTGATTAATAGACCAATACATATTTGGTTCCCAACTTTAAAAAGAGCTATAAGTTTTTAAGGCAATATGACACTTCGCAAATCCCATCCCGTTAATCATGACAAGTTGTGATTAATAAACAATTTAAAAATGAACTCATGAAAATATAATCTTATAAATAATGTATATTCTCATTTGTCAATATTTTAGTAATAAATAAAAAGTATTAGCAGGAATCTGATATTTGTAAATTCTGTTTGTTCAATAAAAGATGAAGGATCACCGACAAAATAATACAACTCTAAAAAATGGCATATAATATCCCAGGTCATTTGAAAGGCCTCACTGATACCCAGGTAAAAAATGCTCAGCACAACTTTGGCTTCAATGAAATGATAAGCCACAAAAAAAGTTCCTGGTACAACCTTCTCCTGGATATTTTGAAAGAGCCCATGCTGATATTGTTATTTGCAGTAACGATTATCTATCTCATTGTGGGCAATTATGCAGAGGCACTGTTTATGTTTGGAGCCATCGTAGCCGTTTCGGCAATTTCATTTTACCAGGACAATCGTAGTAAAAAGGCGTTGGAAGCATTGGAGAAATTGAATGAACCTTTAAGCCTTGTTATCCGCAATACGCAACCCGTTAAGATTCCTACCAGGGAAATTACCATAGGCGATTTGTGCATTATTGAAGAAGGAAAAATGATTAATGCGGATGGCGTGATTTTGCATAGCAACGATTTTTCTGTTAATGAAGCTTCGCTTACTGGCGAAAGTTATTCCATATATAAAAGCAGTGAATCGGATGAGAAAAATGTGTATAGCGGCACCTTGGTGGTTTCGGGATTAGCTGTTTTTGAAGTTACCGCTATTGGAGCCCAAACAAAGCTGGGAAAAATCGGCCAGTCCATACAAGACATCAAAGAAGAAATTTCACCACTGCAAATACAGATTACCCGGTTTGTAAAAACCATGGCCATTATCGGCATCATTATTTTTTTGATGGTTTGGTTCTATAGTTACCTCCAATCCAAAAACTGGGTGGATAGTTTATTGGCAGGCCTTACGCTGGCAATGTCTGTGCTTCCCGAAGAAATCCCGGTTGCCTTCACCACTTTTATGGCGCTTGGAGCATGGAAGTTAATGAAAGAAGGCGTGATCATAAAAAGGAGCAGTATTGTAGAAACACTGGGTAGCACTACAGTTATTTGTACCGATAAAACCGGAACCATTACCGAGAATTCCATGCAGTTAAAATTGCTGTACGATTTCAAATCCGATACCGTATTTGAAGAAAACGATTTTATTGCAAACCAGTTAACCGATTTAATTGCGTATGCAATGTGGAGCAGTGAGCCTGTACCTTTTGACCCTATGGAAAAAACACTGCACAACATCTATCAACAAACAACTGCAACAGATGAACGAAGCCAATTTCAAATGATACACGAGTATCCGCTGGATGGTAAGCCGCCTATGATGACTCATCTCTTTGAAAACAATGCCGGCCAAAGAATCATTGCCGCCAAAGGTGCTCCTGAAGCTATACTGGCTGTATCTACTCTTGCGGAAAATGAAAAAAATAAGGTACGGCAACAGGTGGTAAATTTTGGAAAGCAGGGGTACCGGGTATTGGGTGTGGCCAAAACAATTTTTGTCGGAAATAATTTTCCTGAGCAACAACAACAATTTCAATTTGAGTTTTTGGGGCTTACCGTTTTTTATGACCCTCCGAAAAAAAGCATCAAAGAAGTATTTCAAAAAATATATGATGCAGGCATTAAAGTAAAAGTAATTACCGGCGATAATGCAGAAACTACCGGCGCTATTGCAATGCAGGCAGGTATTGCAAGTAATACATCCCCGGTTAATGGTGATACCATAACACAAGCCAACAAAAATGAATTAAACAATTTGGTAGAAAGCACCACATTATTTACCCGTATGTATCCCGAAGCAAAACTTGCTGTGGTAAATGCCTTAAAAGAAAATGGAGAAGTAGTAGCCATGTTGGGCGACGGTGTTAATGATGCACCGGCACTTAAAGCCGCACATATTGGTGTGGCTATGGGCAACAAAGGCACAGAGATTGCTAAAGCCGCAGCCTCATTGGTTATAACAAATGATGATTTGGATAAACTCATCACCGGAGTGGCTGCCGGGCGAAGGATTTATACCAATATTAAAAAAGCGGTACAATACATTATTTCTATCCATATACCGATCATTCTCACTGTGTCATTACCTTTATTTTTTGGTTGGGTTTATCCCGAAATATTCACACCGGTTCATGTAATTTTTTTAGAACTTATTATGGGGCCCACCTGCTCCATTGTATATGAAAATGAACCAATGGAAAAAAATACCATGCTGCAAAAGCCCCGCAAAATGACCGACACTTTCCTGAGTGGCCGGGAGTTGGCCATCAGCATTATTCAGGGGCTGGTAATTACAGCCGGTATATTATTTGCCTATCAATGGACGGTACAGCATGGAGGCAGCCAGGAAAAAACTAGAGCCATAGTATTTGCTACTTTAATTTTCAGCAATGTTTTACTCAGCTTAGTCAATCGTTCTTTTTATTATAGAGTAATAGATAGTTTTAAAAATAAAAACTGGTTATTGGCAGGCATTACATTAATAACATTACTCTTTTTATTTGCCATATTATTTATACAGCCCTTTACAAATTTCTTTGAAGTAACGTCATTGCAAGGCAGTGAGATTGGGTTTGCGGCACTCGTAGCGGCCGTATC
>JAFEAF010000025.1:29391-30822 GCA_018266555.1 Bacteroidota bacterium | reverse complement strand
AGTATTCTTTTAAATAAAAAAAAATTATTATGGGAACTACAGAACTTCGTTTTAAAACAAATATAAATTGCAGCGGTTGTGTAGCGAATGTAAGGCCTTATCTGGATAACGCTGATGGCATTGACGAATGGCAGGTAGATACCGCCAACAAAGACAAAGTGCTAACGGTACATACAAAAGGAATTACCGGAAAGGAAGTGGAAGCAATTATCAAAAAAGCAGGATATAAAATCGAACCAATATATTAATATTGTATTATAAAAAAACTTCAAAATGAAAAAATCATTAATTGCAATTGCGGCCATATTACTTGGACATACCGGTTTTTCTCAAAACACATCTACATTGTTAAGCAAATACATCAGTGTTAAGGATGCATTAGTACAAAGCGATAATAAAATTGCGGCTGAAGCAATCAATACTTTTTATAAAGCAATTAAAACGGAACCGGATTTTGCTCAGAAAGCAGATCTGCTGAAGGTTACTGAAAAACTGAACCAGGCAAGTGATCTTAAAAGTCAAAGAGCAGCTTTCAACGATGTGTCAACAACCATGTGGACTGTAGTGAAAAATGCTGAAAAGGTCAGCCAGCCTGTTTACTATCAGTATTGCCCAATGAAAAAAGGGTATTGGCTGAGTAATGAGAAAGATATAAAGAACCCGTATTACGGTTCGGCAATGCTCACCTGTGGTAAAGTTGTAGAAACTAAAGAGTGAAATTAAAACTGGCCTTAAAGGTCATTGCATATCATTTATGCCCCGGGCGTGATTTATAAAATGTTTTATAAATATTGTCTTCAAAAAAGATGGATGCCGCTAACCTTAGCGGCATTTTTTACCATACATTTTTGTAATGCGCAAAAGCTTGTTCATTATGATTTGTATGTGAAGGACACGCTGGTTAATTATGCCGGTAAAGAAAAAAGAGCCATTGCAGTAAACGGGCAAATACCCATGCCCACGCTTGAATTTACTGAAGGTGATACAGCAGAAATTGTGTTGCATAATCTTTTACATGAAAATACATCGCTGCACTGGCATGGTGTGTTTGTGCCCAACAAAGAAGACGGCGTGCCATATCTCACCCAGCAGCCGATAAAACCGGGAACGGTTTATACGTATCGTTTTCCGCTCATTCAAAACGGCACACACTGGTATCATTCACATTCAGGTTTGCAGGAACAGATAGGCATGTACGGAAATTTTGTAATTCACAAAAAAGCGAGTGATACTACTTTCAGGAAAGGGATAGATGATTTGCCAACAGTGCCACTCATCATCAGCGAATGGACCAACCTCAATCCAAATAATGTTCATCGCATGTTGCATAATGCCAGTGATTGGTTTGCGATAAAAAAAGGTGCAACGCAAAGCTATGCTGAAGCTATCCGTAGTGGTAATTTCAAAACGAAACTTACCAATGAATGGAAA
>JAFEAF010000025.1:0-29310 GCA_018266555.1 Bacteroidota bacterium | reverse complement strand
GGTGGCGCTTCATCTTATTTCTGGCTCAGGTATGCAGGTGGAAAAATAACTGTTGTGGCAAATGATGGCAATGATATAGTTCCCATTGAAGTGGACCGGCTCATCATTGCAGTTTCTGAAACTTATGATATCGTTGTAACAGTCCCTGAAAATAACAAGTCATTTGAATTGATGGCAACAACAGAAGACCGTACACAATCGGCCAGTTATTTTATTGGTAATGGCAGCAAACAATTTGTAGGCAACCTGCCACGACTTAAATATTTTGAAGGCATGGAGATGATGAACGATATGATGAAGATGAACGGCGATATGAATGATATGGGCATGAGCATGAGCCTGCAAAAAATGGATATGAATACGGTGATGTATCCGGAAATAACTGGTGGAGAAAATAAAGATGATATGCATGGAATGAATATGACTAATGGTAATCATTCTATTCCAACTAATATAGTGACGCTGAATTATGCGATGATGCAATCACCACAAATAACTACGTTGCCCAAAGATGCTCCCTTCAAAGAATTGAAATTTACACTTACCGGAAATATGAATCGTTATGTGTGGAGCATGGACAATAAAGTGCTTGCTGAAACAGATAAAATTCCGGTGAAGCGGGGAGAGATTTTACGCATCATTTTGTACAACAACTCAATGATGCGCCATCCGATGCACCTGCATGGTTTTGACTTCAGGCTATTGAATGGTCAGGGGGATTTTGCACCACTCAAAAGTGTGCTCGACATCATGCCGATGGAAACAGATACCCTTGAATTTCTCGCCAACGAAGAAGGTGACTGGTTTTTTCATTGTCATATTCTTTATCACATGATGTCTGGAATGAACAGAGTGTTTTCGGTAGGCGATTATCAAAACCCGTATATCCAAAATAAAAAGATGGCGTATAAAATGCTGCAACGGGAAAGCAACATGCCTCATTTTATGATACAAAATGATTTTGCCTTTAATGGTAATGATGGCGACTGGATGCTGCAAAATGCTAGATGGAGTTTAGGTACCGAATGGAGATTAGGTTACAATAACATGCATGGTTATGAAACCGAAACCCACCTTGGCCGTTATGTGGACCGCATGCAGTGGTTTATGCCTTTTATTGGTTTTGACTGGCGATACCGGAGCATGGGAATAGATGAGCATGCAAGAAACTTATTTGGCCAGAAGAATGAAAAAGATAAACGGGGAGCTTTTAGCATAGGATTCAATTATACGTTACCGATGCTTACCATTTTCCAGGCAGAATTATACCAGGATGGAATTCTTCGCTTACAATTAATGAGAGAAGATATCCCGGTTTCAAAAAGATTGCGGGCCGGCTTTATGGTCAATACCGATTTGGAATATATGGCCGACTTGCGTTATATCCTCGCAAGAAATATCAGCATTCGAACCCATTACGACAGCGATATGGGGTTTGGTGTGGGGTTCATGTTGAATTATTGATAAGGAAAATGAATGCTGCAAAATGAAGGCAATAAAAATAAATTTTAATTTTCCCAATGCTTAGCTATCTTAACTGCTCAATACACGCAGCTTGTCATCACAAAACACGGAAGAAGGTCTTAAAAGAGTCATTGGGATTTCAGGGCTTACATTAAGTATCATTTCTGGCGTCGTCGGCGCAGGTATTTTTGCACTTCCGGGTATTGTAGGCGCTGCACTCGGAGCCTTTGGAATTTTTAGTTATATTTTTTGCGGCATCATGCTCGCTGCTATCATGCTTTGCTATGCAGAAATAGGATGCCGTGTCACTTCAAGTGGCGGGTCTTATGCTTATGTAGAAGCTGCATTCGGAAATCTTCCTGCTTATATCATTAACTGGTTATATTTTTTCGGATGGGGCGTTATCGGCAGCGCTGCGCTGATGAATGTTTTAGCAGATTCGCTGGCAGTGCTGTTCCCGTCATTTGCCCACCCCCTGATACGTGGAATACTTTTTTTTATTCTTACAGGATTCATGATTTTGATTAATGTATTTGGTGCTAAACAAACTGTCGGCCTTGTAAAAGCGATTACCATCATCAAATTACTCCCCCTTGCTGGTATTATTGTTTTCGGTCTTGGTTTTGTAAAATCATCAAACCTTCATTGGGAACATTTACCTTCTATTAATACATTCAGCAATACGGCTCTCATTTTATTTTTTGCTTTTGCCGGATTTGAAACAGCGCTGGGTGCCAGCGGAGAAATTAAAAATCCTAAACGAACAATACCGCTCAGCATTTGTTTAGGCGGCATCACCGTATTAGTGATTTACCTGTTACTGCAAACAGTGGCGCAGGGTGTATTGGGTTCTCAAATGACATTATTTAAAGATGCACCCTTAGCAGCAGTGGCAGAAAAAATTATTGGCCCATTGGGCGCTACCATTCTATTAATTTGTGCCGCCGTTTCCTGTTTTGGAAATGTAACACTGGATTTACTTTGCACCCCCCGCTCCTTGTTTGCCGGTTCCAACGATGGAACATTTCCAAAATTTTTAAGGAAGGTGCATCCGAAATTTTCCACTCCCTACCTCGCCGTGATCATGTATGGCACATTGATTTTCATTTTTTCCGTTTCGGGAGGGTTTAAACAATTAGCCATCATGGCCAGCGCCTGCATCCTGATCATTTATCTTTTTGTTGTGTTAGCTACAATAAAACTGAGAACAAAAAATAATGAGGAAGACAAAAAAACTTTCAAAGCGCCCGGCGGGTGGGTTACTCCAATCATCGCCGTAATTTCTATTGTTTGGTTATTGACCAGTTTGGGCAGGTGGGAAATTCTTTCCACTCTTATATTCATTTCTATAATCTGCATTATTTATTTCGTAACCAAATGGACTAAGCCGAAAATAAATACTTCAGCAATACCGGACTGAATTTTGCTTTGTATATCCAATAGCTTTTCCGGGGGATCCCAAATTTTCACACTTGTTTGCAACCTGATTTTTTGCCACAATAGACACAATAGAACACAATAGTTTGGAACACATAGTTCTTCTATGAGAAATCGCTATGTTGTCTATCTTCCTATGTGGTTCCTTATGAACGAAAATTTGAAGTACTATTTTCCGTCATCCTTTTTTATCTTTTCATCATATTCTCTTTGTAAATCGTTTAATGCTTCATTATACCCTTTCTGATCTGCAAAAGCCATCGGGTTATAAGCATCGCCAGGTTTATGTTTCTTATGCAGATCAAACTGGCTGGCATGAGAAGCCAGCCACAAATCAAAATGAATTTGCTTCATTGCATTCAGGGTATATGCATAATCCTGTGCAATAGTTGGATAGGCTGTGATATCTGCAAACGGACGGTCAGTAACAATGGTTGGTAAATTAGCAATAAGAATTCTATAAGAATGCTTCTCATCTCTCACAGTAAACAAATAACTGCATGAGCCTTTCGTGTGGCCGGGATGATGCAGTAACACAAGTTGCATTTTTCCCAATGATATGGTATCTCTGTCATACAACAACATATCAGCATGTACCGGCTTAAATGTTATTCCATATTTACCCATCTCATAGTCGGTGCTTCCCCCTTTTTCTGCAACATCTGCATCTGCGGCATCCACTATAAACCTGGCGCCGGTTTGCTCTTTGATATCAGCCATGGCTCCCAAATGATCGTAATGTGCCTGGGTGGTCAATAATATTTTAATATCAGAAAATTTAAACCCGAGTTTTTCAATATTATTTTTTATTTGAGATGCCGATGAAGCCAAACTGGTATTGATAAGAATATTTCCGCTCTGCGTAGTAATAAAATAACAGGCCAGGTCATAAGTGCCGACATAATATAAATTTCCTGCAATACGAAAGGGAGGATATTCTTTTGACCATTCAGGCGGTTTCTTTAGTTCGTTTATTTTTTGCCCGTTTGTCGAAAAAGCCGATAAACAAATTATGAGAACTGATAAACAACGTGTACAGTTATTCTTAAGCATAACTGATGTGATTTAATGAATATTGGGACAATTAAGAAAGCAAATATCTTTATTTGTTCAGAAGAGAGCTTTTTCTGAAACAAATATTTTTAAAAAAAATTTAATAAAGCAAATTTATTTTGTGCCTGACATAACAAACCCGCCACTTAGTGATTTCATTCTAAGAATAGAAGCTTTTTTATCAAAAGCAGGCCCAGATAATTCAAGTAATCTAAAAATTATTTATTTAAACCAATAAGGACTTTGGTGCAATCATATAACTATGCAAGAAAAACTTAGAACATATGCAGCACTAATCATTTCTTTTAACAAGACTGCTATGGTTAATCATAAAAAAGTTGAGATTAAATCGAAAATATCAATATTTGATTTTTAAATTCAATGCTTGTGTTTATTGACCCACTCCTGCCCGGGAGTATCGGTCCTGAAAGTTTCAACATTTCCCTTATCCTGCATCGTAACATACACTGTTTTTCCATCGGGGCCGCCAAAGGCTACATTAGAAGGCTTTTTTCCAATCAGCGTTACTTCTCTTATCAATTTCCCTTGTGGTGATACAATGGCCACCACTCCTTTATCATACCTCGTTACATACAAGTTTCCGTTGGCATCACAACGCATTCCATCCAGGCCGAAATCAGGAAACTCCATAAACAATTTTTTGCTACTGATCTTCCCTTTTTTTGAAATATCATATACCCAAACTTTCCGCTGCACGGATTCATTGACATAAAGTCTTTTATTGTCGGGGCTTACTTCAATCCCGTTGGTCGTTCCCATGTTGCCTTCAAGCAATACAATCTTTCCTTTTTTGTTTGCATACCATATAGAGCCGGTATTGTTTGCCCAATCCGGGTTGCTGGCAAAAAAAGTATTACGGTTTGTAATGGCAATATCATTGGGCTGTGCCATACTTCCATCATAAGCAAAGACGGAAACTGTCTTTGTATTCATATCTACTTTCAAAATATTATGATTTGTATAATCGGCAACATACATGTCTCCATGACGGCTGAACCGAATCCCGTTTCCAATACTTCCTTTTGGCAATTCCACAAATATGCTTGCGGCGCCGGACGGAGTTATCTTGCCAATAGTACCCTGGTGATCATAATTTACAGCGTATAAATTACCTTCTTTGTCCACTGCCGGGCCTTCCACGCCATTGGTGAAACTATTTACCGGCGTTAGCGCTGATGATACAAACAAGGAAGAAGAACCGGTTTGCTGTGCATTTACACAAAAACAAGTTTTAAAAAGAATAAAGAAGATAACCGTTATTTTGAATTTCATGCAGACTTAAAATAAATTATCAGAAAGGAAAGCAAAATACAATTTTTACTGAAATATTTTCAGGTAAACCAGTAATGCCGGTTTAAAAAAAACCTGACACTAAGGAGCAAAAAAAAAGCAGGTCGGCTAGACAACCACCTGCTTGGTCTTTGTTGACCGTTCACATGAGAAAACTGTATATTTTAATTCAAATTAACGCCGAATATAAACGAACCACTGCCTAAAGATACCTGTAACTACGACAGGAATTATGCAAATGTTACCCGGAGCATGAAATTTTCTTACTCAAGCAAATTTGTTTTCATTCATCACTTATATTAAACCGCTAATCACAAAAAAACCGCTCATCGGAGCAGCTTTTAGGTTTTAAAACAAAACTTGCTATCACCGGCTAATTATAACCTGCATTTTGAGTAATATTAGGATTCACATCCATTTCTGATTGTGGAATTGGGAATAGCCTATGAATTTCTGTAATTGGAATAGGGAATGCAACGTATGGATTTTGTGTTTTAATATGATTCGTAATAGGCAGATTTAAACGCATGAAATCCCAGTAGCGATCTCCTTCAAAAGCCAATTCTTTCCTTCTTTCATTAATGATATCAGATTTTAATTGTGCTCCGGTAGAACTATAGCCTGCAAAGGATGGGTCTCTTGATTCTGCAACAGCATTCAGGTAAATTTTTGCATTCGTTTCATCAGACAGGTTTGCATTCGCTTCAGCAAGGATCAATACTACATCAGCATATCGAAGCACTTTTATATCATCTTTATCAGCAGGGTTAGCTGTATTTGAATATTTATTATTAAAATAAACTGTATTGCCGCCGCTATTTCCCAAGAGAATAACGTTTCTTCTTACATCCGTTGCACTGTACTGACTATACAGATCATTGGTAATCCATAGATCTCCATAGCCTATTGGCGGCTGTTGATAAAAAGCGGACAACTGATCTGATGAAAGATTGGAAGCTGCATCGCTTGAAACTTCAAAAAGAGTTTCCACTTTGTCAGTTCTTGCAGCAGGGTTTGCCCAAAAACTTGTATAATTTCCGGCAGTTACCAATGAAAAGCCACTGTTGCTGATAACATCTGTGGCTGCTGCTTTAGCATTTTGCCAATCTCCCATGGTCAGGTAAACTTTTGCCAGCAACCCTTTAGCCGCATATTTTGAAATGAATTCAGAATTCATTTCTCTTGTATAATTAGTGGTTTTGATCGTTATAGATTGTCCCTGGTTCAGGGAGATCATGGAAAAAGCCTGGTTGAGATCACTGATGATCTGGGTATAAACTTCTTTCACTGTATTACGTGCCGGTAATGCACTTTGGTTATAGGAAGTGACAATGGGAATACCCGCTGCATTTTGATCCACAGTATAAGGAGTTGCAAAATTGCGAACTAATTCAAAATGCATCAAAGCTCTTACCGCATAAGCTTCTCCTTTTAATTCATCAACAACGGGTGTGCTTGTTAAAGTAGAATTGATGATCTGGTTTGCATCTTTAATAGTTGCATAAGCATCATTCCAGGCTCCGGCAGCTTCTCCATTAGCTGTTGTTTCATTAAAATCACGGAAAACAAGATGCCTTCCGGAATTACCTGTTTTAAGATATACATTGTCGGCAGCTAAATCACCTTTTACCGGCAAGGCTCTACCATATAAATTAACACTTCTCAATCCTGCGTACATTCCATTGGCCAGTACGTTCATATCAGCATCTGATGAAATGGTTCCATTGGCAGGTGATCCGTTATAAGGCGGGAGTTTGAAAAAATCCTTCTTACAGGATGTAATTGACGCAGCTATTATAACGGATAGGATGAATATTTTAATTGTTGTCTTCATATCTGAGCTTATTAATTTTATTAAAAGTTTACGTTCAAACCTACAGTTAAAGATTTTGTATAAAAAACATTCAGGTTACTCTGGCTGTTAACCCCCTGTTCAGGATCTACAGTCAGGTTTTTATCGTATGTTTTTGTCCAGAGATTCGTTCCTCTTACATAGATTCGTAAGGCTGAAATCTTTAATTTATTAATCAATTCTTTCGGCAGACTATACCCAACTGTCATATTTCTTAACCGGATAAAATCGCCTTTATAAAGGAATCTTGTAGAGAAGCCATTGGAATTATTAGTGGAACCGAATACATATTTCGGAACATTGGTAATGTCACCGGGTTTTTGCCAACGCTGTAAATTGATTGCAAATTTGTTGAGATCTGGATAGGCACCATCAATGGTATAAAATATCCAGCCATCACGTACCAGGTTTCCATAATTATAGACAAAGTCAGTTTCCAGGTCAACCCCTTTATAGTTTAACGTACTGGTGAAGCCACCATAATATTTAGGGGAAGCAGAACCAATTAACTGCCGTTGTGCGGAATTATAATTGCTGGTTTTCTGGGTATGCGTACCATCCACCCACCACTGGGGATTTCCATTAGCAGGATCCACACCAGCCCATTCACGAACATAAAAAGATCTGAAATCATATCCTTCTCTTAATAAAAAGGGTGATGAGGCTATGTCTTTATGTCCGGGTAAAGTGAGAACCTTATTTTTATTATGCGAAATATTAAAGCTTAAATCCCATGAAAAATCTTTTGTTTTAATCGGTGTGCCATTCAATGTAAATTCAAATCCTTTATTTTCAATTTTACCGATATTATCAATAAAAGAAACAAAACCTGTAGTGGAAGAAAGCGGGTTATCAAAAAGCAAACGGTTAGAAACCCTTCGATATACATCAAAAATAAATGATACCCTGTCTTTCAGAAAACTTGCATCCAAACCGATATCTGCCTGGTTAGTGGACTCCCAGGTCAGGTTCATATTTCCAACAACACTAAAAGTTCCTCCTGGTTGTCCGCCATAATTGACACCATATTGAATCTGGGGCTGCCATTGATAATTTCCGATAGCTGCATTTCCGGTTGTCCCATAAGATCCACGAAGTTTCAATCCATTCACAAAATGGATCTTATCAAAGAATTTTTCCTTATCAATATTCCATGCTGCACCAACCGACCAGAAATTTCCATATAGATTATTTTGACTGAAGCGGGATGATCCATCTCTCCGGAAACTTCCACTCAGAATATATTTATTTTGATAGCTGAAGGTTGCAGAAGAATAAAGACCGGCAAATGAATAATCAGATCCGTTTGAGCTTGCACCTACAGGGGTAGCGGAATTAATGCCATAGTATAATTGATTTGTTGGAGGAAATCCCTGCCCAGCCTGGTACACTACATAACTCTTACTTTTTTGTACTTCATATCCCAGCTTGGCATCTAACCTGATTTTTTTCCCGGGGCCGAAATTCATGTTATAATCAAACTGGTTTGTATTGATCCAGTTAAAGAAGCGGGAATTATTGGTTTGCAAAAGCCCCCCTAATCCTGCACCATCACCGTGAAATTGATTCCAGAAATCTACCTCTTCAATTTGGTTATAATCAATTCCGAAACGGGAACTGAATTTTAAATTTTTAAGTACCGCATATTCAGCGCCAACTGATGCCTGAATCAAAGTGGTATTGTTGATATGCTTATCATATTTCGCAATGTACAGGGGGTTATATTGGCCATTATAAAACGAAGTGGGATCGTTAGGATCAGTACTGATATTTATAGTTCCATCTGCATTATAAGGATTTGCAGTGGGCCTGAGAAATGGAAGAGATCCGACAGGATTTGCAAATGAGCCTCCATTATTAGGCGCATTTTGAATTGCATTTGAGCCCGTTAAGTTTACTGTAAAATTCAGCTTATCACTGGCAATATGCTTGTAATTGGTACGGAATGAATATCTTTTAAAATCTGACCCAATCACTGTGGCCTGCTGGGAAAAATATCCGCCGGATATATAAAACTGGTTCTTGCTATCGCCACCGGAAGCAGACAGATTATAATCCTGTTGAAGCCCAGTGCGGGTTATCGTTTTAATCCAATCTGTATTTACCCCGCTGTTGCCTCCGAATAATTCTGTATAAAAATCAACATCCGATTGATCACCCCCTGCATTGATAATTCCTTCCTGCAGCAGTTGAATATATTCGGTAGCATTTAGAAAACGGGCATTAGGAGGAAGTTTTGCCAATTTATTTCCACCCACTTCTGTTGCAAAACTGAATTTTGTTTTTCCGGCACGTCCCCTTTTAGTTGTAATTACAATTACACCATTGGCGCCTCTTGATCCATAAATAGAAGTTGCCTGAGCATCTTTCAATACACTGATACTTTCAATATCATTGGGATTCAAACCTGCCAGTGCATTTGCAGTTGTTGTCAGCCCCGTGAGATCTCCAGAATTAATAATGATTCCATCCACCACATATAAAGGATCAGCACCCGCCGTGGCAGAACCAATTCCCCTGATTCTTATCGATTGAAATGCTCCCGGCTGGCCGCTTGCAACTGGTGCCTGTAACCCCGCAACTTTTCCCTGCAATTCCTGGTCAACAGATGTATAAGGCTTGTTCTCAACATCTTTAGCTTTAAGTGTAGAAACAGAAGATACAACCTTGGGCTTTACCTGCGAACCATAACCCAGTACTACTTCTTCCAAAACTGCATCCTGGTGTTTAAGTGTTACATTAATTTCAGATTTGTTGCCAATTGATACTTCATAAGATTCTTTCCCGATAAATGAAAATATCAAAGTCCTGGCCCGGTCGTCAGCAGAAATGATATAATTTCCGGAGGCATCTGTGGTACCGCCTTGCCGGGTCTCTTTTATAGTAACGGAAGCATTGGCAATGGGAGTGCCACTCTCATCAACAACTTTACCCCTTATGGTTTTTTGCGCTAACAGCACTGATGCAGGGAATAAAAGCATAAAAAATAATAAACCTTTTTTCATGATTCTGATTTTATTGATTTGTAACATTAAGGCAGCAAAAAGAATAGATATGCTTCAAAAAAAACTTTGCCCTTTACCGAAGCATGAATATTTATATTTAAAGCATTTTTTTTACTACCTTATTTTTATACTGAAGCATGAAATGAAGTAATGCGAACATTCGTTTTTATTCAGGCATGAATTTATAGTAGTGAAGCAGCATTATGAGATACTCTATTCTCTTTTTAACAGAGTTATTTTCTATGCAGGAAGTGATGACAATTTCATGGCAATTCAATAAATTTTCATTACCATTTATAAAGGATTTAAACCACGAAACAAAAATTCACTATTGATTAACGATATGCTGTGATAGTTTTGATACATATGTACGTTGTACGTATAGTTTCATTATCTACATGAGAAATTCTGTATCCTGGCGAATTATAATGTGAACCAATCAGCCCTACTGCTATGATCCGAGACAGATATCTTAAAGTATTATTTATTCCGTTGCTTGGAATTTTTATACCTGTCCTTTCAGGCATTATTACCTATAGCCGTTACCGTACGACACAGATTATAGGAATCAATTTTTATTTCATTTTTTCATCCCTCTTAATATGGTCAGGAAGTAACTGGGTGCATATTAAGCTCAGGCCTATATACAAACCGGGAGTGAACCCTTTCATAAAAATCGCCACTCTTACTCTTTTATCAATTTTATTAGGGATGAGTATCGGGGGGATTACCGCTATGATTTGGTACAAATTTTCCTTTGAGATTTTTAGCTGGGTGAACCTTATTAAATTTTTAGTTGTTTGCGCCCTGGCTATCATATTATTCACTCTCATCTACGAAATTTTATTTCTCAGTAAGGAACGTGAACTGGACAGTAAAATAGTAAAGCAACTGGATCATGAATTGACCCAGGCCGAAATGTCTGTTTTAAAAAATGAACTGGATCCCCATTTTTTATTTAATTCCCTCACTACACTGTCGCACCTGATATTAAACGATCCTGCGACCGCACATGCATTTAACAGCAAATTGTCCAGTGTTTACAAATACTTTCTTTTGAATAAAGAAAGAGAACTGATTTCGCTGGATGATGAACTGGAGTTTATAGAAAATTATTTTTTCCTGCTCAAGATCCGCCATGATAATAAGCTGGAACTCCAGACTGAATTGAAGGGCCATGACGGGAAAATAATGATCCTGCCCTGTGCGCTGCAGATCCTGATTGAAAACGCTGTAAAGCATAATGAATTTACTGAAGCCAATCCTCTGAAAATAAATATTTCGAGGAATGGCCAGTATCTGAAAATAACGAATACGGTTAAACTAAAACCTTACCTCGTGAATTCCACCGGTATTGGTTTGAAAAATCTCAGCTCCAGGTACCGGCTGATCAGCAATAAAGATATTGTTATAGAAAATTTTAATAACCGATTTTCTGTAAAGCTTCCTCTGATCGAATAAATGAAGCCGCACATTAACCAATAAATATATAGCCATGTTAAACGTAATTATTATTGAAGATGAAAGGCCCTCTATGGAGGAGTTATTGCGTACTCTTGCTGAGATATCCATTTCCGTAAACGTAAAAGCCAAGCTCAGATCAGTAAGAGAAAGTATGGAGTATCTTTCCGGAACTCCTGAAGCTGATATTATATTCAGCGATGTTCAGCTCCCTGATGGGCTGTCATTCGAAATTTTCAATGAAACCCATGTGAAAATTCCTGTAGTTTTTATCACCGGCTACGATGAATTTATGCTGAATGCATTCGAGTACAATGGAATTGATTACCTGTTAAAACCCGTCAGTAAAAATCAACTGGAAAAATCGTTATTAAAGTACCGGATGCTGGAACATCATTTTACAAATGGCCAGGCAGCTGTTCAAGGTTTGTTGAATCAACTTAATACCCGGAAGAAAAAAAGGTTACTGGTAAGGAAAGGTTTAGAAAATATCCCTTTACTGATGCACGACATTGCATTTTTTTATACAGAAAATAAAATGGTTTATGTAATTGATAATACCGGGAAAAAATATATTTCTGATAAAAACCTGACCGAATTAGAACAGGAGCTGGATGAAGGTATGTTTTTCCGTGCTAACAGGCAGTATATTATCAATTTGAATTACATTAAAGGTTTTAAAACTTATGAAAAAGTAAAACTCGTCGTAGATCTCACATTAACTGATATCAATCATTGTATCATTGTAAGCCAGGAAACAGCTCCCGTTTTTAAGGAATGGATGTACCGGGCATGAGGTTATATTAATAAAAAAATAAACTGGTCGTATTATTACCTTTTTCATTAATTTTCCCTCCAATACATTAACCGTTGGTTAACCTGAATTTTGCAACAGTGATACGAAAGCTGAATTACATTGCTTTGGAGATATAATAATATGATCGTTAAAGCGAAAGCCATCAGGCTCAGCATTCTCATCAGCACTATTGTCATCGGCCTTATTGTTGTTATTCAGGCTTTCTGGCTGAGAAGAGTATATCTATACGAGGAGGTAGAATTTGACCGAAAGGTTGTTGGTGCCATTAAAGGACTATATGATGATATAAATTTACTGGAAGATTCTACCAAATACCTGAATGAAGTAATAACAAAACCGGAGCCACATATTTATATTGCCATGATTGGAAAATGGGAACCTGAGGACACTATTTCTTATTTCCTGCATCATGAGTTAGAAGATTTCGGTGTATTCACGGATTGCCGGTTAACATTATATGATGTCCATCGAGGTATATTTTTTGAAAAAGATATACCCTCTGCCACAGGCCGTAAAACGGTCCTGCAAGCTGTTCCTCTACAGCTGACAAAATTATCCCGCAACAGCATCATACTATATTTCCCTCACAGGGAACGATATATTTTATCCAATATGATTTTTTGGATTGTCACCAGCCTGATCCTGCTGGGTGTCATTGTATGGCTGGGCCTGAGCCTTTTTTACCTGAACCGGCAAAAATCCCTCAACGAATTACAAAGAGATTTTGTAAACAATTTTTCGCATGAGTTTAAAACACCCCTGGCGGTCATTTCACTTGCTGTAGAATCACTCAAAAAAAATTCTACCGCTGAAAAAAAAGAAAAAATTATTAAATATGCCGACATGATCGGCGGCCAAAGCAAGTATCTGCAGGGGCAGATTGACCGCTTATTGCGTCATTCGTTTTCAGAGAAGACTGAATTGCAATTGATCCGGGAAAATGTGAATATCCATGAACTGATCCGGGAAGCAACAACGAATCTCCAGCCTCTCATTGAGCAGAAAAATGCGGAAATACATTTCGAATTTAATGCAGAAGAAGCAAACGTAAATGCTGATAAAAATTATATGCTGATCGTTTTAATAAACCTTATTGAAAATGCACTCAAGTATTCGAACGATCCGAAAGTCGTTATCAGCACTGTCAATAAAAACCACAATTTGGAAATTAGTGTTAAAGACAATGGCATTGGTATTGAAAAAAGATTTTTCCATGATATCTTTAAGAAATTTTTCCGGGTGCCCAAAGGAGATATTCATTCCTCAAAAGGTTTTGGAATTGGCCTTAGCTTTGTAAAGAAAATCATAGATAGTCATCATGGTACTATAAAAGTTGAAAGCGTCCCGGGAATTGGAAGTAACTTTATCATTTCACTGAATCAAAGTCAATTCTAATGGATAACCCGATAACAGTATTAATTGCTGAAGATGATCTGCAACTCGGCTTCCTGATCAAAGAAAACCTGGAAGATGAGGGCTATGAAGTTATTAATTGCCCGGATGGCGAAACAGCCTGGGAATTCTTTCAAAAAAAACAACCCGACATCTGCCTGCTGGATGTAAATATGCCTGTCAGGGATGGTTATAGCCTGGCAAAAAAAATCAGGCAAAAAAATGATGTGGTGCCGATTATTTTTCTTACCGCCAAATCTATGGAAGAAGATAAGTTGAAAGGTTTTGAAACCGGCGCAGATGATTACATAACAAAGCCCTTCAATATGAAAGAACTTTTAATGCGAATGAATGTTTTTTTACGTCGTAATAAAATGATGCTTTTAGAAAAAAATTCTGAAATAAAAATCGGGAAACTATCCTTTCTTCCTGATGAAATGAAACTGATTATAGGGGCAGAAACCATTTCACTTACACAACGGGAATCAGAATTATTGCGTTTTTTCTGCAACCACCCTAACAAATCCCTGAAACGGGAAGATATCCTGACACATGTATGGGGTAAAAACGATTATTTCCTCGGCAGAAGCATGGATGTGTTTGTCACCAAATTGCGGAAACATTTAAAAAATGAACCCGCAGTGAATATTGAAACGGTACACAATGTGGGATTCCGCTTTAATATGGAAGCATGATCTCAGACGACTAATAAACTACAACCACGCAAATCGCTGTTATCCTTTCTTCCCAGCACTTCAAAACTTCCGTCTTCAAATACTTTTCCAATATCATCCGTGGCAATAAAACTACAGGAATAAATATTGGCAAAGTCAATGATATTTAATAATCCCATCCCCTGATGGCTGATCTGGGCAGGATCCTCATCATCACGAACTAAAATTTTCATCCATGGAGGGCAACGGAAAATCCCGTTCTCCTTGGAATAGGCCTGTGATAATAATTCCGTCATTCCATATTCAGAATGAATGGACGAAACCTGGAATTTCGATTTCAATATTTGATGTACCTCATCACGAATCATTTCTTCTCTCCTGCCTTTCATTCCGCCGGTTTCCATTATAAGTGTATGCCGTAACTGTATTGTATTCTCATTTGTATTGATTTTCTCAGCAAAATCGAGTAATGCAAAGGTCACCCCAATTAAAATAGTTTTTTGCCCGGCACGTTCCAGCCTATCCAGTGTTTCCAGCAGTTTATCAAACTCATTTAAATAAAAACCACTATCCGGATGTCCACTCAAACGGATCAACCGTTGGGTCATATAAACCAATGAAGAATTTTTCCTTTCAATGTAGGAAGGTAATAAGCCTAAAATACAATATCCTTTAATGGATCCATAAAAAAGCTCAAATGCCCTGGTAAAACTTTGTTCGTACCATTGTAAATCTTTTACCCCATGCCGGCTGTTTACGGTTCCCGTGGTTCCACTGCTTTCAAAAATAGCCTGTGGGGCAAATGAAGTCGTCTGAATTACATGGGATTTAAAAAAATGTATTGGTAGAAAAGGAATTTGTTCAACCTTATGCAATTCTGGAGTACGAATACCAAGAGAATCAGAGAATCTTTTGTACAAAAGATTATTCTCATACTGAAACCGGAACATTTCCCTGGCGGTAGCTGCAAATCCGGTTTCGTTTATCGTAAAAATTTTATCATTTTGCTCACTTTGTGTCATTAGGAATATATTCAGTTTCCACGTAAATTTGAGAAAAGTATTTTAATGCGTCACCTTCTTTTTATTATAGTTTTCATATTTGTTTTTGGATGTACCAAAAACAAATTTACTACCAAACCCCAGCTTAAAATTAAATCTGTTAATTCCACGGATATATCAGGTTCGCAAGACCTGGTTATTACTCTGGACCTGACAGATAAAGAAGGCGATTTTTCAACTTTTTTTGCAGTAAAAAAAACCGTGAATGCCTGCCCAAGCAGTAACTTTATTGATTCCTCATTATTTTTAATACCACAAAGTTTTATTGACACTAAAAAAACAGAAGGTGAAATCACTGTCACTCTGGACAGAATTAGTCGCGGAGCAAACAACTGCCCGGCTCCGGGCGGCAGCACCAAACCGGATACAGCGATATACAGTTTTTGGACCCGGGATAATGCCGGTAATGTAAGTGATACGGTTTCAACACAACCCATACTGATTCATGACTAACCGGATGCTGGCTCTTCCGGAACACAATTTTTTCTTTTGCCTTCATTTCACATTTCTTACTATTGATTCTTATTTGCCCAGGCAAGCAGGTAATATAATTTTATTTATTCTGCTTATTTACCAAAAAATATTTATTATGTTATGTACAAAACAAATTAACGGGAAAATATTTATAAAAGCTTACTGCTTATCTTCGCACTTTCATTGGCAAATAACAAATACTTTATGGCAGCAAATACAAAGTCTAATAAATCATTTTTAACGGAAAATTCACTCCGGTTTTTTAAGACCTATATTAATAATCCTTCTCCTGTAGGTTTTGAATCAGGTGGACAAAAAATCTGGTTACATTATATCAATGAATATGTAGATAAGCATTTTATTGATCCGTATGGTACAGCGGTGGGCATTATCAATCCAGATGCAAAATTCAAGGTGGTTATCGAAGCCCATGCAGACGAGATCAGTTGGTTTGTAAATTATATTACTGCTGACGGGCTTCTATATTTAAAACGCAATGGTGGTGTAGATTATCAGATAGCCCCGGCTCAGCGGGTAATTATTCATGGTAAAAAAGGCCCGGTGAAAGCTGTATTCGGATGGCCTGCAATTCATACAAGGTTAGGCAACCCGGATCAAAAAGAACCGCAGCCCAAAGCAGATAATCTTTGGCTGGATTGCGGAGCCAGGAATAAAAAAGAAGTGGAAGCATTAGGTGTGCATATTGGCGCTGTGGTAACTTACCAGGAAGGTTTTGATGAATTGGCCAATGGATTTTATGTAGGAAGAGCGTTTGATAATCGAGTCGGCGGTTTTATGATTGCAGAAGTAGCAAGACTTTTGAAAGAAAACAAAAGGAAATTACCCTATTCATTATATGTAGTTAATGCCGTTCAGGAAGAAATCGGATTGCGGGGTGCGGAAATGATAGCACGCAGAATCAAACCCGATATTGCAATTATTACTGATGTAACACATGATACAACTACCCCGCTGATCAATAAAAATATTGAAGGCGATGTACAATGTGGCAAAGGGCCTTCTTTATCATATGCTCCCGCAGTTCACAATAAATTATTGAGCATTGTAGAAAAAATTGCTGCAGGTAAAAAAATTCCTGTTCAATGGCGAGCTTTAAGCCGGAGTACCGGGACTGATACCGATTCCTTTGCATATGCAAATGACGGATGCCCGTCCGTCCTTATTTCAATGCCCTTGCGTTATATGCATACCACGGTAGAAATGATCCATAAAGATGACATTGAAAATACCATCAGGCTGATGTACGAAACTCTATTGACATTAACACCGAAAACAAATTTATCTTACCTGTAATGTAAACTCGTTTCGGTTTTTACACCAACTGACCCAATATCACTCCGGCTGCCACGGATGCATTTAATGATTCTGCTTTCCCTCTCCGGGGAATAGTTATTTTTACATTTGCCATGTTCAATAATTCTTCTCGGATACCCTTAGATTCATTGCCGATAAGGATTATGCCTTCCTTAATTTTTTTCATAGTATAGATATCCAGGCCTTCTAAAACTGCAGCATATATGCGAACACCTTTCTGATTTATCATCCAGCTTTTTAAATCAACATAAAATGTTTTTACCCTGGCAATACTTCCCATGGTAGCCTGCACCACTTTAGGACTGTATATATCTGCACATTCCGGGCTGCAAACGATTTGCTCTATACCAAACCAATCTGCATTTCTGATCATCGTTCCCAGGTTGCCCGGATCCTGTATACCGTCTAATGCAAGAACTATTTTCCCAATTGCGGTAGCCGGGAATGATGATGAAAACTGTTTTATAACAGCCAATACTTTATTGGGTGTACTCAGCTGAGAAATACGGCCCAGTTCAATTGGTGTAATTTCTTCTGTTTTACTTTTTGTTAATAATTTTGAATGAGCATCAAGCCATTCTTTCAAAGCAAAAACTTCTAATACAGAAGCTGGTTGCTCTTCCAATAATTCTTTTACGAGCTTCGTGCCTTCGGCAATGAAGACTCCGGCTTCATCTCTCGGTTTTTTATGGCCTAAACTTTGAATATATTTGAGCTTTGATTTTACGAGCATAGTAGTTGTTTATTATATGACAGACGGCAAATCAATTCATTTCTCCCGCACCTTCCAAGCAATCTTTGCCGGTTCCATTCTTTTATTGATCATGTCCTGCGGTGTAGTTCCAAAAAATTATCCTAAGAATAAACCGTTTGTGTACGAATATAAGATTAACCTGGAAGGAAATTTCAACAATGACTTAAGAAATGACCTGGTGTCAAAATTAGAAAATCAATTAGATGATAGCATCAGGGTACGTACAATTTCTCAACTCTACCGCCAGGTTTTGAAGAAACCACCAGCATACGATCCTGCTAATGCAGACCGCTCCGTAATTTTTATGCGGGCTTTGTTAAATGCTCTTGGTTATTTTCATGACTCCATTTCTTACAAAGCCAATATTGATTCATCAGTCAGGGATCAATTACGAACAACGATCAGCTTTAAAGTGAAGCCGGGAAAACAGTTGCGTTTAGATTCTATTTCATATAATATAAAAAAACCGGAATTACAGCAACTGGCAGAGTTGAGTATGAGTAAAGCATTAATAAAAAAAGGGGATCCGTTTGCCAAAGTAAATATTTCAAATGAACTTACCAGGTTGGTGGATTTATATCGTAACAATGGTTATATGCGCTTTACCATGGATGAGTTAAGGGGGCTATGGGATACGCTTGATGTTTCATTACTCACTGTACCTGCTGATCCTTTCGAACAACTGGAGATTTTGCAACGTTTGAAAGAGCGCAGGGAAAATCCTACCGCCAATCTGGAAATACAATTACGGCCCGGCTACGACAACAACAAACTTGTTAAATTTTACAATGGCAATGTTACGGTTTACCCGGATTATTCATCGGATACCATAAACCTAACTGCTAAAACAGAATCCGTGAATGGCATAAATATCATTTATTACCGCAATATTGTGAAACCGAAAATTCTTCCTCAAAATATTTATTTTTATAATGGCAAGGTGTATAAGCAAGATGATTATTTAAAGACTGTCAACCGCTTAAATTCACTCGGAACCTGGCGGCTTGTAAATATTGAACAATTGCCAAGGGGAAATACAGATACCGTGGATTATTTAATCCGGTTGACCCCTGCTAAAAAATATTCTTACACAGCAAACCTGGAGGGAAGTGTGAACCAAAGTATCATTTCGGGCAACTTATTTGGCATTGCTGTAAACTTAGGATTGCAGAATCGCAATTTTGCCCGTGGGGCTATTCAGGCAAATACCAATATAAGATATGGAACAGAATTGGGGAGCTCGGGAGGACAAAAATTCATTCAAACCCGTCAAATCAGTTTGAGCCATAATATTTATTTTCCAAGAGCAATTCCAAATTTCAAAGGAATCCCCGACAAAATAAAAGATAATTTCAGGTCTATATTTTCATTTAATGCAGCCAATACTGAAAGAAGGTTCTTATATAACCTAACAACATTTAATGCTTCCTGGGGCTATGATTTTCAATGGGGCAAAAAATTATTTTCTCTCCGTATTCCTAATATTGAATATTCCCTGCTGAATAAAAGGGATAGCCTGGATACACTTATCAAGTATAATCCTTTGCTGAAAAATATATTTACCGATGGATTAATTGCATCCATTTCTGCCAGTTTTACTATGAGTGGCGGAAAGAAATCTAACCTCAACATCCTGCGAGCCAACATTGAAGAATCAGGCTTATTGACCGGGCTTATAAGAAACCCTTTTCTTGATAAACATTTATACCGGTATATAAAGACCGATGTAGAACTTGCCAGAAAAGTTCAATATAAACGGTCATCTTTAGCATTTCGGTTTTTCGCTGGAGTCGGTTACGAATTAGGCTCAACACGAAACCCGGATAAAAGAAATAATCTTCCTTTCTTCAAAGAATATTTTGCGGGTGGCCCCAACAGTATGCGTGGGTGGAGGTTGCGGCAACTGGGCCCCGGCTCAGTTATTAAAGATTTCAATGGCATATCCGGCACACCGGAACGATATGGTGATGTACAACTGGAAACTAATATAGAATATCGTTTCCCATTTTTTTCTATAGCAGGAGTGAAAGTCAATGGAGCTTTATTCAGCGATATGGGTAATATCTGGTTTTTGAAAAAAAATGCCGGCAGCCCAGAAGAAGTTTTCAGCTTTAGCAGGTTGCCAAAAGATATCGCTATTGATGTTGGCACCGGGGTGCGTATTGATTTCAGCTTTTTTGTTGTACGGCTAGATTATGCCTATAAGGTAAAAAATCCAAGCCCCGATATCACAAATGCTCCCGGGCAAAACAAATGGTTTTATGGATGGAAACCATTTGGGGGGCAATTGCAACTTGGAATAGGCTATCCTTTTGTATTCTGATACAATGAACGCTCCAGCCTGATCATTGTTTCAAATGAATCAATACTCATTGCATCTTCCAATTTAAAAGTACCAATCCGGGTACGGCATAAACTGCTGAGGTAAGCACCACAACCTAAAGTATGTCCAAAATCATGAGCCAGGCTCCTGATATAAGTTCCCGTGGAGCACACTACTCTAAAACGTACATTTGGCAGTTCAATTTTTATAATGGAAAACTCCCGGATAGTAATAGTTCTTGGCTCCAGCTTCACTTCCTTTCCCTGTCTTGCCAGTTCATATACCCGCTTCCCATCCACTTTTATTGCAGAATGCGCCGGAGGAATTTGTTGAATTGTTCCAATAAATTTTAATACAGTATCTGAAATAGATCTGTCGGAAATATATTCTATCGGTTTAAAATTTTCAGGTTCACTTTCCAGGTCATAAGTTGGAGTGGTAGCGCCTATAGTAATCGTACCTATATATTCCTTCTCCTGAGCCATGTATTCGTTAATCTTTTTTGTAAACTTCCCGGTACAAACGATCAACAGCCCTGTAGCAAGCGGGTCTAAGGTACCAGCATGACCTACCTTTTTAATTTTGATCAGGCTTCGAACCTTCTTTACAACATCAAATGAGGTCCATCGAAGCGGTTTATTAATCAATAATACTTTCCCTTCTTCAAAACTATTCATCTTGCAAATGTCGGGGATAAGGTTGAAAAGTTTAATGTAGTACGTCTGAATAATTTTACTTCATACCACCTGGTCCAAATTTTATTCAGTCATTCATTTTTCGCTCTTCAAATAGACATTCTTGTTTTCAACTCGAGGTATTTGTTCACTGTGTTTACCGTAAGCTGCTCTGGTGTCGATAAAATGGAAGGGATCCCGTTTTTATGAAGCTCCCGCACCATTAATCTTTTTTCATACGCAAATTTTTCTGCAATGGTTTTAATATAGATGTCTTCAATGGTTGCTGTTTTATACTGGGTCAGTGAAGTCAATTCAGTATTTTCAAAAAAAACAACAAGGAGCAGATGATAATGTGCTATTTTTTTTAACGCAGGCAGTTCCCGCTGCAAACTTTCAATTGATTCAAAATTTGTAAACAGGATCAATAAACTCCGGTTTGTGATTCTATTACGAATAACAGAAAATAGTTTTTCAAAATCGGGTTCAAGAAATTGAGTTTTTTGCCGGTACAGTGATTCCAGCACCAGGTTCATTTGTGTAGGCTTTTTGTCAGCAGGCAGGAAAGTATCCAGGTTTTCTGCAAATGTTATCAGGCCAGCTTTATCTTGTTTTACAAGTGCTATATTGGAAAGTACCAGTGAGGAATTGATTGCATGATCCAGTAATGTCATTCCATCAAAAGGCATTTTCATCACCCTTCCTTTATTGATCAGGCAATAAACCTGCTGGCTTCGTTCATCTGTATAATTGTTTACCATCAGGTCAGATTTACGGGCAGTGGCTTTCCAGTTTATAGTCCGGTAATCATCGCCCCGTACATATTCTTTTATTTGCTCGAATTCCATGCTGTGACCAATTTTTCGGATACGTTTTACACCGGCTTCCTGCAATTTATTGCTTACTGCGAGTAATTGATATCGCTGCATCTGCACATAAGAAGGATATACTTTCACTATTTTAATTTCAGGAAAAATATACCGCCGCTTTATCAATGACAATGGCCCATGCACATATACATTAATGTTCCCGAACTCATATTCTCCTCTGGAGGCCGGGCAAAGAGAATAAGTAAATTCATGTTCGCTACCAGAATCCAATTTTAATTTACGCAACCAGTTTCTTTCCTGGAACTGCACCGGCAATTCATCAATAATGCTGAGGCGTACGGGAAAATGGTATTTATTTTTCAAATGCAGCAATACTTTATTCGGATCGCCAATACTGAAACGTTCCGGTGTCCATCTTTCAGCAAGCAAACCTTTTCTCTTACTATATATTAAAAAGGAATCAACTAAAACTGCCATCGCCAGCAATAATAATAATGCGTTGCCCACAATGAAAACTGGTGTATAAAAATAACTGGTAAGGTACGATACTGCAGCCAGCGCCGCGATATAGTAAACTATTTTATTAAAAAAAAACAAACGCATGCTTTAGATAGCTGTTTAAGTTTTAATTAAGGCATATAAGTGAAATGTCAAAAGTGAAAAGTCAAAAATCAAAACTCAATAATCTTCTTGTCAATAACTATCGCAGACCACATATCATATATCATACATCCTACATCAGGCTTTATACCCCTCCCTCACCTCGGAATATCCATTGATTGTAATATTTGTTTTATCACATCATCCTCAGTTATTCCTTCCATTTCCTTATCCGGCGCCAAAATGATACGATGACGCAAAACGGGGGTCGCTACTTCCAGAATATCTTCCGGCGTCACAAAATCTCTTCCCTGCATGGCAGCAACAGCTTTGGATGCATTCATAATTCCCAACGATGCCCGTGGTGATGCACCTAAGTAAATGGATTTATGATTCCTTGTTTGCTGTATCAATTTTGCAATGAACTGCAAAAGTTTTTCTTCAATGATTAACGTTTTGATTTGTTGTCTTAATGAAATGACTTGATCCGCATTTAATACCGGCGTAATCATATCCAGCACTTGTGCATTTCCCATTTGATGAAATTGCCTTAGGATAATTGCTTCTTCTGTTTCGCTGGGATATGGTACCACAATTTTAAAAATAAAACGATCTAATTGGGCTTCAGGCAAACGATAAGTTCCTTCCTGCTCTACCGGGTTTTGCGTAGCCAAAACCATAAACGGCGATGCCATTGGGTATGTTTTTCCATCTACAGATGCCTGGCGTTCTTCCATGATTTCCAATAAAGCCGATTGCGTTTTTGCAGGAGCCCTGTTGATTTCATCCACTAATACGATGTTACTGAATATGGGGCCTTTTTTAAATTCAAATACTACTTCTTTAGGATTAAATACGGGTGTACCCAATACATCTGAAGGCATCAGGTCCGGAGTGAATTGAATGCGGGAAAATCCAACGTTCATACTTTTTGCCACCAGTTTTGCTGATAATGTTTTTGCCACACCCGGCACTCCTTCTATCAGTACATGACCGTCGGCAAGTAATGCTGCAATAATCAGCTTTACCATTTCTGCCTGGCCTACAATCACTTTTTTAATTTCATTATGAATAGATAGCACCGCCTGGTTTAATACGGCAAGATCGGTTCGCTGTGGAAATAATTGTTTGTCCATATTTATACCTTTTTATAAAATGATTCCAGTTGATTATGAAAATTGATTAATTCGTCATCACTGATAACAGGTGCGTCATCAGCGTATTTTATAAAATAAACAATACCCCGGATTTCAGCTTCATCACATCCCGACTTGTATTGCAAATTTTTAATAAAATCGTCACCCAGTATAGCCGTTGATAGTTTGAACTTGTTTCGCACATGCTCCAGAAAATAGGTACCCATTTTTTTACAAAGGTTTTTATGATCTCCCTTGTCATAATACAACCGGCCAATTGTTTTTACAAAATCCAATGAATCATTTTTCAGTTTTGAAATAACGGGAATATAACGCTGCTTTCTTCGGGATTCCATAATTACATACGCTATCAGTGTAAACAATGCTGTTAATAAAGCCGCTTTCAATCCCGGGTATTTAAACATTACACTCAACAAATTATTGTTTTCACTTTGATCCCTGTCACTGTTATATCTCTTTCTCAAGAAGTATTCGTCCCACCCGATTTTAGTTATGCGGGGGTTTAATAAGGAAAGAATATTTTCATAATACCGGATATTATTTTTATGCAATAAAAAATAATTGGTGAATGCCATGGGCGCCAAATGCACATATAAATTTCCGGCACGGGCTTTCAGGTGAATAAAATTATTTCGTTGCAATTCATCTCCACCAATGATTTCAGTGGTCAGGGAATCCGTTTGATAAAACCATGAATTCAATTTTTTACCCGGATAGGTATAAACTCTTTTATCATTAAAAGGAGGTTTGAAAAGTGAAACACGAAGGCTATCCGTTTCATTTCCATCAGAACTGATGAAATCTCCCGTCCTGAGAATACTTGTGCGGCAACGAAAAAACTCTTCTGCAGTATTCGACATAAGAACCGTGCTGATAAATACATCGTTTCCATTTTGTACAAAAGCAATCAACTTCTTCAACTCTAATTCATCAGGGTAGAACTGAGGGGTAATAATAATCATCGCCTGGCCTGAATCGTATGCAGAAAGCGAATCCCAGTAGCCGGGTTCATTTTGGTTATCGAACACCTTTGCCCCAGGAAAAAAATATTTCAACTCGTTATATGCCACATATAAGCCATAAGGAATTTTATCCTTTTTCTGCAATGTAACCCGCTCGTCCAACTTTCGGTTCAATTTATTCGAACCAGTAATCAATAATACCACTATCGCAAGCAGCACAGCGCCAATGAGAATATGAGGTATATATTTTTTCAAAATTTATCCAATCCGTTGTTCCAACTTTTCAAAATCATTTTTTATAACATCAAATTTTTCTGGGTTGATATTGAATTGCCCATACCAGCTATATTCATAATTACGGGTGATCCTGAAAAAATCCTGGTAATAAATCGTCGGGCTCAGTTGCATGAGATAATCAAGGTTTGTTTTTTCATGCGTGTATTGAATGAGATTCTTCTCCGAAAGGCGTTTTAATAATTGCAAAAAAAGAAGCCGCACCGCCACCCGGTAATTATTATGCAGGACAGCTTTTTCAATTTCATTTTGGTAATTGATTGTAAAAATATCATCGGTAGCCAGTTCTCCGCCTGAAATGCCTGTTATATATTTTGATTTTCGCCTGAAAAGAGAAATATTGCTGTTGGCAAGATAGATCATGATAAATGCAGCAAATCCCCCTATGACAATTACCCATAACAAAGTTTGAAACCACATCTGTTCTTCAAGTGAAATATGATTGGAATTGGTTCCCGGATTTTTTTTCACTTTCCTCTTGTTGAAAACAGTATTTGCATACCAAAAATCCTTATCCTCCTTCATTTTACTTATTGCACTATCAGGAAGTTGACGCAGTTTCAATGTATCGGCTATAAAAAACTTTTTTTCCGCAAATATCCCGGAAATGGTATCATCAACCTGAGCCGGGGCCGGTACAGATATCAATACAAAAAATATTAAAACTATTTTTTTACCAGTTAGGATTTGATAATATTTTTTCTGCAAATCGTACACAATTATACTTCCTCCTCATTAAGCTGAACAGATAATTTTTTTCCAAGCCTGACAGGATAAATGATAAAATACCATACAATAAATGTAAGAGAGGTAAGAAGAATGAAAGCATTGATCCAAGCCGGCATTTTGTAATGCCTGGTTACAAACCCTTCAAAAAAAGCTGCGATCATAAATACCGGCATCAACCCCACTACAATTTTTACTCCATCTTTCACACCTCGCTTTAATGAATCCATCCTTTTAATAGTGCCGGGGAACAAGAAACTTTTTACCATCACTAACCCTGCCGAACATGCAATGATGATTGCTGTTAATTCCAGTAAACCGTGTATGAGCACTCCCATGGCGGATTGCCACCCAAATCCTTTTGAAAAGAACATATACTCAAATGCGCCGAGTGAAATAGCCTCTTTTATTACAGATGTTATTGTAAGTATTCCGAATGAAAGTCCTTTGGCAAAATAAGTGAATGACACCATGATGTTATTAATCATGATCCCGATCCACGCCAGTAATGCATTACCCGATTCATACACGCCTAAAGGGTTTCCTTTTTCAATATTGGATTCAGTCATATCTACGTATCCATCACCCAGCACAGTTCTCACAAATCCGGGGTCATGGCCGGAAGAAAAAAAGCCAACAATAAAAAACAAAACAAATAAAAGGAAAGTGAAAAAAATCAGGCCATGATACTTCCGTATGATAAGGGGGAGCTCATACTTCCAAAACGTAAGCAGCCGGTTGCTTTCTTCTTTCCTGTTTTGATAAATGCCGATATAAATCTTTGATGCCTGGCCATTGATGAATTGAGTTACTTTCCCGGATGGGTAAAATGTTTTTGCATAAGCAAGATCATCTACCAACTGGGTAAAATCTTTGGCCATTTCATCCGCATCCTGTGCAGGTTGATTTTGTAAACGTTCCCACCGTTCTTTATTCTTTTTTATAAAAAGTGCTTCCCGCAAGGTTTAATCAATTATGTTTGTAAAATACTATTTTTTACAGCAGAAAACCACCGGCATTAAAACTTTTAGTTTTATAAAACGATATTTGTACAGGCGACCCAAAAAAGTGAATAATGAGTATCGTTCGTATTCCAACCAATTTCAATATTGACCTTGAATTTGAGATTCCTGAATTTTACCGAAGATTTTTTGCACTCATTATTGACCTGGTAGTCATTTATCTTTATCTCATCATTGCCGGAGCTATCATGCGAAATTTATATTCCGGAAACCATAGTTATTCGGACAATGACCTTTATGATTACTCATTCCTACGACTGATCTTTATGGTACCTGTATTTGTGTACCACCTTTTTTGTGAGATTACCATGAAAGGGCAAAGTATTGGGAAAAAAATTATGGGAATCCGTGTAGTAAGCGAAGGAGGCAGTAAGCCTTCGATAAGCCAGTTTATTATTCGTTGGTTGCTCCGGGTGTCAGACTATACTGTGATTTTGCTTATTTTTTTGTATGCCTCCTATGGCCCAAATGTTTTTATTTTCATTCCCACACTTCGTTGGTTTGCTTTGCTTGCTTTTGTTTTTTTGGGAGCAGATGTGGTATTAGTAGCCAGCTCCAAAAAGGGGCAACGATTGGGAGATATTCTTGCCAAAACAATACTTATCCGTACAAGCACCAGGGGAAGTATTACCGACACGGTATTTATTGATGTGTCAGACAATTACGTTCCCGTTTTTCCTCAGATCATGCGGCTGAGCGATAAAGATATCAATGCTATTAAAAGTATTTTAGAAACATCACGAAAAAAAGGAGATTTTAAAATTGCAGAAGCCGCCAGCGAAAAAATAAAAAATCATCTCCAGATACAGTCGTCATTGTCTCCTTTCGATTTCCTGGAAGTGTTATTAAAAGATTACAATTACCTGTCTGTAAAATAATCCGGTCATTTGATTCAAATTTTTCAGGTACTATCTGGCTGTTGTTGCCAACTGAACTACTGCGAGAATAAAAAGCAAAAGGAAAAGAATACAAAGTATAGCCCACAAAGCAAAAAAGTTTCTTGCCGCAGCAAAGCCTGCAGCTAATGAATACTGATCATTTGATCGAAGTGCCCTGCTGATTTTATTACCAAAATTCAGGGAGAATGCAGAGCTGATGATCATTACCAGTCCAAGTATTATATAAACAACCATGCCTGCATTTCCAAGCAAGGCAGCATCTACTCCTAACCTGTCATTACCATTAGCAGCAGATTTCATAAGTACTCCCAGGAAAATAAACAAAATACCCAATATCAGGCTTATGATGCCTAATACTTTGGACCAGGATGAAGCACTGCGCAGGGTTTGATGGGCATTAGTATCAATATTTAATTGAAACAAGGAACCAGTAGGTGGCGGTGGGGTTTGGGGCATCTGCATAATAAATATTTATATGCCGATAAATGTAAATCAAATAGACATTCATGCGAATTTTTATTTTGCTTTGAAGCATGAAACTGTCTTTAATTCAATAGGCTCTTGCAAACAACACTCTTTGAGATGATGGTTTTCCGGTCAAAATACATTTGCCATTCTCCTGTGGATTATCCAATGGAATACAACGGATAGTTGCCTTTGTTTTTTCTTTGATCGCTGCTTCTGTATCAGCCGTGCCGTCCCAATGTGCTGAAATGAAGCCGCCTTTTTCATCCAGTAGTTTTTCAAATTCGCTCCAGGTATTTGCAGGTGTAATATGCGATAGCTGGAATGCCTTTGCTTTATTAAATAAATTATTCTGAATATCAATTAACAAACGATCTACATACTGTGAAATTCCATCGGCATGCACCGTTTTCTTTTCGCTTGTATCACGTCGGGTTATTTCCACCTGGTTTTTTTCAAGATCCCTTGCTCCTATCGCCAGCCTGACCGGAACTCCTTTCATTTCATATTCTGCAAATTTCCATCCCGGCCTTGTATTATCATTATCATCAAACTTAACACTGATACCAAGATTTTTTATATTATCCATAATCTCCCTTGCTTTAGCATTGATCTCCTGTTTTTTTTCATCACCCTTATACACCGGAACAATCACCACCTGCAACGGCGCAATTTTTGGTGGCATTACCAATCCCTGGTCATCGCTATGTGCCATCACCATACCTCCTACCAACCTGGTGCTGACACCCCAACTGGTAGCCCATACATAATCCAACTTGTTTTCTTTACTCAAAAATTTTACATCAAAAGCTTTTGCAAAATTTTGTCCGAGAAAATGAGATGTGCCTGCCTGCAATGCTTTTCCATCCTGCATCAAAGCCTCAATGCAATACGTATCCGCTGCGCCGGCAAATCGTTCGCTTTCTGTTTTCACGCCACGAATTACCGGTAAAGCCATAAACTCTTCTGCAAACGTAGCATAAACACCCAGCATCCTTTTTGTTTCTTCTATAGCTTCTTCAGCAGTAGCATGTGCTGTATGTCCTTCCTGCCACAAAAATTCTGCTGTGCGTAAAAACAACCTGGTACGCATTTCCCAACGCACCACGTTACACCATTGATTGATCAGTAATGGCAGGTCACGATAAGACTGCACCCATTCTTTATAAGTATTCCAGATGATTGTCTCGCTGGTAGGACGAACAATCAACTCTTCTTCCAGTTTTGCATCCGGATCCACAATAACGCCGCCGTCAGGATCATTTTTC
>JAFEAF010000024.1 GCA_018266555.1 Bacteroidota bacterium | reverse complement strand
CAATGATGAGCCCATTCATACCCAGGATCATACCGATAAATGATTCATTCAAATGCATCTTGTCTTTAAAATAAACCGGCACCATGCTGAAAAGCATCAGGAAACAAAACGCAACAAGGAGTACACATAACATAAAATGCAGGTACACTCCATCGCTAAAAACAGATTCCTTTTCAGGAATTTTAATTTGCTCTTGCTTTTGAATTGTTTGTTTTTGCACAGGTTTTAAAAATACCCGCAATAAAATGGCTGCAAAAACGCAGGTGATCCCATCTACCCAAAAAAGTAATTGATAACTTATTGATGAAAGAATACCTCCCAGGGCCGGGCCAATGGAAAATCCAAGATTTACAGCGAGTCGGTTTAAAGAATAGGAACGGGTACGGTTTGAGTCATCACTGTATGCAGCGATGGCGGCAGCATTGGCCGGGCGAAAAGATTCTCCAACAGAACTCATTATAAAAATACAAAGTTCAATATGCCATAATGTTCTCATTTGACCTAATACTATAAACATAACACCATTAAAAAACAAACTCCAGAACTGAACAGGATAAAATCCGATTTTATCAGAAATTCTGCCACCGGCAAATGCGCCTAATATGGAACCCACCCCAAATGCCGCCATCACCAAACCTGCCTGTGCAATAGTATAATGAAGATGATAGGTCAGATATACCGTCATAAACGGAATGACCATCGTGCCACTTCTGTTTACGAACATCACCAGCGCCTGCCACCAGATAGCACGAGAAAGACCGGAATATGCATTGCGATACAATAAAAGAGAAGAACGTATCATACTCCTTGCGAAATTACTTGATTGGCGTTATTTGAATTTGCCGGTCAACCTTTATTTTTGCTCATTAATCATGAAACATGAAAAAAAATATCTTAATCCTTCCTTTATTTTCCTTTGCGACAAACCTGGTTCTTGCACAATCAGGTGCAAAATCGAAGACGAAAACGAATACAACTGCAAATCCCGCAGCACAGAAAGCAATATTGAAAACATTCCAGGATTCTGTGAGCTATGCCTGCGGAATGTCATTCGCCAATTATTATAAAAGCCAGGGTGTAAAAGATATCAACACCGCTTATCTTTCCAAAGCAGTGAACGATGTATTGAAAGGAAAAAATGTGTTGTTCAACGATGAAACTGCAAACAGGATCATGAACCGGTATATGTTTCAACTGCAGGCAGAAAAAGTAAAACCGGCTATTGATTCTGGAAAAAAATTTTTAGCAGCAAACAAAACCAGGCCTGGGGTAAAAACCACTGCCAGTGGTTTGCAATATGAAGTGATTAAAGAGGGAACTGGTGAAATACCCGCAATCAACGATTCGGTAACCTGTCATTACCGGGGATCATTTATTAATGGAACTGAATTTGAAAGCTCTTACTCGTCCGGGCGTCCGATTACTTTTTCTATGCACGGGGTGATTCGTGGGTGGACAGAAGGCCTGCAACTTATGACTGTGGGTTCCATTTATAAATTCTTTATTCCATATACATTAGGTTACGGTGAGTTTGATTATGGTGCTATACCCGGAGGCTCCACATTAATATTTGAAATAGAGTTACTGGCAGTGAAGAAAAATACAGCTCAATAATGTAACAAAGATTGAATTCATAATCTTTCTTTTACAAGTTCCATTGCTTTCTTAAACTGTTCTCTTTCGGTCAGGTTTGTATTATCTAAAATGATGGCATCTTCCGCTTGCTTTAACGGGCTTACTTTTCTGTGAGAGTCAATATAATCTCTCATTTCAAGATTTGCTTTAACTTCTTCAATAGTAATGTTAGGATTTTTTTCAACTAACTCTTTAAACCTTCGCTCTACCCGGACTGTATTATCAGCAGTCATAAATATTTTTAATTCTGCTTTGGGAAATACCACCGTTCCGATATCCCTGCCATCCATTACAATTCCTTTGTCCTTGCCCATTTTCCGTTGTTGTTTTACGGCAAAGTCTCTTACTTCTTTTATTGCTGCCACTTCGCTAACTTTTTCTGCTACTACTAAATCACGGATCACATATTCTACATTTTCTTCATTGAGATAAATTTCTGTGGCTTTGCTGACAGGATTGAAAATAAACCGGAGGTTTATATTTTTCAGTGCCTTATTTACTTCTTTCAGATTTGTCCAATCCACATGATTTCTTAAAAAATATAAAGTAACGGCCCGGTACATAGCGCCACTGTCGATATATACATAATCCAAAGCCTTAGCTAATTGTTTAGCCAAAGTGCTTTTGCCGCATGCGGACCATCCGTCAATGGTGATGATGATTTTTTTCATAAATGAATACAGAACAAAAGTGCTAAAAATAAAGGATGTCTCCCAATACCGGTAAATAAGAAGTCATTTGCCGGTGCAAATGACTCCTTAAAAAGTTATATACGGTTTATTATGCCTTCGACTTTTCTTCCGCCTTCTTTTTGAATGAAAAAGTAAGTTTATTATTTTCTTTATCTACATCGGCAATCAGAAGGTCACCGGCTTTTACATGCAGGTTTAATATTTCCTCTGCCAATGGATCCTCAAGATACTTTTGAATGGCTCGGTGCAAAGGCCGGGCGCCAAATTGCTGATCGTACCCTTTTTCAGCCAGGAACGCTTTGGCTTCTTCGGTAAGTTCCAAACCAAAACCAAGATTACTCAGCCTCTTCATCACCCCTTTCATTAAAATATCAATGATTTCGAAGATATGATCACGGGTCAGGCTGTTGAAGATGACTACATCATCAATACGATTCAAAAATTCAGGAGAGAAAGTGCGTTTCAACGCTTTTTCAATTACCGCTTTATTATTTTCATCTACGCTTTGTGTTTTGGCCAGAGTAGCAAACCCTACCCCATCACCAAAATCTTTCAACTGGCGAACACCGATATTCGATGTCATGATGATGAGTGTATTTTTGAAATCCACTTTTCTTCCTAATCCATCGGTCAATTGCCCGTCATCAAGTACTTGTAACAGGATATTATAAATGTCAGGATGTGCTTTTTCAATTTCGTCAAGCAAAATCACGCTGTACGGTTTGCGTCTTACTTTTTCTGTTAATTGGCCGCCTTCTTCATAACCAACATATCCCGGCGGAGCGCCAATTAATCTGCTGACGGTGAATTTCTCCATGTATTCACTCATATCAATGCGTATCAATGCATCTTCCGAATCGAACATATATCTCGCTAATGATCTAGCCAATTCCGTTTTGCCCACCCCGGTAGGGCCGAGGAAAATAAAAGTACCGATTGGTTTTTTGGGATCTTTTAAACCCACCCGGTTACGCTGAATCGCTTTTACTACTTTTTGGATAGCTTCAATTTGGCCCACTACCATCGTTTGCATATCTTCAGACATCTTACGCAGTTTCTCCGTTTCAGCTTCCACCATTCTCTTCACTGGTATTCCGGTCATCATGCTCACTACTTCTGCAATGTCTTCCTCACCGATGGGGTAACGCTTATGCTTGCTCTCCTCCTCCCATTCTCCTTTTGCTTTTTCCAGATCTTCCTGAAGTCGTTTTTCCGTATCACGAAGTGAAGCAGCCTCTTCAAATTTTTGGCTCTTCACCACTTTGTTTTTTTCATTCTTTACATCTTCAATTTTCTTTTCCAGGTCAAGAATATTTTTGGGCACATTTATATTTTTTAAGTGCACTCTGGCTCCTACCTCATCCATTACATCAATGGCTTTGTCAGGCAGTAACCGATCTGTGATATAACGATCGCTCAGTTTTACACAAGCCTGGATTGCATCATCATTGAAGGATACATTGTGATAATCTTCGTATTTAGGTTTGATGTTTATTAATATCTGAATGGTGTCATCTACACTTGGAGGCTCCACCATTACTTTTTGAAAACGCCTGTCCAGTGCGCCGTCTTTTTCTATATACATCCTGTATTCGTCCAAAGTGGAAGCGCCAATACATTGCAATTCCCCACGGGACAATGCAGGTTTGAAAATATTGGAAGCGTCCAGTGATCCACTGGCTCCTCCGGCTCCAACAATAGTATGCAATTCATCAATAAATAGGATTACGTCACGGTTCTTCTCCAGTTCGTTCATGATTGCTTTCATCCTTTCTTCAAATTGTCCCCGGTATTTTGTACCGGCCACCAGGGCCGCCAGGTCAAGTGAGATGACTCTTTTATCAAACAAAACCCTGGAAACTTTTCTTTGTACAATGCGAAGCGCCAGGCCTTCCACAATTGCAGTTTTACCTACTCCCGGTTCACCAATCAGTATTGGGTTGTTCTTTTTCCTGCGGGAAAGTATTTGGGAAACTCTTTCTATTTCCGTATCCCGGCCTACGATAGGATCCAATGATCCTGTTTCAGCCATACGGGTGATATCTCTTCCAAAATTATCCAATACGGGGGTTTTACTTTTAGCAGCTCCCTGCTGGCGGCTTGCTTTTTGTCCTGAATATTTTTTTTCTTCATCAAAATCATCATCATTCTCATCGGTAAATTCAGCACGGGGGTCATTGGATTTTACAATGCCTAACTCCTGCCGGAATAAGTCATAATCCACGTCAAATTGATTTAAAATTTGGGTAGCTATATTTTCTTTGTTTTTCAAAATGGAAAGCATAAGATGCTCTGTTTCCACGGTTGCACTTTTTAAAGCCTTTGCCTCCAATACGGTAACCCGAATCACTTTCTCTGCTTGCTTGGTCAACGGGAGGCTATTAATATTTGCAATATTTTTTCCTGTTTTGTCTTTAACGGCGAGCTCAATTTCTTTTCTCAATTCATAGAGGTCAACATTAAAAGCTTTCAGGATACGGACTGCAGTATTATCGCCTTCCCGGATCAGGCCGAGCAACAAATGTTCGGTTCCGATAAAATCATTTCCCAACCGTAAAGCTTCTTCCCTGCTGAACGATATAATTTCTTTTACCTGTGCGGAAAAATTATTATCCATTTTTAAGATAATTGGTTGTGATACAATATTAACAAATAAATTTGACAACAGTTTTCACGTAATTTTAAACGGATTGTTGATAAACTTAATTGCTATGAACTTCAAAAGAGATACCAAAGAGAAATTTCATGTCATCACGGTGCCGGGGCCAACCCTTTCTGCTACTATGACAGAAGAGCTTACCCAATATTTACTATCTCCCCTGCAAAATGACGTTTTACTGTCGGGCAAACAGGTTAAAAACGTAATAGTCACATTAAAAGACATTAATTCCATTGATAATGCTGCTGCTGAAGCCCTGGTAAAATTGCAGCAAAAATTTTATGAAAGCAATGCCTCTTTTGTTATTTGTGAACTTCAGAAAACTGTTGAAAAATTTTTAGACGAGAATGAACTTTTGGAAATGATGAACGTTACACCCACCCAAAGCGAAGCTTTTGATATTGTTCAGATGGAAGAGATTGAAAGAGAAATGATGGACGGGGAGGGAGAAAGTCAAAATTAAAAATTCAAAAATTGATTTGCACCTGCCATCCTGTGTTTTTGGAATTTTAAATTTTTTATTTTTATTTTTATTCATGCTCGCAGTCACCATCCTTGGAAATAATTCTGCAGTCCCTGCATTTGACCGACACCCTACCAGCCAGGTAGTGACAACGGACGGTACCAGTTTCCTTGTGGATTGCGGGGAGGGCACACAGATACAAATGATCCACTATAAAATCAGACGTAGTAAAATATCTCATATTTTCATTTCCCATCTTCATGGCGACCACTATTTCGGGCTCGTAGGCCTGATCAATAGTTTTGGATTGCTTAATCGCCAGCAGGATCTGCACATCTTTGCTCCATCACCACTGCAGCAGCTTATTGAGCTCCAATTGAAAGTAGCAGATACTACCCTTCCCTATAATCTATATTTTCATACTATTCGAAATGAAGGTGTATTGCTGGATGAAGAAAAGTTTTCTGTAAAATGTTTCCATACCAATCATCGTATCGAATGTTACGGATTTGTTTTTGCTGAAAAGAAAAGATTGCGCCGTTTACTTCCGGATAAAGCAAGGGAGTTTGACATACCCTCCTCATTTTATGACCGGCTCACACATGGTGAAGATTATACAAAGAAGGACGGAACCATCATCAGGAATGAACAGGTAACAGCAGAAGGTGCTAAAGGAAAAATGTATGCATTTTGTGCAGACACAAAATATGATGAGTCCATTATTCCGCATATTGAAAACTCAGATATGATCTATCATGAAACCACTTATCTTAACAACCTGGCAGAACGAGCTGCTGCCCGTTTCCATTCCACATCAAGCCAGGCAGCATGGATAACAAAAAAAGCAAATGTGAAAAAGCTTATCATCGGTCATTTCAGCAGCAAGTATGATACACTGGAAGAATTTGAAAAAGAAGCAAGATCAGTTTTTGAAAATACAGAACTGGCATTAGAAGGAGTAACGTATTTAGTATAGTATAAATAAACTTTTACTATTTAATCGCATAAGATTTTTTATCCATCAGCCATAAATAAAATCCGGGGAATTGTTTTCTCCATGCCGTTTCGTTATGTTTTGCATTACTATCAATAACAGAAACGAAATTATCAACAGGTTTTGATACCTGCTTTATTTCGTTTTCAGCCTTAATCATATCAGGTACCATCGTCTTACTCTCTTCACCGCCGGCATAAAAATAAATTCGTGAATGAACCTTATTGCCTTTTTTCAGAATATCATCAAAGATTTTTGGTCCTACCCAAAATGCCGGTGAAAAAACACCTGCTGCCCCGAAAATATCCGGGTATTTCAAAAGTGCATACATGGAGATCAGGCCTCCCATGGAACTTCCGGCAATAAATGTATGTTTCTTATCTCTTAATGTCCTGTATTTTTTATCAATAAGTGGTTTCAAAGTTTTGACAAGAAAATCCAAATATTGATTCCCTTCACCTTTGTTAGATGAATAAGTAGCGGCAATACCGGTAAGAGAAAAATCATAAGGGCAATACTCATTCAATCGTTTATCCAGGCCATTATCAATAGCTACGACGATACATTTTTTTATCATGGTATCAAGACATTCATCCACACCCCATTCTCCTGAATATGATGTAGCGTCATCAAAAATATTTTGTCCGTCCTGCATATACAAAACAGGATATTTCAGCTTAGAAGTGGCATAACCATCGGGCAAATAAATCCAAATTCTTCTTTTGCGGTGTAATTGAGGTATCCAAAAAGCAGAATCAAGTATATGAACATTTTTACCTGCTGTACTTTTAGGTTTTATTGACCCATTTGTAAAATGATCCTTCCAGCCTTCAACATTGACAGAAATGACCGTATCAGCATCAATTTCAATTTTTCTGTTGGGAATATCAACACCTTTGGCCGTACATTCCACTTTATTCCAATCACCTCCGGTTAATTTAAATTCATAAGAGCCTTTGAACAGTTTCATATCAAGAAAATATAACCCGGAATCATTTTTTGAAAACCGGAAGATTTTATCATTCGGGTTCCATCCATTGCAAGTGCCGGCGAGATAAATTTCTGAATTAGAAGGCTGGTAAGGGGGAGATGATTTGATAACAAGACGCACATTGTTCTGACCAAAGCAATAATCATTCGTCAACAATAAAAAAATTAAACCGGTAATGATTCGAATCATCCTCTTACGGTTTTCATTAACTCCCTGATTTTTTGATGATGCTTATCACTCACTTTCCAAACCGGCAGGCGGAAATAGTTTCCGCATAATCCCATCTCAGAAAGATATGCCTTTACTCCGCTTGGGCTGCCTTCAGCAAACATTGAGGCAATGATCTCAATATATTTATAATGCAGTTTCTGTGCATCCTGAAAATTACCGGAAAGGCAAAGCCGAATCATATCAGAATAATCCATCGGATAAGCATTGGCGACGACCGAAATCAACCCTTCTGCACCGGCCGCTATCATCTGCAATGTGATCGGGTCATCACCGCTGAGTACCATAAAATCAGCAGGCTTGTGTTTAATTATATAATTGATCTGGGCAAAATCGCCACTGGCTTCTTTCGTTGCAAAAATATTTTTACATTCATTTGCTATTCTCACCTGTGTTTCTCCTGATATATTCATGCCCGTTCGTGATGGAACATTGTACATTATAATTGGCAAAGGCGTCACCGCATCTAATGATTTAAAATGTTGAAATAAGCCCTCCTGGTTCGGTTTATTGTAATAGGGGGAAACAGAGAGGATGGAATCATACCCTTTCAGATCAAAAGTTTTGAATCCTTCAATTACTTCATGGGTATCATTTCCGCCGATACCGGCGCACAAAGCCACACGGCCTGCATTGATCTTATTAACAAATGAGAAAACTTCCTGCTTCTCCTTTCCATGAATCGTAGCGCTTTCACCCGTGGTACCCAATACAACAATGGATTCACATTTACCATGGATGATATGATTAATGATTTTTTCAAAGGAGCCCCAGTCAATAGAGCCATCCTGATGGAATGGAGTGACAATCGCTACCCCGGTACCACGAAATTTTTCTCTCAGCGACATACTGAAATTTAATAATCAAAAGAAATATATTATACTCTAAATTTTCAACTTCAAAATTTAAAAAGCCAACAATTAAACAAAACTCTCCGGGCTCCTGACCTCAGGCTCAGTCAACCTCTTCCCAAAACCCCATTTTTCCAAATTTTTCAATACGTTGATCAATTCTTTTTTCTGCAGGGATTTGTTTTAATTCTTTTATCACTGGCACAATATGATTTTTTAAAATTTGAGCAGCCTCATTATAATCCCAATGAGCACCACCCAAAGGTTCGGGGATAATTCCATCAATCAAACCAAAACCCAGCATTTCATTGGCGGTTAATCGTAATTGCTCAGCAGCTATTTCTTTTTTATCCCAGCTTCGCCATAAAATTGAGGAACAACTTTCTGGAGAAATTACAGAATACCAGGTATTCTCCATCATAAACACCCGATCACCTACTCCAATCCCTAATGCACCGCCGCTGGCTCCTTCTCCGATAATCACACATACTACTGGAACTTTCAACCGAATCATTTCATAAATATTTCTTGCAATAGCTTCCCCTTGCCCTCTTTCTTCTGCTTCTAACCCCGGGTAGGCACCTGGTGTATCAATTAAAGTGATAATAGGTTTATCGAATTTTTCTGCAAGTTTCATCAGCCTCAAAGCTTTTCGATAGCCTTCGGGGTTTGCCATACCAAAATTTCTGATTTGTCTTGACTTAGTGTTTATTCCTTTTTGTTGGCCAATGATCATCGCTGTGTCGCCATCCAGCATGGCAAAACCGCCAACCATTGCTTTATCGTCTCTTACATTTCTGTCTCCAAAAAGTTCAATGAAGTTTGTTGTCATCTTATCCACAAATTTCATGGTATAAGGCCTGTCCGGGTGCCGGCTCAGTTGAACCCGCTGCCAACTGCTGAGGTGCTGGGTAATTTCTTTTCTTTTTTCAAGAATGCTTTCCTGTAATTTCCCTATAGCCTCACTCATATCCACTTTTGTCTTTTCAGCAGTATGTTTCAGTTTCTCAATTTCATCAATGAGGTCTTTGATTGGCTTTTCAAAATCCAAAAACTGTCTGTTTGCATCGGTGGGCATAGGCGTGAAATGAGCGGCTAAATTAAGGATTAAATAACAATGAGAATTTTATGATAAAATATAAGGTTTCATGAAAATATGTACTGAAATCTTTTTGGCAAAAAACCATGGCAAACCTATCTTTGCCGTCCTTGAATAAAAGGAGGATCAGTGATATCCGACATCCTGTTGGGTGTAGAATGCTGCTCCTGTTCCAACTTGTTGGGATCTTGTTCAAAAAAGCTCTTTTATAAAAATTCGGA
>JAFEAF010000023.1 GCA_018266555.1 Bacteroidota bacterium | reverse complement strand
GCCGGATCAGAAAGCCATTGAGAAATATAATCGTAATTCAAATTGTTCAATAAAGAATATACCATGTGTGTTGTTCCTGTTCCAAATTTTGTATCGTATTTAGAGAGATTTTCTTCCAGCGTTATATTTTGGGGTGTTAAATTAAAATACACCCAAAGCGGATTATCTTTCTTCGTTTGGTCAATAGTTTGTTGTGTGGCAGATACCAGCATAAAATACTCCGGAAATGTTTTATCAATATTTTTCCCATTTATAATATCCACAGGGCTCACCGCCGAATGTTCCTTATCATCTTTTAAAATGCGTTTGTTGAGAATTTTTGCCGGCTCGTTGTAATAAGGTTTCAAACGATCTATGGCGGCATTAATCTCCTTTATTTGGTGATCATAATCATACTTAAGCAAATCGGGGTATGCGGCCAATTGCTGTTGATAATAGGCAATTGCCTCTTTTACCAGCACCGGCTTAAAAGGCCATTCGCCATTTTTAGCAATTACCACACCCATCTTAAACACCTGGTTGCCGTTGTTGTGATAATGATCTAAATAAGTGCGGTAGGGATATACATGGCGTTGAATTTTCTTATCAATTCCCTCTTTAGAAAGTTGGGCATCATCATCTCCAGAGCTAAACTGTGCCTGTTCTGCAAAAAAATATACGTTACCGGGATTAAAGCCCTTAATATAAAGGCCGGGAAAAACATTAAAGCCGGCAGCTAATCTTTCTCCCTGTTCGCAACATTTCAGATTAATTTTGCCATTGACAAATGTTGCAGAATAGCCCAGGAAGTTTACGCCATAGCTATGCAACGGACCGTTTCCATCAATATCCCAACGCTCATCGTTTTTTGCCAAAGTACGCATGACTAAGCCACGTGGCAGATAGGATTGTTGTATCCAATTGATGAGGATATCCGAAGCTTGCTGCTGCCACACTGAATAAGTTGCGCCTTTGGCGTACTGACTTTTGATAGGTTTGTAAACAGCCTTGGGGTTGATTGGGTTGCTTATATATTTCCATCCTACAACAGAATCTCTGTTCAATTCACCATCGCTGCGCTGGGCTAAGCTATATTGGAGTAAGAAGAAATAAATAAATAGAACCGAAAATATTTTTTTCATTGTAATCATTATTATTGGTTGTGCGGAACAAACTGGCTGTTTAGTCAATTTTTTGAAAATAAGTATAACTATTTATCCTCGTTTTATCATAATCCACTTCATATAAATTCATATTATTTTTCCATTCAAAATTGCCGTACTTAGTAGAGAAAAACCTGATAAAATATTTTGACATGCCTCCCGAACTAAATTTTCTCTCCAATACATTTTTGTTGAAGTTGAAAGACCCTGAACTTTTAAATTGCTTGTGTTTAATTAAATCATAGTAATAGTCATATCCTACAGTATAAGATGATTCTGATAATGTATAATATTTACCATCGGCGGTATAGCTTGTAACAAATTTCAAGTTATTGTTTACCGTTCCACTGCTGTTTCCCCATGTACCAATAAGTTGTTTTTTATAATCCAAATTTTTATCAGCGATACCTTTTATTTTCAAATTGTACAATAAAAAATTCAACGCCATTTGAACTTCGCTTCCAAGAATATTATCTGTGGCATTAATAATAGCCACTTTATCTCCTACCTGAACAAGTAAAATGGTAGCAGTTATTACATCGCCATTTTGCATCCCTTTTTTACTAATGCTATTGGATAACATATAATAATTTAACCCCTGGCAAGTAAGCCCCTTTTCGTTAGTGGCATTTTCAAATAAGGAATTTGTTGGGCTATTGTGGAGTTGCCATCCATCAAAAACCTCAAAAAAAATATGTTCCATATCTTTTGCTAAATCACCTGTTGATTGTATCATATTCATAAATTCAATGACTCTTTTTCCGTCTCTTGCATTTTTTTCCAACATTAAACTATTCCCGGTAGCATTTAAACTCCAGGTTGGTGGAGTTACGATTGAATAAAAACTTTTATTTCCTGTATCATTTATTGTATCGGTTTGTGTTGTATTATTTGTAACTGCAGTATCTGTATTTTGTGTTGTTGTTTGTGCAGAAATATCTTTCGACACATCCACCGATGCAATAAAATTTTCAATATCGGTTTTATAGCTGTCGGAGTTGGAGAGTATGCAAACGTTTTGCATGGTATTTTCTCCGCTAAAACTGGTGAGCATGGCCATGGTTTTTACGCCATTGTCGGAGTAAATAGTAGTGCCCATTAAAAACTGCCATCCTTTTAAAACCGCTGCAGGCTGCATGTTTGCCTGGCTTGTAAACTTAAACGGCGCCTGCATTAAATTGATCCAGGCAAAATCAAAATCCTGCTGTACACTGCCATGCCCGGGCATTATTTTGTAAATAAAAATATTGCAGTAAGTACCCGTACTTTTATCTTCTTTATAATAAGTAAGTACATTTTCATTATTGATTAACTCGTAGCCGGAAGGTGCGGTGTAATTAATGATGCCGAAACTATTTTTTTGAGAGAAGGCCATCATTGTGTGAAATGTGAGAGTAAGTAAAATGAATATATTTTTCATCGGGCATTTTAATTTGATGGTTTAGAATTAAAAATTGGTCCACGAACAATTAGCAATCACATTCCACCCCGATTTGGTTACATTAGCTGTTGGAACAGGCTGCGCAGGTGAATACGGAGCTGTGGGCACCGAGTAGTAAGCCCAACCAATGCGATTGCCTATTAATTTTATTTTGCTTGTGCCGTTTACACCTTCATCGGTTACGGCTTGTACTTTTACATCTTCCAAAACAATTATCCTGGTAATCCAATCGATGGCGCCGGCATCGTATTGCGTGAATGTAATTACCACTTTTGAAATGGCAGGAACAGGAGTAGCTTTTACTATTAAATCTGTTTTATCCAACTGTGTTTTTACTGTTGAATTTGCAAGGGTAGATGAGGGCACTTTTACTGTTGTTTGTTTTGCTATTGGCTTTGATACTGTAGGTGCTGGTTGTATGGAGGCATTCATAATATTGCGAAAATCTGCTACATAAGAGCTGGTTGGCACTTCTATTTCAATAGTTGCACTATTATCGGAGCCACCTGTATAGCTTGCTACTATTATTTGTTTTTCAAACCCACGCCTGGTGGATGTACCATAAATTTTACTGCCGTCACTTTTGGAGAAATAACCATAGATGGCTTTTGTTTGGGCAAAAGCACCAGTACAGATAAATGCAGCTACGAATAAGAAGATTGCTTTCATGTTCTTTATTTTTAATTAGTTTAAATTTTGCACAGTAAAAGTAGATGGGTTACAAAGGAGATGAAATCATTAAAAAAGATGATTTTTTTATTGCTGCTAAGGCGTCAAGACACGAAGCAGCACAAAGAAAATATCCTGGAGTCCCTTTGTGGCCTTATTTCAAAAAATCATTAAAAAAGATGATACACCGGTTCCTGAATTTGTTTTCTTTTGTACATTGGTATAACCAATTTTTAGCCGGATGAAAAGATGTATTTTCCTTTTACTGATTTTGATAACAGACTCTCATTTTTTTGTACAGGCCCAGCCTGAATTGAAGAAAGACAGCCTGCTGAAGTTGCTGCCGGCAGCTAAGGATGATTCCACAAAAATCATGTTGCTGATTAAGGTGAGCGCCGTGTATGCCACAAAGAATTTTGACAGCGCCTTTTTATACATGAATAAGGCTAAAGATTTTGCAAAGGAAAAGAAGATTACCGCCTGCGATCCATATATCAATACAGCTTTTGCAGAATATTATTATTACAACAATGATTATAAAAACGCAAGCGCTTACGCTTTAAAAAACCTGGATATTGCTGAGAAAAAAAATAATGACAAACTACGTGCAAAAACCTACAACAACCTCGCAGCCATATATAACCATTTCGGGAATTACCGGCAGGCGATTGATTACGCATTAAAATGCCTGGAATTGTCTGAAAAGACAAAAGACAGCGCCAGCTTTCCCATTCGCAACCTCACGGCTTCCAATACGTACTACAATCTCAAGCAATATGATAAAACGATTCTATATTCTAAAAAGGCTATTGAATATGGAGAGAAATTCAACAATACCTATGCGGTGATGATGGGCCTAAATAATATGGCTACTGCTTATACCGATTTACACAAAATTGATAGTGGTATTTATTTTTACACAAAACAGTTAGACATTGCTCAAAGGGAAGAAGATGCTGTGAATACTGTTTATGCATTGATCAATCTTTCATATAATAATTTTAAAAAGAATAATGTATCTGAAGTAGAAAAGTACATAGGCATGTTGGATCATATAGATGAACAAATGCCCGATAAAAAAACTATTGCCGAGATACATGGAGCCAAAGCGCTCGGATATATTTTAAAAAAAGAATATCCCGATGCAAAAGGGCAATTAGATAGTGGTATTGCCATTGCCATACAAGAAGATGCCACAGACGCTCTGGGAAATTTATACAATACCTATTCAAAATTTTATTTTACACAGAACAGAATTAAAGAAGCGGAAGACTATGCTTATAAATATGATTCGCTGCAAAGCACATTAAACCTGAAGGAACTGAATTTCTACACCGAAGACCTTGAAGCAAAATACGAGACGCAGAAAAAAGAAGCACAGATTCAGATACAAAAGGCGCAGCTTCATCAAAAGAATACACTCAACTACGTTCTTGCGGGCAGTGCTGTTGCGGTACTTTTAATTTCCCTGTTGAGTTACCGCAATTATAAGAACAGGCAAAAATTACAACAGGTAAGGATAGACGAATTAGAAACAGAAAAACATCTCACCGCTACTGAAGCTGTTCTTAAAGGTGAAGAGCAGGAACGTACCAGATTGGCTAAAGACCTGCACGATGGCCTGGGTGGGATGTTAAGTGGTATAAAATTCTCGTTAAGCAATATGAAAGGAAATTTAATCATGACGCCTGATAATGCACAGGCTTTTGAACGCAGCATAGATATGCTGGACAGTTCCATTAAAGAGATGCGCCGTGTGGCTCATAACATGATGCCCGAAGTATTGGTGAAATACGGATTAGACACAGCATTGAAAGAATTTTGTAATGAGATTGACCGAAGTGGAGTCATTCACACCACCTATCATTCTTTGTCGTTGAATGAATCTGCGATAGAACAAACAACATCAGTAACCATTTACCGCATTGTTCAGGAATTGGTCAATAATGCCATCAAACATGCAGCAGCGAAAAATGTGTTAGTGCAAACTCAATATTCAAATTCCGAAAAACTATTATCGGTAACCGTAGAAGATGATGGAAAAGGATTTGACACGGCAATATTAAAGCAGGCAACCGGAATTGGCTGGAGTAATATTCAAAACAGAGTTGAATTTTTAAAAGGGAAAATAGATGTGCAGAGTGGTGAAGGAAAAGGGACATCTGTATTGATTGAAATTAATGTTTAATTGATAATGGATAATTGTTCATTCATCTTTGTAATTGTAGCAAAACATTCAAGGCTTCAATAAAAAAAAATGAAAGCAAGTGTATTCATAGTTGACGATCATTATATGGTGATAGAAGGTATCCGTTCTCTTTTACAATATGAAAAAGATATTGAATGGATGGGCCATGCTACCAATGCTTCATCCTGTCTTGCATTTTTAAAACAACAACAACCGGATGTAATCCTGATGGACATTAACCTGCCCGATAAAAGCGGTATTGATTTGTGTAAGGAAGTGCGTGCAAAATATCCTTCGGTTTTTGTATTGGGACTTAGTACGTTTAACCAGCAGGCATTCATCCGTAATATGCTGGAAAACGGGGCTTCGGGGTATCTGTTAAAAAATGCATCAAAGGAAGAATTGCTGGAGGCCATTGCTGAAGTATCATCAGGAAAAAATTACCTGAGCATGGAAGCGGGCAATGCTTTAAAAGCATCTGCCGATAAAATTCCACCCATCTCCCGCAGGGAAAAAGAAGTGCTGCTGTTGATTGCAGAAGGATTAACTAATAATGAAATTGCAGAAAAATTATTCATCAGCATCCCCACCGTAAATACCCACCGAAAAAGCCTGCTGGAAAAATTAGAAGCAAAGAATACTGCCATACTAATAGGAAAGGCAACAAAGATGGGATTGATCTAAAACTATCTCCGCAATTTAATTTAGCTTTAAGCCTGTTAATTCTCATTAATTGGATAAATAACCGTTATAATAATTCAATGAAAAAATATTCTTTGCTTGTCTTTGCTTTTCTTACAATTCTTTTTTGTAAGGCACAAAATCCCGGCAACTACATTTTGCTGAAGCCCGAAAAAGTATTTGATGGTGAGCAAATGCAAACCGGATGGGTGGTGCTGGTAAAAAATAATAAAATCGAAAATGCCGGCATACTGAATTTTAAACTCCCTGCCGGTACAAAGGTTATCGAATTAAAAGGCATGACATTGCTCCCCGGTTTGATAGAAGGACATTCGCATTTGTTCCTTCATCCTTACAACGAAACCAGTTGGGATGATCAGGTATTAAAAGAATCAAGAGCAGAACGAACAGCGAGAGCCGTCACTCATGCTGATTCCACTTTGATGGCAGGTTTTACTACAGTAAGAGATCTCGGTACTGAAGGCGCCATGTATGATGATGTGGGGTTGAAAAGAGCTATAGAAAAAGGAGTTGTTCCCGGCCCGAGAATGATTTGTGCCACAAGAGCCATTGTAGCAAAAGGAACTTATGGTCCAAAGTCTCCTTCACCGGATGTTACGTTTCCGCAGGGGGCAGCAGAGGTAAGCAACATTGATGAAATGGCAGAAGAAGTGAGAACGCAGATCAGCAAAGGAGCTGATGTAATAAAAGTTTATGCCGATTACAGGTGGGGAGTGAATGGACAATCTGCACCCACATTTACTACGGAAGAAATTGCCGAAGCCGTAAAGATTGCGGCCAGCAGCGGCAGATATGTAACAGTACATTCCGGTACAGCAGAAGGAATGATGCGTTCCATCATAGCAGGCGTACATTCCATTGAGCATGGCGATGGTGGTACTGAAGAAGTGTTTAAGCTGATGAAAGAAAAAGGAGTTGCCCTCTGCCCTACCCTGGCAGCCGGCGATGCCATCATGCAATACCGTGGCTGGAAAAAAGGAATTGAACCGGAACCGGAGATAATTGCCAATAAAAGAAAAAGTTTTCAATTAGCTCTGCAAGCCGGAGTTACAATCTGTATGGGCGGAGATATTGGAGTATTCAGGCATGGTGATAATGCAAGAGAAATGGAGATGATGGTGGAATATGGTATGAAACCGGTTGATGTTTTAAGATCGGCAACATCTGTTAATGCTGATGTCTTTGGTTATGCGGATAAGATCGGCAGGATAAAAAAGGGATTGTTTGCAGATATCATTGCAGTGGATGGCGATCCTTCTGCAGATATAAAAAATATCAGGAAAGTGAAACTGGTTATGAAAGGCGGGGTGATTTACAAATCACTCTGATCTTATTTCCCATACACTATCTTCCATATTCTTCCTTTCGAATCATCGGAAATATATAAAGCACCATCGGGGCCTTCTGCTAACCCGCAAGGGCGATACATAGCCTGCCCAGGCCCTTTCACACTTTCCGTTCCCATAAAACCATCGGCAAACACTTCATAGTTGCCGGAAGGTTTACCATTTTTAAAAGGAACAAAAACCACTTTGAAACCAGCCTGCGGCTCCGGCGCCCTGTTCCAGCTACCATGAAAAGCAATGAATGCACCATTACGGTATTTTGCCGGAAACATATTACCGGTATAAAACAATAATTCGTTCGGTGCCCAGTGTGCCGGAAAAGCCATCAATGGCTGATCTTTATCAGCACATCTTCCAATCTTATTTCCATCGCCACCATATTCTGGCCCTAATACTTTCCTTTTTTGGTTTTCGTCGTAGTAACAATATGGCCAGCCGAAATCACTCCCTTTTTTTATTTCAAAAAATTCTTCTCCCGGTAAATTTGCACTTTGGTCTGTTGTGTACTTATCGGGATATAAATCAGCTAACTGATCCCGTCCATGCTGCATAGCATACAACTGATTCACCGAATTGTTCCAGTCCAACCCCACGAGATTACGGGTGCCGGTGCAATAATGAATTCCATTCTCATAAGACTGATTTAATTTATTTACTTTAAACTCCCATACGCCGCCGGCCTTTTGTAAAATTGGGCAGGGATCCTGGCCCGGTGAACCTTTTGTCCTGTCCAGCACCTGGCATGCATTAGACGGTGCGCCGATGTTTACGAAAATATTTCCCGAATTATCCAATGCAATGGATTTAGCATTGTGTTCCCCCTCATCCACAAGTCCGGTTATTATTTTTTCAGGGTGATCCGGGTCAGCTACTTCATTACTAGAGTTTAATTTATACCGAAATACTTCGCTGTTGGATGAAGCATAGAGATACCCATTTTTAATAGCAATACCGGTACCGCCGTAGTCTCCAAAACTTTTTATCACTTCATATTTTCCAATTACATCCCGAAGCACATATATCCCTTTACCATCTTTTGTCCGGTTGAGTTTTACATAAATATCACCGTTGCTGTTTACCGCAATATGCCGGTTGACACCCAACTTCTCCACAACAGTAATGGCTTTAAAACCAGTAGGCAATTTGAGTTGAAAATCGGCAGCAGATCTTCTATCTGTACAAAAGCTGCACATAATAGTTCCGCCGGCAAACAATGCAATAAGGGTATTTTTTCTGAATTGAAACGTTGACATAATAAGAAATTTGTTTTGTAAATTTAATTCATCCTTGTATGCAAAGATCAAATTTGATCGATGTGCTATTTTAATTACACGAACGGGAATAATCGCTGTTTATTTACCCTGTACGAAATATGGAAATTTTATTATATGGAAACCGGGGCTATATTTGCATAGCCTGTTGATCGCTCTTCAATTACTTAATCCGGATCATTCATCTAAATATTTTTTCCTTAAAAATTATAAATGAAGCTATCCAAAAATAAAATCCTGATAACCGGAGGCGCTTCGGGAATTGGTTTTGCATTAGCCGAACGATTCATCAAGGAAGATAATACCGTGATCATTTGCGGAAGACGAGAATCTGTATTGAAAGAAGCAAAAGAAAAATTGCCATCGCTTATCACCAGAGCGGTTGACCTGTCTATTTTAAAAGGAAGAGAATATCTTTTTAATTGGATACAAAAAGAACATGGCGAGTTGAATGTGCTTATCAACAATGCAGGTATTCAAAACTGGATGTCCGTTTCAGATGCGGATTTTTTTCAAAAAGCAGAAGATGAAATAGCGATCAACGTCACAACGCCAGTCCATTTATGTTCCTTATTTGCTACAATGCCCTCAATCAGCACAATCATAAATGTAACTTCCGGCCTGGCATTTTCCCCGCTGAGCAAAGTACCGGTATATTGCGGTACCAAAGCATTCATGCGTTCTTTTACGCTTTCTCTCCGCTATTTGCTGAAACAAAAAAATATTGAAGTAATTGAATTGATACCTCCTGCACTAAATACCGATCTGGGAGGAAAAGGAATCCATGATCATGCTCCCCCTGTTAGCGGTTTTATTGATACCACATTTGAACAATTGAAAGAAGGTAAAACAGAAATCACCTATCAGTTCAGCGATGCCATGATCAAAGCTGGGCCTGAAGAGCTGAAACAGGCGTTTGCCCGGATGAATCCTTAGTTTCGGAGATTTTCCTGTAAAAATTTTGTGTAACCAAAAGGTTTCCTATATTTGTAACCGATTGGTTACGTAAATACGTATTCCCCTTTACAAATTATTATGAAACTGAACTCTCAAATTATTGGAGCATCATTTCTATTAATATGTTCCTGCCACAATACACCGGCAGATAACTCATCAAATAAAAATAACATGACAAACGGCAGCTATTTCAAAACCGGGTATTCAGTAGTAAACGGTATCAACATGTATTATGAAATTCATGGAATGGGAGAACCACTTGTTTTAATTCACGGTGGCGGCTCTACCATCGAAACCAGTTTTGGGAAAATGATACCTTTACTCAGAAACAATTTCCGGATTATCGCAGTCGAACTGCAGGGGCATGGACATACTGATGACAGAAATGCGCCGGAAAGTTTTGAACAAGATGCCGATGATATTGCCTGTCTGCTACACAACCTTAAAATTCCTAAAGCATCTTTCTTTGGATTCAGCAATGGAGGTAATACTTCCATTCAAATTGTAAACCGGCACCCGGGAATAGTAAACAAGCTTATCATTGCTTCCACATTTTATAAGAGAGAAGGTTTTCCTCCCGGTTTTTTTGATGGAATGAAAAATGCTACACTAAATGATATGCCGCAGCCATTACGGGATGCTTTCCTGGAAATAACCCCCGACAGCAATAAATTATTTACCATGTTCACCAAAGACAGGGACAGGATGCTTCGATTTACTGATTGGAGTGATGACCTGCTCCGTTCTATAAAAAATCCAACACTGATCCTGAGCGGAGATAAAGATGTAATAAACTGTGGTCATGTTGTTACCATGTCAAACTTAATACCCAATTCAAGATTGATGATAATTCCGTCGGCACATGGCTCATACATGGGTGCGGCAGAAAGCCCGTCATCTGATTCAAAAACTATTGAATTGACTGCTGCCGTAATAAAAGATTTTTTAAATACTAAAGAGTAAATAAAAAATGAGAAGAGATGTATTCCAGGCTATTGCTGATCCAACACGAAGAGAAATCATCAACATGATTGCTCAGGAAGCATTGCACCTGAACCGGGTGGCGGAAAAATTTGATGTGAGCCGTCCTGCTATTTCCAAGCATATAAAAATTTTATCCGAATGCGGACTCATTGTTATAAAACAGGAAGGCCGTCATCGCTATTGCGAAGCAAAACTGGAAAAGCTGAACCAGGTTTCTGAATGGGTGGAACAATACAAAAAATTCTGGACACAAAAATTGGACGCACTCGAAATTTACCTGGACGAATTACATAACAAAAAAAGAAATAAATCAAAAAGTCATGGCGCAAAAAAAAGAAAATAACATCCCATCCCCCACTGCCGATAGAGAAATCATTCTCACCCGGACTTTAAATGCACCGGTGGAATTAGTATGGGAAGTATGGACCAATATGGATCACATAAAAAATTGGTGGGGGCCAAACGGCTTCAGCACCACAATAAGTATGATGGATGTAAAACCCGGAGGTGAATGGAATTTAGTCATACATGGGCCCGATGGAACTGATTATAAAAACAAAAGTGTGTTCAAAGAAATAATCAAACACAAAAAAATTGTTTACGAACATATGTCTGTCCCGAAATTTCTTGCTACGATTGAATTTGAAAAGCAAGGCGCCAAAACTTTTATAAAATGGCACATGCTGTTTGATACCAAAGAAGAATTTATCCGGACAGTCAGGACATTCAAAGCTGATGAAGGATTGAGACAAAATATTTCCAAACTGGAAACATATATCAGCGCTCAAATCAATATTCGCAAACAACTAAACACAACTAATGTGGCCAGAACATGTACCTATTTGAATTTTAATGGTATTACAGAAAAAGCATTTTTGTTTTATAAATCTGTTTTCGGAGGAGAATTTTCCGGTAAAGGTATTCAACGGTTTGCCGATGTTCCACCCGCAGAAGGGCAACCTCCATTATCGGCAGCAGATAAAAAACTCATACTGCATATTGAATTAACATTGTTAGGCGGCCATGTTTTAATGGGCACTGATGCTCCTGAATCAATGGGTTTTAAAATAAACTTTGGCAACAACTATTATATATGCCTGGAGCCGGACAACAGGCAGGAAACAAAAAGATTATTTGAAGCGCTTGCCCGGGGAGGCAAAATCACCATGCCCTTGAAGGAAATGTTTTGGGGAGCATACTATGGAAGTTGCACCGATAAGTTTGGCGTGAATTGGATGGTGAATTGTATTTCAAAACAATAATGTCGAATTTATTGTTCGATACCAAAAACCAACGATATGAAAAAAAACAATATCATTTATTGGATTGCTACCATTATTGCTGCTGGGTTAATGGCGTTTGCATCTATCCCGGATATCCTGCTTACTAAGGATGCAGTCAGCTTTATGCGTGACTTTATGCACTTCCCAAATTATTTTACTCAGTTTATCGGTGTTGCGAAAATGTTGGGAGTTATTGCCATTCTTATCCCCGGTTTTCCGGGAATAAAAGAATGGGCGTATGCCGGTTTGATATTTGACCTGGTCGGCGCCATCTATTCACAGATTGCACTGGATGTTCCCTTTTGGGGTCCGCAAGGTGGGTGGGTGCTGATGCTGATATGGGTCATCCCGGTAGTAGTTTCTTATTTCTATTATCATAAAAAATTAAAAGCATCATTATTGAACGTTCATTAAAAATCATACTATGTCATTATCAACACCTGTTATACTTGAAAGGATTTTAAATGCTCCTGCTGATAAAATCTGGCGGGCAATTTCAGACAAAACAGAAATGAAAAAATGGTATTTCGATATTGCAGACTTCAAACCGGAAGAAGGATTTGAATTTACATTTACCGGCCAGGGAAAAGATGGGAAAAATTTTTTACACCGTTGCAGGGTCATTGAAGTAATTAAGAATAAAAAAATGAAATATAGCTGGCGTTATGAAGGCTATGAAGGTATTTCGTATGTAACGTTTGAGCTTTTTGATGAAAAGGGAAAAACAAGATTAAAACTCACTCATGAAGGATTGGAGACGTTTCCTAAAACAAAGAATAATGATTTTGCAAAAGAAAATTTTATGGAAGGATGGAGTTATTTTATTGGTAAATCATTGCCGGAGTATTTAGAGGAAAATGAAACAGGGAGTTAGCAGAAATCACATTCATTAGATTTTTATTTCATCCTGGTCCGGCAGTATCGTATAACAAATTGATAAAAATAACAAAAATGGAAAATCCTAATTACACGAGTTCAATTAAAACTAATCTTGATTTAGCAACATGTTTTCAAAGAACAAACCAGGTTCAAAACTGGTGGACAGAAAACTTAGAAGGAAAGACATCTGATTTAGGTGCCGAGTTTTCGGTTCGCTTTGCAGACGTTCATTACTCTAAGCAGAGAATTGTTGAGTTTGTTCCAAATAGTAAAGTAGTTTGGCTTGTAATAAACAGCAACCTTAATTGGCTTCAAAAAAAAGAAGAGTGGACAGGTACTAAAGTCTGTTTTGAATTTTCAGCTAAAGACAAACATAGCATAATTAACATTACTCATATTGGGTTATCACCGGAAGTTGAATGCTATGAAAATTGCATAAAAGGCTGGGATTATTTTATCGGACAGAGTTTGAAGAAATTATTGACAGAAGGAAAAGGGGCGCCAGACAAAAAGTTGATCGGATAATGATGTAAAGCATTACCTAGCATTTAGGGAAAAATGAACTTTTGCTTTTCAAATCCTGCAACCTCAAAAGTTATTCTCAAAGCTTAAAGAGTTAGAATAATGGTGAACAAAAATGCTTCGCTAAGTTATCTGGGAAAAATACATATTTAATTTTCATTGGTGGCGCAGAGTTTAAAATAGATAAACTTTGAGAATAGTTCTCCAATCAAAAGACAAGAAAAATATTTATAGTATGAAAGCAGCAGGAAAAACAGTAAAAGAAATCCTTGCGAGTATCCCTGAAGACAGGAAAGAGCCATTCTACAAACTTCATGATGTGATTATAAAAAATCTACCCAAAGGTTTTGAAGCTGCCAATAGTTATGGCGGTCTGGGGTATGTAGTCCCGCACAAACTCTATCCTGATGGTTACCATTGCAAGCCGGATGAGCCGCTGCCTTTTGCCGGTATCGCCTCTCAAAAAGGTTCCATCAATTTTTACCACATGGGCATCTATGCCGATCCTCAATTATTGAAATGGTTTCAAACAGAGTATCCTAAACACTGTTATCAAAAATTGGATATGGGAAAAAGTTGCGTTCGGTTTAAAAAGCCGGATGACATTCCATATAAACTCATCGGCAAATTGATGAAAAAAATAAGTGTGTCACAGTGGATAGAACGTTATGAAGCAGCTTTTAAATCAAAAGAAAGACCTGCGAAGGCAAAACCAAAGCCCCAAAAATTAAAGTAGTAATAAAACAAAACATGTTTTGGAAAAAGATACTCACCAGTGAATACGTTCACCCAATTTTCCCAAACCGAAATATTCATTCAATTTCATATTCAAACCAAGTTGACTGTAAGTGGTGTTGTTTTGGTATGCAGCTAATGCATACCGGATCTGTAGTTTCTTTAATAAAACTCCGATCCCGAATGAAAAACCATTAAGCCCATTCCCGGAATTACCGGTATTCAGTTCCTGCCGTCGCAAATAATTATAGCCCGCAGTCATTTCAACCTTTTCACCCAGATAAATGTCAGTGGCTAATACAAAATGCCGGAATATTTTATCAAACGATATTTTGCTGTTACTTCCGTTTGAAAAACCATTTTCATTATTAAAACTGGTATCGCTGTAACGAATATCGAACTGATGCAGATGATGTACAGTAAAAGAAAACCCCAGTGGTGCATTCTTAAGCCTCTTTGTAATTCCGATTTCAAGATCAAATGGCAAATCCTGTGCATTGGTTCCGCTATATTGCTTTAATTGAAAACCCATATTCTTTGCCAGGATGGATACAGAAAATAATTTTGCCGAATCGCTATACAGCACCCCTGCGTCTGCTGCCACTCCGTTAGAGCGATATATACCATAATTAGAATTTATAAACTTCAGTGTAGTGCCGTAATTCCATTTTCCCATATATTTTCTCGAAGCAGATACCTGCATGACCCAGTCAACAGGCCGCAATGTTCCATATACATTTCCTGTTGCATCCGTTTGCTGAATATTTCCATAATTAAAATAATTCAGGCTCCACAAAAAATTAGTATTGAGTTTTTCGCTGCGATATCCGAGAGTCAGATCATATACTTTGATGCCGGCATAAAAACTATTGAATACTGCATTCATTTGTGTGTGCATGGAAGATTGCAGCAGTGCTGGATTATTACATGCAAGGCCGATGTCATCTGTTATCTTAGAAACATTGACGCCGCCCAATGCCGTCAACTGTGGAGTATTGGGAAGATTAAGAAAATTAAATACGGTATTTCCGCCAAGTGTCTGCGCAGAAATGTTACTTGTGCAGATGCAATAAAATATAATCAATCGTAGTCGCAAAGCGATACGAAAATAAGTTTTTGGAGAATAGTAAAAGACAATTAATCCTGCAAAGCTAATTCAAGCACCTGGCTCATGTTTTTGACATATTGGAATTTAATGCCTTTGATAAAATCAGATTCTATTTCTGACACATCTTTTTCATTTTGAGAACACAGAATTATCTCTTTCAAACCCGCTCTTTTTGCCGCAAGAACTTTTTCCTTGATTCCGCCTACAGGCAATACCTGTCCCCGCAAAGTGATTTCGCCGGTCATGGCAAGAAATGGTTTTACTTTTTTCCTCGTCAATGCAGAAGCTATAGATGTCATCATCGTTATTCCGGCACTGGGTCCGTCTTTGGGCACAGCACCTTCCGGCACATGAATATGAATATTCTTTTTTTCAAACAATGTGGAGTCAATATCATACTTTTTTGCATTCGATTGCAAATACGTTAGCGCTGTGCTAGCACTTTCTTTCATCACATTTCCAAGATTGCCGGTCAGCTTCAATTCACCTTTTCCATCGCTAAGGCTTGTTTCTATAAACAAAATATCGCCTCCCACATAAGTCCATGCAAGACCTACCGCAACACCCGGCATATTTGCTGTCTTATAAATCTCATTGCTGTATCTTGGCTTCCCGATTATTTTTTCCAGGTCTGTTTCGGAAACAGCAGATTTTATTTTTCCTTTCAGGGCCATTTGTTTGGCCTGGTATCGCATGATGGATGCCAGTTGACGATCCAATTCCCGCACCCCGCTTTCCCTGGTATAATCCTGAACTATTTTTTCAAGCACTTTATCACTTATTTTAAAATTGCTACTCTTCAGTCCGTGCATTTCCTTTTGTTTAGGAACAAGATGCCGTTTTGCAATTTCAATTTTTTCTTCCACTGCATAACCACTGAGATCAATAATTTCCAAACGGTCTCTCAAGGCTGGTTGAATATTTTGTATATTGTTTGCAGTAGCTATGAATAAAACTTTGCTGAGATCGTATTCCAGTTCCAGGTAGTTGTCATAAAAAGTGTGATTCTGTTCCGGGTCCAGCACTTCCAATAATGCGCTGCTGGGATCGCCACGAAAATCATTCCCAACTTTATCTATTTCGTCAAGAATCATCACCGGGTTTGATGATTTTACTTTACGGATGGATTGAAGAATTCTTCCCGGCATGGCGCCAATATAAGTTTTACGATGCCCCCGGATTTCGCTTTCGTCATGCAAGCCTCCCAAACTCAATCGCACATATTTCCTGCCAATGGCATTTGCAATACTTCTTCCCAATGAGGTTTTTCCTATTCCCGGAGGGCCAACGAAACATAGTATAGGGCTTTTCATATCCCCCTTCAATTTTAATACAGCAAGGTATTCAAGGATCCTTTCTTTGATTTTGAACATACCAAAATGATCGGTATCTAAAGTTTTTTTGGCTTTTTTAAGATCATAATGGTCTTCGGTATAATCTTCCCAGGGAAGATCCAACATCAGGTCAAGATGGTTATACACTACAGAATAATCGGGTGTACTGGAGTGCATCCTCTCCAGTTTTTCAATACCTTTTTGAAACATTTCCTTCGCAGACTGCGGCCATTTTTTTGCTTCGGCTCTTTTCTGCATCTCTTTTACTTCCTGTACATTGGCATCGCCGCCTAATTCTTCCTTGATGCTTTTTAATTGTTGCTGTAGAAAATATTCTCTTTGCTGTTTGTCAAGTTCTGTTTTTGTTTTGTTGGTTACTTTATTTTTTAATTCGGCAAATTGCAACTCTTTTTGCAGTAATTGCATCAATAAGTCGGCCCGTTGCCGTATCTGGTTTAATTCAAGCAGCCGTTGCTTTTCTTTTATATCTGTACTCAGGTTGCTCGATATAAAATGAATGAGAAACGCAGGATTTTCAATATTTCGAAGTATGATTGATGCTTCAGTGGGCATGTTTGGTGATAGCTGAATAATCTCAGTTGCCATATCCTTAATATTGGAAACATAAGCATCAAAATCCGGGTCGTTGGGTGCTGCTTCCTCTTCCAACTTATTTATGCGTGCTTTGAAATAGGGTTCCGATTGAATAATGGAATCCACCGAAAATCTTGATTTGCCTTGTATGATGACCGTAGTACCGCCATCCGGCATCTTTATTTGCTTTACTATTTTGGCCACAGTGCCTATCTGTTCCAGGTCTTTTGTTTCAGGATCCTCAATAGTACTGTCTTTTTGTGCTATCACTCCAATCACTTTGTCAGTTTTATATGCATCATTAACTGCTTTAATACTTTTATCCCTGCCAACGGTAATGGGTAAAACCACACCAGGAAAAAGAACAGTGTTGCGCAAAGGAAGCAATGCAATTTCCGAAGGCACTTCAATACCATTTGAATTATCCTGGTCACTTTCATTTAAAGGAATAATGGGCAAAAAATCCATTTCATCTCCTGGATTCAATATAAAATTTTCAAAACTCATAATAATTCTGCTTTAGACATTCTGTCATCTCTCCCGTTCAAAACGGGACGAATGGCGAAAATACAAACGGATTGTATAGTAGTCAAGATTCATGCCTGTGGTAGTTGAGTACATAATTGACAGCCCTGAAATGTAACTCTTTACGGGAAAAAAAATCCCTTCCTCGAAGGAAGGGATAAAACCAACTGTAGCTTCTCTTTTATTATAAAATAGCTAACCCTATGGATATTTGAAATCCCTGAGATTTCCATTTGTCCTGATTGTCTATATCATTAATGTTATTAAGCCCGATAGCATAACGTCCCGTAATCCGGAACGAAGCCAATTTTAATTGCACACCGCCCAGTAATGAAAGATCCCCGTGACTGAATGCATCTCCACCATTCTGAAGTAAGGTTTTGTTCTGACTCATCAAAACGCCGAACTGAGGCCCGGCCTGCAAAGACACAATGTTGCCAATCAATTTATAATTTAACAAAATGGGAATGGAGAGATAATTCAATTTCACATCCCTCTGATAAGAAGGATTGAATACATTTTCATAAATATGATTGAAATTGCTGTCCACTGTGGTTGTGTATTGGTTAAATAAAACTTCCGGCTGCAAAGACCATTTATGCCCCAGGCCTATTTCCATAAAGCCACCGAGATGGTATCCATATTTAAACTGATCATTGAAAGACCTGCCATCCACCTTGATGATGTTGGTTCCGCCTTTAATTCCTAAATGAAATTGCCCCATAACAAACTGTGAACACAGAAGTACAGCAAGTAAAGACAAAAGTTTTGTTTTCATATTTTTTGATTTTTGTATTCCCTAAAATTTTCAAGATTAATGCCAGAGCAAACAAGTTGTTGTTAAATTACATTAACGACCGGGAACCGCCTCTGTAATGAAACTGAAACAGCAAAAATATATTGTTCCATAGTTGTAAAAGTTTTCAAAAACTAAAATATGAATCCAACATTCAAAGAGCCAAGAATGCTGAAGTTCTTTGATGTGGCGGGAAAATAATAATCAAAGACAGCCTGAGGCTGAATGAAGAATTTTCCAATGGAATATTCTCCCCGTAAATAAAAAGCAATCGAAAGAGGTTGAAAATAGAGTGTGTTATCCAGGTACGCATTTTCAGAACCGAAAATGATATTAGATCCGGTTCTTATTGCCTGTGCATAGGTAGTGGTATTCTGGTTAAGCCCGAATTTTTGTGTGCCACTTGAAAAAACCAATTGCGGTGTCAACCTTATATGATCATTGTAAGCTAAAACATCAAGCCAGTAAAAATCATGTCGTACTGAAGCCATCACTGAAAAATCATTGACCGTTTCGGTGGTATTTATATAAGTAAATCCATAGGGCCTCAACCGGAGAGATTGTATCAAATCTATTCTTTGATCGTAGGCAGAGCGGCTCCCCCATCCGTAATTCACAGCGATGGCTGGGCGCATCCACCATTTCCTGTATGTAAAATATGCTGATAATTCATTTTGCAGCGGGGAAGTATAAAATGGCAAAGAATCTTTAGTAAAATACCGGGTATACGATATACCGGTTGCCAGGTCACGATTTTCAAGATAATCGTACGATGGTGTAACTGAAAACTGGTATAGATTCAAATTTTTTTCATCATTAACTATATATCCGGTTGCTGATATTCCAAAACCACTTTTATGAAAATAACCCAGTGCAGGGAGGTACGTAAATTTTTTTGTCGTTTCAAGAAACGCAGTGTTCTTACTTGAAAAATCAAAATATCCTTTTCCCATGGAAATACTCGCTAAAAAATAACTGTGCGGCATTAAAATAGAATCCATAAAATCATCAAAGTCCCTGAAAAGATCATCATAATTAATATCTGTATCAGACACAGGTTTTTTTTCTTTGACTGAATTGGACAGAACAACAGAATCCAAAGGCGTATTTTGTGAAAGCACAGCAATACAGGGTATTAAAAAGGCAGGTATAAGAAACCATTTTTTGAGCATGAGGCAGTTGTATTCTGGTCTCAAGGATATTATTTTTGAAATGATTTTTTGACTAATAGGTTAAAAATAAGTTTAATATACAAACTGTTTGGATAAAATGATTGTTGCTAAATAAAACTGAAAGAAAAACTAAAATTTCTTATACTAATTCCAGTACAGTTATTTCCGGGAGAATTCCAACCCGCCCGGGATATCCTATAAAGCCATAACCCCGGTTTACATAAAGTTTTTGGTTGCCTTCTTCATATAATCCTGCCCACTCTTTATAAATATATTGAACCGGGCTCCATTTAAAACCCGGAATCTCTACTCCGAATTGCATACCATGAGTATGCCCCGAAAGCATCAGGTCAATATCAGGGTACGATTTTCTTACTTCAGCATCCCAATGTGAAGGATCATGGCTGATCAGGATTTTAAATGAATAATTTTCAGAACCGGAATATGCTTTTTTTAAATCCCCATACTTAGGAAAATTTGCTTTAGCACTCCAGTTTTCTATCCCAAGTAATGCAATTTTATCGTCTCCTTTTTCCAAAACAACATGTTCATTCATTAACAATCTCCATCCAAGATCAGCATGAACCTGTTTCAATCTTTCAAGGTTAGCTTTTTTCTCCTCGGGGTTGTTCCAGTGTACATAATCCCCATAATCATGATTTCCCAATGTGGAATAGACACCCATTGGGGCCCTTATCCTGTTAAAAACTTCCATATAATCCTGCATTTCTTCTGCAAGATTATTGACCAAATCCCCGGCGAAAAGAACGAGATCGGGTTTTTCATTCAGAATTTTATCCACACCCTTTGCTACAGCTTTTTTATCTGTAAAACTTCCGGAATGAATATCTGCAATGTGAACAATTTTTAATCCTTTAAAAGCTGCGGGTAAATTCAAATAAGACAATTGCCTGCGCCGCACCTGGTAGCGATACTTGTTTCCAAAACCATAAAGTAAAGAGCCAAATAATCCGCCACCAAATGCAAGTCCGGCCCAGCTCAGAAATACGGATCTTGAAATACTTTCACCCTGCTGCAGGGTTTCTCCTTCTGTATTAGAAAAAAATAATTTCCCGGCAATCCATTGAATGCCCCTTCGTATATCATCAATCAAAAAGAATACGGCTGCTACCAGTTTTGCAAAAAATATCCCGGCTATTATTGCAAAAATGGTTGTCCTAAAAAGTTTTGCCTGGTGTTGAAACTGCAGGTATGGGAGAATCAGTAATACAATAATTGCTGAAACAGAAATAGTCCAGTAGGAAACATAAATAATCAGCCTTGTTTTTATATTGTTGGAATGTGACAGGTATTTCACAACCTGGAATACATAAATATCCAGAAGTACCATGAACCCTATCAATATCCACCAAAAAGGGGAATTACGCATATAATCATCAAAATTAAAGATCGGTGCGGACTCCCATAATTAATTTTATGATAACGTATTTTTGTAAAACAAATTCAAGTTTATGACATTCACTTATTATGGTCATTCCTGCTTTGCAGTGGAAGTGAACGGGAAATCATTACTATTTGACCCATTTATTACTCCTAATGAACTGGCAAGAAATATTCGGATTGCTGATATAAATGCTGATTATATTTTGCAATCGCATGGACATATTGATCACATTGCAGATTGTGTAGCCCTGGCCCAAAATACCGGCGCTAAAGTGATTTGCAGTTGGGAAATTCATGAATGGCTGAATAAAAAAGGGGTTAGCAATTCACATCCCATGAATACCGGTGGTAAATGGGATTTTGGAGATTTTGTTGTTAAATGCGTGGTGGCGCAGCACAGCAGTGGCTTGCCTGATGGCAGTTATGGGGGAAATCCGCTTGGATTTATTGTTTATACCAAAGATGGAAATTTTTATTACAGCGGTGATACTGCTTTGACATTAGATATGCAATTGATACCAAAATGGGCAAAACTAAATTTTGCAATCTTGCCGATAGGCGACAATTTTACCATGGACTATAATGATGCATTGACTGCTGCTGAAATGATCAAATGCAGTCAGGTCGTTGGTGTGCATTACGACACATTCGGTTTTATTAAAATTGATCATGAAAAAGCAAAAAAAGCATTTGCTGATGCCGGCCGTCAACTGCATTTAGTAGAAATCGGTAAAACAATTACGTTATAATAACATTAAAAGAATGGGAAGAATAATCGGGGTAGCGAATCAAAAGGGTGGAGTGGGAAAAACCACCACAGCGATCAACCTGGCAGCAAGCTTTGCCGTATTGGAATTTAAAACCTTGCTGGTAGATGCGGATCCGCAAGCCAACAGCACTACTGGTATAGGATTCGATCTGCATAATATCACCCACAGTTTATATGATTGCATGGTCAATGGCGCAAAAGCAAAAGATGTAATATTGAGAAGCGAGATACCCAATCTTGATTTAATCCCATCACATATTGACCTGGTAGGAGCAGAAATTGAAATGATCAATTATCCCAGCCGGGAAATGATGCTAAAAAATGTGTTGCAGGAAATAAAAAATGACTATGACTTTATCATTGTTGACTGCTCCCCTTCACTGGGCCTGATAACGGTAAATGCACTTACAGCCGCTGATTCTGTCATCGTTCCGGTGCAATGTGAGTTTTTTGCATTGGAAGGTTTGGGTAAACTATTAAATACAATAAAAATTGTACAAAGCCGCCTGAACACTTCATTAGTGATAGAAGGAATTTTAATGACTATGTACGATGGAAGACTCCGTCTCTGCAACCAGGTAGTCAGTGAAGTGAGAAGGCATTTTGATGAAATGGTATTCAGCACCATTATTCATCGCAATGCAAGATTGGCCGAAGCGCCAAGTGCCGGAAAGCCGGTAATCTTATACGATGCCCACAGTAAAGGTTCTATGAATTACCTGAACCTTGCCAAAGAAATACTGCAGAAAAATGATATGACGAAGATCAAGCAGGAGGAAAGAATTTTTGAGATATAAGTTGAAAACATAAGCTAAAAGTAAAAAGCTTAACGCCTATGGCAAAGAACATTCTGCATTGAGCATTCAGCACTCAGCATTTCACTATTTTTGCCAAGATCAGTTTAAAAACACCTAATGAACTTTACAATGATCAACCCGAAACAAAATAAAGAAGCGCTTGGAAAAGGAATCCGTTCACTTTTGCAAAGTATTGATGCGGATTTAAAAACCAGCAGTGGAGCCTTGAAAACTGCTGTAGTGGAAAATGCCACTAACACCAACCGTATTCCCATTGAAGAAATTGAAACCAATCCGCACCAGCCCCGTCATGATTTTGACGAAGAGGCTTTGAAAGAATTAGCTGCTTCTATTAAGCTGCATGATATTGTTCAACCGGTTACTGTTTCCAAACTTCCATCAGGGAAATATCGTTTGATAGCCGGTGAGAGGCGCTGGCGTGCTGCAAAAATGTCCGGACTGAAAGATATCCCGGCATACATCAGGCAGGCCAATGATGACCAGCTTTTGGAATTAGCCCTTTTGGAAAACCTGCAACGGGAAGATTTGAATGCTATTGAAGTTTCGCTCAGTTATAAACGAATGATGGACGAGCTGAATTACTCGCAGGAAGAAGTAGCTGAAAGAATGGGAAAAGACCGAAGTACTGTTTCTAATTTTATACGATTATTAAAATTGCCTCCCGACATACAGGTGGCGGTTCGCAACGGGGTGCTCAGCATGGGCCATGCACGGGCATTGATCAATGTAGATACTATAGATAAACAATTATATATCTACAATGAAATAAAGAATAAAGGGCTTTCTGTCCGCCAGACAGAATCGCTGGTTCGAAACCTGTATAAACAACATGGTGCTGTTAAAAAAACTTCAAAAAGTCAATTGCCCAATGCTTTCCATAAAATTGAAGATAAATTAGCATCCCATTTCAGTACCCGGGTAAAGCTAAGACACAGCAGGAATGGCGGCGGGCAGATCGTCATTGAATATTACTCGCCGGAAGAATTGAATAAAATACTCGGGCAAATGGATATATCTGCCGAATAAAATGAAAACCCTTTTTCTTTTTTTATTTCTGATAGCTTCGTTTTTTTCAGTTACCTGTTTTGCTCAAAGTGAAACCACGGCTTCTTTTCACGATACAACTGCAATAAAGAAAACAGCAAAAGATTCCACAACAAAAAAAATATTTCGTCCCCGCACTGCCGCCATCCGCTCTGCCATACTGCCCGGCTGGGGACAGATTTACAATAAAAAATACTGGAAACTTCCTATAGTGTACGGAGCATTGGGAATTTCAGGCGCTGTTTTTTTTTACAATTTGAAAAACTATAAAGACACCCGGTTTGCCTACAAGGTAAAGTATAATATGCGTGTATTCAAAACGGACTCCTCACTGCTTTCTCAAATAAAACCGCAATTACTGCCTTTATCCGAAGAGTCATTACGTTTTTACCGGAACGAATTCCGCAGAGATATTGATTATTCTGCTCTTGTATTCTTATTATTATGGGGATTGAATGTAGTGGATGCTACCGTAGATGCTCATTTAAAAAGTTTTGATGTTAGCCCCGATCTCAGTCTGCAGATAAAACCCGGCTATAGTGAAATGGCAGGCACCAATGGCTTAAGTCTTGTTTTCAAAATCCGTTAAAAATACTCCGGTTCTCCACAAACCACTTATAGTTATCTGTTATCTTTGGAGCATGTATAAATTACCATTATGAAACTCGCATTGATCGGCTATGGTAAGATGGGGAAAACAATTGAGGAAATTGCTTTGCAACGACGTCATGAGATCGTTTTAAAAATTGACATCACCAACCAGGAGGAATTCACAGCAGAAAACCTGGCTAAAGCTGATGCGGCTATTGAATTTACCGGGCCGCACAGTGCATATGAAAATGTAAAAAAAGCCTTGTCATTCGGGGTGCCTTTGGTTTGTGGTTCTACCGGCTGGCTGGATAAAATGGAAGAAATAAAAAAAAATGTTACCGAAAAGAATGGGGCATTTTTATATGCAAGCAATTTCAGCATTGGCGTCAATATTTTTTTTGAACTGAATAAAAAACTTGCTGCACTAATGGCGCCGCACCCCGATTACGAAATTGCCATCAAAGAAATCCATCACACCCAAAAAAAAGATGCGCCGAGCGGTACCGCCATCACGCTTGCCGAACAAATACTGGAACGCAACAATAGCAAGAAAAGATGGGTAAATGAAAACAGTGACAATGTAGAAGACCTTGAAATTATCAGTGAGCGGATTGACCCGGCTGCAGGAACACACAGCATAAAATATTCCTCAACCGTAGATGATATTGAAATCATTCATACTGCACACAGCCGGAAGGGTTTTGCCTTAGGAGCTGTCCTGGCAGCCGAATTTATTAATGGGAAAAAAGGTTTTTTTTCAATGAAAGATGTGTTGAATTTCTGACTATTGCTGCATAAAAACATTCCGCCAACGTAATCCAAAATTTTCGCACTGGTTTGCGATCTTATTTTTGAACCACATAGAAACAGTAGATCACAATAGTTTAGAACACATAGTTTTTCTATGTGGAATATCTATGTTTTCTATGATCCTATGTAGTTCCAATCAGCGAAAATTTGGAATACACTCGTTTTTTAAAAATCTTGAACCACCGCAGATTCCTTACCTTAGGCAATAAGTTTTTTCCTCCAAGCCCTGTGTGATAGCCGGGACGCTGCGTCAGGTTAGAAATTATTTTCATTTTTTATAAACATTACATCTTCCATTTCCCAAGCATTTGTTACCGGATGAATACCTTGTTCACCGGTTATATAAAATTTTGCAGAACTGTACGGGTAGTCATCAGGACTGCTGCATAAACTCCATTTTCCTGAACAAGGATTGTTATGAATATAAAGGAGTTTCTGCTTAATAAATTCCTTACTGCGGCAATCCTTCCAGTCAAAAGACAATTCCCATATTTCATGCTGCTTATTGTTCTTCTTTCTTTTAACTTCAACAACATCGGCAAGCTTATTCAACAATTCCGTTTCGCTATTTTGCTTTAACCTTTTATAATTTCATAAGCCATGAATCTTTTTCCATTACCGATAATAGTGTTGATACGTTGACCTGTTTCCGCAAAACTGATTAATGCGTGAATATGATTGGGCATAGTGACATATCCATTTATAAAATGTCCTCTACTTTCAATACATTAAACCAATTATAAATAATATCATAACCATTAACTTTTACAATCAATGACAGCCATTGATGACATGTGAACGTAATAAAAAATATTCCAAATGAATAAGGAATTGTTTGCTTTGTCGGCATGAATTAAAGTTAGGGTGTTATTTCGATAGTAACGCAACGTCCCGGCTTACCCACAAAGCCCTGAGAGGAGACGTTGCTGGGAAATATCTGAACACCTGGCGGCAAAAAAGTGTTGTGGTTAATTTTTATTTTACTAAAGAAGTACCTGTATTATAACAAAGTTAGATTGTAGTGCTGAAAATTAGTTTGATCGTAGTTTGCCATACTAAGTCTCTGACTTCTCAAAACAAAATGTTCTTCCCCGACTCTGTCGTACAAAAAACCCATCACTTTGAGCGATATAATATTACTACAAAACAAAACGCTCTGCACTCTTCCAATACTTTCATTCGTCAATAAAAAATTACTTTCCTGTTTCTAACAATTCAAGATTCCTTACCTTAGGCAATAAGTCTTTTTATTATGAAAAAAATCAATACTTCAATTTTAACTGTATTATCCATTCTATTTTCTATCACTGTTGCGGAATCACAGTCTGTTGATCCATCTTTTTTCAACAGTATGCAATGGAGAAATATCGGCCCCTTTCGTGGAGGAAGAACAGAAGGTGCTACCGGTGTAGCTCAACAACCGAATGTATTTTACATCGGTGTGAACAATGGTGGCGTTTGGAAAACGAATGATTACGGAAGAACATGGTTTTCTGTTTTTGATCAGGAGTCCACCGGCTCTATTGGTTCGGTAGTGGTTGCTCCCTCTGATCCCAATATTATTTATGCAGGTAGCGGAGAAGGTTTGCATCGTCCTGATCTTTCCGTAGGGAAAGGTTTATTTAAATCCGTAGATGCAGGAAACACCTGGACACTTATGGGTTTGGAAAACGGGCAACAAATTCCAAAGATTGCTGTTGATCCAAAAGACCCCAACAGAATTTTTGTTGCCGTGCTTGGTCATCCTTACGGGCCTAATAAAGAAAGAGGCATCTATCGCTCTGCCGATGGTGGCAAACATTTCGAACAGGTTTTTTTCATTAATGAAAACACAGGTGGAGACGATGTTGAAATAGATCCTTCCAACTCAAACACAATTTATGCTACCATGTGGGAAGCAAGAGAAGGCCCCTGGGAAAATGGAGCATGGGCAGGAACACATGGTGGTATTTTCAAATCAACTGATGGTGGTAATAGCTGGAAAAAATTATCGAATGGATTGCCGGAAAATATGGTGCAGGCACATCTTGCCATTTCATTATCGTCTCCTGAAATTTTATATGCAGCACTTGCTACTAATGCTCCTAATGTTTATGGTTCCGGTAGCGGAGTTGGGATTTATCGTTCCGATGATGGCGGAGCTAACTGGAAAAAAGTAACGGAGGACGGAAGACCTGCTTCAAGAATCGGGGGAGGTGATGTACCGGAAATTGCTGTGGATCCAAAAAATCCTGAAATCGTTTATAGCACCAGTATTGTTTGCTGGCGCTCTACCGATGGCGGAAAAACATGGACAGGCATCCGTGGTGCGCCGGGTGGAGATGATTATCAAAATATCTGGATCAATCCACTGCATCCTGAAATATTTTTATTGGTGGGTGACCAGGGCGCTTTGATTACTGTAAATAATGGAGAAACGTTTTCATCATGGTACAACCAGCCAACGGCACAGGTTTATCATGTAAATACAGACAATGATTTTCCATATCATATTTACAGTGGCCAGCAGGAAAGCGGTTCAGTGGGTATTGCATCAAGAGGCAATGATGGCGAAATTAATTTTCGTGACTGGCATCCTGTCGGCGCTGAAGAATATGGTTATGTAGCTGCTGATCCATTGAATCCGAATATTATTTACGGTGGTAAAGTATCAAAGTATAATAAACTAACCGGCCAAACTCAAAATATTTCTCCCGAAGCTATGCGCAGCGGCAAGTACCGTTTTGTAAGAACACAACCGCTTTTATTTTCTCCGGTTGATCACAAGACATTATATTTTTCAGGAAATGTTATGTTCAAAACAACAGATGGCGGTAATCATTGGCAGGTAATCAGCCCCGATCTTACCAGGACTGCTTATGATATTCCATCAAGTGTGGGAGTTTATACAACCGATAATGTAAAGAATACGCCACGCAGGGGAGTCATTTATACAGTAGCTCCTTCTAATAAAAATATAAACACCATCTGGTGCGGTACTGATGATGGATTAATTCAAATAACAAGAGATGGCGGCAAAACATGGAAAGATGTTACTCCTTCGGGAATTACTTCATGGAGTAAAATTTCCATCATTGATGCGGGACACTTTGATGATAACACGGCTTATGCGGCCGTGAATCGAATCCGCTGCGATGATATGCATCCGTATATTTATAAAACACATGACGGAGGAAAAACATGGACAGAAATTGTAAACGGATTGCCCAACGATCCCATCAATGTAGTTCGTGAAGATTCACAACGCAAAGGGTTATTGTTTGCCGGAAGTGAAACTGCTGTTTATGTTTCCTTTGATGACGGCGAACATTGGCAAGGCCTGAGATTGAACATGCCCGCATCATCTGTTCGTGATCTTGTGGTAAAAAATGATGATCTTGTTGCAGGCACTCACGGCAGAGGGTTTTGGATACTGGATAATATTACAGCATTGCGGCAAATCAACAATCAAACCATCAAACAATCAGTCATTTTTTATAAACCGCAAACCACCTATCGTGTCCGATGGAATACGAACACTGACACTCCTATTCCGCAGGAAGAACCCGCAGGACAAAATCCGCCTGATGGCGCTATGATTGATTATTACCTGAAAGAAAATGCAAAAGAAGTGACATTGGATATTTTGGATGCCAAAGGAAAATTAGTTCGCCGTTACAGCAGCAACGATAAGCCTTATGAAATTCCGAAAGTGAATATTCCGTTGTATTGGATACGTCCGCAACAAATACTTTCTGCACAAAGTGGATCGCATCGTTTTTTGTGGGATATGCATTATGCTCCGTTGGATCAGTCCATCTCTTTTCCTATGACTGCCATTTATAAAAATACACCACCTGCCACTTCATCACCCTGGGTAATGCCCGGTGTTTACACCGTCAAGCTTACAGTGGATGGTAAAACATGGACAGAAAGGCTTACTATCAAAATGGATCCGAGAGTGAAAACATCTATTGCCGGTTTGCAACAACAGTATTCTCTTTCCATGCAATGCTATGACGCAAGTAAAAAGTGCCAAGAGATTTTAAAAGATATTAAAGCGTATCGTTCAAAGCTGCAATCATCATTAACCAATGCTTCTGCTGATGCAGCAAATAAATTAAATTCTTTGGATAAAGAAGCTGCTGCATTGGAAAATACGCAGCGTGGAAGCAATGAACCAAGCTTCGGAAGATTGAATGGCATCTTTTCGAGCCTCATGGGATTATTACAGGAAAGTGATACAGCGCCGACATCACAGGCGGTTCAGGCTTTTAATGATGCGAAAAAACAATTTGATGGGTTGAAAAAGAAGTGGGCAGAGTTGAAAAGTAAACAGTGATAAAAAATGAAACAGGTCACACTTAACCCCTTATTACATCGCCAGCAGGAATGTATTGGAATCTTTTTTGAAAATGACTCCTTGCTGAATATGGTTATTCAGAAAAATGCCGGTGCAAAATGGAGCCAGACCAAAAAATGCTGGTGGGTGCCTTTAACCAAAGAAGATTATTATAAAATATTCTTTGTTTTAAAAGGAAAGGCTCAGATAGAACAATCTGCCCTGCATCAATACATTGCTGAAAAAAAGAAAAACGCTTCTGTCGCCTTATCCAAAACATTGCCCGAATCACCTCTTACTGTAGCAAAAAAAATACAGCTGCCGGCTGCAAAAGTACCGATAGTAGGTTCCGGCGGTTCAAAAAGCAGTCTCATAGTTTATAAAAAAGAAAAAATTTACCATGTCAATGCTCATGTGCTGCCGGCTATGAAACAGCAGCTGAAGCTAAAGGCCTACAGCGAGTCCACTATAAAGACCTATTTAAGTGAAATGACCCAACTGTTGGGTATATTGAAAAACATTCCTGCTGATGAATTGACACCGGAACACCTGAAAAGATATTTTTTATTTTGTTTTGAAAAATTAAAACTAACAGAAAATGGATTACACAGCCGCATCAATGCCCTGAAATTTTATTATGAGCAGGTGTTAAAAAGGGAAAAATTCTTTTGGGATATTCCAAGACCGAAGAAGCCATTTCAATTACCAAAACTTTTAAATGAAAAAGAATTAACACGTCTGTTTAATGCGCTAACAAATAAAAAGCACAAAGCCATGCTATTCACAGCCTATAGCGCCGGCCTTAGAGTAAGTGAAATTGTAAACCTGAAACTGACCGATATAGATAGCAAGCGAATGCAAATTTTTGTTCATCGGGCCAAAGGGAAAAAAGACCGTTATGTAAACCTCAGCCCCGTTTTGCTTGACATTTTAAGGGCCTACATTCAACAAAGTAAGCCGAGACCAAAGGAATATCTTTTTGAATCGGAACAAACTTTGACTGCATATCCCACCCGAACAGTGCAACAAATTTTCAGCAATGCTAAATACAAAGCCGGTATTCGAAAAGAATTAGGGATTCATAGTTTGCGACATAGTTTTGCTACACATCTTTTGGACAAAGGAACAGATATTAAGTACATTAAGGATATTCTCGGCCATTTTAGTATAAGGACAACAGAACGTTACCTGCATATAAGCAGAAAACAGTTGGTAAATATTATCAGTCCTTTTGACGATCTTTGGAAGAAAGAAAACATTGAATGGTAAAAAAATCCTTTTGGTGGATTATACTAACTATAATACAAAAAGTATAACATTAATGTTTTGATTTTCAATAACATTTTTTTTTGAAAATCGCAGCTTATATCATAAATTTAAGCGATGGACAGAAATGGCAGCCA
>JAFEAF010000022.1 GCA_018266555.1 Bacteroidota bacterium | reverse complement strand
AGTTACAAACTCAGGACAGCTGTGAACAGAAGGAAACTTTATAATGGTGGAAGCCGGAGATACAAGATTTGCATTAGTAGTAACCGATCCAAAGAAAGCATCTGCAACATTAAACATGCTAAATACAGACAAGAATGAGCAAGCATATAATGATAATCTTAAAGGAAAGACCTTCCAAGAACAAATCATAAATGCTGTGCTTGGTGTTGTAGGAGATGGTAGCCAATCTGGAATTACTTTTTATAAGACTGATGATAAAGACAAGGTAAATTTTGTAAAAGTAGAACCACCAAAACCACCGCCACCACCGGAAAAGAAAGATGAGAAAAAGCCTTTTTAAAATTATTATTGTATCAATAAAAATTAATAGCGATGATTAAGAGCTTAATGATATTTGTGAGTTTCCTGGTTGTTATACAGAAAGGATGTGGTCAAGTTAGCAAAAGCAAAGTCAATATTAACAAGAGTGTTAATTGTGCAAATTGTTCTCCTAAAGACTCGGCAATTAGCAAAAAACTTGAAAGTATGAATTTTGAAAATTATCAAGGGAAGGATGTAGCAGTTTTCTTAAATGATCTGGGATATAAGTATGATAGCTATATACCACACCAAAAGAAGCCAGGTTATATTTGGAAAATAATTTTTCGTTATACTGATAGTTTATCAGTTGATATTAGAGTGAGTGATTTAAATCAGACTAAGCCATTGAATTTTGGATACACATTTAACATAGAGGAGTTCAAGAAAAAGAAAATATCAATGATATGCTTCCGATACGGTGGTAGATGCATTAAGGGATGCAAAGGTGAACTTTGCTATGATTAAATAATAAAGCCCGGCAAGTCCGGGCTTTTGTTTTACTGCATCGTAGCGACAAAATCTTTGAACTTCTTTTTTGTAACGATAGTATCAATCAAACGAAACACCATTGCTTTATCATCCGGCTCAAGTTCATTAATGAGTTTGAGCTGTTCCAGTGTAGATTTATCTTCTTTCCCTGCCGAGTGTCCTTTAAGATTTCATAGGCGTAGTCTGGCGCAGCCGACTCGCCGTCATTCAGCGCTATACAGCCGCACAGTACAATGGAAACATAACAGGAATGCTGTGGCGAAGCACAGGTGATGATATGCTACGCAAGTATGATTTTACTTATGATGCGGTGAATAGGTTGACCGGCGCAGACTTTAGCCAGTTAAACAGCAACAGCTTTAGTAAAGCGGCACAGATAGATTTTAGCGTAAATGGCTTAACTTACGATGCCAATGGAAATATTTTAACCATGAACCAAAAAGGTTGGAAGTTAGGAGGAAGCGTAACGATTGACAGTTTGCTTTATACTTATATAAGCAATAGCAATAAGTTGTTAAATGTATTGGACAGAAAAAATGATACAGCTACTAAGTTGGGAGATTTCCGAAGCTCTACGGCTTACATGACGAGTTTAAGTAACAATAAAACAACAAGTGCTACAGACTATACTTATGATGGCAATGGAAATCTGAGTATTGACAAGAACAAGGATATTACTTTGATCCATTACAATTATTTAAACCTTCCCGATAGTATTGTTGTTACGGGAAAAGGAAACATAAAATACACTTACGATGCTGCCGGAAATAAATTAAAGAAAGTAACAACTGAAGGAAGCAAAGTAACGACCACACTTTATTTATTTGGAAACTTTGTTAATGATACATTACAGTTTTTACCCACTGAAGAAGGACGAATAAGATTTAATGTTGCTAATAGTTCATTACAATACGACTATTTTATAAAAGATCATTTAGGAAATGTAAGAATGGTATTGACAGAACAAAAAGACACCAGTTATTATCCTGATGCAAGCTTAGAAACAGCGCAGCTTAGTAATGAGAGATTGTATTACAGTAAAGTGGATAGCGGCAGAATTAACAAGAGCACAGTGAGCGGTTATCCTACGGATAATTATACAAGCCCAAATGATTATATACAAAAGTTGAACGGAAACGGAACAAGAATAGGAACAGGAATAGTTTTAAAAGTAATGGCAGGAGATAAATTTAATTTACGGGTAAATAGTTGGTGGAACAGTGTAAGCAGTCCGGGTACACCTGTAAGCCCATTGAATGATCTATTAAGTGCATTGAATGGTGGAGTGAGTTCGGTTAGTAGCGGACACTATACTTCAACTGATCTGAGTAGTAATAGTGCATTGAACCCAGGAGCTACTGATTTTTTAAATAGCCATACAGGTTATAATGGCAGCATTCCAAAAGCATTTATTAATTGGGTGTTGTTTGATGAGCAGTTTAAATTTGTTTCTTCGAGTTCGGGATTTGAGCAAGTTGGAAGCTCAAATACATTCACTACGCATACAAGAACGAATGTTGCTATTAATAAATCGGGGTATCTATACGTTTATGTAAGTAACGAAACTCCGAATATAGATGTGTATTTTGATAATTTGCAAGTGACGCATATAAGAGGACCTTTATTGGAAGAAACGCATTATTATCCATTCGGTGGCACATTAGCTGGTATATCTTCAAAGAGTTTGAACTTCGGTGATCCTGGAAACAAGTACAAGTTCAATGGTATTGAACAGAACAGCGATTTTGATTTGAGTATGTATGATGCCCGTTACAGAAACTTCGATCCACAAATAGGAAGGTTCTGGCAGATAGACCCCAAACCAAATGAACACGTTAGTTCTTATGCTGCGATGCTAAATAATCCTATTTCGTTCAGCGATCCGTTAGGTGATACAACATGGCTATATAATCAAAATGGAGCTTATTTAGGAGTTGTAAATGACAAACTAAAAAATCAAGTTCATTATCTTAAGACTGATGGCGACCCGGGAACTCTCATAAATATTAGTGGTAAGGAAGCTAAAGCTAATGCACAAGCTTTTAGAAAGGCTTCGATAGCATTTATTGGTAGTAAAACTATGTCAGATATGAAATCTATCGTTAACCACTCTGTTAAAGAAAAGGTTGAGATTGCCTTCGTTGGTACCATAGGTGAAGGCAAGGAAATACGACTTAAAGAGCTTCCCATTGACGAACGTAATAAAGTAAATAATGTAGATTCTAAAGGTCAGATTAACGATGCCTATTCAGCAGAAGAGCAGAAGTCAAATATCTTTCTAGAAGGTCATACACACATTGCGGCATATCTTGATGGGCTCAAATCACCTGTAACAATGAGGTCGTTTGTCAAAAATGGATTGCCAGATCAATCTCCAACTAAGCCTGATGATTATACCGCTATTCTTGCTCGTAACACATCTGTGCCATTAGGAGCACCCTCAATGATAACAACTCCGTTTGGTGTTACTCTTTATGGAACACTTCATATGTCGTCTTATGGGCAGCCAAGTCCAAATAATACATATCTCAAGTATCAAAGTCTAAAATAACCCAATGAAAAATAAAATCGTTTTTATTTTATTCATGAGCTTTCTCCAGTACAGTTGCAAAGAAGAAAGTAATAATGCAAACAGAAGTATTGAAAGTCAAAACACAGACTCTTCTCTGAATGTTCTCATGAAGAAATTTGAATTATCCGATCCCGCAACCTTTAAATCAGATAGTAACTCCTTAGTTTTTTATTGTACAAGGAGCTTTGACACTTCCTTTTTACTCCATTTAAAAAAGGAACAAGATGGGATCAATGGCATCTATTATGAAGTGCTTCCAAGCTATCATAATAATGTGAATGATGTTATAATCGGAGAAAATCATCTCTTGTTTTTCGAAGGATATAACTTTACTATCGACTCCTCAGAATGGCAAATAATTAAAAGTAAGACAGTAGATTTATTAAATGATACCAGCTTTAAAAACAATCCGGGGTGCAGAGATTGTATTGAATACGGATTGTCTTATAATCTTAAAAGTAAAACTGATAATGGCACCAAGTATGCTCCTTTTTATAAGTTTTTAAAAGTATTGTTTTTAGAGAAGTTCATTCAAGAAAGAAAACCTTTTGCAAATAGAGAGAAAATAAATTAACAACAAAAGCCCGGCGAGTCGGGTCTTTAATATTTTATTGAGCCAGGGCGGAAGAAAGAGTATCCTTTAATTTTTTCTTCTTTCCCTGCCGAGTGTCCTTTAAGATTTCATAGGCGTAGTCTGGCGCAGCCGACTCGCCGTCATTCAGCGCTATACAGCCGCACAGTACAATGGAAACATAGCAGGCATGCTCTGGAGAAGCACAGGAGATGATATGCTGCGCAAATATGATTTTACTTATAATGCGGTAAATAGATTAACGGGAGCAGATTTTAACCAACTGAACTCAAATAATTTTTCCAAAGCAGCAGGTATAGATTTCAGTGTAAATGGCTTAACTTACGATGGCAATGGAAATATTTTAACCATGAATCAAAAAGGATGGAAATTAGGAGGAAGTGTAACCATTGATTCCCTGCTTTACACCTATATCAGCAACAGCAATAAACTACTCAATGTAATTGACAGGAAAAATGATACAGCTACCAAGCTGGGAGATTTCCGAAGCTCTACGGCTTACATGACGAGTTTAAGTAACAATAAAACAACAAGTGCTACAGACTATACTTATGATGGCAATGGAAATCTGAGTATTGACAAGAACAAGGATATTACTTTGATTCATTACAACTTTTTGAATTTACCGGATAGTATTGTTGTTACTGGAAAAGGAAATATAAAATACACTTACGATGCAGCAGGAAATAAATTAAAGAAGATAACAACCGAAGGAGCAAAAGTTACGACGACACTTTATTTGTATGGCAATTATGTAAATGATACGTTGCAATTTTTACCGACGGAAGAAGGACGAGTGAGATTTAATGTAGCAAATAGTAGTTTGCAATATGATTACTTTATCAAAGACCATCTTGGTAACATAAGAATGGTGTTGACTGAACAAAAAGACACCAGTTACTATCCTGATGCAAGTTTGGAAACATCAAATTTATCCAATGAAAGATTGTATTACAGTAAAGTTGATAGTGGCAGAGTTAACAAGAGTACGGTTACAGGTTATCCGAATGACACATATACAAGCCCAAATGATTACATTCAAAAATTAAATGGTAACGGCGTAAGAGTAGGAACTGGTATAGTGCTTAAAGTAATGGCGGGAGATAAATTTAATTTAAGAGTAAACAGTTGGTGGAACAGCAATAACTCACCGGGTACACCTGTTAATCCGTTGAATGATCTATTGAGTGCATTGAATGGTGGAGTGAGTTCGGTTAGTAGCGGACACTATACTTCAACTGATCTGAGTAGTAATAGTGCATTGAACCCAGGAGCTACTGATTTTTTAAACAGCCATACGGGTTATAGTGGCAGTATTCCAAAAGCATTTATTAATTGGGTGTTGTTTGATGAACAGTTTAAATTTGTTTCTTCAAGTTCGGGATTTGAGCAAGTTGGTAGTTCAAATACATTTACTACGCATACAAGAACGAATGTTGCTATTAATAAATCGGGGTATCTATACGTTTATGTAAGTAACGAAACTCCGAATATAGATGTGTATTTTGATAATTTGCAAGTGACGCATATTCGAGGTAATTTGATTTCCGATGAGTCCTTCTATCCATTTGGATTGAAAATGTCGGGGATAAGCGATAAATCTTTAAATTTTGGAGCACCTGAAAATCATTTTAAGTTTAATGATAAGGAAGAGCAACGACAGGAGTTTTCTGATGGAAGCGGATTAGAATGGTATGACTATAAAAACAGGTTTTATGATGACCAAATTGGAAGATTTTTTTGTGTGGATTTATTAGCGGATAAATATCCCTATTACTCTCCGTATCAGTTCGCAGGCAATGAGGTTCCAAATGCAGTTGACTTAGATGGACTTGAACCAGGAAGATCGCCTCAAGGTGTTCTTGCAACAATACCACGGCAACAAGTAAGTGAATCTACCTGCATAGGATGTGCAGCAAGAAACCAACGCATAGCGATCGCAAATACACCGCCTGTACCGCCAAAATCCCAATCAGCTTCTCAAACTACAGTATCTGCAACAGACACTTCACCTTGGGCTGAACAACGAAGAGCAGAATTTAGAAAAGAAGCTGCGCAAGCAAAAGTTTATGCGGATGCTTATGCTGCTGATCCTACAGCAGCACAAGCCGGAATGGGTCTAGCTGTAACAATGAAAGCAACAGCAGAAATTCCATTTAATACTGCCGAACACGGTGTTGGTCTTTTCAATGGAATTAAAGACGGCGATGCCAAACAAATTTTTTCAAATACGTTTTTACTTGCATTAGACGTATCTCCTTTCTTAGTAAAGGGTCCAACTTCCGGAATTGCCAGTGAAGCAGGACAGGCACTTAATACAGTTGATAGATCAGCATCTGTTTTGGGACATATTTTTAGGGATGAAGTAGGACATGTTAATCCTGGCACATTGACATCTCAGAACCGCTTTATTAATCTTTTTGAGAACGTTGCTAACAATGCAAATAATTTAAGGGCTGATGCAGTATCTGCAGGATTGATGCCTCAAGCTGCAGCAGATGCAGGAGTTCAAGTTTACACGCAAACATTTAAAAATGGCCAGGTTTGGGTTTTTATTAAAGATGGAAAAGTTACTAATGCTGGCATTAATTTAACTGCAAAATAGCAATGGAAATTTATAAAAAAGCATTGTCGTTTGATACAAGTAAGGATTATGTAAATGCTGTAATCTTTTATGAACAATCTATATCTGCTAATGAAATAATCAGAGATGCGTTTATAAATCTTTCCTTTATATACTGGCATTCTGCTGCAGAATTTGCGTGGGCTGATTATCATAATATTCCTCATTCAATGCGAGAAAAAGGGGCAAAAAAATACCAAGAGATTATTAAACTTGCATTAAAGTATTTTCCTGATGATGTAGAGTTACACTTTTGGGAGAAATATTTCCCTCATCGTTTGTTTTTTGATCCACTCACTCAGGAAGAAGTTTTGCATATTGTTTGGCGTTATTCAAAAAAAAGTTTGGTACCCTATTTTTTCTTATATCTTTTTGACAAAGTGCACTACAAAAGGGAAAGGGACAAATTGCTGCTAAAATGCAATGAAGAAAAGACAGCAAAAAATATTTACATAGCTACCCTAATACGGTAATGTACCAAAATAGTTGACAGTAAAAAGTAACTAAAAATAAATACGATTACAGAGGCTTATAACAAGCCGTGCAACCTCCACGTTCTTTATATAATAAAGCGTTCGGATATCCGGCAGTGGGCGGCAAAATAACGATAGAAGTTCTGGAAAGCTAAAAGCTGAGGCCGATTTATCAAAAATTGTTTGCAACCTGAATATTTCTGAATGGGGAAAATGAAAAACGGAGAGGAAGTTCATACAAACCCGAAATTCTAAAGACTATTGTAAAAATTCTTTCTTAAAAACTGAATAAGCAGCACTTCTCTTTCTTATTTTCTATTATTCTTTGCGCTTGGGCGCATTGCATTTCTCTACGCAACAAATCTTTGTCAATCACTTTTCCCTGTAACACTTCAAATGGAGTAAGCCAGTTCAGCACACCGTGAGGGCGGTTATTGTAATCATCAACTGCCTGCTGCACATATTTGCAGAGTTCGTTATAGTCAGCAATATTTTTGTGATAAAGAAACCGGTATTTTAAATTTTTATTCGCAGCCTCGATCATGGAGTTGGAAAACTCCACATCCCGCTGCGCAATGATATGCTGCAGGGTTGGATTTTCAGCAGCGGTTAAAAAAACCTGAACCACGCCAAAGTTTTCGCTGCCGTCATCCGTCATCAGCTGACAGGAAAAAATGTTTGCCGGCTGCAAATAGTCAGCATGTGCTTTTTTCAATAAATCAAAAACTATTTCGGCTTTGCAATGCAGCGAAACAGAAAAATTTAAAATAGCTCTTGAAAAATTATCCTGCAAAAGATAAATGTATGCCTTTACGTTATCTGCCGTTCTGAACACCGTAACGTCGGCATGAAGTAATGCTAAAGGAGCATCGGCTCTTATTCCCCTGCAATGATTTTTTCGCCTGTTATTTGGCGTTATTCTTTTCAATTGCAACAACCTGGCATATTTATAAAATGTGCTGGCGTGAAAATGCGCTGCGCCGTCACGAATGATGCGGTGATATACTGAAGAAAGCGGCCAGTGAAGGAAACGCAGGTCTTCGCCATATTTTTTTATAGCATTTACTTCACTGCTCATCAGTTGAGCCGGATGTTTGGGAAGGCAGCGATTCAATACTGATCTTTTGCATTTTATTTTTTGCTTCAGCTTTCAATATTGCTGATAAGAAAGCCGCAGTAATTTCAGAACAAATGCAAGTCCAAAAATAAGTTGCACTTTCTTTATATTATTTATAACGGTAGCGGCTGCATTAAAAATCTTTTCATGGATTTGCGCAGCATATTTTTCAATAAATTTTTGAATGGCGATAATGCGGAACAACGCAAGATTGATGCGCAAAAGTCTTTTGTTAGTAGCTACCTGCTCCAATGTGAAAAAAAGATGCTGGTGATGACAATACCACTCAAACCCGAAACAGCCGGATAAATTTTTATGAAGCCAGTCATATTTTGTAGCTCTTGGAATTTTGAAAAGCAGATCATCGGGCAGGCAATTCAAATAAAAAGCAATAAGAATAGCGGGATGGTAAGAGGTTTTCATGCAGAGGCTTTAAGACCATCTGATAGTTTTTTGCAATTAAATATACCGAGAAAAACTATATTCATTAATCCTATGTCTCCACCGTATTTTTTTATTCCCTCCCAAGTAACCTTTAAGATTTCATAGGCGTAGTCTGGCGCAGCCGACTCGCCGTCATTCAAATTTTAAAAATGAGAACATTCGATTGAGAAATAACTTACAGCAAATTGAGCCGTTTTCTTTCCAAAAAACATCTTATTAACACCCGGCTTGTAAGTGTGGTACATTTTTTAGACTTTCGCAGTACCAAATAGTAATAAATAAATTATGTGCGGAATAGTCGGATACACCGGGCCTAAAGAAGCTTATCCTGTTATCATCAAAGGACTGAAACGTCTTGAATACCGTGGCTATGACAGCACCGGTGTTGCTTTACAGGACGGAGCATTGAAAGTATATAAGAAAAAAGGTAAAGTGGCAGAACTGGAAGATGCTATTGTCGGAAAAGACCTTCATGGGCACACAGGCATCGGCCACACCCGTTGGGCCACGCATGGCGAACCCAGCGATGCCAATGCACATCCCCATCAATCCTCAAGCGGCAAGCTGGCCATGATACATAATGGCATTATTGAAAATTATGTACAGCTCAAACAGGAACTGATCAATAAAGGCTACCAGTTCAAAAGCGAAACCGATACGGAAGTGTTGCTGAATTTCATTGAGGAAATTAAAAAAAATAATCATTGCAGCCTGGAAGAAGCCGTGAGAGTGGCTCTGAAAAGAGTGACCGGCGCTTATGTAATCCTTTTGCTGGATGCCGATGAACCCGAAACTATTATTGCTGCCAGGAAAGGTAGCCCCTTAGTAATTGGTATCGGGAAAGGCGAACATTTTTTGGGTTCTGATGCATCGCCCATGCTGGAATACACCAAAGAAGTTGTTTATGTGAACGATTATGAACTGGCGATTGTAAAACCGGATGAACTTATTTTAAAAAACCTCGGCAATGAAAAGATCACTCCGTATGTTCAGAAACTTGATATCGAATTAGCGGCGATTGAAAAAGGCGGGTATGAACATTTCATGCTGAAAGAAATTTTTGAGCAGCCACATACCATTTATGATTGTTTACGGGGCAGGTTGGATACTGCAGGCGGTACCATCATTATGAGCGGCATCCAGCAATATGCTGATCAGGTAATGAAAGCAAACCGGATTGTAATGATTGCCTGCGGCACCAGCTGGCATGCAGGCCTGGTGGCTGAATATATTTTTGAAGAGCTATGCCGCATCAATGTAGAAGTGGAATATGCATCTGAATTTCGGTACCGCAATCCTGTTATTAATCCCGGCGATGTCATTATCGCTATTTCACAAAGCGGGGAAACAGCCGATACATTAGTAGCCATCGAAAATGCAAAAGCACAGGGAGCCATCATTCTCGGAGTGGTGAATGTAGTGGGTTCTTCTATTGCAAGAGTAAGCCACGGCGGTGCCTATACACATGCAGGTCCAGAAATTGGCGTAGCGTCCACCAAAGCATTTACCGCTCAGCTTGCTGTACTGACGATGATTGCTTTGAAAATTGCACATGATAAAGGAACGATTGACCGGGATCGTTATATGCATTTGCTCAATGAACTTTCTGAAGTGCCAAATAAAGTAGAAACAGTTTTGAAATCAAAAGATAAAATCAAAAAGTTAGCTGAAAAATATAAAGATGCCAGGGATTTTCTTTACTTAGGCCGGGGATATAATTTTCCTGTTGCCCTGGAAGGTGCTTTGAAACTGAAAGAGATTTCTTACATACATGCAGAAGGTTATCCTGCTGCCGAGATGAAACATGGCCCGATCGCATTGGTAGATGAGCATCTGCCGGTGGTGGTGGTGGCAACAAAAGATGCCTATCATCAAAAAGTGGTCAGCAACATACAGGAAATAAAAGCCCGGAAAGGAAAAGTGATTGCGGTAATCAGCGAAGGAGATACTGATACGGCCGCTATATGTGATGATGTGTTGATCGTTCCTGAAGCGGATGAAATTGTGGCACCGATGTTGAGTGTTGTGCCGCTTCAACTTCTTGCCTACTATATCGGCGTAGCAAAAGGATTTGACGTTGACAAACCGAGAAACCTGGCGAAGAGTGTAACAGTGGAATAACAATATATTCCTATTAGATATACTTATGATGCCCGAAATAAATTTCAGCATTTAAAAACTATTACATGAACGATATCGGGAGAAAGCCTATTTCAGAGTTAGGCTATGGATTTGTTTCAAAAGAATTTATTCCCAAAGGAAAAAACGAATACCATCTGCGCAATCTTCAAAACCGGAGTGGAATCAAATACAGAAAACTGACGGCGTATGAAACTGAAGTGCTGGTCAAAAATGCCAACACCTCCGATGACTGGAATAAAGTTTTAGTGTCAAAAGCTTTCAATCCTGAACTGGTAAAAAACTGCAAATTTTATGGATTGGTACGTATTGGGAAATTAGAACCCTTTTATCATGAGTTCAACAACCTGCGGATGCCGGTGGGTTTATACAACAGTACTATTATCAGTTGCGATCTGGGAGATAATGTTGCCCTGGACAATGTTAATTACCTGAGCCATTATATAATTGGCAATGATGTAATGATCGCAAATGTAAATGAATTGTGCACGACAGATCATTCCAAATTCGGAAATGGAATTATAAAAGAAGGAGAAAACGAATCAATACGAATATGGCTGGAACTCTGCAATGAAAATGGCGGGCGCAGCGTCATGCCTTTTAATGGTATGCAACCGGGTGATGCTTTTCTGTGGGCTAAATTCCGGGATCATGATAAACTGATGCAGAAATTTAAAGAGTTCACTGAAAAAAAATTTGATCAGCAAAGAGGATATTACGGAAAAATCGGCGACCGGACGATTTTAAAAAACTGTGGAATTATCAAAGATGTATGGATCGGCAGTGACGCTTATTTAAAAGGCGCCAATAAACTAAAGAACCTTACCATCAATTCTTCACCGGATGCAAAAACTCAGATTGGAGAAAGCTGTGAATTGGTAAATGGTATCGTAGGTTTTGGCTGCAGGATATTTTATGGAGTAAAGGCTGTCCGTTTCATTTTGGCTTCCAACTCCCAATTGAAATACGGAGCAAGGCTGATTAATTCATATCTCGGAGATAATTCTACGATCTCCTGCTGTGAAGTATTAAATTCATTGATTTTCCCGGCACATGAGCAACACCACAATAATTCTTTTTTATGTGCGGCATTGGTGATGGGGCAAAGTAATATGGCAGCAGGCGCTACAATAGGTTCAAACCATAATTCAAGAGGGGCTGACGGGGAAATAGTTGCAGGCCGTGGTTTTTGGCCTGGGTTATGTGTGAGCCTGAAACATAATTCAAAATTTGCGTCGTTCACCTTGATTGCAAAAGGAGATTATCCGGCGGAACTAAATATTCCTATCCCTTTTTCTCTTATCAATAATGATGTAAGCAAAGATCAATTGGTCATCATGCCGGCATATTGGTTTATGTACAATATGTATGCGTTGGGCCGCAATGAAAAAAAGTATGCTGCCCGGGACAGCCGAACTGATAAATCTCAGGAATTGGAATATGATTTCCTGGCGCCGGATAGTGTCAACGAAATTTTTGACGCTTTGGCTTTGCTGAAAAAGTTTACAGGAAAAGCGTATTCAAAAAAATTAAAGAACCCTGTTCCCGAATCAGATTGGATAAAGACAGGCGGCCAGCTACTTGACAACAAAGATGCAATCGTTAACAAATTTGAAATCTTTGCAGATGGTTTTGAAAACTCAGACCGGAAAACGAAGCTGGTGAAAGTAAGCCCGGCGTATCATATCTATAAAGAATTAGTGCTGTATTATGGTGCGCTGCAACTCATTCATTTTATTTCAAGAAAAAAAATCCGAACCTGGCAACAACTATTGCAGGCATTACCGTTTCGTCCAACAAGAGAAGAATGGGCGAATATCGGAGGGCAGTTAGTCCCAAAATCATCATTGAATACCCTGATAAAAAATATTGAGACCGGAAAGATTAAAAGCTGGGATGAAGTACATAATTTTTATAAAAAAAGCAGTAAGTTATATAGTGAACAAAAATTTCATCATGCTTTTGCTTCGTTGACTGAAATTTTGAATATCTCTCCCCGAAGTTTCACAAAGAAATTATTTAAGCAACTGCTTTCCCGTGCTATTGACACAAAAGAATGGATGGTAAAAGATATTTATGAATCAAGAGCTAAAGATTATAATAATGAATTCCGAAGCATGGTGTATAATTCGAGGAAAGAAATGGATAAGGTAATCGGTGCACTTTCTGATAATGCTTTTATTTTACAGCAACAGGAAGAGTTCGGTCAATTCCGGAATCATGTTAACGAATTATCGAAAGCTTTTCAATTATAGACATCAGTTTGTCGTTTAGTATGTATGCTTTTTTGCAAAAGGCATATATGTTAACAGGAATCCCGCCTGGTGGCAGAAAGTATAATACAACATATCATAAATATAATACCTGAACGGTTGCTTTTTGGCGCCAATTTTAATGACTAATGCAGAAGTCAATGCCAGTTTCCAGATGAAATTATTCAGATGATACTGATCCGTGACCATCACAAGCATAGTGGTGGATAATGGAAATTTTGCGCCCGCCCTGGAGTCACCATCTTTGTATTTATTTGCCCAACTGATCTTAGGATCAAACCACTGAGCATTTATATTGGGAAATGCCTTTTGAAAATCGGAAAAATGAAACAACAATGTTTCATTAAACCCTTTGGCAGCGCCTGCTGTAAATACCAAACCTCCTGTAATCCATTTATTTTTATCTATTCTCCATTTCTCGGGTTTTGGGGTATTGGTTTGTGTATAACCAATAATAGTAAAGCAGAAAAATAAGAGAGTTAAAAAAGTTTTCATCATTAACAGATTTAAATAAAATACTCAGCTTTAATCTAAAACCGTAGCCAGGCTACGCCGGCAAATCTGTCTTCCATTATGGATAATAAGGATAAAAGGTTTCGAAAGATTGGATAGAAAAATTGCGAAGAGAAAAATAATAAATTGAGGCTACAAAATAGAAACTCAAATTCGTAAATACAAATTATTAAGCAGGAAAATCAAGCCTTTAGTAATAATACTATTCCGGATTAAAAATTCAAATAAATAAAGTATTATATAGAAGTAGTTACAAGTTATTTCTTCCTGAAATATATTCTTACAGGAACTCCTTGAAAATTGAAATGATTTCTTAACTGGTTTTCCAGGTAATTTTTATACGGCGTCTTTACATCATCCGGGAAATTACAGAAAAAAGCAAATGAAGGTACTTGGGTCGGGAGTTGCGTCACAAATTTTATTTTTAAAGGATGCCCTCTCACCACGGGAGGATGATAGGACTGAATAGCCTTTTGCATCACTTCATTCAATTGAGACGTGGGAATTTTTCTTTGTTTATTCTCATACACTTCCAGTGCAATTTCAATGGCTTTGAATATTCTTGTTTTTTCTTTAGCGGAAATAAAAAGAATGGGCACATCACTGAACGGGGCAAACCGTTTTTTTAATTCCGCCTCATATTCTTTTGCCGTGTTGGTTTCTTTTTTTACCAAATCCCATTTATTCACCAACACCACGATCCCCTTCCCTTTCCGGGCAGCCAGGCTGAAAATATTCAGGTCCTGTGCAGAAATACCTTTACCGGCATCAATCAATAAAAGGCAAACATCCGCTTCATCCATAGCACGAATCGCTCGGATGACAGAATAAAATTCAAGATCTTCTTCCACTTTTGATTTTCTGCGAATTCCTGCTGTATCAATAAGTACAAATTCTTTTTTGAAAAGATTGTAATGGGTATGAATGGTATCTCTTGTGGTGCCGGGAATATCGCTCACAATAGTTCTTTCTTCCCCAATCAATGAATTCAATAATGAGGATTTTCCCACATTGGGCTGGCCAATGATCGCAAACTTTGGCAATCCTGCAATCTCTTTCGTTTCTTCAGATGCTTCTTCAGAAATTAAACTACTAATGGCGTCAAGCAATTCGCCGGTTCCGCTGCCGCTGATGGAAGAAACAAAAAATATATTTTCAAAACCAAGACTGTAAAACTCCGATGCTTCCAGCATTCGTTCAGGGTTATCCACTTTATTTACTACAAGAAAAACAGGCTTCTTTCCCCGGCGTAAAATGGAAGCCATTGAATCATCTAAGTCAGTCATTCCAGTGGCAGTATCTACCATAAAGATGATAGCATTAGCTTCTTCCATAGCAATCAATACTTGTTTGGCAATTTCTTTTTCAAAAATATCTTCACTGTCTGGCACAAAACCGCCGGTGTCAATTACATTAAATGATTTACCATTCCAGTCTGACATTCCATATTGCCGGTCTCTTGTCACACCGCTCACATCATCCACAATGGCTTTGCGCTGTTCCAGCAAACGGTTAAAGAGAGTGCTTTTGCCCACATTCGGCCGGCCTACTATTGCAACTGTAAAACTCATGAGTCAAAGTAAAAAGTAAAAATTGAAAATGATTCGTCCTGTTTTTTACTTTTGCGTTTTTAATTATTAATATCCGTATTCTTTTAAAAAAATCTCATTGTCTCTCCATTTTTCTTTCACCTTCACGAAGAGTTCTAAAAATATTTTTTGCCCAACGAATTTTTCAATTTCCTTACGGGCTTCCGTCCCTAACTTCTTAATCTTATTCCCTTTTTCTCCCAGCAAAATTCCCTTCTGTGTTTCCCGTTGTACAATGATATCTGCTGAAATTTTTATCAATTCCTTTTTTTCTTTAAATTCTGTTATCAACACAGTAGTGTGGTACGGGATTTCTTCTTCATAAAGGGTATAAATTTTTTCACGGATCAATTCTGCTACAAAAAAACGGGTATTCCGGTCTGTGATCTCTTCCTGGCTGTAATACGGCTCCCCATCCGGTAAAAGGTCAATAAAAGACTTAATGAATTTGTTTTTATTTAGTCCTGACAATGCCGAAATGCAAACTACTTTTCTGCAATACTTTTTTTCAACAAAATATTGTTCCGCCTCTTTTAGCTTAGCGGTATCCACTAAATCAATTTTGTTTAGAACCACTACCGCCGGCACTTTTAATTTCAACGAGCCAAAGATCGCATCATTTTCTTTCCAATCATCTTTTACATCCACCAGCAGCAGTGCAAGATCAGCATCTTCCAATGCTCCTTTTACTTCCTCCATCATCTTTTCATGCAGCTTATATTTGGGCTCAATAATTCCAGGAATATCAGAAAAAATAATCTGGTAATTTTTTTCAGTGACCACCCCTTTGATCCTGTGGCGGGTTGTCTGTACTTTTTTAGATACGATGGCAAGCTTTTCCCCAATGAGTACATTGAGCAATGTGCTTTTCCCGGCATTGGGCTTGCCAAATATGCTAACAAATCCTGATTTCATTATATCTCAAATCTATTCAACAAAAACTCTGTATCGTTTTGTGTGAAACTGGATTATCGTTGCGAAGGGGAGTATCGAACCTCCGTCCGCCAACCGG
>JAFEAF010000021.1 GCA_018266555.1 Bacteroidota bacterium | reverse complement strand
CTGTTGGGATCGAACCAACGACCCCCTGATTATGAGTCAGGTGCTCTAACCGTCTGAGCTAAGGGTCCTGACTATTTTTTCTTAAAGAGCCGCAAAAATAAAAAAATAAAAGAGAAGCCCGCTATTTGATTTCTTCAAATTCTATATAATCATTCTTAGACGCTTTGGATGGGGCTGATGACTTAGGAAGATTTGTACTATACTGTTTGCTATTATTCATTTGTTCCGACATTTTTTGATGTGCATCCCTAAATCCCTTTTTTAAGCGGTTAGATGTTTTGTAAACAGGGATAATAAAGTCAAAGATCATTCTATATAATAGATAGAACAGGAAGGCATATAAAAGGATCCGAAAAATCATGTTTCGAAGTTAACATAGTCTTTCTATTTCATTTTTAAAAAAAACGGTGAACAGCTGTAAAAATCCAGTAAAAATGAATTCGTGATAAGTTTTTGTATGAATTGTGGCATTCCCTTACCTTTGCCCCGGCAAAAGATGAAGAAGGGAACGAGGTCCGTTCCCTTCTTCATTTAGGGTTCATGAACGAAATAGCTCAAATAAAAGAACTGGAACAAAAAATAGATTCCCTGATCAGTGAAAAACCCGGATTCTTTCTTGTGGACATAAAGATCAGCTCCGCTAACTATGTACGGGTATTTATTGATGCCGACCAGGGAATTAACATTGATGAACTTGTTCGGATAAACAGGAGCCTCTATAAACAAATTACGGAGGGTGGAATATTTCCAGGAAATGATTTTTCATTAGAAGTTTCTTCTCCCGGTTTGGATGAACCTCTGAAAATGCTAAGGCAATATTTAAAGAATATCGGGAAAAATGTTGAAGTTCTAAGAAAAGACGGAATCAAGACAGAGGGAAAATTAATTTCGGCAAGTGAATATGCCATTGTAATTGAAGAAGAAAAAGGAAAAAATAAAAAGAAAGAATATATCAAACACAGTATCCCTTTTGAAAGTATTAAATCAACAAAAATTCAAATAAAGTTTTAATCGTGGGTTTTTGAAAACAAAGCCCCTTTCAAAATTTCGAACTATGGCAAGTATCAATCTGATTGAAGCATTTCAGGAATTCAAAGATGCGGAAAATATTGACCGCCCCACTATGATGAAAGTGGTAGAAGACGTTTTTAAAACATTGCTTCGGAAAAAATATGGCAGCGATGAAAACTTTGATGTAATTGTAAATGCCGAAAAAGGTGACCTTGAGATCATCCGGCACCGGATGATTGTAGAAGATGGCCAGGTGGAAGATCCATTGGCGCAGGTAGGATATAAAGATGCAGTAAAAATTGAGCCCGATTTTGAAGTTGGTGAAGAATTGTTTGAAGAAATTGATCTGTACGATTTTGGGCGCAGGGCTATCCTTGCCGCTAAGCAAACCCTGGCCAGCCGCATCAATGATCTGAAGAAAAATGTTCTGGCAAAAAAATATGGTGACAGAACCGGTGAAATTGTAAGTGCTGAAGTGTACCAGGTTTGGAAAAAAGAAATATTGCTGCTGGACGAAGAAGGCAATGAACTGATATTGCCAAAGAGCGAACAAATACCGCAGGATTATTTCAAAAAAGGTGAAAGCATCCGGGCGGTGGTGAAAAAAGTGGATATGAAGAATAACACGCCGGTTATTATCCTTTCCCGCACTTCGCCTGAGTTTCTCGCTAAATTACTGGAAATAGAAGTGCCCGAAATTTTTGATGGACTAATAGTTATTAAAAAAATTGTTCGGGATCCGGGCGAAAGAGCTAAAGTAGCTGTGGAATCTTATGATGACCGGATTGATCCTGTAGGCGCCTGTGTAGGAATGAAAGGAAGCCGTATTCATGGCATTGTCCGGGAATTAAAAAATGAAAATATTGATGTGATTAACTGGACAAATAACACCCAGTTGCTTATTCAGCGCTCATTGACTCCGGCTAAAATCACCAGCATGGATCTGGACCAGGAAAATAAACATGCCAATGTGTACCTGAAACCGGATCAGGTTTCATTGGCTATTGGCCGCAGAGGCGTAAATATTAAATTGGCTTGTGAATTGACGGGTTATGAATTGGATGTTTATCGTGATAATGAAGGTGAAGTAGAAGAATTTGACATTGACCTGGATGAATTCAGTGATGAAATTGAAACATGGGTAATTGATGAGCTGAAACGCATTGGTTGTGATACAGCCAGAAGTGTATTGGAGCTTACTCCTGAAGAATTGGAACGCAGAACAGACCTTGAAAAAGAAACTATTGATGAAGTGAGAAAGGTATTACAGGAAGAATTTAAAAAAGAATAAAACAAAGTGAAGAGGCGAAGGTGAATGGCCGTTTGAGGAAAATATGGAAAGGATTTATACATTCACTGTTCGCCATTCACAATTAAACAAACTGAATGGCAGAATTAAAACTACCCAGATTATTAGCTGCAGCCAAAGAATTCAATATTGGTCAGGATACCCTTATTGATTTTTTGCTTGACAAAGGTTTTCCTAAAGATGATTTGAAAGCCACATCCAAACTTTCAGAGGAAATGTATCGGGCGTTGCAAATGGAATTTCAAAGTGATAAGGTGGCTAAGATGAAGAGCGACCAGGTGGATTTACCAAAAAGTGGCCAGTCTGAAATAAAAAAGAAAAAAGAAGAAGAAGAAATTGTTTTTAAAAAAGAAGAGAAAAAAACCACAAAGAAAGAAGACCCTATAGTAGATGATAAATCAATAAAATCAAAACCCCCAAAAGAAGAACCACCCAAGGAAGAAATTGTAAAAATAGAAGCTCCGGAACTTGAAAAGCCAAAAATAGTAGATAAAATAGACCTTACGGCTATTGATTCATCTACAAAACCTAAAAAGACAGGCAAGAAAAAGAAAGAAGAAGCTGCCGCTGAGCCAGTTAAAAAAACAGCAAAGAAGAAAAGCAAAAAAGATGAAGAACCAGTACAGGAAGTAATAACTCCGGTAAAGGAAATCCCTGAACAGGAGGAATTGCCACCGGTTATTGAAAATATTGAAGTAGAAAAATTAAGTGGGCCCAAAATCCTTGGCAAAATCGATCTACCGGTTGATAATGATACAAGGCCGAAAAAAGAAGAAAAAAGAAAAAGAAAAAGAATACCGATTGAAAAAAAAGAGGTAAAAAAAGAAGATTTCTTTAAAGACAGAGAGAAAAGACAGGGTGGAGGTGGGTTCAACAGAGATGATAGAAGGGACAGGCGAGGCGGAGGAAGCAGTGGCGGCGGACGACGAGATAACAGACCCCGGGAAGAAAAGCAAATTGATGAAAAAGAAATCCAGGAAAAGATAAGGCAAACACAAGCCAAGTTAGCTGGGGGTGGAGGGAAAGGCAAAAATCTCAAAGCAAAGTTGCGTCGTGAGAAAAGACAGGAAATGGCCGAAGCAATGGGCGAAGCTGAAACCGATCATAAACTTCAGGTCACCGAATTTATCAGTGTCAGTGAATTGGCCAGCCTGATGGATGTCAATTTTGCTGATGTGATCAGCAAATGTATGAGCCTGGGCATCATGGTTTCTATTAATCAAAGGCTGGATGCCGAGGTGATTGAATTAGTGGCCAGTGAATTTGGTTTTGATGTGGAGTTTATAGATATGGAGAAACAATTGGAGATGGAAGAGCAGGAAGAACAAGACAGTGAAGAAGAATTACAACACCGTTCCCCGATTGTAACTATCATGGGACATGTGGACCATGGAAAAACTTCATTACTCGATTATATCAGAAATGCAAATGTGGTAGCTGGTGAGGCCGGAGGAATTACACAACACATAGGGGCATACCGGGTAAAAGTAACGAATGGAAAAGAGATTACATTTTTAGACACTCCCGGCCACGAAGCATTCACTGCAATGCGTGCCAGGGGCGCAAAGGTTACTGATATTGCTGTAATTGTAATTGCTGCGGATGATGCCGTGATGCCTCAAACCCGTGAGGCCATAAGCCATGCACAAGCGGCAGGAGTTCCCATGATTTTTGCTATTAATAAAATTGATAAAGATGGAGCTAATCCGCAAAAAATATACGAACAGCTTTCACAGATGAACTTATTGGTAGAAGAATGGGGTGGTAAATACCAGAGCCAGGAAATTTCTGCTAAAAAGGGATTGAATGTGGACCTGCTGCTTGAGAAAATATTACTTGAAGCGGAATTGCTCGATTTAAAAGCCAATCCTGACCGGGAAGCTACCGGTACCATTATCGAAGCTACCCTGGATAAAGGACGTGGATACGTAGCTACTTTATTAGTGGAAAATGGCACATTGAGAATCGGAGATCTTGTAGTGAGTGGGCAACATTATGGTCGTGTAAAAGCTATGTTCAATGAAAGGAATAAAAAACAGGATGAAGCGGGGCCTTCTTCCCCAGTTTTAATATTAGGATTAAATGGCGCCCCGCAGGCAGGAGAAAAATTTAAAGTGTACGTGGATGAATCCGAGGCAAAAGAAATTGCAAACCGCCGGGCACAAATACTAAGGGAGCAGGGAATGCGGGCAAGAAAACATATAACATTGGATGAAATCGGCCGCCGGCTTGCCCTTGGTAATTTTAAAGAATTAAATATTATTATCAAAGGTGATGTGGATGGTTCCGTAGAAGCATTGAGCGATTCATTGCAAAAATTATCAACCCAGGAAATTGTAGTGAATGTAATTCATAAAGGGGTAGGACAAATTAATGAAAGCGATGTAGTACTTGCTGAAGCCTCTGATGCAATTATCATTGGGTTTAATGTGCGCCCCTCTTTGCAGGCATCAAAACTTGCAGAAAATGCGGGCATCCAGATCAGGACGTATTCTATTATTTATAATGCTATTGAGGAGGTGAAAAGTGCAATGGAAGGAATGCTGGAGCCTACAATCCAGGAAAAAATAATTGCCAACGTTGAGATAAGAGAAGTATTCAAATTTGATAAGGCCGTAGTAGCCGGTAGTTATGTTCGTGACGGAAAGATTAAAAGAGATTCTAAAATACGACTTATCAGGGATGGTATTGTAATTTATCCTACGGGTGAAGGAGCCAGTGCTGAATTGGGTTCGCTCAAGCGGTTTAAGGATGATGCTAAAGAAGTACAGTCAGGAATGGAATGCGGATTAACAATTAAAAACTATTCTGATATAAAAGTGGGGGATGTTGTAGAAGCTTATGAAGAAGAAGAGGTAAAAAGAACTCTATAATTGACAAATTTCTCATTACATGGGAATCCGGATTGGGAGCATCCTGGATTATCATCGAAATTTTTGTTAAATACAGATCTGAATAGTTTAATCATTATGATGAAAAGTATTTTTGAATTCATGTTTTTCTATAAGAAACCTATAGCTGTTTTCTTTTTGTTTTTCGGTTGTGTTTTGTCTGCTCAAGCGCAACCTAAAAAAGTTGTTGCGGATAAAATTCTTGGAATTGTGGGTGACCGGATTATTCTTCAATCAGATATTCAAAATTCCATTTCTGATATTGTACGGCAGGGGGGGGCTGTTCCGGATAATGCAGCATGTATTTTAACAGAGCAAGCTATTGTATCAAAAGTATTGATGTTGCAGGCAGAAAAAGATTCATTGCCGGTTACTGATGAAGAAGTAGAGGCGGAATTGGATCAGCGTATCCGGTATTTCATTAATCAAATGGGGGGAAATCAGCAAGCCCTGGAAGAAGTAGCCGGTAAAACCATATATCAAATTAAAGATGATGCGAGAGCTTCGGTAAAAGAAAATAAACTGGCTTCTGCTATGCGGAGCAAGATTGTTGAAAATGTGAGAATTACTCCCAATGAAGTAAAAGATTTTTTTGATAAAATCCCTAAAGACAGTTTACCATTTTTTGAATCGGAATTAGAGGTTGGGCAAATTGTTGTATATCCCAAGGCTTCAAGAGATCTGGAAAAATATATTATTGAAGAATTGAATAATTATAAAAAACAAGTTGAAACAAAAGTTATTTCATTTGCGGAATTGGCAAAAAGGGTGTCCCAGGATCCGGGAACAAAAGATCAGGGTGGTCAACTTCAACTAAATCGTAACGATAAAATATGGGACCCTACATTTCTTGCCGCTGCCTTTAGGTTGAAAGACGGAGAAATTTCCGCACCGGTAAAATCTAAATTTGGGTATCATCTTATTCAAATGGTGGAACGAAATGGAGATGATGCAGTCATACGCCATATCCTGAGAATTCCTCCGGTTACTAATGTAGAAATTAATGAAGCCATTGCTAAATTAGATAGTGTTCGTTCGAAAATTATTGCAGGATCAATAAATTTTAAAGAAGCAGCAGGTAAATACAGCGAGGACGAACAGGCTAAATTCAGTGGTCCCTTTATTTTAAATAGGGATGGCGCTCCTTATGTTACCATTGACCAATTAGATAAAGATATGGTGACAACCATCAGCAAAATGAAAGTGGGTGAATACTCCCAACCCGTTGTTTTTGATGCAGATCAAACAAAAAAAGGAGTTCGCATTGTGTACCTGAAATCCCGTTCAGAACCGCATAGAATGAACCTGCATGATGATTACAGCAAAATATCCCAGTTGGCTTTAGATCAAAAAAAGAATGAAGCGCTTCAAAAATGGCTGGAAGCTAAAATTCCCACCTATTATATTATGATAGATGAGCAAACTAAAAAAGATTGCCCTAACCTTGCGAAGCTCATTGAAGGCGAAAAGAAAGCGTTTTAAATAACCAACCAGGTATTTCATTTGCTCTCCAGTCTGTACCTTTGCGGCTCTTTCAGTATTCATGAGCGATCCGATCAAACACGAATGCGGATTAGCATTCATCCGGCTCAGAAAGCCATTTTCTTATTACCAGAAAAGGTATAGTACCGTAATGTGGGGTTTAAATAAACTCTACCTTCTGATGGAAAAGCAACACAACCGGGGACAGGATGGTGCAGGAATAACTGTAGTGAAAACAGACGTAGAACCCGGCTATCCCTTTCTGCATCGTATCCGAAGTAATGCCACGCAACCCATATCAGATATTTTTCAGCGAATAGGCGCTGAAATAAATGAACTGGAAAAATTCAACCCTGATATAAAAAAACATCCAGGGCTTATGAAAGGGCATATTTCTTTCATGGGTGAATTATTGCTGGGGCATCTTAGATACGGAACACAGGGAAAAAATAATATTGAATTTTGTCATCCTTTTATAAAGCGACATACCATTCCGGCAAGAAATCTTGTTCTTGCCGGAAATTTTAATCTTGTAAACACAGAAGAACTTTTTTCGTTAGTAAATATTGACCCTGGAGAATTTCAGCGGCAGAGCGACCTGGCCGCCATGATGGAAGTGATTTATCATTTTTTAGTAAAAGCGGATGAATCATCCCCTCACCAACTTGATATTACTGCTGTATTAAAAAAAGCATTGACATTATTTGACGGCGGTTTTCATGTGGGCGGTATGACCGGCAATGGAATTGGTTTTGTTTTCAGGGATGCACATGGTATCCGACCCTCATATTATTATATTGATGAAGAGGTGATCGTGGCTGCATCAGAAAGGGCTGCAATCCGGACAGCATTTAATCTTGGAGAAAATGAAGTAAAGGAACTGATGCCGGGGCAAGCGTTAATTGTTAATGAAAAAGCAGAGCCGGAGATCGTCCAGGTATTGGAGCCAAAGGAAAGAAAAGCCTGCAGCTTCGAACGTATTTATTTTTCCCGTGGCAGTGATGAAAAAATTTACAGAGAAAGAATTGCTTTGGGATACCACCTCAGTGAACAGGTACTTAATGCCATTGATCATGATTTGAAAAATACTATTTTTTCTTTTATCCCAAACACTGCTGAAGTGGCCTTTTACGGGTTGCTGAAAGGAATGGAAGACTATTTGAATAAAATCAAAACAGAGAGAATACTAAGCTGGGGAAAAGATTATGACGCTGGAAAGCTCAATGAAATGATCAACCGCCGTATCCGGGTAGAAAAGATTGCCATCAAGGATGTGAAAATGCGAACCTTTATTACTGAAGATGCCGGAAGAAATGAAATGGTGCAACACGTGTACGATATTACTTATGGAACCGTTCGGGCAAAGCAGGATACTTTGGTGGTCATTGATGATTCTATTGTACGGGGAACCACATTGAAAGAAAGCATCATCCGGATGCTCGCTCGTTTAAAACCAAAAAGAATTATTGTAGTTTCATCTTCACCACAGATACGTTATCCTGATTGCTATGGTATCGATATGAGCAAGATGGGTGATTTCATTGCTTTTAATGCAGCTATCGAATTAATGAATGAGAGAAATAAATCGGAGTGTTTGAAAGATCTTTTGGAGCGATGTAAAGAGCTACAACGAAATAATCAACTGCAAACGGAAAATGTAGTGAAGCAGCTCTACAAACAATTTACTAACGAAGAAATTTCAGCAAAGATCGCACAACTCATCACGCCTCCGGATCTTGGCATCCCAGTACAGGTGATTTTTCAAAGTATTGAGAAATTGCATCAGTCCTGCCCTAATAATTTGGGTGATTGGTATTTCACTGGTAATTATCCCACGCTGGGTGGCAACCGGGTTGTTAATAAGGCTTTCATGAATTTTATGGAAGGTAAAAATGTGAGAGGCTATTAGTAAAAGTTTCCAGCACCAAATTTGAAACATAAAATAAAACAATTAGTAATACCAAGTTTTATTTGAATCCCGATAGTTGTAATTTTAGCTAAACGATTAAAGTTTTGAAGACACTTCTTCTTATCCGTCATGCAAAAAGTAGTTGGGATGATGCAGCGTTGAGTGATTTTGACAGGCCGCTTAACGAACGGGGCAAAAAAGATGCACCTATGATGGCAAAACGCCTTTCAGAAAAAAAAATAAAAATAGACGCTTTCATTTCAAGCCCTGCGAAAAGAGCAGCAAGGACGGCCAAATATTTTGCTGAAGAATTTAAGTCAGAAAAAGATGATATCCTTTTTAAGACAGAGCTTTATTTGGCTTCTGCCAATGTTTTCTATGATATTATCAGGAAAGCAGATGACAAGCTGGATTGTATAGCTATATTTTCTCATAATCCCGGTATTACAGAATTTGCCAATGAACTGACGGAAGTACATATTGATAACATTCCTACATGCGGGATTTTTGCGGTAAAAGCAGATATAAAACTCTGGCCTGATTTCAAAGATGCAAAAAGAAAATTCCTGTTTTTTGATTATCCCAAATCCTGATTCCTGATCAAAAAGAATTTATTGTTTTTTGATTCGTAACAAACTGGCAATACCTGTATGAGCGGCTTCTTCAAACTGTAATGTGGTTGTTGTTTTACCCGTTAATTTCCACTGCTGGTTGAATTTACTGATATTAGGGTTGGAAGTATTAAAATTGATAGAGAGGAATTCATTACTGTTTACATCGTAAGAAATATTCCAGGTTCCCGTTATAGTTTCATGTTGAATTTGAGCAGCGGCTGCGCCGGTGCTGCTGAATAAAATGCGGTACCCACCATATTCAGAGGTCATATCCTGGGTATCATAAAAATAATCCACTCCCCAGTTGCTGCGGGTGAGCATTTCATCAGTAGATGAAACTAAAGTTTGATTGGGTGTACAATAACTTAAAAGAATTGATGATAATGTCAACAAAGCAATCGCAAAGTATTTTGCTGTTTTCATAGTTATGGATTTTACATTGCTAAAATATCTATTCCTTCCCTGGAAAAGAAGAGCAATACTACTAAGCATCTACTATCTTTTTAATTTAGTATTAATACTTCGAAGAAAGACTATGTTTGAAATTGTTCCATTTTTTTTAAAAGATTTGAAACAGCTACGTTTAATTTATTTTCATCACCCGGATAGATAAATTTGTAAGAAAAGCCCCTGGCTTTTGCTAAACTATTTTCAATCGAAAATTCTTTTTGAGTACACCACGATGCAAATTGTTTTTTTGAAAGATATTGGGCAAGATATTCCTGTTCGGTTTGCCCGGGAGTGGGTATTAAAATACTTTTTTTCTGAAGTGCGGCAATATCCATGATAGTACTGTATCCGCTGCGGGCAATTATAAATTCGGCTCTTTCCATTTCTACTCCCATTTCATCAGCCTTCAAATGGTTGTAAAACCGGAGTGAGTTGGTTGAAGGGATCAATGTTGTAGCATTAGGCAACCCTCTTACAATGGTAGCCGTTCCGTTGTAATGTGAAATTTGCTGGATGATGATATTCTCAAATAGTGATCGTTGAGGTTCCGGCCCTGATAACAGGAGCAGTAAATGATTTTTTTCCACCGCTATATTTTTTTTCTTTATTCTCGATAGCCAGCCGATATACTGACATGGGATATCTGGTTTCTTTTGTGGATGTGATAAGATTCCGGCCAGGTTGTGTATATCCTCATAATCAGGAATCCAGCATTCAGAAAAATGATTAAGAAGATTAAAATTTTTTTTCTGCAGCAGCCGTTCACTCCATTCACCCCAATTAGTTTTAATGGATAATTGATGTGTAATGAGCACACTTAAAACAGATTCATTATACAATCCGTACCGGTTATCGCTTATTACTGCATCAAGCTGGTGTTCTTTGATGGTTTTTATAAGCCATTCCTTTTCGTATCGTATCACTTTTTTGATTACTGGTATTTGCTTTATCATTTGCCAGGATAAACCACAGCCCGTTTTGGAATAACGTATTCTATAGCCTTTCAATGGTATGAATATAAGCTGAGGAAATTCACTTTTTAAAAGGACTTCCTGGGCACTTTCGCCAGCCAGAAAAACTTCACAATCCTGATAAAGTAGTTCACGAATGATGGGGATACATCGGGTGGCATGGCCCAATCCCCAATCCAAAGGGGCCACCAATATGCGGTGTTTACGTTGTTTTTTTTCTAAAAAAAGCTGATCCATAACAAATTTTCTCTTTTGGAGACCCGAGTACATACTATTTTGTTCATAAAATAGTTTTAACTTAGAACATCCGACGAATGAAAAGATGGAATAAAATAGCGCTTTTTTTGTTATTAGCGAGTATAGTTTTTGCGACCAGCTGTAACCGCAATTATTACTCCGGTACCGGCAAAGGGGGCAGCAACTGCGGATGCCCGAGCCATAAAGGCATGACCGGTTTTTAAAAACGAAAACCCATGCAGCACCCGCAAAGGGACATACTTGTGATGGTCAGGCACGAATCAATGAGCCGACAGGCTATTGAACAGGAATTGGAGTGCCTCAATACCATTTTACAGTATACTGAACTCCCCCATAAATTTTGCATAGCTCATGAATTTGTATGCCGCAATCGCATCACGCCAAAATGTAAAAAAATTTTGAAAGCCGCAGCACAAAACCATCTTAGGGCATTTCATTTTTTAATCAATAAGAATTGATCTTTTCATTCTTATCAGGAACAAATCTATAATATAATTAATTCAGGAAAGTTTTCTTAACGCTTCTCCCAGTTTCAAAATCATTTCATTAATCTGTTCTTTTTTACAAGTGCCTATACTAAGGCGATACCAGGCGCTGCTGCGTGATGAGCCGAATGCATAAAAAGGTACCACAGCCAGTTTAGCTTCGTTGAGGATATACGCCGTGACATCACTTTGCGTTTCCAATTTTTTTCCTTCGGAAGTTTTTTTGCCGACGAGATCAATTTTTATCGGGAGATAAATTGCTGCTTCGGGAGCAAAAGCATTTACCGGCAATCCCTGTTCTTTCAAAGACATGAATCCTTTGTAGATTTTTGTGAGACGCTCTTCCAATTCCTTTTTAAAATGAGTAAGAAAGTTTCTGATGTCATTTCTCCGGGTGAGATAATAGGCCACAGCTTTTTGCTCTGCCATCGGCGCCCAGGCTCCAATATGTGTCAGAATTGCTTTCATTTTACTGATTATACCCGCAGGTCCCATACTCCAACCCACCCTGACTCCGGTTGCTGCAAATACTTTACTTATCGCATCAATGAAAATGGTATAGTCCCTAATAGCGGGACGTAAAGAAACTGGGTTATAATGTTCGATTTTTCCGAAAGTAAGATGCCAGTACATCTGGTCATACATCAGGTATATTTTTTTTTCATCTTGGCTACGTCGTGCATTTTCTTCCAGTACGAGGTCACATATGTCTTCTAATTGTTTTTTTCGGAATGTGGTACCGGTAGGATTTTGAGGAGAACAAAGAGATATCAATGTAGCTTCTTTGATAAACGGTTTCATCTCATCCGCTGTTGGCATGAAATTATTTTCTGATTTGGCTTCAATAACCACATGCTCGCCATCAACAAAATGTGTGTAATGATTGTTATTCCAGGAAGGAACCGCATAAATGACCTTTTCCCCTTTATCACAAATAGCACGATAGGTAGCATAGATCAAAGGTCGTCCGCCGGAAGCTACTAAAATTTCGGTAGTTCCATAATCCAACCCTTCTTCGTCTTTTACAAAAGAATGAATAGCTTCACGTAGATCGAGATTGCCTTCTGCCGCAGGATAGTTGGTAAAATGCTTCCGGTAAGCTTCCACTATCGCATCTTCCAGTTCTTTGGGAATAGGGAAAATGGAAGGATCAAAATCGCCAACAGTAAAATTATAAATACGTTCGCCCTGGCGGATTTTCTCCCGTATTTCACCACCAAGTTTTACAATCTCTGAGCCGATCAGCGTTTCAGAAAGTTGAGACAATTTCATCACAAGTCATTATTTTATTTTAAAAAAGGGTACCGCTTAATAGCGCAAAAGTAAGTGGAATGATGCAGATGGTATGGATCATGAATCAAATATTGAGTTGCTGCGACATAAAAATAAAAAAGGCCCTCTTTACTGCGAGCCTTCTGAATTTTATTTTAAGACATTATTGAATTGGTTTATAATCTTTAAATAAATTAATCTTTGTTCCCTCTGCCTGCTGGCGATACGCTTTCCATTTGTTCTCAAAGAATGCATTGATGCGATCTACAGTAAGGTTAATCATCAGTTCTGCATTTTGTACCAAATGTTCTTCCTGCGGACCGGGAGCTACCATTTTACCTGCAATATTTTGGATGGCTCGTTGCATTACACTCATTACTGTTTCCCCGGGATAACGGCTCAATCCCTGGCGGGTAGATACTTTACCTCTGATAAACTCACGAATTGTTTTGATTGAGTCCAGCATAATACCTGAAGCTTTTCTTAATGAATCAATATCTTTTCCATGTACATCTTTTATTTCAGCATTAATTTTATTGCACACTTCTTCTGCTTCAGTCAACTGATCCATTCCTGTAGTAAGTTTATCGGTGCTTTGACGCAATCGTTCATACATTTTTCTTTGAGCCAGCTTGATATCATTTCGGTTTCCTAATCTTGGATCATCTTTAATCGTGATGAATGTAGAATCTTTATCCTTGTCTAAAGAAATTACCACTTTATACATTCCGGGGAATACAAGGAATCCGCCCGGCTCCTGTGCATCCGGCACTGGCTTTGGTGAACCCGGTTGGCGATATCCTTTTTCTTCCATTCCCCAATACTGGCGATTGAAACCACTATCTGCATCCCAGTGTAAAGTGCGGATGAGTTCATCTTTGTCATTATAAATTCTTACAAAAGCAGTGTCGCCGTTGCCTGTTCTACCAAAACCGCCAACACCACCTCTCCTGAATTGGCCTTGTGCTTCTATAGGTTGATCCTGGTTATTTACATTCCCGTGTATGTGATTCATATTTTTTTTCGGAAGCATATTCACAAAAAATGAAATCTCTGCACCTCCCGGACGATTGGGTGCATCCCATAAACCATACACACTCCACTCATAACCCGGTGCGGCACGATATTGTGCTTCATAAGCATCGGGAGCAGGAAATACAGTTATATTTTTGGCAAACTCTTTTCCTGAATTAGCAGCAGCTTTTCTAAGCGGACGAATATCATCCAGTATCCAAATTGCACGGCCAAATGTTGCAATCACCAGGTCTGCTTCCCTTTCCTGTATTGCGAAATCATACGTGGAAACGGAAGGATAACCGTTCTTCCATTGCTCAAAAGTATTTCCGTTATCAAAACTTACCCATAATCCCTGTTCAGTTCCTACAAAGATTAAATTGGGTTCTACAGGATCCTGAATCACACACAACGCATAACCGATTACTTTTTTCTCGTCTAGCATTCTTGCCCATGTTTTTCCATAATCTGTTGTTCTGAAAATATATGGCTTGAAATCTCCACGGCGATAATCATTGCAAACTACAAATGCTTCACCGGCATTGTAACGGGAGGCTCGAATCTGAGGTATCCAGGAACCCAATGGCATTCCCGGAATTTTTCCACGAAAATTGGTCCATGTTTTCCCGCCATCTCTTGTCAGTTGCACATTACCATCATCGGTTCCCACCCAGATCAACCCTTTTTCTTTTTCAGATGGTTCAATGCTGATAATGGTACAATAATTTTCAGCGCCGGTGATATCAATCGTTAACCCTCCATTGTTGCGTTGATCTATTTTTGCAGTGTCATCGGTGGTAAGATCAGGTGAAATTTTTTCCCAACTGGCGCCTTTGTTTGTGCTTTTGAAAACATATTGTCCTCCGAAATAAATAGTGCTTTTATCGAAGGGATCCTGAGCAATGGCAGCATTCCAATTAAAGCGAAGATCATTTTTATCACCTAACAGCATTTGCGGCGGTTGAATACCCCAACGTTCACCGGTCAGATAATTATACCGACCCACAGCGCCTCCCTGGCTCATGCTATATACCCATCCACCACCATCAGGATCAGGCATAGCATCAAAACCATCACCACCTCCGATATTTTTCCAATAATAATTTCTTATGCCACCATTTGTCCAGGTATAAGAAGGACCAATCCAACTTCCATTATCCTGTAATCCACCCATAACATTATAAGGCGTCTCATTATCTACATTAATATGATAAAATTGTCCAACGGGAAGTTTTTCGTCAAATGTCCAGTTCTTACCACGATCATGGGTGATGCCAATCCCACCATCGTTTCCATCAATCATAAAGTCGGGATCTCTTGGATCAATCCACCATGCGTGATGATCCGGGTGAATACCAAAATAGGGGATTAATGTTTTAAACGATTTTCCCCCGTCTTCACTTACTTCTACCTGGTCATGAATATTGTAAATTCGATTTTCATTTTTTGGATCTACACGTATATCCTGAAAATAAAATGGACGGTTGGTGACCCACCTTGGATCGCTGTCAACAAGAGTCCATTTAAATCCACCGTCTTCACTTTTATATAAACCGTTTTTGGTGGCTTCAACCAGAGCATAAATTATGGAAGGTTCACTGGTAGAAAATGCTAACCCGGTTCTTCCTAAGTTTCCAGCAGGCAATCCGTCTTCCTTGCTTAATTTTTTCCAGTTCTTTCCGCCGTCAATGGTAATATATAAACCACTTCCCGGGCCCCCACTTTTAAAACTCCATGGTGTGCGGATATGCTGCCACATGCCTGCAATTAATTTATTGGGATTGGATGGGTCCATCACTAAATCACCACAACCTGTAGTATCATTAGTTGATAAAATTTTTAACCAGGTTTCTCCTCCATCGGTTGACTTATAAACACCTCTTTCCGGATGTGGAGCAAAAGGATTACCAATGGCAGCCACATATACTGTATTAGGATTTGAAGGATCAATTATGATACGATGAATATTTTTTGTTTTTTCCAATCCCATACATTTCCAGGTACGCCCCGCATCCATACTTTTAAAAATACCGGCACCGATGTTTACCGAATTTCTTGGATTACCTTCACCGGTTCCCACCCATACAATATTCGGGTTGCTTTGTTGGATAGCAATGGAACCGATATTTTGTATCGGTTGATCATCAAATACCGGAGTCCATGAATTGCCGCTGTTTTCCGTTTTCCAAATACCACCGGATGCTGCGCCGAGATAAATGATGTTGGGGTTGTTCAATACTACATCAATGGCCGTGATTCTTCCGCTCATACCGGCAGGACCGATGTTGCGGGGTTTTAAATTTTTGAATTGATCCAGTGTGATCTTTTGTGCAGAAAGAAAAAAGCAAGCAAGCCAAAGTAAAAGTAAAAAAGTAAGTTTTTTTATCATGTGTAGTTTTGGAGTTAAACTTATAAAATTATATCTAAAGCAATTGACCGCCTGTAAAACAAAATACAAAATGAGCCATCTATGGGACTCGAACCCACGGCCTGCTATTTACGAAACAGCTGCTCTACCAACTGAGCTAAGATGGCATTAATATTTTATTTAAACTGTCTCTGCCAATTCAATCACAAATGGCATTCAGGATAAATTCAGATATATAAAGAACTGAAAACAAAAAGATCGCAGATTTTTTTCTGCGATCTCAAAATTAAATATTTCTATAATTTACTTTAAAAAGCTTTTTTGGCCTTTTCGGGGATCGTTGCATTTTCCGGATATAAAACGGTCATTACATAGTTATCCATGTCAAAAAATTTCTGTGCTGCTTTCTGCAAATTCTGCACGGTCAATGCATCCACTTTTTGTTCATAATCGAGAATGTTTTCCGGATTTGTTTGATCAATGAATGCATTGGACAAATTAGAAAGCCAGGCTTCATTGCTTTGAATGTTTACCCTGTATTGCTTCTTCAAAGTTTCTTTTACTTTGTCCAAATCTTTCTGATCTATACCTTTTTGCCGGGCGTTGTTTATAATATCAAATAATGCTGTGCTTAGTTTATCTACATTTTCCGGGCCGCATGGAATATTTGCAGTAATCATATAATGTACGTAAGGACGTTTTTGAATCGTGCCGTTCAAACCGCCGGAGTACATCCCGCTCATGGCTTCCCGTAATTGCTCAATGATCTGAATATTCAATGCATCAATTAATGCACGAAAAGCCAGGTTTTGTTCCCGGTTATAATCGGTCTCACCGGCCCAATACACCGATATAATGCTTTGCGAAGCCATACCTTTTTTGATATGTGCTTCCACAACACCTTTTACGGGTCTTGCACCATTATCTTTAAAAGAATGTTCTTCTTTTTCAGCAGGTAATGATGCCAGGTATTTTTCAAATAATGGTTTTGCTTTTTCCGGGTCAATATTTCCGACAAAAGTGAAATGCATTCCATCAGCATTTCCGAATACATGGTTGTAGACGGACATCACTGAATCTAAGTTAAGGTCTTCAAATTCTTTCATTGTTGGCAATGGGTTCATCCAGGGATTGTTGTTATAGAGAATTTTCATCACTGTATCCTGGTAATAAAACTGGGGATTGCCTTTCAGGAATTGCATCATGCTTTTTTGTTTCGTTACGAAAGAATTGAAAAGCCCCTGGTCTTTTCTTGGTTGGGTAAAATATAAATTCACTAATTGAAGGAAAGTTTCAAAATCTTTTACACTGCTGCTGCCCTGTATGCCTTCTTCAAAATCATTGAGGTAAGGAGAGGTTTCCACTGTTTTTCCGGAAAGAAATTTCTGCAGATCCGCGGGCGACATATCTTTTACTCCCATGGCATTGACAAGTTCTGCGGCATGTTTGGCATTATCTTTATCTGCTAATGGAAAATTTTGCCAACCTCCCCAACGCCAGGCATCCATGGAGATTTCATCGTTTTTGAATGTTGTAGGCTTTAATGTAATAGTAACACCATTACTCAATGTAAGATCTGTGGTTCCCAGCTTCTCATCTTTTTTTTCAGTGATTATTTTACCGGCAGCACCAGTCTTATCCATCAGTTTTTTTGCAATGGCTTTTTCTTCATAAGGAGTTACTGTTTGTTTGGCAGCCGCAATAATTTGATTTTCCAGTTCTGCATCGGTAGGTAATTTACTTTTCATGGCAGAAGGAGCAGTTACCAATGCAAATGCATTGTTGGAGACAGGCATTTTAGCTGCGGCTTCGTTGATTTCTTTTAGTGTAATACCTGGCAATATTTCTTTCAAAAATTTATAACGATTCTCCACGCCTGGTATAGGATCGACTTCCAGGAAATTATTTACATAAGAGGTAACAAGAGTGGAAGAAAGTGTTTTATTTTTTTCATTGGCAGCTTGTTCTGCGGCATTCAACATACTGGCTTTTGCCCGTTCCAGTTCATCGGATAAGAATCCGAATTTTTTTGCCCTTTCTGTTTCTGCCATCAATGCATTGATGGCTTCCTCAGTTGTATTGTTTCCTAAAACAGCAGCAGAAATAAACGCATCATATCCACGAATCAATTGAGTGATGCCGGTATATCCGAAAACGAATGGCGGCTTTTCTTTTTGGGTTAGTTCTTCCAGCCGTAAATTGATCAGGTCATTAATAAGATCTTTTTTTACAGATACCCGGTAATCAGCCCAGGTTTTTATTTTTTTTGAAGGGGTAATATAATTAAAAATCTGGAGAACAGTATTGGTAGCTTCATCATCAGTGAGTACCATCGCTTCGGGTTTTGTTCTTGCTTTGATCGCAGTAATGGCAGGCCTTGGTCTTTCGGCAGCAGGGTTTTTGAAACTGCTGAAATGTTTTTTGATTTCTTTTTCAGCCAATGCAGGATCAATATCTCCAACCACAATTACTGCTATCAAGTCGGGGCGATACCATTGTTTATAAAATCGTTCCAGGGTGGCTGGTTTAAAAGTTTTTAAAATAGAATCTTTTCCAATAGGTAAACGGGTTGCATATTTAGATCCATTAAAAAGTTTAGGAAAATATTGCCGCAACATTCTTTGCTGCGCTCCTTTGCTCAATCTTGATTCTTCCAGCACTACACCCCTTTCTTTATCAATTTCGTTTTTGTCCAGTAAATTATTACCGGCCCAGTCTTCCAATACTGTAAAACCTTTGTCCACTATGCCCGGATCATCAGTAGAAATGGGAAGGATGTAAACCGTTTCATCAAAACCGGTATAAGCATTCAGGTCAGCGCCAAATTTTACTCCCACTTTTTGCAGGTAATCCACCAGTTCATTTTTAGGAAAATGTTTGGAGCCGTTAAAACTCATGTGTTCCATAAAATGCGCCAGGCCCTGTTGATCGGGATCTTCGAGAATGGAACCTGCATTGACCACTAAGCGCAATTCCATCTTTTTCTCCGGCTTCACATTTTTTTCAATGTAATAGGTGAGGCCGTTGGGTAATTTGCCTATTTTAACGGCCGGGTCTGTGGGTAGATTGTCAGTGAGTTTGAATTGAGAGAATGATTGTAAGTAAAAGAAAACTAAGAGATAGCTTAAAAAGAATTTTAAAAACCGGTTCATGGTAAAATATTTTTGGATGGTAAAAGTAGCCTTTATGCCCCGTTAATGAAAAGAAAAAAAGCCGTAACTTGTATTATTCAACATCTTTTGCTTTGCCTTTTCGTGAATTGTTATTAATAATCGCATTAACCCTGGTCTACTTTTTTGTTTCTGTATTTATAAGAAATCATTTAAATACTAAAACAAAATTGATCCTTTCCCTGTTCTGCTTTATAATCCTGATGACCTGTTTTATAGGAAAAGGATTAGAAACACATTTCAGCAGGACAAAAATTATCCTGTTAATAGTTTTTGGAGTAATGTGGGCTGTTACCTTTTTTTATAATGTAAAAAAATACAGGCAGGCTGATAGTTGAATTTATTCTTTTTTATTTTCTTCAAATTTTTTATTGGCATCTTTTGCTTTCTCGAAATCCAGTACCACCCCATTGATGCAATAGCGCAATCCGGTTGGAGCCGGCCCATCATCAAATACATGGCCGAGATGTGCTTCGCAACGGCCACATTGCACTTCTGTTCTTTTCATCCCATGTGAATGATCAGGACTGTAAATAATACTTTTATCATTAACCGGTTTATAAAAACTCGGCCAACCGCATCCACTTTCAAATTTGGTATCACTTATAAATAAAGGATTACCGCAGGCAGCGCAATAATAAGTTCCTGTTTCAAAAAAATCTTCAAACTTGCTGGTCCAGGGTCTTTCGGTTCCCTTCATACGTGCAACATAGTAAACATCTTCAGGTAATATTTGTTTCCATTCTTCTTCAATTAAATTTACTTTGGTACTGTCTGTTTTTGAATATACCGGATTCTTCTTTTGTATATCATCATTCATTATATTTCAGTTTATTTACAAATTTATGTATTCGGTGTTCGATTTAATTGTCGGATCACTGACAGGCTCTGGCTTTTTACTTTTTTCAGGAATGATTTTTACCAAAACCCGGAAGAAAGGACAAATATTTAACCTTCCTATATTATATTTACCGTTCAGAGAAAAAGCCTATGTTTAATTTGATATTGTTTGGCCCACCCGGAAGCGGGAAAGGAACACAATCGGACAAGCTGGTGGAGAAATACGGACTGATTCATCTTTCTACCGGCAACCTGCTGCGTGAAGAAATTGGCCATAAAACACCTTTGGGCATAGAAGCCAAAAAATTTATGGATAAGGGCCAGTTAGTGCCGGATGAAGTGGTGATAGGTATGATTGACAGCAGCCTGGAACATCATAAAGGGGCTAAAGGATTTTTATTCGATGGCTTTCCAAGAACAGTAGCACAAGCCCATGCACTTGATAAATTGCTTGAACTGAAAAAAACTTCGATCCATTCCGTACTGGCATTAGAAGTGAATGATGAAGAGTTGATAAAACGATTGCTGAATCGGGGAAAAACTTCCGGCCGCAGTGATGACACTGATGAAGCGGTAATCCGCAAACGACTTGCTGTGTATAACAATGAAACGGCCCCAGTGGCAGAGCATTACAAGAAAGCGAAAAAATTTCAGGCTGTAAAGGGACAAGGAACTGTTGATGATATCTTTTGCTGGCTCAGCGAAGCGATTGATAAGAAATTAAAATAATCGTACAGCAGGTATAAGTCCATATGAATTTTGAAAAAGAAAATTTTCTTCGAACCCGGTTCATTTCTATTTTGCAGCAGATGGATCCTGGCTCGATACCCCGCTGGGGCAAGATGAATGTGCAGCAAATGGTGGAGCATATTGCTGACATGCTTCGATGGGCTAACGGGAAAATTAAATTTGATACAATTCATACTCCTCCTGAAAAGCTGAGGTCGTACCGGGAGTTTTTGATGAGTGATAAACCATTTAAAGAAAATACAAAGAACCCTTTCCTGGCCGAACAACCCGGGCCGGTTCGTCATAAAACAGTTCAGGCTGCCATTGGCGAATTACATGAAGAAGTAATTATTTTCTTTGAAGTGTTTGAAAGAGATCCTCAATTGGTTATACGAAATCCCATTTTTGGTGATCTGAATTTTGAACAAAGCATCCAACTGTTGTATAAACATTCCCTGCATCATTTAAAACAGTTCGGAGTGGAACCACTTTCTACTTAGTTTTTTCTGACAAGCAGCGAATCAGATTTTTGCAGCAGGCTGATCATATCATTTTTCATCATTTCAGTTTTTTGCCTTTCTGATTCCAGGTATTGAATTCGTTCTTCCGGTTTATTCTCCAGCGAATCCATATTAAATTCATCCATCCATTGATTCATCCTGCTTTCTACAGATCGTAAATGAGCAAGTAATGAATCCAAATCAGTTTTTAAAACAGTATTTTCTTTATTCGACCCCCGGTGCAGGCCGGTAATAGAATCGAGTAAATGCTGCATCTGGCCCTGTACCACAGAAATCTTATTCATTTTAGCCATACCGGTACCATGATTGGCCATGATATCATCCATCAGGCTATCTGCCTTGCTTTTGGATTTAGTTTCCGGGCTTTTGCTGTTATTGTTACAGGAAATATTCAATAGTACGGCAATTGCAGTTAGTATAATTAATTTTGTTCTCATAACTATTCATTTTAAATCACCTGCTGCTTTCCTTTTCGCATTTTTCCATTATTTCATGAAAAATATCGTGCAGCGATGAAAGTTTATGTTTCAGCAATTCATCATTTGCCTTGTCTTTTACTAACTGGTTTAATTCTTTTGATCCTGATACCAGTTTTTTTAATGATGCCTTTACTGCTTTTTGATTATAACCTGCGGGGGCTTTTGATTTTTTCCAGCTCACTGCTTTATCCACCATTTCACCGCTCCGTGCTTTTATGGGTTCTAATTTTCCTTCTTCGGCCGGATGAAAAGTGGCAGACATGACCTGGTGAAATGCATCCATTTCTTTCCAGTTTGTTTTTTCTTGTCCCTGTGTTGAAAGACCTGTCAATGACAAGGCTATAACCAGTAATGAAATTACTTTTTTCATAAAAAAAAATTTGAAAACAAAGATAACACTGCGGATTGTTCTATATCGTAATCTGAATCAAATAAAAAAATTTTCCGGTATCAACAGACACTACTCTCGTTTTTGCACTTGTTAAATGATCAGTAATGACTCCAGGTATAAAAATTGAGTACGTCAACCGCAAAAAAGTTTATTGAATTTTATTCCGGCCGGGATTTTGTTGCTAAGCTTTTCAACGGATTAAAAATTTGAGAAGACAATTTTAATTCCAGTAATTCTCATCATGGATAAGATGGTGTTTCAAAAAATACTGTAACGTCTATTTCATTTAATTTCGTAGAAGAATAGTAATGCAGCCATTATGAAAAAATTAGAAAACTACCTTGCGGGTAAATGGATTACCGGAGATGGCGATGGCCAGGCTTTGTATGATGCAGTTTCGGGAGAACCAATTGCCGGCGCCACTTCAAAAGGATTGGACTTTGCAGCCATGCTTGATCATGGAAGAAAAGTGGGCAATCCTGCTTTACGAAAAATGACTTTTCATGAGCGGGGAAGAATGTTGCGTGCATTGGCAACTTATTTATTGGAACGAAAAGAAAAATTTTACCAAGTCAGTTATCATACCGGCGCCACCAAAGCAGATAGTTGGATTGACATAGAGGGCGGTATCGGTAATTTATTCAGCAATGCATCTCTGCGCAGAAAATTTCCTGACCTGCCTTATTGCACCGATGGCGAACCTGTTTCATTGAGCAAAGCAGGAACTTTCATGGGACATCACATCCTGGTTCCCAAAGAAGGTGTAGCCATTCATATCAATGCGTTTAATTTTCCCGTGTGGGGTATGCTTGAAAAATGTGCTGTGAATTGGCTCGCAGGAATGCCCGCTGTAGTAAAACCGGCAACGATTACTTCTTACCTGGCAGAAGCTGTCGTAAAAGAAATCATCGCTTCACAAATTTTACCCGATGGCGCATTGCAATTGATATGCGGAAGCGCAGGAAATTTATTAGATTATGTTTCTTCCCAGGATGTGGTTACATTCACCGGTTCGGCATCTACCGGGTTGTTATTAAAATCTCATCCGAAAATTTTAAGCGAATCGGTCCCTTTTAATATGGAAGCAGATTCATTGAATTGTATTGTACTTGGCGCTGATGTGCAGCCCGGTTCTTCTGAATGGGAAATTTTTATAAAGGAAGTGCGAAAAGAAATGACCGTGAAAGCCGGTCAAAAATGTACGGCAATCAGAAGAATTTTTGTACTGGAAAATAAAATGGAAGATGTATGGAAAGCGATTGCCACTTCTTTATCACAAACTACCATTGGAAATCCATTGAATGAAAAAGTAAGAATGGGTTCATTGGCAGGAGAAAGCCAGCGAAAGGAAGTGAAAGCCCAGGTTCAAAAACTGTTAGCATCGTCACAGCTTGTTTATGGCTCTTTGGATAGTGTGGAAGTATTGGATGCCGATGCAAAGAAAGGAGCTTTCATTTCGCCGGTGTTGCTGAAGAATGAAAAACCATTTGAAAATAATGCTTCGCATGAGATAGAAGCTTTTGGGCCAGTCAGTACAATTATGCCGTATAAAAATTTAGAAGAAGCGATTGCGTTGAGTAAAAAAGGCAAAGGATCCTTATGCAGTTCCATTGTAACAACAGATAATAAAATTGCAACGGAATACACTATCGGCGCTGCTCCCTATCATGGACGTATTTTAATATTAAATACAGAATGTGCTAAAGAAAGTACCGGCCATGGTTCTCCCTTACCATTGTTAGTTCATGGCGGACCGGGTCGTGCCGGTGGAGGTGAAGAGATGGGTGGCGTTCGAGGTATAAAACATTATATGCAGCGGGTAGCCATTCAGGGATCGCCGGCAACAATTACAGAAATCACAAAGACATATCAACAAAATGCAGCGGGAAACAAAAGCACTGTTCATCCTTTTAAAAAGTATTTTGAAGAATTAAAAGTGGGCGATCAGATCACTACTGAAAAAAGAAAGATCACTTCAGAGGATATTGACCGGTTTGCTAATATGAGCGGAGATCATTTCTATGCACACCTGAATGAAACTGATTTTAATGGCACTATGTTCGAAAAACAGGTGGCGCATGGTTATTTTATTATGAGCGCTGCAGCTGGATTATTTGTAGATAGTTATGAAAAGAACCCAGTGCTGCTGAATTATGGAATTGATGAATTAAGATTCACTAAACCGGTATATCCCGGAGTTGAAATGTATGTTCGGTTTACCTGCAAAGAAAAAATTCCACAGGATAAGAGGGAAGAAAATGAAATTTCTAAAGGTATTGTGAAATGGTTAGTGGAGATATTTGATGAAACAAAGGAGCATATAGGTGTGGCGACGATATTGACGATGGTAAAAAGGAAGGGCTAAGAGGGAAAGAGCCGAAAGAGAAGAGAATTTTAAAAAATGGAAATTGATAAACTCTCTGTTATCGTTGTGGATTTAAAAAATGGAATGCTATTAAATTTTAAAGTAGAATTAATGAAAGATGGAATAAATGGAGTTTTCAATAATTTTGGAAAAGAATCATTTTAAAAAATAGTCAACTCTTTATCCCTTTTCTCTTTTAACTACTTAGCTTATGTATAACTCAACTCAGGACGGCTATGTAAAAACCGGAACCAATAAGGGGATTGCAATTATTGAATTTTTTCATCCGCAAAGCAATTCATTGCCAGGAAAAATTTTGCAGGAATTAGCTGATGCTTTTAAAAGAGCCGGAGATGATCCTGCTGCCATTGTAATCATTCTTAAATCTTCCGGGGAAAAAACTTTTTGTGCCGGAGCTTCATTCGATGAATTGATTGCAATAAAGAATGAAGAAGAAGGATTGAAATTTTTCAGTGGCTTTGCCAATGTTATCAATGCCATGCGGGCCTGCCCGAAATTTATCATTGGCCGCATCCAGGGAAAGTGTGTAGGCGGAGGTGTGGGGCTTGCTGCTTCTGTGGATTATGCTATTGCAACAGAAAACGCTGATGTAAAACTTAGCGAACTGGCAATGGGCATCGGGCCATTTGTAGTGGGGCCTGCAGTGGAAAGAAAAACCGGCATATCTGCATTTTCACAGTTATCTATTGATGCAGCATCCTGGAGAAATGCTCAATGGGCCGGAAGAAAAGGATTGTATTCCGAAGTGTATAAAACGATTGAAGAAATGGATAATGCCGTGATGCAACTGGCGGAACAATTATCCTTTTCTAATCCGGGAGCGATAGCAGAAATGAAAAAGATTTATTGGAAAGGTACAGAGCATTGGGATACTTTGTTGCTCGAGAGAGCAGCCATAAGCGGACGGCTTGTATTGAGTGATTTTTCAAAAAATGCAATTAATAAATTCAAATCAAAAAAATAGCGGGAAAAGGGTTTGAGATTGAAAAATATTTTTAAAACAATACATGAAAGTTGCAATTATAGGAGCCAATGGTCAATTAGGTACTGATCTGGTTGAAGTATTTTCTCCGAAGCAAAATGTCATCAGCCTCACTCATGCTGAAATAGAGATCACCGATATTGATAATGTCAAAAAAGTATTGACATCTGTTAAGCCGGATTTATTGCTCAATACTGCAGCGTATAATAAGGTTCCTGACGCAGAGAAAAATCCGATTGAGGCTTTTAAAATAAATGCATTGGGTGTAAGAAACCTGGCAAAAATTTGTCAGGATGAAAAAATCCGATTCCTGCATTACAGCACTGATTATGTTTTTGATGGAAAAAAGCAAATGCCTTACACGGAGAATGATATGCCTAATCCGCTGAATGTGTATGGCAACACTAAATTATCCGGAGAATATTTTGCATTAAACTATTGTGAATATTCTTTTGTTGTGAGAGTGTCAGGAATATATGGCAAAGTTCCCGGCCGCAGCAAAGGGAATAATTTTATCACTTCCATTTTAAAACAGGCAAAAGAAAGACCGGAAGTAAAAGTGGTGAATGATGAAGTGCTTACTCCTACTCCCACTTTATGGATTGCAAAAAACACCCTGGAGTTGGTTCAGGCAAATTCCTATGGTTTGTATCACATGAGTTGTGAAGGAGAAGTTTCCTGGTATGAATTTGCCAAAACAATCTGGGAAGAGCTTAAAATAAAAACCCCATTGCATCCGGCAAGTGTAAAAGATTTTCCATCGTTGGTAAAACGGCCTTTCTATTCCGTGCTTGAAAATCAAAAGTTGAAAACACTTGGTATAAATCAAATGCCGGATTGGAAAGAGGCATTGGTGGAATTTCTGAAAAAGAATAATATATAAGGGGTATAAAATTATGCAATGTCAAAAAATAGGACCTTAAGATTTATTGCTCGGTAAGTATTTTGCATTATAGATATATATGGCAAATAAAAAAAATGCTTAAATTGCCATCCTGTTTTACTATTTGAATTTTTTCCTTTGAAATAGTTGATTTCTAAAAAAGCATGTACTGTAGCTTGTTCTGTACAACTTTCTTCTTTGGATCATTGCTATATGCAGGTATGTACCTGGCTTTTGTATTACTGCATTATCGCTGGCAAAAAATATTTTCAAAACACTTGAATTATTATTTAAAAAAATAAACATGAAAAAAATTGGACAGTACATGATAACCTCATGCATGTTATTTCCCTGTATTCCTGTTAGTTCACAGATAAACCAGGCTCATTTCACTAATGATATTTGCCTGCCTTCAAAATTATATTTATTGTCAGGCACACAAAATGATATATTCGTTGAGCCGCTCGTCAAAAGATGGAGGCCTTATGATGATGTTGTCCGGTTTTCAGGTACTGCACGATATAAAAGAATGCTTCAGCATGTTGCAAGTATCAATATGCCGAAAGATAATACAACTGTTACCATTAGTTTGATTAACCAGGACAATTTTGATACGATCAAAACGATTACTTCGGCTGTTATTGTGGGTGAAAAAGGAAATGGCTCCGATACAATAACTGTTTCTATTCTCGGAGATAGTTTTACAAACGGGGCTTTTTTTAAAGATGCATTGCTGACAAGCGGTAGTGTTCCAAAAATAAAATTAATCGGATTACGGGATGCCCTGGATAGTCCGGGACAATTTGATGAAGGACGTGGTGGCTGGACCCTTGCCGACTACTTTTCTGTTTCGACGGAACGTACTCAATCGTATAATGGATTCTGGCAGCCGGATGGAAATTACAAATATTGGGGATCCACTCATTTCTGGAAACTTGCAAATGAAATTCGATTAAAACCAAAGAACAAGTGGACTTTTGATGAGACCTACTGGACTGGTCGGTTTAGCACCTATTCTTTTTTATTTGATACGGCAACAGGGTATAAATTAAAGCCGGAAGTAAATGACATCATGTATGATAATACCTTAAAAAATTATGTTCAATTTGACGGGTCTAAATGGAAGAATGTTACTTATAACAATTTTACCTGGCATTTCAATTATGGAAAATATCTTTCAATGTGGAAATTAAAGGCGCCCATGATATTGGCTGAATTTTTAGGCTCTAATGATTTTAGCAATGCCCCTTATCCCGGCAGAATAGATTTTTCAAAATGGAATACACATATCAAAGAAGTAGCAGCATCTTATTTCAAAGCAGTTCCCAACGGAAAATTTGCAATCATGATTCCTCCGAGTACCAGTGGAACCCTGGACAACCAGTCCGGAAGATTTACTACAAAAGAGCATGCCTGTATGTGGGAGCTTCGAAAAAATATTATCGAAACTTTTGACAATAAAGAAAGTGAAAAAATATTTTTAGTGGATGCAGCAATAGCCATTGATAACTATTTCGGATTTAATTTCACGGAAGACTCTGCTTATACCAAGCCCTATGCAGCTTATGAGGGAAAGGAACGAATTGCGGTTCAGGCCGGAAATCCTCATCCATATCCGAATTATCCCACTATGGGCTATTCATTAGCTGCATTTATTCAGAAATACAGGAGATAAAAGCGCTGAAATAAAAATAAAAGTTTCATATTAAACCGATGAAGTTAATCCAGGTAAAACTTACATATTCAATCCCCCGCAAACACTGATTACCTGGCCTGTGATATATTTTCCTAAATCTGAGGCGAGGAATAATGCTGTGTTGGCAATTTCTTCTGCAGAAGCGAAACGCCCCAATGGAATTCCTGCTTTGTATTTATCCGCCGTTTCTCCTTCTTTCAGATAACTGGTCATATCAGTTTCTACAAATCCCGGTGCAATGGCATTGCAACGAACATTGCGGCTTCCTAATTCTTTCGCTACACTTTTTGTAAAACCAATGATGCCTGCTTTGCTGGCTGCATAACTGGTTTGGCCGGCATTTCCCATTTCGCCAATCACGGAACTCATATTGATGATACTTCCGTTTTTTGTTTTCATCATTGGGCGGATTACCTGTTTAGTCATATAGAAAACACTGTTCAGGTTTATTTTAATCACATCATCCCATTGTTCGGGAGTTAACCGGAGCAATAAATTATCTTTTGAAATACCGGCATTGTTTATGCAGATATCAACCGTTCCGAATTCTTTCAGTACATCATTTACGAATGTTTCGCATTGTGAAAAATCTCCGGCATTACTCTTATAACCCTTTGCACGAATGCCAGAGCCAATTAATCGTTTTTCCAAAGCGATTGCTTTTTCAGCACTGCTGTCGCTTACATAAGTGAATGCAATATGAGCGCCATGTTCTGCAAATTTCAATGCAATGGCTTCGCCGATTCCACGGGCAGCGCCGGTGACTATCGCAACTTTATTCTCCAGTAATTTCATGAATCAATTTTTTTGGTTACAAATGTATCATTATTCATCCTTAGAATTTCCTCCACAAATTTTCTTTCATTACTCAATCTTGGGATTTTATGCTGGCCACCCAATTTTCCCTTTTGGCGCAGCCATTCTGTAAAAATTCCTTTTGGTAATGAATGTATCACCGGCATCCTCAATGCAATGTCTTTATGCCGCTTGGCTTCGTAATCGCTATTGATGCTTTTTAATGCAGCATCTAACTCATTTGTAAAATCGTTCAGGCTTTCTGGCTTTTTTTCAAACTCGATAAGCCACTCATGAGCCCCATTGGAGCTTTCCGAAAAATATACAGGTGCTGCTGTGTAATCATTTACCACAGCTCCTGTTTTTTCAGATGCAACAGCAATGGCATGATCGGAATTGTCAATGATCAACTCTTCGCCAAAGGCATTGATAAAATGCTTCAACCGCCCCGAAACTTTTATTCTGAAAGGCTTTAACGTAGTAAACTGAACAGTATCTCCCAGTAAATAACGCCATAATCCTGCATTGGTGCTTATGATGAGGGCATAATTTTTTCCAATTTCCACATCTTTCAACCCAATTGTTTTCGGAAATTTTTTCCCATATTCTGCAACAGGCATAAACTCCATAAAAATCCCGTGATCTACATAGAGCAACATTCCCTGTTCTTCTGTTAAGTGCCCTCCCTGCTCCGGAATATCCTGTGCTGCAAAAAATCCTTCGCTGGCATTGTACATTTCGAGGTAGTGAATATTTTTTCCGATCAGTTTTTGAAATTGTTCTTTGTAAGGAACAAAGGAAACACCGCCATGTAAGAATAATTCAAAAGATGGCCATACTTCAGACATACTTTTCTTACCGGTTATTTCAAGGATGCGTTTGAATAAAACCAGGGTCCAGGTAGGAACTCCTGAGACGGACGTCACATTTTCTTTAATGGTACTTTGCGCCAATTTTTCAATTTTACTTTCCCATTCATCCATCAGGGCAATGCTAAGATCAGGTGTACGAACCCAATGTCCCCAAAAAGGGGAGTTCTGTAAAAGAACTGCGCTCAGGTCACCAACCTGTGCTTCCCGATTCATCGGGTTGATACGATGGCTGCCACCAATTACCAGCCCTTTGCCGGTTAACAATTCAGAATCAGGATTGAAATTATAATAAAGAGATAACACATCTTTTGCAGCTTTGTAATGACATTCTGTAAGGCTTTCTTCACTTACAGGAATGAATTTGCTTTTATCGCTGGTGGTACCGCTGCTTTTTGCAAACCAATATATGGGAGTATTCCATACTATATTTTGTTCTCCGTTCATGATTCGCTCGATATACGGTTTAATATCGTTGTATTCATGAACGGGAATTGCCTCTTTAAATGCACGAATACTGAATAAACGGGAGAAATTGTATTTACGTCCGAATTCAGTGTATTGCGCTGCTGTGACGATATCCTGCAATACATTCCGCTGTGCATCCACTGGATTGTTTTTCCATGCTTCGATGCGCCAGAGCCTCATGCGGGCCAGGGATGATATGGCAGGGGAAAGAAGTTTCATGCGGTACTGCCAAAATAAAATAATTTAAGGGAAACTGTATGATTAAATCGCTCTTTCTTCTCCGGTAGCCTTAATGGCTTCTTCATGCAGGTAATCTTTTCTCTTCAATTCAAAGTTTCTTCCGAGATATAATTTTCGTACTTCCTCATCAGCAGCTAATTCTTCTGCAGTGCCATGTTTGTATATTTTGCCTTCAATGAGTAAATACGCCCTGTCGCAAATAGAAAGCGTTTCGGTTACGTTGTGATCAGTAATGAGAATGCCTATATTTTTATATTTCAATCTTGCTACAATGGATTGAATATCTTCTACAGCAATCGGGTCAATTCCAGCAAAAGGTTCATCCAGTAAAATAAATTTCGGATCCACCGCCAATGCCCTTGCAATTTCAGTTCTTCTTCTTTCACCACCGCTGACTACGTCGCCATTGCTTTTACGGACTTTGTCCAACCTGAATTCATTGATCAGCATTTCCAGCTTTTCTTTTTGTTCTGTTTTTGAAAGACCTGTCATTTCTAAAACAGCAGCAATATTATCTTCCACACTCAATTTCCGAAACACGGATGCTTCCTGTGGCAAATAACCAATACCCAGGCGGGCTCTTTTGTACATGGGTAATTTGGTGATATTTTGGTCCCCGAGGAAAACTTCGCCTTCATCCGGTTTGATCAAGCCTACAACCTGATAAAAAGTTGTGGTCTTACCTGCGCCGTTGGGTCCAAGTAATCCAACGATTTCTCCCTGGTTGACGTCTATACTTACGTGGTTCACTACGGTTCTTCCTCCGTATGTTTTAACCAGGTCTTTGGTATGAATACTAAATAACATAAAGAGCAAAAATAAGATTTGCGATATAATTGATAAAAGTCATTTAACAATGTTTTGATGATTACACCTGTACTGTTAGATTTGTAAACCCGAATCCCGGTAACCCGGGAGTACTCTTTGTTGAAAAACTCATGAAAATAACCATACGTAGTGTATACCCCATGCATATTTCTGACCAGCTTCAGGGCGTGAAACTATTTCTGCTCTCACGATTTCAAATCTATTTTAAAATGTAAACTAAAAATACTCCGGATGAAACGAATCTTAACTTTGGTAACAGTATGTATGATTGCGACAGAAGCTCATACACAATTCATAAAAGACAAAAATGCATTTGCACGTGCTTTCATTAAAATCTTCAACCAGCGTGCCAATGGATTTGATTCGTTGCAAAAAGTGCAGGGAGATAGTGAAACGTTAAAAAACCCATCCGGCATACTGCCCCAGGCTCATGAATGTTATATCAGTACGAATGCAGTATTTGGCACTCTTTATATTTTCCCTGATAGCACACAAGCAGTTTCCTTTTTTAAAGAATTACAGGAACTGCTCCGTTATACTGCCGGTGCTTACAGTGCAGATGCAGTATATGAACCATTAAACAACAACCCGTTTAATCTGCGATTTTATTTTCGTGAAACCGGTGGATATACGGAAAACCTGATGACAATAGATATGTCACGACAATACCTGGGAAATCAAATCAAAGATGGTGATGAAGATGAGGAAGAGAAGGATGCATCCGGTGAAACGGCTCAGAAGAACAGGGCAGAAAAAAATGAAGGGTATGAAGTGGGATTACTGATACATCCGGGTGATGAAATGAGTTACTTCACGTCGGCAGGAACAAAAATTACCGATGAAGCTCTTATAGATTATATAATTAAAACGGCATTTGGAGAGGATACTTTGTTGTCATCATTCAGAACAAATAAAAGAACAGATGCGCAGAAATATACTGTATATGACAGTAAAATCAGCCTGGGTGGATTTTCAACTAAAATTACCGAGACAGTGGGAAAAAATAGAACAGGAATTCAACTTACCGCATTTCGTGATTATATTTCACCGACATGGGAAAAATTCAGACACACTCTCGATTCATTTATTTTGAAAATGAAAGCGGCCATGCCGGCAGATTTTGTATATCAAATATTTGAAAATGAAAATTATATTGAGTTCAAACCGTCAGCTTTTGCTAAATATAATGAGCATGTGGCCTCTATCATATTAGGGTATTCGTTACTGGAAAACAAAAAAAACACATACAGGATTGAGCTTAAAATTTCCAGGGTAAAAAATAATACCACGGCCCGGCAGGTTAGCCAGGGCCCCCCCCTGTCATCTGCTTCCCCTGAAAATTTTTTAAATGAAAATAAAAAGAAAACAGGTGTGATTACAACGGCATCAGGTCTTCAGTATATGATACTAAAAAGAGGGAACGGGCTTACTCCAAAAGAAGGTGATGAATGTGTTTTCTATACCCGGGGCACTCTGTTGAATGGTACTGAATTTGACAATACTTTTAAAGCCAAACAACCGTTGAAGGGAAAGCTAACTATGTTAATTCCCGGGCTGCAGGAAGGTATGCAATTGATGCCTGCCGGTTCAAAATTCAGATTTTTTATTCCTCCGGCATTAGGTTATGGCGAATTACAAGCTGGTTCAATACCAGCAGGATCTTTATTGGTATATGAAGTAGAACTTATCAAAGTAAAAAAGGATTTATGAAAAATAATGGTCTCTTTTTAAGATGTGGTTTTTTAATCATGCTCAACGGAAGTATTTCTCTTGGTAATGCACAGGATACTATGTATCGGAAATATTCATTTATGTTACCCGTACAGGAATCATCATCCGGTTATGAAAACCAGGTAACCCAATACCCGGAGGAAATTTATCAGTTTACCGGGAAAATCAATGACAGTTGCAATATTTATCTGGTAATTCGATCCGGATATGATTCATTGGATATAAAACTCGATGATTTCGTTGTTAAAAGAAGAAGTAAGGAGAAAGGAATAGTGACGTATTCACTCATCAAAAAATCATATCCCGGTACCTGCACGATTACTGTCAGAACCCGCAAATATTGTAAGTACACTATTTACGCCAAGGGGCAATTATAAAGTAGAGTTATTAACTTAAACATTCGGTTTATACGATATTATTTTACAGGCTATCTTTCTTCAGGGTTTGCTTTTCATATCCGGCATCCTTAGCTTTGCACCGCCCAATAAGTATTGGTTTTTTTAATGACCGTAATTGATCATATTCAGCAGGCGAAAGACACGTTGATATCTTTTGAAATACTGCCTCCTTTAAAAGGGAAAGGCATCAAAGCTATTTATAACCATTTGGATCCGCTAATGGAGTTTAAGCCAGCATATATCAATGTAACCTATCATCGCAGCGAACACATTTTCCGGAAAAGAGCTGATGGAAACTTTGAAAAAGTGGTTATCCGGAAACGGCCGGGCACTGAAGCTATTTGTGCTTCCATCATGAACCGGTATAATGTGGACACTGTACCGCATCTTATTTGCGGTGGATTTTCTATTCAGGAAACCGAAGATGCATTGCTGACGCTGAGTTATCTCGGAATAGATAATGTTTTGGTATTGCGGGGGGATGCTGCTAAAAATGAAACGTCATTTGAAGCGGAACCAGATGGCCATAAATATGCGATTGACCTGCTAAAGCAGGTGGTGAACCTGAATCATGGCATTTACCTGGAAGAAGAATTAAAAGGAACCGATGGAACAAAATTTTGTGCCGGTGTAGCAGGCTACCCTGAAAAACATTTCGAGGCGCCAAATATGGATACTGATATGCATTACCTGAAAGCCAAAATGGATGCCGGAGCAGAATATATCGTCACTCAAATGTTTTTTGACAATAATAAATTTTTTGATTTTGTAAAACATTGCCGTGAAGCCGGCATTACCGTACCAATTATTCCCGGGCTGAAACCGATCACATCCAAAAAACAATTAACAATCATACCCCGCACTTTTCATGTGGATCTACCTGCAGAGTTTGCCAATGAAATTTTGAAAGCTACAACCGATGCCGATGTGGAAAAGATAGGGACTGAATGGTTGATCGCTCAGTCCAAGGAGTTGAAAAAATATGGAGTACCGGTTTTGCATTATTATACCCTGGGGAAACCACATGTGATTGCCAATGTGATAAAAGAATTATAGGCTAAAGGCTAAATAGTAAAAAGAGAGAAGCGGTATATTTAGTTGAATAGATGATCAGTTCATTTGCACATTTTTTATTGCCCATTGTCCATTCTTTTGCCCTACCTGGAAATTTCTGCTAATGCTTTCTGATTGATCACTACCGGGTATTTCTTTTTCAATGTTGCTACCCACTGTTCTTCCAGTTGTTTTTGATAATCACCAATCACAAGACTCCTGGCTTCGCTGAATGATCTTTGAGTTGGCTGCGTGAATACTTTGATAATATATGCAAAGGAGGCAGTATTATCATTTTTATTGATCAGGGGTTGGGTCAGCATGCCTGGAATAAACGTGGTTTTTACTGCAGTGGGTATCTGCGGCCATTCATATCTACCCGAATCAGCCACCACTTTTTCTGCGAAAGGCTCAATATTCTTTTGCCATTCTGAAGGATCTTTTTTTATGGCATCATATACAATTTTTGAAATACTTTGATCCGAACAAAAAAAGACTACTGCATCAGCACTTTGTTTCCACATATATTTTTTAGAGTCTTTATTATAAAGAGCTTCAAGTTCGGTGGAGTCTGCCTGTGATTTATTCCACACTTCCCGTTGCATGATCTCGAAGAACAGGTTACCATCACGAAACTCATCCATTTGATAACGAAATTCATTATTGAACTGTTCCAGGTGTTTTCGATAGTAATCCATTGCTACAGAATGAATACAGTCATCCATGATCTGGTCATGTGATTTTAAACCGCTGCCATCCGGTTTATAACGGAAAGATTGTACATAAGATATCCAATGCGGCATGGTAAATACGCTATCCCCGATTTGAAATAAAGAAGCGTCTTTTTCCATATTTTTCCCAATGCCCAGCGGCTTGCGATCAATTATGCTGTCAGTATATGCCCACAATGCAGCATTGTTATAAGGGAATTTTTTAAAGCCGGCAGTTTTAAGAACATGTTTGTAAATAACATCTTTTGAAATTTGCCAGCGACCATCATTCATTGCCTGTTGACGTATTGTTTCCAGGTTGTTTTTGTCTTTTTCATCGGTTACAACAGGAATAACAGATATGCGTTTTACAATATGATAGCCATGTGTTGTAAGAAAAGGTTTGCTCACTTCACCGTTTTTTGACAAAGCCCATACCCTGTTTTCAAAATCCGGTTCATATTTGCCAACAGGAAATTCAGGAATTATACCTCCGGTGGGCGCAGTAACATAATCATTGCTGTACGCCATGGCCAGTTTAGCAAAATCATCACCGGCCATTATACGCCGATATAATGAATCCGCAAGATGAGCAATTTGTTTTTTTGTGTTTGCATCTGACTCCGGAGGAAATGCCAGTAAAATTTGCTGAGCCTTCATTTTTCCCAGGGCTTTTCGTTCGCCGAGGTTTTTGAAAATATGATACCCGGCATGAGAACGATACGGCTCGGAATATTTTCCAACTGGTGTGGTATAAGCCAGTGTTTCCAAATCATAAGGCAATGTGAACACGGTGATATAACCTAAATCACCTTTATTGATTTTAGCAGAGGGGTCATCAGAGAATTGTTCCGCAAGGTTTAAAAAATTTTCACCCTGTTTTAATTTAGCCATTACTTCATTAAGTTTCTTTTGTGCAGCAACCGTATCAACAACGCCATTGGAATTTTTAAATGAAATAAAAATATGTGCAATACGAATATCCTTAAGGCTCCGGTGAAATGCTTCTTTTACCAGTTGATCGGCTGTGGCAGGATCGGTCATGTAATTTTCAATAATTTGAGTACGGAGGTTGTCTACTTCACTTTTGATCTGCGGCAATGTATCATATCCCCGGTTATACGCTTCTTCAATTTTAAGTTTTGAATTGATAAAGAGGTCAAGATATTCTTTAATGGATTTTGCTTTGTTGGTAACAGGTTGCGTGTTGTTTTTGTTATAAGCCCTGAGAAATTCGGAGGCACTCACTGCATGGTTTCCATAGTTGAAGAGGGTTTGGGAAAAAGAATGAGTTGCCATGCAACAGGCAATGATCATTACCGACCAACTTTTATTCATAGAATTGAATTTTTATTCTTATCGGGTCAAAGACCCTTTGTTTTCAATTGCAATATCTCATCAATCTGGTCAAAAGCCAGTTTTTTTGCGACTATCCGTTTGTCTTTGTCCAGCAAATATAATGTAGGAAAAGACTGCACATCGTAAAGTTGTGAATAACCGGCCACACCGCTGTCCACTCTTGCTTGTTCATCTGATTTTGAATAATACACATTCGTCCAATCCTGCAATGAATGTTCATGAATAAATTTCATCCAGTCTTTTTTGTTGCTGTCTGTTTCTTTTGCTACAGCAAATACTTTCAATCCTTTTGCTTTCCATTTATTTTTATAAATGGAATCCAGCTTCGGAACGGTTTCCTGGCAATGCCCGCAAAGTGGATCCCAGAAACACACTATAATATATGGCGCTTTCATTGCATAAAGTGATTGCATGGTTCCTGCCGTATCCGGCAATTCAATATTTGCAGCTTCAGTGCCGGTGATATTGGCCATTAAATTATAAGCCCGGTCGGCAATAGTTTTCTTGCCACTTTCCGTAAGCCAGGGATAGGATTTATTAGAAAAATATTTTTCAAAAAGGTGAACAAACACGGCATCTTCCCACATATATTTTTGTACCAGGTAACGATTCACGAATTTCAACAGCAAAAATTTTGTCATTTCATCACTAATACTAGCATAGCCCAGCATCCAGTCCATTTCTTTGATCACCGAATCGGGATGTTGGGCAACAAGCTGATCAAAATATTTATCCAGCTTGGCTTCAAACAAACCGGAAGGTGTCCGGGTAAGGCGATCATCCCAAAAATTAACACCATCCCAGTAATGTTCTTTAAAATAGTAATACGCTTTGATGGAATCTTTTTTATTCTTCGGGTCTTTTAAGCCGGGAGGCAATATTGGTTCCTGCATGGCGATCAATAAAGTGCTGAGAATGGAACCTGAGTTTTTTTTGATCAGGGTTTCCCGGTATTGCTGTATTTCATTATCCAGTTTTGAAATCTGGTGGGTCAACTGCGCAGAGTCAGTGGCATTTTTTGCCTGGGCTAATTTTTTCTTACCCGATTCAATCTGTGCACCCTTGGATGACATGGTTTGCTGGTAATTTGAAAATAAAACATTATCGGGAGAATTGATGAACTGTACTCCTTTTGAAAGCAATGTGGACGTATCGGCAATCAATGAAAAATTTTGTTGTTTATCAATCAATAATTCGAAATACCCGTTTTTACCCGGATAACCTATAAGATAAATTCCTCCGCCAAGTTTTTGAGATCCTTTGAATACACCTTCACATTTATCATCCAGTTTTACAGAATCGAAAATCGGGAGTTGTTTTCCTGAATAATTTCCCAGGTAAACGTATTGATTTTTGAATGGTTTGACAATGACATGAATCTCATAGCCGTCCGTTTGTGCGGATGCAATGTTGCACACGAATAGCAGGATAACTAAAGAGATTCGTTTCATGGAGTTCTGAATATAAACCTGCAGGCAGGTATCGCATACAAAGATATTTATTAAGGTTTAAAATAGATAATGCTTCGAATTTATCAGTTGTTAAAGGCGAAAACCAAGACTAAGCAATTGCCATAAGCTGAACATCAGTAATTTTTTTTCAAACTCTCATAAACAACCGGACTTCCATTACTAAACCTATATTTTTGCGATGTGAGAAGAAAAAACCGGAATATTATATTAGAAAAAGTATTGGTGGAAGATTATGCTGCCGAGGGGCGTTCATTGGCAAGAGTGGATGGAAAAGTAATCTTCATTGAACGGGTAGTGCCCGGTGATGTGGTGGATATAAAAATTTTTAAAAGTAAAAAAGATTGGGCCGAAGGCTGGCCGTTGAGGTTCCATTCATTTTCCAAAAACCGGGTGCCGCCATTTTGTTCTCATTTTGGCGTATGTGGCGGATGCCAGTGGCAAATGCTGCCTTATGAAAAACAATTAGCATATAAAGAAAGGCAGGTCATGGATAATTTACAGCGTATCGGGAAAATCCCTCTGCCCGGATCTATGCCCATCATTGGCGCTGATGAAACAACATATTACCGGAATAAACTGGAATATACTTTTGGCAACCGAAGATTTTTACTGCCGGAAGAATTGAGTAATCCCGGTATTTCTCCTGAAGAAAATGTTGCGGGGTTTCATGCCCCGGGTATTTTTGATAAAGTAGTGGATATTGACACCTGCTATCTCCAGGCTGAACCCAGTAATGCAATAAGAAGAATAGTAAAAAATTTTGCAAAAGAAAATGGTTTGGAGTTTTATGATATCCGGGGGCATTATGGATTTTTAAGGACAATGCAGATCCGCATCTGCACTACCGGTGAAGTGATGGTGAATATTGTATTTGGAAAAAAAGATGAGAACAATCACAAAAAATTACTGGATCATTTGCTACATCAGGTTCCTTCTATAACAACTTTACTGTACACCATCAATACAAAGATGAATGACAGCATCAATGACCTGGTGCCGGTGATCTATCATGGCAACGGGTATGTAACCGAAAAACTAGAAAATTTTTATTTCCGGATCGGCCCAAAATCTTTTTTTCAAACCAATACCGCCCAGGCTGAAAAATTATACCGTGTGTCGAGAGATTTTGCAGAGCTGTCAGGAAAAGAAACGATTTATGATCTGTATTGCGGCACAGGTAGTATTGGAATTTTTTTAAGCCGGGGAGCAAAAAATATTATTGGTGTGGAACTCATCGCTGCCGCCATTGAAGATGCCAAACAAAATGCATCCCTCAATCAATTAACCAACGCAGCATTTTATGCCGGGGATGTGATTGATATCTGCAATAACGATTTTTTCGGGCTTCATGGATTTCCTGATGTCATAATTACCGACCCGCCCCGTGCGGGGATGCATGATAAATTAGTTAAAAAAATATTGGACGTTGCAGCGCCGGTTGTCGTTTATGTCAGTTGCAATCCTGCTACCCAGGGGCGTGACCTGAATTTGCTGGGAGAAAAGTATGAAGTGACAAAAATCCAGCCTCTCGACATGTTTCCTCATACGCATCATATCGAAAATGTAGTGCAGTTAAAACTGAAAAATTTGTAAAACAATAATTTTCCTTCATGATCTCTGGAGATAACCTGTAATTTTACCGCATGAGTACTTTTCGATTTACAAAGCCTGATAATTTTCCGCCCGTTTTAAAAAATATTATTATTATCAATGTACTGGTGTTTGTTGCCCAGTCCATTTTGGATAAACAATATCAGCTAACTGATAAACTGATTCTGCAGCCAATACTTTCTCCGGCATTAAAAGAGGCACTGCATCAAATTTCCCCTACTGAAACATTTCCTTCCTTTCAACCTTACCAGATTTTCACACACATGTTTGCCCATGCACCCATGCCTAATATATTTCATATTTTATTTAACATGTTTACGCTATGGATGTTTGGCAGAATATTGGAAAATGTATGGGGTGGAAAACGGTTTCTAATTTTTTACCTGGCATCCGGGATCGGGGCCGCAGCACTTCATTTATTGATTCAATATTTCCGTTGTGAAGCGCTACTTCATGCCATTCAGGCCAATGATATGGATGGTATTATGAAATACAAGGGGGCATTGGCTGGGGCGCTAGGTGCATCGGGTGCTGTTATGGGAGTCATGGCTGCTTTTGCATATACATTTCCTAATACGGAACTCTATATAATGTTTCTCCCCATTCCCATAAAAGCTAAATGGGCTGTGCTTGGGTTTGTTGCTATTGATATATTTGGAGGGTTAAGTTCAGTTTCAGGCGATAACATTGCTCATTTTGCCCATCTTGGCGGAGCTATTACCGGTTTTATAATTGTATATATCTGGAACAAAACGAACCGCCGAACGTTGTATTGATATGACATGCCTGAAAAAAAATCCTGAATTTTGTAATTGAAGAGTGAGCTATGAATTATTCTGCAAAAAAATATAAGCAAAGGGTTTCGTTAGGTCAAAATGGAAATAGCCTGGTCTTTCTCATCGGCATCAACCTGGTTGTGTTTGTCATCTTCGCATTTATTAAAGCACTTTTTTACCTGAATCATGGAAATCCGGAGGGATTGGTGTTGTACAGGCAAAATGTATTGCCATGGATTGCTTTATCACCTGATACTTCCCGGATACTTGCCCACCCCTGGACAATTTTTACATATATGTTTGTTCATGATTCGGTTTGGAATGTATTTGCAAACATGCTTTGGTTATGGGCCTTTGGTTATATCATGCAAGACCTTACGGGGAATAAAAAAATAGTTCCAGTATTTATATATAGTGCCTTGGCTGGTGCACTGGCTTTTGTGTTAGCCAATAATTTATTGCCTGCATTACAACCTGGAATCCATCAAAACATAATGTTTGGCGCTTCTGCAGGAATCATGGGTGTGGCTATTGCCACTACGTTAGTGGCTCCGGGGTTCCGGATTTTTCCTATGCTGAATGGCGGCGTACCCTTATGGATACTTACCGGTATTTATGTAGTCATTGATCTGGCAACAATACCCGTTGGAAATACCGAGCTATATATTACTCATATCGCCGGAGCTCTCATGGGCTTTCTTTTTATTTTCCTGCTTCGAAAAGGTTATGACTGGAGTGATTGGATGAATAATTTTTTTGATTGGGTAAATAATCTTTTCAACCCCGATAAGCCCAAAAAAGGGAAGACTACCAAAGAAGAATTATTTTATAAATCAACTTCAGATCCTTACAAAAAAACGCCACACATAACGCAGCAGCGTATTGATGAGATTTTGGATAAGATCAATCAAAAAGGGTACAATTTTCTTACAAAAGAGGAAAAGGAATTATTAAAGAGGGCCAGCAAAGAAAATACATAAATGCATTTTGCGCCGCTACCGGATTGATTACATTTATCCCTGGTGTTTCTGAACAATTAATAATTGCCAAATCATTCCTATTTCTGAAATTCGTGTACTATGGCTTCGGGTACATTTCATGTTTGGGTAAAACGTTTTTTTATTTACACCAACATATTCGTTGGAGTTTTATTTCTTTTGGCTTGTTTTGCTGCCCCGCATCTCGATCCTGCCCGGTGGTGGTTTATTTCATTATTGGCATTGCTGTTTCCGTTCCTACTACTCATTATGATCCTGTTTTTGATAGTATGGCTGTTTATAAAACCGAAACGATCTTTAATTTCAGCTATACCACTTTTGGCCGGGCTTGAAAGTATTAGCTTTTTTTTTGCCATTCACATATCTCATACGTTTCATTACGAGAAGGATCCTCAGTCCATCCGGGTTGTCAGCTGGAATGTTGCCCGTTTTATTGAGCTGAGAAAAAATAATAACAAAGGAAGTCAAACAAGGGTAAGGATGATGGATGAAATTGAAAAGCAGAATGCCGACATACTTTGCCTGCAGGAATTTCAAACTTCAACCAATCCTGATTATTATGATAATATTGATTACATACGCCGGTTATTGAATTATCCGTATTCCTATTTTTCTTATGATGAAGACGGAGTCATGCAATATTATAGTTCCATTATTTTTTCAAGATATCCTATTGTAGATTCAGGATTGGTACGGTATCCGCATCCAACATTGCCGGAGGTATTGATGCATGCTGATATTAAAATTAATGATGACACCATAAGGGTTTACACCACCCATTTGCAATCCCTTCAATTTAAGAAAAGCGATTATAATAAAATCAGCAGTATTGAACGGGTAGAACAGGATAGCCTTCTTATTAATTCAAGAACTATTATTTCAAAAATGAAAAGGGGAATAATATTCCGGAGCATCCAGGCAAAAATCGTGAATGATGAAATAAAAAAGAGTGAACACCCGACTTTACTTTGCGGAGATATGAATGATGTTCCTAATTCTTATACTTACAAAACGGTACGGGGTGATATGCAGGATGTATTTTTAAAAAAAGGATGGGGGATTGGAAGAACCTTTAATTCACTTTCGCCCACGCTGCGGATAGATTATATTTTTGCCGATAAAAATTTCCGGGTTTTACAGGTGGATCGCCTGGTGAAGAATTTATCCGATCATTATATGCTTGTTGCGGATGTGGAGTTGAAGAAATAAGATGAATGTTGTGTTCCTTCAATGGCAAAGGAGTGGCGATTTTGTATTGCATTTCTCAATTTTGTATAGCTGTATTTGTAATTTCGTAAGTATATCGACTTACAATAATTCTTACTAAAGTCTTTATTGGGCAGTTTATTATAATATGGAAAAAAGAAAACTAGGAAATTGCGGTTTGGAAGTATCTGCAATTGGTTTAGGATGCATGGGACTTACTTTTGGGCTGGGGCCTGCAATTAATGAAACGGATGCCATTGCCTTAATTCAAAAAGCAAAGGATATGGGGGTTGCATTTTTTGATACGGCAGAATCGTATAGTCGTGGAGGAAATGAAAGACTGTTAGGGAAAGCATTAAAGCCCTACCGGAAAAATGTAACAATTGCTACAAAGTTTGGTGTTAAAAACGGCGATGTTGCACAAGGATTGGACAGTAATCCAAAACGTATAAGAATAGTGGCAGAAAATTCGTTAAAATATTTGCAAACAGATGTGATAGATTTATTTTATCAACATCGTGTTGACCCAAACATCCCGATTGAAGATGTTGCAGGAACAGTAAAAGATTTAATTAATGAAGGTAAAGTAAAACACTTTGGCTTATCGGAAGCAGGAGTTCGAACAATACGAAGAGCACATGCGGTGCAGCCGGTAACTGCACTGCAAAGCGAATATTCACTTTGGTGGAAGGAGCCTGAAAAAGAAATTATACCTGTACTTGAAGAATTGGGAATAGGCTTCGTGGCTTTTTGTCCTTTGGATAAAGGATTTTTAACCGGCGCCATCAATGAAAATACACAATTTGATAAAACAGATATTCGGAATACTATCCCCCGTTTTACCAAAGAAAACCGTAAAGTAAATGCATCGCTGATAGAAGTACTTAAGGACGTTGCAGCGAAAAGTAAAGCAACATCAGCTCAGATTGCGCTTGCCTGGTTGCTGGCACAAAAACCATGGATTGTTCCTATACCCGGCACAACAAAAATCAATCGTTTGGAAGAAAATATTGCAGCAGCAGGTATATCGTTAAATGCTAATGATCTTCGAGAAATTGATGAAGCATTTGCAAAAATACAGGTGCAGGGAGCTCGATATTCAGAACAGGCACAAAAGCTCATTGACCGCTGAGCAAGTATCTGGAATTGTAAAATACTCTAATCTATTAAAATATTTTCTTATGATACTTCCACTGTGTCTTCGTTTGCGAGACACGGTGGAAGTGAAAATAACAGAACTTAACTTTTCAGAATATATTGATTTGACAAAAAGAACATGAAACGAATGAATATAAAAACCGCCGTGCCCCTTCGGAGACACGGCTTGTATTAAAAATCTTCAAACTAATAAACTTTATTCCCTTTTTCTATCAACATAACCAATTTTGCAACCCGGTTCTTTTCCCAAAAATTATCTATACGATAGATAAGAAATAAAATTTTCTTCCCGGTACTTTATCCCCCACTGTTCGCTGCTATTTAAAACACGATGTAAAAAAACAGGATTGAACGGAGAAACATTATTTTTGCTGCGTTTTCAACAAGTATATGAATGAACTGAAAATTTATAATTCTTATTCCCGGAAAAAAGAAACCTTTACGCCGATAACACCCGGTCATGTGGGCATGTATGTATGCGGACCTACGGTAAGCGGTGAAAGCCATCTCGGTCATGCCAGACCTTATATCACTTTTGATGTTGTGTATCGTTATCTCATGCATCTCGGGTATAAAGTACGTTATGTACGCAATATCACTGATGCCGGGCATTTTGAAGAAGAAGGAAGGGAAGCGGAAGATAAAATTTCCAAAAAAGCAGTACTGGAAAAACTGGAGCCGATGGAGCTGGTGCAGAAATATACCAACCTCTATCATTGGGCTATGGCGCAGTTCAACACCCTGCCGCCAACGATTGAACCTACAGCCACCGGGCATATTATTGAACAGATCGGCATGATTGAAGAAATTATTAATGCTGGCTTTGCGTATGTGGTAAACGGCTCTGTTTATTTCGATGTTAAAAAATATGCTGCATCGTATGATTATGGTAAACTGAGCGGAAGAGTGTTGGATGATCTTTTGGAAACAACCAGAGAGTTGGATGGGCAGGAAGAAAAAAGAGACCGGGCTGATTTTGCATTATGGAAATCGGCGGCGCCGGAACATATCATGCGCTGGAAAAGTCCGTGGGGTGTGGGCTTTCCCGGCTGGCATATTGAATGTTCTGCCATGGCAACAAAATATTTGGGCAAACAATTTGATATTCATGGCGGAGGCATGGACCTGTTGTTCCCGCATCATGAAAGTGAAATTGCGCAAAGCACTATTTGTAATCATGTAGCGCCAGTGCGTTACTGGATTCATAATAATATGATCACCATTGGCGGTAAGAAAATGGGGAAGAGTTATAACAATGTGATCAAACTTACGGAACTGTTCAGCGGCATGCATCCTTTACTTGCCAAAGCATATCACCCGATGGTGATCCGGTTTTTTATATTGCAGACGCATTACCGCAGCACTCTTGATTTCAGCAATGAGGCATTGCAGGCATCAGAGAAAGGATTGAAACGTCTATGGGAATCGTATGAAAATTTAGGAAAGTTAGGAACCGGGAGCCAGCCTGCGGGACAGGCCAGCATGGAGCCAAAGGAAGATGAAGAACTTGACAAAAAAGTGAAAACCTTGGTGAACGAATTTGACGAGTTCATAAACGATGATTTCAATACCGCCAAAGTTCTTGCAAACATGTTTGAATTGGTTCCGGTTATAAATTCAATGAAAGATAAATCTATCCCTGTTGCAGCATTATCAAAAGAAACATTTGTACTGCTGAAGCAACAAATGAAAATTTATATTGAAGATATTTTCGGGCTCAAAAATGTTTCAGAAGCAGACAACGCAAAACTAAAAGGTGTAATGGACTTGCTGATTGATATCCGGAAAGAAGCAAAAAGTAAAAAAGATTTTGCCACTTCTGATAAAATTAGGAATCAACTGCAGGGTTTAGGAATCTCACTAAAAGATGAAAAGGATGGCGGTATGAACTGGACGATAGAATAAATCCTATGAATGCCAATTATTTTTTTGCCCGGATCATTTCCCGTTTTCCAGTTGCACCCGGAATTTTTTCAACATAAAACCCCGTTGATTGCAAGGCTCTTCGCACATCGCCTTTGCTGCTGTAGGTGACTAATATTCCGTTTTCTTTCAGCATACGATATAACTTCTCAAAAACATCTTTTGTCCATAACTCCGGCTGTACATCCGGATCAAATGCATCAAAATAAATCAAATCAAAATTGGATGTATGTTCAAAGGTTTGAAGAGTATTATTTGACTTGTGCAGTAAAAAACGATCCGTTAACGTAATGCTTTTATTCCATTCGCATTGATGCAATCGAATAAAATCATCCTGTAGATCTTTTCGGGCTAACTGGTTGCAATAATTTAACAAATGCACTTCATCACCGGTAAGAGGATAAGGTTCCAAGGCCACATAATAACCGGTTTTTAAGATTTCTTCCAAATTTATTGCGGTTAATAAAGCATTCAGGCCGGTTCCAAAACCTACATCAAGAATATTGATTTGCGCTTTGCTTAATGTATCAATTACATAATTAAACCCCGCTTCAATAAATACATGCTTTGATTCCTGAATAGCTCCATGAATGGAATGATAAGTGACTCCCATTTCAGGAATTGAAACCGTATGAGATCCGTCTTCTGTTATGATGATCTTTCTTTCCATAAGAGGTATTCCATACTTCAAAAGTATGGCATACCTTAGTCTTATGCATTATATTAAACATTTATCGAAAGACAAAAAGCTGAAAAAAATAATCATCAAACAAAAGCCACACAAATTGATCAAAAGGAAAAATATCAATACCTGGCTTTGTGCTTCCATCATGAGCCAGCAACTTTCCACCAAAGTGGCCGATGTGATTTATCAAAGGTATCTTGACTTATATGACGGGAAAGAGCCAACACCGCAACAAATATTAGAAACAGCATTTGAAAAACTCAGAGGGATCGGGTTATCCAATGCAAAAGTAAATTATGTACAAAATGTCGCACGGTTTGAATTGGAATCAGGACTTGATCATAAGAAATTACAAAAGATGAGCAATGAAGAGGTGATTCTATACCTGACGCAGATAAAAGGAGTGGGGAGATGGACTTCGGAAATGCTGCTGATGTTTGCATTGGGAAGAGAAGATGTTTTTGCCGTGGATGATCTCGGCATTCAGAATGCCATGATCAAATTATACGGGTTGAATACTAAAAACAAGAAAAAGCTCAGGGAGCAAATGCTGATCATTTCTGAGCAATGGAGTCCCTACCGCACTTATGCCTGTGTGCATCTCTGGCGTTGGAAGGATAATGCCCGGGATATTAAAAAGAAAAGACCTAAGGAAAAGATCAGGTGATTCCGGTTCTCAGGTTCAGCTATTTTTTTTAAACCGGTTGAGACGTAAAAAATTTATAGGTAATCTTGTTTTCCCTTCTGTTGCCAGGTCACTCATGATTTCTCCAACTACGGAAGCAAATTTAAACCCATGACCGCTGAAGCCGGTAGCGAAAAGTACATCATTATTATAGCCGGGTAAAAAATCAATAATGAAATTTTCATCGGAGGAATTCGTGTACATGCAGGATTTCAGTTCTATGGTGCTTTTATATGTACCGGGAAAATATGTATTGAGAAAATGAATAAGGCTAGCCTCATTTTTTTTTGAAGGTTTTCTATTCATATTATCAGGATCCGTAGTTGCTCCGGCAAAATGATAAGCCAGTTTTAATCCCATACTTTTATTGAACTCATTGGCCGGTACAACAGGGAATCCATAGTAAGCTCCCCGTTTATTTTCTTCAGCAAGCAACCAGCATGGAAAGTTTCCTGGCTTAAATAAGGAAGGCTTATTTGGTCGTATCCATGCCAGTGTTTGTTTTGTGATACGAAGCTGCCCGGATAAGTCAGGAATTAGTTTAGAAGCCCAGGCTCCGGCTGTAATAATTAATTTTTTTGCTGAATAAACTGCGTCAGCTGTTTTTACAAGAATGCCATTATTTTGTTTTTCCCAATCCAGCACTTTTACTTTTGTTTTAATGACGGCACCATTTTTTTTTGCTTGCTCCACATATAAATGAATGGCTCTTTCAGGAATCAAGAATCCCGCTTCCGGCTCTAACAATTTTTTATAGGTATCCGGAATTTTCAACCGGGGATAGGTTGATTTCATTTCCCGTTCACTGAGCTCTTTTATTTTTATATTGTACTTGCGTGCAGATTCCTGTACACCTTGTATCAGTTGATGTTCCGGAAGTCCGAAATAAAGCAAACCTGTCTGGAAATAAACCTGCCTGCCTGATATTTTTTCCAGGTGCTTCCAGTTTTTGTATGCTCTTTGCAGCAAAGGAACATAATCACTGTGCTCGAAATATGCTTTCCGGATGATGCGGCTTTGTCCCCAATGTGAACCATGTTCATGCGGAATGTCAAACTGCTCCAGCCCCAATATATTGATTCCCCGTTTAGTTAAATGATAACAAGTGGCGGAGCCCATGGAGCCAACACCAAGAACAATGACATCGAAATTAGTTTGCGCTTTCATTTGTTGAATAATTTTCAGCAAACCAAGTTATCATTTTAACCTGAGATATGATTAGCGTTATTCCTGCGTGAAAAATATGGTTTTGAAAAAAAGCTTCAAAGGTTTTATAACTATAATATGGTAAATGTGGTGATGTGCCTGGTTAACAATTTTCTTCACAATTTTCATCTGCGATCTCTGGCTCTAATGTGGTATGCTGGATATTCTGATGTTCCAGTTCGTGTTTCAGGTGATCTTTTATTACCTGGATTTGCGCCATCGTAGTTTTTTTATCTACAATGATATGTGCCGTCAGTGCATTTTGTGTGGTACTGATAGCCCACACATGCAAATGATGAATGTCGAGGACACCTTCTGTCTTTAATGCTGCTTCTTTTATTTTTTGTAAATTAATTTCGGGGGGCACACCATCTAATGACAGACGAAGACTGTGACGCATCAAACTCCAGGTGCCTAATACAATTACAATTGCGATGATGATGCTGAAAACCGGGTCGAGCCAGTACCAATTTGTATAATGAATAATAATACCGGCAATAACCAGCCCGAATGAGACCAATGCATCGCTGAGCAAATGCAGGTAAGCGCTTTTAATATTGATATCTTTTTCTTTGTCTTTCAGAAAAAGGAATGCAGTAAAAGCATTGATAACAATGCCTACACCGGCTACTATGGCGATGGTTGTTCCCGGAAGCGGCTCCGGATTCATAAAACGGTGGAACGCTTCGTAAGCGATGGCCCCGATGGAAACCAGTAACACCACCGCATTGAACAACGCAACCAGTATGGATGTTTTCCGGTAACCATACGTGTATCGTTCGGTTGCTTTTACTTTTAATAAACGGTATGCTAATAATGAAAGTGCTAAGGTTCCCACATCTGCAAGATTATGGCCTGCATCGCTGAGCAATGATAATGAATGAATGAAAAGCCCGGCAATGACTTCGACGATTACAAAAACAAAATTGAGTGTGATGCCAATGATAAATGCCCGGTTGATATGGGTAAGCGCCACGGGGGCATGGTGATGTTGATGATGTTCATGTTCATTTTCGTTGTGACCTGTATGACTCATGCAGCTTAAGTATCGTTTCAGCAACGAAATTACTTCAGCATTGTAAAATATTCAGCATGGAGTTGTAAAAAAAGAGAAATCTTTTTGAAACTGGCTTGCAATAATTTGATACGTCCTGATTTCTATGATAAAAACAAATCTAGTTTAAATTTCTTCTCTCTAAGGTTATATACATAGGATACTTTTGTTGGCTGCAGATTTATTGAATAAGCCAACAGTGGTTGCACTTTATTTAGTCAGCATAGCCGCAACCCCGATGTGCCTGTTGCACAACTTGTCCCGCAAACGGACGGAACTCACATCTTGTTGATAAAAATATATGTTGCTGCCGGCAGCCACTGTTTACAATCTTAAAAAATGGCTTCGGTTTACAGTGCCTGATATAATCACCCAATCCGCTCAAATGATATTGCCAAAACACAGGGAAGGTATTGGCCTTCTACAAATCAATTTATAACTTCTGATTTTCGGGCAGATAGCAGCCATAAAAAATTTCCGCTTTCGGCTATGTATTTTAAAAATCCTGAAATAACTGTTTGTAAAAGACCTTAACTATTTCTGAACAAAAATTGCAGGCAAGTATTACCGTAAACTATGGTGTGCAACATTAACCGATTGTTATAAGCAGCTCGGTATATATTTGAATTTATTTCCCAGAATTGAATGAAATAGTATAATGAATGAGCTGATACAAGGTGAATGAAATAAGACATGAAAAAACTAGTCTCAGTGTCGTGCTAATCCAGGGATATTTAAATACTTTTTTCATAGAAATAGCCAGGTACATTACTAATAACAACAAATTTAGCATAGCCAATACAAGCAATAAGGGCCCTTTAACTTTTAAAAACAACAGCACTTCTAGTAATAATACAGAGTAGATTATCAGAAAAAAACAAGAAAAATGAATTGAATAAAGCATCGTATCATAAAACAATAGGTGCCTCCTATAGAATAGAAAAAAAAGAATAAAAGCATTAACAGGAATCATAATTAGAAAAAGCCATTTGAAAATACTTGAAATCATTAAGCCTGCTTCAGAAACAGTCATTTGCCTACTAATACGAAGTTTTTTATTTAGTGCAAAAAAACGAGTAAAAACGTTATTGTTATAACCATATTTAATTAACCACATGGCAACGCTATCCGGAGAGGTTTTTTTTAGCTCCCTTAAATTTGCGTTTGTTATTTCAGGGTTTTTCATGACCCACGAGAATGGAGGAATTAGTATGTAGTCTGTCGCAGTGTCGGCAGAAATGTCAAATATCTCACTGATCGTCATATTGCTTTTAATTTCTTCACCTGAATAGGTTCCGAAATAGCCAGATTTGGCCAGATTTTTTTCGAAAAGGCTAATTACTATGAAGGCAAAAATTGATATAAAAATAAATAACCTGAACGGGGGTGTATACCTCCCCCGAATGTTATTAATATAGTCATGAGTGATTTTGCCAGGTTTAAATAAAAGTACTTTTAATGAATATAGAAATTTAGTGTCGAAGTGCAAAAAGCCTTCCAGCAATTCATAGCAATAGTGAACCAATGGAAATCTGGGATTATGATTTTCTTGGCCGCAATTAGGACAATAGTTTACATGCTCTCTATTTGCACTGAACTCAAAACCACAGTTTGCACATGAATGTTGTTTTAATTTATTACGAGCCATATTAGGTTATATCAAGATGAAAAAGTTAATAAATTTTCAGACTGCTAATTGGGTTGCCACCAACGAATAGGGCTTTGTGCAGGTGTGGCATTCATTGAACGTCAAGCACGGAACAAAAGCCGATTGCAAAACCGATGATGAAGATAGAACTAAAAGCCAAATTACTAACGTCCAGCCCGGAACTCAAGCGCAACAGCGAACCACCTGTT
>JAFEAF010000020.1 GCA_018266555.1 Bacteroidota bacterium | reverse complement strand
CTGAATTGCTTCATTTATATTCTGAAATTATCTCTCAGGTTTTCTTAACTGAATTCTTTATTCAGTAAGAAAAGGCAAGTTTAAAACAGTTAGTTGTCATGTGCATTGATCCTGAAAATTTTTAAAAGTAAATTCTGAAAAATGATCTGAATCATTTGTTGATTGTTTTTATCTGGTACAATAATCCTTCGATTCATGCGCTCTTATCCACAGTACATATTCAGGTGTGAATAAAAAAAATGAAAATATTTTTTTTGTTAGCAAAAATTATTTTTAATATTGCGTTGGGAAATTTGTTTCCCGTACTTACTAACCCATCCATATAAATGATCCCTCCGGCAAATCGGGGGGATTTTTGTTTTTCGGGATTTCTATTTCCCCAATGAAAATCACATTAAAAACAGTTTTAAGCCTGAATGAAGTATTTAAAATACCTTTACCGTAATACTTCATAAAACGAAATCACTCATGCTGAAATCAATGACCGGCTTTGGAAGAGCAGAAGGAAATGCAGGGGATAAAACATTCCTGGTGGACATTAAGTCACTTAACGGGAAACAGTTTGAATTGCTGCTGAAATTACCTGCCATATTAAAACCTATTGAATTTGATATCCGGAAAATAGTATCGGAGAAATTAGGAAGAGGAACCATTGATTGCAGCATCAGCCTGAAAGAAACCGGAACCGCAAAACCTGTAACCATTAATACCGATCTCGCAAAAGCGTATTATAAACCATTGGCCGAATTATCAGCTTCTCTGAATTTGGATCCATCACATATTCTTAGCACTCTGGTAAAGCTACCGGAAGTAATTACCCCAACCAGTGAAACGCTATCACAAAAGGAATGGAATGATTTGCAAAAAATACTAACTAATGCAATAGACAACCTGAACCAGCACCGCCTGGAAGAAGGAAAAGTGATGGAACAGGATTTATTATTTCGAATCTCTAATATTGAAAAACAGCAGGGAGAAGTTTTAAAACTGGAACCACTTCGCCAGATGAAAATCCGGGAAGGGCTTACAAAGTTGTTAGAAGAAAATGTAGGTAAAGAGAATTACGATGCCAACCGCCTGGAGCAGGAACTGATTTATTATATAGAAAAAATTGACATCAGCGAGGAACAGGTTCGGCTAAAAAACCATTGCGATTATTTTAAATCAGTACTAAAAGAGCCTGAAGATGTTAAAGGGAAAAAGCTTTCTTTCATCCTGCAGGAAATCGGCAGGGAAATCAACACATCAGGATCCAAAGCGTATGATGCCAGCATTCAAAAATGTGTGGTGCAGATGAAAGATGAACTGGAAAAAGCAAAAGAGCAGGTATTAAATGTACTGTGAGGTGCACAGAACAAAGACCAAGAATATTGACCTAATATTTTTACAAATGAAATCAATAAGAAAAATACTTCTAATTCTTTTATGCTGTATTTTCTGCCTTGCTTCCTGCACTTCTGTTGACCTTTATGAAAAAGAAGTGGCTCTTCCCGGCCATGAATGGAAAAGCAGCTTTAAACCTGGGTTTACTTTTACAATAAAAGACACGACCGCTCCATATCAATTTTTCCTGGTGCTGCGTCATACGGAAAAATATAACTACACTAATATTTATGTAAACCTGTATGTACAAGCACCGGGCACAGACAGTGTTACCAAAATCCAGCGATCACTCATGCTTGCTGATAACAATGGATGGATGGGAAGTGGTATGGACGATATTTACGAACATCGAATACCTTTGGGAGATCCTCAATTATTAAAAGCCGGAACTTATACATTTACCCTGGAGCAAATTATGCGGGAAGATCCGCTGGAGCATGTTTTGAATGTTGGTCTGCGTATTGAAAAGAAAAAATAATCATTTATTGTTTTATGCCCGATACCGGCCATAACAGATTAAGAAGTATCACAGTTATTTATTGGGCACTTCTTTCTTACATTATCGCTGCGCTGGTATGGTGGTTTATTTCACTGGAAAAACAAAACACTATGATGGAATGGTATAAAGTCCATCAATTAATGAACACAATTGATAGTGTACAAACTCCCCACCTCTACCAAACAGAGCTCAATAAGATACATGAAGACCACGGGAAAAACAAATCTAAGTACATTGGAGAGGGTGCTACTTTTTTCCTTTTTATTATCATTGGCGCAGCTTTTGTATATCGTTCATTTCGTCGCCAATTCCGTATGCAGCAGCAGCAACAAAATTTTATGATGGCCGTTACCCATGAGTTAAAAACGCCTATATCTGTAGCCCGGCTGAACCTGGAAACCATGCAGAAGTATTCCCTTGAACCGGAGAAGCAAAAAAAACTTATCCGGATGACCCTGGAAGAAACGGCCCGTCTGAATTTTCTTACAAATAATATACTTGTCTCTTCGCAATTAGAGGGTGGTGGTTATCAATCTTCTCATGAAGAACTGGATTTTTCTGATCTGCTCAAAGATTGTATCCGGGATTTCAGAAATCGTTATCCGGAAAGGAATTTTATTGAACAGGCTGAGCCGGATATGGAAGTAAAAGGCGATCCTTTATTATTGCAGATGCTCATTAATAACCTGCTGGAAAATGCACAAAAATATTCACCGAAAGAAAGCCCGGTAAAAGCTATTCTGAAAAAAGAACAGTCCCATGTTCAGTTGCAGATTATTGATGAAGGGCCAGGCATTACTGAAAAGGAAAGGGAAAAAATTTTTATAAAATTTTACAGGATCGGGAATGAATCTACCCGAAAAACGCAGGGCACCGGCTTAGGGCTTTATCTTTGCAGCAAAATTGCAAGAGATCATAATGCCGACATTCGGGTGACAAACAATATTCCCCAGGGTGCTAATTTTACTGTTACGTTTTACAATTGAATATGAATACCGAAAATAAAAAATTATCCATTTTACTGGTAGAAGATGAGGAAAACCTTCATGAGGCCCTGAAGTTGAACCTAGAGCTGGAAGGTTATGAAGTGACATCTGCTTATGATGGTGCTGCCGCCATAAAAGCACTGCAGGCAGAATATTTCGATCTCATAATTCTAGACGTAATGTTGCCTGAAATTGATGGCATTAACGTAACAGAAACTGTGCGTCTGAGTAATAATGAAATTCCCATCTTAATTCTCAGTGCCAAAAACAGCAGTGCCGACCGGGTGCTTGGGCTGAAAAAAGGTGCTGATGATTATCTCACCAAGCCATTCAACCTGGAAGAGCTTTTGATAAGAGTGCAAAAACTTATTAATAAAAACAAAAAACTTCAGGACAAATCAAGCATTGCCAATACCTACACTTTTGGGGATAATATCATTGATTTTAAAGCACAGGAAGCCACCACAAAAGGCGGAAAAAAATTGCAGCTCAGCAAAAAAGAAACGATGCTGTTGAAACTTCTTGTCGAAAATAAAAACGAAGTGGTACCGAGAGAAAAAATCTTACAGGTAGTTTGGGGATATAATGTTTATCCTACTACAAGAACTATTGATAATTTCATTCTCAACTTCAGGAAATACTTTGAAGCCGATAGCCGCAATCCCAAATATTTTCATTCTGTAAGAGGGGTGGGGTATAAGTATAGTGAGTAAATCCGGTACAATTACTCTATAGCTTATTTATTCTATTGTTGAAATATTCAACAATCAATACCTAATAATTATTAATCCGTAATCAATAATTAAATACGTTAGATATCACCCAACTGAGGACGCATCAAAATTTCTTCTACGCAAGCCAGGGGTGAAAGCTGTGATGCTGCATAAATCATTTTAGCAATATCATCTGCTTCCATAAACCTGTTTTTGTCAATCCCGCTGTCAGCCCACGAATCCGTATAGGCGGCGCCGGCAATGATTGTTGTTACCTTAATTCCATACGGCTTCATTTCTTCCCGAAGGTTTTTTGAAAAACCAAGCAATGCAAATTTGCTGATGCTGTATGATCCGCCATTGTTATACGCTTTTATAGATGCAACAGAACACATATTGAAAATATGGCCGCTTTTTTGTACCATCATTTTAGGCAAAAGTGTTCTGGTTAAATGATAGGCGCTGTATAAATTCGTTGCAATCAGATTTTCTAATGCACTATCCGGTTCATCCTGTACGCTTCCCGGAATAAAAGAGCCGGCATTATTAATTAATACATCTATTGAAATACCAAGATCCAAAATCCAATTTCCTAATGCTATTGCATTTTCCTTCTCGCTCAAATCAAAAGGTTTTGCTTTGATCGTGATATCAGGATATTTCACCATCAGTTCTTCCATCGTCTTGTATAAACCAGTTTCACTTCTGGAAGATAAGTATAAATGATGGCCATTTGCCGCAAATAAACGGGCTGCAGCCTTTCCTAATCCTCTGGATGCGCCTGTGATGATAACGTTCATAAAATTCCTGAATAAAGATTTACTATAAACAGCAAGTTACTCATCAAATTCGTAAATCTTACTTCTTAAATCGTAAATTGCCGCAATGAAATATCGCCATCTTTTTTTTGACCTCGACCATACATTATGGGATTTTGAAGCCAATGCCCGTGCTACCCTTACCGAATTGTATGATACGTTCGACTTAAACAAAAAAGGGGTGAGCAGCTTTGATGAATTTTATAAAAATTATATACAACACAATGAAAAGCTATGGGAACGTTACCGCAATGGTTTCATCAAACAGGATGAACTGAGGGTAAAAAGAATGTGGCTGTCCTTATTGGATTTTAAAATAGCAGATGAATCTTTAGCCCATAAAATGAGTACGCAGTTCCTTGATTTGCTGCCTACACGGAAAATCCTTTTTCCTTATGCCGTTGAATTGCTGGAGTATCTTCAAAACAAAAAGTATGAACTGCATCTTATTACAAACGGATTCGAAAAAACTCAGCATAGTAAATTAAAATATTCAGGGCTCAATACATTTTTTAAAGAAATCATCACTTCCGAAGGCTCCAACAGTTTAAAACCAAATAAAGAAATTTTTGATTTTGCGTTGGAAAAAACCAAAGCATTTAAAGATGAAAGCATCATGATCGGTGACAATCTTGAAGTGGATATAGCAGGAGCCATGAATTTTGGAATGGACCAGGTATTCGTTAATCATCTGAATATTGAAACCGACATCAAACCCACTTATACTGTCCGCTCATTAAAAGAAATGGAAACAATTTTTTAAAGGGTAAATTTTTGCCCTGACTTTTAAAGAGGCAATAAATAAATTACCAAACAGCAATGACAGACACACCGCCCCGGACTTTGTCCCCAATTTTTACCTGCACTTTTGCATCCGGCGGTAATAACAAATCAACACGGGAGCCGAACTTTATAAAGCCCATTTCCTCTGTTTGTTCCACTGGTTGCCCCGCCTGCAGATAGTTGACAATTCTTTTTGCCAACGCTCCGGCTATTTGTTTTATTAATATTTCTTTTTCATCTTTCCGATATACAACCGTATGCCGTTCATTTTCCGTAGAAGATTTCGGATGCCAGGCCACTAAATATTTTCCTTTATGGTATTGACTATATTTCACTTCACCGCTTACCGGGTTACGGTTAAGATGTACATTCAATGGACTCATGAAGATAGAAACCTGTATTCTTTTATCTGTAAAATATTCATCAGCCTGCACTTCTTCTACCGCTACCACCTTACCATCAGCAGGTGCAATGATGCCATCCTCCCTGTGTGTTAATGTTCTGTTGGGTACACGAAAAAAAGATATCATAAAAATTAATAAAGCCACTGAGATGAAAAGAATGAACCAGCAAATAAAAGGATTGTTAAGACTGAAAATATAAACCGAAACAAGATTAAGCGCTGCAAAAATGATTACGCTCCATGCAATCGTTTTATATCCTTCTTTGTGAATAGTCATCGAAAATGATTGAACTGCAAATGTAGTGAATGGCTGGAAGCGAAGAAGTATTTAAGATTTATCCAGAAAAAAATTTACATACATCCATACAGCAGGAATGGCGAGTAGCAATGAATCAAACCTATCGAGAAATCCACCATGACCCGGCATAATATGCCCACTGTCTTTTACACCTGCCATCCGCTTGAGTTTGGATTCCAAAAGATCGCCAAGCGTACCTGCAACGGAAGATATTAATGCAATTATTACAATAGCTACTACATTAAAATGAGAAAGACGGGCTATAAAAGCAGCTACTATTACGGCAAGGATAATTCCCCCCAATGTTCCTTCCACCGTTTTCTTGGGAGAAATTTTGGAAAGCGGTGTTCTTCCGATCAAAGAACCGACAATGTATGCCATCGTATCATTTATCCAAATGGAAAAAATAATAGCACAGGGAACTATGATCAAATGCCATCCGGGGATTGATTGAAAGCCCACATCAACTTTTGAAATAAAATATTCTCTTTGATGATCCATCATCAGCCCCCAGCTCAAAGAAATATATAACATACCCAGCAGGGCGGCACCCAATGCCTTTAATTGCACTTTATGTTGTAAAAAAATACCGAAACCCATCAGCACGAAACCTGATACAGATAATGGTAGAAAAAAGTTTTTCCTGATTGTATAATCATTGATCTCATAAACGGAATTGCAAAACCAAAGCATCAATCCGTAACCGGCAAGCATCAACCCAAGTTTGAAGTAAATATGAAACGTTGTATTCCGTATTTTTTCTACCAGTTTGACATACTCCCACCAGCAACCGAAATGAATAATAGAAAACAAAATCAAAAAGCTCCATTGGTTCCAAAGCAAACCCGCAAGCATCAGAACCACAAATACAGCAGCGGTAAGTGATCTTGTTCGGAAGGTTTGCCAGTTAAATGCCATACAGTAAAACAATTGTTATGAAAACAAATCTCCGGGATTATTTGAAACAGGAGGTGGCGGAATCGTTATTACTTTTTTATTTTTTTTTGAAATTTTCCAAAACCAAACAAACAAGGCTATGACTACCGGCAATGCAAATATTCCCCAGAAACTTTCAGAGTCTTCATTCATAGCTTCTTTCAAAGGAGTTCCATTAAGCGTATAAACATATAGTACCGTAATAGCAATGCCATTATTCAGAAAATGTGCGAATATGTTTAACCAGATTTTCCCCGAATATTGATACAATAATCCAAGCATGATACCCAAAAAAAACCGGGATAAAAATCCATAAAAAGACCAATGCGCCAAACTGAATAAAATGCTGACTAAAATGATGGAAACCCAAGGCTTCTTTGTTGACCGGGTAAGAAAATTTTGTAACCCGCCACGGAACAATGCTTCTTCACATATTGCAGGCATAATTGCCAATATGAATAACGCAAGCAGGAATCCGGAGAAGTTGTTTAAACTGATAATAGATTCCACACCATTGTTATAGTCTGCTTCCATTTTATCAAAATGAGCTTTCATCTCCGTGGATATCGGAAGGTGGCTATTGAAATAGGATAACCCTGTTGAAACCATCAATCCAAAAAAAACAATCAGAACAACAAGAAAAAGCTGCATCCATTTTGGAGTTCCGGAAAAACCCATCAGCTTCATCGGTTTCCTATTCAGTAAAAACGCAGTAAGCCATGCAGGAACAAAAAATCCTATTACAGCAGTAACAATCTGAATTACTTTGTATGCATTGGCATAAGCCGGGTTTTCCATTTCTGTAGTCATTTTTTCAAAATTGGTTCCCGTCATGCTTGTCCAGATAGGAATACTGATTATTCCAGCAAGCACAATACACCCCACAACAAAACCAATCAGGATAAAAAACCCCGCCGTGTAAGAAATACCTTTTGAATTACTGTCGTACATAATTTCTGCTATTAAATGGTAAATTTGCAGGTTCCCGCCAGATAGCGGTGAAACAAAAATATGTTATTGTTACATTGTTTGATTGTTAGCAAGGTTCATTTACGAAAAAACAATCAAACCAACGAACCATCAAACAATTTATTTGCTTAAAATAGGAAACATAAAATTTAATGACTTCCCCTTGCTCCTCGCTCCCATGGAAGATGTCAGCGATCCGCCGTTCCGTGCAGTTTGTAAAGCCAATGGTGCGGACCTGATGTTTACTGAATTCATTTCATCGGAAGGCCTGATCCGTGATGCAATCAAGAGCAGGCAAAAATTAGACATCTTCGATTATGAACGGCCGGTTGGCATCCAGATATTCGGCGGCGATGAAGAGGCCATGGCATTAAGCGCTAAAATTGTTGATGCAGTGCAACCTGATCTGGTTGATATCAATTTTGGTTGCCCGGTAAAAAAAGTTGTGTCAAAGGGAGCCGGTGCTGCTGTGTTGAAGGATGTGGATATGATGGTGCGGTTAACGGATGCAGTAGTGCGTTCTACTTCATTACCTGTCACCGTAAAAACAAGATTGGGCTGGGATGATGCTTCTATAAATATTATGGAAGTGGCGGAACGATTGCAGGATGTGGGAATAAAAGCATTATCCATTCATGGCCGCACCCGGAGCCAGATGTATAAAGGCGAGGCCGACTGGACCTGGATTGCAAAAGTGAAAGAGAATCCACGTATTCAAATCCCGATTTTTGGAAACGGTGATATTGATTCTCCGGAGAAAGCTTTGGAGTATAAAAACAGGTTTGGCGTAGATGGCATCATGATTGGCCGAGCCGCAATTGGGTATCCATGGATATTTAATGAAATAAAACAATTTTATAAAACGGGGCAACAGCTTGCGCCGCCTACTATTGAACAAAGAGTGGATGTGATCCGGCAACATTTATATCGTTCTGTAGAATGGAAAGGATTAATACCGGGTATCAACGAAATGAGAAGGCATTATACCAATTATCTCAAAGGGCTTCCGAATATCAGGGATTACCGGCTGAAGCTAGTGACCGTTAAGTCAGTAGAGGAAATTGATGAAACACTCAATGAGATTATAAAAATTTATTCGGGCCACCGGTTTGAAAGTAGAATGGTTGAAATGGAGGCGATGGCCTATAATTGTGGCTGATCTATTTCCAATACTCTTTCATCAATTCAACTGACCATTGGGGTTGTTTAATTTCCACAGCCGGCAGAAATTCTTTCATCACGGGTTTTATATCCAGCACCGGAGTACCATGGATGGCATCAAGACGTTTTACCCACAACTTATTTCCTTCCCGTTTTATCAATTCAACAATCGTTAAACCTATGGCATTAGGCCGTTCTTTTTTTCGCTGGGCAAAAATTCCCACTTCGGGCCATTTTTTATTTCCACGGGGATGGCCTTTCAAAACAATTTTTGATTTATCGGATTCATTAAAGTAAAAGATGATTTCCAAATGGGAAAACGCTTCGATGCCGTTAAAAGCATCTGCCGTTATATGATCCAGCAGTTCAATCTCGCTGATCACATTTCCCCAATAGTCATCAGAGAGACTGGTTCGTTGATTTTTTACGATAGCTATGGGCTTTAAACTTATTTCCATACTTAGATGTTTATTTGAATTTTTTCATCAACCCGACAAAGGAAACTAATGTCCAGATTCCTTCGAGAATCACAAAAGGCCAGAAATGAATTAACCAGGAAGCATAACATGCCAATGCAGCGCCAATAACATTTAACGCAAAAAACAATTTGCCTTCTTTAGGTATCAGTTGAAATGTATTGCAGAAAAAGGCACTTAAGATAAGTCCCACGCCTATCGTTCCGATGATTTCATCATACGACATACATCATAATTTTTTTTCAATCGCTTTAATTACGTCTTTACTGAGCGGCGATACAGCAGAGCCGAAATAATTGGTCAGTACACCGTTTTCATTTACCAGGTATTTGCAAAAATTCCATGTGGGTTGTTTATTATTCCAGCCATTCAGCGACAGATCAGTAAGCCATCTAAATACTTCGTTCTGCTGATCGCTTTTAATCACTACACTTTTTTTCATCATTGGGAAAGAAATGCCAAAGTTTAATTTACAAAATTGCGCTATCTCTTCATCGGTTCCGTTTTCCTGCTGTTTAAAATCATTGGAAGGAAACCCGATTATAACCAAACTGTTATTGTATTTTTCATACAGTTTTTCCAATTCTGCATATTGATCGGTATATCCGCAATCGCTGGCTGTATTCACCAGCAAAACCTTTTTTCCCTTCAGCGATGTAAAATCTAATTCGTTCCCGTTATTAAGAAAGCCTTTCAATGTATAAAATGGAATGACAGGTTCTGAATTGCTGTTTACTAATTCATTTGAATTGTTCCCAACAAGACGGCTCCACCACATAAAAACCGGGTACACCGTTTTCAAAACTTTTTGCCTGTAAGTCATGTGTTTCGAGTTTAGGTTCGTTAATTCAACGTAGCCGGCAAACACGAGTACCAGCATAAATAATATGATTAATACTTTTTTTAATATTTCAAATACATTCACCATTACAGAATTTTGTTCTATTAGATTAAAATTCCAACTAAGACACAAAGTTCAAGCAGATAATCTTTGTGCTCTTAGTGCCTTTGTGGGAGTTTTCTTCTTTCCACTAAGATACAATGATCACTAAGATATGTTTTATGTTTTTCGCAAATGGTTACTTAATGATCCACTTAAAAATTTTCAATTTTCCTTTGAACGGCGGGTATTTTATTTTCGGATTAAACCAGGTTGGGGTTTTCATTACTGCTTTCTTATGACTGAAAGTATCAAAAGAATATTTGCCGTGGTAATAACCTATTCCGCTCAAGCCTCTGCCACCGAATGGTAAATGATGGTTGGTAAGATGCCAGCTTGAATTATTGATACAAGCTCCGCCCGCAGGAATGACAGACAGCCACTCTTTTTCTTTTTTCCGGCTCGACGTATAAATATAAAATGATAAGGGGTTGGGGTTTTTCAGAATGATCAGCTTTGCTTCTTCCATGGTTTTGAAAGAAATCACCGGCAGAATGGGGCCAAATATTTCTTCTTTCATTACCGGTGAATCCATTGCAATATTCTCTAAAATAGTTGGTTCAATAAATAGTTTTTCTTTATCCGTTCTCCCTCCATAAACAATTGTTCCGTCTTTCAGATAACTTATCAACCGGTTAAATTGTTTTTCATTAATGATCTTACAATAATTATAATCCTGTTCCGGTTTCTCACTAAAGAAAATCAATATAGCCTTCCGTAGAGCATTTATAAATTTCTCTTTCACGGATTCATGCACCAATATATAATCCGGAGCCACACACATCTGCCCGGCAGCGGAAAATTTAGTGATGCCGATTCTCTGTGCGGCTACTTTAATATTTGCATCCCTCTCCACCACACAGGGGCTTTTGCCCCCCAATTCAAGTGTAACCGGTATCAATTTCTCTGCCGCCATTTTATAAATGATTTTGCCAACAGCGGTGCTGCCGGTATAAAAAACAAAATCAAATCTGAATTGATTCATAAGCTGTGGTACTATTTGCGCTCCTTCGCCCTGTGCATACAAAATATATTCTTTGGGAAAAGTTTCTTCAATCATTTTTTTCATCACCGCATCCGTAGCCGGAGCAAATTCACTTGCTTTTAAAACAACGCAATTACCCGCTGCTATAGCGCCTACCAATGGATTTATCAATAATTGAAACGGATAATTCCATGGAGCAATGATCATCACAACACCCATCGGCTCGTTCATCACATAGCTGACAGATGGAAAATTCAACAGGTTGGTGCCCGCCCTATTTGGTTTCATCCACTTACGTAATTCTTTTATAGCCACATTGATCTCGGCTATCACCATACCCAGCTCTGTCACCCAGCTTTCTTCGGGGCTTTTTTTTAAATCGGTCCGCAACGCATCATACAATTTATATTCATATTTCAGAACAGCCTGCTTCAGCTTTTTTAACTGATCTTTTCTGAAAGAATAAGATTTGGTTGCGCCTGATTCAAAGTAATGGCGCAAATTATTTAAAGGCGCTGCATTCATAACAAAGCGGATGATGGATGTAATTTACATATACTAAAGGTACTGATGAGTTACCTTAGGTAAAGTTTTGCATTTTCAAGAGGAGCAGTACATAAAATTATTTTTTTATAAAAAATATTTCACCCAAAACAAAAAGGATGCTTTTTATCAGCATCCCTTTTACAATAAATCTATTTTATGGCTATTGCTTCTTTGCTCCTGTTGATGGTTTTTTAATTGCGGGTTGTTTTACAGCATCGGGATCATCGCCAAGATACAGAAGTTCCTGCGGCAATTGTGTCAGCTTAAGTTCTTTTGCCACCGAAATAAAAACATTATCAATCGGAAAACCCATCTCATAAGTATTCGGTTTCAAAATGAGGTTGTATTTTTTTCGGTCTAATATTTTTTTGTACGCATCTGCTACCTGTTTATACAACGGCTGTGCCAGCTCACTTCTTTTGTTGTTCGATTTATTCTGCGAAATCTGCTGCCAGTACACCAGGTTCATCGCATATTTCTGACGATCCGTTGATGTCATGTCCAACTGCACTTTTGATTTTTTCCCTTGTGCTACTAATACTGAATCGGCTTTGTAAGTACTGTCAAGACGCTGGTATTCGTTCATATAATATTTGTACTCTTCCGTCAACGAATCTTTCTCATAAATCTGTACCATACTATCGACCTGCCGGTAACCCGGCATAGCCTGCACCATCAGGTCAAGATCAAAAACACCAATTTTAAGTGATTGTGACTTTCCATCATTTCCGGTAAAAAGTAATGCCCCTAAAATAAAAGAAACCAAAAGAAATTTTTTCATAAATACACTATTAATTAAATAATTGATTAATCCCCTCTTTTGCCCTACACGGCTCAATTTCGGGGCGGTAAATATAGGACTTATTCTCTCATTAATAGCTCCATTTTAGCGTTGTATTATCCAATAAAAAATTAACTTCGATATAGCATGACGGACGAGTATTATATGATGCAGGCTATAAAAGAAGCAAAAAGGGCGGCGGAAGACGGGGAAGTGCCTATTGGAGCCATTGTACTCATGAATGAAAAAATAATTGCCCGGGGTCATAATATGGTTGAAAAACTGAATGACCCAACGGCACATGCTGAAATGATCGCTTTGACGTCTGCATTTAATACTCTTAGCTCAAAATATATTCCTGAAGCAACTTTATACATAACCGTAGAGCCCTGCCTGATGTGTGCAGGAGCCATGTATTGGAGCAAGATAGGGAAAGTGGTATATGGAGCAGATGACGAAAAAAACGGCTACAAAAAAACAGCCGGAGCCAACTGGCCATTTCATCCGAAAACAGAATTGATCCGTGGCGTTTTGAAAGACGATTGTACCAAACTAATAAAAGATTTTTTTAAAAACAAAAGATAATTATTTTTAGAAAACTTTAAATCTCATATATGCGAATAGACGGAGAACAAGAAAGTAGCAATGTAGATGACCGGCGGGGCATGTCCACCGGAAAAGGCCTCGCCATTGGTGGTGGAGCTGTTGGAATTATTTTCCTGATCATTAAATTATTGTTAGGCGGCGGTACTGATGATGGTTCATTAACACAGCAAATGAATCAGCAACTAAACCAGCAAGGTACTACGCAGGAAATGACGCCGGAGGAAAAAGCTGCTGACGACGAAAGAGCACATTTTGTAAAAGTAGTACTTCGTTACACTGAAGAAGTCTGGAGTGATCTTTTTGCAAAGCAAGGAAAACAATACAGGGATCCTACTTTGGTTTTATTTCGTGATGGCGTGCAATCAGCATGCGGTTATACCAGCTCGGCTTCAGGACCATTTTATTGCCCCGGAGATGAAAAATTATATATTGACCTTTCCTTTTACCAGGAATTAAAAGATCGGTTTCAATCGCCGGGAGATTTTGCCATGGCTTATGTAGTAGCACATGAAGTGGGTCATCATGTACAAAAATTATTGGGCATTGCTGATATGGTGGAAAGGAAACGGCAGCAATTAAGCCAGGAAGAGTACAACAAATATTCTGTGATGATGGAATTGCAGGCAGATTTTTTTGCAGGCGTATGGGCGCATCATGCTCAGGAAATGAAAAATATTTTGGACCCAGGCGATATTGAAGAAGCGCTGAATGCTGCCAATGCCATTGGAGATGATCGTTTGCAAAAAGAAGCACAGGGTTATGTAGTACCTGAATCATTTACACATGGTACATCGGCTCAACGGGTATTTTGGTTTAAAAAAGGGTTTACTACCGGTGATATGAAGCAGGGAGATACTTTTAATGACCCTTCGCTGCAATAAAATTATTACGTGTAAATCTTTTCGAGATAAGGAACAATTCAATGACATGAAGTTTCATTAAACTTCATCTTCTTAATTTTGTTATTCTTTCGTACACAATTTTAATCATTAAAAAAATTTATAGTTATGGCATTTACATTACCTTCTCTTCCTTATGCTCATGATGCATTGGAACCACATATTGACACACTGACCATGCAGATCCATCATGGAAAACATCACCAGGCTTATGTGGACAATCTTAATAAAGCTATAGCCGGTACACCCAATGAAGGAAAATCGCTGGAAGAATTAGTAGCGAATGCCGGGAAAATATCTGCAGCAGTTCGTAACAATGGCGGCGGCCACTGGAATCACAGTTTCTTCTGGGAAAGCCTGGCAAAAAATGCAGGTGGTTCACCATCCGGAAAATTAGCCGATGCTATTAAAGCTGCATTCGGATCATTCGATTCATTCAAAGAAAAATTCAATGCTGCAGGAGCCGGAAGATTTGGTAGCGGATGGGTATGGCTTATTGTAAAAAACGGAACGTTAGAAGTTGCTTCTACCCCAAACCAGGATAATCCATTGATGGATGTAGCAGAAGTAAAAGGTACCCCCCTTCTTGGTGTAGATGTTTGGGAACACGCCTACTATCTGAAATATCAAAACCGCCGTGTTGAATATTTGGGTGCATTCTGGAATGTAGTCAATTGGAAAAAAGTAGAAGAGCGTTTTGCATCTGCAAAATAATTTCTTCGGGTATAATGGCCGTCCTGTAAACAGGACGGTTTTTTGTTTAATTTGCCTCCTCCATGTACGAGCTGATATTAAAAAATATTGCCCGTTTTATTGAATTAACTGAAGAGGAAAGAATCTTTTTCACATCTCTACTAAAGCTAAAAAAGCTGCGAAAAAAACAATTCCTGCTACAGGAAGGCGAAATAGCCAGGCACGAATATTTCATTAACAAAGGCTGTTTACGAACTTATACAATAGACGAAAAAGGCCAGGAACACATTATACAATTCGCAATTGAGGATTGGTGGACGGGGGATATGTACAGCTTTCTAACCCAAACTCCCGCTAAATTGAATATAGATGCCATTGAAGACACAGAATTGTTTTGTATTGAAAATATTTCGATGGAAATTTTGTACAGGAAGGTCCCAAAATTCGAACGATTCTTCCGGCTACTTTTACAAAACGCATTTATTGCTAACCAAAGCCGCATCCTGGAAAGTATGAGCCTTTCAGCCGATGAGCGATATTGTAAATTCATCGAACGATACCCATCTATGGAACAACGGTTACCATTAAAACATATTGCTTCCTATCTCGGCATTACGGCCGAATCGCTCAGCAGAATCCGCAGTCAGTATATTAAAAGCAAGAAGACCTCTTAACATAGATCAAGACTGTTTCTTATCAAATATCATTGGAGTAAAGTGCATTTCATCTGAGTTTTGTGTTTCGTTTTTAAAATAAAAATGCACCCGCTATGTTTAAAAAAATATTTTATACTAATGAAAGTATTTCATTCACTATACTGAGAATTACGCTGGGCTTGATCCTCTTTCCCGATGGAGCACAAAAAATGCTCGGCTGGTTTGGTGGTTATGGTTTTACCGGCACCATGGGTTTTTTTACCGGCGCCCTGCATTTACCCTGGATCATTGGTTATTTGATAATCAATCTTGAATTTTTTGGTTCTTTATTCCTGATTACCGGCATTGGAACCAGGATCATTTCAGCAGGATTTATTGCTTTATTTATGGGTATTATCCTGACATCGCATCTGCAAAACGGGTTTTTTATGAATTGGAGCGGGATACAGAGTGGTGAAGGGTTTGAATATCATTTGCTCGTTATCGGAATGGCATTTACTTTATTAATTGGTGGAGCCGGAAAATATTCTGTAGATCGTTCATTGCAATTTAAATTGCAATGATGTTTAACTCTTATGATTGAAATGTAATCTCACTATTCTCATTTTAAGGAACGGGATCATATCCACTACCGCCCCATGGATGGCAGCGGGAAATTCGTCTTATCGCCAGCCATAATCCTTTAAATACGCCATGTTTTTTTAATGCTTCTACTGCGTAATGAGAACAAGTGGGTGTGAACCGGCATTTAGGCCCGATCCACGGAGAAATGATCCACTGATACAGTTTTATCAATGCAATAAACGGGAAGCCGAGTATTTGAAAAAATGTTTTAATCAATGTTCTTCTCCAGTTTTTTTAATGCTGTTGTCATTTTTTCTTTAACCATATTAAAATCGGGAAGTTCTTTTCCGGAATAAATAAAAAAAATCCGCAATTGTTTGTTTTTATCTTTCAGTTTTTGCTGCAATGAAATTTTCTCCAGGCGGTATGCTTCCTTTGTCAGTCGTTTAATCCGGTTCCTATCCACAGCTCTTTTAAAATTCTTTGCCGAAACACCTACTCCGAACTGAAGAGGGTAAGGTGCTTCGCCAGGAATTGACTGGACTATATAATAAATGTAAAAAGGCGACACAGCAATTTTTTTCCCTTCCCGAAATAATTGCTCGATTTGCTTTCGGCTTTTTAATCGCTCATGTTTCCCTAAAGTAAATTGCCTGGCCATGATGCAAAATTAAAATAGTCCCGCCTGAGGCGAGACCATTTAATTAACTAACCCATCCCTTTCTTTCAAAGGGAGAATTATTTCAATTTTCTTTCATCAGAGACCGATAATTTCTTACGGCCTTTTTTTCGACGGCTGGCCAGCACTTTGCGGCCATTGGCAGTCTGCATACGTTTACGAAATCCATGAACGGATTTGCGGCGACGGCGATGAGGTTGAAATGTACGTTTCATAATATTTTATTTTTTCACTGTTTTCCCTTCAATGCTTCAATAATGAAGGATTTTGAAATGCGGCCCGGGAGAACGGACCAAGTTTCAATTTTCACAACAGGCCACCACACCTGATGTTTGTGAAAGGACGGCAAAGGTAAGAGATGCGGTTTAGATTGTAGGTTCTTAAGCTCAGATTTTTGAAAAGAATATTAAAGAAATTTCATTGAACGCCAACCCGCTACAAATCAATATGGTTTGCCTTAATCTCTTTACCAAAAAATTTTGCGGCATGGTTATTAAAATCCTCAGGGGAGTCAGTCGTATAAAACAATCGCATATTGTTTCTACTGCATTTGTTTTCGATTTCCGGGTGGCGCTGCAAATAATGTTTAAGGCTATTGGCGACAATTTCACCCTGTGATAATAATTTGACAGCAACCGGTAAATGTTTTTCAATTTTTTCTGATAATAATGGATAATGTGTGCAGGCAAGAAGGATTACATCTATATTCTTTCCTTTTTCAAAAATGTTGTGGATATTTTTTCTGATAAAATAATCCGCACCATGGTTTTGATATTCGTTATTTTCAACCAAGGGCACCCACATAGGACAAGCCTCCTGATAAACTTTTATTTCAGGAAAGAATTTTCCGATCTCAATAGGATAGGAATCAGAAGCAACAGTCCCGTTCGTAGCTAATATTCCTACGTTTTTTGATTCTGAATATTTTCCGATTATTTCAGTAGTTGGTCTTATCACGCCCAATACTCTTTTATCCGGAGCTATTTGAGGAAGATCATTTTGCTGGATAGTCCTTAAAGCTTTTGCTGAAGCCGTATTGCATGCAAGTATTACCAGAGAACAATTCTGATTAAAAAACCATTTGACAGATTCCAGCGTGTAACGATATACGGTTTCATAAGATCTGTTCCCATAAGGAGCTCTTGCATTATCACCCAGATAAATGTAATCGTATTGGGGAAGGGTTCTGACAATTTCTTTCAACACTGTCAAACCTCCGTATCCGGAGTCAAAAACACCAATGGGAGATTGGAAAGGCATATTAAAAAAAGATACAAAAAATTATTAAGTTAAAGAAATTAATAATGCAGCCACCCCATTACAAAGTAAGTAAATCGTAATATTTTCAGAAACACGAACCCATAAGCCAATCGGAAGACATTTTAAACAAATTCGAATCCCTGATTTTTACGTTAAGATAAAAACAACCTGTTTTTATATTGGTAAATGAATCAAAATATTAATTTGAAAATCACAGATGGCTTGCAAAAGAAGAAATGAAAAAAATTATAAATAAAAGGTCACCGGTAAAATGTGGCTTTAATTTACATATTAATTTTTTTGTTGCGGGAGTTTAATGTTTAGTTTTTTTGCTACTAATGCTGATATATCGTTTTCAGGGGGAACAACAATCGCACTTTCTCTATGTAAAATATAAGTATAGCCATTCTCTTTCGCTACCTGCGTAATAGCATCCTGTACTTTTTTATAAATCGGCGCCAATAATTCATTTTGTTTATTCTCTGTTGCCTGCTGCGCAATAGCCTGCCAGTTTTGTAATTCATAAGCATTATTTTGCATTTCCTGGCGAATTTGATTCCGGACAGCTGCCGGTGTTTTTAAAGAATCTTTGCCATTCACTATACTGTCTTTGCGGAGGTATTCAGACAATGTATAGTTATATCTCGGCTGTAATGAATCGGCCTGAAATTGCTGAATCAATGTATCTGCTTTTGCTGTTTCAGGCATCAGGCCAACCATATTATCCACACTTATATAACCGATTTTTACCTGAGCGCCGGCAGTACAGGCTATAAACAAGCCCATTAAAACCGCTAATACTTTCAAATTTTTCATGAATTTTTCTTTATCGTTTTCTGATTAAAAATTAAATGAAATATGAGAACTCTTTTTAAGATCAATAAGAATAAAAAAATGTTGCGTATTGATTTATTTTAACAAATTTTAATTCTTTACTCCCAATTCCCTCAATATGTCTTCGCTCTTGTCCAGTTTAGGGTCGGCAAAGATAACAGTAATTCCTTCACTTTTATCGAGTACAAAATCATAACCCCGCTGAGCAGCAATCTTCTGAACAGCGTTATATACTTTATCCTGAATAGGCTTGATCAGCTCCTGTCTTTTTTTAAACAAATCTCCCTCAAAACCAAATCGTTTGCGCTGCAGATCCCTGAGGTCTTTTTCTTTTTGAAACAACTGGTCTTCCCTTTTTTTCCTGAGATCATCGCTGAGCATGACCTGCTCTGCATCGTAATCTTTATACATTTTATCCAGTTCGGCCTGTTTGGCATCTATTTCCTTTTGCCAATCAGCAGCAATAGCATCCAGCTGTTGCTGTGATTGCTTATAATCCGGAAGTTTATCCAGGATATACCGGGTATCAATGATGGCATATTTCTGAGCATAAACTATGGGTCCTGTAGTTATAAGAAAACTTAATACCAGCAATAATTTTTTCATATACATTTTTTTAAGGATGAACAAATTTTATCGTATTAATCCTTGCATTGTTAATCCGTATTTAATAGCATTATATCTCAGAGTTAATAAAAGTGTTATTCAGGTTCATATCCAAGCATAAAGGTAAACCGTGATGCGTCTTTAAGTTTAGTTCCGGGTGTCAGACGGTCAAAACCTATACCATAGTCAAAGCCAAGCAAACCAAACATAGGCAGGAAGAATCTCATGCCAATACCGGCGCTTCTTCTTAATCGGAATGGGTTATAGTCTTTATAATCATACCAACCATTTGCTGCTTCAAAAAAGGCTAATCCATAAATCGTACTTCCGGGGTTTGTCACCAGCGGATAGCGCATTTCCAATGTATATTTATTAAATATGGTAAAGAACTTGCTGGCGCTTTGCTGATCGGGGTTTACAGTAGGGTCTGATGACTCATAAACCGGGTAGCCTCTTTGTGAAATGATGTCATAACCCAATAACCCATAATTGTTGGTAAGACCTGCATCTCCCAATTGAAATCGCTCAAAAGGAGAATAATCAAGTTTGCGGTTATATCTGCCCATAAAACCATACTTAGCAGCTACTTTCAACACTAACTGGCGGCTTTTATCTGCACCTTTCGGCCGGCCAATAGGCACATACCATTCTGCATTAAAACGCCACTTATGGTATTCGGGGTTTTTATATGGATTTTTTGAATCAATCAAACCCGGATCTAATAAAGAATAAGGAGGAGTCAGTTGTACGCTTGCCATAAAATTAGAACCGCTGGTCGGATAAATGGGGTTAGGCCCAGCCGAAGATCTCTGTAATGCAATACGTATATTGAAATTATTTGAAACGCCATTACTTAGGTTTTGGAATATTGGGTAATTCATCAGCTTGTACTGTGTAAAATTGAGTGTATAAATCAAGCTGAAATAATCGTCGGGCCATTTTAATTGTTTACCTAAGGAAACAGAAAAGCTGTTTGCTTTTAGATAATTAGTATCAGACCGTGCTCTGTCAATAGTTCCTGTCAACGGGTCAAATGCATTGGAATATTTGCTGTTGTTATATGAAATAGTCAAAGAATTTCTTTTCTTTCCTCCTAACCAAGGTTCCGTAAATGAGAAACTATAAGAACGGAAAGCACGGCCATTGGATTGGACACGAAGGCTCAGTTTTTGTCCATCACCCTGAGGCAATCCGTCTTTAAACCCTTTTGTTAAAAGAGTCCTGAGAGAAAAATTATTAAATGATACTCCTAATGTTCCTGTCAGGCCGATACCACCACCCCAACCGGCAGATAATTCCAGTTGATCTGATGATTTTTCCTCCAGTTTCCAATTGATATCCACAGTTCCATCATCTGCATTAGGAACCACTCCGGGATTGATGGATTCCTGGTTGAAATATTGTAATTGCCCCAGGTCACGTTGAGAACGAATCAGGTCAGATCGACTAAACAGATTGCCTGGAATTGTTGATAATTCACGCCGGATCACATAGTCCTTTGTTTTCTCGTTGCCGGAAATAGTAATATTTTTTATTCTTGCCTGCGGACCTTCTACTATTCGGATCTCATGGTCAATAGTATCATTATAAACTGCTGTTTCTACAGCATCGGCATGATAAAATAAATATCCGTCATCCATGTAAAGGCTTCCAATATCACCACCTTCTTCTGAAGCTTGTTTTCCCAATCGTTTATTCAGAATATTGATATTGTAAATATCCCCTTTGTTGATACCTAATATTGCATTGAGCAATGTATCCGGGTATTTGGAGTTTCCCTTCCAGGTAATATTACCAAAATAATATTTGTGGCCTTCATCTATTTTAATAGCAATATCGAGATTCCCGTTGCTCGATTTTGAAATAGCAGTATCCATTATTTGAGCATCCCGGTATCCAAGCGAGTTATAATATTCTATAATCTTATCTTCATCATCTGAGAATTTTTTCGTATCGAATTTGGCAGAGCTGAATAATTTGAACCTGAAATAAGGATCAAGCAGCAATTTTGTTTTAGTGAAGGAAAGAAATCCCCAGTCATTTACATATTGTTTAAAGCTCGGCCTGCTTTTGAGACCAAAGCGGCTGCTGTCTTTAGCGGGATACAATGTGAATTTGCTCATTTCTTTTGTACCCTTCATTTGTTTTTTCAACTTGAACGCATCCACATTTTTATTTCCATAAAAATTGATATCGTCTATATGTACTTTTTTGCCTTTATTGATATAAATCGTAAGGGAGTTTGAGTTTGTAAAAGAAGTATCCGGAGTTTCTACAATGGATACTTTCACATTCTGAAATCCTTTATCCGTATAGTATTTGGTGGCAGTTTCTATAATTCTGCGGCGGGTGTTTTCTGAGATAATTGTTTGTTTGGCCAGTTGAATTTTTCCCTGCAGGTCTTCTGCTTCAGATTTTTTCACCCCTACAAATTTAAAATTCCCCAGACGGGGCAATTCCTGAACATTTAGCTCCACATACACTTTATCACCTTCAATCTTTGTAACGAAAATCTGAATATTGGAAAACAGTTTTTGTCGCCATAGATTATTAATGGCCTTTGCAAAAATATCTTCACCCGGATGATTGAATTTATCTCCAACCTGTAAGGATGAAATGGATAATACTATAGCGGTATCCAAATGGCGGACGCCTGAGATATCAATTCCTGCAATGGTATATTCTTTTACAATTTTTGCATTTTCCCAAGCCAGTAATTTGGGATCAATTGATGTAGGCCTTGTGGTATCCTGCGCATGGAGAGAAATAGCGGAGATTAACGCTACTGTTACTAAAGCACAAAATCTTGAAAAAAATCTTCGCATCTTTGAAGGTTCAGTCAATCAAATCCTGCATAAGCAGGAAGGCAATCAGTTTATTATCTTAATATTATAAAGACGGCGGCAAATTAAAGGTAAAATATCGAAAGTCTTTGTTAAAACAGCTTTGTTTTCTATCTCCAAGAGCCCGGTCAGGAAATTTGTTCACTGATCTTGCCAAATCTTCTTTCCCGGCTTTGAAAATCAAGGATGGCTTCATACAGGTTTTCCTTTCTGAAATCCGGCCAGCGGACATTAGTAAAGTATAGTTCGGCATAAGCCAGCTGGTATAACAAAAAATTACTAATACGATATTCCCCGCTGGTACGGATCATCAATTCCGGGTCTGGGAATCCGCTTGTACAAAGATTTCGCTGCAGGGTATCCTGATTGATACCTTCTACTTCCAATTTGCCTTTCTTTACCTCATAGGCAATGTTTTTAACTGCATTCAGCAATTCCCAACGTCCGCTGTAGCTTAATGCCATGATGAGGTTAAGCCCCATATTTTCTTTTGTTATTTCCAAAGCTTCTCTAAGCTCATTACGTGCATAATCGGGCAACATGTTCATGTCGCCGATCACATGAAGCTTGATATTATTTTTATTCAGGGTGTCCGCCTCATCTCGAATAGTGTTTACCAAAAGCTCCATCAAGCCTATCACTTCATATTCGGGCCTTTCCCAATTTTCTGTTGAGAATGCATATAATGTAAGGTATTCAATACCCAATTCTGCACAACCCTCCACGATATTGCGTACACTTTCCACCCCTTGCACATGCCCAAACAACCGGTCCTGTCCATGTTCCTTTGCCCAACGACCATTGCCATCCATTATAATAGCTATGTGGCGGGGAAGATGTTGTTTGTTTATTTTGCTGAGCAATTCCGACATATAAAAACCGCTATTCTTTTAAAATAAATGTGCGCAAAGTTATTGCAGATTTCAATTGATTATGCCGGGTATTCTAAATAAAGGAAATCATAACTTATTTTGCTGTAGGGCATTTATAAGACTGCAGGTTGAAGCTAATATAAAATATAGCTGTTGCGAATTGATCTTTTTGCTTGCTGTTACCCCGTTGACGTCCGGGTAATCCGATAGGCTCGCCCACTTCATAAGAACGATCACTTAATAACAATGCATCTGAAGGGCTGCCATCAGGTTTGGGTGGAAAAGCGGCCGGATCCACATAAGTTTTACTGACATCATCCAAATAATCAGTGGTAGTAATGCGATGCAAAATTTCAAATCCAATATTGATTCTCTCATTAAGGGCATACTTGATACCTGCCCCGATTGGAATAGATATTGCGGTGGAGCCATAGGGTTTACGATCAGGATACAAAGGGCTGCCTTGTCCTTCAGTGCCTAATGGCCTCAGGTAAACTTTTCTACCTTGTAAATAGGCATAAGGATCATAACTAAAAGCTCCAATCCCAAATGTGATATAAGGCGTAAAATTTTCTGTTGGTTCGCCCGGCATAAATCTGAAAAAATTAAAATCGCCCTGAAGGGATAATTCCCAAACATTGCTGTTAAAGCTCAGATTTCGCCGGTACATATATTCATTATACTTATTATAAATATCTGAATAACCTAATCTGGCAAATGTTCCGGCTACCCGAACGGCTATATAATTATTAAGATTTTTTCTGAAAAACATGGAAGCGGCGAATTTAGGCCTGTTAAGTTTAGCACGGGTATTCAAATCTCCAAAATAGTGGCCTGCCCCAAGTCCTATTCCAAATTCCCCTTCCTGGTGAATGGCATATTGCCCAAAGCTTTTGGCAACAGGGTAAATAGTCATGCACAACAGGGAAATGGCGGCTATGAGATTCTTAGTCATACATCCAAAAACGTTTCAGGATCAAAATATAACGGAAAAATAAATAATTTCTTGTAATATACCCCGTCTTTTTAATTCCGCTTATCCAATCCCCAGGTTAATTTATTGCGAAGAGTTTGAAGAAAATTGTTTTCACTGAGGCGAACCAGTTTTAATAAAAAAGTCTCTTTGCGTACGGCCAGTTGAACTTCTTTATTAACAATCTCTCTCCTCGAATCAAGAGCACAAATAATTTTTTCTGTGCGTCCTTCTATCTCAAATGAGATAATATTATTATCAGGTACAATGATGGGGCGCACATTGAGATTATGCGGAGCCACCGGTGTAATGACAAAACTACCGCTGTCAGGAAAAACGATCGGCCCGTTACAACTCAGCGAATAACCAGTGGATCCGGTAGGAGTAGCAACTATCAATCCATCGGACCAATAAGTATTTAAAAATTCTCCATTCAGGTATGTATGAATTTTTATCATAGAAGCGGTGTCTCTTTTATGAATCGAAAATTCATTTAATCCATAAGGAACATTTCCGAAAAGCGAAGTACTTGCGTCCAGGTGTATCAGGGTTCGTTTATCCAGGACATAGGTTCTGTTTGCAATCGCCCTTACTGCTGTTTTTACCTCATCCCGTCCAATGCCGGCTAAAAATCCGAGCCTGCCAAAATTGATTCCCATGATGGCAATATTTTTATTCCGAACCAGGGTTATAGTATCCAACAATGTTCCATCCCCACCGAGACTGATAATGAATTCTATCTCCTCTGTTAATTCTTCAGAAAGTAAAAACATCGTAGTGCCGGAAGGCAATTTTATTTTTTCTTTGATTTGTTCAAAAAAATGCTGAAAAATAACCGGCTCAATTTTTTGTTTGGAAAGTTCATCAAAAAAAAGCTGCACATCTTTCTGTTGATCATCATCCATTATCCTGCTGTAAATGGCTGCTTTCATGAATTTAAAAATTAGACATTCTGTGTAAAAATAGCCCGTTTTCGCCTAACTGGTTAAAGCTGTATTCCAGCTTGATGGTAAAATCATAGTAAGTGAGAATATCAATACCGAACCCTGCTGAGTACAGCATTCTGTTAACCAGAAAATTATTACCCGGTTGAGAATTGTAAACATAGCCGGCATTACCATATACTTTTGCGAATATGCGGAGGGGTATACGCAGTGGTTCCTGGCTTTTTTTTGTAAAAAAATTCCTGCTTACGGATAATACTTCTTTTGTAATGCCGGCTTTCAGGTAACCGCCGGCCACCCCATCTATGACATAATACTCATAACCCTGCATAAACACATCACCGTAACCTAATAATCTCTGATTAAAATAAGGTTGTTCAAAGGGAAGTTTAATCGTACTGAAAGATTGGAGATTAAGATATGTTCTTGGAGAGAGATGCCAGTTGGCAGAACCTTTTACACTAAGTTGCCATGAGTTAATCGTATTGGTAAACCCTTTTTTACTGAAATTGAGTTCAGCAGCATACCCTTTGGTGGGATATGGAATATAATCCACATCAAAATAACTCATGGTGTAATAGAGTTCGGGATAACTCACCTGAGTGCGTCCCGCATAAAAATAAGTTGGGTTCAACTTGGCAATGGTGTCTTTGACGTTCTGAATATGATATCCTATCCCAAACCGATGTCTTGTTTTTATAGCTCTCCGGTAAGTAAGTTCCACATTAGCATCCAGGAAATTTTGTAAAAACAGGTTACTGTCTTTTACAAAAACCTGCTCGTTGCCAATCGTATTATAATTTACCTCTTTTGTTTTACCTACTCCAAAATTGACTTCCATACCCCATTTTAAAGCTTTGTCAATGTACAGACGGTCGTAACTAAATGAAAACTGATGAGTATAACCACTAATGAACCAAAGCCGAAATTTATCATTGCGGCCCGTAGTATTATTGTACAATATTTTTAAACCATAATTAACCCGGGCAAGGCTGCCTTTTTGCTCTACCAGCCATTCGTTAAAATTTCTATCTACAGGCTTGAAATAAGGGATGGGAAAAAGATACCAGCGTTCTTTAACCTCAATTTGTACATCCACATTATAGCCTTCAAAACTTTTCAGTGCTACCACTACATCATGAAAAAGAGAAGTGTTTAAAAGCTGCTCACGGGCCTGTTGAAATTTTGCTACAATATCCTGCAATAAATAATGATCACCTGCTTTGAAAGGGAGCTCTCTTAAAATTATATCCCGCCTGGTTTTTTTATTCCCGGTGATATAAATATTCCGGATCACAAAAAGAGTCGCATCGGATTGGTTTATCGTTTCGTTGCCAGGCGATAAAGAAAATTCGTTAGGAATATTGCCAATTGTTGAAACCTGAGCATTCAGTGCTGTATTCCCGGTAAGTAAAACAAAGAACAGCCAAAAACTATATTTCATTGCCATCTGCATCAAAAGCGATAAAAGCAAAAATTAAATGTAATTTCTATTCTGTCAAAAAAAGCTGATGAATTTTCTTTTCAGATTTTCAGGTAATTCATGAGGTTGTCATAATTATTCCGAAGTTCATTTTCATAAAGCTCCTCACCTGAGTAATATTTTACATCATACTCATATCTCTGAAATGTGGCAACAATAGCAGATATTTCCTGTTTATTTACTTTTAAAGTTACCTGCATCATTCCTGAACGGGGATCTATGGAAGTGTTTAACTGAACAATTTGTGCATCGTTGGTTTCTACCAGTTTACTAATCTCATTAAATGAATATCTTTTATTTTCCAATTCCAGTACAATCAATCCCCCCGGTTCGCCCAGGCTCATAAACTCTGCTGCACGCTTCAGCAAATCACTATAAATAACTACTCCGGTGATTTCGTTTTCTTCTTCCACTACCGGCAAAACACTTAACGCATTTTCTCCTGCAATACGAATTGCTTTTAAAAAATGCTCATCTCCTTTGATAGAAGTGTTGGCAAAAGATTGTTGTAATGAGTTGAGCTCGGCATGATCGTTATCCGACTGCAGAAGATCCTCTTCACTGATGATACCGATATATTTGTCTCCTTCTACTATTGGAAGATGGGTGACATGATTATCATTCATTAATTGCAAAGCCAAATAAACCTTATCGTGTAAATTAAGGAAAGGAAGTGATTGAGATTGAATCTCTTTTGTTAACATGGATAGCGGCTTTTGTTTTATTTAAACCTCAACATTCAGGTTACTGTTGCAGGTTCATTGAGTTTTTTTAAAAATTTATGTAAAATAACATTAAACTCATCCGGCACTTCCATCATGGGTGCATGGCCGCATTTATCAATAAAATAAATTTCACTGTTGGGAATGAGCTTATTAAATTCTTTTCCGACAAACGGCGGGGTAATGGTATCATTATTCCCCCATATTAATAACGTAGGTTGTTTGATTTGATTGAGTTCCTCGCCTAAATTATTTCGGATGGCACTTTTGGCCAAGGATATTATTTTGATGGCTTTCAGCCGGTTATTTACAATCCCAAATACTTCATCCACCAGCTCTTTTGAAGCCACTTTAGGGTCATAAAAAGTCATTTCAGTTTTTCTTTTTATATATTCATAATCACCTCTTTTGGGATAGCTGTCTCCCATCCCGTTTTCAAACAATCCAGAACTGCCGGTAAGAATCAATGATTTTATCCGCTCCGGATGTTTCAATACATGTTTCAATGCTACATGGCCCCCTAATGAATTACCTAAAAGATGAATACCGGTATAATTCCTGGCTTCTATAAACCGGTGAACGAATTTTTGTAATCCTCCCACTGTAGTATGTAAAATATCAAGTTCTAAGAGGGGAAGTGACGGCACAATTACTTTATAATAGTTCCGGAAATAATTTATAAGACTATAAAAATTGCTGAGAGCGCCGAAGAGCCCATGTAAAAGTAATAAGGGTTCTCCCGTACCTTCTTCAACAAATCGGAACTTATCCTGTTGTTTTATTTCGAACTCGTTTTCCACTTGCAGCGGCTAATTTTTGCTAAAATAAATGATTTGCTGCAAAAATGCTATGGAATTGATTGTCAGCGAAACAAATTTTGCAAGACTAAGACATTTTCCGGGAAAGATGGCCAAAAAAATCCTGTAGGTCTGAAAACATATTTTTAAAAACCGGAGCTAAAGAAGCAAAACCATTAATAACCCTGGGGCCCCAAGGTTGTACAAAAGTATAGGTAAATGATTGATTAATGGTGGTGGGGCGGATCAGCTTCATTTGTTCGAGATAAAAAATAACTACACTATAAACTATCACATATAAAGCAATATAAAACAACATGCCACCTAAGCGATTTAGCCAACCCAACATGGCTATCTGAATTGTTTTTTCAATGAGCCGGGCAGCTAAATGAACTAATAATACTACTACAATAAATACCAGGGCAAAAGATAGCAGGGGCAGCCATTGATCTGATGTTTTTATAGATTTACCGATATAACCGGCTACTACGGCAGATAGTTTGATAGCAGCTGCCAACCCAACAATTAATGCCATAAAAGAAAATAATCCGACTATTAATCCCCGCTGGTAACCCCTGATCATGGCAATGATTAAAACTATAATGAAAATAATGTCGAGGAGCATATTATGGAGAGTTGGTGGACAAAACAGGAACGAAGTAATCCATGATAAATTTTATTGCACTGTCTCCATCATCATTTATTTAACAACTCTTTTACCACTGAAGAAATCGTTTTTCCATCGGCTTTGCCAGCTAATTGCTTTGTTGCCATGCCCATTACTTTCCCCATATCAAACGGGGATGAAGCACCGGTTTGTTGTATAATTTTTGAAATTTCAGCTTTCAGGTCTTCGGCAGAAAGTTGTTTGGGCAAAAATTTTTCAATTACTTCTATTTCTTCTTTCTCTTTTTGTGCCAGGTCTGCCCGGTTTTGTTGTTGATAGATTTCCAATGAATCTTTTCTTTGTTTCACCATTTTATGAAGCATTTTGATTTCATCTTCTTCTTTCAATTCTCCGCCGGCGCCTTCTGCAGTCTTTGCTAATATGATGGCAGCTTTTATAGCCCTCAATGATCGGGTGGTTTTTTCGTCTTTGGCCAGCATAGCTGTTTTTAGCTCGGCCATTATTCTTTGTTCCAGGTTCATGATAAAATTATTAAGCTTTATTTTCCTGTATTTGTTTATGTTGAAATTTATGATAGAAATCCTTTGCGAATTTTTTCATTTCCTCTGCCTGATCATGGTAATGGGTAGCCCGGCTGTAAGTATCTGCCATAGTCATTAACGTTTGATAAAAAAAGTCAGCCATTTCATCTACCATCATTTCTTTTGTCCATAGATCAATGCGCAATGCTGTTTTTTCTGCTCCATCCCAAAACGCTAGCATCATGGCTCTTGCCAGTTGAGCTTTATCTCCGTTATCATCACTTGCATTCCATTCAATTTCCTGCGGCACCCGGTTTTCATCTAGCACTACATCAATTGTTATTGTTGATTTTTTCATTTCAAAATATTGAAGAGGGCAAAGTTAAACGAAATCATCCGACTGCTTTAAGTATGTTTTGCCAAAGAATCTCTGCGGTTCTGTCCCAACTAAACTGCTCCCGAAATCTTTTTCCTTTTTTAATCAGTTTTTCCCGTAGGTTTTCATCTTTGTATACAACCATCATCTTTTCAGCAATGCTGTTAAAGTCGTTGGGGTCACAATACAATGCGGCATCCTGAGCAATCTCCTGCATGGATGTCTTGGCTGATGTAATGACGGGCACTTCACAGCACATAGCCTCCAACACCGGAACACCAAACCCTTCGAACAATGAAGGATAAACCATAGCATAAGCTGATCCTAATAAATTGCATAATGCTACATCATCCAGGTACCCTGTCAGTACCACATCATCACGGTATTTATATCTTTTAAGCTTATCAAGAAATGACTCAAACTTCCAGGCCAGTCTTCCGGCCATCAACAGTTTCATATTACTTTGCTGTCTTTTTTTAAAAACAGAAAACGCTTTTAATAGGTTTTCCGGGTTTTTTCTTGGATGAATGGCTCCAATACAAATGAAAAACTCTTTTCCATTTGTATACTTTTCTTTGACCTGTTTTTTTATTATTTCATCGGCAGGTTGAAAAATTTCTTTTACAGCGCTGAAGGCCACATCCAATTTTGATTCAGGAATTTTTTTAAAATTTAATAAAATATCCTTTTTCGAAAATTCAGAAACGGTGACTACCGACGAAGCTTTTTCCAAAAATTTTGGCGTGTATCTTTTATAAAACAGAACATGAGATTTTTTATTAAATGCCGGGAAATGAATAAATGAAAGATCATGCAATACGAGACATTGAGGTACATCTGTCCTTAAAGAACAGAATCCATCACAGGAAACAAAGACATCGGCTTTATATTTTTTAAGTACAACAGGTATTTTGACATCATACCAGAACTTCCACAATATTGGATGGCGTGCAGGCGGGCCGATGACCACCGGCTTTACATTACCTGCGAAAATAAATTTTTGATCAAAGGGCCGGTCGAAAATAAAAATGAATTCATGCTCCGGGTGATGGCGGACAATGCGGTTGAACGTTTCATAAATAAAATAACCATACCCTTCAAGGTACTCTTTCAGTAAAAATCTCGTATTAACAGCGATCCGCATTTGTATTAGGCGCAAAGGTAATTTTTGCCTGTGTTATTTTCTAAGTAAAATAGCCTTGTATTATAAAATACTGAGTAAATCCTGCATATTATTATTTGCAAAAAAACACCAATTTCATCTACTCGTTTTTACTTAGTGCTTTCTTTTTTTGTTTTCAATTACAGCAGCACAAATTGCAAGAATTTTTGCTCAGATAAATTATCAATTCCAGGTATTTAAAACAGGCAGTTTTACAATTGTTTCTGATACTATATCCTGTTATTTTTATACTTGAATAATCCTTGTATGAAAACCCAAAACTCCGACCTATGAAAAAAATCTACGCAAAAAGTTTCATCTTTTTTTTATTCATTACAATATTTCAAAGCAATTCCAGGAGTTTGTACGCACAATGTACCGGAAATGTTATTGCAGGAGACGTAGCGTATGATACTACAGTGAGTACCGGTAGTGGTAATTACAACACTCAATTCAGTTTCCCAAAATTTGATCCTGCAAACGGAATGGTGACTTGTGTTAAACTATGCCTTACTATAACCGGAAGAGTGACTATGTTTTTGGAAAACAATGTAACATCGGCAGCAACATACAATATTAACTACAAAAGGAATGACACACTTACTGGTCAGGGTTTGATCTCCCCAATGACCAACAATATTTCTGTCAATTACGGACCATATAATCTGGCCGCTTCTGACGGTACTCCTTTTTCAGGCCCGGACTATATTAATATTGGGCCCGATACTGTTTTGCGTTCTGTAAGCATTTGCATTACGTTGACTGACTCCGTAGACTTGGTGCCTTTTTATGGCCATGACTCGGTTCAATATAATTATAAGATAGCTGCAGGTGCAAGCGTAACTGGCAGTGGTGACTACAATTTTGGTGTTTCTACCCAGGGCAGCGTGAATTATAAATTACAATATTGTTATTGTCCCAATGCAGTACTCCCGTTAAACATAAATAATTTCTCTGTTACAAAAAAAGGAACAGACAGGGCCATATTGCAATGGGTTGGGTTGGATGATGAGAAAAAGAATTATCGTTATGAAGTAGAAGTAAGCCGGGATGGTTATCATTTTTCTTCCGTAGGCTCTTTACCACTAAACCCTGCAAGTGCTGACTATAATTTTTTATATGTAGTAGGTGATAACTCACAGGGCAGGTATTTTTTCAGAATAAAGCAGGTTTATTCCAATGGATATACACGATTCAGCGAAATAAAATATGCAGATATGGAGCGTTCTGCTTCACCTAAATTTACTTTGTACCCGAATCCATCCAGCGGTATAGTTGGTATCAAATTTGATAATATTCAGTCCGGACAATTAATGGTTCAGATATATAATACACAAGGACAAAAGATCATGCAAACAGGAATTGATGCGGCGGGATCTTCTTACCGGCAAATAACAGTACTTCAGAAAGGAATGTATTGGTTGAAGGCTACAGATATTACGAGTGGCATGTCCAATGTCAATCAACTTTTTATTAAATGACCTCTTAGGTGGAAGAGGATGGTGGCTTGTAAAAGGGGCTCTGGTTCGGAGCCCCTTCTCTTTGTATTATAAAATCTAATCCTGCCACTCCTTCCAAACCTTTCTTTCAACTATTAAACTCTTTTTCTATTTTTGCTGTTTCACAATAAATTTTCATGGAATATAATACAACAAGAAATCAGATGGTGATGCGGGAGTACGGACGCCATGTGCAAAAGATGATTGAACACCTTTTAACAATCCAGGATCCGGAGCGCCGTCAACGCAATGCGCAGGCGGTAATCGAATTGATGGGTTTTTTAAATCCCCATTTAAAAAACGTGGAAGATTTTCGACATAAACTATGGGATCATTTATTTTTGATTTCAGATTTTAAACTGGAAGTAAAATCTCCCTACCCTATTCCCACAAGGGAAACATTAAAAGCAAAACCGGAAATACTTCCTTATCCAAAACGTCATCCCAGGTTTTCACATCTTGGTAAAAATCTGGAGCTGGTTATAAAAAAAGCATTGCAGGAAGAAAATCCGGATAAAAGATTGGGATTTGCCAATGCCATTGCTTACTATATGAAACTGGCTTATAGCAACTGGCATAAAGAAATGGTCCATGATGATGCCATTCAAAGTGAATTGGGCAACATCACCGATCATCAACTCACTTTTACAAATACACCTTTTGTAAAAGCATTCCGTCCTCAGCAAGACAATCGTGACAGAGGCGGATATGGTAAACAAAGAGGAAAATTTCAGCACCGGGGCGGTAACAATGGTAGAAGAAATGATAACCGAAACGGTGGGGGGTTTAAAAAGAAAAGATACTGAGCCTTTTATTTTCCAGAGGTGGGTTTAGATAATTATTCTTCCTGCATTAACACAGTTTCATTAAATTTTAATTTGTAATTAAATAATGATTTTCAAATTGAAATATGTTCTTTAATTTTTCTCTTAAAACAATCTTGTTCCGTTTCGGGAACATTAAACTCCCCTTATGGGGTTGGGGGTAATATGCATTCGTTCGAAGTAAAAGGCGGGAAACAATTGTCCGGTGAAATTATTCCACAGGGTGCTAAAAACGAAGCATTACAAATCATCAGCGCTGTGTTGCTGACTCCCGAAAAAGTAACTATTACCAACATTCCTGATATTCTTGATGTCAATCTTCTGGTTGAATTGCTGAAAGAAATAAATGTATCAGTAGAAAGGCCTCAACGTGATACCTGTATTTTCAAAGCAGATAATGTAGATCTTGAATACCTGCGCAGTGAAACATTCCGTAAAAAAAGCGGAAAGCTTCGTGGTTCAGTAATGCTTGCAGGCCCCTTGCTTTCAAGATTTCGCAGAGCATATATTCCCAGACCCGGAGGTGATAAAATCGGGAGAAGAAGATTGGATACTCATATCATCGGGTTTGAAAAACTGGGCGCTGATTTCAAATACAATGAAGAAGATGGTTTCTTTCGGCTCGAAGCTCCCTTTCTGCATGGAGCAAATTTGTTACTCGATGAGCCATCAGTAACCGGTACAGCAAATATCATAATGGCAGCTGCAATGGCAAAAGGAACTACAACTATTTACAATGCAGCCTGTGAACCTTATATACAACAACTTTGCCGTATGTTGAATAAAATGGGAGCAAAGATTGATGGTATAGGAAGTAATCTCCTCACGATCGAAGGAGTAACATATCTCGGAGGCGCGGAACATCGTTTATTACCGGATATGATTGAAGTGGGATCGTTTATCGGGATGGCAGCGATGACTCAAAGTGCTATCACTATTAAAAATGCAGGAATTGATCATCTTGGCATAATTCCTGAAAAATTTCAGCAGCTTGGAATTCACATGAATTTTATTGGTGATGATATTCATATTCCCGAGCAGGATATTTATGAGATACAAACTTTTCTGGATGGCTCTGTGCTTACGGTGTATGACCATCCCTGGCCAGGCTTTACTCCCGATCTGCTAAGCATTGTATTGGTAACCGCTACACAGGCAAAAGGCTCTGTGTTAGTACATCAGAAAATGTTTGAAAGTCGTTTGTTTTTTGTTGACAAACTAATAGACATGGGAGCCAGAATTGTTCTTTGCGACCCGCATCGTGCGGTGGTAATTGGTTTGGAACGGGAACAACCACTGAAAGGAATCACCATGAGTTCTCCTGATATCCGTGCCGGTGTAGCTTTATTAATTGCAGCATTAAGCGCTGAAGGAAAAAGTGTGATTCAAAATATTGAACAAATAGATAGAGGCTATCAATTCATTGATGAAAGATTAAAAAGACTTGGGGCTGATATAAAAAGAATATAGGGTGACTATATTTTAATAACATTTTGACTTGATGAATTTTTTATCCTCAATCTCTCAAAAAAATTCATTCCGGGAATTCTTGCCTACATTTTCAATAAGAAGCTCTGAGATCGAAGTTTTGTCAACAATACCAAAAAATTTTAATGAACGTGTATGCCATTTCGGCTATGCTTGATAAGACCCTTGAAGCAGTAAATAATAAAGGCAATACTGTTAGCCGGTGGCATAATCATTGATGATAACGAGAATTAATAAGCAGGTGAGAAGTATTTGCTAAACCAATTTCCCAAATATTATAATTTCTAAGATTCATTATGCTGTTTTTTGCAAGGACTTTTTACTGAAAAAAATTACCCTCAAAAAAAAATCAAGAATGACAACACATTAACTTTACGAAATTGAAATCATAATAATTTTTACTAAATAATGGATGCATTAACCAGGCAACTACAAGTGATATTACCGGCAGAACGGGTAAAAACCAGGCTGATTGACCGCTATGCTTTTGCCAGCGATGCCAGCCATTTTTACCTGGTGCCTAAAGCGGTGCTGCAACCCGTGTCGGTAGAAGAAATAAAAAAAATATTTACGTTTTCTCAACATCAAAAAATAAATATCACTTTTCGTGCCGGTGGCACCAGTCTATCGGGGCAAGGAGTTACTGATGGTATTTTGGTGGACCTGAGCAATTACTGGCGAAAAGTGCTTCCGGAAAATAATGGAGAAACAGTAAGAGTAGAACCGGCCGTTATCGGATCGCATGTAAACCTTGCATTAAAACGTTTTGGACGTAAGATTGGGCCTGACCCTGCTTCTATCAATGCGGCTATGATGGGCGGCATTCTTTCTAATAATTCAAGCGGCATGTGCTGCGGAGTAATTAATAACTCCTACCATACATTAAAATACCTGAAGTTTATATTGCCGAATGGCATGGAATTTAATACCGAAATCCCTTCGGATTATGTACGGTTTGAAAAAGAAGCAGCCGGCATAGCGCAGGAAATCCGTTCCCTTCGCCTGGAGATTTTACAGAATGACGTGTTGGTGCAACGTATCCGTAAAAAATACAAACAGAAAAATACAGTGGGCTATTGCATGAATGCTTTTATTGATTTTGAGCATCCGCTGGATATTCTTGCTCATGTGATTATTGGAGGAGAAGGCACATTGGCATTTATTGCCGAAGCCGTGATGAACACTGTTCCTGATTTCCCCTGCAAAATGACGGGGATGCTTTATTTCAGTAACCCTGAAATGGCATGCGGCTCTATTTATGATTTAAAAAATACAGGTGCAGAAGCGCTGGAATTCATGGACCGGGCTTCGCTGCGATCAGTAGAAGATATGCCTGGCGTTCCTTCTTTATTAAAAGATTTATCTCCTACAGCATCGGCAATACTTTGCGAATTTCAGGATACTACGCAGGAGCAGCTCATGGGAAAATATAATAATGCCAAACCGATTTTTGAAAAATTACCCCTGTTATATCCACCACATTTCACACAAGACAGGAAAGAACAGGACATCTTGTGGAAGATTCGTAAAGGAATGTATCCATCTGTTGCAGGTATGCGGGCACAAGGCACTTCAGCATTATTAGAGGATTTTACATTCCCCGTTGAGCGGTTAGGTGAAGGAGTAGTGGATGTGCAGCGTTTGTTTGAAAAATACAATTATAAAAATGGAATTGTATTTGGCCATGCCAAGGATGGCAACCTGCACTTTGTTGTTTCGCAAAGTTTTCTTTCTTCAGAAGATATTGCACAATATGAAAAATTCAATGATGATCTTTTTGACCTGATCTTAAATAAATATGACGGGGCATTGAAAGCAGAGCACAGTTCAGGAAGGGCCGTATCGGCTTATATTGAAAAAGAATGGGGACCTGAGGCATACAGAATCATGAAACGCTTGAAAAATTGCATTGACCCGGAAAACCTGCTCAATCCTGGTATCATTATCACAGAAGATAAACTAAGCCATATCCATAATCTGAAAGTAATGCCGGTGGTGGAAGAAGAAGTGGACAGGTGTATTGAATGTGGATTTTGTGAAAACAGTTGTCCCAGCCGAGATCTTACGTTGACGCCCAGGCGAAGGATCGGTGTGCGGAGAGCAATGAAGCGATTGGAAGAAACTGGTGATCATAAAACCAGGAATGCTTTATTAAAAGATTACCAATATGATGGCCTCGACACCTGTGCTGTGGATGGTATGTGTGCTTTGAATTGCCCGGTGGATATCAATACAGGTGATTTGGTAAAGCGTTTGCGCAGAGAAAATCATTCTGCATTTCAAAACAAACTGGCAAAACATGTTGCGTCTAACTTTGGTTTCTATGAACGCCTAGCAAAGTTTTCAATAAGAACCGGATTGTTTATGAACCGGATTTTCGGAAAAAATTTTATGAAGAGACTGACAGGTGGTTTGAAAAAGATTTTTCCGGGTATGCCTGCCTGGTCCAATCAAATGCTGAGACCAGGGAGAAAAATTAAATCATCTGAATTACCATCTTCAACGCAACAGGTAATTTATTTTACGACCTGCATTAACCGCATGATGGGTGGTGATACCGGCCAACGATTTTTATCGGTTTGTAAAAAGGCGGGAGTCAATGTAATTATTCCTGGTCATGTCGAAGGCGCATGTTGCGGACAAATATTTTCCTCAAAAGGATTTACAGATGCCTATCGCCTGATGGCGAACAAAACCATTGAAAAATTATGGCAGCATTCAAAAGAAGGAACTATTCCTGTAGTATTGGATACTACAAGCTGTACGCAAACTTTCAGGTCAGGTATCTCTTATCTTAAGGATATAAATAAAAAACGTTTTGAAAAAATGGTTTTTATGGACAGTATTGATTTTATAGCTAAAAAACTATTACCAAGATTGAAAATCAGTTCGCCAAAAGAATCCATCATATTTCATCCTGTTTGTTCCGTATTTAAAATGGGATCTCTTGCTAACCTGCAACGTATTGGTGATGCCTGTTCGAAGCAAGCAACAGTTCCCGTATTTGCAAAATGCTGCGGCATGGCAGGCGACAGGGGTTTTTATTATCCTTCTTTGACGGCTGCTGCTACAAAAACAGAAGCTGGTGAAGTGAAACAAAAAGATTATGATGGCTATTATTCCAGTACACGAACATGTGAAATGGCTTTATCAGATGCCGTAGGAAAAAACTATGAATCTATTTTAAAACTTGTAGATGAAGTAACCAATTAAAATAAAATCAACATGCCTGAAAAATTAACACCAACAAAAAGAATACTTATGGGGCCCGGGCCTTCTGATGTACACCCGGAAGTTTTAAAAGCGATGGCAAGCCCGTTGATGGGCCACCTGGATCCTGAATTCGTACAGATCATGGATAAGGTGAAAGCAATGGTACAGGAAACACTTTTGACAAAAAACCAACTCACTTTTGTGGTGTCAGCTCCCGGCAGTGCAGGAATGGAAACCTGTTTGGTAAATTTATTGGAACCGGGTGATGAATGTATTATTTGTATCAATGGTGTATTCGGTGGCAGGATGGCTGATATAGCTGAGCGATGTGGCGCTACAGTACATAAGGTAAATTCAGAATGGGGAAAGGTAATAGAACCCTCTCAAATCAAAAGTGCTTTAGGCAAATGTCCGCATCCTAAATTAGTGGCATTGGTTCATGCTGAAACATCAACAGGTGCATTGCAACCATTGGAAGAAATAAGTGACATCGTTCATAATGCAGGAGCATTATTGGTAGTAGATGCAGTTACTTCCTATTGTGGTGTCCCCTTAAAAATAGATGAATGGAACATTGATGCTGTTTACTCCGGTTCTCAAAAATGCCTGAGTGCTCCTCCCGGTTTGTCGCCAGTCAGTTTTTCTAATAATGCAGTAAAGGCACTTGAAAGCCGTAAAACAAAAGTTCAAAGCTGGTTTCTCGATTTAAGTTTGGTGAAAAATTACTGGAGTGGAGGAAAAAGAGCTTATCATCACACAGCACCTGTTTCAGCACTATTTGCTTTATATGAATCATTAAGATTGGTATTGGAAGAAGGACTTGAAAAGCGCTGGGCACGCCACAGGGAAGTGCACCAGTACCTGGCAAATAAATTAGAACCCATGGGCTTCAGGTTTTTAGTAGAACAAAAACACAGGCTGCCAAATTTAAATACCATGTTTCTGCCTACAGGAGTGGATGAAGCTAAAATAAGAAGTGCATTATTACAGCAATATAATATTGAAGTTGGTGGTGGGTTGGGTGATTTTGCCGGTAAACTTTGGCGTATCGGGATCATGGGTGAAAGCTGTACACATAATCATGTGAACATGCTGGCAGGAGCATTGGAAGAATTGATCCGGTAAAAAAATATATTATTTTTTATTCATGGCTCTTTCCAGACTGCAATAAATTCTCATTTTGAAGTCTTGTTTAGATAGGTAATGGAGTCATTGTTTTTAGAACTAAAAAAGTAAATCCATTAATGGGAATTACTTCCGGGTTTTTAAAACACAAAAACTCTTTGAGCCGGGACATCAGTGAAATTCAGCCAAATTATTTGTGCTACAAAAACCGGGTAAACAAAAATTAAACACTTCTTTTTCTATTAATGTTGCACACGGGTTTGCAGCAATTAATCTTTACTTTTGCCGCTACATTTTAAAATGAATTCTTCCAGCCACAAAATCATTATCATCACTGCCCCCTCCGGCGCCGGAAAAACTTCAATTACAAAATATTTGTTGCAAACATTTCCTGAACAACTGGCTTTTTCCGTATCCGCTGCTACCCGCAGGCCGAGGAGTTATGAACAAGAAGGAAAAGATTATTATTTCATCAGCATGGAAGAATTCCGCCGAAGGATTCAAAATGACGAGTTTGCCGAATGGGAAATGGTATATGAAGGAAAATATTACGGCACATTAAAAAGCGAACTATATCGCATCTGGAATGATAATAAATTTCCACTGCTTGATATTGATGTCAAAGGCGCCATCCATGTGCAGCAACAATACCGGGATCATTGCTTATCGCTTTTTATTCAGCCGCCATCCATTGATGAATTAAAAAAAAGGCTTGAATCAAGAGGCACCGAATCTGCCGAGTCCTTGCAGGCAAGGCTAAATAAATCCGCTTATGAATTATCTTTTCACGACCAGTTTGACCACATCATCATTAATGAAAACCTGGAAAAGGCTTGCTGGGAAGCAGCGGTTTTCGTTAAAAAGTTTTTGAATTAAGCAATCCTGTAATCTTAAGTTATCATTGTATATTTTGCTAAGTATATCTACAATACTCCATCAATAAACTCTCTTTATCTTTACTGCATAATGGATTGGAAAACGATAACATGGTTTGTACTGACTTTGCTACTAATGGGGTTTTTTGCCGGTATTGAAATGGCGTTTTACAGCGCCAATCGTTTAAATATTGAGCTTCGCAAAAAGCAAGGTGGTATGAGCGGCCAGATACTTGACCGATTTGTAGAATCACCTGCCCGCTTTCTGGGTACCACACTGATCGGCTTTAATATATTCCTGGTCTTTCTCGGGTTGCAGATCAGTACGGTGCTGCGCCCTATATGGCATTACCTGAATGTTGGCTCCAACCTTGTTCATATCCTGGTGGAAATAACCATCGCCACTTTTATAGTTTTAGTATTCACTGAGTTTATTCCCCGTGCCATTTTCCGTGCCAGAAGCACTGTTATGTTGAGCAGGCTGGCCTATGTCACGGATTTTTTTTACCAGATGTTTTACCCGCTGGCTTCCGGTCTGATACAGCTTTCAGAATGGATGCTTAAATATATTTTCAATATTCGCCTGGATAAAACCAAAGAAGCATTCAAGCGCAGTGACCTGAAAAATCTTTTTCAGCAAAGCATTGATGAAGAAAAACAGGAGCGCAATACGCAGTTACTGGAAAATGCACAGGAATTGCCAAAGATCAGGATTCGCCAATGTCTCGTTCCCCGCAAAGAAGTCGTGGGCCTGGATATCCGATCTTCGATGGAAGAGGTACAAAAAAAATTTTCCGAAACTAAACTCAGCAAATTAGTTGTTTTTAAAAATGATATAGATCATATCGCAGGATATATTCACCAATTGGACTTATTTCAAAAACCGGCTTCAGTTGAAACCATTTTACTTCCGATACCGGCAGTTCCCGAAAGTATGAGCGCCAGCGACCTGATCAGTAAATTCAGCCGGGAACGGAAAAGTATTGCCTGGGTGGTGGATGAGTTTGGCGGAACGGCAGGAATCATCACCATGGAAGATGTTTTGGAAGAATTGTTCGGCGATATCAAAGATGAATATGACATTGAAAAATTCATTGAAAAGCAGGTGGCTGAAAATGAATATATTTTCTCCGGTCGTTTAGAACTGGATTACCTCGAAGAAAGATATGGTTTTGATTTCCCAAGAGAAAAATCTGAAACCCTATCCGGTTATATTATAAACTATACGGAAACCATCCCAAAACATAAAGAACGAATCATCATTGATGATTATGAATTTGAAATCATCAGCGTTGGAGATACCCGGATAGAAATGGTGAAAATGAAAAAGTTGAAATAGCCGTAACAGTCTATTAAAGTAATGAAACCTATCCGTAAAACTTTGCCTTCTTATCTTTGCACCCTTAATTTTTAGTCCTGATGGCATTGATGGATTTTTTCAAAAAGAGAAATAAAGATCCGCAAGCGGAAATGTCATTTATTGATCACCTGGAGGAATTGCGCTGGCATTTGATCCGGGCTGTGATTGCTATTTTGATAGGCGCCATCATTGTATTCATTTATGCGAATTTTGTAGTAGACAAAATTTTACTGGGCCCGGCTCATGATAATTTCATCACCTATTCGTGGTTTTGCAAAATGGGTCATTTCTTTGGCTTAGGGGATACTCTTTGCTTCGGAGCAGTGAAAGCTCAATTTATTGCAACTGCTATGACCGAGCAGTTTGTGACCACATTTACGGTCGCATTCGTTGGTGGATTTATCATTACTTTCCCTTATGTATTCTGGGAGTTTTGGCGTTTTGTAAAGCCGGCTTTGTCCCAAAAAGAAATAAAAAGGACAAGGGGCGTTATTTTCTGGGTGTCTTTCCTGTTTTTTCTCGGTGTGGCTTTTGGTTATTATATCCTCACACCCTTCATGGTCAATTTCTATTTCAGCTACAAGCTAAGCCCGATGATCACCATCATGCCTACATTTTCTGATTATGTTGAAAACCTGGTGTACACAACCGTAGGTATCGGGGTGTTGTTTCAAATGCCTTTATTGGTTTCATTATTGGCCAAGATTGGTTTTTTAAAAGCTAAATTTTTAAAAAAATATCGCCGTCATGCATTTGTCATTCTCATTACCGCTGCTGCAATCATCACTCCTTCTACAGATCCTTTCAGCCTGATGATTGTCACTATTCCACTGTATGCGTTGTATGAAGCAAGTATTGCACTGGCAAGCCGCATCAATAAGCGACAGGAGGAAGAAGCAAAAGAAGAATGGAGTTAAAAAAAGTTCCGAGTCTGGAGTCGGTAGTTATGTAACTTTACAGCAGGTTTTTATTCTGAATTGCATTTAAATTTTTTCTTATGTCCTCTTCTTTTGATTTGAGTAAGCCGATTGCCATTGGCAGCGATCATGCAGGATTTGATTACAAAGAAGACCTGATATCTTTTCTGGAAGGCAAAGGATTTGCTTATCATGATTATGGTACTCATTCCAGAGATTCTGTAGATTATCCTGATTATGCTCATCCTGTAGCATTAGCCATTGAAAACAGGGAAGCTGCTTTTGGAATTTTAATTTGTGGCAGCGGAAATGGAGTGGCCATTACTGCCAACAAACATCAGGGGGTTCGGGCTGCTATCTGCTGGGGCGAGGAATTATCTAAGCTCGCAAGAGAACATAATGATGCCAATATAATCTGCATACCGGCCCGGTTTGTCCGGGAAGGTGATGCTGAAAAAATGGTGGACATTTTCATGAATACGAAATTTGAAGGCGGCCGCCACCAACGCCGGGTACAAAAGATCGGCTGCTCCTGAAGTATTATCATAATATCACCTGCCGTTTATCAATTTACAGTGCTGCACTAACTTAATTGCTTTAAGTTTGAAATAACTTATTTTAAAATCACTCACATGAAAAAATTTTTATTTATTTTTTTAACATGCGTCACTGTTGTTGCAGTAGCACAGAAAAAAAATCCTGCTACAACATACGCAAACACCATCACAGCGGAAGATATGAAGCAACGGCTTTATATTGTAGCTTCCAAAGAAATGGAAGGAAGGGAAACTGCCAGGCCGGGACAAAAAAGAGCAGCAGCTTACATTGAAGATCAATTTAAATCTTTCGGGCTGGAACCGGGAAATCACGGGCAATTCCAGTTGCACTATGATGTATTTGAAGATTCACTGATCAATACCGAAGTAGAAGTGAATGGAAAACCCTACGAACTGGACAAAGATTTTTCAGTAAATGTGGGACAGAGTAATAATGCCACTTACCGATTTTCGGAAGTGGTATTCGTAGGTAACGGGAATAGCGATTCCACACATGATGATTACAAGGGATTGGATGTAAGGGGAAAGGTAGTATTGATGCTGGGCGGACAGCCGCAGGGGGGCAGGGGTTCCGGAGGTCGCTTCGGTGGATTCTTTGCAAAAGCGGATGCTGCGCAAAAAAACGGCGCTGTTGCAATAATGGTGATCGGTACTAATTTTCCCCGCCTGACCAAAACAAATCCTAAGGGGAATATGTATGTGAACGCTTATCACCCGATGATTCGCCCCAATCAGTTCACTGTTTCTGAAGAAATAGCCAGAGCCATCATGGGGCCTGATTATGATGCTGCTAAGTCTGGTAATATTCAATCAAAAACATATGATGCCAATCTACTGTTGAATTTTAATAAAGTTACACTTCATTTGGTAAGTAGTGATGTATTGGGCGTAGTGGAGGGTACAGACCTGAAAGATCAATATGTTTTTGTAACAGGGCACTATGATCATCTTGGAAAAAGGGATACTGTAATTTATTATGGTGCCGATGATGACGGATCAGGCACTGTAAGTGTTTTAGAAATAGCACAAGCATTTGCCAATGCAAAAAAAGAGGGTAAGGGACCCCGCCGCACCATGGTATTTATGACCGTCAGTGGTGAAGAAAAGGGATTATGGGGTTCTGCCTATTACACGGATCATCCTGTATTTCCTTTAAATAAAACTACTGTTGATTTAAACATTGACATGATCGGCCGCATTGATACCAGCCGTAAAAATGGTAATCCGAATAACTACGTTTATGTTGTTGGTGATGATAAATTAAGCACCGACCTGAGGACAATTTCCGAATCAGTTAATAAAAAATTTACAAAGCTGGAGTTGGATTATAAATTCAATGATCCCAAAGATCCCAACCGCATTTATTTCCGCAGCGATCATTACAATTTTGCCCGCAAAGGCGTACCGATTATTTTTTATTTTGATGGAATGTTGGCGCCCGATTATCACCGGCCTACTGATACGCCTGATAAGATTAATTACGATTTGCTGACAAAACGGGCACAATTAGTTTTTTATACTGCATGGGATATGGCCAACCGAGATGATATGCTGAAACGGGATTTAAAGCTGGATATTCCTTCAAGATAAATTCAGTCAGAGAAATATTTTTTAACATTTCTTCATCATTGAAGAAATTTTTTCTTTCTTTTAAACCAAAAGCAACTTTTCAGGTCTATTCACCGTCTATGAAGTATGTGATGCTGTACCCTTGAAATACTGCTCTGAAAACTTGATCCTTACCTTTCTTCATATATGCAAACCCCGTCAACAAAAATGACGGGGTATATTTTTACCAGCCCAAAATCCAGGCAAAAATGAGTGGTGCCACAATGGTAGCATCACTTTCAATTATGTATTTAGGAGTGTGAATATCCAATTTTCCCCAGGTAATTTTTTCATTGGGCACTGCCCCCGAGTAGGAACCATAAGAAGTAGTGGAATCACTGATCTGACAAAAATAACTCCAGAAAGGAACATCANNGGGCACCACGCAGATAGGGAAATCACCTGCAATGCCGCCTCCTATCTGGAAAAAACCCACCCCTTTTCCTGATGAGTTTTTCCGGTACCAATCTGCCAGCCATACCATATACTCAATACCACTCTTCACCGTAGATGCTTTCAATTCCCCTTTGATCACGTAGCTCGCAAAAATATTTCCGGTTGTGCTGTCTTCCCATCCGGGTACAACAATTGGAATATTCTTTTCTGCTGCTGCTATAACCCAGCTGTCTTTGGGATCAATTTCATAA
>JAFEAF010000001.1 GCA_018266555.1 Bacteroidota bacterium | reverse complement strand
ACGAATTTCCATTTCAACCAGTTCCAGCAATTCAGGATCATCAACAAGGTCAACCTTGTTCATAAATACCACCATGCGGGGTACACCTACCTGGCGTGCAAGCAGGATGTGCTCCCTTGTTTGTGGCATAGGGCCATCTGTAGCAGCAACTACAAGGATAGCGCCGTCCATCTGGGCTGCACCGGTAATCATATTTTTAACGTAGTCAGCGTGACCAGGGCAGTCAACGTGAGCGTAGTGACGGGTAGCTGTCTGATATTCTACGTGTGCTGTATTGATAGTAATACCACGTTCTTTTTCTTCAGGAGCAGCATCAATTTCATCATACTTCTTCGCTTCAGCCATACCTTTTTTAGCTAAAATGGAAGTAATAGCTGCTGTTAATGTTGTTTTACCATGGTCAATGTGACCGATTGTGCCAACGTTTACGTGAGGTTTATCCCTCTTAAAAGTCTCTTTAGACATCTTTATCGTTTTTGTGTTGTGTTTTAAAAATCAGCTATCAGCTTTATGCTTCAGCAAATTTATTTTTATGTACCCGGCAACAGTTTTTTAATTTAACATTGTTGCGTCGCACACTTGTTCTTTTTTTTCTGTGGGCAGCTATGAGAGCCGTTGATGAGAATTGAACTCACGACCTCTTCCTTACCAAGGAAGTGCTCTACCACTGAGCTACAACGGCTTTTCCAGTCATTGAAGTCAGTGAGTCACAAAAGTCAAATCAATTCCTGAACTGTTCGACTTGTTTGACTTGCATGACCGGTTTCATCAAAGCGGAAAATCATCCGCTGCAGGTGGACTGACCTGCAGTCCTATTTTCAAACGCTCAGTCTGAGCGGAAGACGAGGTTCGAACCCGCGACCTACAGCTTGGAAGGCTGTCGCTCTACCAACTGAGCTACTTCCGCTTGTATCCGTTCAAGTTGTTGCTTGCCGGAACTAACTCTTAAAAGAACTTTTTATTTTTCAAGCCACCCTCATTAAAACTTTGGTGGCCGAAGTGGGCAAGGATGGATTCGAACCACCGAACTCCGAAGAGGACAGATTTACAGTCTGTTGCCGTTGGCCACTTGGCTACTTGCCCTTTCTGAACCACTTGTCAGGATTGAGTTAACGACCTATCCGATCTTATATCGGGATTCTCAATTCCAGAAATGGCTTAGAGCCACTTGTCGGAATCGAACCAACGACCTACTGATTACAAATCAGTTGCTCTACCAGCTGAGCTAAAGTGGCTTCTATTTTAAAAAATTCTCACTTTAGCCTTATTCCGAACAACCTTCCCGATTAATCCTGCATATACAGGATTCTACTAACTGAGCTAAAATGGCAATTTCAAATGCCGCCTATGCTCATCCGTTATAGCCAACTATATGGCTTACGGGCTACGGCGGTTGAGACAATAAAGAACTACCCAAAATTTTGGGAAGGCAAAGGTAAAGGAATTTACCTATTCCCAAAATTTTGTAAGAGATTTTCTACTGACAATCAAAAAGAAAAAAGACCCCGGGATTCCGGAGTCTTTAAAATAGTTAAGCGGATTGTTTTTCTTTTTTTCGTTTGATAAGTGTCACTACAGAATCGAAAGCATCATCAAATGATGATTCGAATGATTTGCTTGTTGATTTTACAAAAAAATGATGTCTGGGTACGTGTACTCTGATCTCAGCGATTTTGTCTTTAATGGCATGAGCAACATTGTCGAGTTTCAGAAACACATTTACTTTAATGATGCGGTCGTTAAAAGTATTCAGCTTTTGAAGTTTGCGGCTGATGTACTCTGTTAACTTGTTGTCTGCATCAAAATGAACTGTCTGAATGTTTACGTTCATAAAAATCGCATTTAAAACGGTGAAACAATAAATAAAGAACTTTTGAGGTTAAAATACCTGCAGGATGAGTAACCTGCAGGGTGCTGATGAAGTTACAAAAATTCTTAATTTATTTAATCAAAAATTATTAAAAATTTTATTGTAGAGTGGTTAAAAATTAAGCCTTGGGATGAGCTTTTTTATAAATATCCCTGAGTTTTTCAATTGTATTATGTGTGTAAATTTGTGTGGCGGCCAGGCTGCTATGACCAAGTAATTCCTTAACAGCATTCAGATCGGCACCATTATTCATTAAATGTGTGGCAAACGTATGACGAAGAACATGAGGGCTTTTCTTATCAAGGGTTTTTACTTCACTCAAATATTTTTTGACTAACAGATAGGCATACTTGGAATACATCTTTTTCCCTTTCGGGGTAACCAGCAGATAATCCCCTGTAATATCAAAATCCTGTTTTTTCATTCGCTGGTATTCTTTCACAATTTCACAAATTTCTTTGTTCAGCGGGATGATGCGTTCTTTATTACCCTTTCCCAATACTTTGATTTGAGAACGGTTAAAATCAATTTGTTTTTCTTTTAAACTGATCAGCTCATTGAGCCGCATTCCGGTTGCATAAAAAAGAGTGATCAGCATTTTACCGTTGAGACTTTCCCAGTCTTCGGAAGCATGATTCATGGATTCTATCAACTGTTTTGCATCTTCTTCTTTAATAAAAGCCGGTAAACGCTTACTCATTTTAGGAGCAATTATATTTGCCATAGGAGATGAATCAATGATCCCATTCTTAAGCAGAAATTTAAAAAAAGAGCGAAGACTTGATATTTTTCTATTAATCGATTTTGAAGTCAGGCCTGATTCTTTTAGATTAGCTAACCAGCTTCTTATAAATCCCTGGGTAATCTGCTTCAGGGATTGGGTACCAAATTGTGAGTTTAAGTAGCTAAAGAGATCAGCCAGGTCTGTTTGGTAAGAAATGACTGTATGAATTGAATACCTTTTTTCAAAACGGAGGTAATCAATAAAAGATTGAGTTTCGGGGAACACAGGTTCTTTCATAAAATACGATAGCTGCAAAGCTATAAAACTTTGCAGCTATCCAATAACTTAAATCAATTTGATAACTATTCTTCTATTTTACCACTGGCGATTTTTTGCTTATAGACAGCTTTCAAAACTTGATTGCGTCGCCTTACAGAAGGCTTCGTAAAACTTTGGCGTTCCCGTAACTGCAAAAGCACTTTGGATTTTTCAAATTTCTTCTTGTATTTTTTGAGTGCTTTGTCTATGTTTTCGCAATCTTTCGAATCTATGATGAGCATTTGGATACCTCCTTTGGTATTTTTTAGGGGAGCAAAGATAATGGGAAATTTTAAATTATAAAACTCTTATTAAAAAACATACTATTAAGTAAATTTCAATTTTAAGGGCTTACTTAGTGAAAATGATGGTCGAATATTGATATAACCGGACTTATTTGATTTTTCACAGGCTATCTTTATGCCGAAAGCTTTTCTACAATCAAAAGAATGTTTTTTTGAAACAAGTTTCCCCAGGCCGTGTTTATTACCATTCTTTGGATGGCATACGTGGCTTTGTAATCCTTTTAGTGTTGTTTAGTCACAACTTCAGCTTTATAGCATATTCCAAATTTTGTGAGTCCGGAGTAGATCTGTTTTTTGTTTTATCAGGGTTTCTTATCACAGAAATCCTCCTTACAACAAAGAAAACTAAAAATTACCTTCAGACATTCTACCTTAGAAGAGTCCTCCGGATCTTTCCTGTCTATTATCTGGCCTTAATTGCATTTTTTATTTTGGCTCCTTATTGTATGTCACTTAAGGAGCAGTATTCCTACTACGAAAGTTATCAATTCTATCTTTGGTTCTATTTACAAAATTGGCTTCCGATTTTTCACGATCCTCCTTTTCATGATACCCAGATTTTGGGGCATTTTTGGTCTTTATCTGTTGAGGAACACTTTTACATATTCTGGCCTTTTTTAATATTGATTTTTAAAAAACCGAAACTACTGACCCGGGTATGCCTATTAATCCTATTCGGTTTTATTTTATTCCGGTTTACAACATGGATGATCTTTGGAAACAGCGACATAAATTACCGGTTACAATTTAATACACGAATGGATGGGTTATGTATAGGCAGCCTGATAGCTATCTGGAAGTTTGCGAATGAAAATATTAAAATCAAAATCCTGAAATCAGGATTAGCGCTTATTGTATTTCACCTGCTTGTCGCAATAATTTCAAAAACAATCTTTACTACTATACCACATTTTTCGCTTTTAGGTTACACAAGCATTTCAGTTCTTTTCGGTATCCTGATAGTTTTGGCAATTGAAAATAAAAATAGGATTGTCAAAACCCTGTTTGAATTTACTCCACTATCCTATATTGGAAAAAATTCGTATGGGCTATACATTTATCATTTACCTGTCCTGGTGCTATTCAGAATTTATTTTTTAAGCTCCCTGAAGAAATCAGGTTTGTCGCCTTTGTCTGCAAATATTTTTATAGCATGTTCAGCTTTCTTCGTAGCCCTACTTATTAGTAGTATCAGTTATCATTTTTTCGAGAAAAAAATATTAAAGCTGAAAGAAATGATCGTTCCGGGAAGTTTAGAACTATCTTTTTCCAAAAAAGATACTAATCCAAGCTAAGCTCGTTGTGCTATACATGCCGGGGATTAGTTTTGGTTTGCTCTTATCTTTGCCTGGATGAATGAAAAGCAATCCCCATTTACCAGAGTTGCTCTAGTTAAATTTATTTCGGGCCATGTTCCTGAAGTTTCTCTTATTCTTATTTGGGTCATAGTTCAAAGTGTAGTAATTTATCAATTTGGGATAGTAACTGACTTCGAAGCAAAAAAATACATCAATGAAGCCTGGAACTTTCTACAAAACGGAACTGTAAGCACTCCAAATTATTGGCTTTACTCTGTTCAGATATTCCTGATAGCAGCTGCACTCAAATTAAAAACAGGTTTTCTATCTGTAGTTGTTGTACAGCTCCTTTTTAACGGGCTATCCACGTATATCTTTTTCAAATTTATTAAAAAATCAGGCAGTCACAGCACAGCAATCATCCTTACTTTTTTTCTTATCTGTAATTTTCCGTACCAATCCTTTAACACAGCGTTGCAAACCGAATCACTTTTCTATAGCCTTACCATTCTTTTTAGCTGCTACCTACTTCAATTAGAAAAACTGACATTCAAAAAATCAATACTTATTTTTTTATTTGTTGTTGTAATCACTTTTACAAGACCAACCGGACTTTTCTTCATACCTGCCGCGGCGATTTATCTTTTCTTTCGTTTCTTCCATTCTTTTTCCCTTTCATTAAAACTATTAAGTGTTATATCAATATCAGTTGGTTTTTTAATTTTTCTCAATATAGTTTTAGGAAGCGGGGGTGAATTAGATTTCATGTTGCCTTTCCGGGATGAGAGCATTATTTGCGGTGTTCCAACTCTCTTTCACTTTCGAAATATTAGAACATCTGAAAACCCCAACTCGATTTTTGGTATTTTTTATTATATCACCCACAACTTTGATCAATTCCTCAGGCTGGCATGGCTTCGTTCTAAAGCCTTTTGGGGATTATTCAGATCCTATTATAGTTTCGGGCACAATTTATATCTTGGGCTTTACTTTTTACCTTTTTACACACTTATTGTGGCAAGCATCCGTGAATGGGTAAAAAAAAATAAATACAGTTTCCTGTATTGCTGTTCGCTCATAATAATAACGTGGGGCAGTGTAATATTGACCTGTGATGACTGGCATAATCGTTTTTATCTGAGTATAGTTCCCTATATCTATATATTATCAATTCCGGTATTACAAAAAATCACGAACAAACTTCCAGGTAAATAACATCTTAACATACACTAATAATTTTCCCGGATCTATATTAAAATGTATTAAAAAGCCATGTTGAAAAGTAACCAGGCAATTTTTCAGATTTGTTTTCCTTTCATGGCGTGACTGATGGCTTCATCCATCAATCTTTCAGCATAAGGCCTTGAAATTTCGTTTAATGTTTCGATCGCAGATTGAATTTCATCTTTTGTTCCGGATTGTACCAGTTCCTGCAGTTTTGATATGGCTGTCTTAGTATTCAATATCTCTTCATTTGAAAGGAAGGATTGATTTTTGGAAAGAAAATTTTCCGTTGCATTGATAATTTGTCCAGCTTCGGTTTGTGCTTCTACCAATGCCCTGGTTTGCATATCTTCTTTAGCATGAGTAATAGAATCCAATAACATTTTTTCAACTTCTGCATCAGTCAATCTATATTGTGGTTTTACTTCGATACTTTGCTCTATTCCGCTTCTTAATTCTTTCGCTTTAACCACTAAAATTCCATCGGCATTAACAAGAAAAGAAACTTCTACCTTGGGAAAACCTGCCGGCATTCCGGGGATACCATTAAGATTAAATTCAGCAAGCTTACGATTATCCTTTACTAAATCCCTTTCACCCTGGTACACCGAAATCCGCATACTGCTTTGCCCGTCTTTTTGTGTGGTATATTGTCGCCCTGCTTTTGCAGGTATTTTTGAATTTCTTGGAATAAGCACATCCATCAGGCCGCCCATAGTTTCAATCCCCAATGATAGCGGCGTGATATCAAGTAATAAAAAATCTTTGTTATTCCCGGCAAGAATATCTGCCTGCACCGCAGCGCCTAATGCCACCACTTCATCGGGGTTCATAGTATCATGCAAAGGCTTTTGAAAAAACTCACTCACCATTTTTTTTACTAAAGGCACCCGGGTAGATCCACCTACCATAACCACTTCATCTATATCTATCACAGAAAGCCCGGCATCCTGTAAAGCATTTTGGCAACATGTGATTGTCTGTTCAACGTATACATAAATCAATTTATCAAATTCAGGTTTCGTTAACGACACAATATTTTCCTGAATTTTTCCTTTGAATTCAGTATGAAAGCTCAAATAAACTTTAGCTTCTTCTGCTGTAAGCCGAAATGATTGTGCAAGGCTTTTATTGTTACGCAGTTGTTCATCGGAAATAATAAGTTGATTTTGCCAATACTTTACAATGGCGGAATCAAAATCATCTCCGCCAAGATAAGTATTCCCGTTGGTAGAAAGCACTTCAAAAATTCCATTCGTGATACGCAGAATGGAAATATCAAAAGTGCCGCCACCGAGATCAAAAACAGCTACCGTTTTAGTTTCCTCTTTTTTCATTCCTAAACCATACGCTAAACTGGCTGCTGTAGGTTCATTCACGATTCGCAGCACATCCAGGCCAGCCAATTTTCCTGCATCTCTTGTCGCTTGTCGTTGTGCATCATTAAAATAAGCTGGAACCGTGATAACAGCTCTTGTAACCGGAGTTTTTAAAATATGCTCTGCTCTTTTTTTTAATTCTTTCAGAATCAGGGATGATAATTCAATGGGAGAATAAAATTCATTACCTACCTGAATTTTTACAAGCCGTTCAGTGTCATCATCCAATATTTTGTACGTAAAAAAAGTCGAATACTTATTAATATCATTATAAGATTTACCCATCAGTCGTTTTACAGAAAATATGGTATTATGAGGTTCTGTAATAAGATATATTTTTGCTTCATCGCCTACAGTAACGGTTCGGGCATTCCCAAAATGAACCACTGATGGAACCAAGGCAGCGCCATCATGCTCTTTCAGCACTACAGGTTGCTTTGTTTCGGGATGAATGATGGCGACTAAACTATTGGTGGTGCCCAGGTCAATGCCAACAATTATATCTTCCTGTTGTAAGCTGCCTGTGGCTATGTTGATCCCGATTTTTGCCATAATATTAAATGTTGAAAAAAAACTTTGATGAATTAAGCTGCAAATCTAATGTATCAGAACAAAGTCGTTTTCCGTAATTGGTAAAAAGTGTTAGCCGTTATGTATGCCGGCCTAAAAACTTTGTTCCATTGTTACGAATCCACTTGTTAACCGGCTTTTCAAAAAGTAAAAAGATGAACATGGAAACCAATTGCAGCAAAACAAAAAGCAAAAAAACATTTTGTGTGATATACTTTTCAATTCCCGAAGCTATGATCCCGGCGTGAAGCAGATAAAAAGCATAAGAGCTTTTACCCAGTAGTTGAAATGCCTTAGTTGAAAATAATTTTTGCAAAACAGATTTTTCTTTTATGAGTCCTAAATAAAACAAGCTGACACCGATCGGGAAAAAAATATTTGACAACAACACTTTCTTTGTTAAAGAATATCCCCAGGCATATTCATTATAATACAACAAAAGAATTCCCGCTATGATCCAAAAAATTCCTGCGATGGTAAAGAACGGGAAAGAAAAAGAGGGTATTTTCAACCTGATGAAATCGCTTTTACCCATAATAAGTATCGCAAGAAAAATACCGCAATAAAATTCAAAGCATCTTCCAAAGAATGTGACAAAATAAACAAAATATGAGTTTTCAAAAAAACCTTCAAAAGGGATATAACTGAAGAAAGCCAACAACAGCCCCCCTATTAGCCACCAAAAAATGATTTGTGAGAAAAAAATGTTTTTCTTTTTTATTAATATGAAAATAAAAGGTGAAAAAAAGTAAAAAACTTCTTCCACACTCAAACTCCATGAAGGGCCGATCCCTGATAGAAAGTACTTATCAGAAAATCCTTTGATAAAACTGATATTTAACAACCATTCCCTAAATAAAGGCCTGTTCGTATCATTCCCCATTGCCCATACCAGATATGTAATGCCGGTCAACATGAAAAAAACAGGATATATCCTGGAGAATCTTTTCAAATAATAATTCAGTAAAAAGTGCCGCTTCGTAACAGCGTATTCGTAATACTTATAACAAATGACAAATCCGCTTAAAACAAAAAACATATTTACACCCAAATAAAATTGACTGAATACGCCCACAGAAAAATTTCCAAGAAAAAAGAAACTTCCCGAATAGTGCAGCAAAAAAACCATGGTACCCAGTACAAACCTTACTCCGGTAAGCGAGGGAATATCATTATTATATTTTTCCGCAGGCATGAAAGGGATTTATGAACCGAAACTTTGATAAAAATAAAAGGCCCGGTCTTAATATCAAACCAGGCCTGAATATTTCTTTAAAAATAAATTTATCGCATCAAATACATTTTCCCGTATCCTCTTGTAAAGTATTTATCAGTAATACCCCCGTCTGCCTGGTATTTATCAAGAGTTTTTCCGTTCAGGTTAGTAACCACCCGGTATAAATAAATACCATTAGCAAGCTTTTGGCCGTACTGATCTGTGCCATCCCATTTAAAGTCAGTGATGTTTCGCCCGATATGTAATGGCCCAAGTTCCGCTTTTGTGATCTCTCTCACAATTCTGCCCGTAATGGTCATGATCTCGATCTTTATATTCTGAGGCACTTCGCTTCCTGTAATGGTAAATACAAAAGCCGTGGAGGTTGTGAAGGGATTCGGATAATTCAGCATGTTTGAAATCATGGGCTTGTTGATCACTTCAAATTCTATCCGGTATTCAATATTTCCTGCAGTATTATTACTTCGGTCTTTGCCGGTAACGATGAGTTGATAGTCTCCATCCTGCTGAAAATAAGGCCGGAAATTTATGGATGCCGTATTATCCGGATTCGGCGCCTGCCCCGCAGGAATAAATTGTAACGTATCATTATTGAAGCTGAATTTATGAAGTGATCCATCAGGGTACACAACCTGGAGAGTTAGCAGGCTGGTATCATTTAGTATCATCCATTTCGATTCGTCCTTTAATTTTACAAGAATGTCAGGCTTTGATGAAACTATATCATTATTGAGGATATGAACACCATCAAAGGTGACATCCAGCAGTGGGCTAAGGCTATCTGGTTTTACATAAAAATTCCTGTATGCAAAATTATTGAAGTGATATTGCTCCGGCTGATCATTATCCGGATTCACTTCCACATAAAGAGTATTCACACCCGGAAAATTTGCCGTGTTGATTAAACTCCCAAACTGGATGGTATCACCCACTGCCAATGGTTTCTTTCTTGGAATGGGAATTATATTTGCAACATTGTTTTTATCTGTAATAACCATCTTTACTTTTAAACTGTCAAATGCAGCATCACTTACGTTTTTAAATGCTGTTTTAAAAGTAAAAGGCTCCCCTACTTCCAGGGTATCTTTTGTCTGTAATAAAATATTTGGAGCTATGGCACCTTCCGGTACCGGATCGTAGGTAAGTTCCCAGTACCTTAACTGGTAAGGTGTGTATTTTATAGTATCCTGTGTCCGTAATTTCAATTGTGCAAAAGGATATGCTTTTGGATCTATTGAAGAAATATCAAAATCCTGCTGAGAGAGATTTAAACCACTGAAAAGTGTTGACTGGGTGCCATCTGGTTTCACTCCAATTACATCAAGAGTGGCAATATCGCCCGGCGCAGTATCAAGTGTTCCGTTCCAGCGTACTTTTTTCCATGCTTTAGCGGGACCAAAAACCGGAGAGGTAACATACCCGAGTGTATCCGTGGTATAACAATCGGCTGACATCGTGATGGGATCATAAATATCATTGCTGATTACATATCTTGGTGCGAAGTTACCAGCATCATTCTTTTTATATAAAAATATCCAGGCTCTTGGCTTGTAAAATGAATCAATGCCAGTAAATCCCTGTGTCAGCAATCTATTATACATGGAATTTCCAGTCCCCAAATAGGAAGTATCGCCCTGCCAGGTACTTGCATAAGTATTCGTTGCCGGATTGGTTCCCGAAAAATTTCTTACAACCACAAAAGAGCCGTCGGGGATCAGGTCCATGAACTCAACTATTTTCCTTCGTTTGTTTGTGTCAAGAATATTGAATTGAAAATTGTATGCACGGGCCGAATCGCATACCGCATCACTTCCATATTGCCCCGGACCTGAATATGTATTTAATAAAGGTTGAAAAGATACAGGGTCCAAGACATTAAAGACAACATTAGAAATTCCGCACACACTTCTTATTTTAGATGCGCCGTCGTTATTAATAGATACAGAAAAACTGGCAGCAGTAGATGCCGAAGTAGGGAAAACCCCGCTTCTTATAAAAAGTGTATTTAATATTGTACCGAATTTCCATTTTCTGCTTAAGGTATCCAAAACCATTCTCTCCGTGGAAGAATTCAAATGTTGATAATAATGTGCCTGGCTAAAACCAAAATCACCATTATTGATGTATTGGAATGATGCACTATTCCAAATGGTAGGGCCACTGGTTGGGACAGGAGCCACCCGCCAATAATACACTGTACTGTCTGTAAAAGTTATACCAGGTGAAAATTCGAGTATGCCACCGGTAGTACTGATAGTTTGTGTTATTTTAAATGGAGAGTTAAACATTTCTGTAGTATCTAACTCCATCATATATTGTTTTTGTGCTGCAAAAGGGTTTGCGGTAGAGGCAACTAATTTAATATTTTGCCTGTTGATAATAGCATAATTGTAAGGGTAAACGGTACTGGCATCGTCCTCATAAATTACAATGTCTTTAGTCACCGAGTTATTATTTTCGTATAATTCATCCACCACATTATCCGCATCCACAGTAATGGTGATTTTATTTAATCCTTTATCTCTGGTGGCAATTATGGGCACATTAATGGTGAGCGAATCCATATACCTGATACCCGGGATAGTATCTCTTTCTATCACGGCAGTGGTTTGATTAGGGTAAGTTCTTTTTATTTCAACAACTATATTTTTATTTACCGCCATTCCCAGGTTCATGAATTTAGCTTTAACAGTAAAATGAGTTTCCGCTACTGAAATGAATTGGGGAGATATTTTGACCAGCGGGTCCTCAATAACATAATCCGGTTTTGCAAATGTGTTTAAACGTATAGCAGGGTCGCCATCTAAAACGAATTGCTCGCAATGGAATCTTGCATAGAAATCTCCCTGCCCGGTGATATTAAAAGTCCTGATTATCGCCTGTTCCAGAATTTCACCAAAAGTTTTTCCGTATTGATATCGGGAAATTTCATTATAGGTTTGTGTGTTAAGAATATCGAGGTATTGAACGATGCTAAAATAGGTACTTGCTAAAAAACCAATAGCTCCGTGCTGATCAGACAAAACATACTGCTCCGAAATGGATGCTTTTGTTTGCAGGCGCTGAAGATTAAAATCAAAAAGATTACCTGCCAGGCAGCCCATTACAATCATGAATGGATATTTCCCCGTATTATTATATTGCTCCGGGTTATCAAGATTAAAATCTAAGGTAGTAGATGAGGAGTGTCCAAAGTAAGTGATCAGTCCGATACCGTTTTCAAATAGATTCTGCATAGCTGAGTTATTCAATTGCTGCACAGCATCGGCTGAATTTTTATTGAACGTAGTTACATTTCCTCCAAACAAAGTATCAGAAATAATTTGTTTATAGATATACATACGATTCCCTAAATCTCCCTGTAAGATTGGATCATCGGCTCCAACCAGGTGTACTACATTTTTCATCCATCCTTTGTCCTGGATTAAAGGAGAACCCGTTGCCTGCGTTTGTTCATATTGCTTAATTTTATTTAAGTAAGGAATAATTTCATCTGCTTTGATTACGGAAAGCCTGCCGATAGGTGTGAGCGGAATATTATTACCGGGCTCGGTGCAGAATAAATTATCTGAAGCAGGACTGCCAAATGTTGGAACAAACATCAGCTTGTCAATATTAGGATCTCTTTCATTAAGCCTGTATTGGTCATAGGTAATTCCTTTACCAATAATAAAAACATCTTTGAGCGGTGAGCCAAAATGTGCCCTTGCCCATCTTACAAAATTCCAGATGGCAAGAGGATTCATTTTAATACCAAATCCAAACTGATCAATTAAATCATCCACTAAATAAATTTTAGCATTGTAGCTACCCCCTGCCGCAGAGCTTCTATATGCTTTATAATCATCCACCGGATTGGAACCATTTGAGGCATTTAAAAGAGCCGCATTGGAAATTATAAGATAATCACCCTGGTTAGCAGCCAATGTAAGATTGAGAAAGTTTCTTTTTTGAAACGATGTAATATACTTGGCATCTGAAGGATTATTACTTACTAATACTAATTTTCTGCTTACTGCAGAAGGGAGCAAGGCAATTTTTATAACAGCAGGGTTGCTTATATCTGCCACATATCTTGTACCGTTAGTAAGATCATATAACAACGGGGCATAGCCATTATAGGTAAAATTTGTTATTTCAAGATAGTTGCCGGAGGCGCTTGCAGGTAATTCGAATGAAAATCTTGTGCCGCCACCAAAATTAAATTGCCTCGGATAGGTCAACTCCTCCTGAGCTATCACCATCCTGTCAGGCATTTTAGAGGAATTATTAATAACATCCACGTTTGCAGTTCCACTACTGATTAAAGAAGTATTGATGGGAACAACCGCTTTTACATAATTATAAAAATCCAGGCCCTGAGTCAGAACACTTGTCCCATTCACTTTTGCTTCAAAGCTTCTTGTGTTTAAAGCGTTGCCGGCAGCGTTTATTTTAAATGTGGATTGCGGAGCTCCTGTTCCTGTATAAGGATAAAGATTCGTAAGCGATGCTGAATATACACCAGCGCTGTCAATATTTCCTGTTGTCCAGCCTTCGCCCTGGTCATAGGCTGATGAATAAACATACTCACCTACAACTAATGCTGCAAATCCTGGATTTATTTTAGTATTAAAGTAATTACCTGTTGTGTACATAAAATAGGGTTCGGGCGTGGGACTCCCAACAATATTATTTGGAGTGGGTACTAAACGCAAATTGTTTCCTAAAGGATTTACGGTAAGGAAATAAGATGAGGTGTCCGTTTGAAGACTGTATTTATCATTCAATTGAAAATCAGGTTGCCGGTATAATGCATTATCCGGTTTACCATCATTCATTTCTCCCCAAAATTCGATGTAGTCGTTTGTTCCAAGTACTCCTGTTTGCACAGATGTATAAAGAGGAACTTCCTTCCCGTTTTTCCACAATTGAAAATTTTGAGCCTGCACCGTATCCAAACCGATTGTAGCAAGATCCGCTTTCAAAATTCTGTATAAACGGGTTTCTGCAACTTTAAATTTGTAATACGTCTTATTATAATCAATCCACTCATTGTTATATACCTGGGCTTGTGCATACAAGCTTAAGGATAACAATAAAAAAAATAAAATTCGTTTCATTTCACAAGGTTTGTACGGGTACAGATTTATTTTTTCTTTTTGTTTTTATCATTGACCATATCCAGCTTCAATGAAAAAACATGGGTAAATAATGGATTCGATTGGTTAGCCAGATTGGTAAACGCATAATCTATCGTCACATTGGAAATCCGGAAACCTGTGCCGATGCTTGGCTGATAAATCCAGACTTTTTTCTGATTCAAAGTATCGTCATCCGCCAATGCTCTTTGAAAATTATTAATCCCAGCCCTCAGGAAGAAAACATTGTTCAGGTTATATTCTATTCCAAATTTTGGATCAATGCTTATCGGGTTGGAACTGATCACCGTATTTCTTTTTCCATCGAAGGTCACATCACAATTTGCTTCTGCAAGCAGGCTGGATTTTTTTCCCAATTTAAAATCATGTGCTGCTCCAAGTATTAACCGGGGCGCAGTAAGTTCGGTTGATTTTACAGGAATATCATTATTGGTTAAGTATAAAACTTCTTTCTCCTGGTCGGTGAAGCTAAATGTCCATGCATTAAAAGTGCTGGTAAGATCCCGACCCACAATACCGAATTTCCAGCGGTTATGAATGATTTGTACTCCGGCATCAAAACCAAAACCCCATGCTTTAGCAAACTTTCCTACGCTTCTATAAATCACTTTTGCATTTAAACCGAAATGAATATTCTTATTAGTGCTTTCTTTTAATTTTTGCGCAAATGAAAACAGGAAAGCATAATCGGCTGAAGAAAAAGATTGAATGTTATTGTAATTGATGGAGCCGTCCGGTTCTACAAGAAACAGGGTATTCATAATATCATCTACCGCAAAACGAAGACCGGTAATACCAATCGTTCTTTTTTTATTTGCCGTAGGAAAAACAATACTTGCATAATCGTATTTGCCTATGCCCGCAAAATATTCGGCATGCATCAGGTTTAATTGCGGATGGTCTTTTACACCTACTAATCCGGCGGGATTCCAATAACCTGAAGTACCATCCATGACAGATGCTATCTGGGCACTTCCCATAGCAAGGCCCCGGGCTCCTGCTCCGATATTCAAAAATTCATTGGAATATTTTCTGAACTGCGCAGTGGCGGAAAAGCAGCATACAGTTATTAATAGGGCCAGGTAATATTTGGTCGGTTTCATTCGGACAATTTTCAATAAGCGTTTGAATTATACTGCTTTCATAAGGTAGGGCAACTCAGTAAAATTAATCTTTAGCCATTGAATTACATAGCATGAGTGGCAAAAAGACTATCAACTGAAAACGAATATTTTATAAAAATATTGCTTTCTTCCTTAGCCTACTTTTTTCTGCTTTATTTTTGCCACAAATCATTGATTTAGTATGAACCTGATAGAAGAATTACAATGGCGGGGCATGATTCAAGACATAATGCCCGGAACTGAAGAACAACTCAACAAAGAAATGACATCCGGATATATTGGCTTTGACCCAACTGCTGACTCTTTACATATCGGCAGCCTGGTTCCTATCTTATTATTAGTTCATTTGCAAAACGCTGGTCACAAACCTGTGGCCCTGGTAGGCGGTGCTACTGGCATGGTCGGCGACCCGAGCGGTAAAAGTGAAGAAAGGAATTTATTGAGTGAAGAAGTTCTTAGAAAAAATGAACAAGGAGTCAAAAAACAACTGATGAAGTTTCTCGATTTTGATTCTTCTAAAAAGAATTGTGCTGAAATGGTAAATAATTATGACTGGTTCCGGGAAATGAGGTTTCTTGATTTCATTCGTGATGTCGGCAAGCATATTACTGTAAATTATATGATGGCAAAAGAAAGTGTGAAAAAAAGAATTGAAGGAGATGCCGGCATGAGTTTTACAGAGTTCACCTACCAATTGGTTCAGGGTTATGATTATTTCTGGTTGTATCAGAATAAAAACTGCAAACTACAGATGGGAGGAAGTGATCAATGGGGAAATATTGTAACAGGCACTGAATTAATTCGCAGGAAAGCAGGCGGTGAAGCTTTTGCGTTTACCTGCCCATTGGTTACAAAAGCAGACGGCAGTAAATTTGGAAAAACAGAACATGGGAATGTCTGGCTTGACCCTTTAAAAACATCTCCGTACCAGTTTTACCAGTTTTGGTTAAATGCAAGCGATCTGGATGCCGAAAAATGGATCAGGATGTTTACCTTTCTCTCCCGTGATGCAATTCACATGCTCATACATGACCATAAAACAGATCCTTCCGCCAGAGTGTTACAAAAAACATTAGCACAAGAGATCACCGTTCTTGTTCATGGAAAAGAAGAATTTGAAAAGGCTTTAGGTACAACTGAAAAACTATTTGCCAATCAAAATGTTCCTGCTGAAAACTTAAGTGTTGAAGACCTGGAAAGCATGGAGGGAGTTATAAAATCATCGTATGACAAATTAAAGCTTAAGGAAGGAATTGATATTGTAAGCTTCCTTGCAGAAAATAAAATTTTTCCCAGCAAAGGTGATGCCCGTAAAATGATACAGGGTGGAGGCGTTAGTATAAACAGAAAAAAAGTAGAAACCGAAAAAATGAAAATCGAAGAAGCGCATCTCCTTCATGGAAAATATTTGTTGATTCAGAAAGGGAAAAAGAATTATTATCTCGTGAGTTTTAATTAAATAGTTATTGAATAAAGTCTATTTTATTAGCGGCCTTGGCGCTGACAAAAGAGTTTTCAACTTCCTTGACTTATCTTTTTGTGAACCGGTTTTCATTGAGTGGATAGCACCATTCAAACATGAAACCCTTGCTGAATATGCTATCAGGCTTCGCTCTCTAATTCCCGAATCTGCACCGGAAATTGTTGGTATTTCGCTGGGTGGAATGCTGGTAACGGAAATGGCTAAGGCTGATAATAACATAACAGGGGTCATTATATCCAGCAATAAAACAAAAAAAGAATTTCCAAAATACCTGCGTATTCTGAAATTGATCCCCGTTTACAATTGGTTTCCGCCGAAAATCACAAAAAAAATGCTTCTGAATTTAAGTTGGGTTCTGGGAGTAAAAGGCAAAAATAAAAAAAAATTACTTCGGCAGATTATTCTTGATAGTAATATAGATTTTATAAAATGGGCTTTGGCGGCAATAGTAAGGTGGGACAATGAAATTGCACCCAAAAACATTATTCACATACATGGAACATCGGATAAATTATTACCCTATCGCCTGGTAAAAGCAAATTATACAATTAAAGGAGGCTCCCATGTAATGGTAATGAATAAATCCGATGAAGTATCCAAACTTCTCAAAACCCTCTTAAAGTGATTGGATCATCTTCCACATTTCTTCTGCCACCATTTCATTTCCTTTCGGATTCAGGTGCACACCATCCACGGTAAGAATACCCCTGTCTTTATTTTCGGGGTTATTTTTCAAATTATAATCCAGTAATTTTTTTCTCAGATCAATCAGCTTCAAATTATTTTTTTGAGCAAGGTTGCGAATGATATTGCAATATTCATTCAGATCACCATCCTGGGGATTACTAAAATCAGTCCGCTCTCCTATTGAAGCGGGGGTGCATAAAACGATTTTGCTGCCGATAGCTTTCAATTTATTGATAATCGCCTGGTAAAATTTTTCAAATTTATCGGGGTCTGTGCCTGTTTGGCGAAGCGCTTTGTGCCATACATCGTTTACTCCGATAAAAATGATAACAATATCTGGTTTTTTACTCAATACATCATCATCCAGCCGCAAATAGAGATCATAAACTTTATTGCCACCGATGCCGGATCCAACAAAGACATACTGATCCCTCTTATGTTCTGTTTTACATAAACTGTCTATTCGGGTTATATACCCACCAGGTTGTGCTCCCTGCTCTGTAATGGAATCACCAAAGAATATTACTATAGTTTTCTTTTGCGGCATACATAAAAGTGTTAGGAAGATGAATGAAAGTGATAAAAGGTTTTTCATACCGGCAATCATTGATTTTTTTGAAAGTGTTTCGTGATGTAATATACAGCTATCCCACTGGCTGCAATCAGGCTGCCCCATAAAGCAAACTTCCCGGTGGAAATAAAAACAAATAACCAAACACCTACTGATAATATCACGGGTAATGGGTATAGCCACATTTTAAATGGAAGGCTGTTTGTTCCAAAACGTTTTCGCAGCAAGACTACTCCTACTGCCTGGCCAACAAACTGAATCAATATCCTCATGGCAAGAATGGAATTGATGACGTCGGTCAGTTTCAACAATAAACTGAAAATAAAACCCAACCCACACAACACGATCAGTGAAACATAAGGAAACTCTTTTGTAGGATGCAGTTTTGCAAATATTTTAAAAAAATTCCCATCCACTGCAGCAGCATAAGGCACCCGAGAATATCCAAGTATAACAGCAAAAAGAGATGCCATGGCAATCCAAAGTATAAGCACTGTAATAATAACTCCAGCATTATGGCCATACGCATATTCCATGAATGTGCTCACTAAATATTTATCATCTTCCTTCACTGACTGCCAGGGCACCACCCCCATCACACTTATATTCATCAGGAGATACAATACAGCAATCCCCGCTATGGAGATAAAAATACTTTTAGGAATATTTTTTTCAGGCTTTTTTATTTCACCCCCCAGGTGACAAACATTATAATATCCGAGATAGCTGTAAATAGTTTTCACCGATCCCTGTCCAATGGCAGCCCAGAAAGCATAAGAAAAAAAAGAATCATTCCCTTTTGTAAAAAAAGGAATTGCATGTTGTTGATGTGTCAATCCGCTTAGTATGATCCAGAAAATTGTAAGCAGGACTACTGACCATAAGGCGACAGAAATTTTCCCAACTGCCTCAATTTTTCTGAACAAAAGAATAAACACCAATAGCACCAATCCTCCTGAAATAAGTTTTTGCTGCAAAAAATTTAAATCAACTAAGTAAGAAAGATATTGTGCAAATCCAATAGCGCCGGACGCAACAACCAACGGAGCCTGAATAGCAGTTTGCCAAACAAATAAGAAACCCATCAGTTTTCCTCCTTTTTCTCCGAATGCTATGCGATGAAAATTATAAGTACCTCCGGCCAATGGATATTTTGCCCCCAATTCACTCCAGATCATACCATCAATTAAAGCCGTAAAAGCTCCAAACAACCATGCCCATAAAAATAACCCGTTGTGAAACTGGCTCACTACAATTGGCATTACCACGAAAGGTCCAATGCCCACCATATCGGTCATATTTATTGAAGTAGCCTGGAGAAGATTGAGTTTGCGATTAGTTTGAAGTAAAGACAAAAGCGTTAAAGTTTACAAATTCAGTTTGTATGGTTAACTCTGTGCAAATTTCGTGATTCCTTCTACAAGCAAATCAAGATTTTCAAGTGTAGTGTAAACATTCGGAGTGATGCGAACTCCATGAATATTTTCCCATTCAATTCCCACTGTATGAATTTTATACTTTTCAAATAAAAAAGAATCCAGTTCACCAGGCTTTCTTCCTTCAATACCTACATTGCCAATAGCACATCCCCAGTTTGGATTTAGCGAAGTATTTAATTTCACTTTAGGAACATCTTTCACTTTTTCCATCCAATAATTTTTCAGATAATGTAATCTTTTTTCTTTTCTTTCAATACCAATCATTTCATGAAACTCCAATGCTTTACCTATAGCCTGTTCAATGAAAAAAGGTCTTGTTCCTAATGCTTCGAATTTCCTGATATCATCACTTTTAGGATCACCCATTGCAAACAAGGGAAACAAATTTTTAATCTTATCTTTTTTCACAAATAACATCCCGCTGCCAATAGGTGCATATAACCATTTATGCAAACTGCTGGCAAAATAATCACAACCCAGTTCAGATATTTTAAATTTAAAATGTGCAAAACTATGAGCCCCGTCCACTACAACTTCTATTCCTCTTCGATGAGCTTCATCCGCTATTTTTTTTACTGGTAAAATTTGTCCATTCCAATTGATGATATGCGTGATATGAACTACTTTTGTTTTTGAAGTAAATGCATTTACGTATTGATTCACGAGATAATTTTCATCTTCACAGGGTAATTCAAGATTGACCCAAACGATTTTTATCCCATCCCTCTGTTCTCTCTGTTTGTATGCATTGATCATGTTTGGATAATCCTGTTTGGCGGCTACCACTTCATCTCCAGCTTTTAAAGTCAATCCAAAAATCACAGTCTCCAAACCTTCCGACGAATTTCTATTTATCACTACCTCATCGGGAGTACAACCTGCCACTCTGGCCAGGTTTTTTCTCAAAGGCTCTCTACCCTGATCCAAAACCCTCCACATAAAATAACTCGGCGCTTCATTACTGAAATCGTAATACCGTTTCATGGCATCCTGCACTGTTTTGGGAGCCGGAGATACCCCGCCGTTATTTAAATTGATTAATGCCGGTGAAACAGTAAAAGATTGCTGAATATAATACCAGAAATCTTCTTCGGAGGCGAGATCGCCTGGATCAATTCCTTCAGCATCATGTAATGCCTTCTCTAAATTTCGACTCCAGGCAGGTGTAGCAAAAGAAGTGATAAAAGCAGTAGCTGAAAACGTTCCAACTTTTCTCAAAAAACGACGACGATCATGCGAACTCATAGCAATTAATTTACGTTTAAATGTACCAAAAGTTTCAATTTGCAGGCTGGAAACTTTTGCCGGGTTGACTAACTAAGGCAACAAAAGTCTTGAAAAGAAAGGAGTCCACATTTTCTGCTAAATCAATTTGGGCAGAACGGCTTCACAGCTTATTTTTGCGTCCCCGTCAGCTAAGACGGGATTCACAAATAGGATTGGCCCATGGTGTAATGGTAGCACTACAGATTTTGGTTCTGTCTGTTAAGGTTCGAATCCTTATGGGCCAACAAAAAAAAGGATAAATCGGTAATTGATCGGTTTGTCCTTTTTTTGTTCCTATATTTTTTATTAATGATAGCTCTGCGCAGATACTTTAAATGGATGTTTAATTTAAAATAGGTAATAGAGTATAGATAGTAGGCCTATTTCAGTAATTTATCTCCAAACAAAATTATTGTTGATATTTACGAAGGAAATATTATCCTTAGCTCAAAGCCCTTACCTCATCGTTTTGCTAATTAGGAAATGGGTCTAATAAAATTTACTGAGATGCAATATTAATATAGCTATTACTAAAGCTTTGAATGTTCTTTGAATAACGGGCCAATCGTTTCTCTAAGTTTTTTAAAAAATTGGTACCGTTTATAATGTATATCAACTGATTTTGAGTCCGGATAGATATGTTTTATCTCTTTAATCATTTTTTGAGCCGCTTCTTCTAAATCTTTAAACACTTCACCTTTTACAAAAGCAATCATAGCATTTCCGACTAAAGCCATTTCATTTCCAAGCGGGATTTTTACTGGCACAGCTAACATATCTGCAAAGAGCTGCGGCCATCCTTTGATATTAATTCCCCCTCCACCCATTCGAATATCTTTTATTTGCATGTTATTTTCCTGTAAAGCATCGTAGATATACCGCATAGAATAAACAACTCCTTCCAATACAGAACGGACAAAATCTATCCGTGAATGATTTTTACGGATACCAAAAAAAACTCCTGATGCATAAGGCCCTATTTTTGAATCCCGCTCCCCTGTTAGATAAGGTAAACAAACCAACGGTGGTTCTTCACTTATTTTTTTAAAATTATCATCCTGAAGGTTCGCTTCAAAAAGGTTGTTCTGCATCCAGTTAAGCGGCAATACCGCATTATTCAAAGCACCTCCGTTAAGAAAAAGTGTTTTTTGCATTACATAAGATTGAATTCGTTTATTCTCATTTTTATCCAATATCATTTCTTTGCCTGGTATTCGAAGCATGGCGGTAGTTCCCAGGTTGATAGTTCCCACATTAGTTTCCAGGCCACCCATCCCAATAACCAAAGCTGCTCCATCATACACACCGAGAATTACCTGAACATTTTTTTTCAATCCTAATGCCTGGCTTAATTCGTTTGTCAGTGGCGCCATAAATTTTGTTCCATCCAAAACTTTGGGGAACTGCTCAGAATTAAGATGAATCCTGGAAAGTAGTCTTTCATCCCATTTATACGTTTCCGTATTGAAAAACTGAGTTGAAGCTGCTGTGCTCATGTCTGTAACCCATTCACCAGTCAGCCATTCAAATAAAAAAGATTTGCTGTCATGAAAAAATTTGGCCTGCCTGAAAAGTTCTGACTTTTCTTTTGAGAAATAAAATAGTCGGGGTAATGTATATTGACTTAAAAAGGGGCATCCTGTTTTTTTATAGACTACATCATTTTCATAAACGGATAAAAAATTAGAAAATGTTTTTTGAGAACGGGTATCCGTTAGCAGGGAGATATTTGTAAGCGGTTTTCTTTGCCCGTCCAGCATCATCAGGCCAAAATGATAGGTAGAAGAAATAATAAAATTAATTTCATTCCTGAATTCGGCTGTCAAAACCTGTTGGCATAATCCCAGTAGAATATTTTTAATTTTTTCAGGATCATGTTCGGCTGCACCGATTTCATCGCTGATCGTTTCTAAGGCGACAGATCGCATTTGAAGGATTTCTCCTGCTTCATTTACTACACCTACTTTTATGTTGGTGGTACCCATGTCTATAGTCAACACTAATGCCATCTTCTATATTGTTTTTGTAACACTTCCGGATTAGCAAGTTCTCCGGCTATACCATCATTTTGAAATACTGACACCATATCATCCACACATGTCTGTCCCATTCCATGCAAAGATTCCCACGAATATCCACCCAGGTGAGGGGTAATGATCACATTGTCGAGTTGAGCTAACCGGTGATTCCCATCAATTGGCTCATTTTCTACCACGTCAGTTGCATAAGCACCCAATGACCCACTTTGTAATGAAGCATACAGTGCATCTTCATCTACCAGTTCACCACGGCAAGTATTTACGATCACTATACCTTTTTGCATTGCTGCAAACTGTTCCCTGCCAAGCATTCTCTTCGTTTCCAAAGTAAGCGGGCAATGAAATAAAATTGCATGAGAACTGCTGACCAGTTCTTCCAGTTTCACTTCCTTAGCATGGAATTGTTCAAATCGTTTTTTTTCTATGAAAGGATCTACAGCAATAATATTTGCTCTAAATCCATTGGATAGAATTTCTGCACTTCGGGAGCCTATATTTCCCAACCCAATAATGCCAATTGTCTTTCTCATAAGTTCCATTCCAACCATTCTTGAACGGCTTGCCCAATTGCTTTTTTTTACAGCGGCAGAGCCCTGTGGTACAAGCCTTGATGCTGCCATCAATAATGCTACAGCATATTCTGCAACGGCTTCTCTTTCTACTATTCCCTTTACTCTTGAAACCGCAATGCCTAATTCAGTAGCTGCATTCAGATCCACATTATCGCAACCGATTCCATGTCGTGCCAGCAAGATGAGTTTATTGCACTGATCAAGTGTTTTCTTTGGAAATTTAGGGGTTACACTTGCAATGATGCCATCCGAATTTTTAATCCTATCGGCTAATTCATCAGCACTAATATCTGCCGGAACTGTAATATGCAGAATATCTGCAAACTTTTCTAGCGTTGTGATATGTTCAGAAAAATGTTTCCCAAATGTGCTGGAATTTACGATACTGATTAGCGGCTTATTCATTTTTAAATGTTCTTTATTTAAAATTAGAATTATTATTTGTTTTTGGAATAAAGAGTATCATCCGTAGTTTAAAATTTTGAAACATATTTAGTAATATTCAATAAATTAGTTTGCTCCAAAATATTATAACCCGAATGTTCAATTCTATTTTTCAGCTCCATTTGCATTTTTATAAAGCTGGTAATTCTTTCAACCATTCAATTGTTTTCTTTCTCATGTCAGGTGAGAACCGGTTATAATCATCGGGAGTAAAAATCTGAATATTACCAGGCTTGCCATATACATTGAAAATCTTTCCCGCTTGCCGGATACAATTCTGTATATCCGTTAATGAAGCATCCTGGTCCATAACAGGAGCAATAACTAATAAATTCCGGGGAGCAATTGCAGCGAGTATTTCATGAAAATCATAAGGGATTCTTGATTCATTGTTCACAAAAAATCCTAAGCGAGGCAGCATACCATGCAGATGGGAATAAGCTCTAATACCTTCCGTTCCTTTCCCCATCGTATCCAATCGCATAGGAGTAAATCCGCATACGGATGCAACACTGCTGATCCGTTTATCTAATGCTGCCGTATAAAGTGCTACTGTAGCTCCAAGCGAATAGCCGACTACTGAAATTTTTGTGCTGTCAATAAAATCAAGATGTGTCAATGTCTCCAATGCACCCTGCAAATCAGCTACACATTTTCCCATCTTTGACCAGTTGGGATATCGCTTATAAAATGCCGAACCTTCTTCAATCCGGTTTCCAAATCCAACCATATCATAAGTAAAAACGGCAAACCCATTATCTACCAGGCTTTCAAAGTACGGTTGAATATCATGATCAAATTCTTCCGATGAAAAGCCTTTCGAATAATCATATTCATGTAAATAAACAACAACATGCAATTTAGCCTTTCCGTTTTTTACTGCTTCTTCCATATTCTTTGGAAAATATAAATACCCGTATAGATAATCTCCAAAAGTATGGTAGGGAGCAATTGGCATTACTGACATCCGATCTGTAGCAGTCGGGCGATCAAGAAAATGTCCAAAGTATGCTTCGCCTTTTTCCCTATTCTTCCAGCTTTGCGGACCTGGAGTAGTAACACCAGGGGGTTCTTTTCCTAAAATCCATCTTATATTTTTTTGTATGACTTGCTTTTTTAAATTCCAGTCATCAATGGTTTGTATTTTTTTATTTTTAACTCCGACTTCTATATCATCCATATTCCTGACCGGAAAATCCAGGGGATTAATATTTTCTTTGCTTTGCTTCCGCCAATTGTCAAATGAATAATTAAATAATAATTTATTCTCTGGCTTCTGTTTGTTTCTCTTAAAAATATACTCAAAAAAATCAATATACGCTTCGATGTCATCCGGCCTGGTACCATGTAAGCCCGGCCGCAGACGTATAGCAAGATTATTTTCTGCGCCTAAAAATTTATAAATTTTCTGAGTAGCATTATATGCTTGTTCAATGCCCCAAGGATTACCTTCTGTTTCATTAATTGCTGAACTAAGCATTAATCCACGTGGAGCTATTAATGCCATAAAAGAATTCTGATCTACCGGTAGCTTATTCTCCCTGCCAATAAAAAAACGCAACCGTGGATGTAGCCAGGGTGGTTGATTGCATGTTAGTAAAGCTATGTCTTCATCATCATATTTATGGCTGGTATAACGCCAGGGTATTTCAGCCCCCGATCCGCCGCTGCTGCTAATAATTGCTTTTATACGATCATCAAATGCAGCTGCCCATAACGAAGTCTTCCCATTCCGGGAATGGCCCATTAGACCTATTTTCCCTTTATCTACTATAGGAAGCGTATATAAATAATCTATTGCCCGTGATGCTCCAAATGCCCGCCTCATCAATCGGGTAAAATCATATTGATTTGCCCATATCTCAGAATAGGCTTCCGTATCATCATCCCCATAAATCGCTACATGGCAAAACGCCGCAACAGGCCGCCATTGAGATGAGTGGGGCATGCCCCACTCATCTCAATGATTTATTATTAAAAGATTATTTTAGTGAACTGTCCTAAAAGGGGGAAGGCTTCACAAGAGCTAACCTGATTCTTCAGCATACTCCATTTAAAAAGTTTGGAAATCCGAATGATTTAAAAGGTGCCCTCATTTATTTGCTTAGTGATGCCTCTTCATTTGTTACTGGATCTGAAATCATTGTTGATGGGGGATTTACTAAATTTAGTGGGGTGTAATCTATCTGAATATTTATGTCTTACATCTTGTCTTTTTTTTCAATATCATTTCTTAAATTGCTTTTTCAAAATTTAAGATATGAAAAATTTATTCTTATGTAACGTTCTCCTAATCAGTATTGGCTCATTTTCCCAAAACTGCACAGACTATTATTATTTCCAAAATAACAAGTCAATTGAAATGACCATCACGAATAAAAAAGGAAAGGAAACCGGTAAGATTACATATGCTATTTCCAACGTTCAACAAACGGGCAGCACAGTCACTTCCACGATTAACTCTGAATTTGTAGATGCCAAAGGAAAACTAATTTCCAAAGCTACCAACAATATGAAATGTGTAAGCGGCATCATTATGATGGATATGAAAATGTTTATCCCCTCTGCGCAACAGGAGCAAATGGGTGATATTTCCGGATCCGGCGAGCAATCTTACCTTGAATATCCTTCGACTATGAATGCTGGTGATGTTTTAAAAGACGGGCAGTTTAGTATGGATTTTAAAATGCAAAGCGGGATCGGCGCCCATATAAATGTAGATATCACAAAACGTAAAGTTGAAGGAAAAGAAAGTGTAACTACACCTGCAGGAACCTGGGACTGTTTTAAGATCAACTATCATAGCAAAGTGGTTGTAAAAATGGGGATCGGCATTCCCATAAACGCCGACGTTACTGAATGGTATGCCCCGGGTTTTGGTGTAGTAAAATCAGAATCTAATGGTGGTGGAACTGAAATTACTGCGATAAAATAAATAAGTAAGTAGAAACCGGTGCTACAATCTTCAACACTACTAAAAGTTATTTCTGCAATGTCTTAACAGAGGAAGTTGTTTGTCCTTTTCGGAAATAATTTGTTGGGCTAAAGGAATTTTCCAGTCTATTTTTAATACGGGATCATTGTATAAAATTCCCGCTTCGTTTTCTTTATTATAAAATTGATCACATTTGTAAAGTACTACTGCTTTCTCACTCAAAACAGAAAATCCATGTGCAAATCCGGGGGGAATAAAAAGCTGTTTAATGTTGGTTGATGACAATTCGATGCAAAAAGTTTTCCCGTAAGTGGAAGAATTTTTCCGGATATCAACCACTACGTCGAGAATCAAACCATCGAGCACCCGCACCAGTTTTGTTTGTGCATAAGGATTCAATTGGTAATGTAATCCACGTATTACTCCAAAGGAGGATGAAGATTGATTATCCTGCACCCAGCGAAAATTGATACCTTGTTTCTGAAATACATTTTCATTGTAAGATTCAAAAAAATATCCCCGGCTGTCGCCAAAAATTTTCGGTTCAAAAACGAGCAACCCTTCAAAGTCTGTTGTAAAAAAAGGCATATTATAAACTCCAGTAATTTCTGTTGTTGATTTTGTTTCGGTAAATCCCTTTCAGGTCAGCTACGAGGGCATGGGGTTTACAGATTGAAGCAAAATAATTGTCATCTAATCCAAGATATTCTTCATGCGGCACGGTAATGATAACAGCATCATAATCGTTTCCAACTGAATTTACCAGGCCAAAACCATATTCATGCATTAATTCACCGGAATCTGCAAATGGATCTTCCACATCTACATTTACAAAAAAAGACTTTAATTCTTTCACCACATCAGCCACTTTGGAATTCCGGATATCGCTTACATTTTCTTTGAAGGTGGCTCCTTTCACCAGCACTTTAGATTTTTTTACGTTGCCGGAATATTCGATAATGTGCTGTACCACTTTTTGCGCCACATAACTTCCCATACTGTCATTGATGCTTCGCCCTGCCAGTATCACCTGAGGAGTATAACCCAGTTCCTGCGCTTTATGGGTAAGATAATAAGGATCCACACCTATGCAATGACCGCCTACAAGGCCTGGAAAAAATTTTAAAAAATTCCACTTGGTTCCCGCAGCATTTAAAACTTCATAAGTATTAATTCCCATCTTGTCAAAGATCACAGACAATTCATTCATCAATGCAATGTTGAGATCCCGCTGAGTATTTTCAATGATTTTTGCCGCTTCGGCTACTTTAATGGAGGAGGCACGATGCACACCGGCTTTCACCACTAACTCATATACTTTCGCAATTTCTTCCAGCGATTCTGCATCACACCCTGACACCACTTTCACCACACTGGATAAAGTATGTTTTTTATCTCCCGGATTTATTCTTTCGGGTGAGTATCCCATTTTAAAGTCAGTTACATTTTTCAACCCGGATAATTTTTCGATGATGGGTAAACAATCCTCTTCGGTACAGCCGGGATACACGGTGGATTCAAATACAACATAATCTCCTTTCTTAACCACCTTTCCCACCGTTTCAGATGCTTTTTTCACCGGGATCAGATCAGGAACATTGTGTTCGTCAACCGGAGTGGGAACCGCAACAATAAAAAATTTTGCTTCCCGTAATACATCCAACGAATTGGTAAAAACTATATCACAACCCCGGAAGCTTTCTTTTTCCAGTTCATTACTTGGGTCAATACCCTGTTTCATCATTTCAATTCTTTTTTCACTGATGTCAAAACCAATCACTGATATTTTTCTTGCAAATTCCAATGCAATGGGTAAACCAACATAGCCGAGGCCTATCACGGCGAGTTTTGCTTTTTTGTCAATTAATTCCTGATACATCCTGTTCTTTTTTAGGTTTAATTTATTTTTTTACAAATTCTTTAGGTTGTTTATTCCATTCTTCGGGAGGAAGCGATTTGAAATATTCGTAAGTGATTTTCAAACCTTCTTTTCGGTTCACCTTTGGCTTCCAACCCAGTAATTCATTAGCTTTAGAAATATCAGGTTCCCGTTGTTTGGGGTCATCAATTGGTAAAGGTTTAAAAACAATCTTCACTTTATTGCCTGTCAGTTCCAGTATTTCATTGGCGAAATCAAGCAAAGAAATTTCATCCGGGTTTCCTATATTCACCGGCAAATGATAATCACTGAGCAATAGCCTGTATATTCCATCAATCAGGTCATCTACGAAACAAAAACTTCTTGTTTGTGAGCCATCACCAAAAACCGTAAGATCTTCTCCCCGTAATGCCTGACCGATAAACGCCGGCAATGCTCTTCCATCGTTCAATCGCATTCTCGGGCCATAGGTATTGAATATCCTTACGATCCTTGTATCCAGGTTATGAAAATTATGATAAGCCATAGTGATAGCTTCCATATATCGTTTAGCTTCATCATAAACTCCTCTCGGGCCGACAGGATTAACATTTCCCCAGTATTCTTCATGCTGCGGATGTACTTGCGGATCGCCATACACTTCACTGGTGGAAGCTACAAGCATCCGTGCATTTTTTGATTTGGCCAAACCAAGACAATTGTGTGTGCCCATGGCTCCTACTTTCAATGTTTGAATAGGAATTTTCAGATAATCAATGGGACTGGCAGGTGAAGCAAAATGCAAAATATAATCCAGGTGCCCTGGAATGTGAATGAATTTTGTTACATCATGATGATAAAATTCAAATTGCTCCAGCTTGAAAAGATGCTGAATATTATTTATATCGCCTGTGATCAGGTTATCCATCCCGATGACTCGGTGGCCTTCATTAATAAAACGATCACACAAATGTGACCCCAGAAAACCCGCGGCCCCTGTTATTAACACCCTTTTTTGTTTCATAAAAAAATTAATTCACAATTGCCCTGCCAATGCTTTCATAATGAAAACCCTGTTCCCGCATTTCTGACAAGTCAAATAAATTGCGTCCGTCGAAAATAATTTTATTTTTCATATTAGCTGCAATTCTTGAAAAGTCAGGTGTGCGGAATTCGTTCCACTCTGTGGCAATAATCAATGCATCGGCTCCTTTCAAACAATCATATTGATTCTCTGCATAAATTATCACATCACCTAATTTTGCTTTCACATTCTTCATAGCTTCCGGGTCAAAAGCTGTTACAGCAGCGCCGCTTTTTAATAGCTCATCAATCATGTCCAATGCCGGGGCTTCCCGGATATCATCCGTATTGGGCTTGAATGCAAGCCCCCACAGCGCAAATCGTTTTCCTTTCAGGTCTTTCCCAAATTTATTTTTGATTCTTGAAACTAATAGCAGCTTTTGTTTTTCATTCACCTGCATCACTGCATTCAGGATTTTAAAATCATAGTTTACCTCACCAGATGACTGTATCAATGCTTTTACATCTTTAGGAAAACAGCTGCCGCCATAGCCAATGCCCGGAAATAAAAATCGTTTACCAATTCTTCCATCACTACCAATGCCTTTGCGGATCATGTCCACATCAGCACCATATCGTTCACAAAGCTGTGCAATCTCATTCATGAATGTGATCTTCGTGGCTAAAAAAGCATTCGCAGCATATTTTGTAAGCTCAGCAGATCTTACATCCATAAAAATTACAGGATTTCCCTGGCGTACAAACGGAGCATATAAATCGCCCATCAGTTTTTTGGCTTTGTCCGAAGTGGTTCCGATTATCACCCGGTCGGGTTTCATAAAATCTTCTACGGCTACTCCTTCACGCAAAAATTCCGGATTGGAAACTACATCAAATTCTGCTTTACAATTTTTTGAAATGGCTGCATGTACTTTATCGGCTGTACCCACAGGCACTGTGCTCTTATTTACGATTACTTTATACTCTTTGATCAATTTACCCAAATCTTCCGCCACTTGTAACACGGCTCTTAAATCTGCAGCTCCATTAGCCCCAGGCGGTGTTGGCAATGCCAGCATAATAATTGCAGCATTTTTTATTCCCTCGGCCAGGTCTGCTGTAAAATGCAGCCGACAATCTTTTAGGTTGCGAAGGAAATATTTTTCAAGCCCGGGTTCAAATATGGTAATTTCCCCTCTTTTCAGGCGGTTCACTTTGTTTATATCAATATCAACGCAAGTGACGTCATTACCTGTTTCTGCAAAACAAGTACCCGAAACTAAACCTACATAACCGGTGCCTATAACTGCAATTTTCATAAAGGGTTTTATTTATTTACAAATTCCAATACATGTCCCGTAATATAATTCAGTTGCTCCATGTCCAATTCAGTATGAATGGGCAAAGAAATCACCCGTTCGGTTAACCAATCTGTAACCGGCATTGTTTGTGACGCTACATTAAAATGTGCAAACATTTTTTGTTTATGCCCCGGCACGGGATAATAGATCATGGATGGAATTTTTTTCTCTGATAAAAAATTATTCAACTCATCCCGGTCTGCACCGTCTAATATCAGTGTATATTGATGAAAAACATGATTTGAATATTGGGCTCGAAATGGAGTTGTAATTTTGGGGTGACTGGCAAAAGCCTGGTCATAAAAATCAGCCGCTTTTCTTCGTGATGCCGCATATGCATCCAGGTGTTTCAATTTTATGTTCAAAATAACGGCCTGCATTGTATCCAAACGGCTATTGCAACCCACCACATCATGATAATACTTTTTACTTTGTCCGTGGTTGGCCATCATCTTTAATTTTATGGCTAATGTCTCATCATTGGTAAAAATAGCACCTCCATCTCCAAATGCGCCGAGATTTTTAGAAGGATAAAATGAAGTAGTCCCTATATGCCCGATCGTTCCGGTTTTCTTTTTTGAACCATCTTTAAAAAAATAATCACACCCGATAGCCTGGGCATTATCTTCAATCACGAAAATTTTATGCTTAGCGGCGATATCCATTATCGCTCCCATCGGCGCTGCCTGGCCATATAAATGAACGGGAACTATCGCTTTCGTTTTTGGAGTGATCGCTTTTTCAATCGCTGCCGGATCAATGCAAAAAGTTTTTGGATCCACCTCAACAAAAACCGGGGTCAGCTTTAACAAGGCAATTACCTCGGTGGTGGCAATGTAGGTAAAGGATGGCGTTATCACTTCGTCACCCGGCTGAAGACCCAGTGCCATCATAGCGATCTGCAAAGCATCCGTTCCGTTTGCACAGGGAATGGTATATTTTGCACCCAGATAATTTGATAGGCTAATAGCAAATTCCTGTACGGGTTTGCCGTTAATGAATGCCGAACTTTCCATCACATCAATTACCGCATTATCCACTTCGGATTTGATTTTGTGATACTGAGTGTGGGTATCCACCATCTGGATAGGGCGCATCGGGGCTGTTTATTTTAAAAGTGCGGCAAAAATACTAAAATACAGGAAGTTTTACCTGTTTGTTTTTACTTTGCCGGAATTAAAAACGAAAAATTGAGCGTTCTATTTTATAATCTTTTTTTGTTGTTATATAAAATAGCGGCATGGGTTTCTTCACTGTTCAATCCCAAGGCTGTGAAATGGCTGAAGGGAAGAAAAAATATTTTTGAACGGATAGAGAATAGTATTCCTGAAACTGCGAATGTTATATGGGTTCATTGCGCTTCCTTAGGTGAATTTGAGCAGGGCCGGCCGGTGATCGAAGCATTGAGATTACAATATCCTGCTTACAAAATACTATTGACTTTTTTTTCTCCATCCGGATATGAAGCAATGAAAAATTATGAAGGGGTTCATTGGGTATTCTATCTTCCGCTTGATGGAGCAGGCAATGCCCGGCAATTTTTAAAAATTACGCATCCATCGCTGGTAATATTTATAAAATATGAATTCTGGTATTATTATCTCAAAAAAATAAAATACCGAAACATTCCTTTAATAATGGTGTCTGTATTTTTCCGGAAAAATACAGCATTCTTTAAATGGTACGGTACTCTTCAACGGAAAATGCTCTCCCGTTTTGATCATCTTTTTGTTCAAAATGAATCATCTAAAAAATTGATAGATGAAATAGGCCTGGCTTCTATCTGCAGCGTATCAGGAGATACAAGGTTTGACCGGGTATTAGAAATAGCTGAACAGTTTGAGCCAATACCTGCAATTGAAAAATTTATCGGGACATCTCCCTGCATTGTTGCCGGCAGTACCTGGAAAGAAGACGAAGAAATTTTATCCCGGATTGATTTTTCAGAAACCAAAATCAAACTGATTGTTGCCCCCCATGAAATTGAAGAAGAACACCTGGATGAAGTAAAAAAAATATTTCCCGGTTCGGTCAGATTATCTGAATTAACTGCCGGTAACCGGCAACCGCCAACCTGTAACTTTCTCATAATTGATACCATCGGTTTATTATCCCGCTTATATAAATATGCAACCATCGCCTATGTTGGTGGTGGATTAAAATCCACAGGTGTACACAATGTACTGGAAGCTGCTGTATATGGTAAACCTGTTTTATTTGGTCCATATTACAAAAAATATATTGAAGCGGTGGAATTACTGCAATGTGGCGGCGGACTGAGTTTCACTGATACCGAAAGCCTGAACGAAAAAATAGAATTATTGTTGCAAAATCAAAATGAATATTTAAAAAGCAGTATAGCTTCAGAAAAATATGTGCAAAGTAAAAAGGGAGCAACGCAGAAAATCATGCAATATATTCAGGAAAAACGCCTTTTAACTAATTGATCGAATTGCTTTACAACATCTCTTTCATTATCCCATCCCAGCTTTGTTTTCAATTCCCGGTTGATCCAAAATTCTGCTTCAGGATAAATATTGAAGCTGTTGATAGTTTTGATGCAACGCTCATACATAGACTCGTCTCCGCGGAATAAATCATTGATAAAAACGTACCGGTCATTAATACCTATGGCTTTTCTCAAATCTTTTACCGGGGTTTCTTTAAGCACTTCAAACAATTCAGTTTTTCCTTCTCTTAATTTATCATTGAGGGATTCGGGCTGTGAATTATTTATTTCATGAACTTCTTTTTCTTTGGGCTGATGTGACAAAGTTGGTATCTCCGTCATGGGATCAAACACCATATCCAATTGACCATTTTTCTGAACAACTGATACGGAGCCTTTATCCACTAAAACTGTTTCTTTTATTTCCTGAACAACTGGCCGCTCTACAGGCTTGGGTGCATACTTTTCATATTGTGCTGCTATAGGAGTAATGGACGGAAGCACAACAGCAACTTTTGAAGTACCCAGTGTTTTTGAACCTTGATGCTGCAATTGATTCAATTCATGTTGTAATAAGTGAATGGTCATCAGCAACTGAGCTGTATCCGCTTTTTCTTCAAATTGTTCTTTTAATTTGCTTATCAGGGCGCCGATTCGTTCCATTATGGTATTTTTGACCGGAAAATTAAAATTACAAACTGTTTAGCAATATAGCTAAGAAGTATTATTGGAAAACTAAATCTTAACAATGTTTATTGAACCAGGTTACAGGGGCGAACGCCGAGGATGGATAGAAGTGATTTGCGGGTCCATGTTCAGTGGAAAAACAGAAGAACTCATTCGCAGACTGAAGCGGGTAAAGATCGCCAACCTGAAAGTTGAAATTTTCAAACCAACCATTGATGTCCGCTATGATGAAACCAAGATCGTATCACACGACACTACAGCGATACTATCCACACCGGTTGATAATTCTCAAAAAATATTGTTGATGGCTCATGATGTGGATGTGATTGGAATTGATGAAGCCCAGTTCTTTGACGATCAGTTGCCCATAGTTTGCGATGAACTGGCAATACGGGGCATCCGGGTAATTGTTGCCGGATTGGATATGGATTATCTCGGCAACCCTTTCGGCCCAATGCCTACCATAATGTCAAAAGCGGATTATGTAACCAAAGTACATGCAATTTGTATGAAATGCGGCAGCATTGCCAATTATTCTTTTCGAAAAGTAGCCAATGCCGAACAGGTGATGCTTGGAGCCAAAGATGCTTATGAACCGAGATGCAGAAAATGCTATAATGAAGATAAATAGTGAAATCATTTAACCATATTTATTCGCTGTTTAAAAAAGATCTGCTTCTCGAAGTAAGACAACAGTATAATTTTTATGGTATCCTTTTATATATCGGGGCTACTATTTTTGTTTTGTACATGGCTATTGAAGAACCAGAACCAAAAGTCTGGAATGGTCTGTTTTGGGTGATCCAGTTATTCATTTGCATTAATGCGGTAGCAAAAAGTTTTTTGCAGGAAAGCCGCAGCCGGATGTTATACTATTATTCTATTGCCGGCCCCAGGGATTTTGTTTTGGCAAAACTATTATTCAATTCGTTACTGATGCTCGTGATGAGTTTGCTCAGTCTTTTATTATTCAGCTTATTTCTCACCAACCCTGTTCAAAAAATATTGCCATTCATCGGCCTGGTATTGCTAGGAGGCTGGAGCCTTAGTCTTGTATTTACATTTTTAGCAGCCATAGCAGCTAAAGCGCAACAAAATGCCGCCATCATGGCAATATTAGGTTTTCCTCTTATAATACCTCAACTATTACTTTTGATGCAATTGTCAAATGCTGCATTCAAACCGGAGCTGACGATTCCAATTGACATAGTTCTATTATTAATTGCCCTGGATCTAATGGTGGTTTTGCTTGCAGTTATACTTTTTCCATTTCTATGGAAAGATTAAAAATGTGAACACCTGATTTTTTTCATATCAATGCCTCCCGTAATTTTGCCCCACTTTATACAAGTACAGCCGTTTTGCCGGTTAATATAATGACTGATGAAAAAAACTATATGCAAAAGGCCTGGTGGAAGATCGCAAGTGTTTTGTTATTGATCTACACTTTTACCTGTGGCCTCTTATTAGATGTACCTCATCTTCCTGCATTGCAGGAGACGATCCGAAATTTATATTTTCATGTATGTATGTGGTTCTGCATGATGGTTTTATTTATTATCTCTGTCATAAATTCTATACGGTTTTTACGCAGCTTTGACCTGAAATATGATGTTTATGCCCGCCAGTATGCAGTAGTCGGAATTGTATTTGGTATTTTGGGATATGCTACCGGGGCTATCTGGATGAGTTATACCTGGGCTGATCCCAACAATCCCGCTTTTCAATCATTCAGCGCTGTTGCCAGAGAACCCAAGCTGATTGGAGCTGCTATCGCATTGCTTATCTATTTCGCCTATCTTATTTTAAGAGATTCGATTACTGATATGGATAAAAGAGCCAGAATCAGTGCTGTCTATAATATTTTTGCATTTGCCATGTTATTTCCAACAATTTGGATCGTTCCAAGGCTTTTACCGAGTCTTCATCCCGGCGGTGAATCAGGAAACCCTGCACTCGATACAAGAGATATTGATGGCAGGATGCGATTAGTGTTTTATCCTGCAGTAATTGGGTGGACTTTATTAGGCGTTTGGATCTCCACTCTGAAAATAAGATTGAAAATTTTGAAAGAAAAAAAGATGATGCATGAAACTTTGTAAAAAGATATATTCCCTTTTGTTTCTGCTTGCTCTCAGCATAACTGTTTTGGGGCAGGGTGAAAATCAAACGGTACAAATGGCCGATCTGATGCGCAGCAATGGCCGCATTTATGTGGTAGTGGCGGTGATGCTCACCATATTAACGGGTCTGATACTTTACCTGGTTCGCCTGGATCGTAAGATCAGCAGGCTGGAAAAAGAAATAAAGTAAAATTTATATGAAGCGGCCGGTTACCGCTATATCAAAGATGTATATTTAAAAACGATTGCTAAATAAAATTTCAAATTATGCCAGACAAACATTACAGCTTTTTTGGTGCTGTTGAAAAAAGTTTTACCAAAGCCGCCGAATTTACCAAATGGGAATCCGGCATTTTAGAACAAATAAAAACCTGCAACGCTGTTTTTCAAATGAGGTTCCCAATCAAAAGAGATGACGGCAATATTGAAGTGATTGAAGCCTACCGGGTGCAACATTCCCATCACAAAACTCCCTGCAAAGGAGGAATTCGTTTTGCAGCAGAAGTAAACCAGGATGAAGTAATGGCATTAGCTGCACTGATGACTTTTAAATGTGCCATAGTAAATGTTCCTTTTGGTGGTGGTAAAGGCGGTATCAAGATTAACCCCAAAAAATATTCTGCATACGAATTGGAAAAAATAACACGTCGTTACACCGCAGAATTAATAAAGAAAAATTTTATAGGCCCCGGAACTGATGTTCCTGCACCAGACTATGGAACCGGTGAAAGAGAAATGGCTTGGATACTGGATACATATGGAGCCATGCACCCCGGTGAAATTGATGCAGCAGGATGCGTAACCGGAAAACCGGTAACACAAGGTGGAGTTCGGGGTCGTCGGGAAGCTACCGGGTTAGGGGTGTTTTTTGGTTTGCGTGAAGTGTGTAATATGAAAGACGTTATGTCAAAACTTGGATTAAGCACCGGCGTAGAAGGAAAACGGGTAGCGGTACAGGGTTTGGGCAACGTTGGTTATCACACAGCAAAATTTTTCCAGGATGCAGGTGCAAAGATTGTAGGTTTATCAGAACATGATGGAGCTATCTGGAGTGACAAAGGACTTGATGTGGAAGCAGTGTTTCAAAATCGCAAGAAAACAGGGTCTATCTTAAATTTCCCGGGCGCCAATAATTTTTCCCAAAACAGTGAAATGCTGGAGATGGAATGTGATATTTTAATTCCAGCCGCATTGGAAAATGTAATTAATGGAGAAAATGCACCAAAAGTAAAAGCTAAAATTATTGGTGAAGCTGCTAACGGTCCCCTGGCTCCCGAAGCAGATGAAGTGTTCATCAAAAAAGGAACCCTGGTAGTGCCGGATATGTATCTGAATGCCGGTGGTGTTACCGTTTCTTATTTTGAATGGTTGAAAAACCTGAGCCATGTCCGATATGGCCGGCTGGAAAAACGATTTACAGAAAATCTGAACTCACATATTCTCGGTCAAATAGAAGAATTAAGTGGGAAAAAAGTAAAAGACAATGAAAGAGAATTCATCATGCATGGTCCTGATGAAGTGGACCTGGTATATAGTGGCCTCGAGGAAACCATGATTTCTGCCACTCATGAAATAATGAACACCTGGAAAAGTAATCCTAAAATTCCTGATATGCGAACTGCTGCGTATGTGGTTGCCATCAATAAAGTAGGCACCAGCTATGCAGAGCTTGGAATTTTCCCATAGTTTTAAAAAAATATTAAAGAGAGTCTGTTTTAAACGTGACCCCTGTGAGCGAGGTGAAACAATCTTAAAAATTTCATTTTGATAATTTAATAGATTGCGCCGGTCGTTCATCCTCTCGTAATGATTTTAGAAACTAACTTTTGTGGTATGATTAATTCATTGGCTCTTAAAACAGTATCTTTGCAGGCTAAATTTATTCAAAATGAAAAAAATTATTTTAGCAATATTATGTTTTTCCTTTACTGCAACCCGGTCTCAAACTGTTGATGAAATAATTCAAAAGTATTCGGATGCAGTCGGTGGATTAAATACATTCGCCAGTGTAAAAACATTATCAATGACCGGCAATGTAGCCATGCAGGGAATGGATATGCCCATGACTGTACAAATCATTAATGGGAAAGCAATGAAAAGTAATGTGGAAGTAATGGGACAAAAAATTATTAATCTTTATAAAGATGGGAAGGGATGGACCATTAATCCATTTGCAGGCGCCACTACTCCAACTGAAGTAACCGGTTCCGAGTTGAATGATTTACAAAACCAGGCTAACATAGCTAATCAATTAATGGATTATAAGAAGCGTGGCAATAAAGTAGAATTACAGGGAGAGGAAGATGTTGACACTGTAAAATGTTTTAAAATTTTATTGACCCGAAGCGGAGACAACAAAACTTCCACCTATTTTATCAGTACTGTAGATTACCTGTTAAAAAAATCAATTTCTACGAAAGATATCCAGGGCCAGGAAGTTGAAATTGAAAGTTATTACAACGGCTATAAGTATTTTGATGGGCTTAAAATCAGCACCGATATTACTGTGAAAATGCAGGGACAGGTTTTCCAGGAAATCAAATTCTCCGACATTAAAGTCAATCGGGAAATTGATGAAAAAGTTTTTGACCTGAACTCGTAAAAAGATATTTAAAAAAAAATGAGGCGGTTCAAAACCGCCCTTTCTTTTTGAAGTCATTTCCTCCTACCGCCGGTGTATGTGGCCCGCAAGCATTATTTTTCATGATCGGGGAACTGATTAATCATTGACAGCTTTCCTTTTTCCTTCAGAAATCCTATGCAGGATGTTCCATTTGTTAAAATGAGATAATGTACCGGTACAGATGCATTATAACGTAACACCTGTTCTAATACTGCATCATTCAGCGGAACATTTGTTGCCTTACATTCTACAAGCATCCACGGCTGATATTTTGTATCATAAACCAAAATATCAAATCTCTTTCTCAACTCACCCAATTGTATTTCTTTTTCCAGGGCTATTAATGATACCGGATATTTTTTTTCCTGTAAAAGATATTGAACAAAGTTTTGGCGGACCCATTCTTCCGGCGTCATTACAATCCACTTTTTTCGCAGCGAATCGAAAATGAATTTTTTTCCAGCCTCTGAATTTATTTTAAAATCAGGCCTGGGATAATGAACTGGGATCATACTTCAAATGTACTACCCGGTTTTTATATGAGTAAAATATGTATAGGATTTGTATAAACATCACGTTAATGAGTAATTGATTAAATTCGCAATCATGAAAACAAAAGAAGATATCGTAAAAAACTGGCTGCCCCGCTATACGGGTAAACGGCTGAATCAATTTGGTAAATATATTCTATTGACAAATTTCAGTAATTATGTTCACCTGTTTGCCCGGTGGAATAAAGTGAAAATGTTTGGCAAAGATCACCCTATGCAATGCGCCACTGCGGGAGATATCACCATCATCAATTTCGGAATGGGCAGCCCTTCTGCCGCAACAATAATGGATCTGTTAACAGCAATTCAGCCCAAAGCTGTTTTATTTCTTGGTAAATGCGGAGGTCTGAAAAAAAGAAATAAAATTGGCGACCTGATTCTGCCTATTGCAGCAATTAAAGGAGAAGGAACATCGGATGATTACCTGCCGCCAGAAGTACCTGCACTACCGGCATTCGCTTTGCAAAAAGCAGTGTCTACAACGATCCGGGATTACAAAGTAGACTACTGGACAGGCACAGTTTACACTACGAACCGCAGGGTATGGGAGCATGATGAAGATTTTAAAAGTTATCTTCAAAAAATCAGGGCTTATGCTATTGATATGGAATCCGCAACTATTTTTACGGTCGGCTTTTATAATAAAATCCCAACAGGCGCTTTGTTGCTTGTAAGCGATCAGCCCATGGTGGCCGAAGGAGTGAAAACCGCAGCCAGCGATAAAAAAGTCACTGCCCAGTTTGTAGAACGGCACCTGAAAATCGGGATTGACTCTTTGAAACAATTAATAAATAAAGGAGTAACAGTAAGACACCTGAAATTCTGATGCTCCCACTCCTATCTATAAATAACCTCTCCGTTGATTTCATGAGTGAAGATGAAATCATTGTCGCTTTAAAAAATATTTCATTTGATGTACATCGTGGTGAAATAGTGGCATTGGTGGGAGAATCCGGATCAGGGAAATCTGTAACATCTCTTTCTATACTAAAATTACTTTCTCCATCTGCAAAATTCAGTTCAGGAAAAATTGTTTTCAGCGAAAATGAGTACGACGCTGAAGATTTACTGCAAAAAAGTTCCCGGGAACTCCAGCAAATCAGGGGAAATAAAATTACCATGATCTTCCAGGAACCGATGACATCACTTAATCCTGTTATCACCTGCGGAAAACAGATAACCGAATCAATTCAGCAACATCAGAAAATTTCATATCATAAAGCAAAAGAGAAAACGATTGAATGGTTTCAAAAAGTAAAACTACCCTACCCGTCAAACATTTTTAATCGTTACCCGCATCAACTGAGCGGAGGACAAAAACAAAGAGTGATGATTGCAATGGCTATGTGTTGCCATCCCTCCCTTCTTATTTGTGATGAACCTACAACGGCATTGGATGTAACAGTACAAAAAACCATTTTGCAACTAATCAAAGAATTGCAGCAGCAATCGGATATGGGAGTAATTTTCATTACCCATGACCTGAGCCTGGTGGCAGAAATTGCAGACAGAGCCATAGTGATGTACCGGGGCGAAATTGCAGAGCAGGGATCCGTAAAAGAAATATTTACCAACGCCAAACACCCTTACACAAAAGCATTACTGGCCTGCAGGCCTGCCAATCATAAAAAGCAGGAACGGCTTCCGGTTGTCAGCGATTTTTTAAATATTATATCCGGATTAAAGATTCTGCAACCGGAGCCTGGTCCCGTCAATGAGGAAAAGAAAAAATCAGATCAAACTACCCCATTGCTTCGGGTAGAAAATTTATCCGTTTGGTTTCCAACAAAAAAAACTTTTTTGGGAAAACCAATTGGTTTTACAAAAGCTGTAGACAATGTTAGTTTTGAAGTTTTCAAAGGGGAAACACTGGGTTTGGTAGGTGAAAGTGGCTGCGGTAAAACAACATTAGGCAGGACACTGCTTCGACTTATCGAACCTACTTCGGGAAAGATCATTTACAATAACACGGAACTTACTCTGAAAAAGAAAGAAGAACTTACCTCACTTCGCAAGGATATACAAATTGTTTTCCAGGATCCTTACTCTTCTTTAAATCCAAGATTAAGCATTGGATATGCCATCGCAGAGCCTTTGAAAGTGCACGGGCTTATTTCAAAACAAAAGGAACGAAAGGAAAAAGTGTTTGAGTTGCTTGAAAAAGTCGGATTGAAAGCAGACCATTTTTCCCGCTATCCTCATGAATTTTCCGGCGGGCAGAGGCAGCGAATAGTCATTGCCCGTGCTTTGGCATTGTCTCCCTCTTTTCTTGTTTGTGATGAATCCGTATCGGCCCTGGATGTAAGTGTGCAGGCGCAAGTGCTGAATTTGCTCAATGATTTAAAAAAAGAATATGGCTTCACCATTATTTTTATTTCGCATGATCTTTCTGTAGTTCATTATATCAGCGATCGCATCATGGTAATGAATAAAGGGAAAGTTGAAGAGACCGGGGTTTCAGAAAATGTATTTTTTCATCCGCAATCAGAATATACCAGGAAACTTATTGATTCTATACCAAAAGGGATTGTTGCATGACCAGCACAAAATCAACCGCTGATTTTAAAAATATACATCCTGAAAATTCAGGCAATTTGCAGTAGGTTGAAAACTAAGTAAAAAAATAAAGAGATTTTGTTTTGAATACTATACCTTTGCCGACTTTATAACCAGCTTTATTTTTTAAGAGGCTGGAAACATGACCAGGCCCGGCGCCGTAAGGCCGGAGATTGGTAAAAATCTTCAGTTACACCCGCCCGGTTTGAGTCATAAGATTTAAAAAAATGTTATACTCATGAAGCTTTCACAGTTCCGATTCGACCTTCCTCTCAACCTGATTGCCCAAAATCCAACCAAACGCCGAGAAGACGCCCGAATGATGGTGGTGCACCGCCATACCGGTCAAATGGAAAATAAACATTTCAGGGACATTATTGATTATTTTGATGACAAGGACGTATTTGTAGTTAACAATACCAAGGTATTTCCGGCCCGGATGTATGGCCGCAAAGAAAAAACCGGCGCCAAGATTGAAGTTTTTTTACTCAGGGAATTAAACAAACCCAATCGTCTTTGGGATGTGATCGTGGATCCTGCCCGCAAGATTCGTGTAGGAAACAAATTGTATTTCGGCGATGCTGAGGAATTAGTAGCCGAAGTAATTGACAATACCACCAGCCGGGGTCGTACAATCCGTTTTCTTTGGGAAAGTTCAGAAGAAGAATTTCGGGCCATGCTTGAAAAATTAGGAGAAACTCCACTTCCAAAATATATCAAACGGAAACCGGAAGATGAAGATAAAGAACGATATCAAACCGTATACGCAAAGCATGAAGGTGCCGTAGCAGCCCCTACCGCAGGATTGCATTTCAGCAAAGAGTTGATCAAGCGCCTTGAAATAAAAGGAATCCGTTTTGCAGAAGTTACTTTACACACCGGGCTGGGCACATTTCGTCCAATAGAAGTGGAAGATCTGAGCAAACATAAAATGGATGCAGAATATTATCGTATAGATGAAACTGCATGTAAAATCGTGAACCGTGCCAAAGAATATGGCCATCGGGTTTGTTCTATCGGCACTACTACCATGAGGGCAATGGAATCTTCTTTCACCGCTCAAAAATTATTGAAACCTTCCGAAGGATGGACTAATATATTTATTCATCCACCGTATGATTTCAATATTGCCGATGCGTTGGTCACCAATTTACATTTACCCAAAACCAGTTTGCTGATCATGACTTGCGCTTTTGCGGGATATGAGCTGGCCATTGAAGCTTATAAAAAAGCGATTAAAGACAAATACCGTTTCTTCAGCTACGGGGATGCATTACTTATTATTTAAAAAGAATGGGATCTGTTCTTACTTCGTTTTTCCCAGCGTTAATTCGTAGCCTGTATATTCCTGATCCTGTAAATGCAGAATACGGCCTCCACGTACCGCTTCAAACCATGCATTAAATACCTGCGTTTTTCCTTCAAAGCGATTTGTAGCGGTTAGTGTCCAGTCGGCAAGTGTGTAGTTTCCTTTGTACTCTTGCTGGAAGGTATTCATGGCGCCTACCCAGCCGGTTGCGCCGTTATGTATACTTGAATATGAATTCCCATTTTTAAAATTAAATTCATTACTCGTTGCTACGCCGGTAGCGCCTACATTCTGGCCCGTGGTGGTGGAATACCAGTTCGTAATTCCGCCACCACCGCTTGACCAGGTGCCAATCAAATCATTTTTTCCAATGGCAAACTTGTTGTAGCCATTCATATTCGAAAGATCAGATACTGAAAATGCGCTGCCACTGGCTTTAGGAAACTGGTTCCACAATGAGGCTTCATCATTTGCAGAACCAATAGTGATATAAGCGGTATTGGGTTTAATATCTAACCGCATGCCGATAAACCTTCTTTCTCCTGTTTGTTTATCAGTAGCCCATCCTTCTACATATGCTGGCTTTAATGATCCGATAATTTCTCCGCCATCTTTATATTGTTTAGTTTCAAGGGTGAAATATGTTGAAACAAAATTGTCCCAATAATAATCCCGGTCCACCAGGCCTGTTCCGCTGAATTTATTTACTTCATAAGGCAATGCATACCACAGGTAAACTTTCATATCGCCTTTTGTAACCAGCACCCAGTCGTTTTGAATGGTACTGATCCATCCGTCATTAAAGTTGGTAGTGGTGTAAGAATAACCGGATTGGATTGTTGAAGTTTGCCCTGATGTAACCAAATTATTCGTATCGGGTTTGCTCAATTCAATGGAGCCGATCAAATCCTGGATGTCTTGTAAATACCTTTCACTAGCAGTAGTGGCCACAATGCTTACACATTTTCCATAACCACTGAAAGAGGTCAGCATGGCAGCTGCAGGTTTGTTGTTGAAACTAAATTTCCCCGTCCCCACTTTTATTTTCCAGCCATCCGATTCCTGTATTTCGCTCTCTTCAGGCGAATTGGCTGTTTTATATGTTTTTGCTATCAGTTCATTCCATTCGCTTTCAAAATCTTTTTCAATACTTCCTTTACTGGCTGTGCTTTTGTACAAGCCAATAACGCACCAACTGCCGTCTTTCTTATCAGAAAAACTATAACTGGTCACCGTTGCTTTTACATCTTTTTTCCATCCTTCTGGCGGGTTAAAAGAGATGATATCAATAGTTTCTTTTTGTGCGGTCACTTTGACGTGAATTAGGTTGAAAAGAAAAAAGGGAGAAAGCGCATTTAGGAGGATTGCATATTTCATATTATTATTCTTTGGAAATTTTTAAATTGTTGATATAAACATATACGGGATTGGATTTACCATCAGCGCTCAGCTTTTGAGAGATTTTGTGAAAAATAAGGTTACAGAATTTTGAATAATGAGAAATATCTATCTGTTCGTTCACAAACTGCCTCCACCGCAATTAATACACCGGGATATTGGTGAACCGGCATTTCAGTTCACCCGAAAATCCATCGGTGAATGTTTCTGTCATTGCATCCCCTTTTTTTACAGGCTTCAATCCCTGGATCATAATGCCCATTACAAAATAGCCACTGGCTTTACCATCTTCCACTTTTTCAATTACCAGCTTTGTATTAGCAGATGGGGCAGGCAGGTTTCGGATCAGCGATTCACTCACATAAGAAGCCATAGCACCATTGGCAATGATGGGTGAAAATTTATAAATATATGGCTTCTGTGCTGCGCCGTAGTAAAGCGCCGCTTCTGTGTTTTTTATTTCAGCAAATTGCTTGGTGCCATACAACTCATTCTTTTTATTGAGTTCATTGAAGTTGAATGTTTCAGGTTTCAGTTTTGTATTGACCGACTGCAACATTATTTTGAAAAAATTTTCTTTGTAATTACCTTCTTCCTTGCTTGCCATGAATGTAAAAGTGTTCTCCCCGGTTTTCATAATCTGCGCAAAGGGCAGGTTTATGGTTAGTATTTTACTTTCTAACTTCACGGATGCCATGCCAGATGCATCGGTGCTATTATTGTTGGATGGCTTATTGTTTTTAATTGTTACATCCGTTTTATCCTTTGCAATGCCAGTAGGTTTTGCATACACATCGGCGGATGGATTAAAAATAAATTCCACCCTGCGGTTTTGAGCTTTGCCTTCTGCACTTTTATTGTCCGCTACCGGCTGTGATGCACCTCGACCTTCAGTGATGAGTTTGCTTTCTTCAATATTATATTGGCTTACCAGTATGTTCTTAACCGTTTGTGCTCTCTGCTCCGACAGTTTTTGGTTTGAAGCATCGCTGCCATCGCTATCGGTATGGCCCACAATTTTTACAGTCTCCTTTGCCTCTTTCAACACTTTGCTGAGGTCAAGCAGTGCGCCCATACTTTCCGGCCGCAAGTTTGCCGTGCCCGTATAAAAAAGCAAGTTGCTTACAAGTTTTCCCTGCTCCAGTTGCTTACGGGTATCGGGTACATCTTTCGCCACACGGATATTTGAAACATAATAAGCCGAACCACCCACACTGCCAAAGCTAAAACCAAACTGGTTGGGCATGTATTCTTCATTTACGGCCTGCAGGTCATACACTTTTTTTTCATCCCACCAGAAACGAAAACGTTTGCCTTGCACACAGATACTGATATGCACCGGAACTGTATTGCTGTAAATAAGTTTTTCAGACATATTATCCGAAATGGGGCTGTTGATGTTATTATTATTGTAAAGAGAAACCCTGGTTTTTTTTCCTCCATCACCTAATATAGTGCCGACATATACTGCATATTTTCCACTGTTCAGAATTTTTTCATCAGTAACCAGGTTGCCTCCGGTATTGAGTAGCACAAAATCAATACGGGGATCATAATCTTTTTTTACAATCAGTAAATCAAATTCCACAGTAAAGTTGTTTCCCCAGCTTTGTTTTTTACTGCGTAAAAAATGTTTGGTACTGGTGCCGTTCATTTGCAGCCAGTTTCCCGGTAAGCCATCAATGGTCACCACTTCGGCAGATGAGGAAGTGATCCAACCGGCAGGCGCTTCACCGGTGTTGTCTTTTTCAAAATTGTCAAAATAAATGATGTTACTGCCAGGTACAAAATCAAATTTGCTGTACACTTTTAAATCAGCAGCGCCGTTGCTGCTTTTTGTTTCCGTTGCTTTATCGTTTTCAGATGATACGGAACTTTCTGTATTTTCCGAATCCGCTTTTTTTTCTTTTTTCTCATCGGAGCCCTCCACTTTTTTATTCACTGCCTGTTCAGCTTTTTGCTTAATTTTTTTTAGGAGTTGCGCCTCAGTGTTTATTCCAATAAAAATAAACAACAGGATGGTTAAAAGGGTTTTCATGTTTTTTTAATTTTATAATTTTTAAAAAATCTTGATTGCTGAATAGTCATGAATTTTTTTACTTAAAAAACAAGAGTAATAAAAATTACCAGCTCGTTATTTTCACATGGCTCAGCACACCGGTGCCGGTTACCGTGCCATGCCCGCTGATAAGGCTTATGCGTCCTTCCACACCCGCTTCCACTGTTGTATCTATTACATCTTTCCCGCCGATACTGCCTCCTTCTTCCAATCCTTTGTCAAGCGTATTATGCCCGGCGCCTACTTTAGCTTCCGCGCTTAATATCACATCCTTTACACCTTCCCTGTCAAATTCCATTTCCACCGATGCACCCACTTTTGCTTCCACTTTTAAAGGGCCGGCTTCTGCTTTTGCTGCATCAAATCCTTTTTCTACACTCAGTTTTAAAGTGCTTCCCATGTAAGTATCGCCTTCTTCCCGTTCAAAATCATCAAAACGGGTGTATTCGATAAATTTGAGATCGAGTTTGCTTTCCATCCGGCTGCAATTATTCGTGATGGTCATCAATTTCAAATCCAGGGTATTATTGTACTGGCAGGCCACATCATCAAATTTTTGCAGCTTGGTGCTTCCTGAACCTTCCGGCGGCGCCTGGCATACATATTTGGTGATGGATACATAAGGGTAATTGTTTTCATAAGAACCGTGAAAGAAACCCCCTTTCAGTACGCCAAGCCATTGTACCTGAAGGTCAACCTTCATCACTTCAAACATATCGGGCCATTGAATGTACATGTACCAGTAGGCAGATTCATTCAGCATCTCTTTTTGCAGCTCCAGGTATTCATGGTACATTTCTTCCAGCTTTGGATTGGTGGCTTTTAAATAATTATCTGTCGCCGCTTTGTACTTCGGGCAAAAATCTTTGTTCGGCTTTCCCTCGCCGGTCTGCTCATTATCTTCCTCATGCAGCTTTTCCATTTCAGCATCATAGGCCTCTTTTATACTTTTTAGTTCTCCTTCAGCCAGGTCAGCAGATTTTCTCAAAAAGGCTTCCAGCTTTTTTTTATACAGATCGTTGTAAGCGTTAAAAAGTTTTGCCGCCCTGTCTGCATACACCGGCACGGATATAAAATTGCCTCCTTTAAATTTTGTGGGGTTTGCCTGTGCTTTTTTAATTAAATTAATATCAGCATTCAAGCGCTGCTCATTGCCTTTCATAGCGGTTTCTAAAAGTGAAACTCTTTGTTGTTGCAGTTGTCCAATCTTTTCATCCAACTGCCCTACAAAATCCGTCCATTGCACATTAAGCATAATACATTCATCCACGGAGCTGGGAAAGGATGGCGAACTAAACTCGCCGAGGTTCATGGCATCTGCTTTATTGGGTTGGGGCAGACGGAAATCTTTATTACCCATCTTATCGCCCAGTTTTTTAAATCTTTCCTCTTTTTCTTTAGTATAAGAATGTTGAGTTGATTTTTTCAAACACTCCACCGCTTTTGCCGTGTTTCCTTTGCTTTCTTCAATCAGGCTTTTGGTAAAATTTGCCTGCGGATGATAAGCATAAATGCGAATGGCGCTGTCTAAATATTTATCAGCTTTACCAATTTCTCCCAGGCCAAACCATGCCTGACCAAGATTATTGAGTATAGAACTGTTGTTTGGAAACTTTGCATTGAGATTATTGAGCAAGGGAATGGCAAGGTGCTGTGCCCCCAACATACTTATCATAGAAGCATAGTTGCTGATTTGATCCATATTGCCTGCATTGATGCTGCAAATTTTTCCCAATGTGTATGCCGCTAATTCCGGTTGGCCTGCCATCCATAAACCCATGGCCATATTCCCTGCTTCGGTATTATTCTTACTATTCACCTGGATGTAACTGTACACTTTATCACCCATTGCAATCACAGTTGGTTTTAAAACAGTTTTTATTTTTTGTTGGATGGCAATAATATAATTTCCTGTTTGTGCATCGGTAACTCCTTTTGGAATAGCGGCGATTCTGGCCAAATCTTTTTTGGGCACCACCCGCATTTCATCTTCGTAAGCATCTTTCAGTTGTGCATCGCTGACTCCTGAGGCATTTTTTTTCATTTGATTTAAGTCCGGTGTTTTAATGCCCATGCTGTCCATCATCTTTTTATCTTCCGGACTTATATCACCCATCATCTTTTGCGCTTCTTTCATCATGTCCGACATTTCTTTTTGGGTGGGAGGTTTTTCCTTTGCTGCTGTTTTTTTGGTTGTTTGTGCAGATAGTAATCCTGCGGCAAGAAGGCCAATAATGAAGAGGGGATATTTTTTCATTACTCTGGTATTAGAATATAAAAATGAGATGTCCAGAGGCTGGTTTTTATCCCTGAAAAGCAGGATTTTTCTATTGCGGGAAAAAATCATGGAAAAGGAGGAGAAAGATTATTTTTAAGTACAAATATTTTTACTCCATGAGATGTAAACAGGCTATTGCCCTGGTTATTATTTTTTTTATACTCAGGCCATCCCTGGCGCAGCAGTATAACCGGGATAGTATTTCAAGACGGGTGGAGCAAATCCGTAAATCAAACCTGGATACCGGCCATATCCGGCAGCTGAGGGACCTGGCTTATGATATTGGAGAAAGCGACAGTTCACTTTCAAAACAACTACTTACGGAAGCGCTGGAAAAAAGTTTTGTCCTAAAAGATGCTTCAGCCATTACCAATTCTTACCGGATGCTCGGACTCTGGTACAAAGGGATTGACCAAAAAGATAAAGCCCTGGAGTATTACCAAATCTCCCTGCAGACGGCCATAAAAAATAAATTGTATTACCTGGAAGCCGGTGCCTGTTTTGAAATCAGCAATATAAAATACTGGAAAGGGGAGTATGACAGTTGTATTGATTATTGTCTGCGGGCACAGGAAATTTTTGAAGACCCGAAAGTTTTTGAATATAAATCTTTAACGCAGCGTATTCTTGATAAAAAGAAATCAGATTTGTATGCCAACATGAGCGCCGTATTTAATACATTAAAAAACTTACCGAAGGCAGATGAGTATATTGATAAAGCCCTCGCCATTGCAGAAAGATATAAGAATAAAACTATTATTGCTATTTACTCACAGCAAAAGGCGGACAATTATTTTGAATACGGAAATATTGAAAAAGCCTTGCGTATCCGTCTAAAATACCTACCGGAACTGGAAACCTTTGGCTTAGCAAAAACTTTATTGCAATCCTATTATCATAATATAGCACTGGAATATTATGAACTTGAAAGAAAAGATTCTTCAAAAATATTTGCTCAAAAAAGTTTACAAATAGCAACTGAACTGGAAGTGCCGGATGTTCTTGCTAATGCAAACTGGATGATGGGCAAACTAGCCATGAAAGAAAAACAGTTTATGCTGGCAGAAGAATATTTTAAAAAAGGCAGCAAATATTTTTTGCAGAGCGATGACCCGCATGAACAACGAACTTATTATGACGGTATGCACCAACTCATGGCGGCTACCGGTAACTACAAGGATGCATACAGGTATTTTACAAGCTACCATATTTTGAATGACAGCATCCTGAACAGTGAAAGAACTAAGCAATATTCAGAAAGGGAGGCAAGATACCAGTCAGGAAAAAAAGATACGCAGATACAATTACAGAAAGTGTCGCTGCAGCAAAAAAGCAGCCTGAATATTTTACTTACAGGCGCTGTGCTGGCATTATTGCTGATTGCTTTTCTGGCTTACCGAAATTATAAAAACAAGCAAACCTTGCAACAGCGGCGCATTGCCGAACTGGAAACTGAAAAAAAATTAACCGCAACTGAAGCTATATTGAAGGGGGAAGAACAGGAACGAACCCGCCTGGCAAAAGACCTGCATGATGGATTAGGAGGCATGTTGTCCGGCATAAAATATACTTTAAACACCATGAAAGGAAATTTAATCATGACGCCTGATAACGCACAGGCCTTTGAACGCAGCATTGACATGCTGGACAGTTCCATCAAAGAAATGAGGCGGGTGGCGCATAACATGATGCCCGAAGCTTTGGTGAAATTTGGATTGGACGCAGCGCTTAAAGATTTTTGCAATGACATTAACCAGAGCGGAGCATTACAAGTGAATTACCAGTCTATTGGAATGGATGGGGCACAAATAGAACAAACGACTTCCATAACTATTTACCGCATTGTGCAGGAACTGCTGAACAATACCATGAAACATGCGGCTGCAAAAAATACAATTGTGCAGGTAACTAAATCTGAAAACATACTATCTGTAACAGTGGAAGATGATGGTAAAGGATTCGATAAAGAAATATTGAAAGCGTCCAAAGGAATTGGCTGGGATAATATTCAAAACCGGGTGGAATTTTTAAAAGGACGGCTCGATGTACATTCGCAGCCGGGCAATGGCACATCTGTCAACATTGAATTTACTTTGTAAATGGCAATAAAAATATTTATAGTAGATGATCATTACATGATAATTGAAGGCATTCATTCATTATTGCAAAATGAAAGGAACATTGAATGGATGGGACATGCCATGAATGCTGACTCCTGCCTGGCCTATTTGAATTCGCACCATCCAGATGTGATACTGATGGACATTAATCTGCCGGGTAAAAGTGGCATTGAACTTTGCAAAGAAGTAAAAGAAAAATTTCCCGGTATTTTTATTCTTGGGCTAAGCACATTCAACCAGCAAAGTTTTATTGAAAAGATGATGGAAAACGGCGCATCGGGCTATGTGTTAAAGAACGCCACCCAACAGGAATTATTGGAAGGGATAGAATCAGTCATGAAAGGAAAAACCTATTTAAGCGACGAAGCAGCAAATAGTTTAAGAATGAATGCAGATGATTTCCGGCCGGTACTCACCCGCCGGGAAAAAGAAGTGCTTGGATTGATAGCAGACGGGTTAACGAATATTGAAATTGCTGCTAAACTTTTCTTAAGTGTTACCACGGTGGACACCCATCGTAAAAACCTGCTGGCAAAGTTTGAAGCAAAAAATATTGCTTCGTTGGTGAAGATGGCCATGCAGATGCAGATGATCGGATGATGTTTCTAAAAAAAAATTCCCATACCACCAGGCTAATCAACTCATTCTTCAAATTATATTACGCAAATACATTTTTAGTATCCTTCTGAACTACGAGGTAATTTTTTCTGCCGATTGTAGTATAGTATAAAGAATAGAGTACACCCGGAGCCAGTAAAACAATCGTTACCGGTGTGAGCCATTCCGGCCTTTCAGGTTTTCCTTTATAATGGAATACTAAAAACACTCCCACAATGATTGCAATGAAAAAAGGCCAGTACAATTTCATCCCCGAGCCTACCCGTAGATACAGTGTTTCTCCTTCTTTCACCTCAATCGTAAAAGGTTTACTGCTGTACCAATCCACTTTACACTGTATAGAATTAGATCCCGGTTCAACAGAAAATTCTTCAGTGGCACCGTTTTTTAAAGAACCCGCTTCGGTACCATTTATTATCACTTTGAAATTTCTTAAACGATTCATCCATTCTGAAGAACGACGGATGATGATTTTAGTTTTTGTTTCCATATTTTTCCTTTTAAAATAAAAGCAATTTTTATACCCGGAAATAGTTCTAAAGTACAAAGAAAAAAAGGAAACTTTATTCCAGGCCAAACATACCTTTGTTTAACTGCTTTAGTATTTTTATTTTATACTCAGCGGACACCAGCAAAGATATGTTATGCGGGCTGCCGCCATAAGAAACCATACGGACAGGAATATTCATAATGGAGCCAAACAATTTTTTAACCATATCATCAGTTTTTGAAATTTCATTTCCAACCACAGAAATAATCGTTTGCTTTTCGTCCAATTCAATACTGCCGAATGGTTCCAGTTCTTTTACTATTTCTTTCAGGTGTACTGAATGATCAATCGTTAGGGATACTGCAACTTCTGATGTGGTGATCATATCTATTGGTGTACGGTACTTCTCAAACACTTCAAATATTTTCCTGAGAAAACCATAAGCCAGCAACATGCGGCTGCTCTTGATCCGGATGGCAATGATATTATCCTTTGCTGCCACCGCCTTCACTCCTACCGAACCGGCTTGTTCAGTTATCAAAGTCCCCTTTGCGCCAGGCTGCATCGTATTCAGCAGTTTTACAGGTATCTTAAATTGCTGCGCCGGCCAGATAGATGCCGGGTGTAAAATCTTTGCACCGAAATAGGCCAGCTCTGCTGCTTCTTCAAAACTTAATTGCTCCACAGGAATTGTTTTTTTTACAATACGTGGATCATTGTTGTGCATACCGTCTATATCTGTCCATATTTCACATACGGTTGCCGTTACGGCAGCCGCAATCAATGACGCAGAATAATCGCTTCCGCCTCTTTTCAGGTTATCCACTTCTCCTCTTGAATTGCGGCAAATGTAACCTTGAGTTACAAACAGCTTTTTATTTTTATGCTTCTTCAGCAATAGCCCCAATTTATTTTTAATCACACTCACCTGTGGCTCGTCATAGCTGTCAATCACCATAAACTCCAGGGCAGGCAGAAGGAAATGGTCAATCCCCTGCTCTTCAAGATACGTGCAGAATAATTTTGTAGAAAGCAGTTCGCCCTGAGCCAAAAGATCTTTACTCAACGCTTCGCTGAATGAAATTTTAAGAATGATATTTAAAAATTCAAAATGCTCCGCAATGATGGACTCCGCTTTTGCCACTGATTCTTTTTTTTTCACCAGCTCTTTAACGAAAGTATGGTAATGTGCTTCGAGTTTTTCAATACATTGTTTTGCTGAAGTCCGATTACCTTTTGAAAGATAATCACCGATCTCCACCAGGGCATTGGTGGTGCCGGATAAAGCGGATAAAACTACAATGGTAGGCTCTTCCTCTTTGGTTACAAGTGAAACGATATGATGCATTCGCTCAGGCTTACCAACACTGGTGCCGCCAAACTTCATTACTTTCATAAACTATTCCTGATTATTTTTAAAAATTCGGCTGCAAAGATAATGGCATAAGAGTAAAAGAAATACCAGGTGGTTGTAAACTATGTCAAATTAATAACACATCTGATCAAAAATCGTTCGCATGATTCTATGAAACTTGTCATTTATTAAATAAAATGTAAATTCCATTTTCAGGGAAATACCACTTTGAGTTTTTTTGCCAATTGCTCCAGATCATTTACTACAGGTTCAATGACGGGAATACCATCCTTCAGCCTTTGCACCTGCATCTCCCGTTCAATATCTCCCGGAATGAGTACCCTATTTTCACTTACTACAGGTTTTGCATTTCTGAATCCACGAATCCAATGATCTATATGTTTTTTAAAATCATTTGCAGAGCGAAACGCATCAATTCGCATAGCGCCCAAAAAATGACCGACGCCTTTTCCCGGTTGTTCTGAAGGCATGGGAACATAAGCAGGAAACGGGGGCACCCATGGTGCATAATTTGCACCACTTAACAATGCAGAAAAAATATCTACCACAGCGCCTAACGCATATCCTTTATGGCTTCCGTGTTCTTTATCGCTGCCAAGAGGTAATAAGGCACCTCCGTTTTTCAATTCATGCGGATCAGTAGATGGTTCACCATTTTTATCCTGTATCCAACCTATCGGAGCTTTTTGTTTTTTTCGTTGAAGTATTTCTAATTTTCCATTTGCAGCTGTAGTAGTTGCCAGATCAGCAACAAAAGGTGGTTCTTCTCCTGCAGGTACCGCCACACAAATGGGATTGGTTCCCAACATTCGATCCAAAGAAAATGTCGGAGCAACCAATGGGCTTGCATTCGTCATAGCCATTCCAATCATTTCATATTGCAAAGCGATCATGGCATGATACCCTGCAATTCCAAAATGATTACTGTTCTGTACACTCACCCAACCGGTACCTGCCTGTTTTGCTTTTTCTATGGCAATATGCATTGCATGAGGGGCTACAACTAATCCTAATCCACCATCGCCATCCACAACAGCAGTAGAAGCAGATTCGTGAATCACTTTTATCTGAGGAGTTGCATTTACCCGCTTCGCTTCCCATAAACGAACATACCCGCTGAGCCGGGCCACACCATGCGAATCAATACCACGTAGATCAGCAGATATCAATGCATGAGCCGCAGTAGTTGCATCTTCGGATGAGCATCCGATTCTTTTGAAAACAGTTTCAGTAAATTCAATTAATTGTTTGTAAGTAAAAAATTGATCAGGCATGAAGCAAAGAAACATCAATTTATTTATTCGGCAGATTTCATAAAAAAACCCCAGCGAAAAGCCGGGGTTATATTTTTCATAATGGGGTAAGTCTTAAAACGGGAGATCGTCTATCGGTTCAGTGATTTCACTGGCCGAAGGAATAGATGCATTGGCTGCAGTTGATGCGGTAATCGCAGCAGTATTTGAATAAGTGTTGCCGCCATCACTACGGCCTCCTAACAGTTGTACTTCCCTGACACGAAGTGAAAGAGAAGCACCGGGTGTACCGTCATTTCTTTGAAAAGATCTTGCTTCGGGCTGTCCTTCTACATAAACCTGTTTCCCTTTCAGCAGATACTGCGCAATGGCAGTGCGGTCTGTCCACCAGGCACAATCTACCCAGGTAGTTTTTTCCTGGTTATTGCCCTGGCTGTCTTTGTACTTCTCGGTATGTGCAACGGTGAAATTGATCACATTTTTTCCGTTGACTGTGTTAACCACACAATCTTTGCCGAGGTTTCCGATAATTTGCATTTTGATCATAGTGCTCAAATTTAAAGTGCGTAAATATTGTTGAACCGGCAATTTACGGGATTTGGGAAGAAATAAACAATACCACTTTCCGGTAATGCCGCTTTGGGGAAAAATATTTTAAATCCTTACGCTATTTCAAACAAAATAAAATAAATGCAGCACTATGCGACCTGACTAATATCATTTGTTATTACAATTCACTGCATTAGCTTGAATACATCAAACCTTTACAAAAATTACCCGATGAATAAAGCAGTTTACAAAACAGGCTTCTGGTCAGGGCTTGTTGCTTTTTTTGCAACAATAGCATTCGTTATAGTCCAGTCGCTACAGGTGATGAACTTTCTCTCATTCCCCTTAGATGAAATCTTAATTTATGGATCTTCGTTTTGCATTGTCATTCCTTTTTTATTTGAATTCCTTGCATTACATTATATAACACCTATTGAAAAAAAATTTTGGAGCCATGCGGCTCTGATTTTTTCGATTATCTATGCCGTGTTCGTAACTGCGAATTATACGGTTCAGTTAGCAACAGTAATACCGATGAAACTAAAAGGTGCAGGAGATGAGGTCCGTATTCTTGAGCAAACTCCTCACTCTTTATTTTGGGATTTTGACGCATTGGGATACATTTTTATGGCCTTAGCTATGCTTGCTGCCACCCCAACCTTTGAAAAAAGGGGGTTTCAAAAATGGGTTAGGATTTCATTTTTAGCAAATGTTCTTGTTACACCTTTGATAACTATCGTTTACTTTTATCCGTCTTTCTCTGTAACCCTTTTGTTTCTTGGTTTCCCCTGGGGAATTACTGCACCTTTAGCAATGCTAATGCTTGCAATCATGTTTAAAAAGAACATTAAAAACCAGAGACCAGAATGAGTAACTTAAAAGCACAAGAAAAAGTCATCCGCTATACTTTAGGTTTTCTGCTGGCATTACTTTCTTTGAATGCATTTGCAGGCGGATATTACGGTATTGCAGGGGCAGAAAACGTTCCACTGGAATGGTTGGAGGGAAGTCCTTTTAGTAGCTATTTTATTCCAAGCCTTATACTTTTGGTTTGTGTTGGCGGTTCATCTCTTTTTGCTTGTATTGTTGTTTTTATGCGACACCGAATAGCAACTAAAGCCTCTTGTATTTGTGGTATGATTACACTTCTTTGGCTCACAGTTCAAATAGCCATAATTGGATACGTTTCATGGATGCAGCCGGTTACAGTAATTGGGGCATTGATTATTCTTTTTCTAAGCAGCAAACTTTCAAAGTATGCGTATTAAACATTTACCACTCCGGCTACCTATGTTAGCGATTGGTTTTATTAACGCCACTCATAGAGCATTTGTTTTTGTAAAATATTTTGGTTAACCCCATGCGCAAAATTTTCAACTACTACCCTGGTAATACTATGTACTATTTATGTATGGTTTGTAATTTCATCATTGAACATTCAAAACCCCAACAGGTTTTACCAGTTTGCTTTTTGTGGAATTGTTGGCATGGAATTTAAATTTTAGACAAGACATTTAAAAATGAATCTGTTGGCAATAAGACTTCATTTGGGTTTCAAAATTTTATTTTTTCATTTCTGAATAAAAGAATATTACATCAGTTTATCCAAAAAAATAAATACAAAAATCAGTTGAAATCTTAGAATACTTATTTGCCTTTCAACCGGTATTTCTTATTTACTTTAGGGCTATTAAAATACCTGTTGAGCTCTTCTTCAGTCATGTTGTTGGTAAAGTCAATTGGAATATCTATCAGTTGAACCTGAATTTGTTTTAATTCATCTCGTAGTTTATTTGTTTTCTTTACAATATCCGGATCCCGGTCGCCAACCAAAGCATTATCAGTGAGCATATATTCGAGCCGTTTAATGGATGTTCGTACAAGTGCTGCCTGGTTCTGATCTACAATTTTTGCCGGAGCTATTGCTTCTTTTATTGGTACCAGTGAAATACCAACGCTGGGTAATATCTTGCCGGTGTTTTGTGCGCCTTGATTGGAGGAAGTGCTCAGAATAGTACCAGTAAGTGCAGTAGAAGCACCGGTCATATCAAAAGTAGTGCGTGTTTTCTTATTCTTCTTAAGTTTTTTATCCAGTTGCAGGAAAGTGTACTTCAATTGTAATATATAGGTGCTGATATTTTTGGTCAATAGTTTATAATCTTCTAGTGCCATAGGGTAATTGAGTGCATCATTAACAATAATAGTTACAAGGGCTGTATCTTTTTCACGAAACTTATTGGAACCGATAAATGAAAGAGTAACGGTCTTTTGTTTTCCGGGATCCGAATCTTTTACAAAATCATAATCGGGCGACCAGCGAAATTCATCGTCGCATTTTTTAACAAGTGAAAAATTTTTGATTGGAATACTGCTGGAAAATAATATATCTTCTATGGGAAAACTTCCTGTTTCGCATTGGATTTTGAAGGAAACGGTATCACCTTCGTCAATAGTAAGGGTGCTTCCCACTGTAGGCTTAACTTTTGAAGGAATGATCTCGGTATTATAAAAAACAAGTGTAAAGGAAGTGTCCACCATATCTTTTGGATCGGTAAGGCTTTGTACACCAATATTCACTTTGTAATTAACATCATACTTAAGTTTTCCGGACAGGAAATATGATTTTTCTGCTTTGAAAGTTAAAAGGCCATTGTCTTTATTGATCTTCAAACCTGCGGGGGAGTTTTTGAGGTACCAATAATATTTCGAAGGATCCCGGTTGATCATAAACTGGTAGCTCAATAATGAGTCAACGTGCTGGTTAAAAAAGGGATTCAGGTTGATAATGCGTAAAACAGAATCAGCCGGGTGAACAGGTAAGTTTGCATTGTGTGTCGTATCAATGCGTTTAACAGATAATGTATCCTGAGACCAGGTCACTGTAATAATTCCTGTCATCAAACTAATCAAAACAAACAGCTTTCTCATTATTTACCGGATATTTGAAAATATTAAATGGTTGCAAAATTACTTTATTTCATCTCAAGTGGAACATTGATTTTGTATTTTCCGGAAAAACTATTCCCGGGAAAGTCCTACTCACGTATCTAATAGTTATGGAAAGCCGGCATAGAGCCAAAACAATAAGAATAGCAGGAAGCATTGGTAGAAAAAATAACCCTGCCCTTATCGGAATGTTAATATTTTAAAAGATGTGAAAAGCCGACAACATGATTTTGAATCAAATCTGTTTTACGAACTATTACTTATTTTTTTTTGGAGAGTTGGACTGGGCTATTCCCGGGAAAAAAATAATTAATTTGCACAAACAATCATCAATAAAAATAAATACAGTTGCAATATGAATAAAAGTAATTTAAAATTCAGGGATATTGACGACTATCATGCCTGTCAACCCAACACTATTAAAAAATATCTTCACCAATTAAGAAAAACGATAAAACAAGCTGCACCGAAAGTTACTGAAGTCATCAGCTATGGTATGCCCGCTTTCCGCCTAAATAAAGTATTGGTATATTATGCTGTTTGCAAATCACATATTGGACTTTATCCAACGCCAGGACCCATCAGGTATTTTAAAAAAGAACTTGCCCATTACAAAACTTCGAAAGGCGCTATCCAATTACCCATTGACAAACCACTACCGCTTGCTTTAATAAAAAAGATTGTGAAGTTTCGGGTTGCCGAAGACGTACGAAAAGCAAAAACCGCAAAATAAAATTCTTATGATAACCCTGCGGATTGAACATAAAATTGCAAACTATGAAAGTTGGAAAAAAGCATTTGACAGCGATCCTCTTCATCGTAAAGAATCAGGCGTAAAAAATTATCGTATTTATCGCCCTGCGGATGACGATCTTTTTGTAATCATTGACCTTGATTTTGACAATCTTCAGCAGGCACAATCAGTACAGGCTGCCTTGCACAAAATGTTTGGAATGATTGAGGGCAAATTGATTTTCGGCGGACAAACAAGAATATTAAACGTAATAGAATCAAAAGATTTATAATTGTTGCGCAATCCCGGCCCCCTTATTTAATACGTTTTTAATCATAACCTCTTTCTTGTCTTTACATGAAGTGAAGCTGTATTATAAAATGATGTTTTTAAGTACCGCTTAAATGCTGCTGAAAAAAAATCAGTAACTTGAGATATATATGCAAGCATTACAGATAACAAATAATAAATATTAAAACATATAAACTACGCTAAATCGTATTCTATAGACCCGGCTTATAATTGAAATGAATAATAAGAACAGCAGCAATAAAAAAGACGATCAGGATAAAAAAAAGCAAACACTCTCGAATGGTACAGCCCGGAAGCTGAGCGATTTTACCATGCCGGCATCTGTCCTGAAGCTGATTCCTCACTCTGTTATCATTGGTATTGTAGGAGCGATTGTGGCTTTAATTCTCCTTGACCTCATTGCCCTGATATCAAATTTTTTATATTATCAGCGTTTTGATCTCACTCTTACTTCTCCCAGGGATAATACATTGGGGTGGTTGGCAATTTTAATTCCCATGATTGGCGGGTTAATTGTTGGTATTATGGCCCGCTATGGATCTGAGCGTATCCGTGGACATGGTATTCCGGAAGCGATGGAAACTATTTTGGTTGGCGGAAGTAAAGTTGAGCCAAAACTTACAGTGTTAAAACCAATATCAAGCGCTGTTAGTATTGGTACTGGTGGGCCATTCGGCGCTGAAGGCCCGATTATTTTAACAGGCGGCGCCGTAGGTTCTGTAATAGCACAATTTCTAAATCTTACAGCTATTGAAAGAAGAAGTTTACTTGTAGCAGGCGCTGCTGCTGGTATGAGTGCGGTTTTTGGTACACCGGTGGCTGCGGTAGTTCTTGGTGTGGAATTGTTATTATTTGAATGGAAGCCTCGTTCGTTTATTCCAATCGCTATTGCAAGTATTATCGCAGATGCAATCCGGCATTTTTTTGTACATGAGAGATGGATGCGGGCCGAGCCACTTTTCCCGGTGCAAAAAATTGTGGTGCTAGGTAATACCGGACTCTTAGATGCAGTCATACTTGGAATTATTTGTGGGGGAATGGCATGGCTGTTAACAAAAGCAGTGTATGGTGCTGAAGATGCTTTCAGAAAATTACCAGTGCATTGGATGTGGTGGCCGGTGCTGGGTGGATTAATAGTGGGAATCGGCGGGGTGATTGAGCCACATGCATTGGGTGTAGGATATGATACGATTGCAGATGAACTTGCGGGCAATCTTGCTGTTACTACTCTGGTAAGTATATTAGTTGTAAAATTAATTATATGGGCAATTGCATTGGGATCGGGAACAAGCGGAGGTATTCTTGCACCTATTTTAATGATGGGCTCCGCAGTGGGTGGATTAATGGGATTAATCTTCCCTGGCAAAATTCCGGGTGAATGGGCTTTACTTGGAATGGCCGGTGCTCTGGCAGGCGTGATGCGTTCACCCATTACTTCAATCATTTTTGCTATCGAACTTACACATAGCGTAGATTTATTATTGCCTCTTTTAATAACAACCACCTTAGCGCATTTAATAAGTGTATTGACATTGAAACGTTCTATTCTTACAGAAAAAGTAGCCCGCCGTGGATTTCATGTATTAAGAGAATATGCCGTAGAGCCGCTTGAAGTGCTTTTTGCTGAAGATGTCATGTCAACTGATGTGCTTACCGTTAGCACCGGCACCAATATGAAAGATGTAAAGGAAATGATACAGGTAAACCGTCACATGCGTCATCAACGATTGTTACCGGTAGTAACACAACAAGGAAATATTATCGGGGCCATTTCCTGGCAGGATATTCTGGAGCGGTCATTACAGGAAGACTTGAAGGGATCTGTAAATGATTTTATGAAAAAAGATGTTGTGACAGCGCTACCATGGGAATCGCTTCGCATTATTGCTGATAGAATGTCGGCCAATAATGTCGGTGTGCTGCCTGTGATTGATTCTGAGGAAAACGGAAAACTTTGCGGCCTGATCACACAATTTGAATTGCTTGCGGCAAGAGACCGCATTTTACAGGAAGAACGCAAGCGGGAGCGAATTTTAAAAATTTCATCTATCTCAAAACTGGGGAACCTCAGCGGATTTACCCGCTTTTTTTCTTCATCGGATGAATCCGAAAAAACAGATAATGAAAAAGATGATAAAGAAGCATAGCAAGGAATACTCAACAACTTTTAATAATTCATTTATTCAAAGCCAATATATTTTTCTTGCTCTCCGAAATGGGAAGTCTATATTAATTATCAATGGCTGGAGAATTTGCTAATAAATTAAACCAGAAATAAAACTTCTTCAGAATTACCATTTGCTTCTGGCTGGCTATATATAATGCAGATTTTATTCCCCAGGTTTACCACATATTAAATAAAAATAAACTATATTTAGTGTGTAATTGGACGCTTCAACTTAGATGCAATACGAACTCCTGATTGTTTGAAAAGATAAATGGATCTGCTCGTAATTCTGAAAATGGTTTTCTAAATTTTTCCAATTACAATATTATTTTCTGAATATAGAGATTTAGAATCGTCCTAAACTATTTAGAAATGATTTTAAGAGATATATTACCTTCAGAACCTTTACGAGAATACATCCAAAAATACCGGTTACGCCATTTTATATTTTCAAATGGATTAACCCCTTGTTTAAAACCGTTCCCACCCAGGCCGGAACAAAGTTTGACCTTCTATATAAGAGGCTATGAAAAAACAAAATATTTGGTCAATGGGCTGGAATTAATCAAACCAAGATCAGTAATTTCAGGACAGTTTACCGGCAGGGTTGATCGTTATATTAGTTATCCGGAGATATTAATGATCATAGTAGATTTCAAACCCGGCGGCTTACATCGGCTTATCAAAATACCCTTTATTGAGTTCGCAGATAAGGACCTGGATGCGGAAACCGTTTTTCCCTCTACATTGAAATTAGTGAATGAACGGCTCAGCAGTGCTGAATCATATTCTGAAATGATGGCCATAATTGAAACGTTTTTTATAGAATTGATGCAACAATCCGGTAATGAATATTCCATCATTGATCACATTCTCACAGAAGTGGTTAAAGATCCGGATACATCTATAAAATGGCTGGCCAGCAATTCTTATCTTTCAACAAAGCAATTGATACGGAAGTTTCATGAAAAAATCGGTATTAGTCCAAAAACATTCCTTAGGATTGCTCGTTTTAATCAAACCTACTGGATGCATTTAAAAAATCCCGGGCTTAGTTGGTTTCAAATTGCAATGGCTTGCGGCTACACAGATTATCAGCATCTTGCCAAAGAGTATAAACAATTCGCCAATAATACACCCAATAATTTCTTTTTAGAAGAAAGTAAAGCACCTGGCAGAATGCTTGGCCTCAATAAATAAACAGTCCATTCTTCTTTTCACAATTTTTCCCAGCTTTCATTTCTAAGTTGTCGTTTTTATACCACTACACAGGAGTTGTGCCATTGTATTTTTATGGTGTCGGATACACTCAAAAACCATAAACCATGAAACTTATTAAACAAACCCTGATCGCCAGCATAACATTTCTGGCTATTTTTTCCTGTACTAAACAAAAAATTAATATAGCAACTGACCATCCGCCAACACCCTCACTGCCTCAAAATCCCCCTTTAGTATTTGCCGGGCCGGATATGTCCCTTGAATTGCCAATAAATTCAACTACGATCAGTGGCTCCTACACTGATCCAACAAATGATATAAGAAAAAAAGAATGGAGAAAGATAAGCGGCCCTGATTCTTGTATTATTGAAACGAAAGATAGTTTATCCACCAGGATAAGCGGACTAAAACTCGGTGTCTATCAATTTGAACTTTCCATTACTAATGGCTTTGGCCTGACCGGAAAGGATTCCGTAATAGTTGTGGTTTGGGACAATTCGCATTTTATTCAGGGGCCGGTTGGCACAAACGAGGTGACGTTTACAAATATCAAGTGGGTATATCCCTGGTATAGTTCATTGGAAATTAAAAATGTTTACAATTCTATTCCCAGAAACAAACCGATAAAAGTTTTTGTAAAACGGGATAGTACAAATAACTGGATAGAAGTTTTACATTGGTCCATAAACACAATCACTGACATATACGATTATTTTATTGAAAGCAGATGGCCGGATGGCGCAGGAATGTATAGCTATGGAAGCCTTTATATTTCTTATTACGGGCCAGATACCAAGGATACACCGGATGTAAAAATACAGTATTAAAAAATATACAGCTATCCGTGCCACGGTTTGAAACCGTGGCACGGGTTCGGCTTTGAAGTGAAGCCGTCGTAACCTTAGAACGCTCCGTTTGGAAAAAAGTAATAAAGCTGCCATTTAAAAAATAATAAATGCCTGGATCGGTTTAAAAGGATAGTAGGCGTTTTTTGATCATTGGGGTTTAATATTTGACCATGGGTTATTTGAAGATGAAAATTACCCCGTGAACTTTCAGCTTGGATATGTTTATCGCTTCGCACTCGTTTTATGTCGCATCAGAATTGCAATTAGACGCATATTCGAATTTTAGCTATTTCAGAGAGGTAGCTTTAATGCGGGAAAAATTTCAGGGGTTTGAATATATATCTACCAGTAAAACTTTTTATGAAAAAGCATATCATACTCACCGCAACGCTTCTGATTTCAATGCTGGGTTTTTTCCACTCCTGCAAAAAGGAATATTCCTGCCAGGGATGCAACACAAGCAACAAGCCACCTATTGCTATTGCAGGATCAGATCAGTTTATTACTTTGCCAATTGATAGTGTCTTTCTCAATGGTAGCTCATCGAATGATCAGGATGGAAAAATTGTGAGATTGCACTGGTCAAAAATTGAGGGACCTGCTTCTTTTAGTATCAACAATGTGGATTCTGCAAAAACTGTCGTTAAACTGTTGGTGCTGGGAAATTATCAGTTTGAACTAACGGTAACAGATGACAAAGGAGCAAATGCGAAGGATACAGTACACATAAAAGTAGATGCAGCAAACATTACAAACCACCCTCCGGTTTCCTGTGCTGGTCAAGATCAGCTAATTATTTTACCTGCCAATTCCGTATTCTTGAATGGAAGTTGCTCTACAGATCCAAACAATAATATCACTGATTATCTATGGACAAAAATTTCGGGGCCTTCTTCAGTTAGTTTTTCAAATGGGAATGAGGTACAAACACAAGTAAAAAATCTGGAGGAAGGTATATACTTGTTTCAGTTGAAAGTGACAGATGCAGGCGGGTTGTTTTCCCTGGACACTGTACAGGTAAGTGTAATAAGTGTAAAAGGTCAATCTAATAAAACCGTGGACATATATGTAGCTGGGTCGGAAAACGGTCAAGCTAAATACTGGAAAAACGGACAGGAAGTGTTACTTAATAGTCAATCTTATGAATCAGATGCAACTTCTATAACTGTTGTAGGCAATGATGTATATGTAGCCGGTTCAGAAGGTGACTTTTTTATGTATGGTAAAAACAAGGCCAAGTACTGGAAAAATGGGCAAGAGGTATTGTTGACCGGTCCAACTGGTGCAGGTGCAACTTCAATAGCAGTTTCCGGTAATGATGTGTATGTGGCAGGTTGGGAATATTACGGAAATAAAACAGTTGCTAAATACTGGAAAAACGGACAACCTGTTTCTCTTACCAACGGATTACAGGATGCTGAGGCAACTTGCATTATTGTCGTTGGTAATGATGTTTATGTATCGGGTCAGGAAAATGGGGTGGCTAAATACTGGAAAAACGGACAGGCAGTCTCTCTCACTAACGGATCACATCAGGCTTATGCAAATTCTATAGTTATTGTTGGTAATGATATTTATGTAGCGGGATCTGAGGGAAACGGATCTAAAAGTGTGGCTAAATATTGGAAAAACGGAAGGCCGTTTTCCCTTACCAATGGATTGGATTGGGCTTCTGCAACTTCTATTGCCGTAGATGGAAACAATGTTTACGTTGCAGGATGGGAAGGAGATTATTATGGAATGGTAGGCGGATCTGGGTCTGTTGCAAAGTATTGGAAAAATGAACAAGTTGTGTTACTCACTAACGGGAGCACTTATGCTTATACAGGCTCCATTGCAGTTTTCGAAAACGATATATATGTAGCAGGGTTTGAAATAGTCGGCGGCCAATATGAAGCTAAATATTGGAAAAACGGACAGGTGGTTTTGCTTCCTGGAAAATCCGGTGCCTGGGCAACGAGTATTGTTGTGGTGCCACGGTAAAATTATTTTCATTTTCAAACCCTTCAAAATTTAAACCATGAAAAAGATAAACTACATACTGCTTATTTGCAGTTTTACATTTTTAATTACAAATACAAGTTGTAAAAAAGATTATCCTGTATATATAACACCCACACCACCATCTTCAACGTCATCAATATTATTGAATGTCAGCGCAGGTGAAGACAAAATGGTTGTTCTTCCTGCTGACCATTGCACCCTATATGGATCGTTTAGATGTATTAGATCCCTTAATGATAATTTTTCTTTTCAATGGAAAAAGATCTCGGGCCCCGCATCATTCGTAATTGAAAAACCGGATTCGTTAGGCACAAAAGTAAGTAACCTGACAATTGGCGTCTATAGTTTTGAACTAACAGTTACCATTGCTAATGCAACCATGAAAGATACCTGTGTTGTAACCATTGGAAGTATATCGGATACACCGACTGAAATTATTTTTGCAAATCAAGTGTGGAGTAGCGATGGTCTATTATGGGGTTCACAAATCACTATTAATAATTTCTCTCAACTTATACCTGCCGGCCATGTTTTTCGTGTTTATATTAAAAGAAACAATTCAGCCGCCTGGGAAGAATTAGTGTTCGACGACTATACTGCGTATTATTCTGTTGCAATTATGAATGGTAAATTGAGTATTTGGTCTTCATTTAAAGAAACCGATACGCCTGATATTAAATTGGTTTATTAAATCGAGGGATTGTGCAATCAGTGCCACGGTTTCAAGCAGTGGCACGGATTGCCCGCTTCTCACGGAATTTGCAGATCAGTACCTGAATGCAGAAGTCATCTTTTTGTTATAATCCGGGATTGGTAAACGATTTGCAATTTCGTTTTCATTTATCTTGCATCTTTGCTAAGTGATTCCGCTTTTATATTTCCATTTGAAATCGCCATGATTAAGATCATACGAACAAACTCTGCAAATAAATATTTTATTGAATTAGTAAAACAGCTTGACCAGGATCTTGCAATCAGAGATGGGGCAAGCCATTCTTTTTATGATCAATTTAATAAAATTGATATGATCCGTCATGCAGTAATTGCTTATGAAAATGATCAGCCAGTAGCCTGCGGTGCTATAAAAGAGTTTTCACCACAAATTATGGAAATAAAACGCATGTTCACTTTGCCGCAGTACAGGGGAAAAGGAATTGCCGGGATAATATTAAATGAACTGGAAAATTGGGCTGCAGAATTATCCTGTTCCAAATGTGTACTTGAAACCGGGAAAAGACAACCTGAAGCCATACATCTGTATCAAAAAAAAGGGTATCGCATAATTCCCAACTATGGGCAATATGCGGGGATAGAGAACAGTGTTTGTTTTGAAAAAGTAATAAAAAAAATAAAAGTGCTCTTGCCGGAAATCAGCAAACTGATATATGATTCTGCTAATTCTGTAAATTAAATTAGCAGCATGATTACATTAACACCCTGGTTCGAAAGAAAATTTGAGTTTAATTTTCCTGTTAGTATGTTTCCTGTCATCACCGAAAGGTTGAGAGGAACAACGCCCAGGTTGGAATTCATGCTACAAAATATTCCTGATGAGAAAATGAACCATAAGACAGGCAATCATTGGTCCATTAAAGAACATATAGGTCATTTAAGCGACCTGGAAGAATTGTGGTATGGGCGTATCGAAGATTTTTTAACAGGTAAAGAATTCCTTCGTGATGCTGATCTAAGCAATTCAAAAACAAATGATGCCGGTCATAATTCAAACTCAATGCAGAAATTATTGAAAGAATTTTCAAGATCAAGAAATAAATTAATTCAAAAGGCAGAACAGATGGATGCTGCTACAGCATCACGAACGGCTCTTCATCCCCGCTTATTGCAACCGATGCGATTAATAGACTCCTTATTTTTTGTTGCCGAACATGATGATCATCATATAACCGTAATCAGGGGAATATTAAATATGGATTAGAATTTCAGTAATTTAAATGTTATTCTGCTACTGCTGTTTCATTTTTTTTTAATGAAATGGATTTTGAATTTGTGCTTATTTTGAAAGTGAGTACTCAAAAAAACCAAATCCTTACCTTTGCCACATTCCTAAATTATTATTTTCAAATCTTAAATCAGTATGGCAGATATTTTTGAACGTTTACTGAAACATTACGGGCCAATTGGTCAACATCGTAAAAGAGCACATGGGTACTTTGCTTTTCCAAAACTGGAGGGTGAAATCAGCAGTCGCATGAATTTCCGTGGAAAAGAAATGATTGTTTGGAGCCTTAATAATTACCTGGGACTTGGCAATCATCCCGAAGTTCGTAAAACAGATGCCGAAGCCGCAGCTAAATATGGCCTGGCATTACCGATGGGTGCCCGTATGATGAGTGGCAATACTGACCTTCATGAACAATTAGAAAGAGAACTGGCTGCATTTGAAAAAAAAGAAGATTGTATTTTATTGAATTACGGGTACCAGGGCATGGTAAGCCTGATTGATTCATTGTGCAGCCGTCATGATGTGATTGTATATGATGGCGAAAGCCATGCTTGTATCATTGATGGCTTGCGCTTACATCCGGGTCATCGTTTTGTATTCAAGCACAATGACCTGGAAGATTGCGAAAAACAATTGCAACGGGCCACTGCGTTGATTGAAAAACAAAATGCAGGAGGTATTTTACTGATCACAGAAGGCGTATTTGGAATGGCCGGTGACCAGGGTAAACTGAAAGAAATAGCAACGCTGAAAAATAAATATGAATTCAGATTATTGGTGGATGATGCACATGGCTTTGGTACTTTAGGAAAAACAGGTTCCGGCGCCGGCGAAGAACAAGGCTGCCAGGATGCTATTGATCTTTATTTTTCAACGTTTGCAAAATCCATGGCTTCCATTGGAGCATTTGTAGCAGGACCTCATGATATTATTGATTACATTCGTTATAATATCCGTTCGCAGATTTTTGCAAAAAGTTTACCTATGCCATTAGTGGTAGGAAACCTTAAACGATTGGAATTATTGCGCAATCATCCTGAGCTAAAGGAAAAACTCTGGCACAATGCATTGAAATTACAAAAGGGTTTGAAAGAAAGAGGATTTGATATTGGCAAAACTGATTCTGTAGTGACACCCGTCTATATGAAAGGTGATGTACCCGAGGCCACTGCTATGGTGATGGATCTCCGTGAAAATTTTGGCATCTTCGCTTCTATCGTTGTTTATCCTGTCATTCCAAAAGGGCATATCATATACCGTCTTATTCCTTCATCCGTACATTCGGATGAAGATATTGAACTTACCCTGAAAGCTTTTTCAGCAACAAAGAAGAAATTAGATGCAGGTGAATATAAAGTAGAAGCTATCCCGGATATGGCAGAAGTTGGCGGCAAACGATTTGATTATATGCTGAACAAACCAAAAAATAAATAACCTGATCTATATTGACTTAAAAAAAAAGCTCTGGCTCTTCAGCCAGGGCTTTTTACAGAAGTTCGGCTTTTAAAAACTCCGCCGTGAAACTCTCTTTATTTTTAATTAATTCTTCCGGCGTTCCTTCAAATAATATTTGTCCGCCAGCATCTCCCCCTTCGGGCCCCAGATCAATAATATGATCCGCTACTTTAATGACATCCATATTATGTTCAATCACCAGTACAGTATTTCCCCGGTCTACTAACTTGTTTAAAACATCTAACAAATGTTTTATGTCTTCAAAATGCAGGCCGGTAGTGGGTTCATCAAGGATATAAAATGTTTTTCCGGTATCTCGCTTTGATAGTTCAGTGGAAAGTTTTACCCGTTGTGCCTCTCCCCCGCTTAATGTAACCGCCGATTGACCTAAAGTAATATACCCAAGCCCCACTTCCTCCAATACTTTTATCTTTCTGTATAAATATGGAACATTCTGAAAAAATTCAGCTGCTTCCTGCACCGTCATATCCAATACGTCTGCTACTGATTTTCCTTTATACCGGATTTCTAATGTTTCCCTGTTATATCTTTTGCCATTACATTTTTCACAATGAACATAAACATCGGGCAGAAAATTCATTTCGATCACTCTCATCCCCCCCCCTTCGCATACATCACATCGCCCGCTTTTTACATTAAAAGAAAAACGTCCTGCATTATAGCCCCTGATTTTTGCTTCAGGAATGGAAGCAAATAAAGTTCTGATGTCGGTAAAAAATCCACAGTAAGTGGCTGGATTGCTTCTTGGAGTTCGCCCAATGGGAGATTGATCAATTTCAATTACTTTATCAATATGCTCCAACCCTTTTATTGATTTATATTCCAGCGGTATTGCTTTAGAGCCATACGCATGTTTTGAAAGAATAGGGTATAATGTCTCATTAATCAAGGTAGATTTACCGCTGCCGCTCACTCCCGTCACAACAATGAATTTTCCCAATGGAAATTTCACATCTACATGTTGCAGGTTATTTCCTTTTGCTCCTTTTAATTCAATAAATTTTCCACTCCCCCTTCTTCTTTCTTCCGGCACTTCAATCCTACGATATCCATTTAAAAAACTTGAAGTAAGTGTATCTAAACTCAATAAATGCTTAGGATCACCTTCTGCAACTATTTTTCCGCCATGAAAACCTGCTCTTGGGCCGATATCAATGAGGTGATCGGCAGAAAGCATAATATCTTTATCATGTTCCACCACCAACACACTGTTTCCAATATCACGAAGATTCTTCAACGCTTCGATCAAACGATGATTATCTCTTTGATGCAACCCGATAGAGGGCTCATCTAATATATATGTGATCCCCTGCAGTTGCGATCCAATTTGAGTTGCCAATCGAATTCGCTGAGATTCACCTCCGCTCAATGATTTTGAAGGACGACCTAATGTCAGGTATGTCAATCCTACATCCAGCAAAAATTGCAATCGTTCCCGGATTTCTTTCAATACATCTTTCGCAATGGCTCTTTGTTTGTTGTCAATTCTTAATTCAATTCCATCAAACCATGCATAAAGATTATCAAGGTTCATTGTACTCAGGTCTGCAATATTTCTTCCGGCGATTTTAAACCAAAGACTTTCTTTTTTCAACCTGGCGCCATTACATTCCTCACAAGGCTTTAATATCATATAATCTTCACTCCAATCCCGGATAGCTTCGCTATAGGGATTTGCAAACCATCGTTGCAACATATTTACAATCCCTTCGAATGGAGCTGAAGGATCAAATTTCATATGTTCAAAATCCAGGTCTTCTTGTTGCCCTTCCTCATTCCCGTACAGCATGATGTTAAGATGTCTTTTGGAAAGCTTACTGACCGGGGTGGTTAATGATATTTTATTTTTCTTTGCAGCCTCCTGAGCCTGTCGAAAAACCCATGCATCCCTTTCTTCTCCTAATGGGGTTATACCCCCTTCATTGATGCTTAAAGATGGGTCAGCAATCACTGCTTCCATATTAATGTGATGCCTGGTACCAAGACCTTTGCATACAGGACAAGCTCCATAAGGTGAATTGAATGAAAAAGAATTAGGTGATGGTTCTTCATAACTGATGCCGGTGTCTTCACACATCAACTGCCTGGAAAATTGAATAGCATTCTTATGATCATTGAGCAATAAAAACATCAGGCCCTTTCCCAATTTTAAAGTTTGCTGAACGCTCTGACTTAACCTGGCTTTCAGGTCGTCTGTTACCAGTAAGCGGTCAACTACCAGTTCAATATCATGGATTTTATAACGATCTACCTGCATTTTGGGATTCAGGTCTTTTACTTCACCATCCACCCTTACTTTTAAAAAACCCTTTTTTCGAACCTCTTCAAATAATTCCCGGTAATGCCCTTTTCTTCCCCGGACTAACGGAGCTAATAATACAATTTTTTGATTCCTGTATTTATTAAAAATATTTCCTACAATTTCCTCTTCACTCCACTTTACCATTTTTTTCCCCGTATTATAAGAATAGGCTTCGCCGATCCGTGCAAAAAGCAAACGAAGAAAATCATATATCTCCGTGACTGTGCCGACGGTGGATCTCGGGTTTTTGTTGGTAGTTTTTTGTTCAATGGAAATTACCGGGGACAGGCCGGTGATTTTATCTACATCAGGCCGTTCCATATCACCGATGAATTGACGGGCATAAGCGCCAAATGTCTCCATATAACGCCGTTGTCCTTCTGCATAGATCGTATCAAATGCCAGGGAAGATTTTCCGCTGCCGCTGATGCCGGTGATCACAACCAACTTGTTTTTTGGAATTGAAATATCAATATCCTTCAGGTTATGCACTCTGGCTCCGAAAACCTCGATAGCTTCTGCCTCCTGTACCGGCCGCTCTGTTCCATTTTGATTCTTATCCGTCATTTTAAAAAAGGAATGCGAAGATAAAACAAAGCACCGGGTATTTTGTTTGACTTGCAGACTGAAATGAATCACTTAATTTCATCCTGAAAATATAATCCATGTTCAATCTTTTCAGAAAAAAAGAAATCGGCACTAAGGTGGTAGATAAAATAATGATGACGCAAGAAGCAAAGTGGAAGGCTTTAGCATCCCGGTTAAAAAAAGACCAGGGTATTATTGTTATTTTTTGGTTTGAAGAAACGATGCGCCTGGCACAGGAAGCATTTTCACCAGAAACAGCTTTGGCTGAAAGATTCCTGTTAGCAAGACAAGTTCATCCATCGCAAGCCCAGTTGAAAAAAATCATTTTTGCAGAGCATTATCCATTAGCACAAAAGGAAAAGGAATTAATGGAACGTTTGCATTTTCAGGAAGCGGAAATCTGGTCAGCTATGGATGACCCTCTTTTCAGGGAATTTGGTAGTGATAAAATCATTCAACTGATGAAACAACTTGGAATGAAAGAAGACCAGGTCATAGAACATAACATGATCAGCAAAGCCATACATAATGCCCAGGAAAAAATTGAAGCCAAAGTTTCCCTGGATCAATTGGCTGTCTCACAGGATGAATGGCTTCAAAAAAACTGGAGAACTTCTTAATTAACAAAAAAGCTAACATCCATTTGTACTAAAAATAAACATTTAAATATTTTTGGAACTTAGAAATTCCTGCAACTATCTTTGCAGCCTGCTGAACAGCAGACAAGTTCTTTGCAACCCGATGTAAAAATCGGGACACTTATCAAGAAAGGCAGAGGGAAATGGCCCGATGAAGCCTTGACAACCTGCCCCGGTCATTCGGGACAAGGTGCCAACTCCAGCTCTGGCAAATATTGTCGGAGATAGATAAGTCAGATTAAAAGCTTCAAACAATCTGCTCAAAATATTAAAAAGCTCATCTGATTTGTCGGGTGAGCTTTTTTATTTTCATTTATCGTACTTAAAAGAAAATACGGAATGCAATCCGGTATCTTTTTCAACTTTCTTGATCTGTGATCGTATAACAATACAGTCAAGTGTATTCATTTTACTGGAAACCCGATCCGTGTATCCGTTCGATTTACGATTCGCATTTAAGAAGTTATTGAATATATACATTAACAAGAACATGATTTAAAACTTTAAACCGAAACATAAATTGTAATATGAAAGATTTCTTTTTAACATTTAATTGCAGATTTATGACACAAAATACTTTGATGCAATCACCAAACCCTACTACTTTTATAGGGAATTATGCATATAAGCAATGTACACATAACAACAACCTTCACTTCGGAATGTATTTGTTGTTGCTGTTGTATGCCGCAAGGCATATAACAGTATCCACTCAAAGCCCCTGCCCCTTACCTTTTAATTTTTTACTGTTAACCAGATTTTAAAATTTAAAAATTAATATTATGAGCAAGAATCTTCATTTTGAAACACTGCAGCTGCATGCCGGCCAGCAAATTGACCCCACAACAAAATCCAGGGCAGTACCTATTTACCAAACCACATCTTTTGGTTTTGATAATACAAAACATGCCGCCGATCTTTTTGGATTGAAACAATTCGGCAATATTTATACCCGCATCATGAATCCGACAACGGATGTTTTTGAGCAACGGATTGCAGCATTGGAAGGCGGTGTAGCTGCTTTAGCAACTGCATCTGGGCAGGCGGCACAATTCCTGGCGATAAGCAATATTGTTCAGTCCGGTGAAAATTTCATCAGTTCCTCGTATTTATATGGCGGAACATATAATCAGTTCAAGGTAACTTTTAAACGATTAGGTATTGATGTCCGGTTTGCTGATGCGGATAATGTAGAAAATTTTGTTCCACTCATTGACAAAAACACCAAAGCGATTTACCTGGAAACAATCGGAAATCCGAAATTGAATATTCCGGACTTTGAAAAGTTTGTTGCGCTGGCAAAAGAATATGATCTGCCGCTCATTGTGGATAATACTTTTGGAGCCGGTGGTTATTTATTCAAACCCATTGAATGGGGGGCAAACATTGTAGTGGATTCAACAACAAAATGGATCAATGGACATGGCACTGCTATTGGCGGAGTCATTATTGATGGAGGAAACTATAATTGGGGTAATGGAAAATATCCGCAGTTCACAGAACCCAGTGAAGGATATCATGGTCTGAAATTCTGGGAAGTGTTCGGTGAAGGAAATCCTTTAGGCCTTCCCAATATAGCTTTTATTATTCGAGCAAGAGTGGAAGGTCTTCGTGATTACGGAGTTTGCCAGGCTCCTTTTAATGCATTTCTGAATTTACAAGGGTTAGAAACTTTAAGTTTGCGGGTACAACGGCATGTTGATAATGCTTTAGAATTAGCACAATGGCTGGAGGCGCATCCCCTTGTGGAATACGTTTGGTATCCAGGCCTCACCAGCAGCCCGTATAATTCTTTAGCAAAAAAATATCTTAGAAATGGGTTTGGCGGCATCCTTCAATTTGGTATCAAAGGTGGTGTAGAAAGCGGCCGCAATTTTATTGATTCATTAAAATTAGTCAGCCACCTTGCTAATATGGGTGATGCAAAAACATTAGCAATACATCCCGCATCTACAACACATGAACAATTAAGTGATGAAGACCAGAAATCAGCCGGCGTATTACCAAATCTCGTTCGTATCAGTGTAGGTATTGAACACATCGAGGACATCAAAGCAGATTTCGAACAGGCATTTGAAAAAGTATTTTCAAAAGAATTGGTTTCCTGATGATTTCTGAATTTAAATATAATAAACCATTCCGGTTAGAGTCAGGTGTAAATTTACAGGGTTATCATCTTGCTTACACTACACATGGACAGTTGAATGAAACAAAAGACAATGTCGTTTGGATATTCCATGCGCTGACCGCAAACAGCGATCCTACGGAATGGTGGAGTGGTTTGGCCGGTACCGGGAAATTGTTTGACTCTTCAAAATATTTTATTGTTTGCGCCAACATTCCCGGCAGTTGTTATGGAAGTTTTGGGCCGTTTGATATTGATCCGGAAAAAGGTGAGCCCTACTTTCATCAATTTCCATTTTTTACTACCCGAGACATGATCAGGGCATATCAACCGCTGAGAATTTCATTGGGTATTGAAAAAATTTATGTCGGTATCGGAGGTAGTATGGGAGGACAGCAATTGCTGGAATGGGCCATAGAAGAGCCGGAATTATTTGAACACATTGTCCCTTTGGCAACCAACGCTTTTCATTCTCCCTGGGGAATTGCTTTTAATGCATCACAACGATTTTGTATTGAAACGGATGCAACATGGAAAGAAAAAAATGAAAAGGCAGGAATAGAAGGAATGAAAGTGGCCAGAGGGCTGGCGCTTCTCTCCTATCGCCATTATGATACCTATTGGAATACCCAGACAGAAAAAACAACGGAAAAGTATCAGGACTTTAAAAGTGAATCGTATCAACGGTACCAGGGAGAAAAACTGGGAAAGCGGTTCAATGCATTCAGTTATTATTTTTTAAGCCGTTCGATGGATTCACACAACGTAGGGCGGGGCCGGGATTCAGTGGAAATCGCATTAAAAAAAATAAAAGCAAAAACTTTGGCAATAGGGATCACTACCGATATTCTTTTCCCAATCTCAGAGCAAAAATTCCTGGCTGATAATATTCCCGGCGCACAGTTAAAAGCGATTCATTCACATTACGGGCATGACGGTTTTTTGCTGGAATATGAAAAAATAGAAGCAATAATTAATGATTTCCTGGACGGAAAAGCTACAGGAAACATGCACTGCAAAAAAATTTATATACCTAATACAAATTTATGACAGCTCATAAAGAATTAACTATTGGATTATTCGGATTTGGAGTAGTGGGAGAAGGATTATACAAAGTTCTTGAAAAAACTCCTTCTTTGAAAGCACAGATAAAAAAAGTATGTATCAAGCATCCGGATAAAAAAAGGCAAGCCCCGGCTTCACTTTTTACAACAGATAAAGATGAATTGTTGCATGATCCCTGCATCAATGTAATTGTAGAAGTAATTGATGATGCAGATGCAGCATTTCGTATAGTTTCCACAGCACTGAAGAATGGGAAAAACGTAGTGAGTGCCAGTAAAAAAATGATTGCTGAACATTTGCCGGAATTATTAAATCTTCAGCAGCAAACAGGACAGTCATTTTTGTATGAGGCTGCTGCCTGTGCTTCTATTCCGGTCATTCGTAACCTGGAAGAATATTATGATAATGACTTGTTGCATTCCATCAAGGCAATCGTCAACGGATCCACCAATTTTATACTTACCAAAATGTTTGAAGAAGGCCTTGATTTCAAACAGGCATTGATCCTGGCTCAACAGTTGGGATTTGCAGAAAGCAACCCGAAACTGGACGTCGAAGGTTATGATGCTGTAAATAAGTGGACATTTTTACTTACTCATGCTTATGGAATCATTGAAAAACCTGAAGATATTTTATTTACAGGCATTCAAAGCGTAAATGCCGGTGATGCTACGGTGGCAAAAGAAAAAAATCAACAGATCAAATTAGTAGCGCAGGCACGGAAATTACATAATGGAAAAGTGGCGGCATTTGTGTTACCCCAGTTTGTAAATCATGATGACCATCTGGCCTTTGTAAAAAATGAATACAATGGCGTCGTGATAGAAAGTGGCTTTGCAGATAAACAATTTTTCTATGGTAAAGGCGCCGGAAGTTTCCCTACCGCTTCTGCTGTATTGAGCGACATTTCGGCCTTAAGATATGATTATAGGTATGAATATAAAAAATTGTATCACCATCATCCGCTTGTATTAAGCAATGATGTGTACCTGCGTACTTATATCAGTTTCGATGACTGGTCATTTGTTCCCCGCAATGACTTCGAATGGATTGAAGAATGGCATGCCGGAGAAGAACGAAAATATCTTGTTGGCGTTATTGCATTTGAAAAACTTCAAAAAGATTCCTGGTGGAAAGAAAATAATATATCATTGGTCCTGGCAGCCGATGCGATTATCGAAAGTATTGAACTGAGAAGTCTGAAAAAGAAAAGTCTTGAATTAGCGGGGATCGTATAAATTTCGTTCTCCTATTAAAATCCTGGCCACTGAGTTTTTTAAAATTCCTATACAAGCAAAGAGAAAGAACAACATTAAAACAAAAGCCGCCATTAACTGGCGGCTTTTGTTTGTCGGGAAGACAGGATTCGAACCTGCGACCCCCTGGTCCCAAACCAGGTGCGCTACCGGCCTGCGCTACTTCCCGAAATCTGCCATACCGTGAGGAAGAATTCCATCCGCATTAAGCAGAACAACTTTTCCTACACTACCTATTACCAAGCGGTGAGGGAGGGATTCGAACCCTCGGTACAACTTTAAGGTCGTACGACGGTTTAGCAAACCGTTGATTTCAGCCACTCATCCACCTCACCCTTTGATCGCTGAATTAAAAACTGAAAATATTGATAAGAACTATTTATTTATGCTGTTCCGGCTTCGGTTTACCGGCGACATAACAACTTATGGTCGTACAACGGTTTAGTCCCGAATTCTTTCGGGATTGATTTCAGCCACTTCCCGATTTTCCGGGACAAGCTATCCACCTCACCCTTTAAATTAAAGGACGGCAAAAGTAAACAATACAGTTAAGAAATTCTAAAAAACAAAGCCCAAATCTCAATAAGATTTGGGCTTTTCTTACCTATAGTTGCCTGAAATTGAAATAAGGATTACTACATAGAGGCTAACTGCACTTTTTGCTGAAGTTCTAAAACATTTTCACGAAATACAGAATCGGTATCCATCAGGTCTTTTACCGTCTGGCAGGAATGGATAACCGTTGTATGATCCCGGCCACCAAAATGTTCCCCTATTGTTTTGAGTGAGTTTTTTGTAAAAGCTTTTGCCAGGTACATAGTGATTTGCCTTGCCTGAACGATCTCTCTTTTGCGGGTTTTCTGCAACAACTTGTCGTACGAAACGTCAAAAAACTCACAAACCATTCGCTGAATAGTCTCAATTGTAATTTCCTTGCTGGATGATTTTACAAAATTGCGCAACACTTTCTTAGCCAGATCCAAATCGATCTCTCTCCGATTAAGCGAAGACTGTGCCAACAGTGAAATCAAGGTGCCCTCTAATTCTCTTACATTACTATTAATATTATATGCAATATACTTGACCACTTCTTTTGGCATTTCTAATCCGTCATTCTTCATCCTTTTTTCCAAAATGTCAATTCTGGTTTCATAATCGGGTATCTGAAGGTCAGCACTCAATCCCCAGCGAAACCGGCTTAATAACCGTTCCTGCACTCCCTCCAAATCTTTAGGTGATTTGTCTGAGGTTAATACTAATTGTTTACCCGATTGATGCAGGTGATTAAAAATAGCAAAGAAAGCATCCTGAGATTTTTCTGCTTTATTAAAAAACTGTACATCATCTAAAATTAGAACATCAATCAATTGATAAAAATGTATGAAATCATTGATCGCATTATTGCGGCTATGATCAATAAATTGATTGATGAATTTTTCAGAGCTAACATATAAAACTACCCGGTTGGGGTGAAGTCTCTTTACCTCATTTCCGATTGCCTGGGCCAAATGGGTTTTACCCAATCCAACACCTCCATAAATGACTAACGGATTAAAGGAATTAGCTCCGGGCTTTTCAGCCACAGCTTTACCAGCACGGCGGGCAACCCGGTTACAATCTCCTTCAATAAATGCATCGAATGTATAAATGGGATTTAGCTGCGGATCAATCTGCATCTTTTTCAACCCCGGAATTACAAATGGATTTTTAACAGGATTTGATATGACCAAAGGAAAATCCATTTCATTATTCGAATATGTTTTAAAACCCTGACCACTGACATCCATAGTAAGTGGCTTGTTTTTATTATTGCCACTATCCACCATAATGCGGTATTCAAGACGTGCTTCTTTTCCTAACTCCCGCTTTAATGTCTTTGCTAATAAGTTTACGTAATGTTCTTCCAAATATTCGAAAAAAAACTGACTGGGAACCTGGATGACAAGTACATTGTTTTTTAAAGAAATCGGTTGTATAGGCTCGAACCAAGTTTTGTAATGCTGCCATTCAACAATGTCCTTGATGATCTTCAAACAATTGGTCCAAACTTTTTCTGCATTTTTCTCCATCAGCCTTTAGCAGTTTATCAGCGGTTACTTATCTTGATTGAAATAGTGTCCAAACAAATTCGTTCCACAATATCAACAAAAAAATCGGACAGGAAGGCGAATATCTACAATTCTTTGATAAAAAAAAATTTTTATTCAGTTGTTTTTTAGATAGCAGCAAGAGAGCAGGTTTTTTAAGTTTTTTTGGCCTTGAAATTTGGAAAATTCATTACACAGTATTATTGAAATGACGTATATTCAGCCAACCTGGTTATTATCACATTAAGGAGATGACGATTTGTAAAAAAGCGGTACTCTGTAGTTGTATCATTTACTTTTTCAAAAGAAACTTAATTCATTTTTTATAAACCAAAAAAAATATTTCTATAAAACCAAATATTCATAAATCCATAATACCACTAAGGATTATTTTTTTAAAAAAAGTTTTTTTAGCAACATCTTTGTACTCATTTCAGGATAAAACCCTGACTCATGCAAAAAAAAATTTCATTAAAATTGCTTCCATCAGAAGCCACTCATGAAACTCTTATAAAAAATCATATAGCTCAGTCAATTGGTGAAAAAGAATCTGCTGTTTCAGGCTTTAATATTATTAAACGTTCAATTGATGCCAGAAGTAAACAGCCCTGGATTAATCTTACGCTGCAAGCTTTCATTCACGAGCCATATCAAGCCAGGGAAAAACAACAATTCGCTTTTTTAGATGTAGAAAAATCAAATCACAAAGTAATCATTGTGGGCGCTGGCCCTGCCGGTTTATTTGCCGCCCTAAAGCTTTTAGAATCAGGCATAAAGCCGGTCATCCTGGAACGAGGAAAAGATGTAAAATCACGAAGAAGGGACCTTGCTATTTTAAACAAACAGGGCATCGTGAATCCTGAAAGTAATTATTGTTTTGGTGAAGGCGGTGCCGGTACTTACAGTGATGGGAAACTCTATACCCGTAGTTCAAAAAGAGGAGATATAAATCGCATCCTGAATTTGTTTGTTCATTTTGGCGCCGATGATTCAATTTTATTTGAATCGCATCCGCATATCGGAACTAATAAATTGCCCCACATCATTACTGCCATCACAAAAAAAATTACGGATTGTAGTGGTGAGATACATTTTGAAAAAAAAGTAATTGATCTCATTATCAAAAAAAGTAAAATAGTTGGAGTAAAAACAAATACAGGTGAATTTATTGAAAGTGATGCTGTGATCTTAGCAACCGGGCATTCAGCAAGGGATATTTTTCAATTGGTTCAATCAAAAAAAATTTTACTGGCGTTCAAACCATTTGCCCTGGGTGTTCGTGTGGAGCATCCTCAACCGCTTATTGATATCGCTCAATATCATTGCAGCAACCGGGGAGCATTTCTTCCGCCTGCCTCTTATAGCCTGGTGGAACAGGTAGATGGTAAAGGGGTGTTTTCCTTTTGTATGTGTCCCGGCGGCATTATAGCCCCGGCGGCCACCGCTCCTGGTGAAGTCGTTGTGAACGGATGGTCTCCTTCAAAAAGAAATAATCCGTATGCTAACAGTGGTATCGTGGTTTCAATAGAAGAAAAAGATGTGCAAGCGTACAAAAAATCCGGCCCCCTGGCAGGAATATTTTTTCAGCAGGAGGTAGAACAAAAAGCATTTCAATCCGGCGGAGGAAATTTGGCTGCCCCGGCTCAACGGCTTGTTGATTTCACCGAAAATTTAATTTCTGCTTCATTACCAGGTTGTTCTTATTTACCCGGCATACATTCTACAGCACTAAAAGAAGTATTGCCTGAGTTTATTCATAAACGGTTACAAACAGCATTTAAAGAATATGGAAAAAAAATGCCTGCCCGCTATGGAGGGAAAAGTTTTTTTACTAATGATGCAGTTGTTGTAGCCACCGAATCAAGAACTTCCTCACCGGTACGAATACCAAGAAATGAAGAAACCCTGCAACATCCTCAAATAAAAGATCTATATCCCTGCGGTGAAGGTTCAGGATATGCAGGAGGTATAGTCAGTGCTGCAATGGATGGAGAAAAAGTAGCATCCATGGTAGCAAAATTCCTGAAGAACGGGTAATCAACTTACTAAAATTAATTCCCTTTACTGATGAAAGGCTAAGGTTTACCTGTTTATTTGTTATTTCAAGTATTTAATACTGCATTTCGCCTTTAGCAAGAACAGGATATTTATTGTATGTTATCTTTGACACTCAAATTTTTTCTATGGCAATCCTGGAATTACATAATCTTAAAAAATATTTTGCCACTCAAAAAGCAGTGGATGATATAAGCCTCTCCATTGAAAAAGGACATATTTATGGTTTATTGGGACCAAACGGTGCAGGCAAAACCACTTTGATACGGATGATTACAGGCATATTTTTTCCCGACGAAGGAAATATCGTTTTGGATGGAAAAAAGTTTGACCCAATGAATGATATAATTCATCTTGGCTATATGCCGGAAGAAAGGGGGTTATATAAAAAGATGAAGATCGGTGAGCAGGCATTGTACCTGGCTCAATTAAAAGGATTGAGCAAAAGCGATGCAATGGCAAGAATCAAAGAATGGTTTGTAAAATTAGAAATGCAAAGCTGGTGGAATAAAAAAGTGGAAGACCTGAGTAAAGGTATGAGCCAGAAATTACAGTTTGTGATCACTGTACTGCATGAGCCGAAACTGATCATTCTGGATGAACCATTCAGTGGGCTTGACCCGATCAACAGCAACCTGATCAAAGATGAAATTTATAAACTCGCCCAAAGAGGTTCCACTATTATTTTCAGTACACACCGAATGGAACAAGTAGAGGAAATCTGTGATAATATAGCCCTGGTGAATAAAGGCAAAAAAATTCTGGATGGCTCTGTAAAAAAAATAAAACAGGATTTTAAAGAAAACCTTTTCTGCATTGGGATGGAACATATACCGCCTTCCATGAACGGGGAGGCCCCATATGAAATGCTGGAGACAAAAGAAGAGCAGTCAATCATTAGGATCAAAGAGGGACAAAATCCTAATGACGTTTTGAAATACCTGATACAACAAGGCGCTTTGATCACATCGTTTAATGAAATCCTGCCTACGTTGAATGACATTTTTATACGGTTAGTAGAAGGGACACCCTCTGCCCGGCAATTTCATAGCAATTAATTAATAATTCTAACACAGAAATTAAACAATATGCATAAGATCTTCCTCATTATAAAAAGAGAATACCTGACCAGGGTTCGAAAGAAGACATTTATCATAACTACTCTGCTCTTCCCTTTATTATATATAGGGCTGGTATTCGGTACCGGGTTTCTTGCTGACAAAACCCGTGCAAACCTGAATGTAGCTGTTATTGATTCATCCGGCTTTTTTACAAAAGAACTTTTAGATAAACAAAATACACTGGATAACTCATCTACGTTGACTCTTGTTAAAAATAATTCATCTGAAAAAGAATTTAATTACGATTCTGCAGGGTTTGATGCCTACCTTGTAATTCCTGCATTAGACTGGCAGATAGGGAACAGTAATATTGAATTACGGGCAAAAAAATCATACGGACCCGGCTCCACTGCATTAATTGATGCAAAACTGAACCGGGTGTGGGATGAAATTAAAAATGATAGTCTTAAAATTGATTCCACCAAACAACAAATTCTTTTATCAAGCCGATTAGGAATTCATTTTACGAATATTACCGATCCCAAAGCCAATGCGAAATTTGCAAATAGCATCGGACTTGCCTGTGGTTTTCTTATTTATTTTATCATTCTCATTTATGGCTCCCAGGTCATGATGGGTGTGATGGAAGAAAAAACTAACCGGATTGCAGAAATCATTGTTTCCTCTGTCAAGCCATTTCAAATGATGTTAGGAAAGATTATAGGTATTGCCTTAGTGGCTCTCACGCAATTCCTCTTATGGATTGCTTTTGTATTTATTATTTATAATATCACCAAAGTTTCGGGCAACGGAAATAGTGTCAATTCGCTTGTTGGGGGTGTTCAACAGATATTTACAAGCATAAACTTACCGATGATTCTGTTTTGTTTTGGGTTTTATTTCCTGGCAGGATTCTTTTTCTATTCTTCCATTTACGGAGCTGTTGGCAGTGCTGTTAATGAAGATGTAAGAGAGGCACAATCGTTAAGCTTCCCGATTACTATGCTTATCATTATCTCGATTGTTATGATGAGTGCAGCCGTTAATGATCCCACCGGGCCGATCGCATTTTGGGGCAGCATTATTCCATTCAGCTCTCCAATTGTTATGATGGCACGGATTCCTTATGGCGTACCTGGCACTGTTCCCTGGTGGCAATTGGGTTTGTCTATGGCATTATTAATAGGCGGATTTATATTCACTACCTGGTTTGCCGGCAAAATATATCGTACCGGCATTTTGATGTATGGTAAAAAACCAAGCTGGAAAGAGCTGATAAAATGGGCATTCAGAAAAAGTTAGAATCCTGATTCAAAAAAATAGAAAAGCCATCCTGGATACATAAGGATGGTTTTTTTGTTAATGTTTCCCTTAAGCAAAAAATTATTTGCAGATTACGAAATAAATCGTATATTTATACGAAATTATTCGTGAAAGTATAAATACTTAAATTGAAATTTGTATGAAACCGAAATCAATTACCATCAGCCGTCTGTTGCCCGCCCTGAGTATCCTTATTCTTACCATAGCACTTGTATCGTGGGATTTTAAAAAATCTCCGGGTCAGCAACAGAAAGCCACTTACCGGGATACACTACCTCCCGAAAAAAATAATTCCCGGGATAAGCAGATCCGCAACCTCGATGATGTGTTGGATGAATTGGATGCTTCAAAAATGAAATTAAATATAGAACAGGTTCAGAAAGAAGTCAATGAAGCCATGAAGAATATTGACATGGACAAAGTAAAAACTGAAATTGATAGGGCTATGAAGGAAGTAGATATAGAAAAAATAAAACAAAATGTGGAAGAATCTGTTGCAAAGATCAATTGGGATAAAATAAAAACCCAGTTAGAAGAAGTAAAAATGATCAGTACAGGAAAATTACAAAGAGAAATGAAGGAAGTGCAAAAGAACCTGGGAAAAATTGGACCGGAAATCCAAAAGGAACTGGATAAAGCAAAAGAAAAAATTGAAAAAGCCAAAGCTGAAATGAAAGAATATAAGAGCTTCCTGGATGGCCTCGAAAAAGACGGGCTTGTAGATACGAAAGGTGATTACAGCATCAAACATAAAAGCGGGGAGCTATTCATCAATGGTAAAAAAGCAACAGACGATGTTTATAATAAATACCGCCCTTTCCTCGAAAAGCATAAAACATTTACCATAGAAAAAGATGGTGATAATTTTAATATCCGTCTCAATAACCATATAAGAGTAATTTAAGTTCTATCCATAAAAAGTATAGCCATGATTAAAATTGTCCTGCTTGTAACAGGACAATTTATTTTTGGGTTATGGAAATGTACTTTACCGCATTAGTAGCTCCTGAACAAATCAATAAAGAAGTACTTAAATGGAAATTGCTGATGCAGGAGAAATACGGCTGCACAGTCGCATTAAAATCGCCGGCTCATATTACTTTGATACCACCTTTTTGGATGAAACCGTTATTGGAAAATGAAATGTTTCCTCTTTTAAATGCCTTTTCTTCTTATCAAAATCAATTCACGGTACAGCTCAATGGCTTTTCACATTTCAAACCAAGAACTCTGTTTATTAATGTAAATGAAAATCAGAACCTGAATAATCTTTACAGAGAGTTCTATGGCTTTTTGACCCTAAATGAAAAATTACCTATAATAAAAGATGACCATCCTTTTCACCCTCATGTTACTATTGCCACAAGAGACCTGGGGAAAAAATCATTTTCTGAAGCATGGGAAGAATTAAGTAAAATTGAATACTCTGCTGTGTGGGTGGTGAAAAGCATCTCCGTACTAAAGCTTAATAAAAAAAATTGGGATGTAGTGTTTACATCCCAGTTCAAGCTTATTTAATCTTTTAAATAAACTATATATCAATAAAATGAAATGGAGAAGGCTTCAGGTCAAAATCCATATTCTCGATCATTTCAATATTCATTTGAAAGGCATCGTCGGATTTTATCACCACATTTTCTTTAGTAACCCGGCGAAAGCCAGTTTTTTCAAAAATAAATTTATAAGTTCCCGGTTTCAATTCATCAAAAGAAAAATTTCCAGCTTCATCTGATTTAGTGACTTTTTCTTTTTTGATAATACTATAAGCAGTAATACTTACATCTTTTAGTGGCTTTTTATTATCTGAACTGACAATAACCCCCATCAAGTCACATTTCTTTTTGCATGGAAATGCAGGTTCATTATTAGCATAGGCTTTTACTGCTGCTACTCCAAATGCACAAACCAAAAGCAGAATGATTTTTCGTTTCATGTGACATTATTTTTTGGTTTTAAAAAAGCAATACTCATCTTCACTCTAGAACACATGATAAAATTAAAGCATTTTAATTGGATTGGACAAAACTTCGTTAAACTCTTTCCATACATTTTTTACTATCATTCCGGCAGGTAAAATACGGTCCACAATGGCGCTAACAGCACCAATTTCCAATTCACCTTCTTCAAGGTTTCCCTCAAACATCCCTTTTTTAGCCCGTGCCCGTCCTAAAATCGTTTTTAATTCCTCAATGGTTGCTCCCCTCATTTCGGCTTCATGCACCAGTTGATAAAATTTATTTTTCAACAGTCGCACAGGCATTAATTGTTTTAATGTAAGGACTGTATCTCCTTCAGTTGAATTAATGACAGCTTTTTTAAATTCGATATGAGAGGAGGCTTCTTCACTGGCTACAAAACGGGTCCCCATTTGTACCCCCTCGGCTCCCATCACCATCGCCGCAAGCATTTGCCTTCCCGTAGCTATTCCTCCTGCAGCAATGACAGGGATAGAAACTGCATTTACCACAGCCGGAATCAAAACCATTGAAGTAGTTTCTTCTCTTCCATTATGCCCGCCCGCTTCAAAACCTTCTGCTACCACTGCATCACACCCCGCTTCCTGAGCTTTAATCGCAAATTTTGAAGAACTTACAACATGAACTACAGTAATGCCATGTTCTTTTAAAACGCCAGTCCATGTTTTCGGATTACCGGCAGAAGTAAAAACTATTTTCACTCCGGCATCAATAATGATCTGAATATGTTTGTCAATATCAGGATAAAGTAAGGGTACGTTTACTCCAAAGGGGCTTTCTGTAGCAGATTTGCAATTACGGATATGTTCTAATAAGACATCCGGATACATAGATCCGCTGCCTATAAGCCCCAATCCCCCGGCATTACTGACTGCACTGGCCAGGCGCCATCCGCTTGCCCAGATCATACCAGCCTGAATGATGGGATAACTGATACCGAATAATTGAGTGACCCGGTTCTGAAATTGAGTCATGAGAAAATAGTTATAAGTAGAGAGTAAAGATACGGGTGGAATGATTCAAGAAACAGGGTGTAAGGAACAAGAGTCAAGATTTACTCCTGGTTAATACACATTACAATCCGGCAATCAGAGTTCTGTTTTACGCTTTATCCCAAATCTATATTAGTATTATCGCCGATGTTCAGTGTCCTGGTTTCACCCCTAAGTCCTGTATCGCTGCCAATAATGGAATGATCCAGTACAATATCAAAAAGATTAGAAAAAGATCCGATGATAGAATCTTTTATGATGGAAGATTCAATAGTGGTTTCATCACCAATGGCCACATTGGGGCCGATGATTGAGTTTTTAATATTACAACCAGCGCCGATACTCACCGGCTGTATAATTACCGTGTTTTCAAATTTTTTCTCATTCTCCACATGAGAACCGAATTTTTTTAATAAAATAGCATTCGACTCCAGTAATGAGTCTCTGCGCCCACAATCAAACCAGTTTTCTACTTTGAATGATCTGAATTTTGCACCTAATTGTATCATGCAATCCAACGCATCAGTCAGGTTATATTCTCCATGGCTTCTCAAGCCTTGCTTAATGTTTTTCTCCAGGCATTGAAACATTTGTTTACTCTCTTTGATTTTGTAGATACCCACCAATGCCATATTGGATTTTGGGATATGTGGCTTTTCCACCACATGCACTACATTATTCTCTTCATCTATTTCTGCCACGCCGAACTCACGGGGATCATCCACTTTCCTGACTCCAAGCATCGAAAACTTGCTCTTTAAAACTTCCTTAATATCATATTCACAAATCGTATCCCCCAGGACTACAAACATTTCATCGCCGTTCACAATACTTTTGGTAAGGCGAATGGCATGCCCAATTCCCTGGCGGTCTGTTTGATGCACAAAATGAGCTTTTATCCCCGGATATTTTACTTTAATATAATCCTGGATTTTATCACCGAGATAGCCTACAATAAAAATAAATTCAGTAACCCCGGCTCCTATCAGTGGATCCACAATAAAACTTAAAACAGTCTTTCCGGCAAGTGGAATCAGAGCCTTGGGTTGTGTATAGGTATGTGGGCGAAGCTTGGTGCCTGCTCCTGCTACTGGAATTACAGCCTTCATTTTGATTAAAAAACCAACGAATGTAACGAATTTAGATTAAACAAAAACTTCAACGCAGTTAATAATAAAAACAATGGCTCGCTTATTTTTGCAACTGATGATGTGCCCGGTAGCTATATTAAAAAATAATATTTTAGTTCGCCTGTTCCGTTTACCCGGAATGGCACATTCGGCTCTAACAACTTCATTCAGCTTCATTTAAATCATCCGCCCGTGCGGAAACATTTTATATTATGCAAAAGGATACACAGGTCTTCAACTTGATTCACCAGGAGTTGGAGCGGCAACGAAACGGAATTGAACTTATAGCTTCTGAAAATTTCGCATCCCTACAGGTCATTCAGGCCATGGGAAATGTAATGACCAATAAATATGCAGAAGGATACCCGGGTCGCCGTTACTATGGTGGATGTGAAATTGTGGATCAAACAGAACAACTCGCTATTGATCGTATTAAAAAAGTTTTTAATTGCGAATACGCCAATGTGCAGCCTCACAGCGGCGCACAAGCAAATGCTTCTGTACTGCTTTGTGTTTTAAAACCCGGTGATAAAATTTTAGGATTGGACCTCAGCATGGGCGGACACCTGACACATGGCTCACCGGTAAACTTCAGTGGTAAATTATATCAGCCATTATTTTACGGAGTAAAAAAAGAAAGCGGCCTTGTAGATTACGATCAGATGGAAGCTGTGGCAAATAAAGAAAAACCAAAACTTATTATTTGCGGAGCATCAGCTTATAGTCGTGATTGGGATTATAAAAGAATTCGTGCCATTGCAGATTCAATCGGGGCTTTTATCATGGCAGACATTGCGCATCCGGCCGGGCTCATTGCAAAAAATTTATTAAACGATCCTTTTGATCATTGTCATTTTGTTACTTCTACTACACATAAAACATTGCGTGGCCCCAGGGGCGGAATTATTTTAATGCGGCGTGATTTCGAAAACCCATTTGGCATCAAAGACCCGAAAGGAAATACCCGGATGATGAGTCATTTAATGGATATGGCTGTTTTTCCCGGAACACAGGGAGGACCATTGGAACATATCATTGCTTCAAAAGCTATTGCATTTGGTGAATTGCTGAGTGATGAATATACGCTGTACGCAAAACAAGTGCAATCTAATGCGCAGGCCATGGCCAAAGCGTTTGTGAGCCGGGATTATAACATTATCAGCGGCGGAACTGATAATCACTTAATGCTGATAGACCTGAGAAATAAAAATATTACAGGGAAAAAAGCGCAGGAAACATTGGACAAAGCACATATCACTCTTAATAAAAACGCAGTGCCATTTGATGACAAATCACCTTTTGTAACATCCGGTATTCGGGTGGGCGTACCGGCAGTTACTACAAGAGGATTGAAAGAATCACAGATGGAAACTGTTGTTAGTCTTATTGACAAAGTACTCATGAACATTGATGATGAAAAAACAATAACGGCAGTCAGCAAGGAAGTGAAAGAATGGATGCAGCAATTTCCATTGTATCCTGAATTAGCGTAATAATATTTCCGATCTTAGAATTTAAAATTTGCAGTTATGATTCAACGCAAACAAAGCCTTTGGTTGCTTCTCTCAGCAATCTGCGCTTTTTTATCGTACCTCCTTCCTTTTTATTCCGGTACCCGGCAGGGAAAGAATGGAATTGAAAAAGCGCTCATTGACGCACAAAGCACTTACCCACTGATGATCCTGACCGGCTTATCAATACTCCTTTCACTAATTGCCATTTTTATTTTCAAAAACAGGAAGCTACAGTTCCGCCTTTGCCTCGGAGGTATTTTATTATCCGCATTGATTATTCTGCTTTATTTTGTTGAAATAAAAAATCTTTCCGGTTCTGTTTCACTGTATGCGGTATTCGCTTTTTTAATTCTCATGGGTTATTTCATGGCTTCCATCGGTATTCGTAAAGATGAAAAGTTGGTAAAATCGCTGGATCGTTTGAGATAAAGCAGCTATTTTATTCCGATGGTTTTGTTATTTGCATTTTTAAGTCAAATATTCATCTCCTAATTTACTATGAAAGATTTCAGTAAGTTCAGGTTAGACCCGCTTATTCGCATACTGTAAATTCCACTCTTTATTCCCGCAGGCAATTGAATTGACTGGCTCCATGTTCCTCCAGGGTGTTCAAAAATTTGATTGTACATGTTGCGCCCGTTTATATCAAAAATCTGTATGCTGTATTTACCCGAAATGATATTACTCAATTGAATCGAAAACTGATTGCCAACAACCGGGTTGGGAAATACTATTAATTGTGAGGCCCCCGTTTGAGTCGGGTCTATTCTCATGATGCTACTATATAAAAATTCATTATTGATATCAACAGATTTCACTCTGTAAAGGGCAACAGTGTTATCATAGTTTTTATCATCCCAGGTATAGCGGGCTTCTGAAGAATTATTTCCTGTTGGCAGCATTTGCCCGATGGTTTCGAAATTTTGTCCGTCATTTGAACGTTCTATTTCATAGTATTTAATATTGTTTTCGGTGAAAACCTTCCAATCAATTTGTACAAGGTGACTACTTTTCACAGTAGCTCTTGCATAACCAAACTTAACCGGCAATGGGTTCACACCAGGGCTATTGCTACCCAAGGTAAACGGGCTAAATGATGATACGTTTTTCCATGTTACCGTTCCATTGCTGACATTACCGGTATATCCTCCATCATTTCCGTATGCATTCCAACTGGCGCCGTTAAAATGCGCAACTACCAGATAGCGGGGATCGGTAACATAGGTTGCCGTATTGCAAGGGCTTAAACCACTCCAGGATAAAGTAACATCTACATTCGAAGTTCCATTGACCCGCTCAACTCTCCAATATTCACAAGCACTGACCAGTTCAAGGCCTGTGGCTGAAACCGGCCCTAATGCTTTTGCATTGGCTCTCATGTATTCTGCAATAAATGCATCTGTACTATTAGAAGGTGCTGAAATACTTACCGGAGCATACACCGAAGATTTGCCTACCGGAAAAGTGAAAGCAGTATTACCAATTTTTTTCATCGGGCCGTTTACAAATTTTTTATCAGTTGCACCTGAAATGGCTGAGCCTGCATCCAATGTAAGCAGTGCAGAGCCGGATGTATAAATCAATCCATTTGAAAAAGTCAAAACCGCTTTTACTGATTCATTTTGCTGCAATGTCACCCCGGAAGAATTGTTAATGGAAAGATTATTGAATGTTGAAGCTGAACTGCCCCCGATATTCTGTGGATCAGTTCCATTAAAAAATATTGTTCCGTTTTGTGAGATGAATGATCCATTATTGATCCAATCTCCCTGGGCAGTTATTCCAAAATTACCCGGAGATACATCTAAAGAGCTTCCACTGTTAATGGTAATATCTCCTTTCACTGTGATATTTCCGCTAAGCGTTTTGGTGCCTGTTCCGCTCGTTATCAAAATCCCATATATAGCAGGATTTATAGACTGATTAGTTCCTGCAAATTCTGTAGTGCTGTTTGTACTAAAGACCTGGTTCAAAAAACCTGTTGGTGATGCACTCATACCGGTTAACCGGAATGTTGCACCTTCTGATATTTCAAATGTTTTGAGTGAATTTCCAACAATGGGATTTGCACCATTATTAAGTAACCCACTTTTCACCCGAATATCTCCGGTCACATTTGTAGCTGTAACTGCTCCATTCAATATTGCCCCTCCGGGGCTGGTATTGTTTGTATAAATATTATTGAAAATAATATTGCTCATTCCTAACGGTATCAATTGTGGTGATGTGCCGTTAAAATTAAAAATGCTTGAACTGCCTGCATTTAAAGTCCCGCTGTTATGGTTTGTCAGCAATCCTCCTGAAAGATTTATTATGCCTGCACCTCCGCTCATATCTATAACTGCACTTGCCGGATTTGAATTTGACGAATTATAAATAATATCTCCCGATACAGTAAGAGAACCTGTTGTAGTTACAAGTTTGGCAATTCTTGTCGTGTTATTGTTTGTTCCGCCGATGATAATGTTTCCATTTACCGTAGCAGTTCCCTCGTTAATATTCCAGGCAGTGGTAATATTGTTTGCATTGGGTTGCATTATATTAACATCACCGGAAACAGTAAGATCGTCACCGGCGTTTTGTGAAAAATTGGTAGCTGCATTGGCAACAACAAATGTCAATGATGTCGCCGTAGCACTTTTATCTAATGTTACACTGGCACCACGGTCTATTTGAAGATTGGGAAATGAAGTTCCGGCAGTTCCGCCAATAACCTGATTGCTACCTGAAAAAGTTACAGTGCTGGTTCCCCCTTCATAACTCCCTCCATTATTTATCCAGTTTCCTGATAATGTAAAGTCACGATTGCTGCCACCTGCACCAAAAATCCCTGAAGAAATCAAAAGATCACCCGAAATAGTTGTATTAGAAGTTAGTGAAACAGTGTTGTTGCCGGATGAACCGGTATTTGAAATTGTAACATTCGCAGGAGTGTTCTGAGTAAGCCCGTCGCCTGTAATTTGATTTTGATTGCCATTATAAATATAATTTACCCCGCCAGAAAAAGTTCGTGAACCTGATACCTGTACAGAACCCGATGAACTATTCTTATCAAAACCGCCAGCATTGGCCGTAATGATAGTTGCTCCCGAGTATGCAGTGAATAATGCCCCGGACCCATCAAGTACATAATTGCCGAAATCAACTGTAGCGCCGCTATTGATATAAAACCTAACTGCACCTGTTATAGTTCCCCCCGTCTTAATCATTTTTTGAGTACCGGTTCCTGTAAAATAAAACCTGTTAGTTCCTCCACCCCGGCGAAGTACACCACCACTCATATTGAAATCTCCTGATAAATTCACATTACCCGTTTGAGAGGTTTTCACTATATATAAGGTGCCGCCGGTTTGATTATAATTTCCTGCAATAGTAGTGGTAAAATTGCTGTTATTTCCTAACTGTACGTTTCCGCTACCGGTGTTTATTATATTAAAGTCCCCATTGATTGTTGTAAGCTTTCCACCAAGATTAATTCCATTACTCCCTGTTTGGTTAGTGCAGTCCCAAGTAAAATTGAAAAAATTCTGATCGAATCCAGTACCTACATTTCCTGCAAAGCTGGTGTAACCAACAATTTCACAAGTGGATCCGGTATTCCACGCTGCTACGGGAATATTGCCCGATGTATTAGTGAAACCGTGTTGATATGTACTCCCATTTTCAAATACCATTGTACTTCCGGCATTTTGGGTTACCGTTCCCCCGGCCCCGTTCGCAGTACCAGTTCCATTTCTGAAAATACCATTCACATCAAAATCAGTTCCGCTTCCGTTAGTGATGGTAAGATTCACTCCGTTGCCCAAATCAATTTCACCTCCAGTTGCGATGACAACTTCATCAACTGTGACATCAGCAGTGATAGTTACAATATGCCCGTTTTGAATAGTAATGCTATTTGCATTTATGTCGGTTGGAGTAACAGATGCATTCACCCAATTGATCGCATTGGCCGAAGACTCCCATATTAATGTATTATTCCAGTTCCCGCTACCTTTGGAACGAAAATATGTCTGCGCAAAATTTTGTTTGAAAGTAAAAAGTATGATCAAGATGAAAACAAATCTTATTCCTGCTTTTTTCAGAACCTGGTTAAAATCTTCTTTTGAATCCTCCGCAGAAATTCGAAAATGCCTGAGTAAATAAAAAGGTAAAAGGTTTTTCATTAAATGTGGTTTTGCAGATGGCTTATTGGTTTCTTTTAGTTATAAAAAAACTCGCTTGAATAAATGTGATTTCAGAATTCAAAAAACGGAATGAAGCAGTATTGATTCTTCCCTATTACCTACTTTAATAGAAGTGATTTCTGTATTACTTTTTTCATACGAATTGGATTTTATCAGGTGGTAAAAATATTTAGGGGTATTCGCTTATCCAAGTGAAAACAAAATTTGTAATGTGCTTCTAATCAGATTTTAGCAAATCTTGATAAGCAAAAGCACTTAAAGTGGCTCAACAGTAAATCTTAGGAGGTACATTTACTAACGGTTCATCACAAGTAACTCTTTGATTTTAAAATAAATAATTTACAGACGGAGACTAAACTATTTAAACGATATAGGAAAAATCCTAATCAAGAAAAAAAAAATTACTGTAGTTGTTTAGTTTCTGTCTGGAGAAATTGTAATTGCAAGAAGCAAATTCAAATAAATTTTCCTGTCCGGCTTGTTTTTATTTTTTTTAATCCTTCGGGTTTGCCGGCATATACTATATCTCCACCTTCATCACCTGCTTCGGGGCCCAGGTCAATGATCCAGTCTGCACTGCGGATGACTTCCATGTTATGTTCAATGATGATGATGGAATGACCTTGCTCAATCAGGAAGTCAAAAGAAGTCAGCAATTTTTTTATATCATGAAAATGAAGCCCTGTAGTGGGTTCATCAAAAATAAAAAGTACTTTATCGGAATTTTTTCCTTTTCCAAGAAATGATGCAAGTTTCACCCGCTGCGCTTCGCCACCCGATAAAGTATCCGAGGATTGGCCTAATTTGATATAACCTAATCCTACATCACTCAACGGGTGTATTGCTTTTACTAAATTCTTTTCTTCATGGAAAAATTCTATCGCCTCATCCACACTTAACTCTAAAATATCATAGATATTTTTTCCTTTGTAGTGTACTTCCAGCACTTCTTCCTTGAAACGCTTTCCACTACACACTTCACAGGTCAGGTGCACATCAGCAAGAAATTGCATTTCCACCACTTGCTCTCCTTCACCTTTACAGGCGTCGCATCGTCCGCCATCCACATTAAATGAAAAATGTTTGGGCAGAAAGCCTCTTATTTTACTCAACGGCTGCTTCGCAAATAGATCCCTGATCTCGTCATACGCTTTTATATACGTAACCGGGTTGCTTCTCGAAGATTTTCCAATTGGATTTTGATCAACCATTTCAATTTGAGAAATACTGTCAATATCTCCGCTGATGGTTTTATGCAGACCTACTTTGTCAACAAACTCTCCTTTCATTTTTTTCAATGCAGGATATAAAATCTGTTTCACCAGCGTTGTTTTCCCGCTGCCGCTGACACCACTTACCACGCATAATACATTCAATGGAAACTCTACATCAATATTTTTCAGGTTATGTTGTTTGGCTCCCTCCACTGTAATAGAATTATTCCATTTACGAACAAACTTTGGTGGTTCAATTTTCAATTCTCCTGACAAATATTTTCCGGTGAGGCTGTTGAAATTTGAAACAATGGCATCATAATCTCCCTCAGCCACTATCTCTCCGCCGAGGTGAGAAGCCAATGGGCCCATATCAATAATATGATCAGCTTCCCGCATCATCATTTCATCATGCTCCACTACTACAACGGTATTACCCAAATCACGAAGTTCTTTCAAAACACGAATCAGGTTTTCGGTGTCTCTTGAATGAAGCCCGATGGAAGGTTCATCAAGTATATACAAAGAATTGGTAAGATTGCTTCCCAGACTTCGGGTCAATTGTATGCGTTGACTTTCGCCGCCGCTCAATGTATTTGCAAGACGATTTATAGTCAGGTATCCAAGCCCCACATTTAATAATGTGTTCAGCCGGTTGTTGATCTCAATAAGAATCCGTTTTGCTACTTTTTTATCATAGTCATTTAATTTTTTCTCCAGATCATCAAACCACAGCTTAAGTTCTTTTACCGGCCATTCACTTAATTCCCCGATATGTTTGTTATTCACTTTAATGTATAAGGCTTCTTTACGAAGACGATACCCCTTGCAATCGGGGCATTGTGTTCTGCCCCTATACCGGCTGAGCAGTACCCTGTATTGCACTTTATACAATTGCTTCTCTACATCTTTGAAAAATTCATTGATACCATAAACATGTTCATCACCTTCCCAAAGAATTTCATAATGTTTTTTTGAAAGATCCGCAACAGATTTATGAATCGGGAACCCGGATTGTTTAGCTCCTTTGATGAATTGCTGCCGCCACCAATCTAATTTTTCACCTTTCCAGGGAGCCACGGCACCTTCATAAACACTAAGACTGCGGTTCGGAATTACTAAATCACTATCTATTCCTAAAACCTGCGAGAATCCTTCGCAAGTCGGACATGCACCATACGGATTATTGAAGGAAAATAAATTCGGTGTGGGTTCTTCAAATTGAATTCCATCCATCTCAAACCGGTTATTAAAGTAAAATCTTTTTTCCCCGTTCACTTCAATATACACATCTCCATCCCCTTCATAAAAAGCAGTTCCTATAGAATCGGCAAGACGATGCTTATCATCTTCATCAAAGTCCTTCACCACTATCCTGTCCACCAAAACTGAACATTGATCATCAATAAGTGAGTATTGATTATTGGTTTGTATGTCTTCTATCCTGATGGTCTCCCCTTTTTTATAAATGCGGCTAAATCCTTTTTGCAAAAGAATATTCAATTCTTCTTTTATATCCCGGTTTTTATTTTTCTTAAGGGAAATCAGGATAAAAACTTTATCACCATCATTTAACTCAGTTATTTGGTTCAGCACATCAGCCACATCGTCTTTCTTTACTTCTCTGCCCGAAACAGGTGAAAAGGTTTTTCCAATTCTTGCAAATAAAAGCCTCAGGTAATCATATATCTCTGTCATACTGCCCACCGTACTGCGTGGTGTTCTTGTTATCACTTTTTGTTCAATAGCAATGGCAGGACATAACCCTTTTATATAATCCACATCAGGCTTATTCATTCTTGTGAGAAACTGGCGGGCATAGGCGCTGAGACTTTCTGCATAACGTCGCTGTCCTTCGGCATACAATGTATCAATGGTTAGGGAAGATTTTCCGGAGCCTGAAACTCCGGTTACCACAATTAATTTATCCCTGGGAATTTGCACACTAATATTTTTCAGGTTGTGCACTCTGGCCCCTTTGATAAAGATATTTTTTGTGGAATTTACGGTCGTAGTTTTATCGGGGTTTTTCCCTTTTATTAAATTTTCCATTGTACAGTCTGCAAATGTAAACCCTTATTCCTTCTGAATTTCAGCCAACGATTAACAGTTTTTTATAAAAATGATTTGTTTTTTTGACCACTAAATGTTTGGCAGTTTCAGAAAATGGCCTACTTTTAAAGTCCAATATCAAAAAATATGAATAACCAAAATTGTCACTCGCCTATTGCATAAACTTCTACACGTTTCATTTTTACCGAATTTAATTTGTTTAACCAATATCTATTGAATATTCGCCATTAGCGAACCAACCTAAAACTATAGAAGTTTATGAAAGCTTTTAACAAGAAAACCGATCATGAATTGATCCATCTGTTTAAAGATGGAAACCTGGATGCTTTGGAAGCCCTGGTACTTCGTCACAAAGACAAATTGTACACATCCATTTTGTTCCTTGTAAAGGATAAGTACCTCGCTGAAGATATTTTCCAGGATGTATTTATCCGCATCATTGACACTATGCGCAGCGGACGTTATACCGAAGAAGGCAAATTCCTTCCCTGGGCCATGCGTATTGCACACAATCTTTGTGTAGATCATTTTCGTAAAGTAAAGCGTACGCCAACGATCCGTAATGGTGAAGACAAAGACATTTTTGAAGTATTGAATTTTTCAGAAGACAGCGCTGAAATCACCATGATACGCCGTCAAAGCCACGACCGGGTTCGTGATATGCTGGAACGCCTGCCCGAAGATCAACGGGAAGTGATCATACTTCGTCATTACGCAGATATGAGCTTTAAAGAAATTGCAGCAGCCACCAATTGCAGCATCAATACTGCGCTGGGCCGCATGCGTTATGGTCTCATCAACCTGAGAAAACTAATGATGCAAAAACAAATTGCTCTCTAAATTCCTCTCCCTTGGAAAGGAACGTTGAGAGATAGCTCTTGTCATTCTGTATCTCCAACCTCAACCGGAACAGTTCTTACTTCGAAAAAGAATTTTTCCCTTTTGCTTGCCGAGTGTAGGCTGCTACAGAATGACACCTAATTAAAATGTCCCGAACAAAAATCCGGGACATTTTCTTTTTATGATTGTGAAACTTATTTCCCCGAATATTTCTTAAAAGCATCCAATCCGCATTTAAGCCAATCAGCAAACTCCTGTGCATCGGGAGTGTAAAACTTAGGTTTCGCCAATGCTTTTTCATCAGGGCTTACCATAACATATTGAGGTTGCGAAGTAGCATTAAAATTATCTATCTGAAAAGCTGTCCATTTATCTCCAATGGTAACAATGGATTTTTCACTGCCATTTTTGGTTTTATAAACAATTTGCTCCGAAGCCGGTAGTTTGGTCCGCTCATCCACATACAATGATACCAGGATAAAATCATTACGCATCAATTTCTCCACGTATGATTTGGTCCACACTTTTTCTTCCATCCTTCTGCAGTTGACACAGGCCCATCCGGTGAAATCAATGAGTACCGGCTTGTTTTCTTTTTTCGCCAATTGAATAGCCTGCTCGTAATCCAATAATGACTTATCGCAATTCACAGGTTGTTTATAAACACTGTAACAAACCGGTGGTGGAAAGCCGCTGATCAGTTTCAGCTTTGCCCATGAAGTATTTGTAATACCCGGAACCAGGTAAATTGTTGCTCCAATAAATAAACTCAGAAAAGCAATTCTTGTTTTGCTGAATTTTTTCACCGGTGAGCTATGCGAAAACCGAATGAAGCCCAATAAATATAATACGATACAAATACCTACTATAATCCATAAGCCGATAAACACTTCCCGCTTTAAGAATCCCCATTGCTTTACATTATCGGCATTGGCAAGGAATTTAACCGCTAAAGCCAATTCTATAAAACCTAATACCACTTTTACATCAGTAAGCCAACCACCTGATTTAGGAATGGTATGAAGCCATTTTGGAAATAAAGCGAAGATGGCAAAGGGCAAACCCAATGCTAATCCAAAACCGGCAGCGCCGATGGTTAGCGGCCAGGCGCCTTGTTCAGCCACACCTGCTAATAAAGTTCCGAGAATAGGGCCTGTGCAGGAAAATGAAACAATAGCTAATGTCAACGCCATAAAAAATATCCCGGTAAGATTTCCAATGCCTGAACGGGCACCCATTTTATTAGCTAATCCTGATGGTAACCCTATTTCGTAATAACCAAAAAATGAAAAGGCAAATACCACGAAGATCAAAAAGAAGAAAAGGTTCAGCCAGACATTCGTGGAAATATTATTGAAAATTTCCGGATTGGTCTTGCCCGCAATGTGAAAAGGTACCGTAATCAAAATGTAGATCAGGAAAATAAAAAAACCATAAAGCAAAGCTCCCCGTACACCTTTTTTTTTCTCCTGTGCATTTTTTGTAAAAAAAGATACTGTCAGGGGAATCATGGGAAATACACAGGGTGTCAGCAATGCAATAAAGCCACCTAAAAGCCCAAGAAGAAAAATTACAAATAGGCTGCTGTCTTTTTTTACCGTATCGCCACAATCATTCACCGGGTTATTAATATCAATGGTAGGAATTAATATTCTAGTCGAAGCCTCCACACCTCCTTCGAGATTCACGGCAAAAGAGAATGGGGTGGACGGATAAAATTCATCATTTTTGCCGTAAGTGTAATCGAGCTTACCCTGCAAATGTGCAGGCACCGTACCCTGAATCTGAATCTCAGCTTTCCATTGAACATTTCCATCATACACTTTTACATCCTGGTTTTCAAAAATATTGCTTTTGATATTTTTTGCCATACCGGTTTCAACAAAGCCACCTGTTTGCCGGATGCTTGAATCATTAAAAAAAAGTTCTGCCATCTTCACATCGGCTAAAACCTGGTTGGGTGCATATAACTGCCATCCACCGGTAGCATTAGCAGAAAAACTAAGAATATAAATACCGTCAGCTTTTTTTTCAGCCGTTACTTCCCATTGATATGGGGAAATTACATCCTGTGCAAAGCTTTTTATCGAAAAACAAATTGCCAGTAAAAGTATTATTGTGCACCTGGTTTTGAGATACATCGTTCACTAATTAAAAAAATAACGAGCCCTTTTTTAGGAACCCGTTGTATCATAAATAAACTAATCCATTTTTATTTAAGTGCAATGCTGAAATTAACTGTCTTTGGCGGTAGGCATTTCTTATCATCACAGGTTTGATATTCCACACTGCCGCTGATATTGGTTTTTGCGTTGGCTTTTAATTTCACCACCTGCACAAATTCCACTTTATTGGAATACTGATTAGCGGATAACTCTAATTTTTCATCATGAAACTTTTCCATTTTACCCACTTCTTTCACTTTATTCTCCAAAGTTAAAAGTGGGTTTGAATTAAATGTGATACCTGTAGGTATCGCAATGGCATCTTCGGGCTGAGACTGTGAATATAAATGCCAACCGGACTGAATCGTTGCAGTCAGGCGAATTTCATAAGTTTTATCCCCCGTTTTTTTTGATGTAAAATTCCAGTTTACCGGATTCAAACCCTGGGATTGCCCTTGCGCAACCATCACAAAGGAGGAGATAATTCCGAGTATTTTTTTCACATTTCTCATTAGAAATATGTTTTTGCAAAAATCCGAAATTATAAGAATAAAAGCTGTTAAAACTACCGACAAATCATTTTTATTCAGAAGAAAAAGGACATAACCCTGCAAATCATTGATAAGAGGTCGTTTTTAATAAACAAGTTGCGCTTCCATCAATAGATTTTTAATAATCTGGCGGCCATCTGTATTGCCCAAAGCTTCTGAGCAAGCCCGTTCAGGATGTGGCATCATGCCAAATACATTTCGTTTCGCATTACAAATGCCGGCAATATTTCTTAATGAACCGTTCGGGTTTGATTCTTCCGTTATATTTCCGTTCTCATTACAATACCTGAATAGTACCTGGTTATCTGATTCTAACTGATCCAACACTTTTTCATCAGCATAATATCTTCCTTCGCCATGTGCAATCGGTATTTTATAAATACTGCCGGGTTCATTAGTGATGAAAATATTTTTACTGACAAATTGTTGATTCCCGTTTCGTAATAATGCCCCGGGGAGCAAATGAGATTCACAAAGAATCTGGAAACCATTACACACTCCAAAAACTTTTCCGCCGGCATGGGCAAATTCAATAACGCTTTGCATCATAGGGCTGAAGCGGGCAATAGCGCCACAACGCAGGTAATCACCATAAGAAAACCCTCCCGGCAATACAATGCAATCTTCAGTAGAAAACCGGCCCAGGTCTTTGTCCTTATGCCAGAGCATGATCACTTCCTGCTCCAGGTCATACGCCAATGCATCCTGCATATCCCTGTCACAATTAGAACCGGGGAAAACGACAACACCGAATTTCATAACTATCCTTTTGTTGATTGTGCAAAGATAAAACAAGAACTGTTAAGTCGCTGATACGTGGCTAAAACATCTCTAAGGTTCAATTCACAACTGCAATCCTTGAGGAAATATTGAATGGAATAGTTACAGCTTGCTCCGTCATTGCTGATTGCACAACAACTACGGAATGTTCAATTATGCCTTTGTAGGCTTTTCCTGTTGGTAACTGTTTTTCATTTACATAAACAGAGTTTGAATCAAATGCTGTTATTTTTTCAAGTGAAACAATATAAGATTTATGAATACGAATAAATGAGCTTGTAGGTAATAATTGTTCCAGTCGTTTCATGGTAATCAGCACAAGGTGTGAACCCTGTTCCATTACTATTTTTAAATAGTTTCGGCAGCCTTCTATATATATTATCTTCCGAAAATCAATTCTAATATATTTTCCATTTTCCCGTATGTAAAAGAAATTTTGCATTTATTAATTTTTTAAGCAAAAAATTAACCTCCGAAAACTTCTTTTAATTTCTCGCCAATTTTATTTTCATCGGCTGAATACACCAAAATCTTTCCCTCTTTATCAAGCAACACATAAAAAGGTATGTAGGTTGTCATATACAATGATCCTACTTTTGCTGGCATATTCTTTACCGGGAACTCATCGCAAACTTGTGTCCAGGGCATTTTTTCTTCATCCATGGCTTTAAACCAGTCCTTCCATCGGCTATCATCAGATACACTTACAATTTCAAATCCCTTATCATTATATTTTTGATATACCTCCTTCCAGTGCGGTATCGCTTTACGGCAGGGATGACACCAGCTTGCCCAAAAATCAATCATCATATATTTTCCCCTTGATGATGAAAGTGTAAATTTTGAACTGTCCCTTTTAAGCAAAGTAAAATCGGGAGCTATACTTCCGGGCATAACTGCTTTACGTTTTTCCAAAATGTCTTTGAGACTTGTATAATATTTAGACTGCTTTGCTTCTCCCTTAAATTTTGCTACCATGTTTTGCATATCGTCGAATGGTAAATCTGAAAACCACAAATACAAATTATTAAGCATGTAAGCTCCAGCTACGGAAGATGGGTTTTTACTTATGTAATCCTGTATTTTACTCTCCTGCCATTCGTTTAGTAATTTTCTAACAGAATCCACCTGATCCCTGTAACGATATTGTTCATCAATATCCTTGGTAGTTTCAATTTTTTTAGCCAAATCTGCAAATACAGCATCATACTTTTTTTGTTCGGGGTCATTTTGATATTCCATCCAGTTTGTAAAATTGTTTGAACCGGTTTCTGTGAATTTATTTATCCGGGCACTTTTACCACCACCATACATTGTATAGTCAAAATGATCCGAACCTGTAGTATCGGCTGTTATGTTTAATAAAGTATTTTCTACAAATACCTGGAAAGACCAGTTCCCCGGTTTAATTACTACTGTCATCACTTCAGGGCCTGATACAGTTCCTTGTAAAGAAAACTTTCCATTGCTGAACCTGGCACTGTCCATCGTTGTGGAAGTTCTATCATCCATATTGTTTCTTACCAGCTTTACAAGGCCCGAATCTATTCCGGTTATTGTTCCCTTGATAGAGTAACTTTTGTTATCATTTTTTTGGCCACACCCAAACATAAAAGCTGATAATGTTAAGGCTGAATAAATAAAGAGATTCGTTGTTTTTTTCATTTGAAGTAAACATTATTTATTAATAAATACAAACATTAATCATATTTTTATGCTGTTGAATAAAGCAATGAAGAACTCAGCATTTTCCAATATGATAGAAAGTCTCATTATCACTCGCCGAATATTTCAGCAAATTTTTTATTCATTGCCTCACCTTCATCACCGGCATCGCCATAACGACCAATAATTTTTCCATCAGGATCAATGAGTATTTTAGTTGGTAAACTATGAATACCAAATTTTTCGCTGATGTCGGATTCATTGTGTTCACCTTTTAATATTTTTTGCATATCTAATCCACGTAATACATGTCGCCACGGAAGCCCATCTTTTTCGACTGCTTTGTACCATGCGTCGGGTTTGCTATCATCATCGGATACGCCTATAAATTCAATTCCTTTTCCCATGTTTTTGTATTTAGCATACATTTCCTTTAAATGCGGGTTTCCCTTGCGACAGGGTACGCACCAGCTAGCCCAAAAGTCCAGTAAAACATATTTCCCTTTAAAATCTGATAAGTTGAGCATACTACCATTAATATCTTTTACAGAAAAATTTTTTGCCATGCTTCCTGGCGAGCCGCCCCGGAGTTTTTGAATTTCTTCTGCAAGATTTTTTCCATCATTCGTTTGGTGTAGCCTTGCTCCTAACCGGTCATAAAACATCTCCAATGAATCAAGCGGCAGGTCAACTACATGAAAACGCATCACAAACATGGTAACATAAGATTGAGGATGTTTACCAAAGAACTCATAATCTTCCTGATCCATTTCTGAAAAATAAGGAGCCAGTCGCTCTCTTATTTCTGCATTCTTATCATGATCTTTTTCAGTACGCAATGAATCCAGTTGCTTTTGATATTTCTTCTCAATCACATTTTTTGAATCGTTCAGCTTAGCATATTCGTTTTGTGTTTTTGATCCGGAGAATCTTGCATTTCTAAATGCATTGAATTGAAGCTTTACCGACATGACCGAAGGCTCAAGAAAAAAACTTACAGAATTTAATTCGTTTCTTTTTTCTTCTTTTAATTGCATGTATGCCATAGTTGGCTGATTGATATCACCCTTAAAAGAAAAAGAGCCATTTACTAATTTGCAGCTATCATTAATTCGTTTGCTTTGCAGATTAGTATAATTCAAAAAAATAATCCCGTCATTTCTGCCGGCAACTTTTCCTCTTAAATGAAATGTTGCAGGATATTGTTGTTCAATTTTTGAGTCATTGGGGGGCTGGCCAAATGAATGAAATAAAATAAGAAAAGCTGAGATCATGAATATTTTATTCATATAAATGTTTTTATTAATTAAGAAGCAATTTTATTCTTCTAGTTGCTGAATATTCATAAGTTTCGAAACGGACGAAAAAAATCTTCAAAAAATTAATTGCTGCCTAACAATTCCGATAATTTCTTTTCGAGTTCTTCACCGTGAAGATCCTTTGCCACAATTTTTCCTTCCGGATCTATTAACAGGTTAGAGGGTATAGAATTTATATCGTATTGTTTTGCTACGGCATTGCTCCATCCTTTCAGATCGCTGACATGTGTCCATGTCAGTCCATCATCATGAATCGCTTTCAACCATGCATCTTTTTTTCCCGGATTGTCCAGCGACACTCCTAATACTGTAAAATTTTTACTTTTATAAGAAGCAAATGCCTTTACTACATTGGGATTTTCTCCACGGCAAGGCACACACCAGCTTGCCCAGAAATCAACCAATACATATTTACCACGAAAATCTTTAAGTGAAACCGGTTTTCCAAGTGTATCGGTTTGCGTAAAGTCCATAGCAGTCCTTCCCATTCCGGTTAATTTATCCACTTCAATACTGTGGAGCACCTTTTTGGCCGGGATATTATTTTTTGCCGAGGCAGAAATTTTGTTCATGATGGCTTCCGTTTCCTCCATCTTTAATTTATACTTAAGCACAAAGGATAAAACAAAAGCGCTGATGGGAGAATTGAGATGCTCGTTTACCCACTGCTTCGACAGTTCTGTTTTTACAGAATCCAGATAATTTAATTTCGGCTCTAACGCTTTCAACCCAAGACTATCATGTTTTGAATACAACTCATTTGCTTTTTTGTAAAAAGAGTCGGCATCATTTACTCTTGGATCTTTTTGTGTAAAATCATTGTAAGTATTCCAATCCTTGACTGATGAAGTGCCGGAGAGCTTTGCGTCTTTAAAACCCGGGCCTTTACCTTTTATATTTACAGTTCCTTTATCTAAGTAAACCAACGATGTATTATTATCTTGATATCCTTTTCCGATTTGCAGTAAATAAATATTTCCTTCGCCTGCCGGGATATTCAGCTTAAAACGAAATCCATTCTGAACTGTCTTTACTGAATCTTTCATTTCACCACCAAGCGTTCTGTAATACACCCAATCACCAAACTTTATTCCTTTAATATTGGCATTAACAAAGACATTTGGTTTCTGAGCAGTTGCTTTCAGGGACAATGCCACTATGATTATTATTAGAATCCTTTTCATAATTGTTTTATTTTTTTGAATCTTAAACTCTGATTGTGCTTTTATTGATCATATCCGGGGTTCTGTTCACCCACAGCAGAATTTTTTATGAACTCCTTGTGAGGAATTGGAAAAATATATTGATTCTTGCTGGTGATGGTAGGTCGTATTGATGATACTGTAGCAAACGGTAAACGCAATAATGCAAACCAATCCTGCCCATCCTCACAAAGCATATTCCGTACAGTTTCTTTGTATATTTCAAGCAGCAGTACGTCTGAGGTTGCAGCATTATCAACTGCAGAAAAATCTGAAACACCGGCATGTTGCATCACTGTTTTTAAAAGCGTTTTGGCATCTGCCATACTTCCCCCGGAACGAACGAGAGCTTCCGCTTCCAATAAATACATTTCCGTAAGACGAAAAGCATAAGAGACTTCAATTTGCGGGCCTTCATATTTTGTAATACCAAGATCACCTGAAACATCACCCAACACCCAGGTATTTCTCGGATCATTCTGCAGAAGATCAGTCAATGCAATAGTAGGTATATAAGCTGGTCCATAATAAAAATAATTATCGCTTTTATTAACCTGTTTAGGTAAGGGTTGAATTCCGAGTATGACCTCCTTACTGCTTAACCCTTTGGTAGAAAATATATCTTTTAAATTTCCCTCAAGAACATAGGGCCCGTTTTGAATAACGTCTTGTGTTAACGTCACAACCTGGGCATAATCGCCGGGTGCCCCCCGATTTATCAGGATGCGTGCCTTCAACGCTTTTGCTGCCCATTTGCTGGCATACCAGGCTTTATTAACATCCGGGGCATTCGCTATGGCATCATCTACATCTGCTAAAATAAAATCATAGCAATCTTTCACGGTGCTTCTTGAAAGCATAATGTTTTCAGAAGTGACAAAATCTTTGCGAAGTATAATCCCATACTTACTGTTTATATCATAATACTGACCATAAAAACTCAACAGCCTATAATTTCCATAAGCTCTCAGAAATTTAGCTTCCGCAATAATTTGGGTTTTTCGTGTAGCGTCAATCTTTGAAGCAGGCACTGCTTCCACTCCTTTCAGGACTCCGTTAGCTGCGTTTACTAAAATATAACCTGCATCCCAGATATACTCTGCTTCATAACTCTGAGAAGTAAGTGAATTATCGGACAATGCTCCGCCTCCATAGGGATATTCTAAGTAGCCCGCAGCCCAGGTCGGCATAATTTCATGATCATAAGCCCACATTACACTTGGCGTACCTCTATCATCTCCGCCTTCAACAAAACGATAATATGCACCATTCAACGCTACTTCAGCGCTTTTCTGATCTACAATAACGTTGCCGTCCACTTTTGCCTGTCCGGGTAAAGCATTCAGGTCTTTTTTACAGGAGTAAAATGCAGCTGCAAAAATTGCTGCTACTATATATATGCTTAATTTTTTCATTTCTTTTTAATTTAAAAATTTAAACCTTTTTTTTAAAAACCTAACCGAAGTCCTGCAATAAATCCTCTTGTAGTAGGATAAGAACTTACATCTCTTCCCCCGCCAATTACACTATTCGGATCATCGCTCACTTCCGGATCAAGCCCGGGATAGCTGGTAATGGTAAACAAGTTGGTGCCGGTGAAATACACAGATGCATTGCGGAATTTTAATTTGGTTGCAATCGCTCTGGGTAATTCATAGGACAGGGTAATCGTCTTTAACTTAATATAAGAAGCATCGTAAATATTTCTGTTGGTTACAAAAGGATTGGTCACACTATAAATAAGCCTTGGCCAATTCGAGTTTGTATTGGTAGCACTATAATGATCTAGAATGGACACTCCCCTGTTTGCAAGATTATCAATATAGTGATTACTCACATCGTTCTGGTACATTAACTCATTACCATAAGAAAAAGTGAGCAATGCAACAAGACTAAAATTTTTGTAAGAGAAACTATTGGTAAACCCTCCATAAAATTTCGGATTTGCATTTCCAATTACATCCTGGTGATAATAGGCAAAGCCGTTAGTATTATCCAATTCATATTCCAGGTCGCCAATGTTCAGGTATGGCGCTATATAAACATAGAATGGAAACGCCGCTTTGTAATCATCCAACTGTTTTTGAGTTGTAATAACACCCTTAATAGTTGCTCCATATAATAATCCTAAAGGTTCTCCTTCCTTCACCACACTTGTTCCAAGATTTAAAGCATCCCGGTCGTTAGGATTTGAGAAAGGGCCACCATTGATATCAAGAACTTTAGAAACATTACGGGAAATATTAAGAGCAGCATTCCATTGAAAATTTTTATTTCTTATGATGTCACCACGCAGATCCATTTCCAAACCACGGTTCCTGATCTTTGCAATATTCAAAATGATGCTGCCATAAGCCGAACTTGGCGCTGTGGTAATATTCAATAAAAGTCCATCCGTTATCTTTTCATAATATCCAAACGTTCCTCTCAATCTTGATTTAAATAATGAGAAGTCAAGACCAAGATCTTTTTGCAAAGTGGATTCCCATTTTAATTTTTCATTTCCAAGTTGAGAAGGAATCAACGCATTGGCGCCTGCATACGTAACGGGAGTATAAAGGGTGCGCCATAAATTATCACCAATATTTTCTGTACCCGTTGTTCCTGCACTGACTCTTAATTTTAATTCATCAATCCAACTTATTTTCTTCATGAACTTTTCTTCAGATATCATCCAAGCCACTGCCCCCGATGGGAAATAACCTACCTGGTTATTAGGTGCAAATTTGGAAGAAGCATCAGACCTGCCTGTAAAGGTCAGCAGATATTTATCTTTATATGCATAGTTGGCACGTAAATAAAATGAAAGTAACGAATTTTGGTTTTCGGGGTCACTACCTTTTACAGAAAGTGGGATTGCTGCAGAATTAAGGTTATTCAGAAAATCATCATCAGGGTATCCCCTGCCGGTAGCAGAGAAAAAGCTGGATTTATATTTTTCCCAGGAAGTACCACCCACTACATTCAGGCGGTTGTCTTTATTAAATTCTTTATTCCAGGTAAGTGTATTTTCAAAAAATGCATCTGTTGAATTGCTGGTAGATTGTGAGCCTGTACCACCGCCAGAACTTTGTCTTCCGTAAAAGCCACCAATGTCAACATAGCTTGGTACATAATTCAATTGACGGTAATTATTAAAATTCATTGAAGCAACAGTCCTGAATTTTAAATCTTTCAAAATATCATATTCCAATGCTAATGATCCCAGCAATGAAATATTTTTAGCCCGGTTGATACCAGATGCAACCGCTAAAGGATTTTGAAATCCCTGGTAAGCAGAACTGATAGCGCCTAACTTTGAAAAGGAGCCATCCGGATTATATGGACTTTCAGTTGGCGGAGCATATAATGCTTGTGTATATATTCCATTGGTGATATTATTGGTTGAGAAACCATAATCAAGATTGCTGATTACCCGAAGGCGGGATGTAATTTCATTGTCAAGGTTAATTTTACCTGACAATCTTTGAAAGTCAGTTCCGATAAGCACACCATTCTGTTTTGTATAACTCAGAGATGTGTAATATCTCGAACCACTACCACCTCCTCTTACAGAAATGTCGGCATTTTGAATAAATGCTTGACGCAATACTAACCCTAACCAGTCCGTATTAGCCTTACCAAAAAAATTCGGGTCATTTACAATCTTTGTAGCTGTAGCATTTGGTGCCCGCCCGACTCTCGCTCTTTCCTGATTGAGCAATTTGGCGCCGTCAATCATAATCATTTTATATTGATCTGCATTCAATACTTTTTCTTTGAGAGCAGTAGTGAAACCTGAATAATAATTTAAATCAAGCGTTGGTTTCTGATTTAATTTTCCCTTTTTAGTAGTGATGATGACAACACCATTAGCAGCCTTTGAACCATATATAGCTGTAGCAGAAGCATCTTTTAAAATGTCAATTGATTCAATATCATTAATATTCAATCCTGCCAGACTGTTCAACCCTCTAGAAAAAGCTCCTGAAACACTATTGTTAAAATCTTCACCATAATAAGTCTCAACCGGGTTTACAATTTCGGCAGCGTTTTGAATGTATTTGTCTTGTATAGTTACAGGTACCCCATCAATAATATAAAGCGGATCATTTTTCCCTAATAAAGAAGAGCCGCCACGAATACGAATCCTGGCTACGCCACCCGGCGAACCATCTGCCTGTACCACCTGCACCCCTGCTGCTTTACCAGATAAAGCCTGATCAATACTGGTAAAAGGTGCATCTTTTATTTCGGCGGTGCTCACTGAAGCAACGGATCCGGTCAGGTCTTTTCTTTTTGCAGTTCCATATCCAATGACAACAGTTTCCGACAAAGTAACTTTTGTCTTCAGTGTTATCGTTGGCAAATTAGTTCTACCATTCACTTTTATTTCATAAGTCTCAACGTTAACACCGGTAAAAACAAGTGTTGCATTTTCATCCACTCCCGATAAAGAAAATTCTCCATTATTGTTTGTAGCCGTTGCATTTTTTGTTCCTTTAACCGTTACGGTAACTCCTACGACAGGATCATCATTTTCATTTACAACCCTGCCGGTTACGTTTAAAAGAGGCGGAATGAATTCAATAGTTTCAGTGGGAGTTAACTCGTCATTTTGAACAGGTCTTTTAATTATGGTAATGGTTTTGTTTTCCATTATCCATGTCAGTGGCTGATCTTTAAAAATTTCATTTAAGGCAGTCACCAATGGAACGTCTTTTAAATCAACTGTTATTGGTTTTGCCTCTCGAATCAGGGCAGCATCATAAAAGAAAACAGCGCCTGTTTGATTTTTAATCACCGTAAACGCTTTTTGCAGCGAAATTGCTTTGCCTGAAAAAGTTACAGTTTGAGAATATCCCGAGGCTGAAGCCTGGAGAAAAGCAGCCGTCAGTAAAATAATTGTCAATCTCATAGTCAGCAATATTTGACGGTTAAGGAATTGCTTACTAAAACTAATTAATTGCATAGTTTTGCAGTGCCTGCCAGCAGGCGGGTTTGGGTTTAAGAATGAGTAATTCGTCAAGCGTTTTATTTATTCGGGTGGCCCAAACGTTAGCCAGAGATGTTCACAGCATTTCTGGTTTTTTTTGGTACACCGGTAAGAGCTCATTATTTTAAAACCACAAGGTTCTTTCCTTCAATTCTGAAATGCACATTATTTTTCTCCAATATTCTCAATACCTGGGATAAGTTCAGGCTACGTTGCATTTCGCCTTCAAAAATCCTTTGAGGTATTGTCCCTTTAAATATTACATTGACATCATACCATCTTGAAAGTTGCCGTAACACCATATTCAGATCAGCATTTTCGAAATTAAAAATCCCGTTTTTCCATGCCATCACTTGTTCTATATCAGGGTTTTTATTTAAACTGATCTGTCCATTTGATGTTAGTTGTGCTTGTTGACCGGGGGAGAGAAATTGCTGGTTACCGGTTACAGGTTGCAGGTTATTCAAAGGTGTAACTTTCACTTTGCCTTCGAGCAGGGTTGTATTGATTGTTGCTTCATCAGCATAAGAATTAATATTAAAATGTGTTCCCAATACTTCTACTTCCTGCTTGCCATTCACTTCTACTTTAAAAGGTTTAGCCGGGTTCTTTGATACTTCAAAGTATGCTTCACCGGTTATCTCCACTTTTCTTTCGTTGCCGGTAAATGCTACGGGAAAACGAATAGAGGATGCTGCATTCAACCAAACTTTGGAACCGTCTGACAAAGTCATCTGATATTGCCCGCCACGGGGAGTTGAAATCGTGTTGTAAAGAACATCTTTTGAGTTGCCGGAAGCATTATAAGCAAGTTGTCCATCCTTCAATTTTAAAACCTTTGTATTTCCCTGTTGGGCAAGCGTTCCGTCATGAGCATTATCAAGAATAATGGTTCTGTTATCACCGAGGGTTAGCACGGCCTTATTTCCTCCGGGAGGAATATCAATTTTCAGCGGAGTTTTGTAGTCAGTTTTTGCAATTTCTTTTTTCCCGTTATTGAAAAATAAAAAGTATGAAGCGCTGCCGAGTAAAAGGAGAATAGCGGCAGCGGCGGCGATACGCTTCCATAAACTTAAATGAACCAACCTGCCCGTATTTATTCCTGCCTTAATTCTCTGATGAATTTTTTGCAGAAGTTTTTGTGCCTGCTTATCGGTAAGGTCTGCATTGGTATTTAGATCCTTTTTGAATTCTTCCTGCATTATTTTTTGCAATGCGGAAGTATCAGAACTTTCAAGGTATTCTGACATCCATTTCTTATCATTATCATTCCATTGGGAACTTTCAAGGATCTGCAACAGTCTTTGTTTAATATTTTCCAAAGCGGTGGTTTATTATAAATACAACAAGACCGTAAAAAAGGGGGGATAGCCATTAAATTATTTTCCGGCAGTTTAACCGAAAACTGATAATAAAATAACCATTATGCCCAGTTCGGGGTACTGTTTCACATATTCCCTGATAAAAGCAACGGCATCTGAAAGATATTCTTTCACAGTATGTTTAGAGATGTGTAATTCGGCAGCGGCTTCTTCATAACTTTTTCCCCGGAGCTTGCAGAGTTCAAACACTTTTCGTTGTTGAGGCGAAAGTTGTGTAATGGCTTTTTCAAGAATATTTAGTTGTATCACGGAAATATCTGATTCATTGCCGGGCACGTCTATGGATTCCTTATTCATTTGTTTAAACGCCTGCGATTCCCGGAGTTTCTTTTTTAATGTATTGACGGAACGGTTGTAACTGGATACAAACAGCCACCCTCCAATGGATCGTTCAATATCAATAGTCTTTCGTTTTTCCCATAAAGAAATAAAAATCTCCTGCACTATATCTTCAGCAGTTATTGTATCCTTTGTGAGTTTAAAAACATTTTGATAAACTGCTTTCTGGTATTTCCAGTACAGATCATCAAATGCATGTATATCGCCATCAACCAGCCTGGCCAATGTTTCCTTTTCGCTATTTGCATTGTCATTACTCATGAATCATCTGCAAAACTTTTTCAAAATTAGTCTATAGGAATGTAATGATCTTTATTTTCAATATATAAACGTCAAAGAAACCTGAAATCCTCATGGAGAAAGATGAAGACTTTTGGAAAAGCATTTATGACCAACCCGGTCCGAAATACTGATATGCCAATACAAATGCAGCCGTAAGCCAGAAAAGTAACAGAGGGACTAATTTAATTTTTGAATATAAATAAGCGGATGCATGAAATGCAGCAAATGGGATAGCTGCAAGGATCCAGTTTTCAAAATTTTGATTGGTATTTATAAATGGTACAATCATAGCCGTCAACAGATAAAGTAAAAGCAAACTCCAGCCCTTGCGCACCTGTATCAACATGCGGCGCAAATTTTCCTGGACATAATAACCACCAATAAAAAAAGGAATCACAATTAAGAAAGCACTGCCGGCTACCCAGGCCGACTGTTTTATTTCTGGTGCCGTTATAGACAGGTATGGTACCAGGTTATTCCAGCTCCACTGCCCTTCTACTAAAAGATATACTCCATAAAAATAATATGGTGTCGTAATACCAAGAATACATAATAGCCATTCATTTACCCGGAAAGGCCGCATGACTGCCAGCGCCAGCAACACCCAAATAACAAAAGCCAACGATGAAAGAAAAAGGAAACTGGCAATGCCTAATGCCAAACCGATATTGAAAATGGTTCCTTTCGCTTTTTGTTGATTGTATATCCTGAACAAACCTGATAATATGAATAATAAAATCGTATTGATCAATAATGCTGCGGAAAAATGATTCCATTCAGGGAATAATGAAGAAATCAGTAAATAGGACATTCCCGGCAGATAGGTAGAAAAACTTATGAGCCGCCGGTTATTGATAAACTGAGTAAGCCAAACCGACTGGATGAATAAAAGCGAAAAGGCTATCCCGGGATATAAGGCCGGTAACGATTTGCCGAAAGGCTGTAACCAATTCAGGAGCATTATAAATAATGGCCCATCACTGGATTCAGATACCGGAACAAACGGATGGCGGAACATCGGGAGCTTGATAAGTATCCCGAACAGAAGCAGGATTAAAATATTAGCAGGAGTTTTTTGTTTAAATATTCCGACCACAGATAAAGGATTGGTTCAACTCAGTTTAATTATAATCAATTTTTGCAAAACAAATCAGATTTCTGTGAATACAGGGAATTATAATTTGTTTAGCGCTAACCTGCTTCCCGTATTTAGGCATAAACTCATAACCCCTGTCCAGGTTCTTCAATGTCGGATTATGATTTAATTGCCCATCGGGTGAAAGGGTATAATCATTCAGCAGGTTTGTTCTTCTTTCAAAATCATTAAACAGGAAATGCAGTTGGCCCCCGGTATTCATTAACTGAAAAGAGATTTCATCGTCAGACTGGTCATCAAACTGGCTTTTCCCGATTACATTACTCCATTGCAGTTTTCCGTTTTCATCAAAAGATAATACAGTAATATTATCTGCATGATACCTTACATTGGAAGAGTTATAATATCGGGAGTTCCACCAGAGATTGTTGTAATAGGGAGAATAATAATAATAACCCATCGGCGAACTAAACGGAGACCCGTATAAATAATCCCATCGGTTCCAGCTGTTATACCGGGAAGTAGTGTAATAACATTCACTGGCTATCAGGAAGCCTCCGTCCTTTTTAATAATTATGTTCCGGATAAAATAATCGTTGAATGCCATCCTGGTAGAGTTTTCACCTCTTGCTTCTTTTCTAAGGTCATCATTAAAGCTGATAGTATCCTGGCGAAAAGTAGTTGCCGATTTAATATCCCATATATAGTAATAAAATCCTTCAATATTGCCCCGGCGTTGCAGATAATAAAAAGAAGTGATTAGGTAGCGTTTGTTGAAATTGTCCACTTTTATATGGATTTCATCCAAATAAATTTTATCCAGTTTCAGTTCGTTTGCCCGTAAAGTATCATCTGCTGCAGGCTTAATAATAAAATAAGCCTGGGAAATATTATCATTATTGCTGCGCAAAATTTTGGTGAATACCAGGTCGCCGTCATTATCCAGGTTAAATTCATTCAGGTATTCATCCCGGTCTTCCATAGGGATGGTCAGGCGGCTTTTTTTCAGGAGTTGAAGATTATTATCATACAACATGGTGGTCATAAAATACAAACGCTTGTTCTTGCTGTTGATTTTAAAAACGATGAGTTTGCTTTTGTCTTCGCTGGTGAGTACTGTATAAATTTTATTATTAGCGGCAAAGCCGATCCGGGTGGTATCCATTTCCATTATATCGGAAATTTTTTTACCATTTCCATCCAGTTTCACAGCCATACAGTAAATGATATTGCGTTTTTGATATTGATAAATCATGTAGAAAAAATTGCCGTAGGCAAAAAAGTCCACATTGATCATACGGTCATAGTCCGGCAGAAAATCCAGGTTCACCTTACTGGCCTGTTTCATTTCATCATTGAAAAGTACTATTGAATTGCTGTTGCGGATATTCTTATACACCAGGAAATTTCCATCAATTTTCCCGATAATATCAAAGTTCATTCTCCGGGTATCATCTCGGTCCGGCTCTGAGTAAACAATTTTTTGGGCTGAAACCAGGGAACTCGCAGCACACAAAACCATACAGAAAAACCATTTTCCCTTAATCATAGTATATTCTTTTTTAGTCAATAAAGTTACAAGTTACCTGCCAAAACCCTTACTTTTTTGATGATTAAGTGTGGATACAACGATGAACGTAGCGATTTATAACAATTTCTAAAGAACCCGCTTCATTCCCGCTTGCTGAAAAACCTCAAAACAATTCCGGTGCTATTTAATAAAATTTGCATATACCTTTGCCCCTTATCCCTACAGAATTTAAATCTGTACCAGGGGCTAAACCATAACCGCCAGAAAGTGAAAATACCGACGAACAAAGTCACTATCGCAGGACTTATTATTGCGCTGGGCATTATTTATGGAGACATTGGTACCTCACCTTTGTACGTTTTAAATGCTATTACTAAAGACAAAGCAATTACTGAGAAATTAATTCTTGGATCTCTTTCCTGTATCATCTGGACACTTACCCTGCAAACAACTATCAAATATGTGATTCTGACCTTAAAAGCTGACAACCGGGGCGAGGGTGGCATATTTTCTTTGTTTGCATTAGTGCGTCGTCAAAAAAAATGGCTGGTTATTCCAGCCATGATCGGTGGCGCTGCACTCATTGCTGATGGAATGATCACTCCTCCAATTACAGTCACTTCAGCGATAGAAGGTCTGCGTCAGACCAGCGCATTCAGTAATATTGGGGATTGGACTATTGTTTATATTGTACTTGCCATCTTAACGGTATTGTTTTTTATGCAGCAGTTTGGCACCGTATCCATCGGAAGGCTTTTTGGACCTATGATGACTATTTGGTTTTTAATGATGGCCGTTTTGGGTAGTATGCACCTTGTTGATGATATGGGAATTTTAAAAGCCCTGAGTCCGCATTATGCTATTGAACTTTTAACTACCTATCCGAAAGGATTTTATATTCTTGGCGCCGTCTTCTTGTGTACCACAGGTGCAGAAGCATTGTATTCAGATCTCGGCCATTGCGGAAGAAATAATATCCGCATATCATGGATTTTTGTAAAAGTATGCCTGCTGCTGAATTATTTTGGACAAGGCGCCTGGTTATTGGCACACTATCATGGACAAGTGATCACGGCTGACATGATAGAGTCCGGCGGATTTAATTCATTTTATGGCATCATGCCGCAGGAATTCAAATTTATCGGGATATTAATTGCTACTTCAGCGGCCATCATTGCAAGCCAGGCATTGATTTCCGGTTCTTATACATTGATCAGCGAAGCCATGCGTTTGAACTTATGGCCTAAATTGAAATTGGTTTATCCTACGGAAGAAAGAGGACAGATGTATGTGCCGGGAGTTAATTTGCTGCTATTTATCGGCTGTACCGGCATCGTTTTATATTTTAAAAAATCAACCAATATGGAAGCAGCGTATGGCCTGGCTATTACATTATGTATGATTGCTACTTCTATTTTGTTTGCAAATTTTTTAGTATCCCGAAGGACGATGCCTTTATTAATTTATCTATATCTCGCTGTGTATTTTACTATTGAATTCAGTTTCCTGATTGCGAATCTTGACAAGTTTCCCCATGGCGGTTATGTAGCGTTGATCGTTGGCGGTATTTTATTTATCATTATGTACACCTGGTACCGGGCCCGAAAGATCAAGAACCGTTATGTGGAATTTGTTCGCCTGGATCATTATATTCCCAAAATCCAGGAGCTGAGCAATGACCGGTCCATTCCAAAATATGCCACACACCTTGTTTACCTCACCAGCGCTAATAATCCCAAAGAGATCGAGCATAAGATTATTTATTCCATATTAAATAAAAAACCAAAACGGGTAGATATTTACTGGTTCGTACATGTGGATACATTGGATGATCCATATACCTGTGAATACAAAGTGGAACATATAATACCCAATGACATCATCCGGATTGATTTCAGGTTAGGATTTCGTATGGAGCCCCGGATCAATCTTATGTTCCGCAAAGTGGTAGAGGACCTGGTAACCAATAAAGAAGTCAATATTGCCAGCCGGTATGAAAGTCTTGCCAGCAATAATGTAGTAGGTGATCTCCAGTTTATAGTTTTGGAAAAATATTTAAGCCAGGATAATGAGCTGCCTTTTTGGGAGCGTATCATTATGAAACTTTATTTCTGGCTCAAAGAAATAAGCCTTTCTGAAGAAAAAGGCTTTGGGCTGGATGTAGCCAATGTAACAGTAGAAAAATTCCCCTTGATCGTTGCTCCTGTGACTCATCTCAAATTAAAACGGGTGGAAGATTAAGGACAGGCAACTTCTCTGAAAAAAGATTTCAAAATCATAATTTTATTTCCGGTGCCAAAGTTTGTAATAGATATTATAGCAGGAGTTATTGTTTTATGTATTGCCATTTATTTTTTGCAGGATAAATTCATTTTCAAACCCGAGAAACTAAAACAGGATTTCCAATTCAAATACAATATACCTTTTGAAGAATATTTTTTTGATGCAGCTCCGGGTGTGCGGATAAATGGGTTGCATTTTTACAGGGAAGAACCAAAAGGCTTGATACTTTATTTCCATGGAAACACCAGGAGTATTAAAGGCTGGGCCAAATATGCCCGTGACTTTTACCGGTATGATTATGATGTGGTGTTGGTTGATTACCGGGGTTTTGGTAAAAGCACCGGGAAACGAAATGAGAAAGAAATGCTCGGCGATATGCAATATGTATATGAAAGGCTGGTGGAAAAATATACAGAACAGCATCTCATTGTATATGGCAGAAGTCTGGGAAGTGGTTTTGCCGCAAAGATTGCTTCCGACAATAATCCCCGATACCTGATCTTAGACTCTCCTTTTTATAATTTCACCAGGGCCGTGGAGCGGTTTCTTCCGCTACTACCGGTACGATTTGTATTACGCTATCATCTTAGAACAGATAAATGGATGCAAAAAGTAAATTGTCATACCTACATTATTCATGGCACCAAAGACCGGCTCATTCCCATTCGCCATAGTGAGGCTTTGCAAAAATTAAACCCGGGTAAGATCACATTGATTCGTATTCATGGAGGAGGGCATAACAACCTTCCATCTTTTGACGAATACCACAATTTTATCCGGGATATATTGAAGTGGTAAATAAATTACTAATTACATCCCGATAGCTATCGGGATAAGATTTACGAATACCTTATTGTTCATCATAGCCAATTGACGATTTTCTGCTTGCTTCTAGCATTCCCCATTTGCTACTCTTCCAATACTACCTTATTTTTTGTAACCTTCAACTTATAGCCCACTCCAACTTTTAAAGCATAATTTTCTTTTGCATGACTGACAGGAAATCCATAACAAACAGGATAATCATAATCTTTCACAATTTCATGAATGATTTCATATGCTGTTTTTCCAAATGGCCGATCCGTATCTTTCATATCCGTAAACCCTCCAACGATCAACCCGGCAAGCTTTGATAATTTTCCACTCCTTTTTAATTGTCGCATCATGCGGTCAATATTATAAAGGTATTCACCGATGTCTTCTACAAATAATATTCTTCCTTTGGTTTTAATATCAGAATCCGTTCCGATAAGATGGGTGAGCAAAGCTAAATTACCGCCTACCAATTCACCAATCCCCTCTCCTTTCTTATTAAATTCATGAACCGGGCTTTGGTATTTTATCTTTTTTCCTTCCAAAGCATTTTTCAAAGACAAAACAAATTCATTTTCAGCGACACCATCATTAAATGCTGATGCCATGGGTGCATGTAAGGATGAGATGTAATAATTGGAATATAGATGCGAATGTAAAACTGTGATATCGCTGAACCCGATGATCCATTTGGGTTGTTGTTCAAATTTTTTAAACTTAATGCTGTCAATGATTCTTGATGTACCATAACCGCCCCTTGCACAAAGAACCGCTTTTACTTCATCATCATCCAGCATTTTTTGAAAATCATTCAGCCTTTCTTCATCAGTACCAGAAAAATAATTTTGTGAATCACCTCCAACAGTGCTTCCCGTCTTTGCCCGGTAACCCCATTGTTCCAAAGTATTAATACAAGCCTGTGCTTTTTCAAAAGCCATATATCCTGCCGGGCAGACCAGCCCGATAGTGTCGCCCTTTTTTAAATATGGTGGTGTTGTGATCATAATTTATGGTTCGAATATTTAATGATTTGTTTGTAATAAAACCTAACAATCAGGCACACTCTATATTTCTTTCAAACTTACAGATTCCGGTTTTATCTGAAGCCGGTGTCTTACACCGCACTTCAGCGCAAAATTATTCTTCTGATGACCTACGGGAAAATCAAAACAAACCGGGTACTTGTAATTTTTTATTTTTTTAAGAACAATTTGTTCCAATGTTTCACCAAAATCTTCAGTATCGGGATCCGATTTTACTTTAAATCCCCCGATGATCAAACCTTTCAGATGAGATAACTTACCGGCTCGTTTTAAACTCCAGAACATCCGGTCAATGCTGTACATATATTCCCCGGTATCTTCTACAAATAAAATTTTTCCTGCGGTATAAAGATCGGAAGCCGAGCAAGCCAGTGTTTCTAAAGTTTTTAAATTTCCTCCAACTAAAATTCCTTCAGCAATTCCTAAACGATTATCAGCATTGAGGGTAGCCTCATATTTCATTTTTTCTCCACTCAATGCTTTGTGAATGGATTCGATGGTTTCTACTTGTATAGCTTCGGCTTTGCTCCAATCATCGGGAAAACTATTACACATTTTGGAATGTATGGTTGCAATGCCAAAATTCCGGTTGATATGCGCATGTAATACGGTGATATCACTGAACCCGATGATCCATTTAGGTTTTGCTTTGAAATGATCCCATTTTATACGATCAATAATGCGAACGGTACCATAGCCGCCTCTTGCACACATAATGGCTTTTACTTTCGTATCATCAAGCATTTCCTGAAAATCAGACAACCGTTCTTCGTCCGTGCCGGCAAAAGTGAAATCTTTTTCACCAATGGTTTTTCCCACTTTTATTTTATAGCCCCAGCTTTCCATCAATTGAACAGATGGTGCAATTTCTTCAGCAGTTATATAACCTGCCGGGGCAGTAATGCCGATGGTATCCCCGCTTTTAAGATAACGGGGTATTTGTGGAGTTACTGCCTCGTCCAAATTTTCTTTAATGTTTGCAGCTTGCTTAGCAACTGCTTTAACTGAAACGGCAAGCGGAAGTACTGTTGCAAAGAAATGCTTTCTGTTCATTAGATAAAGTTGCAACAAATGATTAACTTTGAGAAAGACATTTTATGAAAACTCAATTAAAACTTACGGCAGTTTTCCAGGAAGCAGAGGAAGGGGGCTATATTGCATTTGTAGAAGAGATCCCCGGAATAAATACCCAGGGAGATACATTAGAAGAAGCTAAAGCAAATTTGTTAGAAGCATTACATCTTGTCACTGAAACTCAGCGAATGCTCTCTGATAAAGAATTAAAAGACACTCGTTTTATTAAAGAGCCTCTTGAACTGGCTTCATGAAATTAAATAATTTTATCAAACACCTTAACCAATGCAACTGCTAATTAATTCGTGAAGGTAGTAATCATTCGATATTTCAAAACCAATTCAATAAAAAAATCTCATCGGTTCCTCGCCATAAAGAAATTTAAAATAACCTTGTCAAAAAGATTTGTAAGGATCTTGAAATTTCCACCCCGGCCAATTTTCAATAATTTCTCTGCTTTCAATTAACTATTTTTGCATCCATTTATTTTATGTTTTAATGAAAGATTTCAAGCGGATATTGGTTACAGCAGCATTACCTTATGCCAATGGTCCTGTACATATCGGCCACATGGCCGGGGTATATATTCCAGCCGATATTTATGTTCGTTATCAGCGGGCACAAAAACGGGATATAAAATTTGTTTGCGGCAGCGATGAGCATGGTGTTCCGATCACTATCCGTGCGATGAAAGAAGGAGTAAGTCCGCAACAGATCGTTGATAAATATCATGCGATCATCAAAGAGAGCTTTGCACAGATGGGAATTTTATTTGACATCTATTCCCGTACATCCAATAAAGTGCATCATGAAACGGCTGCTACATTTTTTAAAAAAATGTATGATGATGATTTGTTTGAAGAAAAAGAAACAGAACAATATTATGATGAAAAAGCAAAAACATTTTTAGCGGACAGATACATTACCGGCACCTGCCCAATTTGCGGCAATCCCAATGCTTATGGTGATCAATGTGAACGCTGCGGTACTTCACTAAGCCCGGAACAGCTGATCAATCCGAAAAGTACATTGAGCGATGCTGTACCTGTAAAAAAGAAAACAAAACATTGGTATTTTCCATTGCAGAATTATGAAGCGTGGCTGAAGGAATGGATCCTGGAAGGGCATACGGAATGGAAGAATAATGTATATGGTCAATGTAAAAGTTGGTTAGATAACGGCTTACAATCACGAGCCATGACGAGAGACAGCAATTGGGGAGTAAAAGTTCCTCTCCCCGGCGCCGAAGGGAAAGTGTTGTATGTATGGTTTGATGCGCCAATCGGCTATATCAGCGCTACCAAAGAACTTACTGAGAAATGGGAAGATTACTGGTGTAAAAAAGACCTGCCTACCGAACAGGCAGGTACAAGACTCATTCATTTTATTGGAAAAGATAATATCGTTTTCCATTGCATCATTTTTCCTGCCATGCTGAGAGCACACGGAAATTTTGTGTTGCCAGACAATGTTCCGGCCAACGAGTTTTTAAATATAGAAGGTGAAAAAGTTTCCACTTCCCGCAATTGGGCTGTGTGGGTGCATGAATATGTAAAAGATTTTCCGGGATGTGAAGATGTATTGCGTTATATGCTTTGCGCCAATATGCCCGAAACAAAAGACAATGATTTTACCTGGAAAGATTTCCAGGAAAGAAATAACAGCGAACTGGTGGCCATCTTTGGAAATTTTGTGAACAGGACTTTTGTTTTGATGCACAAACTATGCGGGGGCAAAGTTCCAAAGTTGCATGAAGACATTTTAGACAATACAGACAAAGCATTAATTGAAGAAATTAAAAATGCAAAAGGCAAAATTGAAAAAGCCATTGAAGAATTTCATTTTCGTGATGCATTGTTTGAAGTGATTGACCTGGCAAGAAAAGGAAATAAATATTTGCAGGAAAAAGAGCCGTGGAAGAAGGCCAGTGAGCCAGTAGCCGGGAGCCCGGAATCGGGAGCTAACCAACAGTTAATTGATAATTGCCTGCATTTATGTTTGCAATTGACAGCCAATCTCGCCATTCTCATTAACCCTTTTTTACCCAATACTGCAAAGAAAATGCAGCACCTGATGAAAGTGGTGGATAAAATGATGGATTGGGAAAATGCAGGTAAATTGAAATTATTGAGTGTAGGATATAGTTTAAGGCCGCCGGAATTATTATTCAGGAAAATTGAAGATGAAGAGATCAAAGCACAGGTTGAAAAATTAAGAGCTAATGCATTGAAGGCACAAGAAAAAACAAATACTATGGAAGAAAATAAGTCAGGAGCCGGAAGCCAGGAGTCAGAACCTCAAACTTCAAACCTCAAACCTCAAATTGTTTATGACGATTTTGCAAAACTGGAATTGAAAGCCGGAACTATTACCGCTTGCGAAAAAGTGGAGAAAGCAGACAAGCTTTTAAAACTTGAAGTGGATCTGGGTACTGAAAAAAGAACAATTGTATCCGGCATTGCCCAACATTACAAACCGGAAGAAATAACAGGTAAACAGGTGATCGTAGTTGTAAACCTTGCTCCGAGGAAAATGCGGGGTATTGAAAGCCAGGGTATGATTTTAACAGCAGAAGATAAAAATGGAAAATTATATTTGTTAAAACCTGAAAATACGGTGGAACCGGGATCAACAGTCAGCTAATTTTATATTTTGGAATACACAACCTTTTTATTTCAGCATTCGATTTAATTTCTTAAAAAGACAAATACATTTTATGATACTTCCTTTATCATTAAAAATTATAGCTGGCATACTGATAGTGCTCATCCTCCTATTCATTTCACTAAAAAATTATAGAAAATTTACCGGCCTTCTCCTGTTAATTGCCATCGCCATTGGGGTATGGCAGGGACTGAAAGAATATAACCGTACCAGTACGGATATAGCCGATGTTAAAGCGGATGTAAAAATTACAGCTATAGATATGGTTCATGCCTATGAAACAAATGATTCATCGTCCAATCAAAAATATCTCGGCAAGGTAATTGAAGTAAATGGCAACATTAAAAAAATTGAAACGGATGATAAAGGGTCTTATACTTTGGTATTAGGTGACCCCGGCAGTCTTTCTTCCGTACGTTGTTCAATGGACTCCACACATCAAAAAGATGCAGCCAAACTGGTTAGTGGCTCGTCTGTTACGGTACGTGGAGCCTGTACCGGGTTCAACAAAGATGAAATGGGCTTAGGCTCCGATGTAATTTTAAACCGATGTGCCATTATTAAAAACGAAAATTAAGCTGATGAAAAAAACTGGATTTATTTTAAGCATTGTTTGTTTGTTGATTTCATTTATTGCGGGTGCGCAGGGAAAATATTACACCAAGAGTGGTAAAATATCTTTATACTCTTCCACCTCTATGGAAAATATTAATGCATCCAATAAAACTGCCGTTGCAGTACTGGATTCCAAAACCGGCGAACTTCAATTTGCCGTTTTACTGAAAGGATTTGAATTCAAAAAAGCACTGATGCAGGAACATTTCAATTCTGATTATGTGGAAAGTGATAAATTTCCTAAATCCGAATTTAAAGGTCAGATCATCAACAACAACGAAGTTAATTATACCAAAGATGGAAATTACAGAGTCAATGTGAAAGGCCGGTTGACGCTGCATGGTGAAACAAAAGATGTAGAAACTACCGGTTCTATTTCTGTAAAGGAAGGGAAACTCCATGCAAATTCTGTTTTCAACATATTATTAGCTGACTATAATATATCTATACCCTGGGATGTCCGGAATAGTATCTCCAAAACTATTCAGATCACTGTGGATTGCGGATTAGAACCGCTGCAGCAATAAATCTCCGCACACTTTAAACAAGAAAAATCACTTAATTTCGGCATATAAATTAGTTGTTTAACTAACTATTTGGATATGTCGAACAGATTAATCAAAAAGGTTGCTGTACTGGGTAGTGGCGTAATGGGCTCAAGAATTGCCTGTCATTTTGCAGGAATAGGTATACCTGTTTTATTACTTGATATTGTACCCAAAGAAGCTACAGAAACCAAAGACTCCAAAGCAAGAAATAAAATTGTCAATGATTCGCTGGCCGCTGCAGTTAAAAGCAATCCCTCTCCTCTTTATTATAAGGATGCGCTGAAAAAAATTTCCACCGGCAATTTTGAGGATAACATGAAAGATATTTCCGGTTGTGACTGGATCATTGAAGTAGTTGTTGAAAGATTAGATATCAAAAAATCTGTGTATGAAAAAGTAGAGTTGTTTCGCAAACCCGGAACATTAATTACATCCAATACCTCCGGTATTCCAATTCATTTATTAAGCGAAGAAAGAAGCGAAGATTTCAAAAAAAATTTTTGCGGCACACACTTTTTTAACCCTCCCCGTTATTTACGGTTGCTCGAAATTATTCCTACACCAGATACGGATCCTTCTGTGGTTGATTTTCTCATGCATTACGGTGATCTGTATTTGGGAAAAACCACTGTGCTTTGCAAAGACACACCTGCATTTATTGCTAATCGTATCGGAGTGTATGGCATCATGTCCATTTTCAGTCTTGTTGATAAATTAGGATTATCCATTGATGAAGTAGATGCATTGACCGGGCCCATCATCGGGCGTCCCAAATCAGCTACATTCCGTACAGCAGATGTTGTAGGTATTGATACATTGGTAAAAGTGGCAAAAGGTGTTTATGAAAATTGCCCGAATGATGAAGCCAAAAATATTTTCAATATTCCTGCATGGCTTGATAAAATGGTTGCGAATAACTGGCTTGGAGATAAAACTGGCCAGGGATTTTTTAAAAAGACAAAAGGTAGTAAAGGAGAAACAGAAATTCTTGCGCTCGACCTGAAAACGTTTGAATACAAACCCAGAGTCAAACCAAAATTTGCAACGGTTGAAACTGCAAAACCCATAGAAGATTTGCAGCAGCGATTAAAAATGTTATGTGGCGGCCAGGACAAAGCCGGAGAATTTTATCGTCATTTCCATTATGGATTGTTTTCTTACATCTCGCATCGCATTCCGGAAATCAGCAATGAGATTTATCGGGTGGATGATGCGATGATGGCCGGTTTCGGCTGGGAAATAGGTTCTTTTGAAAGCTGGGATACTCTTGGTGTTGAAAAAACGGTGAAAGCCATGCAGGAGGCAGGATATAAAGTTGCTGCATGGGTGGATGAAATGCTTTCAAAAGGAATTAAATCTTTTTATAAAATTGAGAATGGGAAGAAATTAAGTTATGATCCTATAATAAAATCGTACAAAGAACTGCCCGGCGGTGATTCATTTATCATTTTAAGTAATTATGAACAGAAATTAGTTTGGAAAAATGCCAGTTGCAAATTATATGACCTGGGTGATGATGTGTTAGGCCTGCAATGGTTTACTAAAATGGGAAGTATCGGAGGTGATGTGCTGAGCGGAATTCAAACTTCTATTGAAAAAGCAGAAAAAAATTATAAAGGATTAGTTATTGCTAATGAAGGTGCCAATTTTTCTGCAGGTGCCAATGTAGGAATGATTTTTATGCTTGCCATAGAACAGGAATATGATGAACTCGATATGGCCATCCGTCTTTTTCAAAATACAATGATGCGGGCAAGATATTCTTCTATTCCGGTTGTGGTGGCGCCACATGGATTAGCGTTAGGCGGCGCTTGCGAACTGAGTTTGCATTCGGATAAATGTTGCCCTGCCGCTGAAACATATACCGGGTTAGTAGAATTGGGCGTTGGGTTGATCCCCGGTGGTGGCGGCACAAAAGAATTTGTTGTCAGAGCCTCCGATGAAATGCATGAAGATGAACCGGAAACCATCACCTTAAAAAATCGTTTCTTTACCATTGCCACTGCCAAAGTGGGAACTTCTGCAATGGAAGGATTTGATATTGGTGTATATCGAAAAGGACATGATGAAGTAGTGATCAACCAGAATCGCAGAATAGCGGAAGCAAAAAAATCTGCGATTGAAATTTTTGACAGTGGATACGTTACTCCTGTTCCACGAAACAATATAAAAGTCTTAGGCCGCTCTGCCTTAGGCGCATTGTATGCAGGCATCAATGGAATGTGGCGGGCCAATTATGCAACCGATCATGATGTAATAGTAGCAAAAAAATTAGCCTACGTAATGTGTGGTGGTGACCTGACCGAACAATCACTTGTCTCCGAACAATATTTATTAGACCTGGAAAGGGAAGCTTTTCTTACTTTATGTGGTGAAAAGAAAACCTTGGAAAGGATTCAGAGTGTTTTAAAAAGTGGAAAACCCGTCAGAAATTAGTTTGTGCATTTCTACAATCACTGTTAGCAGCTATCTTTATTTTTAACAGTAATAAGGTGATGCTTATGATTTCACGCAAAGTATTTCTATACCGGCTTTATATTGTGACCAACATTTCCGTTATCTGGGTACTCTTCAGCATTTTATTTTTATACAATATCATAGGTGTAGAACGTGAAGTGCTTGCAACCAGGCGGCTTAGTTATTTTTCACTTGCCTTTGCTATTATCGGCTTTATAGTTTGTTCTGTTGAAGCCTTCTTTCTGAAAAACGCTTTCCGCCATTTACCCTTTTGGCTTTCTATCCTGCTGAGAATGACATTGACATTTGTATTATTCTGGGTGGTTGCTGTCATTTTCCTCGCTGCTTATTTTGTAATCCGTTATCATGGCAGTTTTGATCAATTCTCTGACGTTTTTTTTAACCAGATACTGCTCACCCCGAGCTTTCTTATGTTCATACTCGACCTGGGGCTACTGGCTTTTATTTCCATCCTCCTCCTTGAAGTAATTGACAAGTATGGCCCCGGCGGTTTTTCCAATATCATCAGGGGCCGCTATAATAAGCCACGGATTGAAAACAGAATCTTTATTTTTCTGGACATCAATGATTCTACTTCTATTGCAGAAAAATTAGGCCACGAAAAATATTTCAACATGCTAAAAGATTTTTTTGCTGACATCACAGAACCGATCATGGCCAATGGAGGGCAGATATATCAATATGTCGGCGATGAAATCGTATTATCATGGAAAAACACTCTACAGAACAAACAACGCTGCCTCAATTTTATCAGGCAGGCATCTGCTGTTCTTGTTAAAAAAGAAAAAATATATCTAAGGAAATATGAATGCTGCCCCACTTTCAAAACCGGCATCCACTCCGGTGAAGTGACGGCCGGTTATATTGGCATTATCAAAAAAGACCTTGTTTACAGCGGAGATACTTTGAATACTACAGCCAGGATTCGCAGCAAATGCCATGAACTTAATCATTCTTTTGTTTTATCCGGAGATTTTTTGCAAAATTTCTCTCAACCACATTCCTGCAGTATCAGTGAGATTGGTGAGATTCACCTGAAAGGAAGAATGGAGAAAGAAAGATTATTTGCCGTTTATTTTGATAACTAAGTTTCTCTTTTGATTCCGGTGAATTAATTCCTGTAAGTAAATACTATACAAAAAAGTTTTATACATCAAATCCGGTATATTCGTTCCTGATTAAACATCATTTCATGAATGCTGTCCTCTCCCTACGTAATATCACCAAATACTATGGTGCCATCCGGGCATTGAATAACGTTTCGTTTGATGTACCAGAAGGAAGTGTCTTTGGTATCCTTGGTCCTAACGGCAGTGGTAAGACCACTTTGCTCAGTATAATTCTCGATGTGTTGAAAGCTAACAATGGTTCGTTTTCCTGGTTCGGGCATCCGGGTTCACCAGAGCAAAGAAAAAAAATCGGCTCGTTGCTGGAAACTCCTAATTTCTATCATTACCTATCCGCATCAGACAATTTAAAAATAACACAAGCCATCAGTGGCAGAGGCGTTACATCAGATATTGATACAGTTTTAAAAAAAGTAAATTTATATGAGCGTCGAAACAGCCGTTTCAAAACATATAGCCTTGGAATGAAACAACGCCTTGCCGTCGGCGCTGCATTACTGGGACAACCCCAGGTGTTGGTGCTTGATGAACCTACCAATGGACTCGACCCGGTTGGTATTGCAGAAATCAGGCAACTTATCATTGAATTAAGAAGCCTCGGGCACACAATTATTATGGCGAGTCATTTATTAGATGAAGTGGAAAAAGTTTGTACCCATGTTGCCATTCTGAAAACAGGTAACCTGCTTACCACCGGTGATGTAGATGAAGTTTTGATGGATGAAGATATTGTAGAAGCCGGCGCTACTGATCTTGAAACGCTGTCTAAAGTATTACAACAGATCAGTAATAATGTTACGATTGATAGCTCCACAAAAACAGTTCATGCTGTTTTACCGAAAGGCACCGCTAAATTAGATGATATCAATCGCCATTGTTTTCAAAATGACATTGTATTGAATCATCTTTTACTGAAAAAGAAAAGGCTGGAAGCAAAATTTTTTGAATTAACGAACCACTAATTCTTCAACTGGTATTATGAATAATCTTATAAGAACAGAATGGCTGAAAATAAAAAAGTATAAAGCATTTTGGGGTATCATCGGGTTGACAGCGCTTTCTTATCCGGGCATCAGCTATATTTTCCATAATATTTATGAGAACTTTGCAAATAAAAAAGGAGAAACGGCAGCCATCATTAAAGCGCTTATCGGGAATCCTTTTTCATTTCCGGAAGTTTGGCATACGCTGGCTTTTTCTTCATCTCTTTTTGTTTTCATTCCTTCCGTAGTCGTTATTATGTTTATTACAAATGAATATACCTATAAAACCAATCGCCAGAATATCATTGACGGGTGGAGCCGGAATCAATTTATGGCAAGTAAATTAATTGATGTATTGCTGGTATCTCTGCTAGTAACATTTTTATATATTGCCATTTGTCTTATCACAGGCTTTACTTCGGAAGGCGATGGAAGTGATATATGGGGAATGGCTTATTATTCCGGTTTGTTTGCCTTACAAACTTTTGCACAGCTATCCATTGCATTTCTTGTTGGCTTCTTAATCCGGAAAGCATTTATTGCATTGGGAGTTTTTATGTTTTATTTTATAGTTTTTGAGCCCATACTCGTTGGATTAGCCAAATGGAAAGCAAATGATATTGGTGAATATTTACCATTAGAAATATCGGACCGGTTGATTCCCATGCCTGCATTTATGGGAAGAATAGATAAAGAAGCTTATGAAAAAGCGTTGGCGAGCATCAATATTCATATTCTCTATACAGTAATACTTACTTCTTTTGTATGGTGGATTTGTTTTAAATTAAACAATCGGAGAGACCTTTAATTTTATTTTACTTTTTTATAAAAAACCCTTCTTCACTTATTATAGAATATTTTAAAGCGTAAAAACCTATTTGAAAACCAAAAAATGAAGCCTGAATTATCCTAAATCACAATAATTCCCTTATCTATTTTATAAAATACATTCCTGTCGGCTATAAACAAATAGTTCATTTCAATTTCCGTAATTAATTTTCCGGGATTCCTGAAAAATTTTTTTAATAAATTTTCAACACCCCCTGATTTAATGCAAAAAAAAATTTGAAATTGTAAATTCTTCTTATATTTATTTTATAGATTGAATTTCGATTTCGATAACTGCTTTTTATTTAAAATTTAAACAACATGAGAAAACTGACAATGCTCTTGCTGGGCGTTTTATTTCTATTTGCCCGGCAAGCACTGGCACAAAACATCGTAACCGGAAAGGTTACAGACCAAAACGGAGCCCCCATTTCCAATGTAACAGTACAGGTAAAAAACACCAAATCGGGAACTACTACAGGTGAAGATGGGACTTTCAAATTAAGTGTTCATCCCAATGCAGTTCTCGTGATTAGCGGCGTTGGATACGAAACAAAAGAAGTATCTGTAGGAAGCCGCACTGTATTAGATGTCTCACTCAAACTGATGGATCAATCATTAAGCGAAGTAGTCGTAACTACATTTGGTATCAAGCGTGAAAAGAAGGCGCTTGGATATGCTGTTTCCACAGTAGGCAAGGAATCTCTTGAGATGAGATCTGAAGGTGATATTGCCAGGGTGCTTAGTGGAAAAGCTCCCGGCTTAAATATTTTAAATACAAGCGGCTTAAGTGGTAGCGGTACAAATATTACCATTCGTGCTATAAGTACCATAACCGGTAATTCCCAACCGCTTTTTATTGTGGATGGTGTTCCGTTTGATGCAAGCACCAATGCGCAAGCCGATTTTACTTACGGCCACCAGACATCCAGCCGTTTTCTTGACCTGGATCCTAATAATATTGAGAACATCAGCATCCTGAAAGGTCTAAGTGCAACTACATTATATGGAGAACAAGGTAGAAATGGTGTGATATTAATCACAACCAAGAACGGTTCCACTCAAAAGACAAATGCAAAAAATGAAGTGACAGTGTCACAATCTGTATTTGCAACTCAAGCAGTGCTTCCGGATTACAACCGTTTATACGGAGGTGGTTTTGATCAAAGTTTAGGTCTTCTCTTTTTTAGTAACTGGGGTGCAAAATTTACCGACCCTCCAGCCATGGTTCAACATCCTTATGATAAAGGCTGGATGAATACTGCATTTCCACAATACAAAGGGGTGCTATACCCTTATAAATTTTATAATAGCGTTCATGAATTTTTCCGCACCGGTGTAATGAGTAATACTTCTATTAATATTGCCGGATCCACCCCTGCTGTAAACTATAATATGAACTACAGCTATACAGATGACCAGGGTTATCTTCCGGAAAACGGAATGATCAAAAATTCTATCGGCATGGGGGGTACCGCAAAATTGACAAATAAGATAACGATTTCAGGAACTATTAACTATGTATCCAATAATGTAAAATCCCCGCCTACCAGTAACAGTTATGGGAACAATGCCGTGAATACTTCCATATTTGGAAACGTAATGTATACACCAACTGCAATAGACCTGATGAATCTACCTTATGAAAATCCACTCGATCATTCTTCCGTTTACTATCGTAACGGGAATGATATTCAAAATCCCCGCTGGACTTTATACAATTCTTTTACGCAAGACAATGTAAAAAGAACTTATGGCCAAATTCAGGCGAGATATGAAATAATGAAAAGCCTGAACCTGTCTTACCGGGTAGGCTATGATAGTTACACTGAATATGAAACGTATGCTCAGAATAAAGGCGGTATTTCCACCCCTACCGGAATTTTCCGTGAATCAAATGGAAACAATACTATCTGGGATCATTCAATTCTTTTAAATTACAATCACAATATCAACGCTAATTTTTCATTAAATGTAGATGCCGGAGCTAACCGTAGAAAATATGATTATAGCCAAACAGGTACTACAGGCGCTGAGCAGTTGGTTTATGGAATATTCAATCAGGAAAATTTTGTTTCCCATTCTCCATACAGCGAAAATGGTTCCAGCCTTAATTATGTATCAAGCAGGCTTGAAACAGGAGTTTTTGCACAGGCACAAATAGGATATCAGGATTACACATACCTGACCCTTGGAGGCCGCAATAGCTGGACATCAACTGTGGAAGATAAATACAGGAGCATTCTCTATCCCAGTGTAAGTATTGCCTTTCTTCCGACTTCAGCGTTTCAGAGTCTGAAAAATAATAATGTTCTTAATTACCTGAAGCTTCGTATAGGATATTCAACCAGTGCAAACTTTCCTCCGCCATATTCGACAAGGCCTTATCTCTACACTTCAACACGGGTATTCTTAACTAACTCAGGTCAGTCTATAAATGTAAATGCATTTGCATCTCAGCTGCCTAACCCGAATTTGAAACCTGAATTGTTGAAAGAAACTGAAGCTGGTTTGGAGGCCAAATTATTTAAAGACAAAATATCTGTTGATTTTACGGTTTACCAAAGAGTGGCAAATGACCAGATATTAAACAGGTTCCTCGATCCCGCAAGTGGTTATTTAACTCAGCAAATCAATGCAGGTAAAGTAACCAATAAGGGAATTGAAATTGCTTTGGGTATAACACCCATTTCAAACAAAGACTGGAAATGGCATTTAGACGGACTATTCTCAACAAACAAAAGCATGGTTTCGGGTTTACCTGAAGACCAGAAAAGTGTAAATATTTCAGGTTATTCCAATGAAGGAACATTTGCAATTAATGGTCAACCGCTTGGTGTAATCATGGCTAGCGCTTTTGAAAAAGATCCTAAATCAGGCCAATGGGTTGTTGGAAGCGATGGAAATTATATAGCAGCAAATGATATTGCAATTATTGCGAACCCCAATCCAAAATATAACCTTACGGGAATTACTACTCTTACTTATAAAGGAATCAGCTTCAGAATGCAATGGGATTATGTACATGGTGGTACCATGTTTTCCGGTACAGCCGGAGCATTGCTTGGAAGAGGTGTAACAAGAGATACAGAATTTGACAGGTATGCTGCGTATATTCTTCCAGGTGTGGATGAAAATGGCCAACCTAACAGGGTCCAGCTTTCTACCTCAGGCGCTTATTATAATAATACTCTTCCAAATGGTGCCCCTGATGAAAGTGCAGTTTTTGATCAGACTTGTATTCGCCTAAGGGAAGCATCCTTTTCATACAGCTTTCCGGCAAAGCTGCTTCGTAAATTGCCTATCGGATCTTTATCTATAACACTATCTGGCAATAACCTGTGGTATAACGCCCCGAATTTTCCTAAACATGTTCACTTTGATCCGGATGTATCTGGTCTTGGTGTAAGCAACGGACGTGGGCTTGAGTTCCTGACTGGTCCTTCTGCACGCCGTATGGGTGCAAGTTTGAGAATTACATTCTAAACCAATAAAGAAATTATATCATGAAATTTAGAAAAATATATCTTACGTTAACTGTCGCCTTACTTGCAGCATTTACAAGTTGTAAGAAAGAGTTCAATAGTTATCTTAACAATCCCAATAGTCCCAGCCCCGAAACAGCTGATGTGGATTTGTATTTAAACCAGGTTCAACTTAGTTTCAGTTACTTCTGGACAAGAGCGTCTGACCTTGGAGCTGAACTAACCCGTCAGCAATATTGGGTTGGTCCATTTTATCGCAATGGTTATACACCCGCAAGTTTTGACGGTGAGTGGACCAATGCATATACGGGTGTATTGGCCAATGCTAAAGCTTTAATCCCCTTGGCTCAGTCACAAAAAAAATATATCCAATCAGGAATAGCAAGAACATTATCTGCGTTTACCCTGGGCACTTTGGTTGATGACTTTGGTGATGTTCCTTATTCTGAAGCTGTATTAGGAAATGAAAACACGAATCCAAAAGTAGATCCGGGCGCAAGCATTTATGCAGGTGTTCAAACTTTATTGGATAGTGCTATTGCTGATTTTCAAAAATCAGGAGCTGCTTCGGGGCCTCAAACTGACCTTTTCTATGGCGGTGATCCTGACCTATGGACAACTTTTGCAAAAACATTGAAGTTGAAGTTTTATATGCAGACAAGACTCGTGGATCCTACTGCAAAAACTAAAATTCAAGCCTTGTTAACAGAAGATGATCTGATTAATGATCCATCACAGGATTTCGTTTTTCAATACGGAATATCTGTAAGTGCACCGGATAGCCGTCATCCGCAATACGCAACAAACTATGTGGACGCAGGCGGGCCTGGTTACCTGAGTAATTTCTTTATGTGGATGGTAGCTGCTCAAAAATATGGTGGCCTTGTTAAGTTTGATGGAGATCCAAGGCTCCGTTACTATTTCTACAGGTCAACTTTAAATTATAATTGGACGAACAGTTCCACTTGTCCATGTTATGCTCGTTCTATTTTTGCCAATGATGCTCCACCGGCATGGTATCCAAGCGTACCTGATATATCACCTTACTGTGTGATAGGCAAAGGATACCTTGGAAGAGATCATGGAGATGCTGCCGGTGCACCGCCAGACGGGTCATTCCGTTCTACCTGGGGTATTTATCCTGCAGGAGGTGAATTTGATGCGGACCAGGGAGATGCTATTTCAGCACATATGGGTTTAAATGGCGCAGGTATAGATCCGATATGGCTATCTTCTTATACTGATTTTCTGAAAGCTGAAGCAGTACTAACATTAGGTGTTACATCTACAGGAACAGCCAGAGCTTTGTTACAATCGGGAGTGCAAGCTTCTATTAATAAAGTTTTAGGGTTCCCCGGAAAAGGAGGTTATTCTGTTCCTGCAAGCTACATACCTTCTTCTACACAAATCAACAATTACATTAACCTGGTTCTTACAAAATATGATAATGCTGCGAACGATAATCAGAGATTGAATACTATTATGACAGAATATTACCTGGCATCCTGGGGTAATGGTGTTGAGCCATATAATAATTACAGGCGTACCGGTAAACCTGATAATATGCAATTACCTGTTGCATATCCAAACCCGGGATTGTTCATGCGTTCATTCTTTTATCCTTCTGTATTTATAAACAGGAATATAAATGCTCCGGCACAGAAGAACCCGGGTAATGCAGCCGATAAAGTATTTTGGGATAACAACCCCGATAATTTTATAAAATAATTTAAACTGAAATCATGAAAAAGATACTCTATATATTGTCGGTGGCCACTTTGGTAATCATCATTCATTCATGTAAGAAAAAAGACAGCTTAAATGTTTTCTCAGATTACAAAAACTTAGGCCTTGGGTCTTACCTGACACTTGACAAAAACATAAATTTAAACCTGGATTACGCTCATATTGCAACATCAACAGTTGGAATACAAGTGAGCCAGTATCCAAATGGCCAGCCTATAGATCATATTAATTTATATGCTACCTCTACAGGCTCTTATGATACTACTCAATGGCATTTTGTTAAATCGGTTTCTTATACAGGACCGGGTACCCAGTTAACTGTAACCGGAACGGAGTTAGCCACTGCATTAGGAGTAAGCATCGGATCGTTGCAACCCGGCTCTGTCTATACTTTTTATACCCGTATCATTACTAAAGAAGGATACAGCTTTGATGTAAACACTACCGGTGATAATGGTGGTGGCGGTTTGGTGACAGGAGCATACTACAATTCTGTATTTTCATTTACAGTTTATATTGTTTGCCCCTTTACCGGAAACATGACCGGTACCTATAAAGTGTTGAGAGACGACTGGGAGGATTGGTCACCCGGTGACCTCGTTCAGGTTACCGATGGGCCGGGTACCAACCAAATCAACTTAAGCCAGGTTTATCCAAATCCTGCATATGGCTCTGTCATTAATCCATTGATTGTAAAAATTGATCCGGCCAGCGGTACTGCAACAATTCCACCAACCAAATTCGGTCAATACAGCAGCGCATATACTGCCGAAGGAGCCGGTGATAATGATGTAGCAGGTTACGTATTTTCATGTACCGGTTATATCACGCTGAACATACTTATCGGCGGTGATCCATATAAATTGATTTTACAGAAACAGTGATCATCCTACCGGCTTTGATCAAAAAACCCGCTTTTTTTCAAGCGGGTTTTTTTCTAAAAAAAAATCCTGTACTATAAGGAGATCACAGCTTCATAAAATTAGCCTTCTTTTACGGCAAAAGGAAATTATTGTAATCCAAATATTTCTTACAATGATTTGATTTTATCCTGATCTGTTTGCTTTAGAGTCAACAATAAAAAAGACTTGAAACCTGATCTGCGAAGTCCCCCGGTTTCACAGCCATTTGTCAAAAGCTGCCAGGCATTTACAAAAACGCCAGACACTTTGAAGCTTTCGGTTTCAAAATTTCATTTCATCGCTTTAAGTGATAGAATAATAATGCGAAAAAAATATTTTGAAAAGCCGAGTGTGCTACGATGCAAGTATAATTTTAAAAACAAGGCTAAACGATACAGTTAAGTTTTTTTGAACCTGGCGTAGAACAGTGTATATTTATCCGCCGGATATTTTGCCAAATCAAATTCCTTTTAAATTAAATAACGAATGACATTTTCAAGAACTTTAGTCCTGGCAATGTTTGCCAGCTTAAACTTATTGGTTAATACGAGTTCAACCGCTCAGAAGCCTGATTCTGATATCTCAAAAAAGGAACAAGGAAAATCATCACTTGCCGCTTATGAAAAATATATTGATGTTCATAATGAGGCACATTTAAAAGAATTTATGGATTTGATTTCTATTCCAAGTATATCCTCTATCCCTTCGCACAAAACTGATATTGACAAAGCGGCTGCCTGGTTAGTGAATAAATTAAAAACTATTGGTATGACAACAGCACAAACTATACCTACTGACGGAAATCCTGTGGTGTATGGCTGTTGGGACAAAGCGCCGGGCAAACCCACCGTTTTGATTTATGCTCATTACGATGTGCAACCCGTGAAGGAATCGGAATGGGTTAATCCGCCTTTTACACCAAAAGTAATGGAGGGTAAACTATTTGGTCGTGGGGCAAGTGATGATAAAAGTGGTGTGATGATAACCATTTGGGCAGTTGAAGCCATGCTGCATACAGATGGAAAATTGCCTGTGAATGTCAAGTTCATCTTTGACGGCGAAGAAGAAAAAGGGAGCCCGAATTTTAAAAACTTTATCCACCGGAATGCCACTTTATTAAAAGCCGACTTTGCTTTAAATGCCGATGGTAGCCAATACAGTGAAACTACTCCGGAAATTTTAATGAGCTTAAGAGGTGCAGCCATATTGGAGTTTAATATAAAAACAGCTAATACAGATGCACATTCCGGAATGTTTGGAGGAAAAACTCCCAATGCTGCAGTGATAATGTCTCAAATCATCGCTTCATTTTATACTAAAGAAGGTAATGTAGCCGTCGAAGGATTTTATGATAAAGTTGTACCTGCAACTTCAGCAGAAAAAGAAATGCTAAAAAAAATTCCTTACAATAAATTGGACGATATGAAATTGTTGGGCACAACAGCAGAAGCAGGTGACACAAGCTATTTGCCGCTTGAAAGAGTTTGGTATCGTCCTACGCTTGAAATAGTGGGTATGCAAAGCGGCTATACTGCAGCAGAAGGACACGCAAATATTATTCCCGGCAATGCTATGGCAAGAATAACCTGCAGGTTGGTAAATAATCAATCAGGTAAAGAAATTATTGATTTGATTGTAAAGCATATAAATAAAAACTGCCCTGTTGGTGCATCTGTTACATATAAATTCGACACAGGCTATGCAAGTCCTATAAAATTTCCTGTAAACACTAAAGCCTTTACTTATGTATCAGATGCGTTAGTAAAAATTTATGGCAAGCAGCCCTTGCAAATTGGCGCAGGTTTTTCTACCGGTCCTTTAATTGATATTAAAGAAACGTTGGGAGTTTATCCCTATTCATTAGGCTTTGAACAACCTGATGAAAAATGGCATGCTGCCAATGAATTTTTCAGGCTATCCAGTATTCGTAAGGGGCAATTGATTTACTGCTATTATTTACAACATGTAGCTGACGAAGAAAGTAAATTGAAAAAAACAGAATAGAATTTCAAGCGAAGGAGCAAGCTTACCTGTTAGGAGTTGTTTCCTGGCTTCGAAGCCAATTGTCAAAAGTCACCAGACTACAATTTCACAAAGCGCCGTCAAGTTTTCAGGTTTATTTCATTGCTGCGATATAATAATGCTGCGAAACAAAATGTTTCGCAAGCCTTTTTATTTGCAGTTTGAATAGGTACAATTGTGTTTGTAAAATGTATTGTTCTTTCATTTTTTATTTAAGCAGTTCAAAGTCGGCTCTGCGAAGTCTCCTGTCTTCGCAGCTATTTGCTAAAAGCCGCCAGATTTTTACAATACCACAACGATATAATAATACTGCCAAACAAAATATTTCGCAGCGTTTTGCAACGCTAATAGCTATTGCTGAATAGAATTACTGCAGTACAATAGTGCGATCCCGAATAACCGGGACAGGCTGCAAGGAATGATGATAGTAGCACTACAGCCTGGTACAAAATCACGCTTCGCCAGGCTCAGTGCAAAAAAATCTCCCGATGGAAATCGGGAGAACAACTAAAAACACTAGCCAAATAATTGGCGGCTTCATTGGAACGAACTATAAATTGATCTGCCCGAGGGCCAGATTCATTTAATCCGGTTTCTTTCCATCCAGGAATGTATTGATTGTACTGATTTGTGATTGATTATTTCCGTCAGTTTTGACTTCGTAGTTGCTGTAAAAATTTTCTGCTGCAGAACTGTTGTTGTACAATTCCATATTGCGGCGGATATAAGCCGGCACAGTTTCAAACTCATTATTGGGGTCGGCCGTATTTATATTGAACGATAAGTTGCGCAACTTTTGTAATCGTTCTGCCGCCCTACGTTTTTGATCTTCGGCTTCGTCCTGCAGAGCAGAATCCTCAACCTCAGGAAACAAAGGTTCCCGATTGTCATCGGGATGAGCCTGATAAGCCAACGGCATATCCGCCGCAGGAATGTCATCCCGTTCTACCATCTGCATCTGAAGATCGAGGAGTTCCTCTTCTTCAGCGTTTCGATTAACAGAAGGGACCGGTTCTTCGGCAGAAGGCATTGAGGTGGATACCTCTGCTTTTGTTTCTGCGTAGATATTGGATGGCCTTGCAAGGTAGCCTCCCGATGCTGCAGACAGCGGGGCGGCACTATCTTTTGCTGTTACTGTTTCTTCTAATTTTTTTGAATGTGATACGGATGGTGACTGAACAGGCGAATTTAACTTCTCTTCTTTTTTCTCCATCCACAATTTATTCACCGTAGTTGCCCCTGTGCTTTCTACGATTTTTTGTGCCGGTTTGGATTCTTCTGTTTCTAATTCCCAATGAATGATGGGATTTTTATCCTCTGCCTGTATCATATCATTCATCGTAGGCATGGGTGTATCCAACATGGTATCTTCTTCAACCAGTTTTGGCGTCAATGGATTTTCTTTTTTCTCTTCTTGCTTAGCAACAAGCTTTTCTTCTTTAATATCTTCTTTTGGTTTTTCTTCTGTCTTTTGTCCCAACACCATTACAATCTTATCTTCTTTTTTCTCTTTCTTAAAATTCGCTTTGTCAAATGGATCTTTATGTTGAAATCCGGTTGCAATGAGTGTAATGCCTAATTGATCATTGAGGGTATTATCATATCCCAATCCCAGTATCACATCAGTGTTTTCTCCTGTCTGCGATAATAAATGATTTTGTATCACCTCTACTTCATCCATGCTGAATTCATGATCGCCTTCAGAAGAATTGATATTGATGAGTATCCACTTTGCTCCCTGAATTTCGTTATCATTCAGCAATGGAGAATTCAATGCTTCTTCAATTGCTCTTTGTGCACGGTTTTCCCCGGATGCGGAAGCACTGCCAAGTATGGCCACACCGCCATTTCTCATTACCGTACACACATCAGCAAAGTCCACATTGATTTGGCCGGTGCTGTTGATAACATCGGTGATACATTTTGCAGCCGTTGCCAAAACATTATCAGCTTTTGCAAATGCTTCCCGCATTTTCAGGTTTCCAAACTGATGACGCAGTTTATCATTGCTGATGATAAGCAATGTATCCACATATTGCTTCATGGTTTTGATTCCTTCTTCTGCCTGCAGTTGTCGTTTTTTTCCTTCATAAGTAAATGGAGTAGTGACAATGCCCACAGTAAGAATGCCTAGATCTTTACAAATTTTTGCAATGATGGGTGCGCCGCCGGTGCCGGTGCCACCGCCCATGCCCACAGTGATAAACGCCATCTTGGTGTTGACTTCAAGAATGCGTTTGATTTCTTCCAAAGATTCTTCTGTAGCCTGCCGACCAATCTCCGGATTGGCGCCGGCTCCTAATCCTTGTGTAAGATGCGGCCCCAACTGAACACGGTTAGGAATATGACTATTGGCCAATGCCTGCGCATCTGTATTACAGATTATGAAATTGACGCCGTCAATTCCCTGGCTGAACATATAGTTCACAGCGTTGCCACCGCCGCCGCCTACACCAATCACTTTAATGATAGATGATTTTTCTTTTGGCAGATCAAAATGTATCATAGATTAAAGATTTGAGGCCTCATTTGAATCTTCCTGTGGGGAGACTTATGAAGCTGTTATTAAATTGAAATATTTATTTTTTTCACGGGTGAAAGAACTGTTTAGTTTTTCAGAGTATTCAAAAATACTTTTGGGGGATCTGGATCATTATAAATGTTTATCCTCCTCTTCTTTGAACAAATCAATAATTCCGTCTTTGAATTTTCCCCAGAAATTCTGAAGCCCTTTTCTTTTTTCCACTTTTTCTTTACTTACTTCTCCTGCGGCATCTACCAACACTTCTTCTTCTTCTGATCTTTTCAATCCATCCGGCACTTCCACTTTTCTAAATTCTTTTTCAAATTGTTTACGGTTGTGTTCATAATCGTCATAGCCTTTCAGAATAAGTCCGATACAAGTGGAGTAGGTTGGCTTTGCCAATTCTTCAATATGGCCTGCGGCTAAATGTTCATTGGGGAAACCGATTCTTGCAGGTAACCCTGTTACATATTCTGTAAGCTGAATCAGATGTTTTAATTGTGATCCGCCACCGGTAAGAACCACACCGCCATTCAACGCTTTGTTATCAAGGCCAACCTGTTTGAGATGATAGGTAACAAAATCAAGTATCTCACTCATTCTTGCCTGTATGATATTTGCAAGATTTTTTACACTGATTTCTTTGGCAGGCATTCCTCTCAATCCCGGAATAGTGATATAGGCATTCGATTTAGCTTCATTTGATAACGCACTGCCGAATTGCACTTTCATGGCTTCGGCCTGCGTTTTCAAAACGCCTAAACCTGTTTTAATATCATTCGTAATATTTTCTCCTGCAAAAGGAATCACAGCAGTATGTTTCAAAATTCCTTCATAGAACACAGCGATATCCGTAGTGCCGCCGCCTATATCCACAATAGCTACACCGGATTCTAAATCTTCCTGCCCCATAACGGCAGAAGAAGAAGCTAATGGTTGCAAAACAAGATCTTTTGTAATCAATCCGGCTTTCATCACGCTACGGTTAATATTTTTTATTGCATTCTTATCACCGGTGATGATATGAAAATTCGCTCCCACTTTTACTCCGCCATAACCGATCGGGTTGGGGATGTTTTGAAAATTATCAACGGTAAATTCCTGGGCTATCACATCAATGATCTGATCGCCGGCAGGTATATAGGTTTTGTATTGATCTTCTATAAGCTGATCAATCTCTTTTTGAGTAATTTCGTTTTCAGTACTTTGACGAACGATATCACCTCTTGTCTGCAAACTTTTTATATGATGCCCGGCTACTCCTACATACACATCTTTAAAAGTCAGGCTGGGATTAGACAAAAGACAATCATCTAAAGCGGTTTTAATGGCTTTGATTGTTTCGTCAATGTTTAATACTTGTCCATGCTTTACACCATTGCTGTTGGCACGGCCAAATCCGAGAATTTCTAATTTTCCGAATTCATTTTTTCTTCCGGCAATCACTGCGATCTTGGTAGTTCCGATATCAAGACCGACGATAATGGGTTGTTCGTTGTTCATAGTATGCTGTTTTTAGTTGTTTACAATTAAATTCATTTCAAAATTTATTTCAATTTTTTTCAGGTATTACAGCTTTCGCTTTTGGGGGTTTTTCTCCGGGTCTCTTTTTTAAAATAAGTTTCACAGGGGCGGGATCGGGTTTATTTTCTTTTTTTATTTCCGGTTTACTTTCCTCTTCTTCCATCGAATCTTTTGTCATCAACGGTTTTTCAATTATTTGATTTGTAGTAAAAGCAGTGTCACTTTGCATTTGTTGCGCCTGCTGCATCAGCTTCTCCACATTTTTTCTTAACTGAGCTGAATCCACCTTTGTCATTGCTTTTCCCTTCACTGCTACTACCTGGCCGGCAAACCGGACATCAATGCTTGCATATTTATCAAAACCGGTTTTGCTCAACACTTCTTTATAAAACACCATCAGCCTCCCGAATTTTTCAGCTATGTTTTTTCCATCACCCAATTCAACCGTATGATTGCCCACAACAGGTATCATATCAAACTTATAATCGTCATCCATATCTATCTGCGCCACTTGCGACATCCAGAATGAATTGCTCAAAATAAATGTTGCAATATTTTTTACATCCATCATCAGGGCGCTGTCTTTTGAAGTACTAATTTTTTCAGGATAATCGGTAAATACAGGAACATCTGCCGAAACTTTGTCAGAAAGTGGCAACCGTTTTAAATTATTGTCAATGTAAAATGATTTGTTTCCCGTTGTAAATATCCTTGCAACCGGTTCCCTTTCAGTCACGGTAACATGCAGTATATCTCTATTATCGAAATACAGTTGCGCATCCTGTATCCAAACATTTTTCTTCAAAAGATCTTCCATCCGGTGCATATCAACTCCCGATAAGAGTTGTCCTTTTATTTTCCCATGAGCGGACACATACAGTAGCTGAAGTATATCTTTGCTTTCAATAAAATGTTTGCCCTGGTTTCCATTTACTGTAACCTGGTAATCGCTGCACAGTTCTTTATTCTTTTTAGCAATTGCCGCCACCAATAAAGTGACCAGTCCACCGCTAACTACCAGCCAAATGGCAGTGAATAAAACTTTTCGTATCGTTCTTTTTGTATCCACTATTTTAATTCAAATATTTTTTTAATTGGCTCTACCAGCATATCTATATCTCCCGCTCCGGATGTGAGTAAGACTTTTTTTCCTTCTGATTTCGAAAATCCCTTTACCCAATTCATCAATTCTTCTTTGCTCATTATTCTTTTATTTTCGTTTTTCATTCGATCAAGAATCATTTGGCTGCTCACTCTTTCTATCGGTAATTCTCTTGCCGGATAAATCGGCAACAAAATCACTTCGTCCGCTTCATCCAGCACTTCGGCAAATCCATCTGCTAGATCTCTTGTTCTAGTGTATAAATGCGGTTGAAAAATGATGGTACATTTCCAATCGCTGAACAAGCTCTTTGCTCCGTGAATGAGTGCTCTCAATTCCTCAGGATGATGCGCATAATCATCAATATAAATATTCCGTTCCTCTTTGATGATGTACTCAAATCTTCTCTTCACGCCTTTAAAAGAACTGACTGCTTTTTTTATTTTGTTATCTTCTATTCCCAAATATTTCGCTACCGTAATCGCCGCCACTGCATTTTCCACATTGTGCATACCGCCGATGTGTAACACCACATCCTTAATAACTTTTTTTTCAATTTCCATATCAAAACAATAACTGCCATTCATCATCCGGATATTGGTTGCAAAAGCATTTGCATTTTTATTGTGCAAGCAATACGTCCAATGTTTCAGCGTTTTCAAATCTTTTTCTCTTTTCAATCCATGCTTAGCCAGTAACAAACCATTTGGCCTTACTCTACTGCTGAATTCAATGAAAGCATTTTCCATTGCTTCTGCTGTGCCGTAAATATCCAGGTGGTCGGCATCCATTGCGCTAATTACAGCTATATCCGGATTCAATTTCAAAAAACTTCTGTCATACTCATCTGCCTCAACAACACAAATATTTTTATCACTGTTCCAAAAATTTGTGTCATAGTTTACCGAAATACCACCGAGAAAAGCATTGCAGCCATAACCGCTATCCCGCAGTACATGCGCAACCATTGTTGTGATAGTCGTCTTGCCATGCGTACCTGCTATACATATATTAAAAGAACTTTGAGTAATCAGTTGCAACACATCACTTCGTTTCACTACTCTATATCCATGATGCTGATAAAAAACCAACTCCTTATGATCCTTAGGTACGGCCGGAGTATAAACTACCAACTGAACCTCTTTGGGAATTAACCCAACATCATCCTTGTAATGAACTTCAATACCACTTTGCTGCAACTCTTTTGTTAATGCCGTTTCCGTCTTATCATACCCGGACACTTTGATTCCCCGGGAAAAAAAGTATCTTGCTAATGCACTCATTCCTATTCCACCGATCCCGATAAAATAAACCGACCTGATCTTTTTAATTTCATCATTCATTTCTTAGTTTTCAAAACACATCAATCAATTTTCATTTAGCCCCCCGAAGGGGGAATTCATAAGGACAGTATTGCTTGGACCTTCTTTTACCTTGTTCTTTTAAGAAGCAAGGATTTTTAAAATTTCTTCAGCTATTTTTTTATCAGCATCAGTTATTGCTAACGCCGAAATATTTTTTTTCAATTCATTTTGCTTGTTCTCATCCTTTGCCAGGTCAATGATCATTGGGATCAGTTTTTCATTCACCGCATTGTCTTTCACTATCAGTGCTGCCTTTTTATTCACCAGTTGCATTGCATTCACCGTTTGATGATCTTCTGCTGCAAAAGGATATGGTACGAACAACACCGGCTTTTTTGCTACACATAACTCAGCAACAGTCATAGCACCGGAACGGGATACCACAATATCAGCGGCCGCATACGCATATTCCATTTGTGTAATAAAGTCGCTTACCCAAACAGAATTTTTTCCATCTACTCTTTCTTTAGCTTTCCCAGCATACGGCTTGCCTGTCTGCCAGATCAGTTGAATTCCAGCATCTATTAACACATCAAGATTTTTATCAACTACTTCATTAATAGACCGGGCACCGAGGCTACCGCCAAAAACAAGAACAATTTTTTTGTTTTCATCCAGTGAAAAGAATTTTACTCCTTCACTTCGTGTTATCACTGATCCTGAAATCGCTGTTCGGACAGGATTTCCGGTAATGACGATCTTGTCTTTTGGAAAAAATTTTTCCATATCATCCGCAGCAACAAAAATTCTGGTTGTTTTTTTTCCAAGTAAAATGTTTGACTTACCGGCAAATGAATTCGATTCATGAATAAACGTTGGGATTCTTTTTGCCTGCGCTACTCTCAACACCGGAAAACTTGAATACCCTCCTACACCAATCACTGCATCCGGTTTAAATTTTTTCAGGATAGAATGTACCTGGAAAAAACTTTTCAAAAGTTTAAATGGTAACCCTATATTTTTTATCAAAGAACTTCTATTGAAACCTGCTATGTTAATTCCCTCAATTTTATAACCCGCCTGCGGTACTTTTTCCATTTCCATTTTTCCTTTTGCACCCACAAACAAAATCTCAACATCCGGTTTTGTTTTTTTTAAAGCATTTGCAATAGCAATAGCCGGAAAAATATGTCCGCCTGTTCCTCCGCCAGCTATTATTATTTTCAGCCCCCCCGCCACCCGAAAAGGGGATTTTGAAACCTCATTATCACTTTTCTTTTCATTCATCACAAAAATCTTTTAAAGAGCTTTTGCTAAATCTGCTTTTTCATATTCGTTTTGTTGTTCTTGTTCAACATTCCTCGCAACGCTCAATATAATTCCGATGGATAGGCAGGTAAAAATGAAACTCGTTCCTCCCATACTAACCAGGGGTAACGTCACACCGGTAACGGGAAATAAATTCACCGTCACTGCCATATTTATTATTGCCTGTATTGCCAGGGTAAAACTTAAACCTAAGGCGAGGAACGCACCGAATGCATAGGGGCATCTTTTAAATATCCGGATACAGCGATACAGGAAAACGAGATAGATAAATAAAATAAAAGAGCCTCCCAATATTCCGTATTCCTCAATGATGATTGCAAAAATGAAATCATTGTATGCCTGAGGTAAGTAATCTCTTGTTGTACTATTACCCGGGCCTACACCAAAAATTCCTCCTTTTGCAATTGCAATCTTTGCCTGGTCTACCTGGTACGAGTCATCATCACCTGCATCTTTGTTGTCATAAATAAAATTTTCAACCCTTCCAATCCAAGTATCCACCCTGCTGAATAAACCTGCAGAAGATTTCTTTGTATGAGTTACAACATCATTTCCTGATTTATGCTGAATTACTGCTGCTGTGACGAGCAGAGCTACCGGTATTAATGCAATGCCGATGGTAATAAGAATATGTTTTACTCTTGCACGGCCAATAAATAATAACATTAAACAACTGGCGCCCAGGAGTAATGCAGTGGAAAGATTTGCAGGTGCAATCAACAAACAGGTTATTCCAACCGGAATCATGACAGGAAGGAATCCCTTTTTAAAATCTTTGATCACGTCCTGTTTTTTACTGATCAACCTTGCGAGGTACATAAACAAAGCAAGCTTGGCAAGATCAGATGTTTGCATGGTCATATTGATAAAAGGCAAACGGATCCACCTGCTTCCTTCATTCATACGGACGCCAAAAAATAGTGTGTAGAATAAAAGAGGAATAGAAAGTATAAATAAAATCTGCGCTACCCTGGAATAAATAGTATAGTTTACCCGATGTGCAATATAAATCACTATGATACCAAAAACGATAAACCCGATTTGCCTGAAAAGATAAATCTCGGTATCACCTTTATAATTTTTATATGCAAGAGAGCCTGTTGCACTATACACTGCCAGTAATGAAACCAGCGCCAGCAAAACTACTAAAGCCCAGATCACCTTGTCACCTTTGGTATGCTGATGCAAATTCTCCCGCCACCCTTTCAGTGGGTTTTGTGCTGTTGGTATGTTTACTTGTTCGATCATTTTATTTTTCAGTTAGCAATTATTATCTCTCACAACTCCTTTACTGCTTTCTTAAACTGATCCCCCCTATCTTCATAATTTTTGAACAAATCGAAACTTGCACAAGCCGGGCTTAACAGTACTACGTCACCCTTGTCAGCAAAATGAAAAGCTGCTTGTACGGCTTCCTGTGCACTGCCTGTGTTTACTATAGGGTTTATAAATTTTCCAAATGCTCCATGTATTTTTTTATTTTCCACTCCCAGGCAAATAATTGCCTTTACTTTTTCTTTTATTAAATCACTGATCAGTGAATAATCATTTCCTTTATCAACGCCTCCGAGAATTAGTATAACCGGTTTCGTCATACTTTCCAATGCATACCATGTGGAATTTACATTGGTAGCCTTGCTGTCATTGATAAATTCCACTCCACGAACTGTTGATACATACTCCATCCTGTGTTCCAGGCTTTGAAAATCCTGTACGGCATCACGCACCTTTTCTTTACGTATATCCATAGTAACCGCCGCCAGGCAAGCTGCCATAGTGTTGTACTGATTATGCTTTCCTTTCAAGGCAAAATCAAAAACACTCATCATCTTATAATCACTTCCTGTCCTGATGTACATATCTCCATCTTTAATAAAAGCTCCGTGTGATAGTTCATTTCTCATACTTATGGGCAATAGTTTTGAATGAATATTGAATTGTTTTATATAGTTCATAGTTACTTCATCATCTTCGCAGAAAATGAAATAATCATTAGGCTGCTGGTTCATTGTAATCCGGAATTTGCTCCGTATATAATTTTCAAACTTGTAATCGTAACGATCCAGGTGATCTTCTGTGATATTGGTCAATACGGCAACATCAGGCCGGAACGTTTTGATATCATCCAACTGAAAACTGCTGATCTCCGCTACATAAAAATCTTTTGGATCCCGGGCAACCTGACGGGCAAATGAAAAACCAATATTGCCCACCAATGCACAACTTAATCCTGCCTTTTTGCAGATATGGTAAGTCAAGGCCGTCGTAGTTGATTTCCCATTACTGCCGGTGATGGCAATGATCCTGCTGTTTCCTTTAAAGCGATACGCCAGTTCAATCTCGCTGATGATTTCAATTCCCTTTGCCCTGATCTTTTTCACCATTTCATTTTTTTCAGGAATACCGGGGCTTTTCATTACTTCATCAGCCTGAAGAATTTTTTCTTCGTTGTGGCTTCCTTCTTCAAATTCGATTCCTGCATACTGCAGTTCGTTACGATAATTTTCTTTCAAAGAACTCTGGTCGGAAACGAATACTTCATATCCCATTTGCTTTGACAGCAGCGCAGCACCAATACCGCTTTCGCCTCCGCCTAATATGACCAGTCGTTTGTCCATAATTCCCTCCCCCCTCGGAAGAGCCGGAGGGGCTGTACGGAATTTTGGTTTTTCACAAGCATTAGTTTTCACAACTGCACCACAATACGGTTTGGATCATGAACCCGGTTTTTCAAAAAATTGGATCCGTGGTTTTTCATTAATACGTTCAGATATCGAATCGTCCCGAAAATTTCATTTTTATTATCTCAACTTCAACGTCACAATACTTGCTAACACACAAAGCACTGATACGATCCAGAACCTTGTAACAATTTTTGCTTCATGCAATCCCAGCTTCTGGTAATGATGATGCAAAGGGCTCATTAAAAAAATTCTTCGTCCTGTACCGTACTTTCTTTTCGTGTATTTAAAATATCCAACCTGCAACATCACACTGATATTTTCCACCAGGAACACGCCGCAAAAAATAGGTATCAATAATTCTTTGTGCACAATGATGGCCAATGCTGCTATGATACCTCCCAGGGTCAGGCTCCCCGTATCTCCCATGAACACCTGCGCCGGGTACGAGTTATACCAAAGGAACCCGATACTGGCGCCAATCATCGCAGCAATAAAAATGGATAGTTCATCCAGGTCGGGGATGTACATGATGTTGAGATAATCGGCAAAAAAGAAATTACCACTGCAATACGCAAATATTCCCAAACACACTCCTATCAATGCCGATGTTCCCGAAGCCAATCCATCTAATCCATCAGTGATGTTAGCACCATTAGAAACAGCCGTGATGATAAAAATCACTATCAGTATATAAAGAATCCACGAATAATCTCTCCACGCTGCAGGCAACAACTTTGAATAATTAAACTCATGTGTTTTTACAAAAGGTATGGTAGTGATCGGTACTTTTGTCTCAACAAAATATTTCATTTTTCCATTCACCTGCTTGGTAATAACTGTGCTGTCTGTTGCGGAAGGTGTTCCGATAAACTCTCTCCATATTTTCACATTACTGTTGAAATAAAGAGTGGCGCCAATTATTATTCCCAAAACAATCTGTCCCAGAATTTTGAACTTACCTGCCAATCCATGTTTATCACTCTTTTTATAAACTTCTCCTTTCTGCTGTGCTATTCTTTTTGCCCGCAACTTTAAATAATCATCAATAAAACCGATTATGCCCAGCCAAACCGTACTCACCACCATCAGGCGGATATACACTTTATTCAGGTTTGCAAATAACAGGGTTGGAACCAGGATGGCGAGAATGATGATGATCCCACCCATTGTCGGTGTTCCTTTTTTTATTTGTTCACCGGCTAATCCCAGATCACGAACATCTTCACCTACCAATTTCCTTTTCAGGATACGGATCAACTTTTTCCCATAGATCATGGTAATGATCAATGATAAAAGCATGGCCAGCAAAACCCGGAATGATACAAATTCAAACAAACCGCTACCGGGGAATTTATGTCCCTGTTCGTTTAACCAATGAAATAAATGAAACAGCATTGCTGGTTTTTGATTTGTTATTGTTTACTTTATTTGTCCAACTCCTCAAATAATTCTTTCACTATCTCTTTATCATCAAAGTGATTTCTCACTCCTTTTATCTCCTGGTACTTTTCATGCCCTTTACCTGCAATCAGTATGATATCTTCCGGCTTCGCCAAACTGGTTGCTGTTTTGATCGCTTCTTTCCTGTCAGCAATGGAGATATACTTCCTTCTTGCAGCAACACCCACACCTGCTTCCATATCCTTTATAATCTGCACGGGGTCTTCGCTTCTCGGATTGTCGCTTGTGAAAATCACTTTATCACTATGCTCGCAGGCCACTTCTGCCATCACGGGCCGTTTTGTTTTATCCCTGTCACCTCCGCAACCAACCACCGTAATCACCTGCTCAAATCCTTTTTTTAATTTTTTAATCGTGGCCAACACATTCAGCAGGGCATCCGGAGTATGCGCATAATCCACAATCGCCATAATCTTTTCTTTTGCAGAAAGGATACAATCAAATCTTCCTTCCGCCCCAGTCAACACACTTAAACATCTCAGCACTTCCTGCTTGTCTTCATGCAAACAAACCGACGCACCATAAACAGCCAATAAATTATACGCATTAAATTCTCCGATCAATCTGAAATGCACTTCCTGGTCGTTTACATTCATCACTAAACCGGTAAGATTATTTTCCAGAATCTTTCCTTTGAACTCCGCCAGTGTTTTCAAACTGTAGAAATATTTTCTTGCGTTTGTATTCTGCAGCATCACCATTCCTCTTTTATCATCCGCATTGCTGATGGCAAACGCATCAGATGGCAATGAATCAAAAAAGGATTTTTTTACCCGGATGTATTCATCAAAAGTTTTATGATAATCCAGGTGATCATGTGTGATGTTGCTGAAAATGGCCCCGGTGAATTTCAGTCCTGTGATACGATGTTGCTGTATCGCATGAGAGCTTGCTTCCATGAAAACATGAGAGCAACCGGCATCCAGCATTTGCTTCAGCAAACCATTCAGGCTGACTGCATCGGGTGTAGTGTGAGTAGCCGAAACTACTTTACCGCCAATCCTGTTTTCAACCGTACTCAACAATCCGCATGTATATCCCAATGATGTAAAGAGCTTATATAATAATGTTGCAATTGTTGTTTTTCCATTGGTACCCGTTACCCCGGTTATTTTCATTTTTTCCGAAGGGGAACCAAAAAAATTATGAGCGATATACCCAGCTGCTGCAGCACTGTCCTCTACCTGCACATAAGTAATTCCATCTATGATTGAAGTTGGAATCATTTCACAAACCACTGCCACTGCTCCAAGGCTTATCGCTTTATCAATGAACTGGTGACCATCTGATGCCGAACCTTTCACCGCTATAAAAACCGATCCCATTTTCACTTTTCTCGAATCTATCTGCACATCATTTATATCCACATCCCTGTCTCCTGCCACCACCCGGATACTTACTTTATATAATAGTGCCTGCAATTTCATATCAGCTTAACTGCAGGTACACGGTCAATCCTTTTTTTATTGCGCTACCTTCAGAAAGCGATTGTCCCATCACTTTTCCTTTTCCATTCGGAATCACTCTCAATCCCATATTTTCCAAAAGCAACAAAGCGTCTTTCAATCCCATTCCCTTTACATCCGGCATAACCTGTTGTTTCATTTCATTCGGTTTAACGATAGGTTCATAATTTTTTGCATATACATCTGCCCATGTATTCTGCAATGATGAATCGGTAAAACGTATGTTCAGTTGTTTAAATACATTCCTGATTCCATTTGTATTGCCTGCATAGAAATATGCAGAGCTATCTTTTACTGCTGCATATAAAGAAGAGTTCTTCTTGTCAACATACATGGCATAGAGGCGGGTAGCAATTTCCCGGAAAACAGGTGCTGCCAGTTGGCCGCCATAGTGTAAATATGCATGAGGCTTAGTACGAATTGTTACAATGCAGGTATATTGAGGATTATCTGCAGGAAAATAACCAACAAAAGATGCCTGGTACACACCGTCACCATATTTTAATTTTCCATCGGCAACATGAGCCGTACCGGTTTTACCCGCTATCTGAAAAGGCAGGTTTTTAAAAGCCGGTCGTCCTGTTCCTTCTTTCACTACATCTTCCATACATTCTTTAGCAGATTGAATGACAGAAGGAGAACAAAAATTATCAGTGAGTACTATGGGTAGGTTTTGTTTTAATATCACGCCGTTACTCTGCACATCACTGACAAGGTATGGCTTCATCATTTTGCCATTATTAGCCACAGCATTGTACAGTGTCAAAATTTGTAATGGACTTACTTCGACAGCGTATCCAAAAAACATAGTGACCATATCTTTTAAATTACCGCCGGAACCCAGCTTTGCCATGCGGGGTTTGTCTTCACCTAACAAATCAATTCCCGTAACTGTATCAAGACGGAAGCGGTGTAAATATTCTTTGAATTTTTCAGGCTGATTTACAAATGTTTTATATCCAATTTTACTCATCCCTATATTTGAACTATGAGCAAAACACTCTTTTACCGTTAAAACCGGTTTGGGTGCTCTTTCCGCATCCGTCACATCCCGAACACCAACAAAAGCTTTTCCTACGCTGCCGATTTCAACAAGATCATTTGTCGTTGTTTTTCCCTCGCTCAGTACGCTTAATAATGTAGCCAGTTTAAACGTTGAGCCCGGCTCCGTGGTGAGCATCGAATAATTATAATCTTCATCAAATGTTCCATCAGGCCTCTGTCCGAGATTAGCCATTGCTTTTATCTTACCGGTTTTTGTTTCCATCACAATGCAGGTGCCATAACGGGAATCGCTTTTAGTCATCATATCCATCAAAGAATTTTCAGCGATATCCTGAATATTGACATCGAGGGTAGTGACTATATCTTTACCATTTTCCGGTTCTATCTCATATCCATCCACGGGAACAGCGATTCCGCCACTGATGTAACGAACCAATCGTTTACCTTTCTGGCCTTTTAATAATGAATCATACGTTCTTTCCAACCCGATGTTTTGTGCATTTTCCCGGTACAGGCCAATAGTTCTTTTTGCCATCATCATGTACGGATTCTTGCGGAAGGATTTTACTTCTGTAATGACTCCACTTTTATTTCTTCCTAATTTCACTAATGGGAAATCCCGGAACTCCTTGTATTGTGCAAAACTTAATTTCTTTTTCAGCGGGTAATACCGATCCTTACTTTTATAGGCAGCCAATAATTCTTTTTTGTACTGATCAGCAGATTTGTCAGAAAAGAATTCTGCCAGGGATTTTGAAAATGCATCTATGTTTTCTTTAAATATTTTTCCGTTTTTCTCCCGGAGGCCATCCGCCATGAAATCAATGTAAATATTAAACTGGGGAAGTGACGTGCTGAGCATTTGACCATCCTCGCTATAGATCGTTCCTCTTTCTGCATCAATGGGAATAAAACGCTGGTGCATGCTGTCGCCCATACTGCGCCAATAGTTACCCTGGAATTTCTGGATATAGAACGCCCGGCCAAGTACCAGGCAGCTTAGTATAATAATACCCAAAAAACTGAGGTAAACCCGCCACAATATGTCACGCCTGACTTCCAATGACTGTTCTGTTTTTTAGTTGTAGTTAATTCCTGAACTTAAAAATTGCTGTTCATAGTTCTTCCGGCTTGAATAATCCTTAATCCTATCTGGTCAAATCCTGAAATCGCCTGATATTTTATTTTATACTTTTGTTATTGTAAAGAATCGGCAAGAATAATAGGAGATACTACCAGTTCCTTTAACCCCAAAGGTGCCACGGCCTTAGCTAATTCACTTTCCTGGCTGCGAAACATCACTTCACTCTTCACTGTCTTATATTCATATTGCAATTCTTTCACTTCTTTTCCTGTAATATTGATAGCCCGTATCATTTTATCTGCATAATGTCCATTGTAGATATAAATGACAGCCAGCAGTGTGAGGAACAAAAAGAAAGGAATCTGTTTTACAATAGATCGATAGTTCAGCCATTTTTTCCACCCAAATACAGCTGGCTCCTGTTTCATCAGCTGTTCATTTCCTGTTTTTTGCTCCTGCATATTTTTTTATTTTAATCCTTTAATTCCGGAAGAAGTGCCACGATCCAGACACATGGCACTATTATCCGGTGTTCGTTTCAAGGGATATAGATTTAAAACATTTATATCCTTACAGTTACTGTGAAAAAGAGCTTTTAAAAAATATTTACCATCATTCTTTTTCTGCAATTCTCAATTTTGCACTCCGGGCTCTCGGGTTTTTTTGTATTTCTTCTGCTGTTGGTACAATGGGCTTTTTTGTAATTATTTTCAATTCATTTATGGGCTCATCATTGATAAAAGGATTCCTTTCCGGTTCATCAAATGTTTCATGTCGGAAAAAGTTTTTCACCAACCTGTCTTCAAGAGAATGAAATGTGATCACGGCAATCCTGCCTCTGGTTTTTAAGAGTGGTGGAGCCTGCAGAAGCAATTCTTTTAATGCCCCTAATTCATCATTCACTTCTATTCGCAATGCCTGGAACACCTGGGCGAAGTACTTGTCTGGATTTCCTTTTACAATACCGTGGAGTGCATTTTTCAATTCATCTGTTGTTTGAATCCTTCTGGATTCCCGAATCTGAACTATTGCTTTGGCTAATGTTTTTGAATTGGATATTTCTCCAAACTGTTCAAATAGCTTATGCAATTTTTGTTCAGAATATGTATTGACAATAATTGCAGCAGTCAGGTCATTTTGCTGATCCATCCTCATATCCAATGCCGCATTAAACCGAATCGAAAAACCACGATACGCTTCATTGAACTGATGGCTGCTGACACCGAGGTCGGCAAGAATTCCATTTACTGATATTACCTGATGCAACCGGAGAAATCGTTGCAGATGCCGGAAATTCTGAGGAATGAAAGTAATCCTTTTATCATCAGGCAGATTTCGTTTTGTATCCTTATCCTGATCAAATGCAATTAACCGTCCATGATGCCCGAGTTGCTCCAGAATTGCTTTTGAATGTCCGCCACCACCGAAAGTGCAGTCCACATAAATACCATCCGGTTTTATATTCAAACCATCAACAGTTTCTTTTAATAAAACCGGAATATGGTATGACTGATTCAATAATTACTAATTAATAATTATTCATTCTCCTTTGTCATCACATCTTTTGCGAGATCACTGAATGCCTCCGCAGAAAAAGAGTCAAAGAGCTGTTTGTACTTATTACTATCCCAGATTTCAATTTTATTAACCGCTGCCACCAGCACGATATCTTTTTTTAACTCTGCGTAATCCTTCAGGTTTGGCGGCAACAATAATCGTCCCGCACTATCTGGTTCTACCTGAGTTGCCCCGTTCAAAAAATACCGGAGAAACTGCCTGACTTTAGGGTCAAAGTCGTTCAGCTTAGTGATCTTTTCGAAGAGCGGTTCCCAGTTTTTCAGTGGGTAAAGGCTTAAACATTTCTCAAATCCACGGTTAATAACAAAATGGGTGGCATCTACTTCTGGTAATTGCTTTTTAAAGCCTGCCGGAAGAAGAAACCGCCCCTTGGTGTCTAATGTAGCTTCGAACTCGCCTAAAAAACCTGTCATTATCAGGGAATTGAGTCACTTTTAAAATAATTGACACAAAATAACACATTTTCCCACTTTACAAACAAATTTTTTTATTTTTATTTTTTCCACAGACAAAATTCCTATGGAATTTAGTACTGTAAAGGATTTCATCTTGTATAGAATCTTATTCCTTCTTTATCCTGTGAATTAGCTGTGGATTGATGTGAAGTTGCTGTGGAAAAGAATTAAAATGGACTTCAGTATAAAAACGAATTTAGTCTCAAAACCTTCATGTGGCTATAGCAGGATATTCAGGTACTCCCTTACTAAGGAAGCTTGGCATAAAACCCGGGATGAAGCTAAAGCTGGTACATCAGCCGGCGGATTATTTTATTTTGTTTGAAACAAATATTCAAAAACTCTTAATAAAAAAGAATGAAATCCCTGATTGGATTCATCTTTTTGCAAAAAGTCAGGGAGACTTTGAAATGGAGATGAAAAAAATAAAACCAATTTATAAAAAAAATACCTCAGTGATCATTTGGGTTTCGTGGTATAAAAAGGTATCGGATATTCCAACTGACCTTACCGAAGATGTAATCCGGAAATATGCGCTCAAAAATGGCCTGGTTGATATAAAAATATGCGCTGTGAATGAACTGTGGTGCGGGCTGAAACTTGTAGTACCACTTTCTAAACGTTAGTACCTTTGATTTTTCCCAAACAGCGACAGTCAGTCGCATGAATATGCATACAAAAAAACTTTCCATCAGGGATTACACATATCTGCTACCGGCAGAACGAATTGCCAGTCATCCATTAGCTGAACGGGATACCTCAAAACTTTTAATTTATCATAATAAGAATATAACAGAAGATGTATATCGAAATATTGCCAAATACATTCCTGAAAATTCTTTGCTGATTTTTAACGATACAAAAGTGATTGAGGCCCGTTTGAAATTTCAAAAAAAAACGGGTGGCATCATTGAAATATTTTGCCTGTCCCCCGGGAAGCAATACCCGGGTATCTCCACAGCCCTCTCACAGCATGAAAAAGTTTTTTGGCAATGCCTTATCGGTGGCGCTTCCAAATGGAAACCAGGGCAAATTCTTGAAAAAACTATTAGCCCTATAACTTTATTTGCAAAATATATTTCAAAACATTCAGATCATTTTATTATTGAACTATCCTGGTTGCCGGTCCATTTCAGTTTTGCTGAAGTATTGCATCAGGCCGGAGCAATACCTTTACCGCCTTATATCAAAAGAGAGGCTGAGCCCTCCGACTCAGAAAGGTATCAAACCGTTTATGCCCACACCGACGGATCTGTGGCTGCACCGACTGCTGGTTTACATTTTACACCTTCTGTTTTTGAGGAGCTTAAAAGAAAAAATATTCAGACAGACTTTGTAACACTTCATGTCGGCGCCGGAACATTTAAGCCGGTAAAGAGTGAAACGATGGAAGAGCATGAAATGCATTCGGAATATATTGATGTGTCAGTAAAAACCATTGAAAATATTCTGATGAATATTCAAAATAAAATTATTGCTGTAGGTACAACTTCATTGAGAACAATCGAGAGTTTATATTGGTTGGGAGTGAAAATAAAATCAAACCCCTCTGTTTCGCCCGAGTCGCTGGGATTGTCTCAATGGGAAGTTTATGATTCATTATTAGAAAATATTTCTGTGACTGATTCTTTACAAGCCCTACTCGATTGGACAAGGCAGCATCATCTTTCAAGATTAGTTACAAAAACACAAATTATCATCGCCCCGGGATATAAAATGAAAATAGTCAACGCACTAATTACCAATTTTCATCAGCCGCAATCCACACTATTATTGCTGGTAGCAGCTATGTTAGGTGAAGAGTGGAAAACTGTCTATAACTATGCTATGGAGAATAATTTCAGATTTCTCAGTTACGGTGATGGCAGCCTGTTATGGAATGAATAACCGTTACGTGGTGGCAGCATTTTTATTCAATGGGATTTCAATGACAAAGGTGCTTCCTTTTCCCAGAAAGCTGTCTGCAGTTATCTCGCCGCCGTGAGCCTCCACCATTGTTTTTACATAACTCAACCCCAGGCCAAAACCTTTTACATTATGAATATTGCCTGTATGTGCACGGTAGAATTTTTCAAATATTTTTTTCAACGTTTCCCGGTTCATTCCAATACCGTTATCCTCAAAAATAATTTTCAGGTTCTTTGAATTTGACTGCGTGGTAATTTTTAATTCCGGTGGTATATTGTCTTTCGAATATTTGATGGCATTGTCAATAAGATTGTTAATCAGGTTTGGAAAATGCACTTCATCAGCATTAATTAGATCGTTTGATGCCTGGAGCATTAAATCCGCTTTGCCTTGTTTTTCTTCAAGCTGTAATGTGAAATTATCTGTAACATCCTTAATGATTTCATGCGCATGAACCGGTTTGAGATTCAAATCCACTTCTTGTTTTTCCAGTTGTGAGGCTCTTAATATGGTTTCCACCTGGCGGTTCATTCGTTGGTTTTCTTCTTTTATGATTGAACTGAAATAACCTATCTTTTCCCGGTTCTGTATCACTTTTTCGTTCCTCATGGCATCTACCGCTAATGAAATAGTTGCGATAGGAGTTTTGAATTCATGCGTCATGTTATTAATAAAATCATTTTTAATATCGCTCATCTTTTTCTGGCGCAACATTGTACGTACAGTTAGATAAAAAGCAGTAATAATAATAACACTAAACAGTATAGCCATAGTAATATTCCATCGCAATGATTGAAAGACAATTCCTTTCACGCCTGGGATAACAACAATTAAAATTTCATCCGGAGATAAATTCTCTCCCGGTGTACCGGTGGGTGCCAGCAATGGAGCTATATATGAAAAATTATGAAGTGTATCAGCAAAATAAGCGTCAAAGTTCTGAGAACGTTTTTCAAAATAATCGATGCCGCCACGATAATTCAAAGTGGAAATACCAAATTCAAATTTTACATCTTTCAGGTTATTGGCAAAAAATGCTTTTTGAATCTTACTCTTAATTTCATCAACCGTAAATCGCTGCCCAATAGTAGGTGCTTTGAACATATCCAAAGTCAATACGTCACCCGGAGTATTGAACCGGTTTAACCCGGTAGCAGCAGAAAAATTTCCCTTACGTATCGCCAGATCTTCACCCACCGTCTTCGTGGCATTTTCCACATTCTGTTTAATTTGTTCTTCCCGCAATAATTCCATATTCCGGATCCATGAAATTTGAATCAGGATAATACCAACCAGTGAGAGGCTGATTAAAATTATGATGATGGTAAATATTTTTTTCAAGTCAGCTCAATGCGGAACCTAAGATAAATTATTTTATGAATCCGGCTCATTCGGCAAAAATACAGCGAGTGTTTCTCTCCTGCCAAAGAGTTTATAAAAACGACGTTAATTTAACGTGACATTTAGACCATCCAGCACCTTTGCAATGAAGCGGTTCCCATAATGGCCTTTGAACAAAAAATAAAGATTTTATTTAAAATAAAAAGTTTTCTTATTACATTGAATTATGATTGATCTGGCGCCCGGTATATTGTTGATAGCCGACCCGTTTCTGAAAGACCCTAATTTTATGAGGACTGTTGTCTTTATGTGTGAGCATAAAGAAGAGGGTAGCTTTGGCCTTGTACTCAATCGGAAATATGAAAATACTTTGGATGAACTGATATCGGATTTGAGCGGGTATAAAATTCCATTGTATTATGGAGGCCCTGTACAAATGGATACGATCCACTTTTTACATCAATACCCGGAAAAAATTTCCGGGGCGATAGAATTGCTTAATGGAATACATTGGGGGGGTGATTTTTCGGATGTGATCCAAATGATAAAAACCAATCAGCTGGATTATAACAAAATCCGGTTTTATATTGGATATTCTGGATGGAGTGATGGGCAACTGCAAAATGAAATGAATGAAAAAACCTGGCTTACCACCAAAGCAACAAGAAAAATTATTTTTCACCCGGATCATAAACAAATTTGGAAAGACTCACTCAAACAATTAGGCGGCGATTATGAAATGATGATTAACTTTCCTATTGATCCGCAATTGAATTAAATTACATCACCTCAAACTATACGGGAATGAAAAGATTTATTTTGAGTTTACTCCTCGGATTTACTATATTTCTTTCCTCATGTGAAACATTTAAAAAGGTTGCTTCGCTCATTTCTCCGTCCGAATTTGAAATGGTAACCGGATTAAAGGATGCATTAACACAGGGATTGTTTAGTAGTTTTGATGCATTTGCAGATCCTAATGGGAATCCTCTGGTTCGTTTTGTTTTTCCGGGTGATGCTACAAAAATTGAAAAAACACTGAAAGACCTGGGACTTGATAAAATGGTGAATTCTGTGACCGCAAAATACACTCATGTGATGTCGTCTGCTGTAAGCGCCGCTAAACCTATTTTTTTAAATTCAGTAAAAAACATGAGTATAAAAGATGCAGCAAAAATTTTGATAACAGATAATCCGCATGCCGCCACTGAATATTTCAAAACAAGTATGAGCCCAGAACTGATGGTGGCATTTCGCCCTATTGTTGACAGTACCATAAAAACAGAAAGTGCCGCAACCGAATGGAACAATATTGTAAATGTTTATAACAAAATTCCGTTTATCAGCAAACCGCTTGAAAGCAACCTGACTGATTTTATTTCTGCCAGGGTAATAGATGGAATGTTCCTGATGGTGGGCAATGAAGAAGAAAATATCCGGACAAAATATGAATTCAGAAAAACGGATATGATGAAGAAAGTATTTGGCTATGCGGAAGAAGAATTAAAACGAAGAGCATCTCAGTCAGCGAAATAAAAAACCCCAGCCTATAAGCCCGGATCAACATTTCATAATCCGGTTCATTGGTTTCCCAATTATTATATTTCTACAGAACTGGCTCCTTCTACCAATACGGTTACTCTATTATTCAGCACTTCTGCAAAACCGCCCTGTATGTCAAATTGAACAGTATCATTTTGTTTGTTTTTCAAAACTTTTAATCGTCCTGCTTTCAATGCACTTACTAAAGGTGCATGCCTTTCCAGCACTTCAAAGCTGCCGCTGATGCCCGGCATCTGAACGCCATACACATCACCACTGTATATTTTCTTTTCAGGAGTTAATATTTCTAAGTTCATAGTATCAAGTATAGAGTATTAAGTACTCAGATTATTTTTCGTCTTTTATGCTATTGTAAAATGCCAGTACCATTTTATAAATCTGCAGGGCTTCATCAATCAAAGATTTATAAATCTCTTCTGTCAGATAGTTAACTCTAAAAGCAGGTTCAATCTGAGTTTGTGCTTCATTTATCGATCCCATAGAGATTTCAAGTAATCTTTTAAACTGTTTATTGGTACCTCTTCCTGCTCCTTCAGAAATATTACTTGGTACAGAGATCGCACAACTTCGAAGCTGAGCAGTAAGTCCATATTTTTCTTCCTTTGGAAAATTTGGACTTACTTCATAAATCTTAACCACATAATCCATGGAACGATGACAGATCTTTAACTCCTTATAATTGTGCATGGCCATTTCTATGCTTCTAAATACATAATACTCTATACTGGCCTTTTACCCCTGCGCTGCCGTTAATAATTTCTTTCCTTTTTCGATAGCATCATCAATAGTACCTACCAGGTTGAATGCTGCTTCGGGATATTCATCCACTTCACCATCCATGATCATATTAAATCCACGAATAGTTTCTTCAATGGGAACCAACACACCTTTCAACCCGGTGAATGCTTCAGCCACATGGAACGGTTGTGATAAAAAGCGCTGCACTTTTCTTGCTCTTGCTACGGTCATTTTATCTTCATCACTCAATTCATCCAATCCAAGGATAGCGATGATGTCCTGTAATTCTTTATACCGTTGTAAAATCAATTTCACCCGGTTGGCACAGTTGTAATGAACATCGCCCACAATTTTCGGAGTAAGGATACGAGATGTTGAATCTAAGGGATCCACCGCCGGGTAAATGCCAAGGTCAGCAATTTTTCTTGACAATACCGTTGTAGCATCAAGGTGGGCAAAGGTTGTTGCCGGAGCCGGATCGGTCAGATCATCTGCAGGCACATACACCGCCTGCACAGAAGTGATAGAACCGTTTTTAGTAGAAGTAATTCGCTCCTGCATCAATCCCATTTCTGTAGCCAATGTAGGTTGATATCCCACAGCCGATGGCATACGGCCTAACAAAGCAGACACTTCAGAACCTGCCTGAGTAAAACGAAAGATATTATCAACGAAGAATAAAATATCACGACCCTTGCCTTGTCCATCACCATCACGATAATATTCAGCAATCGTCAATCCGCTCAATGCCACTCTTGCCCTTGCTCCCGGCGGTTCGTTCATTTGTCCGAATACAAAAGTGGCTTTCGAATCCGAAAGATCTTTCATATTCACTTTGCTCAGATCCCATCCTCCTTTTTCCATGCTATGCTTGAAATCATCACCGTATTTCATAATACCGGCTTCGATCATTTCACGCATCAGGTCATTTCCTTCACGGGTTCTTTCTCCTACGCCGGCAAATACTGATACGCCTGAATATGCTTTTGCAATATTGTTGATCAATTCCTGGATCAATACTGTTTTTCCCACACCGGCACCTCCAAATAAACCGATCTTACCTCCTTTTGCATAGGGTTCGATCAGATCAATTACTTTGATACCTGTGAATAAAACATCAGCAGAAGTACTGAGGTTTTCAAATGCAGGTGGCTTACTGTGAATGGGGCGGCCATTTTCTTTGGAAACGGCGGGCAAACCATCAATAGGATCACCGGTAACATTGAACAAACGTCCCTTGATATGTTCGCCAACAGGCATGGCGATCGCTTTGCCGGTATCCACCACTTCAGTACCACGCACCAAGCCTTCGGTTCCATCCATGGCTATGCAGCGAACACTGTCTTCACCGAGGTGTTGTTCTACCTCCAACACCAGTGTATCGCCGTTTTCTCTTTTTAATTCTAATGCATTATAAATTTCAGGAAGTGTACCGTCAAACTGAACGTCCACAACGGCGCCGATAACCTGTTTTATTTTACCTTTTTTTGACATTTATGAAGGGGTTTATTTCAGGCCGCAAAGGTAAGGGGCCGGAAGTATATTGCCAATTAGAAAATAACCTGATTTTTTGATGTGGAAAAGAGATTATTAGGAGTTATAAAAATTTTGTCTTGTATTATAAAGCGACAATGGTATTCTGATACTTTTAATAATTACGAATCAAATTCTTACGACAATAACTTTATTATTTTTGCCAAATGCAATTGATTGAGGTCAGAAGTAAAAAACAGGAGCAGCTTTTTTTAGAAGTAAATCTTGAAATTAACCTCAATAACCCTGCCTATATCCGCCCACTGGATAAAGATATCAATGAAGTGTTTGACCCCCGGAAGAATAAATCTTTCCGCTTTGGTAAAGCTATCCGTTGGATATTAATAGACGATTCTTCGTTAACCCCAGGAGGTAAATTAATTGGCCGTATTGCCGCTTTTACTAACAAAAAATACAAAAACAAAGGGGATGATATACCTGTAGGCGGTATTGGTTTTTTTGATTGCATTAATAATCAAAATGCAGCAGACATGCTGTTTGATGTAGCTAAACACTGGCTGATACAACAGGGAATGCAGGCAATGGACGGACCAATCAATTTTGGAGAAAGAGACCGATGGTGGGGACTGGTGGTTAAGGGCACTGAAATACCACCGATGTATTGTATGAACTTTAATGCCCCTTACTACCAGCAATTGTTTGAGAACTATGGATTTAAAAATTTTTTCAACCAGGTATGCTTTGCATTAAAAGTAAAAGACAGGATACAACAAAAATTTTTTGATCGTCATGCAGAATGTGCTAAGGATCCAAACTTCAGTTCCGCTCATCTCAAGAAAAATCAATTGGGGAAATTTGCAAAGGATTTTACGACGGTTTATAATAAAGCCTGGGCCGGGCACGGCGGCATGAAGCAATTAGAAGAAAAAGTGGTTTTCAAAATGTTTCAAAAAATGAAACCGGTGCTTGACGAACGCATTAACTGGTTTGTATATTATAAAGGCGAACCGGTTGCCATCTGGATCAACCTCCCCGATCTGAATCAATGGTTCAAATATTTAAACGGGAAATTTGATTTGTGGAATAAGTTGAAATTCCTTTGGATAAAGATGACCATAAAGAATAAAAAATTTACTGGCCTTGTATTCGGTGTGGTACCGGAATTCCAGGGGAAAGGTGTTGACAGCTACATGATTATTGAAGGCGCCAAAATAATACAGGGTGTATATATTGAAAACGGGGAATATAAGATTGGGAAATCAATTTATGACGATTATGAAATGCAGTGGATCGGGGAATTCAACCCCAAAATGATCAATGTAGCCGAAGCGCTTGGTACCTATAGAAGCAGGATGCTTACCACTTATCGTTATTTGTTTGACAGAACCAAAGAATTCAAACCTCATCCGGTTTTGCTTTAAAAAATTTATTCACAATAATTTTCTTTTACCAAGTAATTAGGATGGTTTCTTAAATTGCATGCCCATGGATAAATTTATTGTTTCTGCGAGGAAATACAGGCCACAGGATTTTGCAACCGTTGTGGGGCAATCACACATCACCACCACCCTAAAAAACGCCATTAAGAATAATCAACTGGCACATGCATTTTTATTTTGCGGACCAAGGGGCGTTGGCAAAACAACCTGTGCCCGCATTCTTGCTAAAACCATTAACTGTGAAAACCCTACTAAAGATGGTGAAGCCTGTAATGAATGTAACTCCTGTAAAGCGTTTAATGATGGTGTTTCATTAAATTATTTTGAACTGGATGCCGCTTCCAATAATTCTGTTGATGATATAAGGGAACTGGTGAACCAGGTTCGTTTTGTTCCTCAAAGCGGGCGATACAAAGTATATGTGATCGATGAGGTACACATGTTGAGTTCTTCAGCATTCAATGCTTTTTTAAAGACATTAGAAGAACCTCCGCCCTATGCAATTTTCATTTTAGCAACTACCGAAAAACATAAAATACTCCCAACCATTCTCAGCCGGTGCCAGATATTCGATTTCAAACGAATCAGTATTAATGACACAGTAGAACATCTCCGGGAAATATGCGATAAAGAAGAGATAAAATCAGACAAAGCCTCTTTACAGGTTATAGCACAAAAAAGTGAAGGCTGCATGAGGGATGCCTTGAGTATACTCGATAAAATTGTAAGCTTTACCAATGGTGAGTTGAATTACAATACAACACTGGAACACCTTAATATTTTAGATGATGAGTATTATTTCAAGCTGATAGATTATATGCTTCAGCAGAATCTTTCGGAGGCTATGTTGCTTTTTGATGAAATTAACCGTAAGGGGTTCGAAGGTGACCTGGTACTGAACGGGTTTGCAGAATTTATCCGTAACCTGTTGGTGAGTAAAGACGAAAAAGTAGTAAGCCTGCTGGATGTAGTGGAAAGTTTTAAAGATAAATATATTGAAATCGCAAAAAAAGTTTCGCCCGTTTTCCTGGTCAGTTCATTAAATATATTAAACGATGCAGAAATTAATTACAAAGCTGCACGAAATAAAAGACTGCATGTTGAACTGGCAATTATCAAGCTCTGCTATCTAAAGCAGGCAATTGAACTTACTATGGAAGGAGACACCCTTTCCAAAAAAAAAATAGTTGATGCTCCATTGACTTTTCGCATTTCAGTGATTAAGCCATTCAACAAAACGATGAAAGGTGAAACGGAAAATGCCAGACGGAAAACTCCCGGCGTTAAATTGACCATAGAATCCGGTTTGTGGACTAAAGAAAATACTTCAAAAACTTTGGTGACGGAAGATACTGCCGACTATGCACACCTGTCAGCTTCCAAGAATCCATCATCCGGTTCAAAGCTGGTGGCTCTTGAAAAAATCCGCAAACAATTCCGAAACAATGGTGGAGAAGCCAATGGCAGTAACAATCATCCCCTGCAGCCGGATTTTTTACAAAAAGCTTGGAGTGATTATATTCAAAGTTTAAAGCACGCAAAGCACCCTGCAGTACCAAGTTTTGAACGTTCATTTCTTCGTATAAAAGATGCAAACTCATTTGAAGTTGTCTGCACAAATAACCTGGAACAAAAATTCATAGAACGGGAACGCAACAGGCTCTTCTCCTATTTGCAGCAGCATCTTCAAAATATGCTTCTTCAATACAATGTAATAATTGAAGAAAACCCTGCAGAGGTTGTTACTCATGAAGTGTCGTTGACGGCCCGTCAGCAATTTCAAAAAATGGCCGAGCAATATCCCCTGCTGAAAGAATTGAAAGACAGGCTCGGGCTGGAGTTGGACTTTTGATTTTTTACAATCTTCCGCGAAAAATTCCTGTACTACCCCGAACCGTAATCTTACTGCCAAAATTGAGTAGATATGATATTGACAATAATAGCAGAACAAAGTTGTTTTGTATTGTCAATCCAGTATCATGAACTTAATGATGTATTTAGGCAACGATCTCATCGAATCCATTCCTCTTGAATTAGGCCGCATCTCAAAGCCCGGCTATCTCGGCAGTTTCAAAAGAGCATTGAAAATAAAATATAGTAATTTAATTCAGCAGTTTGGTGAAAAACCTGAATTTCTTGTGGCTGAGCCAATCATTGAAATAAAACAGCAGGGCATTAAAGATGAAAATAATAGGATCAACTTCTAATAATAGCTCAAACTTAACCTCTAAAAGTATTTTCATCTGAATTTAAAATAAATCGGATTGAAAAAAAGGCTCGCCAAAAAGGCGAGCCTGTATATATTGTGAAGAACCCGAAATATTTACCCTTTTCTTCTTCCCCATCCACCTCTGTTAAAATTTCCGCTTCCTTGTCCACGATTCCCCTCATCATGTCGTTCAAATATACGAGGCTGGTTCATTTGTCTGGATTGATCATTGCTCCGGTTTCCAAAATTCCTATTATTGAAATTCCTGATATTATCCTGGGTTGACTGTTGCCTCCGTTCAAATAAATTGGGGCTTCTGTTAGTATTATCTGTCCGGTTATTGTTCCTCTCAAAATTCCGACGATCCGGGTTTAGGTTATCAATTTGTGATTGTTGTTGCCTCCGTTCAAATGGGTTTGCTTGATTTTGATCGTTTCGTTGAGGAAGATTATTTGTTTGTTGTTCAAGAGGCTTCCTGTCAATTCTGTTGTCCCAACGATTATTGTTATCCTGTCTTAAACTATTATTATCACCCCTGTTGCTGCGCTGTGGTAAATTATTTCCACGATCATAGGCATTATCTTCCTTTCTGATTCTATTATCATTCTGCGGGCTGTTATTAAAACGATCAAAACTGCGGGGTGCTATATTACTGTTATTATTTTGCAACACTGCCGGACGATACATCGAAATAGAATTATCTCTAAATTCTGTTCTCCCCGGGCGATCAGAATTACGAAAGAAGACCGGCATGATACGTTGATGTGTATAATGTTCCACTTCCTGCCGGTGAGGGCCATTAATAAAGATGTTACGGCTGCGTCCCCCATAGAAATTATAATTATTTATAATCGTTGTATTATTTATTATGGTTATATTCCGTCTAGGGCTTAAACAATAATCATAAATACGAGGTGATGTAATATAACGTCTCGGAGCAAAGCACCAGTAATCAACAGGAGGTGCATAACTTCCAATTGATATCCTGATATCAAAGCCGGGTCGTAATGGTGCCCAGCCATAAAAATCCCCACCACTTCTCCAGGCTACCCAGGCAGGAGACCAATCATATCCTGGCAACCAAAGCCATCCATAAAAAGAGTCATAAAACCATCGTCCATAATGGAACGGAGCCCATCCCCATTCGTAGTCAGAAACCCATATCCATTCATATTCATTAGAATATTCCCAATGTCCCATAGTGCTATATGGGCGAAAACCGGCACCTACATTAGGGTTCCATACATATCCATAATCTGGATAATCTATCCACTGGCCGTATGGACTAAGGTCATCATAAAATGTTTGAAATGAAATACTGGCTGAAAACTGAGCTGAAGCGGTATTCCGAAACGGGTTCAGGAGCATTATGCTCAGCGCTATGATTGAAATTTTTAAAATTCGTTTCATAGTAAATGTATTTACGGTTTAAAAAACGGGCTTGATAACTAAGTGTAAGACTCGATTATTATGCCATAGTTGTATGCACTTCCCTTCTTTTATGGAATTATTATGAAAAAAAATTCTGTACTCCGCTAAGATAAAAGTCAGCTCCAATATTTATCAATGATATTAATGGCAACATAAGCCTATTTTGTAACTTTCATGTCAATACAAAACCATTTATATGGATCAACGCATTATTAAACTTTATGATGAGTACACCCATACGCCATTAAGTCGCCAGGAATTTTTACAAAGACTTGCTTTGCTTACCGGCGGTACAGCCGCAGCCATGGCCATACTCCCTTTGATAGAAGTAAACTATGCGCAGGCATCAGTTACCAAGAGTGATGATCTTTTTACAGAGCGCATTACTTACGCCGGTGTTAATGGTGATATGCAGGCATACTTAGCACGGCCTAAAGAAGAAAAAAAATATGCTGCCATAGTTGTGATTCACGAAAACCGGGGATTGAATGCACACATAGAAGATGTTACCCGCAGGGTTGCAAATGCCGGATACCTTACTATAGCGCCAAATGCACTTTCTCCGTTTGGCGGCACTCCCGCAAATGAAGAGGATGCAAGAGCAAAATTTCAACAATTAGAACAAAATGAAAGTCTGCAAAACTTTATGATGGCTTTTGATTATTTAGCCACCCGTAAAGATTGCACTGGAACATGGGGATGTGTAGGATTTTGCTGGGGTGGTGCTATGGCGAATGAGTTGGCAACAAATGTTCCATCATTAAAAGCAACAGTAGCCTTTTATGGAAGGCAACCTATGGAGGATGATGTAGCAAGAATAAAAGCTGCAGTTCAGCTCCACTATGGAAGCCTTGACGAAAGAATTAACGCAGGCATTGCTGCCTATAAAGAGGCGTTGAATAAATATAAGATCCGGTATGAAATATACTTATATGAAGGAGCCAATCATGCCTTTTTTAATGATACCGCCCCTACCCGCTATGATGAAACCGCCGCCAGGCTGGCCTGGCAGCGGACACTTGAATTTTTTAAAACTTATCTGAAGTAATTATTTCTTCACATTTACGGTTACCGTAGTTGCCAGTTTACTACCGTATGACCTGTGAATGCCATCTGCAAACTGTAATGTCAGTTTGTGTTTTCCGGGGGATAGAGTAAGTTCTGTTTCGGTTTGTCCTTTACCATAATGATGATGCAAAGAGTCAGTGGGCACTACTGTACCCCATGCCAATGAATCCTCAGCATCAATAAAAATGTGGAAATGACCACTTCCCGCCACCACAGGCCCGATTGCTTCTACTTTCATTTTATCAACTCCCATCTCAACTTTAAATGGAGAATTGATACTTGCTCCGTTTTTGAGATTTTTAAAAAATACTTTAGCGCCTTCCGGAACAGCCGGTTCATCAGGAACAGTGGTATTATTCATACTCATGGTATGTGATGTATCACTCATCATTTTATTCATGGTATCTTTTCCATTATTGGATCCCTTCCCGGAATTGTTACAGGCTGATAGAATAAAAAGACTGACAACTGTAAAAAATAATTTATTTATCATATTGCTTGAATTTATTTCTAAAGGTAACTCTATTTGCGGATGCCCGTGTCAGGCTAATGTTATGGTATTTCAAATGAAAAATAACATATCATAAAATTTCAGTTTGTGATTTGCACTAAAATCCATAGCTTTCCAAAGCTTTTGCCCCTATTAATACCATAAGCCGCACTCCAAATTCTTTTTATTTAAGGATAAACTTATAATTATGAGAAATCTTCTTTTCATCGTTTCCGTCTGTTTAGTATTGTTGAGCTGTGGCATCAAAAAACCAGGAGAATCCATTTCTGACAACACGGACACATCCGGAACCAAAATGCAAATTGAAAATTCACAATATGAATTTGCTGATGTGAATTTCACAGATTTTCATTTTGACGGGAAAGGTAAGTTGAACCGGACAATACAATATATATAGATAGAGTACCCATCAACAAAGAATTAGGGAAATATTAGTATATATGCAATTAACCTTTTAGAGCGATGCAATTGATCTTGTATCGCTTTTATTTTAATCTTGGCTTTATAAATCAAAAGATATGAATATTACAAGACTGCCCGTATTTAATCTGTGTTCTTTTAAAGTAATATAAACTTAATTGCTACAAAATGACTTCAGGATATTGCAGTGCTGTCATGAATATTTTATTAAGAATCTGTATAAACAACTTAATATGATCAAATGTTAAATATGAAACCATCCATAGTATTTTGTATCAGTTTATTTGTGTTGTTGGGAGGAATGAATACCTGTTTTGCCCAGATAGTGAATGTTGAAAGTGCCCGAATGCAATCAGATACTACAGGATGGATGGGAAATGCAGGGGTGAGTTTTTCTTTAAACCAAAGTGTTAAGCAAATTGTGGATATCGAATTAGATAATCATATACAATATAAAAATAAAAAGAATACAGATTTATGGCTACTGCTGACAAGTTATGGATTTCAAAAAGGTGGCACTCAGAATTTCGTTAATAACAGTATAGTACATTTCAGATATAACCACAAATTGAACCCCTGGTTACGATGGGAAGCTTTCACACAATTGCAAAATAATCTTATCACGCAGATCCGGTCCCGTTTTTTAGTGGGGACCGGCCCCCGGTTTAAAATATTTTCAACTAAATTATTCCGGCTTTATGCGGCTACCCTGCTCATGTATGAAAGAGAACGGGAGAATACTACACCGCAAATCATGCATAATGATATCCGAAACAGCAGTTATATTTCTTTTACAATCACTCCTCAAAACGGAATTGAAATTATAAGTACAACCTATTACCAACCGCTGGTAAATAAAATCAGTGACTGGAGGGTGCTTAACCAGGCTACTGTGAAAGTGAAATTTGGAAAGCATTTCCGTTTTTCGCTTTTGTGGAATTACCTGCACGACAGGTTTCCTGCAGGCTCGGCTCCTGAAACTACGTATACATTAAAAAGTGGTGTGGATTACGAATTTTAAAAACATTATTCAATTAAATCATTGTAGGCTCTCGCTGAATAATATTTATACTTCTTTGAATCGAATTTTGTACCGCAAAGTACAGAATGAATGAAACCATTCAGTTCTACCTGTGTAGTATGGAAAATTTTCCGGTCAGGGTTTGTTTTAAAATAAAATTGAATACGGCGATCATTGCTTTTATAAACAATCAGGCTATCATTACCGATTTCAGAAAAAGAAAAATCCTTTTGCAATTGCTGCAAGAACAGATGGCTCCTGTACCAGGTTCCCCCGGTGGGAGATACAAATGGTTTACCATTGTATAAAGCAACACTGTCATTGTAGGCAAATACATTTAAAGCCGAACCGTTCACATGTTGCAACCATTCTTTAATTTTTGGATAATAGCTGCTGTCATATCCATAATCACTATCGAGAAAACTTATCCGTTTAACTACAGAAGGTATTTTTTTCACTCCATCCAGGTAGCCGAAAATAAAACTTCCTCCGCCACTATGACCATTTAAAAAAATATTCGTTTTCTTAGTATGTATCAACCCTGATAAAGAATCTACCAGGTGCGGAAGTAATTGGGGAAATTCAGGATGTTTTTGTTTCCATAAAGGCCAGCTTTTGTAATTATTTTCCAAATAAATAACGACAAAGTTTTCTCTTCGTAATTGCCTCCTTATAAATGTTGTTTGTGCCTTGATATGTTGAATTTCAAAATGCCAGTCGCCTCCTTCGATATTTTTTTTGCCCATAGTCTGGTCTGTGCTGTTCCCATTAGGTAATGCATAAAAGGTGACAATCGTTTTTTCATGTGATGAAAAAGCTCCAGGCTTGTCTATTGTGATTTTTATGTCACCATAAATCCGAAAAGAATCAATTACTGATGATTGGGTTTGCCCTAAGCCAGCAAACCTGAAGATTAATAAAAATAGAATGGCAAAATTGTTACGCATCAATTCTATTCTTTTAATAAAGATACAATCAACGGAAAAAGAGACTATAAAAACCATCTTCCTGTTTTTATTTAAAATCTGATTTTTTCAAGTGGGTAAAGGGCATTAATATTTTCACTCTTTTAAAAGGCAGGTAACGAATTAATTACGTTATGCAAAATGACATGCTATCGTAAATCTCCGGTTGGGGATACTTTTTTGCAAAAAAACAACCTACCTATTGAACTTTGTTTATCTTTGCATTAGAACAATCCAACCTTATTTAAATCACAGACCCTTTATTGTTTCGTAATGATCCGGTACCTGCTGGAAACCTGTAATTCATTTTTGAAACTTTAAAAACATCTGTGTATGAAAAAAGTCTACTCTTTTCTCCACAATCCTGATGTGCAGGGTGCCATTACTATTGCTGTTATTGTTACTGCTATAGTTGTAACTTTCATTCTTACGCTGGGAAAATAATCCAACTGAAGTAAAAATAATTTCATTTTTTCTCAATGGAAACAGGACTTGCTTTGCCTTGTGCAAAGCTTTTTTATTTAAGCCACTTTTGTACAGCGCTAATAATATCTTCTGTTTTGATTTTCTCCATGCATTTAAAATGGCCTAACGGGCATTTTTTGTACCCGATTTTAGAACAGGGCCGGCACCAAAGCTTTTTTACCTGCAAAATGGAATAAGGTATTTCCTGTTGAACTACTAAAAATTTTTCACCATAATATGGATACATTCCAAATGAGGGAACTGTATTTCCCCATAATGAAACAACCGGCTTTTTAAATGCAGCAGCAATATGCATCAAACCAGTATCATTACTGACTATCACTATTGACCTGCGCACCAGTTCAGCACTCTCATTGATGCTGAATTTGCCACAGGCATTATAAATTTTTATCGGATCTACTGAAACAATTTCATCAGCCATGCCTGCATCCTGTTTTCCTCCCAATAAAAGAACAGGATGGTTTATACGTTCGCAAAACTCTTTCCATTTATGAACAGGCAATTTCTTGGTACCATGTGCAGCGCCAATTACACAGGAAATGAAACCAGCGGAATGGGAAATGGGAATATCATCTTTACCAATTCCACCCTGTGTACCAATAAAATAATCCAATCCTGCTCCGTCATTTTTTACCCCAAATGATTCTACTGTTTTCAGGTAGCGGTCCACAATATGTATATCAGGAAGTATATTTATTTTAAACCCGGTATACAAATATTTTTCAATATTGAGCTTATGGAATGAAAAAGATTTTTTTTGCAGCCTGTTTTTGATTTGCAATGTTCTAATATTATGATGCAGGTCAATAATATAATCGAAGTTCTCATCGTTGAGTTCGTGCATTATTAATTCCAGGCTATGATCCAATACATGTATTTTATCAATATAAGGATTGTGCTGTATAACCGGATAAAATGCTCTTTTCACTAAAAAATGAATCTCGGCTCCCTTCACTTGTTTTTTTAAACAGCGAATCACCGGCGTTGTCAAAACGATATCGCCAATTGAAGATAATCGGATGATGAGGAATTTCATGATTTTGAATTAATAATTACCTGGCTTAATTATTAATCAGAAAGATTGAAGATAAATAATCTTAGAGTCACGATTCCACGTAATTTAAATCCTTATAATATGTTTCTTCTGTAAAATAAAAAGCAATAAGTGTAACTATCATCACCACCGTTGCCGTAACAATTCCACTTTTAACAAGCGGCCATTGCCAGTTTTTTTGAAACAGGTTTAAAAACATCAGGTTGATTAATGGCAAAGAACCCCGAACCATATTAGGAATAGTTGTTGCTGCTGTTGCCCGTAGATTTGTTCCGAACTGTTCGGCTCCCATCGTAATAAAAATAGCCCAAAAACCTGTGCTGAAACCCAGTAAGGCACAAATCCAATACATCCTGGTATCAGAATTATTAAAAGGGCTGAAAAATAAAACCAAGGATGCAATACAAAGAATATAATAAAGCATTAACCCTTTTTTCCTGCTTTTAAAATACTGGCAAATGAATCCTACTACGATATCACCCAATGCAATAGCTGCATAAGCAAACATGATAGCTCTTCCTGAATCTACCGTGGTGCTGCCATATAATTGCCCGGCAAACTTATCACTCTGGTTCACGGCAATGCCAACTACATACCAGGTGGGCAAACCAATGAGAATGGCAAGTATATATTTTCTAAACCGTTTCCAGTTTGTAAAAAACATAAAGAAATTTCCACGGGCTATGTTTAATTGTTTTACCTGGTTATACATTCCGGATTCTACAACGGCGATGCGAAGAAATAATAATACAATTCCCAGGCAGCCACCGATCTTATAACACAAACGCCAATCATGATTGGTAATAAAGAAAGTGAAATAGGCTGCCACAGCGCCGCTTAATCCTATACCGGCTACCATGGATGTTCCTAAACCTCTTTTGCTTTGTGGCATGAACTCTGTTACCAAAGTGATGCCAGCACCTAATTCACCGGCTAACCCAAGCCCTGCAGCAAAACGACACCAGGCATAATGATCCACCGTCTGAACATACCCCGTTAAAAAATTTGCAATGGAATACAAAATAATAGAACCGAATAAAACTGATAATCTTCCTTTTTTATCTCCTAATACACCCCAGATGATACCACCCAATAACAATCCGATCATTTGTAAATTGATAACGTGTGTACTATCCACCAGCATCGTAGCATCTGTAGAACCAACAGCCCTCATGCTGGGCGCTTTTACAATGGTAAATAATAATAAATCATAAATGTCAACGAAATAACCAAGCGCTGCCACTATTACGGCCATATTAAAAATGGAGCTGGAACGATGTTCAGACTGATACATATTACAGATTTGTAACAGGAGGTTCTTCACCCTCCTGCTTACGTCCAAAAAATATTTTATATAGTACCGGCAAGGTAGTAATCAAAATAATAATAATTGTAATAGCCTCGATATGGTCTTTAAGATTGAAATTATACTTTTTCAAAACCCATCGTTGTAAAAAATGCCCGCCCAACATCATAGAAGATACCCAGCAAATGCTTCCCAATACATTATAAAATGTAAAGACAGCTTTATTCATTTTTACCATTCCTGCCACAATGGGAGCAAAGGTTCTGATGAAAGGAAGGAATTTTGCAAAGAAAACAGTGAGTTTCCCGTACTTATCATAAAATGCTTTTGCTTTCAACAGATGTTTCTTTTTAAATAGCCAGCTATCCTTACGTTCATACAGCAGCGGGCCTGCTTTATACCCAAACCAAAATCCTACATAGTTTCCCAATACAGATGCCATGATCACCATAATCATAACAATGCTCCAATGCACATTAAAAAATTCTTTAGCCAGGTCGTCAGCGTATATTCCTGCAGCAAATAATAGTGAATCTCCCGGAAGGAAAAAGCCAATGAACAAACCAGTTTCCGCAAATACCACTAACAGCAGTACATACAATCCGCCATATTGAATAATCCATTCGATAAACTGCTGAATAAATCCCTTATTACCGTCCATAATTTATTTATTAATTCTGGTGATCTGTATGACCATGTATTAATGCGCCTTCCCATTTGCTCACAGCAGTAGTAGCAAGTGCATTGCCTACCACGTTTGTCATTGTTCGGAACATATCGCAAATATGATCAATCGGTAAAATTAATGCAATACTTTCCGGTGGTATTTTGAACATGGAGCAGGTTGCCATAACGACAACTAATGATGCCCTGGGTACTCCTGCTATTCCTTTACTGGTTAACATCAACACCAGCAGCATGGTTATTTGCGTACCCAGATCCATCTGCATTCCATTAGCCTGAGCTATAGCCAGGCTGGCGAAAGTCATATACATCATGCTGCCATCAAGGTTAAATGAATAGCCTAATGGTAAAACAAACGCTACTATTTTATCCTTGCAACCGAATCGTTCTAACTCTTCGGTAAGCTTTGGGAAAACGGCCTCGCTGCTGGTCGTGCTGAAAGCAATCAGTAAAGGTTGTGTAATTCTTTTTAATAAACCCCGCAACCTGTTTCCCAAAATGAGGTATCCCACACCCAGTAAAATTATCCAGAGCACTGCAATACCAAACATGAAATATAAAAGATAGGGACCATAAAAATTGAAAATTTTAAAACCCAGCTTTGCTACTGAAGCTGCAATAGCTCCAAAAACGCCTAGTGGTGCAAAATTCATTACATACCCAACCATTTTTAAAATGATATGAGATGCAGCATCCAGCGCTTTGATTACAGGTTTTGCGTAATCATGTAAAGCGGTAGCTGCTACTCCAAAAAAAATGCTGAAGACTACAATCTGAAGAATCTCGTTAGTAGCCATTGCATCCACAATACTTTTTGGAAAAACATGTTCCACAAATTTACTGATGGAAAACTCCTGAGTTTTACCAACTAATTCTTTAGCACCCGAAGTATCACCAAGGCTAAGGTCAATACCCCGGCCCGGTTGAAATATATTTACTAAAATTAAACCAATCAATAAACTGATCAGCGATGCGGAAATAAACCAGAGTAATGCTTTACCGCCCACTCTGCCAACTGTTTTCAGATCGCCTAGTTTAGATATGCCGACAACAAGTGTGCAGAATACCAAAGGAGCAATGATCATTTGAACCAACCGGAGGAAAATTGTAGTAAGCAGGTTGCTGTTAGTGGCAAATGTTTTTATAGTATCAGCCGGATAATTCTGATGGACAAAATATCCTACTCCGATTCCAAAAATCATGGCAATAAAAATCCATAATGTCAGTTGGTTCTTTTTCATTCAGCAAGGGCAAAAGATTGCCGAAAATCGGAAAAAATAACGACTGTTTGAAGTTTTATCCTTTAAATCTCCTATTCTGTAAAAGATTTGTTGCCTGAAATGAATAATTCTTTATTTTACGAACTATTCCAAACTATAACCAACCAGATTATGAGTCTATTTGCAAAAAAATCAATCAATACCTTACTTGCACAGGCAGACAGTTCTGACAAAGGCTTAAAAAAGACTTTGAACGCCGGCAACTTAGTAGCGCTGGGTATAGGTGCTATTATTGGTGCAGGTTTATTTGTTCGCACAGCTGCAGCAGCAGGCGAACATGCAGGGCCTGCAGTAACGCTTTCATTTATTGTAGCAGCAATCGGATGTGCCTTTGCAGGTTTATGCTATGCAGAATTTGCATCTATGATACCCATAGCAGGCAGCGCTTATACGTATGCCTATGCTACTATGGGAGAATTGATAGCATGGATTATTGGATGGGCATTGATACTTGAATATGCATTGGGTGCAGCAACCGTTTCAATTTCCTGGAGTGAGTATCTGAATATTCTTGTTGGAAAAAGTATCCCGTATGAATGGTGCCACTCTCCCTTTGAATCGTTTAAAGATACAAGCGGAGTCATGCACCATGGCATCATGAATATTCCGGCCTTATTCATTTTACTTTTGCTTTCATTATTACTTATCAAAGGAACTCAGGAATCCGCAAGAGTGAATATGATCATTGTGATCATTAAAGTGAGTATTGTTATTGTTTTTATTGTCATTGGATGGAATTTTATAAACCCCGCCAATCATGCACATTATCTTATTCCGGCAGATGCACCACCAGCCATATTACCGAATGGTTCTGAATATACATACACGGATTTCTTCCGACACGGCTGGGGAGGCGTGTTAACTGGTGCCGGAATTGTATTTTTTGCCTTCATTGGATTCGATGCCGTATCTACTACTGCCCAGGAGGCAAAAAATCCAAAAAAAGATATGCCAATAGGAATTTTAGGCTCGCTGGCAATTTGTACTGTACTTTATATTTTATTCTCTTACGTGTTGACAGGCGTAGCTCCTTACACAGATTTCGTTAAAGCCGGGAAAGAAGCTTCTGTTGCTTATGCTATTCAACATTACATGACAAACTTTGGATGGCTTGCCAAATTAGTATCATTCGCCATCCTGCTCGGCTTCTCCTCTGTAATTTTGGTAATGCTTATGGGGCAGTCGAGAGTATTTTATACTATGTCATCGGATGGATTGCTGCCAAAAATTTTCTCAGATCTTCATCCTAAATTCCGCACTCCGTATAAAAGCAATATGGTATTGTTTGTATTTGTAGGATTATTTGCAGCTTTTGTACCTGTAAGTGTAGCGGGCGATCTTACATCGATAGGTACTTTGTTTGCTTTTGTGCTGGTATGTTTAGGTGTAATGATCTTACGCAAAAAAGAACCTGGGCTAAAACGCCCATTCAAAACACCGTTGGTTCCATTAGTTCCAATTCTCGGTATGCTTGTATGTGCAGCAATGATTGTTGGTTTACCCGGAGAGACTTTACTCAGTGCCTTAATATGGATGATACTTGGATTAGTGATTTATTTCGCCTACAGCCGAAAGAATAGCAAACTACAATCACCGGGTGATGCATTACCCAAAGCATCCAATTTTGAATAATTGATTTTTGTCCTGCACATGCGGGACTTTTTTTTAATGCTATTGACATAAATTTGCAACCCTAATGTTCTGTTGAATATAATCTAATTTGATTTAAAGAATATCATCTCATGGGAAGAATTTTTGAAGTAAGAAAAGCCACCATGTTTGCCCGCTGGGACCGGATGGCCAAACAATTTACACGTATCGGAAAAGAAATTGCCATAGCTGTAAAATCCGGTGGCCCCGATCCGAATACCAATCCTGCACTACGCCGCTGTTTTCAAAACGCCAAGAGTGTAAACATGCCCAAGGATCGTGTAGAGGCTGCTATCAAAAGAGCGATGGGTAAAGAAATGGAAAGCTATGATGAAATCCTTTACGAAGGGTATGCTCCGCATGGTGTAGCATTGTTAGTAGAAACGGCAACGGATAATCATGTAAGAACGGTTGCGAATATTAAATCTCATTTTAATAAAGGCGGCGGCGCATTAGGAAATAGCGGAAGCGTTTCTTTTCAATTCAAAAAAATGGGAGTATTCAAATTAAAACCTGAGGGATTGAATACGGAAGACCTGGAATTAGAATTAATTGATCATGGCCTGGAAGAATTAGGAGAAGGAAGCGGCGAACATGGTGAACCGGTGCTTGTAGTTCGTGTTGCCTTTAATGATTTTGGAAATATGCAAAAAGCACTGGAAGAAAAAAATATTACTCCTATCAGCGCTGAAGTAGAATGGATACCAACTTCAACGGTTCCGGTCACTGATACACAAGCAGAAGACGTAAGTAAGTTAATCGAACGGCTGGAACAAGATGAGGATGTGCAAAAAGTATTTCACAACATGGGCTGATAACGATTATTTAATTTACTTTAAACCCACTTAAAACTACTTGCTGAAATTTTTGTTGTGCCCCTGAATTTTGATTCACGTAAACAGAAACCTTATCTCCCGCATTCAGCTTAAGCAGTGTACTAAAATTGGAATCGAATATCTGCGTAGTGGATGAAGTTTGCACAGAGCTTACCGCTATCTGCTGATATAAATTAGTGCGCAGCAATAAGGTGACTACACCGGGTGCGGAAAATTGCAGCCAGCCAACCCGCAGGTCAAAGTGGTAAATACCAGTAACAGGGGCGATGAATTCATCGGTAGCGATAGAAAAATTTTTATTTTCATCAAAATAAACACCTGTGAAATCAACTTTCTTCTCTGTATTATTAGCCACAGGCTCTCCGCCAATATAAGTAGCAGCAGCCCGGAAGGCAATAGGGGTAGCTGCTGCTGTGGTAACCACTTTCTGTTTTGAAAGCTGCACTATTTGAGCAGAAAGAGATGAAAGAAATAAAAATCCGGCGAATGAAAATAAAAGCTGTTTCATATCTGTTATTTAACAATTAATTGATTTGTATTAGTCGGTCCTTCTGTATTTATCTTTCATGAATTCAAAATAAATAAATCCGAACCGCTGGTACCAATCTGGTTGCCCGTATTGTTGTTCGCATTCGCCGATTGCTTTTAAAGCTTTTTCCAGCGAGCCCATCAAACCCTGGTATTTGTTATCATACGTTGTTTTAAAATGATTGAATGTAGCTACAATGTCTGCACGGGCATATTGCCAGGCTAACCCGGTAACAGCATGTATGCCGCTTGCATTATCTCCAAAAGCTATAGCAGACTGGTTAAAATTTTTAGTGTTGTTATAAATACAACTTAACCTGGCCAACTGGCGGCGAACAAAATTCAATTCATTTGTTGCACTGGTGTAGCATTCATTACATTTAGGATTGCCGCCACAGGTACTTGGCATCATGGCCTGGTTACTGGTACTGAAATCCGGCGAACATTCACCACCCGCCAGCGAATTGGATGAAGCATATAAATCATCTACGCTGCTCATAATCCTGAAAAACTGGTTTAATCCGCCTAATGCTGCATCCATACTGCTTTGATTGCCGCTACTTTCCTGCTGTTGCTGTTGTCTTTGCTCTGCTGCTCCCTGTTCTAATTGTGTAATGGCATCTTCCTGCGCTTTACAAACAAATACACCAGCCAATATTAGGGCTATACAAAATATCTTTTTCATTATTTTTTTGTTTTACGTTTTGCAAGAAAAAAGAAAATCAATATCAATAAAACAACTCCGCCGACAATATACCACAGGTATTGTTGCAAGAACCCTTTACTGGCTGCTGAATCAACGGAGCCCGCTTTGAATGGTGATGTCATTCCGATGTTTTTTGCTTCATCCCCTGACCAGGTAAGCAAAGTATATTTGGCTGGTTTAGTTTGCGGGATAACCATGATACCATAATCGCCTTCTGTTTTAAAGTTCACATGCCACTGTCCTTTTTCATCCGTTTGCCCTTCCCGGTCGAACTGATGCCAATTGTCTTTACACAACCTCACATTGATCGGAACAGTTGGATCAGCAGAATTTATGCTGAAATATGTAGGAGAATACATGCTCAAACCTTGTACAAAGAAATACATCGTATCCTCTTTTTCCTGTGATACATCTGTTACGTTGATGCGCCCTTTTTCTTTTGGGTTATCTTTTTTATAATCCACAAGATTCAATTGAACAGGTACTACCCTATCGTCAAGGTTAAAAGGCTGTGCCTGCAGCTTAGTCTTTGCTAACAGCAAACAACCGGCTAATGAAAGAAAAATTTTAAAGAGATATTTCATGATGTGTTATTTCAAATTGATTATATCTATTTTACTATTCTCATGTAGATTAAAACAGTTCCAGTATTATTTCCTGCGCAATTTCATCTTTACAGGATTTAATTGCACAGCTACCTGTGTATCGTCATTACAATTTCGGTCTGTGCTAATGTCATCTCCCATTGTATCACCAACAATATTCCATCGGGTGACCAATCCATCATCTTTGAATGGAACATCAGTACCACTTGCTCCGCCCAGTAATTCCCGTAAAGCCCCCGGCGAAAAAGGTCCCAGCCCCGGTTTACTTATATAATGAACTTCGGAATGTTTTCCACTTGTGATTTCACTGATATTGAATCCTGAAGGCGCAGTGTAAAGCAACTTTTTCCAGGTGCCTTCTGTTTCGCTCCAATCGCTTTGTGTTTCTCTGGCATGCATGTACACGGTTGCAAAAAGCTGATTGCCACTTTCAATGGAAAGATCTATGGATGCCCAGATTTCGGGGCCATGCCCTCCAAATTCCCGGTCGCCTCCCAAAAGTTTTGTAGGGCAGTACGGACCCACGGTTGCCGGAATAAACTGCACTGCTGAATCAAGTTTGATTAAAATTGGCTTAGTGGGTTTTATAAGCCTGTTGAACTTCTTTACAGAATCTCTTTGTGCATTCGTTATGACTGCAAATGCAATGGCTGTTACGAGAAAAAAAATTCTTTTCATAGTTTTTATTTTATTTTTAAAAATGCGTACTTCTAATCATCCCCTTCATTGATGCAATGAAGTTTTTTTAAACTTATAGTTTCAAATCTTAATTTATCCCTGTTGCAGCTCCACGCCTGTTTTATAGCTTTCACATATTCTCCCTTTCCAGGGTTTACAAGTGCAACAATTATTTCTCCTTCGGTTTCTCCATACTGGCAACCTACTGTTTTTATATCCCACCCGGGTAATATGTTCCTCACTTCAATCACGTCAACTATGTAATGAATGTTGGAAAGGGTGTCATCCATTCCACTGAAAACAATTACGGCGCTGTTCTTTTTCCATAATACCGTAAGTGCCAAAGGGGCCGGGTCATGAATATCCGTAATCATTGTTCCTTCCCTGTACTCGTATCCTTTCAATTCCATTATGTGCCGGTCATCAGTAAATGTTTTTCCAATAAGTTTTCGTATCGTAGGCCCGGCAAATTTTCCTTGAGAAAAAGAAAAAAGTGCGGCTAAGAAAAATATTAATGTTACAAATGCCTTATTCATGTGTCAATCTTATATTTCCAATTAATAAGAAAATGTTGCGGTGAAAGGATTATTGTTCCCATCAAACCGAACCAAAGGGTTTCGTTGGTCAAAATATATTTCCTGGTTGATACCACCTCCTTTTGCTGTTACCCTCAGGTATTGCATGTTCCAGTTATCACCACCTATGCCACCGCCAAATGTTGTTTTTAAAACAATATTCTTTAACTGATCAAGTGGGACAAACCTGGCTAAACTGATAGTAACATATTTCACAGAATTATTTCCCCAGTTATTGCTTTTATTGATATTATTTACAGTTTGTGATGTTCCATTCTTGAAATTGACAGTGACATTTACGTTATCATTACCTCCCCGCAGATCGTCTCCGCCTGTTCCTACTTCAAGCAGCAATTCATGTACTTTATTATCAGGCCCAACAACAATACTACCTGATGGTGTTGTAGTCAATGTTACCGGAAAATTTATGGCATACATTTTTGCATCACCGGTAAAACGGAATAATGGCGAACCGGCTTTGCTCAATAATTCTCTGCCTCCATACAATACTCTCACCATATCCATATTCCAATTATCACCGCCACTGCCTCCTCCAAAACTTGTAGTGAAAGTAATACTTCTTAATTCTGATTCTGCAACTGGAGTAGTAAGAGTTATTGGAACCGTTTCAGTATAATTATCTATCCATCTTGCCCCATGGTTGATATTAGGATAGCTTTGAGAAGGCTTTGATTTAAAATTCAATGTAACACTAACATTATCACTTCCGCCACGTAGGTCATCATTACCAGTACGTATCTCCAATTGAATCTCATGTATCAATGCCGCATCAGCAGAACTCGGATTAGCTACTACCGGTGGATTACTGAAATGATAATTCTTATTTACAAAATATGTTTGCCACTGTTCGTTAGTGTTATCATGTCCCCCTTCATAATAATAAATATGATTAACAGGATCAGGCCTTAAAATTTTTGTTTCTCCCGGATGATTCGGATCGCAAACATATATTTTCAATTCTTCTTTATAAGCTCCAAGATCTCCTCTGTATCTGCCGCCATCATATCCAATGGCCAATACCTGGTGATGAGGGCCAAAGCCACCATTCCCCGGTTTGAATAAGCCCAGAGGTACTGGTCTGCCGGCATCAATTTCCGATTTCAATTCCTGCAATCTTCCTCCGCCTGTGACCTGCAATCCCCAATTGAAAAATTCGTCACTGCGCCAGCCAAAAGGGTTTATTGTTAGCTCTGTCCATTTATCAAGATTGTCTAATACAGAACTTCTTTGCCGGCCCCATATATAATCATACAATGGAGTTCCATTAGCCGGCCTGAAATTTTGTGTAGGAGTATGTTTATGAGCATTAAAATAATCCAATACGGCGTAAGTCATACCACCGCAAAAGCCAGACATCCTTATATTGTTGATCGGCTCTACTTCAAATGTATTGACAAACATAAATCCATTAACCGCCGGGTTGAAAGTGGTCATTCTTCTTCCAATTTGTCCATTTGCTGAAAATAAAGTAAACAGCAAAAAAAGGAGCAGAATAAAAGTTTTTTGTTTCATATTTTTAATTGCTTATTCTGTTAATTCAATTTTTTATTTCAAGGGCAAATGAGCCACCACTTCACCTCAGCAATCTTAAGGGGTATATCTTTTTATTTAATGCTAATCAATTCCGAACGGCTGGCGAGATTTCCAGTGGCGTCATAGGTCTCAAACTTGACAGGTCCAATGCCTGATGCAAACCACGACACTGATTTGGTATTTACAGGCGGTGTTTTTCTTCCCATTACTTCTGTAGTAGTGGTACGAACTTCGTTTAACCGGAAACAATTCCAGCTACCACCGGATGTAGTTATCTTCTCTTTTCCATCTATATTCCTTTCTTTTACTTCACTGAATATTTTCATGAAGTCTTTCCCGTTTTTTTTAACATCGGCTTCAAATGAAGTACTCTCGAGATTGTCACCGACTTTCATATCAGATGGAAAAGAAACAGAGCCATTCTGCATCTCTATTTCCATTCCTGATTTTTGAAGTCCTGAAAAGTTGTTTTGAAAAAAAGATTTTGTATCCATGTAAATTTTATCGCCTTCGCAACGATAAGAACCTTTGACACTTTTTCCACTTGCGAATGAAACGGTATAATCGGCTACCATGGAGCCGCCATCTTGTCTCACATCATCAATTGTGGTTGTACTGTTACCGATTGATGCGCCGGTAGCATCTGTAAGTTTATATTCAAGAGTTGTTCCTTTTTTAAACCACAGAAATGAGGAGCAGCCATGCCCTGAATTATTATCCTCTTTTTGGGTTACAGAAGAGCTTTCTCCATTTACTTTTTTTCCCGCATCTCCTGATGAATTGTTACTACAGGCAAATAATACAATGATTGCAAATGACCAGATTTGTTTTTTCATTTTATTTTTATTTTAACGATCGTATATATTTATTACGGCAGAGGTATTGTTTACTTCATTTGATTCAGCTACTGTATTGTTGGTATCGGCCACAACTTTAAACTTAAAAGATGAAGTGCTGATCACTCTTGGGTTTTCATGAAAAACATACTCCGCTGTTACTGTTGCCCCGCCATTAATAGACGTCGCAGGAACAGGCTCTCCAAAACCTGCCCAGGGTGAATCACCTCTCAGTACATTTTGAGAAAACGCTTTGAGCTTAAATCCATCAGCACGAAGCTGCCCATTATTTTTTATACTTACAGAAACCGTAACCGTATGCAGTTTTGAGGAATTCACCTCTGACCTTAAAAGACGTATTGAGGTAACCTCCAGATCCGGCTTTGTCAGTCTGGGAATATTAGGTGTGATTAATTGCTTTTGGCCGGGCTTGCCAGTTGGTTTTTTTAACTCCTGTGCAGTTGATATAAGGCCGGCGCTTAAGAAAATCATTATAAAAAAGTATTTGTTCATTTATTTATTTTTTTCAGCTAACTAATATTTCAAATTCAAAAGCAGTAAATATGCTTATGTAAAACTGCTGATTATATCAATGCCTGTCAATTACACAATCGGGTAGTTAAAAACAGGAAGTAATTATCAAAAATCAGTCGAGGCGAACAATTTTGTGCTGAAGCGCTTTAGCTACAGCTTCGGTGCCGCAGTTCACATGTAGTTTATGATAGATGTTCTGAAGATGTTTTTTGACGGTGTCAATACTTACTGAAGATTTGTCTGCAATCATTTTATAAGAATTACCCCTCACCAACAGCGTAAGAATTTCTTTTTCTCTTTCGGTAAGATTGAAGGTTTCCTGCCGGGATGGGTTTTGCCTGAAATATTGAAAAACTTTTTGCGCAACAAAAGGGCTCATCGGCGCTCCTCCTTCTGAAAGTTCTTCCAAAGCTTGCAGCAATTTTACAGGAGAAGTGTTTTTTAATAAATACCCGTCTGCCCCGGCGCATATACAATCGAAGATCCTATTGTCATCGTCAAACACAGTGTACATCACAACTTTTATTTCCGGGTAAGATGATTTGATGAGCCGGACGCCTTCGATGCCGTTTTTACCGGGCATATCAATATCCATGATTACCAGCTCCGGTTTTAATGACTCCATTTGGCTTATCGCCATCATACAATCAGGAAAAGCGGCAAGCACTTTAAAACCTGTTTCCTCACTGAGCAATAACTCCAATGACTGCCGCAAGCGGGTATTATCCTCATATATCACGAGGGGAATAGACATGTTATCGAAATTAGTTTTCTTCATCCCTTTAAGCAATTACACTTTTGGGTGATATGTCAGGAATGTATTTTCATGTTCAGTGATACTGACGTTCCGGTTTCAGGTGCTGAATGAACCATTATTTCGGCATTCCATTTTTCTGCACGCTGTTTCATATTCATCAATCCATTTCCTGTCTTTGCATTGTTTGCATTAAATCCCTTTCCATTATCCTCAACAAGCAAATGAATTGTATGATCCGTCAATCGGACTTCAATGGTTGCTTTTGAAGCTTTAGAATATTTTACAAGATTGTTCACAGCTTCTTTAAAAATCAGGTAAAAGTCACGTCGCTGATCCATCGGCATCGTCATTTTTTCGTTCTCATTGGGAAATGAAAGGTCAGCCCCGATATTTTTTCCGTCCAGCATATCCGCAGCATACCTTTTCATGCGAACAAATAAATTATCAAGGTCATCATACTGGGGGTTAATATTCCAAACAATATCCGAAAGAGATTCGCTAATACGTTGTATATCGTCTCCTGCTTTTGACAGGTACACATTTGCCTTTTCAGGGTTAGTTACATTTCTTTTTGTCAATTCATTTAAAATATTGATGTTGCTCAGCGAAGCTCCGATATCATCATGCAGGTTACGGGAAATATCATTGCGCATTTCAAGTAACAGTTTTTGCTGCTCTAATTTCTTTTTCAGTTGAAACCTGTTGAACAAAAACCATGACAATAATAAAATAACTGCGATCCCGGCAATCAACAGGTTACGAAACTGTTTTTGGCCTTGTAATTGTTTTTCTTTAAGTTGTTTGTCCTGTTCTGCAAGTTGTAATTCCTGTGCATTGTTTTTGCTAAGCAACATTTGTTTCTCCAATTGTTCGCCTTGCTGTTTAATTTTTAGCCCCTGCAACTCTTTAGCCTGCGAAAGAAGCTGAATTTCTTTTTCCTTTTGCCGAGCTTCCTGTTCATTGACGGCGATAATGGCCTTTTGATTTTCAATTTTCAATTGACGTATGCGCTGTTCAGTATTCAGTTGGGCAATTTCATTATCTTTTTTCTCTGTTTCATATTTCGTTTTTATTTCTTCTATTTTGGAAAGTGTGCTGACATTTGAAATGCTATCCCGGTAATTTATATACCTCCTGTAATTATCGTAAGCCTTTTCATAATCTTTATGAGCGAGATAGAAAGAATGCAATTTGTCATAAACATTACTGATGTTTTCAAGATTATGTAACCCTTGTGCAAGTTGTAATGCCTTATTATAATAATCAAGTGCAGTCAGGGAATCTTCTGTAATATTCGCCAGGTTTCCGGCTGCCACATATAATCGTGAAAGCATTTGGACATTATTGCCCTGCTCAAAGAGCTCAATAGCTTTTCTCTGCCAATTCAAAGCGGCAGGAAAATCTTTGGTGCGGCTGCAATAAGCCGCCATTCCGGAATATGCACTTGCCATCAGTTTCGGGTTGTTAATCCGTTCAGCGAATTTTACTGATTGCTGAAGGTGAGAAAGTGCTTCGGGATATAATTTTTTTAAGATGAAAAGCTGCCCGATGTTTACATTGGTAATGGCCAATCCCTGCAAATCATTAATTCGTTCCCTGATTGCAATACTCTTTTTCTGGTATTCGATAGCGTCGTCTACTTTGCCCATCAGGTAATACACGGATGAAATATTACTATACGTTTCCCCTTGTCCAGATTGGTTACTGTTCTTTTCATACAAACGAAGTGATTTAAAAAACCAATCACTAGCTTTATCTTTATTTCCCATTGCCAGGTACAATGAGCCTAAGTTGCTATATACTTCAGCCGTTTTGCTCGACTCCTGTAGGTCTAACCCCATATTAATAGCAGCTAAAAAGTTTTGTTCCGCTTCTTTATTTTTTCCTTGTTCCATTTTATACACGCCAGCCCTGTTGAAAGTGCTTATCATCAAAACCGTATCTTTTAATTGCAATGCCAATGGCATCACCACTGAGTCATATTGCCGTACTAAATTCATTTTTCCATTCAATAACTCCACCTCTGCAAGGTGGTCATAAGCATACCCAACTCCATATTTGAACCCCACAGCTTTGGATAAAGAAAGAGCCCGGTTAGCATAGTCAATTGCTGAATCATACTTTGCCTGCTTTGTGTAATTCACTGCATGTACCAGCAAATTCTTAATAAACAAAGAATCAGAAGTATTATATTTTGCCTGACAATAAATTTCAGATTTGCTAAATAAAGATGCAATACAAACCAGCGATACTATTTTTAAAAAAGAGTTCATTGCAAGGTCTATTATTTTCAAATTTCGATAAAAGTTAAATATATCCTTTAAAAATCAATTTTATCTTTGCCAGGAATGGAAAATAAAAGCATTCTTCTTTTTGACGGCGTGTGTAATTTATGCAACCACAGCGTTCAATTTATAATCAAAAGGGATAAAAAGAAGCGTTTTCTCTTTGCTTCTCTGCAAGGGAAAACCGGCCAGGAGTTATTCTCCAAATTCAATTTACCTCTCAACGGTTTTAATTCTTTTGTATTAATTGAAAACGAAAAAGCATATACAAGATCAACGGGTGCTCTGAAAGTATGTAAAAAATTAAAAGGCGGGTGGAGATTATTATACGCTTTTATAATTGTTCCAAAATTTATTCGTGATGGAGTCTATAACCTCATTGCCAAAAAACGTTACAAATGGTTTGGGAAAAGAGAAAAATGTATGGTGCCTACTCAGGAATTAAAAGAAAGGTTCCTTGATTAAAAACGTTTAAGTTTTTCAACTTTCAAAGACTGATTTCCCCTTTCATATAAAACGCACAGTTCCCCGCAATAGAAACCCTATCTCCCCAATCACCACACCATAATTCTCCTCCCCTCGGCGACAATTGTTTGGCATGTAGTTTTTTCTTATTTAGTTTTTCTGACCAGAAAGGAATCAATTGTGAATGTGCGGATCCAGTAACAGGGTCTTCATCCACACCGACAGATGGAGCAAAAAACCGGGAAACAAAATCCACATCTCCCTTTCCGGGTGCGGTAATAATCACTTTCTCATTCCATTTTTTTATAGCGGAGAAATCCGGTTTTGCATTTCTTACATCTTCCTCCCGGTTAAGCTCCACTAACAAATCCCGTTGCTTATAAATACCGATAATTTCATCTACACCTAATGCGGCCCTTAAATTTCCCGGATAGGTGTAAACCTTTTCGGGTTTCCAGGAAGGGAAATCCATTATATATAAATCACTCCTTCGTTCCACTTCCAGTTTGCCGCTTTTGGAATGAAATGCAAGTTTTTCTTTTTTGAAATTTAAAAAAGAATACAATACAAAGGCTGAAGCTAACGTGGCATGTCCGCAAAGATTGATTTCTGCGCCCGGAGTAAACCAGCGAATATGATAATCAATACCGGGCCGACTGGAAGGAACAAAGAAAACCGTTTCGCTCAGGTTATTTTCCAGGGCCAGTTTCTGCATCAACACTTCATCAATCCATTCTTCAAGTGGAATGACAGCGGCAGGATTGCCTCCAAATATTGCATTGGTAAATGCATCAATCTGGTAAAGGGTATATCTCATAATTTTTCTTTTTGACTATAAAACAACGGTAAAGAAAGTTTGAATTTGACAGCAATAATACGGATGGTAACAATAATCAGGATACAAAGTATTCTTGAAAGGTCCGGATCAATTTGTAATCCTTTAAAAGCAAAATAAATTAACCCGCCGGCCACGCAAGCAAGGGCATAAATTTCTTTGCGAAATAATAGTGGTACATTATTAAGCAAAACATCCCTTGTTACACCGCCAAAGCAAGCCGTGATCGTTCCTAAAGCAATACATATCCCTGTACTGAAATGTAGCTGTATGCCTTTTCCAATTCCATAAATAGTGAACAAACCCAGTCCAAATGCATCAAATACAAACAATGTAATAGGGAACCGTTTTAAAAAACCTGCAAAGAACATGGCACAGATTGCAGATACAAAAATTAAAATGGTTGTTGTTTCGTTTTTAAGCCAGCTTACGGGTAAATCACCAATGAGTATATCACGTAGAGTACCGCCGCCAATTGCTGTAACAAATGCCAACACCAGCACACCAAATGGATCCAATTTTTTTTCCATTGCAGAAAAGGCCCCGGAAACCGCAAAAGCAAAAGTGCCCAGTATATCTATAATCTGCAGAAAATTCGGGTTCATAATAATCTGATTAAAAGAGGCTGTTACAAAAAATCGGTTTTGCAAGACCGGCAAGCAATCTATAAAATTTTTGCATTAAAAATTAAATAGATTGTTCCGTCGTTTCTTAAATGCAATGATTTTTGAAACAGCCTTAAAAATCAATTTTATTTAATCATCAACCCTGAATGAAACTTTACAAATCACACCATAAGAACTGATTTTGCCATCCTTTACATGCACTTTCTGGTCTTTGATAAATACGGAATCGATATTACGAATCGTTTTGGATACCTCTTTGACTGCATTTTTAATAGCATCATCAAAGCTTTTTTCGGAAGAAGCGATTACTTCAATAACTTTTACAATAGGCATAAGAAAAATTTAAGGATCAAAATTTTGTTGACCATTTAAGTTAGCACTTAATTGGCAATTACAATATTATTCCTGCATCATTTGCTTTATGACTGATTCAATCTCTTCTGCATTGGGTTTGCTGAAATAATCTCCATCGCTTCCATAAGCAGGACGATGCGCTTTACCGGTGATGGTTCTGGGAGCCACATCCAGATGACGATATCCGTCCTGTTCTTCCATTACCTTATTAAACATATATGCCGCAGCTCCTCCGGGTACATCTTCATCTACAAAAACAATCCGGTTTGTTTTTTTGAGAGAGTTAGCAATTTTATGATGAATATCGAAAGGCAAAAGTGTTTGCACATCTATGATTTCGCAATCTATTCCTATTGCTTCGAGCATCAAAGCTGCTTCCTGCACCACCCGCAATGTAGAACCGTAGGAAACAATGGTAACATCATTACCTTCCTTTAAGGTTTCAGGCATTCCGAACGGAACCGTAAATTCCAAAAGATTAGAAGGCAGTTTTTCTTTCAGCCGGTAGCCGTTCAAACATTCGATGATCAACCCTGGATCGTTGCTTTGCAACAAAGTGTTGTACATACCTACTGCCTGGGTCATATTTCTCGGCACGCATATATACATTCCATGAAGCGAATTAATAACCATTCCGATAGGAGAACCGCTATGCCAAATTCCTTCCAACCGATGGCCTCTAGTACGAACTATCAACGGGCAACTCTGCAATCCGGCGGTACGATAATGTAGTGTGGCTACATCATCACTCATGGGCTCAAGAGCAAATAGCAAATAATCCAGGTATTGAATTTCTGCAATTGGGCGAAGGCCACGCATAGCTAACCCGATGCCTTGACCAATGATAGTTGCTTCACGGATGCCGGTATCAAAAATTCTTTCTTCTCCGTACTTTCCCTGTAATCCCATGAAACCCTGGTTCACATCTCCAATATGTCCGAGGTCTTCACCAAATGCAACCACCCTGGGATTGGATGCAAATAATTTATCAAAATATTTATTCAGCACTTCAAATCCATTCACAGCTGGGGCATAGTCAGGAATGACTGCTTTTACCTCAGTCACTTTTAAAACACTTTTCGGGCCTTCATTGTACAAAAAGCTATTGTATAATTTTTTATTTTCTTCCAAAAGATCTTTGTAATAATCTTTGGTCCAGAATGCTGCATCGGAATCCCCGGCCAGGTCCAAAGCTGCATTTAATATTTTCAAAACATCACGACGTAATGGCTCATGCATAGCCAGTAATTCCGAAGCAAGCTTCCGAAGTTCTGTTGCCTGATTCGGGAGACCGGATGCAAGACCATTTATTTGTTCAGCAGCTTTTGATGCCTGTTTTTTTACAGGGAGAATATATTGCTCCCATGCCAACGCTTTACTTTCTTTCACATGTTCTTTGGCTTCACGCTGTATCTCATCCATTTCACTATCAGTGGCCAGTTCATTTGCAACAATCCATTCTCTGAGTTTTTTAATTCCATCCCATTCTCTTTCCCATTCTAATCGTTCGACTGATTTATATCGTTCATGACTGCCGGAAGTGGAGTGGCCTTGCGGCTGGGTCAATTCTTCCACATGAAAGATAACAGGGGTATGGGTTGTTCTTGTACGCCTGATTCCTTCTTCAAACACTTCACACATTCCCGCATAATCCCAACCTTTTACTTTATAAATATATAATCCATTACTTCCATCTGTTTTTTTAAATCCACTTAAGACTTCTGAAATGGATGACTTAGTAGTTTGATATTCTTTGGGCACCGAGATACCATAACCATCATCCCAAACAAAAACAGCCAATGGTACCTGCATGACCCCTGCTGCATTGATAGATTCCCAAAATAAGCCTTCGCTGGTTGCTGCATCTCCAATAGTAGTAAAACATACTTCATTGCCTTTGTTTGAAAGTTGAGGAAATGAATGAAGCTGTTCTACCTTACGAAATATTTTGGAAGCAAATGCTAATCCCAATCCTCTGGGCATCTGGCCGCCGGTTGGAGCAATATCCGAAGAAATATTTTTATGGTTCACCAGGTCAAGCCATTCTCCATTTTCATCCACAAATCTTGTTGCAAAATGGCAATTCATTTGCCTGCCGGCACTGAATGGTTCTCGTTTGAGATCAGGGTCTGCATATAATTGTGCAAAAATCTCCTGAACCGAAGCAAGATTTGCAGCAAGCATAAATGTTTGATCTCTGTAATAGCCGCTTCGGAAATCGCCGGGGGCAAAATATTTTGCCATGGCGATTTGAGGTAATTCTTTTCCATCCCCAAAAATTCCAAATTTTGCTTTTCCGGTAAGTACTTCTTTGCGCCCTAAAAGGCTGGTTTCCCGGCTAATGCAGGCAATTCTATAATCCTCTAACACTTCTTCCCTAAATCGCTCAAAAGAGAGTTTCGCTTCCGTAGCAGTTTGAGAAAATGTGCTTTGCATAAAGCAAAAATAGTAAGATTAACTACATTTTTCCTGCCTGTGAAAAAATGGCTGTTAAGCTTGCAACCTCACTATGTATTATGACATCTTTGACTTAATTTTGAGGTCTTCAAATATATATTTTATATGAAGAAATTCCTGACCCTTTTATTTTTGCTCAGTGTTTCATTATATTCCTTTGCTCAAAATAATAATACATCTCAGAATACAACAGCTCCTCTGCAAAATGTTCTTCAGTTAAAAGAAGCGGAACATGATTTTTCAAAGATACCCCAGGGTAAACCTGTTTATTATGATTTTGAAATTGTGAATACAGGAAAGGAACCGCTCAAACTGAATGATGTTCATGCAAGCTGCGGATGCACCACACCGGAATGGAGCACTGAACCGATTGCTCCCGGCGCCACTGCAAAAATTAAAGTGGGATATAACGCCGCTGCAGAAGGTTATTTCGAAAAATTCATCACCATTACCTACAATACCAACCAGACAGAACAATTAAAAATCAAGGGCACGGTTTGGAAGGCGCCACAAGGCTCTGCTCCAGCTAATGCTCCTGTAGAATTTCTTAAAAAACAAAACCTTTAAATTTTCAAAACATGAAGAAAGTGTTATTACCTGTGATCGCTCTTTTTTTCAGTGCATCACTGATGGCTCAAACGAAAGCCGACTCAATGATTAAAGTAAATGTTGAAAAACATGATTTCGGGAAAATTAAACAGGGAGTACCTGTCACTTATTCTTTCGAAATTAAAAATATTACCAATAAACCAGTGGTCGTTTCAAACACATGGGCCAGTTGTGGTTGTACTACCCCGGAAAAAATTACTGAACCCATTGCTCCAGGCGCTACAGCCAAACTGAAAGTTCAGTACAATGCTGCTGCTGTAGCTCCATTTAATAAAGACGTATATATTCAACTGGCAGGAGTTGAAACCCCAAAAACTGTACATATCACGGGAGAAGTGCTCAGCGCTGATGCTTATGACACCTGGGTGAAAACTAATGGTAAATCCAAAGACAGCAAGACAAATAACTAAGCATTCGATAAAATTTTTTTGATAAACAGACCTTGTAGTAATAGCTGCAGGGTTTTTTTTTGAAGAAGTGAATGTATCAAATTTGCTACTGGAAATTGTGACGGTTCATTCAATTCGTTTGCATCAGTTTTTTAAATGCATTTGAACTTTCCAGATATCGTATCACCTGTTTTTGTAATTCTACATTTTGTTTTGCCGGTCCGTTTTGAGAAGTAAAATATATTGTAAAGAATTTATTGAAATGCTTAAACGTATAGTCAGGACTGCTGATATCTTTTGCAGAAATCACCACTGCTAAAAGTTTGGATTTCGTCTTCAATTCATTATCTCCAGTGGTTCCTGTTTTAGCATAATAAAAATAAGGAGCACCATTTTTTAATTGCCGGCCTAATAAACCTGCTGTACCGTTGAACAATGCCTCTTTCATACCGGAATAAACTCCGTCACGCATTGTTGAAAGAAAATTATTGTAACCTATGTTGCTGTCTATATAAAAAGGAGTAAAGTTTAATGAAGAAACGTAAGGATTCAGCGTCAGATTATAATTCCGGTTTAGAGTAATTGTCTTTCCAAATGCTTCCAGCATTTTCACGGGTGGTATCAGTACCTGGCTGCTGCCTTTCACATGTCCCCGGAAACAATTTGCAAAAACATCATACGGAATTCCCATATTAAAATTACCGCCTTGCTGATCGAACAAACTGCATTCCGGTAAAATAAACCCCGAACGATTGCCTGCATTCCCAAAAAGAAGCGAATCATACGTAGAAGGGAACCGATCAAAACTCTTACCGGGATTATGATTATAAATTCCATAATTACTCAACATACCAATGGAAAGAAAAGAACTATCCATGCCGAAATGCGCTTTACCGTTGGCATAGCCTGGCCAGTTTTCAAATCCATCAAGCCAATATGTTTTTCCGCTGTAAAAAAAGTAGGGCCAGTGCATTCCGGTGTCCTGCTTTTGTGTAATGAAGTATTTTGACAGAATATTATTCAGGTTTTGTTTAGGATAGGATCCTAACAAGATTACATTAGAATGAAAATAATTGTCTGACAACCGCAAATATTCTGTTAGCTTTTTTATCAATCCATGATATTCTTCAAAATCATATTGTGCCACCGGCTCGCCGCCAAAATAATTTTGAGGATGAGAAAAACCATCCGAAGCAAACTCATCCCAGTTAATATTTAACTGCGAGGCTACAGATGTAAAAACAATGGGCTTTAAAGTTGATCCCGGACCGGGATTTAACCGAAGCATATTAATATTACCCAACAATTTTCTCAATTGCGATTGAGGTATTATACTGCTTTCATTATTTATTATATTATAAAAAGCAGCTCTGTTATTCGGATCAGGCCTCGACACGTCTTTAAGAAAATCATTCATGGCCAGTAACCGCCCGTTTCCATCGGCAATACAGATGCCATATTCAGCTTCCTTATTATACGCAGAATCCTTACCTACATATTTTCCCATAATCTGCGAAAGTGAATCCATCATTTCAAAATCCAGTGAAACAACTGCATTCCGCCTGGAACCATCCATATTGATATAATCTGCAGCAATGCTTTCAGCAAAATTTCTTGCCCAGATAAACCGGCTTCCCAACGGATAAATATAGTACCGGTTCCCATTTACAAAATAATTCTTCATAAATGCATCGGGCTGAACTGTAACTATCTTTTCATTCCCGGTAGCCGGATCATCAAGAATAAACCGGGATGGGTTTTGAATTAACAGGCTATCTCCTTTGTAGAGTGTTTTCCCTTTATTCTCCAGTCTTACCTGCAGGTTGGCACCTGAATTGTTTACGAGGTATAGTTTTTTATAAAGGCCCGGGGTTATTGCCTCTCTGAATGACAATAATAATCCGGAAGTTAAATCTATTTCACGTTGATCGGTAAAATTAGAAATATGCTTTTCAACTATTGAGCCCGATTTTCGATCCCATAAAGCTATATTATAAACAGTGGAGTCCCCGAAAACATTCCCTGTCCACGCATATTGCAAATGAGGGGGTGGCTCTATCCTGAAATAATTTTTATTGGCATTCAGTTGGGGAGTTCCCGAATTCAGGTTTAAGTATAAAAAGCTGTTTTGATCAAGATGTTGTTTAAAATCCCCTTTCAGGTAAGTTGCAACTTCGTCTTGAAAAAATTTTCTTCCGCTACTAAGAGCCCCGGATGCGATCAACTTTCTCAGTGAATCGGTAAATAATGCATCTTTTTTTGCCAATGGCAATCTTCTGCTTTTTCGGGATGTATCAATATAATCCAATGCCGGTTGCAGATTGGCTTGTATAAATTCATTCATACCTGTTGACAGATCGCTCACATTGAACTCTTTGTTTTTATTAAACGCCGGTTTCACAAACAGGAGGAGTGCAAACAACCCTGAAAAGACAATGATGCCAGGAATATTTTTTTTGCGATTCAAATAATATTGAATCGGAATAGTTTTAAACAAAAGGATCACTATTACAAACAATAAAGAAGGAAACAATACAGATTGCTTGCTTAGAATACTTCCAAATGGAAGATCCTGCCCGAAGAAAATATATTTTCCTGTGGCTGCTAAAATTACCAGCAGGGCACTGATCAATAAATAATTAAGCAGGGTGAAACCTAATGTAACTGTTGGATAATTTGTATTCGTTCTATTGGTAAAATCAGGATAAAGTTTATAAAACGGCGCCAGCATGATCACCGGAAGCAATAAAAGTAAAACAAATAAAAGAACAGACCACTTCCCATGTTCTGCTATGAAAAAACGACTGGCAACAAGATCTGTCGCCTGAGCATTATATTTCGCTCCTTTGTTCTGCGGAGCATGTGGCAACAAATGAAAATAAATAGAATTTACAGCCGGGTTATTTTTTTCATATATAAATGTATTAATGAACCATTGGTTCTGTGCCGCACGGATTACCGGCTCATAGGTTTTTCCTTCCTCATATGCCAATTGAACAGCTTTGTCCGGTGGCATGGTTAACACATCAATCCTGTATTTTGTTCTTTCAGCTTTATCCAAAATGGTTTCCTTGGGAATAAATTTAAAATAGGCCAGGGATAACAATGGCAAAAAAATCAAAAGAAACGATGCAAGACGCTTACGTTTCATCTCAGGAGCCAGTACACGAATGATATTTAAAATAATCACCAAAGCAAAAAAAGAAAAGATAATGGTGAACGCCATTTGGGGTAATTGTAAAACAAATCCGAGGAAATATGGGGTAAATAAAAGGTTTAGCATGAATAAAGAAGAATATAGTAATGAAGAAATTATAAATACTCTTCTATTAACCAAGTTTCCGGCCGATAATCCTGAGATACTGTAATTAATATTTAAAAAAGCTTCATGAAACAAAAGAAAATTCAGGTATACAATTGCAAAACCAATATCTATAAAAATAAATGTTCCCAATAAACTGATTGAAAGGAGTATCTTGAAAGGATTACTTACCAGTATTTGAACCGGCCTGAATGTATCTATCTTCCACCAACTTTTTTCTGCTGAAACTACCAACGGCGAATGCCGATATGAAATGTAAAGAAAAATAAAATAAACAGACATCAACACCAGCGAGATATGCCGGCAATCGTTGACATCAAAATGTTTCAGGTAGGCCCATCCAAAGCAGGCAGCAAGTACTGTTAACCAGGAAATAAAATAAATGTATTTGGTATATTGCCGTGTGAGTCGTTTAAGTATTGAGAATTTTAATAACCCTGGCCTGCTCCAATCTCCAATAATAATTTTTGGGATGAGCGATAAATAGAATCGCCTGAACAAATCAATTCCAAAGAAAAGCCCCAGTGCAATCCCGGTATAAATAATTATCCGGAAATTCCAGATGCTTTGCAGTTGTTGTTGGGAAGGCAGATCCATTCCTTCATAAGGCGGAAAACTTTTATACCGCCAATACAGGAAAATTCTGGTCGTGAGAAAAGCTAAAGTAATACAGGAAAGCAATTGCCAAACCCAACTTAATTTTTCAGCAGGTTTCAATAAAGCATTAAAAAATATCATTGCAAAAAAGAAACCCAGCATTCCAAAAATGGCGGCCTGCCATTGATTATTTGACAAGATACGGTTATCAAATTCCCAGTTATATGTATTTCTCAATGAAAAAATCCATTCAAAATTTTTGGATGCTGCCGGCAACAACAATTTATTTTCTTTCCAGCCGAGCTCGATTTTGGGTTTATTTAATAAACTCGCCTTTAATTGCAATGCTGCGTTACCCGCACTTTTTTGATAACTAAGCAATACCGGAGAAAAATAATCTGCACTGTCCTTGCTTGCTGATGCAAATAAAAACCCTTCGCTGAAAACGGAAGGTATATGTTCCAGGTCATTAGTGTTGGACACCAGAAATTTATTGACCGTATGTTTAGTCCAGTTATTCTTTTCTTCTTCTGTTAATGGATAGGAAACCGGGAACCTGTTGAGGATTGTAAAATCCGCTCCGCTTCCATTCTTTAAAAGAAACTGGTTTTTATTATTATCCAAAAACCCCAGGCCCCAGGCAAACCGGCATACATCTGGTATCACAGTTTTAAAAGTCAGGTCTGATAGCTGAAGTTTTTTTCCTTCGTAACTGACATAGGAAGCTTCCCTGATCAAATTTCCCGAGAGGAAATATGTTATTCTTCCATATCCGGATTTTGAGATACTGTCGCGAAGAAAATATATATTTTTTAAACTACCTGACAGTGATGGATTGCTATAATATATTGAGTTAACAAATGCATCAACATCTTTGAAAACATTCCAGGCAGATAGCCCCTTTTTGATTCCTTTTACCGCTTTGAATACAACACCGTTTACATTCATCTCAAAATCCTGTTCACCGGTCTTATACAATTCCACCTGAAATGAATCAGATTTGAAGGATAGCATATGGGCATCTGCAGGAAAATGAGCTGAAGCCAGCTTATATATATCGGATGATGCTATATAAAATGGTTCTTCCGAATATTGTGATGACAATACGACCTTACCGTTTTCTTTGGAAAACTGAAACCGGTTAAATGAGCTATTACCGTTATTTACAGTATCAGACTTGCCCAATTCAATTTGCTTCGAAACCAGGAAACCATCATGCCGTATAAAATTATGATCGATATTACTGTAGGTTTTCAGATTCAACGGGGCATGAAAATTTACCCAGAGAAATAAAAAACATACCAAGCTGATTACAATAAAAACCGGTAAGAATATTTTTTTTCTCTTCCCGGGCTTGGATAATGCTTTATAGTAATATATTCCATACCATAATAGCAGGATGAAAGTAATGGCATACAGAAAAGAGAGGCTGGTAATGATTTTCAACATTCGTTTTTATTAGCGGTGGTTCAGATCTGTTTCTTCAAAAACAGGGTAAGAAAGATGCTGGAGATTAATTTTTTCCAAAGCTATCCTGAGCACCAAAGCACGGCTGCCGTTTTGGGTATTTAATTTTTTCAATAATAAGGGATTCAACACCAACCCGTTTTTAATATCACTTATCCGTTGCACCATATTTCCACCTACGGACAATTCATTTACCCGCAAATACAAATACTCAATATATAACAGAGATAACGAAATCAGCAGTTCCAGTAATTTTTCCTGTTGTTCTTTATTCATTCCCGCCGGATTATTTTTATTGGCATCTACAATAGACGTGACCGGTTTAATAAACTGTTCATAGACATGTGCAGTAAATGATTGTTCAGTTTCAAACAAGTTTATCAGAGTTTCAATATCTGATTTTCTTTCGGATACTCCAGGGTATTTTTTTACTTTAAACGTTTTAGAAATGGCTTTTGCCAAAGTTTCATACTCGGCCTGCGCTCTTCCGAATTCTTTCAATGCTGTGTTCAGGCTTTCATTTTCTGTTTTCAGTTTCTCAAGCCTGCTGTTTAGGTCCCGTGTTTTTGTTTGCATATCTGAAATCTGTTTTTGAGCATTTTCATTAGAATTTCCATTTGCAGATACGTTATTATGAAATTCAAGTTGTCGTAACTGCCTAATTAAATTCTCTGAAATCTGAGCAAATTGTTTTCGTTGTTGAAAAAATAATCCGACGAGTAATCCCGCTGCAATTATTGTAACTGCCGCTACAAGCAAGAGCCAGTTATTCGAATTGCTTTTTTCTTCCTTTACCGGTTCTCTTATTATTGGCTTCACCATACCAGCCTCATGCAGTTTAATTAAAGAATCAATTTCTGATTGAAGAAGTATAGGGTTTCTCGATTTTTTTTCCTGGGGAGTCAGCGTATCCACAATACGGATATTTTTTGTTTCCGTTTGTGCATACAAGGAAGCAGAGAAAGAAGCAAAGAGTATAAAGAAAACTATTTTATAACGCATACATTTACTTTAATTCAAAAATGAAAAAACTGCATAATGCCGGTTTTCCTTTTTTCAGTTTTCCGTTTTGCAAACTGCCGGTCATTGGCTACATCCTTAAATACAGAACATATGGATGACAACTCGCCGCTATAAGAAGGGAACATGGAAATGGCTTTTAAATCCTGGATGGGCGAATACACTTCAGCTACCGATGTTAGAATGCTATACAACGACCGGACATCTTTTACCTTTTGATTCTCCATCAACCGCAAATAAATATTATCCCTTGTGAAATAAATATCCATCGTTTTATTCCGGAATGCTTTCAAAGCCTGGTTGTTCCTTCTTACTATGGAAGTGTTGTAGATAATATCGTTGCCCGGCTCAATCTTGATACCATGATACAGGAATGCATTATTGTTGACAATATCATTGTTTTTTGACAATCCTTCTTTTTTATCAATAGGAATACCGGTAAAATCTGTGATCTTATAGGCCCCGCTGAATGCCCCGTGCAATGCAACATTTTTATTGTTCACAGCTCTGCCTGGTGTTACCGTGTTTATACTCACATTCTCTCCCAGCAGGATTTTCAGTTCTTCTCCCAGTTGATTTCTCAGTTCATCAAAATAAAAAGCTCGACCGCTAAGCATCGCAATTTTAATCCGTTTCCTGATATCTTTAGTGATCACATCACGAATACTGGCAATTATACACTGAACTATACACTCTGTAGCTTTTTGAATGATGCCTGTAATTTCATTATCCCAGCGGATGTTTCTGTCTTTCAGAATACTTTCAGCATATTGCAGCAATGTAGACTGATCCTTAAACAAATTTGAAATTGATCGTTCTGTTGCTTCGGATTGTTCGGTGAGCTTTCCAAACTCAGTAAGTCCAATAGCGGGTAAATGATTGTACTTTTTTTTCTGAGATTCCATCAGCTGTAAAAAATTCAATACATCTACAGTCAGGTTCTGTTCCTGAATATTTTTTTGTATAAAATCTTTTACTGAAAGGTCATTGTTCCCGGGGATAGCCCGTAGCACCAACGTCAGGAAATCCTCCGCAAATCCATAAGAGAGTACATTACCTGCCCCAGCAAACCCTGTTCTGAAAAAGCTGCAGTAATTTTCATTATCATCTGCCAATACCATCGAAATATCTGTGGTGCCTTTGCCACAATCAATCACTAAAGCAATTTCTCCATTGGCAAGCCGGACATCCGATTGTGTTTGCTGGTACCCCATAAATGCTGCATCACTTTCTGAAATAGTTTCATACTCTATATACAAATCTTTTTTTCTGATATTCAAGGAAGCCAGCAAGCCACATGTCTGGCATCGGAGTTCATTCAACAAATCAAAAACATTCTGCTGCGTATAAATATTCGGAACGAGTAGCGTAACAATGATACCACCGTTCCTGAAATCGGGTTTGGTAGCAATCATCAGGCGAATCAAGCGAAGTAAAATGGCACTGATTAATTCTTTTTTATGTTCCCGTATGCTATAATCTTCTGTTTGATCATCGCAGCTCAATTGTAAACTCTTTTCTATCCCAAGTTTTAAATTTGGTACAATTTCATAATCATCACTGAAAGCTGTTTCAGTTACCGCAGCAACTTCTTGTTTCGTTATAAATAATCTTATTTCATCTTTCTCAAGGTCATTGGTAAAATTGAAAGGAAATAGCACCCGTTCATTTTTTGTAATTCTTTTTTTAACTGCATAAAAAGACCTGTACAGGTTATGATGCCCGGATTCATTATTTAAAAAATCATCCCGTTGATAATTTATTATTTTATTGTTTGTTTTTAACTGGCTGATGATATTTTCTAAAATATCATACTGAATGACAGAAGAAAGAGGACCGCAGTTTTTATATCCTATTTGACTGGCTTCACTTCCAAAATCAATGACAACTCTCTGGCATTGTCTTGAAGAAACAACTGCAAAATGAAAACGGGCAGTATAAATGTGATTTTCGGTTAGGTGAAAATTCACATTCACAAAAAATGGAAACTGTTCCACCCTGTTTTTGTAATAGCTCAGCGTCACCCGTTTTTGATCCTTCGAATAATCCAGTTTGACTCCCGTTGTTTCATCATAAAAAGGCTCAACTGTAAAGGCATTGCTTTTTCTAATCATCAATTCAAAGCCTTCTTCATTTTTTACCAATGAAATGTGGCATTCCCGCATCAGCACATCCTGCAGGTCTGCCGGCGCCATTTGGTTCAGCACAACTTTATCAGGATCTTCAATGGTAAGCAACGGAGCGGGCACCCGGTCTTCTGCATGCACTACAAAATCATAATCAGTTTCTTTTTCGCTGCTGGAATGTTCCTTCTCTAACCGGGCAATAAAATACCGGTCGGTGCGAATTAATAATGGCAAATAATATAAACCCATTGTAGTTGTTTTATTGTTTACAATACCATTTATCATTGTTGTTTCCGTAATTGCTTTCTTTTTCTGAAGAATAACAGAAGTTGAACACTTTTGATTTTATGGAATAAAATGAAACAGAAATGCTATCCCCTTTATAATCATTTCCGATTTTTCTTTTTGCAGGCATTACATAGCCAATATTGGAAAATCTGAACGTGTCCGTATTATTCAGGCGAAAGCTATCTATCCCAGCTTTTTTCCAGGTGTTTAACTGTACCACCGCATTATCCAGATTATAACCCGTGGAATTATCAATGGAAAATTCGAGGTTTTCATATCTATTGGTAAGTTTATTGGAATATTTATCCCCGGTAAGTTTTAAGCTGATCTTTTCCGGCCAGCTATTCCGTATGCGAAAATTTGTTTTTGTCACTTTATCGAGGCTTTGCCCTCTTTGTGTTTCTATCACCTGGATGAGTGAATCACTATTTACATAAGGTGTATTTGCAGGGCGAGAAGCTGTGAAGTTGACTGGGCCTACCTTTTCCCAGCCTACATGAGTGAAATTATACACCAGCAAGGCTACGGCAATCACAGAAATGATGATTACGAAATTTTTGATTTTTCTTTTCCAGCCGGGCGTTTCTGTTTCGCCATTTTCTTCAATGCGTGGAGGTACATTTCTTTTCGCTACAGCTGTGGGGGTGCTTATGAAGTTATATTTTTTTGAAAACTCAGTAAAGCTAAGCCATTCATTGGTATCAAATACCCAAATCTTAGTTTTTGCAGGATCGGTACAGGTGAGGAGCAACGATTTCAGTTCTTCTGCGGTATGAGCTTCCTTTATGATATTCGTTCCATCGTTGAACAAATATTTTTCCATGTCGGGCTTGACTTAAATGATTAATGAGTAGAAATCACTTTGCAGTGGCGGTGGTTTACAATTGAAACGAAAAATTACAACTGTAATTGAAATTAGAAATGTCCGGTAAGCTGTTACAACAAAGTTTTAAGATTTATTGCTGCAATCAACGATGTTTCTTAAGATTTCTTTCACAAAGAAGTTATAGAAAATAAATGACTGGCTGTTTATAATCTTCTACTATGAAGCCAGAAGCTATAAATATTAGATCCTCATACTTATCAGTCCCGTATAGTTATTGAAGAAAAGAGAAAACCGGGCACAGCATATCAATTTCCGGGGAAAGTTCAGTTATGCGGGAATCGCCCGTACATTTGCAGCAAAATTTAAGTCATGAAAAAAAAAATTTTGGTCTTTGGGGCACTGTTTCTTACTGTATTGGTAAAAGCACAGCAGGATATTAAAATAGATGAATTGAGCAAACACACAGGTGATTCGGTAAAAGTATGTACAAAAATTTTCGGTGGCATTTATCTTGATCGAAGCAATGGGTCTCCTACTCTGCTTGATGCCGGAGGCAAATACCCTGATGCACCGCTGACCATTTTGATATGGGGTGACACAAGAAAACAATTTAAAGAAGCCCCTGACTCATTTTACAAAGACAAAGACGTTTGCATCACCGGAAGAATAAAACTATATAAAGACAGACCCGAAATAGTGATATACGATGAAAAACAGATACAGGTAGAGAAATGATAAAAGTTTATTGTGATGTTCGTGAAGCAAATACCCGGGTGAGAAGCTACAAATCAAAAACTGATACCAGCGCTTAAATTTCCACCTGTATATAATTTTCCACCCATCTTCCAGAAATGATCAGAGGGCGGGTCGAGATAAATAACCGGGGCTATAATAGCTTTAAAAAAAAAGCCGCCATTGGGTTTTTGATACCTATACCCGGCACCGGGAAAAAGATATATTTTTTTATCAGATATATTGCCGGGCGAAAAAAGTTTTTCATATTTCTCAATATAAGGCACAATCGTTAAGCCAAATTCAAAGTGATCTCTCTGGTGGCCTGTAAAAAAATGAATTCCCAATGGAAATGCAATCACATCATTTAATAGGGAAAAACCAGCTTGCCATGTTTTGCTGAATTTTTCACCCTGGCTAAAAATTCTTTCGTAGTTGACTGAATAATACGCCCCTCTAGTTGCAGCATCAACATAAATCGAATTGCGTGCAGTAAAATTTTCCTGAGCCTTCAAGGAAAGAACACAGGCAGCCGCAATAACCAGGAATGCAAAAACTTTTGAATAAAAGCGCAATGCAAAATTTTTGAGAGCGTAAATATACTGTTCTTAAAATAAATGTTTAAGCTCTTGCCAGGGCCAAATGCTTATTGAAAGTTCAGCAGAGACCAGGGTTAACGTCTTCTCATTTTTCAACACCATGAAATCATAATGATGTTAATGATGTCATGAATCGGGACGAAAATATGAGTGACCCGCCATTACTGTGTTACGAACAGGCAGGCACAACCGGTGATACCATGAAATACAAAAGACGGTACCAGAATAAATAAAACCTGCTAAACTCACACTTCATCATTTCGTCAAGCTCTGTACCCGGTGTTCTTCTTACATTTGCTATATGCTATTTATTTCTGAAAGAGGCCGGCAAATGCCCGCCTCACCCATTCGTAAACTGGTGCCGTATGCAGAGGCAGCAAAACAAAAAGGTATTAAAGTGTATCATCTCAATATCGGGCAACCGGATATTGAAACACCACCGCAAATCCTGGATGCGGTTCGCCACGCTGATATAAAAGTATTAGAGTACAGCCACAGCGCCGGCAATGAAAGTTATCGCCGCAAATTGGTTCAGTATTATAAAAGAGTAGGCATTGATGTGAGCTATGACCAGATACTGATCACAACCGGTGGCAGCGAAGCCATCCTGTTCGGTTTTTTTAGCTGCCTGAATCCCGGTGATGAAGTAATTATTCCAGAACCTTTTTATGCCAACTATAATGGTTTTGCCTGCGCAGCGGGTGTGAATGTGGTTCCCATCACTTCATACATTGATAACGGGTTTGCGTTGCCGCCGATAAAAGATTTTGAAAAGAAGATTACTTCAAAGACAAAAGCAATATTGGTATGCAGCCCGAACAATCCTACAGGATATTTATACAGCCGTGAAGAGATGGAAGCTTTGCGGGACATTTGTTTGAAATATAATTTATATCTCTTCAGTGATGAAGCCTACCGGGAATTTTGTTACGATGGTGAATATGTCAGTGCCATGCACTTAAAAGGGATGGAGGAAAATACAGTGCTGATGGACACAATCAGTAAACGATACAGCGCCTGTGGTGCCAGGCTCGGCGCTTTAGTGACAAAAAATAAACAAGTGTATGATGCAGCATTGAAATTTGCACAGGCAAGGTTGAGCCCTCCCGGGCTTGCACAAATTATGGGCGAAGCTGCTGTGGAACTTCCGGATCATTATTTTGACGCACCAAAAGCAGAATATTTAGCCAGAAGGAATTTATTGGTAAGCCGGTTGAATAAAATGCCCGGCGTAGTGTGCCCGGTGCCCGGCGGCGCTTTTTATGCTATTGCCAAATTACCTATTGATGATTGCGATAAATTTTGTCAATGGCTGCTTGAAGATTTTTCTTATAACAATCAAACGGTGATGCTGGCGCCTGCTACCGGTTTTTATGGAACAGCAGGTTTGGGAAAAAATGAAGTGCGGTTAGCGTATGTGCTGAACCTGGAATCTATTAATGCGGCAATGGATTGTTTAGAGAGAGCGCTGGAGGAATATACTGCTTCGCAACCTGTAACTTTTTCAGAAAGTGAGGGAACAGCGCAGTAGCGTTATGCGTTATTCATTTCTTTCTTTCATCCTGGAATTTAATTCAATTTTATTTTTTAACCACTACCCGATGTATTTAAAATCTAAATTCAAACTTTGGGCATTCTTTCCAATTATACTGCTGCTCATAGCGACTGCTTTGCTGATATTTACTTTATCTGCTTTTTTTACCAGGCATAGTCTATCACTTCCGGGAGCTATTCTGCTCCTGGTTTTCTTTTTTTTTATATGGATCTGGTCGCTCTTTGGTGAGCTTCGTACCAAAGTGATCAAGGTAGAAATCCGGGATAAAGAAATATCCGTCTCGGGGTATTTGGGCATGGGCGCAAAAAAAATTTTTACTTACTCCGAAATAGAAGGATTTGAAACGGCAATATTGCCTTCAAAATATGATACCTATGAATTTTTATACATTATTAAAAATGGAAAAAAAATAATTAAGATTTCTGAATTTTATCACAGAAATTATGGCGATCTGAAATTTGCGTTGAGTGATAAAGTCAGAAGCTTAGGGCAAAAAAATTATAGTTTATTTCGGGATGTTAAAGAGATTTTTATCTGACAGTTTTCGTGTATCCATTAAACGGACATTCTTAATTTGCCTTTCCTCTCTGCAAGAAAAATAAGCGCTGTATTGCAAATGAACACAAAATTTTATCTGTGTTTATCTGTGTACATCTGTGGCAAACTCATCTTTTTATCATTTTTGATTTCTCTTCTAACAAAGCAGGCAGGAAATCCTTATTCAATTCTGAAAATGTTATCGGTGGTTTTGGTTCATCACCGTATTCATTAATCGAAAGCTGCCACCAGCCCACATTTTTCCATTTACCCAATTTGTAACCAACTTTTTCATAAATGGCGAAATAAGTAAAGCCGAGGCTTTCATGAAAAGCAACACTCTTTTCATTTGGAAGATTAATAACAGCATAAACATTCCGGAAGCCTTGTCTATTTAAAATTTCAATCAAAACATCATACAATGTTTTCCCGATACCGTTTTTTTGAAAATCATCATGAATATAGATGGAACTTTCTACGCACCATTGATAAGCGGTACGCTCCCGGTATTTGCCCCCATAAGCATAGCCGGCAATCATTCCATTGATTTCGCATACCAGCCAGGGCCATTGTTTGAGATAATCATTTATCCTGTTTGCAAAATCTGATAAAGAAGGTATTTCTGTTTCAAATGTAAATGAAGTGTTTCGGATATAAGGAGCATAAATGTTTAAAATATCCTGAGCATCAAGAGGTGTGGCCAGCCGAATTATACACATACAAATAATTTTGAAAACCGGGCATTAAAAAGAACCAAATCTCATATTTTTTTAAAAGAAAAAAAAACAATGTGTATTCAGTACATATTTATTATCTTAGTTGTCCTTTCTGCTTGTAATTGTTTTGTGATAACGAAATAAAATTAAGAAATGAACTGCTTGCTCATGAAGAAGTATTTATTTTTTTTCTCCATCGCTTTTTTTGCCGTTAAAGCAAATGCACAACTTTTAAGCTGGTCCCCACAATTTCCATCTGAAGCAGACGGAAGTCAAAATATGGTAATCACTATGGATGCGAGCAAGGGGAACCAGGGTTTATTGAATTACACTCCTACTACTGATGTTTACGTTCATATTGGAGTAATTACCAACTTAAGCGCCAGCCCTTCTGACTGGAAATATTCAAAATTCACCTGGGGCACCACAAATGTACAAGCACAGTGTACTTATGCAGGAAGTAATACATGGCAATACAGCATCAGTGGAAGTTTGAGAACTTTTTTTGGAATCAGCAATGTAAGTGAGACGATACAAAAAATTGCAATTCTTTTCAGAAGCGGAGACGGGTCAAAAGCCCAACGCAATACAGATGGCAGTGATATGTACATCCCTGTATATAATAATAGCATGGTTGCAACGAGAATTACCGTTCCTCTATTTCAACCCACTTATATACCACAACCGGAACCATTAACAAAATCAGTGGGAGATAACATTACTATTACAGCCGTTGCCAACAAAACTTCAACAATGAAATTGTACCTGAACGGAACCGTGGTACAAACAACACCAAATACTACAACTATCACTGCAAGTCCTCTTATTACAATCTCTGGAAACCAGCTTGCTGTGGCAGAAGCTAATGACGGAACTACCACACAAACAGATACTTTGAATTTCTATGCTTCAAGTGGAGTAGTCATTGCACCTATTCCTTCCGGTGTCCGGGATGGCATCAATTATGAGGCTGATAATACAGCCGTGACTTTATTATTATATGCTCCTTTTAAAAATCGTGTTTCTGTAATCGGTGAATTTCCCGGCAGCAACTGGACCGAACAATCGCAATATCAAATGTATAAATCTCCGGATGGAAATTACTGGTGGCTTCGTATTACGGGACTGACACCAGGCACAGAATATGCCTTTCAGTATTTAGTGGATGGCACTTTAAAAATCGCTGATCCCTATACTGAAAAAGTTCTGGATCCTTATAACGATGGAACGATCCCTGCATCCACTTATCCTAACCTGAAAGCATATCCAGCAGGAAAAACAACGGGTGTGGTGAGTATTATACAAACCGGTCAAACTGCATACAACTGGCAAGTACCTAATTTCAATCGGCCTGATAAAAGAAATCTTGTCATTTATGAATTACTGCTCCGTGATTTTGTAGCCAATCATGACTGGAATACATTGAAGGATACTTTAAATTATTTAAAGAATCTCGGTGTGAATGCAGTTGAAATAATGCCGTTTAATGAATTTGAAGGAAACCTGAGTTGGGGTTATAATCCGGATTTTTATTTTGCCCCTGATAAATATTATGGGCCGGCCAATACACTAAAAGTATTCATTGATTCCTGTCATAAAAAGGGCATAGCTGTGGTTATGGATATCGCATTGAATCATTCTTTCGGGCTATCACCATTGGTACAACTGTATTGGGATGCCGCCAATAATCGTCCTGCTGCCAATAATCCTTGGTTCAACCCGGTGCCGAAACATCCATATAATGTGGGTTATGACATGAATCATGAAAGCCTTGCGACAAGATATTTTGTAAGCCGGGTAATGGAATACTGGCTTGTAAATTATAAAATTGATGGGTATCGTTTTGATCTCTCTAAAGGATTTACTCAAACACAGACTTGCGATAACAATGGCAATAACTGCGATGTGAATGCATGGTCTGCTTATGATGCCAGCCGTATTGCTATCTGGAAAAGATATTATGATACACTTCAATTGAAATCTCCGGGTAGCTATGCCATACTGGAACATTTTGCCGTAAATACAGAAGAAACTGAATTATCCAACTACGGAATGATGCTTTGGGGAAATATGGCATATAATTATGAACAAGCCTCTATGGGATATAGCACCGACTGGAATTTCCAGGGAGGTATCTTTACAAACAGGGGCTGGACCAATCCTTACTTAGTTACATATATGGAAAGCCATGATGAAGAACGTATGATGTATAAAAACCTTCAATTTGGGAACAGCGCCGGTAGTTATAATATCAAGGATCTGAATACAGCATTGAAAAGAATTGAAATGAGCGGGGCGTTTTTGTTCACTATCCCAGGGCCAAAAATGTTTTGGGAGTTTGGCGAAATGGGGTATGATTTTCCCATCAACTATTGCCAGGATGGAACCGTAAATTCTAATTGCCGGACAGATCCTAAACCCATTCGCTGGGATTATTTGCAAAATATTCAAAGGCAGCGGCTGCATGATATTTTTGCAGCCCTGATCAAACTTCGATTTCATCCGCTGTATAGAAATGATTTTACTACCAACCGGATCAGTTGGGATCTCAGCAGCTCGATAAAATATTTTGCAATTACTACGGATACTTCCAACCTGCTTGTCGTAGGTAATTTTGATGTAACACCGCAAACTTCTACCATCACATTTCAGAATGCGGGTACCTGGTATGATTATTTAAGTACAGCAACAATATCTGCCACAGGTGTTGCACAATCCATTACCTTACAGCCCGGCGAATATCATGTTTATTTAAATAGAAATATTGGTAATGCGGTGGTTACTGCTGTTGGTAATGTTCCGCCCCCATCCGATATTTTGTCTGTGAAAGTTTTTCCTAATCCGGTCACAATAAGTTCGGTGATTGATCTGAATACACCCGAAAGCGGAAAAGTAGAGGTGGATATTTTTAATATTCAAGGTCAAAAAATCGGTACTGTTTATTCAGGGTTTATGGTGAAGGGGCAACATACCATTTCAATGAGCCTACCGTTAAATAAATTTTCCGGTGGTAGTTATTTACTGACCGTTCAGATTAATGGTAAAACAGCGCCGGTGAAAATCATTATGTCACATTAAACTTGCTCAACTAAAACTAAATGGACAAAAATTTAAAGTTGAAGACAGCAGAAATTGAAAAGATCAGCCACCTTGAATATTTCAATATTGCCATCTCCGTGGATTGTGTCATATTTTGTTACCAGGATAAAAAGTTACAGGTATTGCTGATCAAATCTGACCTTGAGGAATTTTCAGGATTGTATTCTTTGCTGGGTGATTTAGTACGCCCCGATGAAGATTTAGACAGCGCACCATATAGAGTTTTAAAACAAAGAACCGGGATGGATGATCTGTACCTGGAGCAGGTTCGTACTTTCGGCAGTATTGATCGTCACGTTTCGGGCAGGGTTATTACAACTGCTTATTATTCGCTGATTGATATCAAGCATCAAAAATTAAGCGTGGATCAAAATGAATTACATTGGCATCCTGTAAAAGAAATTAAAAAACTCGCTTTTGATCACAAGATCATTTTAGATTCCTGCCTTCAACGTTTGAGGGAGCAGGTGATGGAATTCCCCGTTGCATTTAATCTGTTACCCGAAAAATTTTCACTCAGGGAACTACAGGAATTATATGAATCTATTTTAGGCATTAACCTGGATCGCAGGAATTTCCGGAAAAAAATTGCCCTGAAAGGCTGGCTCGAAGATCTTGAAGAAATGGAAAATGAAGTTCCGCACCGGCCAGGCAAACTATATTCGCTCAAGCAGGCTTACAGGAAAAAGAAAGTTTCAAAAAAACAAAAACCTGTTTTAGAAAATATTTTTTCAAAATAGACCGGATCGTTATTAACTGGGTTCTATATTTAACATCGAAAACATTTGCGGTTTTCTACTCTTGTAACTGAGCAACCTTAAGCCTTTATATTTTGAAAATTTTCAACAGTCTGAGATTTTTTTTAATGTAAACAACTTTAAATAGTGAGTCAGAAAGTCACTATTACCGATATTGCCAGGGAATTGAATATTACACCTGCCACGGTGTCCCGTGCATTAAGTAATCACCCGGGGATAAGCGATAAAACGAAACAGTCAGTACAACAAGCAGCCTCCAAATTAAACTATAAAAAAAACAGCGTTGCGTCTTCTTTACGTTCAGGAAAGACCCGTTTGATAGGAGTGATTATACCAAGTGCTGAAATCAATTTTTTCGGATCGGTGATTCATGGAATTGAAAAAGCTGCTAGCAGTAAAGGATATAATATTATTTTATACCAGTCAAATGAGAGCCGGGAACATGAAGAAAAAGGTATGCAAACTTTTTTATCGGCACGGGTGGATGGGATATTGGTTTCGCCGGCCAAAAACAATACCAGCTGCGCTCATTTTTATGAAATAACTGAAAGAAATATTCCTATCATTTTATTTGACCGCACTATTAATGATATAGCAACAGATTCCGTTGTTGTTGATGATTATAAGGGTGCATTTATGGCAACGGAACATTTAATAGTACAGGGGTACCAAAGAATTGCTCATATTTCCGGGCCGCAGCATTTGAAAAATTTTTACGACCGGCAGAGAGGATATTTGGGAGCATTGCAAGCCCATAAAATAAAAGCGGATTCATCCCTTATAGTTAACGGGAATATTTCCATTGAATCAGGAAAAGATGGGGCACGAAAGCTACTATCTATTGCTGCCCCCCCCGATGCCGTTTTTGCAGCAGAAGATTATACAGCTTTAGGAGTGATCAGTGAATTAAAAGAACAAAAAATCAGATTGCCCGCTGAATTTGGAGTAGTAGGATTTGCAAATGAATTGTTTGGCCAGCATATTACACCTACTTTATCTACGGTAGAGCAACAAACGATCCGGATGGGAGAATCGGCACTGGAGCTTTTGGTGGCACGGATCGAATCAAAGAAATTGCCGGTGCCCGAGCAGCAAAAAATTGTACTGGAACCTCTTCTTATTTGCAGGGAATCTTCTGCAGGAAAAAGATAGATATCTAACACTATTAGTAACCTAACAACTGATATAGATGTAATTTATGCAAACGTTTACATAATTTTTTTTCGTGATAAAAATTTTTGAAGTATAAAAAAATCTATATTGTGTGCCCAATACACATTACTTAGCTATTAATTGAATTTCTAAACACCTTAATGATTGCTTATGCATCTCAAAAAAGTTTTCAAACATTTTGTAATGCCTTCATTGCTCCTGTTCTCACAGGTAGCATTTTCACAAGGCAGAGTCATTACAGGAAAAGTTACCGATAGCCGAAATGGGAACCCGCTCACCGGAGCGTCTGTTTTAGCAAAAGGAACTAGTTCTGGAACATTAACTAATTCGGATGGCTCCTATCAGATTACTGTTAGTTCTTCTGTAGCCACCCTGGTTTTTTCTTCTGTGGGTTATGTACCTCAGGAAATACGGATAGATGGAAGAACACAAATCAATGTTTCGATGGCACTTTCTAACTCTTCGTTGACAGAGGTAGTGGTTATCGGTTATGGAACGACGACAAAGAAAGACCTGACCGGTTCTGTCAGCACGATTAAAGCGAGAGATTTTAATAAAGGAGTCATCACTACACCGGAACAATTAATTTCCGGTAAAGTGGCCGGGGTATCCATTACTTCAAATGACGGAGCACCCGGTTCAGGAAGTACAATTAGAATCCGGGGAGGCTCTTCATTAAATGCGAGCAACGATCCATTGATCGTAATTGATGGAATGCCGCTTTCCAATTCAGCTATTTCCGGAGTAGCGAATGCCCTCGCATTACTGAATCCAAATGATATTGCCTCTTTTACTATTTTAAAAGATGCGTCAGCAACCGCTATTTACGGAAGCCGGGCTTCAAACGGAGTTATCATCATTACAACTAAAAAAGGACAAAGCGGTAAACCTAAATTTTCTTTTACAAGCCAGGTTTCAGCCGGAGTGTTAGCAAAAAAATTCCCGGTATTAAATACAAATCAATTTAAAAATCTTGTAAATACATACGGTAGTGCCAGCCAGAAGGCATTGCTTGGAACTGCTAGTACTGATTGGCAGGATGAAATTTATCAGACTGCAATTTCCAATGATAATAACCTGAGCGTTTCCGGTTCATTAAAGAATATGCCATATCGTTTATCGGCAGGATATATGAATCAAACCGGTATTTTAAAGACCGGGTATTTGCATCGCATAAGCACCAATTTGAATTTGAGCCCCTCTTTACTGGATGATCATTTGAAAATTGATTTGAATGTTATTGGATCATTTTCAAAAAGCCGTTTTGCAAATACAAGCGCAGTATGGGGCGCCAACCAGTTCGATCCTACACAACCTGTGTATTCAAAAAGCAGCCGGTATGGGGGGTATTGGGAAAGATTGGACCCCAATACAGTTTCGGGGCTTTCTTCTTTATCACCCAAAAACCCTGTTGGCAACTTATTTCAAAAACATGATATTGGAAATGCAAACCGGTTAATCGCCAACACAACGATAGATTATAAACTTCACTTCTTCCCCGACCTGCATGCTATAGCGAATGCAGGCTATGATTATTCCAAAGGATATGGCAACGTAGTGTGGAATGACAGCGCTGCTTCTGTGTACAAGTCGTTCACATCGCCGGATGGTTCTGTGCATAGCGGATCAAGAAGTCATTATGAAAGTGATATCAATAACTGGTTTGGAAATTTCTATTTGAACTATACAAAAAGGATTGATTCAAAAAACAGGATAGAAGCTATGGCAGGCCTGGAATACCAGGATTACTTAACAACGAACCATTATTTCAAATCCTATGCAGGCGATACGGCTGTTACATCCTATCCCCAGTATTCATACGACAAACCGCAAAACCGGATCATGTCATTTCTTGGACGTGTTAACTATTCTTATAACAATATTCTTTTTCTGACAGGTTCATTCCGGAGAGACGGGTCTTCAAGATTTGCTCCGGCAAACCGCTGGGGTAATTTCCCTTCCGGCGCTATTGCGTGGAGCCTTAGTGAAATGAAAGGAATAAAAAATATTAAGGGCCTTACAAATCTGAAACTACGTTTAAGCTATGGTGTTACCGGTCAGCAGGATGGAATCGGCCTTTACGATTATGTTTCTTATTATAATCTAAGCGACTTTAAAGCAGAATATCAATTTGGAAATACATTTTATCAAATGTATAGGCCGGGTGGATATTATGCCAACAGAAAATGGGAGCAGACCGCCACTTCCAATCTCGGAATTGACTACGGGTTTTTCAACAACCGTTTATCCGGTTCCATAGAATTTTATTACAAGAAAACAACTGATTTGCTGAACCAGATTACACAACCTGCATTTACAAATTTTGCAAATACTATAGTTGCTAATGTAGGAAGCATGGAAAATAAAGGCGTTGAATTCACTGTAAACATAACGCCAATAAAAACCAGAAACCTGACATGGGATATTTCTTTCAATGCTACGTACAACAAAAACAAGATAACCAAGCTTACTATTAATAATGATCCAAACTATATTAACCAGATAGCTGGTATTGGTGGCAATGGAGGTATTATCGCCAATGCGGTTGGATACGAAAGAGGAACTTTTTATGTCTTTAAGCAGATTTATGATAAAACAACAGGAAAGCCGATTGAAAATTTGTATGAAGATGAAAACAGGGATGGTATTATTAATACCAGTGACCTGATTCTCTTTAAATCCAGTATTCCAAAATGGTTTTTTGGATTTAACTCCAATATAAATTACAAAGAGTGGAGTCTTGCATTTACATTTCGTGCTAACTTAGGTAACTATGTTTACAATAATGTGGCTACCAACGGAGCAATCAGTAAATTCCTATTCTCGTCATTTCTCGCCAATCAAAGTTCTGATGTGTTGAATACAGGCTTCCAGGGGGTAGGGAATTATTATCAATCCAATTATTATGTACAGAATGCATCTTTCCTGAAATTGGATAATATCAATATTGGATATAACGTAGGCGAAATCAGTAAAAATGTAAACCTCCGTCTGAACGCATCAGTGCAAAATGTATTTACGATAACAAAATATAAAGGTTTAGATCCGGAGATCTACGGAGGCATTGATAATAACGGGTATCCAAGACCAAGAACTTTTGTTTTAAGCCTCGGCCTTGATTTCTAAATCTATTCAACTTAATAAATGAATATTATGAAACAAAATATTTTAATCACCTTTTTAGCTTCAATGCTTTTTGCATTAAGCTTTTCTTCCTGTAAAAAACTATTGGACTTAAAACCCACCAACGGTGTAACGGTTGATGTAGCCTATAGTACCCCACAGGGTTATAAAGAAGGATTTGCAAAAATCTATGGCGCTTTTGCTTTAACGGGTAACCAGGGAGGTTCTGGTAATCCTGATATAAGTACAAATGTTATTGATGAAGGTAACTCTGATTTTTTACGCATGTTCTGGAATGTGCAGGAGCTAAGCACCGATGAGGCTATTGACAATTCTTCCTGGAATAGCAATACTGATGCCGGCCTGCATGATTTTCACAATATGAACTGGTCATCCAGTAATCGTATGTTAGAAGGCTTATTTATACGTTCATCTTATCAAATTTTATTGTGTAATGAATTCATCAGGCAATGTTCAGATGCTAATTTATCCAAGAGAGGAATTACAGGAAGTAGTGCGGATACTATCAGGGCTTATATTCCCGAAGCCCGGTTCCTGAGAGCATTTCAATATTGGGTTTTAATGGATTGTTTTGGGAATCCATCTTTTTCTACTGAAAAGGATGCTATTGGCGCTACATTACCCCCACAAATCAAGCGTGCAGATTTGTTTAATTATATCGAATCAGAATTAAAAGACCTGGAAACCAAATTGCCGGCACCAAGAACAAATGTTTATGGCAGGGCCGACAGAGCAGCAGCGTGGGCTTTATTAGCACGGATGTATTTGAATGCCCAGGTGTACACCGGAACTGCAAGATATAATGATGCAGTAACCTATTCTAAAAAAGTAATTGATGCGGGATATAGTTTGGAAACAAATTCCAATTGGTTGTTTTTAAATGACAATTATAAATGTACGAACGAGTTTATTTTCACAATCAATTATGACGGCCAAAAATCACAGAATTATGGAGGCACCAATTACATTGTGTATGCAGGTGCCAGTGGCGATATACCAGCTTCAGTGGTGGGAGTTTCCGGCTGGGGTGGTAACAGGGTAACAAAAAATCTTCCCAATTTATTTCCTGATTATACCGGTACCCTTGATAAAAGGTCGCAGTTTTTTACTACGAACAGGAAAATTGATATTACAGATCGTACTTCGGATGGTTTTGCAGCAATAAAATTTAAAAATCTTAACCGGGATGGTAGCCAGGGATATACACAAGGCGGCAATCTTGGTGTAGGTATTGATATGCCCTTGTTCCGGTTGGGAGAACAATATCTTATTTATGCTGAAGCAGTACTCAGAGGCGCTACCAATGGTGATGCGGCAACAGCACTCAATTATATCAATGCACTTAGAACAAGAGCTTACGGCAATACTTCCGGAAATATTAATTCATCCCAGTTGACTTTGAATTTTATACTGGATGAAAGAGGCAGAGAATTATATTGGGAATGTTTCCGACGTACTGATTTGATCCGGTTCAATAAATTCACTACTTCAGCATATTTATGGCCATGGAAAGGCAATATTGCTAATGGTACAGGTGTAGAATCTTTTCGAAACTTATACCCGATTCCTGCTCCGGAAGTCAGCGCTAATGCTAACCTGATTCAAAACCCAGGCTACTAAAACTAAAAATAACTTTTTATGAAAAAAATATTTCACTTATTGTTATCATTCATTCTACTGCTGGGTATTTTTTCCTGCAAAAAGGAAGAAGATAAAGACTATTATGTAAGCAGTAAAGCTCCGGTTTTAACCAGTACAGTAACCGGCACTATCCCCCTTTCATTTGCAAATGGGAGCCAGGTAGCAACAATGTTAACCTGGACTAACCCGGATTATATGTTTACAACAGGTGTCAGTTCACAGAATGTAAACTATAATCTGGAAATAGATACCACCGGCGCAAACTTCACCAACCCAGCCCGGATAATCATTTCACTTAGCGGCGATCTGAGTTTTGTTATTTCTCAAAGCCAGCTTAGCAGTTATCTATCCAACCAAATGGGGCTGTCAGTTGGCAACCCTCATAATATAGAAATGAGAGTGACTGCAAGTATTGGTGGTGCAATTCCGGTAGTATCAAATGTTTTAAAATTTACCGGAGTAATTCCTTTTGCACCTCCGCCAAAAATTACTCCACCGGCAAGTGGTAATTTATTTATCGTTGGTGATGCAACACCGGGAGGATGGAATAACCCGGTTCCCGTTCCATCACAACAATTCACAAAATTAAGTACAACGATGTTCCAGATTACTATTCCAATAACCGGTGACAAGGAATATAAACTTTTATCAGTAAATGGTTCCTGGGATGCCGATAAGCAATGGAGTATTGCTACCGAACAACCTTCCGGAGATCCATCTACATTGAATTATGATTTGTTCCCGAATGGAGGAAATGTAAGAGCGCCATTAGCCAGCGGGACATATCTTATCGTCGTGGACTTCCAAAAAGGAAAAGTAACCCTAACCAAACAATAATTCACTCCTAATATTATTTTATGAGAAAAATATTTAAATACACCCTGATCGTAACAAGCCTAGCTTATGTTATTGCAGCCTGCGACAAGGTGGACAATCTCCACTACTATGGCAAAGGCAATGCTGTTACATTATCAGCTTCAACAACCATCCTTACTCCAAAGGTTATTGATTCCAGTACAGCTCTTCTTACTTTAAATTGGACGTTTCCCAATTATGCTACGGATTCTAGCAATATGAAGTATATCGTGGAAATTGATTCTACCGGCAGAAATTTTTCAAAGGAAGTGACAAAAACAGTTACGAAAAGTTTGAACACAACATATACTGGCAGAGACCTGAACACTATCCTGCTAAACTACGGATATGCAGTTGGAGTGCCGGTTAAACTGGATGTAAGGGTTACTTCTTCTTATCTAAACAATAATGAAAAATATGTTTCAAACGTTATACAGATTTCAGTGACTCCATATAGTGATCCTTCCAACCTGAGTACAGAAAAAACCAGCGTTACCGGGTCCGCATCCACATCAGCAAATCATTCCAATACTTTTTCATGGTCTGCTGCATTTCCCGGTTATACTGGAAATATTACATACAGCATTCAATACGATTCAGCCGGTAAAAAATTTGTTGCACCACAAGAACTTGCAGGAGGTGTTTTTGTTTACAGTCTTTCATTGACACAGGATGATATGAATACAACTGCACTTACTTCCGGTATTCCCATCGGAAACACAGGAACGGTTGAATACCGTGTGAAAGCAGTAACTGCCAGTGGGGCAATTGCATATTCAAATGTTGTCAATGTATCAATCGGAACTTTTTCACCTGTGCCTCCTAACTTATATATTGTAGGTGATGCTACTCCGGGCGGTTGGAATAATCCTGTTCCAACCCCATCACAGCAATTCAAAAAAGTAGATGCTTATTCATACAGCATTACAATTGGTCTTACAGCCGGAAAAAGTTATGTATTCCTTCCGGTAAATGGAGACTGGAGCCATAAATATGGTGGTGCAACAGATGGCACCGCTTCGGGCGGAGGTACATTATTGAAAGATGGAGCCGTGCCGGGTTCCAATACACCAGCGCCGGCTACTACGGGTGTTTATAAAATCGTAGTAAACTTTCAAACAAATACCTATACGGTAACACAACAAACACTACCAACAAATCTTTATATAGTTGGTGATGCAACTCCGGGCGGCTGGAGCAATCCCGTTCCTACACCATCACAACAATTCACAAAAATTGACAATTTCACTTTTGCCATTGCAGTAAATCTTACCGCAGCTAAATCATTTTTATTACTTCCTGTAAATGGAGACTGGAGCCATAAATATGGTGGTGCTACCGATGGAACATCTTCACCCGGTGTCTTACTTGCTGATGGTGATGTACCAGGCTCAAATACACCTTCACCGGGAACATCAGGCTTGTATAGCATCGTAGTAAATTTTGCCACTAATTCTTATACTGTTAAACCATTACCCACCAATTTGTATATTGTAGGTGATGCCACACCCGGTGGTTGGAGCAATCCAGTTCCTTTACCATCACAACAATTTACACAAATCAATAGCTTTACATTTGGTATTGTGCTCAATCTTACCGCAGGTGGCTCCTATTTATTACTACCTGTAAATGGCGACTGGGGGCATAAGTTTGGGGGTGCCACAGATGGAACAGCTTCCGGTGGTGGAACTTTACTTGCCGACGGTGCTGTACCGGGTTCGAACACTCCTGCACCGGCAACATCAGGTTTGTATAGCATTGTTGTAAACTTTATTACCAACACATATACTGTCACGCCGGTTCCCTCCAATTTATTTATTGTAGGTGATGCCACCCCCGGCGGTTGGGCCAACCCAGTTCCTCTGCCATCTCAACAATTCACCCAGGTAACTCCGGGAGTATTTCAACTCTCTCTTGCATTAAATAGTGGAGGTAGTTATTTATTCCTGCCTGTGAATGGGGACTGGTCACATAAATATGGAGGTGCAACAAACGGAATGTCAATCAATGGAAGCCCACTACTGATTGATGGTGCTGTACCCGGTTCCAATACACCTGCTCCATCAACGAGCGGCACGTACACCATTACGGTCAGCTTTGTGAGTATGACATATAAGGTTCAATAATGAATAAATAAATATTCAAAAAGGTTGCCGGCGAATGGCAACCTTTTTTTTCAATGCTTACCTTGTGAAATAATAATTATCCCCATTTTTATTCTGATGAGATTATTCCAAACGACATTGATTTTATTATTCAGCGTTTTTGCAGTTGCCACATGTAAAAAAAATGATTCTACTACTCCCCCACCAAATCCTCCTCAGCCTCCCGGGAATACTTTTTTTGCTAAGGGAGCCGATGTAAGTTGGCTGACTCAAATGGAAGTTAACGGAATTAAGTTTTATAATAGTTCAGGTACGGAGCAGGATTGCATGTTGATTCTGAAAAACCTTGGTATGAATGCAATCCGCCTGAGGGTTTTTGTAAATCCATCCGATGGCTGGTGCAATAAATCAGATGTAGTTGCAAAAGCGGTTCGTGCAAAAAATCTTGGTCTTAAAATCATGATTGACTTTCATTATAGCGATACATGGGCAGACCCCGGACATCAAATAAAACCTGCCGCATGGGCCGGACAAGATTTTGTCATTTTACAAACCTCGGTTTATAATTATACTGCTGATGTATTGAATACTTTAAAATCAAACGGTATAACGCCCACATGGGTGCAGGTAGGAAATGAAACCAATGATGGAATGTTATGGCCCGATGGGAAGGCTTCTGTAAATATGAGCAACTTTGCTGCACTGGTGAATTCAGGCTACAACGCAGTAAAATCGGTTGACACTTCCATAAAAGTGATCGTGCATATTTCCAATGGTTATGACAACAGTTTATTCAGATGGATATTTGATGGCCTAAAATCCAATGGAGCCAAATGGGATATCATTGGAATGTCCTTATATCCAACTACAGCTAATTGGTCCACATTGAATACGCAATGCCTGTCGAATATGAACGATATGGTAGCCCGTTACAATAAAGATGTAATGATTTGCGAAATAGGTATGAGTTGGGACCAGGCTTCAACCTGTCAATCATTCATAAGTGATCTGATAGCTAAAACAAAATCAGTTCCTAATAATAGGGGATTAGGCGTTTTTTACTGGGAACCGGAAAGTTATAATAACTGGCAAGGATACACATTGGGGGCTTTTGATAATAACGGAAAGCCAACCATTGCTTTAAATGCTTTTAATTGATTTTTTTACTGAAATATACACTTGAGGATTTAATAAAGTATATTTAGAAAATAAATAGTCAATAGCTTCACAACAAAAATCTGCTTATGCATTTACACTTTATAGATTATGGAATTATAGCCTTGTATTTCATTTTTGTAGTAGGTGTAGGTTTTGTATTAAAAAAGAAAATCAAGACCGGAAATGATTTTTTAATGAGCAACCGGAGTATTCCTCTCTGGATCACCAGCCTTGCTTTCATCTCTGCCAACCTCGGCGCACAGGAAGTATTGGGCATGGCTGCCAGCGGGTCTAAATATGGATTTTATACGGCACACTATTATTGGCTCGGTGCCGCCATTGCTATGGTATTTCTTGGTGTATTTATGATGCCATTTTATTATGGAAGTAAAGCCCGAAGTGTTCCGGAATTTTTGAAACTACGCTATGATGAGAAAACCAGGACATTCAATGCCCTGAGTTTTGCCGTAATGACTGTTTTCTCTTCGGGGATTTCTTTGTATGCCTTAGCGATGTTAATGCAAACAATCTTAGGATGGGATTTCAATCTTTCTGTTTGGCTGGCTGCCGGCATCGTTTTAATTTATACGTTTCTTGGAGGATTAACCAGTGCGGTTTACAATGAAGTACTTCAATTCTTTTTAATTGTATTGGGCATTGCCCCTTTGGTTTTTATCGGGCTTCATAAAGCCGGTGGCTGGGAAGGTATCATGCACAACGTGGATAATGTGAAATTGCATTTATGGAAAGGAATGGAAAACGCCGCACATAATCCAATGGGTGTGGATGCATTCAGCCTGGTATTCGGTTTAGGATTTGTATTGGCATTCGGTTACTGGTGTACTGATTTTTTAGTGGTGCAACGGGCTATGATCTCCCGTAATCTTAACGAAGCACAACGAACTCCGCTTATTGCAGCCTTTCCTAAAATTTTTATGCCAATCATAGTAATTCTGCCGGGCATTATTATCCTGGCATTACAAAAACAATTCCCCGGATTTGAGTTACCTAAAAATGCGAATGGCGCTACTGATTATAATATGACTCTTCCGGTGATGCTTTCCCAATTATATCCCAGCGGAATATTAGGAGTCGGAATCACAGCGTTGATTGCTTCTTTCATGTCGGGAATGGCGGGGAATGTAACAGCCTTCAATACCGTATGGACATTCGACATTTATCAAACCCATATCAAAAAAAATGCTTCCGAAAAACATTATTTTTATATTGGAAAAGTAACTACTGTAGCCGGAATACTGATTTCCATTGCCACGGCTTACTTCGCAAGGCAATTCAATAATATAATGGATCTCCTTCAACTGGTATTCAGTTTTGTAAATGCTCCGTTATTTGCTACTTTCTTTTTAGGTATGTTTTGGAAAAGAACAACAGGGCACGGCGCATTCTGGGGATTATTATCCGGAACTTCTGCTGCTGCATTGACGTATGGATTAACAGTAGCCGAAGGAAAAGGTGGATGGATCGCTAACATTCATACTTTTTATTCAGGAACCAGCCAGGCATTCAATATCGCATGGATTGCGTTTACGATTTGCTTTATTGTTACGGCTTTAATAAGCCTGGTAACAAAGCCAAAGCCCAATGAACAGTTGGTTGGTTTAGTTTATAGCCTTACTCCGAAACAAAAAGATCCAACAAGGGTATGGTATAAAAACCCGCTTTGGCTCGGAATCATTGTACTGCTGATCACCCTGATATTTAATATTATTTTCTTCTAAATAAATTTTTATGAATAAATTATTTGATCTCCGCTTTGTCATTGGGTGTTTTTTTCTGATTGTAGGCGTGTTGTTATTGCTCTATGGATTTTTCAGTGATGCAACCGAGCAATCGGTAAACAGATGGTGCGGCAGTATCTTTTTACTTTTTGGAATAATCATGCTTGTGTTATCCACCCGGAATAATGCCAACGATACCTCTGCACATTGAGTGGCGGTTAGGGTGTTCCGCCTGTTATCTGTACCTTAGCAATTCATGCTGTATAAAGTAATTCTTCTAATGATAATTCAAATACCATAGATGGAAGAAATTAAAATTTTATTGGTAGAAGACGAAAGAAAAGTTGCGGATGCTCTGAGCATGGGGCTTCAGGAGAATAAATTCTCCACTACAGTAGCATACGATGGAGAAATGGGGCTTCGGATGTTCTATAACAATGAATATGATCTTGTAATTCTCGATATTAATTTACCGGGCATCAATGGTTATGAGCTTTGCAAAAGAATCAGGAAATCCAATGATCAAATACTGGTACTGATGCTGACCGCAATGAGTTCTGTAGAAGATAAGCTGGAAGGATTCAATACCGGCGCTGACGATTACCTGGTAAAACCATTTGAGTTTAAAGAATTACTTGCAAGGATCCGGGCTTTGCTCAAGAGAAAACTTTATTGGATGTCGCCAGGCAACAAATTAACACTTGCAGACCTTGAAATGAATCTCGATTCAAAAGAAGTGACCCGGTCGGGTGAACTTATAAAATTAACTGCTAAGGAATTTCAATTGCTGGAATATTTCCTAAGAAATCAAAACCGTGTTTTATCAAGAACAGATATTGCTTTACATGTCTGGGAACTTGATTTTGACAGCAAAACCAATGTCATAGATGTATATGTAAATTATCTCAGGAATAAGATTGATAAAAACTTCCCTGTAAAACTTTTATACACAGTTGTCGGTATGGGTTATGTCATGAAAGTAGAATAACAATGTCTATACGGGTAAAAATAACATTGTGGTTTACTGTTGTCGTAAGTGCTTTATTAATTATTTCATTCTGGAGCATTAACAAAAGGCTTGAAAATAAAAATAAATCACAGTTTCAACAAAGGCTGAAAAACCGTACTATTTCCACAGCTAAAATCTGGGCTATTTCGGATACGATGGTCAAGGATCTGATGAACAACCTGGATTCCGGTTCCATTGCATCGCTGAGAAATAAATATGTTGCCATATATGATAAGCAGTATAGGATTCTATACCAATTTGCCGACAATCCTTCAGATAGTTCAACGCCTACAGCTTCCATTTTCGAAAAAGTAAAAAATAAAGGGGAACTTTTTTTTTCGGAAGGAGCCAGGGATGCTTATATGATCCGATATACGGCAGATTCACAACCCTTCTACACGGTAACGATTGCCTTTGATGAATACCGAAAGAATGTCAGCTCTAATTTAAAAGTTATTTTATGGATCATTTCAACAGCCGGAATTATTCTTTCCCTATTATCAGGTTGGCTTTTTTCTGACATCATCCTGCAACCTATTAACCGGATAGTAAAAGACGTGAATCAACTTTCTTCCACTAACCTTTCCGGCAGGATCAGCGTGGGTAATAAAAAAGATGAATTAAATGCCCTTGCTGAAACATTCAATAGTTTGCTAAAAAGGCTTGAAGATTCATTTCTAATTCAAAGAAGATTTATTTCAAATGCATCTCATGAACTGTCCACGCCACTCACTTCTATGAGCAGCCAGTTAGAAGTAGGTTTGCAACAAAAAAGAAGCAGTGAAGAATATGAAAAGATAATAAAATCTGTATCAGATGAGGTACATGTGATGATGGAGTTGACAAAATGCCTTTTGGAAATTGCCCGGGCCGGCAGTGATGGTGCTATTGAACTCACCGATGTCCGGATTGATGAAGTACTGATGAATACAGTAGCTCATATCAAAAAAACATTTCCAGGCTATTCCATAAATGTTCAGTTTTCTGACCTCCCCGAAAATGAAAACGAATGTATCGTTCCGGGAAACAGCGATCTGCTTTATACCGCTTTCAAAAATATTATTGAGAATGGGTGTAAATATTCAGAAGATAATAAAATAAATATAGACCTCTCATTCGTTGATAAAAAAATCATTTTAGATTTTGTAAACAAGGGCGATGTACTGGCTGAAGAAGATATTGAAAAAATATTTCAGCCATTCTTCCGGGGCAGCAGTGCACAAGGCAAACCGGGTTTTGGTCTCGGCCTTCCACTAACAAAACGTATCATTAAACTTCATAACGGGATTTTAAGTGTCTTCAGCCATCCTGCACAAGGTACCCGCTTTCATATCGAATTATTCTCCCGGGCCGCCTCCTGATAAATTTTAATCGTTTTTTAATCAAGTATTTTATTCTCCTTGCTGCCGGCAATCTATATTGCAACTACCGGTTAAACTTATGTACAAATTGTTTAACAATATACTCATACCTGTTGATTCTTCGGTTGCTTCAGATAAATTGGTGGAAAAAGGAATAGAAATTGCCAATTCCTATTTCTGCCATATTCACCTCCTTTACTGTGTTTCCAGGAATGTAAAGAGCCAGGCGCTTGCCAAGATTAAAAATATTTTTTCTTTCACTAAAAACAGGCAGGAAGAAAAATCAGTACAAAAATTAAAAAACATAGCTTCCGCTTTTCAAAGCAAGTTGAAAAATGGATTAAATATTTTTTTTCATTCAGAAAACGGGAACAAGAATGAAATCGCAATTAAATATATTATTCAAAATAAAATTGACCTTGTTTTAGGAATGATCCGCCCACAGCGGATAAAATGGAATACCTTATGCTTCGACGCCACCCGTATTGTTGAAAAAACTTCAGCGGCGGTTATCACCTTACCGGAAAACCGGCACATAGCCCGGTTATATTCCATTGTAATCCCAGTTACTGATTTTATTCCTTTGAGGAAACTAATGTATGGCATTTACCTGACCCGGTATTATAATATCACCTTTCACCTTCTTGGCATCACCCGTGAACTGGATAGTGAATTTACAGAACGGGTACAAAAATATTTGCATCGTTCTTACCAGCTTATTCGTGATAATTGTAATGCGACCGTTGATCTTATAGAATATGCCGGGGCAAATGCTGCTGCAGTGATCAAAAAATTTGTTTCCGATAATCACACAGACCTAATCATTGTAAACCCCGGGGAGAAAAGTCGTTTAAAAAATAATACGTCGGGCTGGTTTACAAATATTTTACAAAAAAATAATTATACATCCGTTCTGACAATTAGTGACACATAATCTTTAAAACAAAAGACCCTGAAAGATGAATTTAAAGTACATGATTGAAAACATTTTAATAGCCGGAATATCAACAATAATCTGACAATGAATGTTTCCTGTAATTTCAAATAATCAAAAGTTAATTTAATTTTTTCTCATAGTTTAAGTGATAAGAAAGAAAAGGGTGCCCTTTTGGGCGCCCTTTGGTTTTTAAATCCCTGAAATCATCTGAAAAAAATGTTTTATATTCCCTCAACATTAATAAGTGGTTGTAATTTCGAACGGATTTGAACAAACGAAATCGGGTGATATGTTTGAAATGGATATTTACCGGGTTATTTCAGAGCAGGTAAAAAGCTCAGTAAAAAGATTACTGTTTTTTGATTATGATGGTACATTAATGCCTTTAGCGAGATTCCCGTCACTGTCCGCACCGAATGAAGAAGTCATCCGGCTGCTATCTGACTTAACATCTGATGAGAAAAACAATATCGTTATCATCAGCGGAAGAGACAGTGCTACCCTGGGAAAATGGCTGGGTGCGATGAAGCTGATTCTGGTGGCTGAACACGGCGCCCTGATTAAATACCCCGGCAAAAAATGGAAAGCATTAATAGAAAAAGGTGAGGAATGGAAGAAAGATATCATTTCAGTAATGAACACTTATTCCGGAAAATGTGAAGGATCATTTATGGAAGAGAAAATATTTTCAATAGCGTGGCACTACCGTAATGCATCGTATGAAGTTGGAAATTATTTTTCCAGGGAATTGCTCTCGGCATTAAGTAAAATTACCGCTGGCACATCCCTGCAGGTATTAGATGGGAATAAAATTATTGAAGTCCGTTTTAACAGTATCAACAAAGGGGGCATTGCAAAAATGATTGTACAAGAAGTGCAACCTGATTTTATACTGGCGCTTGGCGATGATCGAACTGATGAAGATATGTTTAAAGCGTTGAAATCAAAAAGTGTAACGATTAAAATTGGTACCGGAAAAACAGCAGCTGGATATTCATTATCTTCCCAGGAAGAAGTGACCAAATTATTAAAAAATCTTTTTCACAAATTTCCCGATTAAATCTGATGGCACATAAATACAATTTAGGAATCATCGGCAACTGCTCTTACCTGGCTTACATAGACACAAATGCGAATGTGCAGTGGATGTGCATGCCCGGCTTTGACAGCAGCTTTTTATTCGGTGGATTACTGGATGAAAAAAAAGGAGGGTGTTTTAAGATAATTCCTGATGAGAAATTTATTAGCACTCAATATTATTTACCCAATACCAATATTCTCTGTACTGAATTTGAATCCGCACAAGGGCGGTTCAGGGTTACCGATTTTGCTCCCCGCTTTTTACAATATGAACGTTATTACCGACCGCTGATGCTTGTCCGCAAAATTGAATGGCTCAGTGGTGCGCCACATATAAAAGTAGAATGTGAGCCCCGTGGAGATTATGGCAATATCATTCCGGAACAATATTCTGCCAGTAATCATATACGGTATATGAATATCGGCGGGCCGGTACGGCTGACCACGGATATTCCGCTTGTTTATATTGCTGAAAAGAAAAGTTTTGTTTTAAATAAAAATTATTACCTCGTTCTCACATATGGTGAACCCCTGGAAGCGCCATTGGCAGATACTGCAGAACGTTTTTTGTTTCTTACTCAAACGTATTGGCAGAAATGGATCAAGAACAGTTACCTGCCTAATATATTCCAGAAGCAGGTAATTCGTTCTGCACTTGCCTTAAAACTGCATCAGTATGAAGACACCGGTGGTTTTATTGCATCAGGTACCTGCAGCCTTCCCGAATCGCCGGCAAGCGGAAGAAACTGGGACTACAGGTATTGCTGGCTGAGGGATTCTTACTATACACTGCAGGCATTTAATATGCTTGGGCATTTTGATGAACTAGAAAAATATTTTGAATTTATCCAAAACATTCTCAGCAACGACCCCACCACACTTCAACCTTTATATTCCATTAACGGAGAAAAAAAACTTGAAGAAAGAATAGTATCTCTTGGCGGGTATATGGGAAACACTCCCGTTCGCATAGGCAACGCAGCCTTTATGCAATTACAGAATGACGTATATGGACAGGTGTTGCTCACCCTGCTTCCCTTGATATTTGATCAGCGGCTGGTAATTTACAACAGGTCGCAGGTAGATTATAAATCCATAGTTGATCGTTTGCTACTGCAGATTGAACATACATTAGAGCAACCTGATGCCGGTATCTGGGAATTCAGAAATACATTGCAACAAAACTGTTATACATTATTGTTTCATTGGGCAGGAGCTCAGGCTGCAAAAAAATATGCTGTCACTGTAAACGAAGCTGCAATGATCAGCAGAGCCAATGTTGTTATTGAAAAGGCAGCAGCTTTACTGGAGCAATGTTATGACCCAAATGAAAGAGCTTATACCCAGGCTATCGGTTCAACAAATATGGACGCCAGCACATTGAAGCTGTTGTCTATGCAATATCTTAATCCTGAAGATGAACGATCAAAGCATCACATGGATGCGATAGAAAAAAAATTAAAATCATCGAATGGACTCATCTACCGGTATCGCCATGCAGATGATTTCGGAGAACCCAGGTCCACATTCCTGGTGTGTTCTTTTTGGTACGCCGAAGCACTTGCCTATATAGGAAGGTTAGACGATGCCGTTAAAGTAATGGAAACAATTTTACAATATAGCAATCATCTCGGACTCCTCAGTGAAGATGTGAGCGAAGACGGATCACAATGGGGCAATTTTCCACAAACTTATAGTCATGTCGGCATGATCAATGCGGCGTTTCGAATTTCGAGAAGGATGAATAAGCCTCATTATTTCCTGTAAACATTTTACCTGATTCAAGCTCTGGAATATAAGCTTCCGGAAAGCATCCTTTCCGGTTTTCGCACATCTGCACTACAAAAATAATTTAAAGTTAATCCGCCTTCCCGGGTTTAAACCAGATAAAATAATTGCCGTGATTATAAAGTTTATTTAATCGGTCAAATCATTTATCAGTTGTGTGCGATAAAAAGAGGTAATCTTTGTTCTCTTATTACATCTGTCACAAAACTTTTTTTGAAAGATCTTGAAAATGCAGAACGGCCAAATGCGCCACTCACAACGATGGCACCCTGGTTTTCCTGAAGCCATGTTTTAAAATATTTTTTTGGATTTTCATTTACCCGCAAAAGTGTAAGATCTTTGAAATGACGAGTAGTCAGCTCTTCAATGCTTACTTCTTCGGGAAAACCTGTCCCTGCTTTTTCATTGACATAAACAAGTATTGTTTTATTATCAGTGAATTCCGGAAAGAGGTATGCAAATTGCTTGATGGCAAATACGGAATCTTCAGTGCCATCGTAAGTTAAAATATTAATTTGGGGAAACTCATATTTTTCAGGTACTACTACCACCGGGCATTCTACTCCATGCAGGGCATCTTTCAGGTAATCGTTGGGATCATCAGTTCCAAGATTTGCATAAAATGTTTCTCCACCCACTACTAAAAGATCTGCAAAGCGGCTTTCCTTTTTTAACTCCGGTAATGCAAAATCATAGAAATCTTTGTGAACCCGGAATTCAATTCCATGTTTATCACAAAAAGATTCAAACTTCTTCATATTTTCTTTTACTTGTTCAGAATTTTCACTTTCTACCAACGGTACAAATAAGGGACCCGACATGCCCCCGCCGGAGTAACTCCACAGATTTGCGTAATCTACCTGGGGCAAAAAAGCACCAACAACCAGAACCGGGCTCATGTTATTCACCGTTTTTACAAACTCACAAGCACCTTTAGAAAAATGGTTTCCGTCAAAGGCAATAAGAATTTTTTTCATAACTAAATTTTATCAAAACCGAAACTACCGTGAATAAAGTCAATTGCCAATGATGACAGGCAGTTCCTGTTATGATAATTGTCAAATCGTTGATGGCGAATTACAGACATACATCTCAGCAATGAAACTATAGTTTTAATAACCAATAGAAATATAAATAAAATGTCAAAAATCATATAGCAGGATGATCTAAATCGCACCAGCTAAAAAAATAATATCTCAAGTTTAGAGATAACGAATTTAAAACAGTTGCATGCAACACTCTACATCATATGAAGCTGAGCAATTTTCAGATAGTCAACTGATACACGCAATCTTTAGAGATACGTCAATAGGAATAATCGTGATACGTGAAGACGGTACAATCCTTTTAGCAAATCCGTTTGTCTTGCAATTGTATGGGTTCACAGAAAAAGAATTAACCGGAAATAAAATGGAATTACTTACTCCTTTAAGACTACGGAAAAAGTATATACAATACCTGCGGAGATACCTGCTAAATCCCGAATCCAGTATATCTAAGGAAAGAAAAATTAATTTAACCGGAATCCGGAAAAATGGTTCTGAATTTCCGATTGAAGTATGCATGAGCCATTATAGATATAAAGGAGAACTTTTCTTGATCATTTATGTCAGTGATATCACATCAAAACATGAGGAAGAAAAGAAAATAAAGCAATCGAATGAAACACTTGAAAAAAAAGTGGAAGCAAGAACTTATGAATTGCTGAATACTTTGAAAATGCTGGAAGCCTCCCGTCAAGAGTTACAACATTCCCTTGAAAAAGAAAAAAGCCTGAATGAACTGAAATCCCGTTTTGTTACAATGGCCTCACATGAATTCAGAACACCATTAAGTACTATTCTGTCTTCGACATACTTATTGGAAAAATATTGCAATACAGAAGTTCAGCCACAAAGAAAAAAGCATATAGACCGTATTATTTCTTCGGTAAATATGCTAACTGATATACTTAACGAGTTTCTTTCTGTTGGAAATATTGAAGAAGGCAAAATTTTTACCAGGAAATCATATTTTGATATATATCTCCATGTAGATAATATTCTTAATGAAATGAAGAGTCTTCAGAAGAAAGGCCAGCAAATATCCTATACACATACCGGTGAAAAAAAGGTGTTTTCAGATCCCGGCATACTTAAACATATAATTATGAATCTCATATCCAATGCTATCAAGTTTTCTCCTGAAGAGGGCCTGATATGCATCCATACTGATATAAATGATAATCGCCTTTTGCTGTCAATAAAGGATCAGGGCCTCGGTATTTCCAAAGAAGACATGCATCATTTATTTGAACGGTTTTACCGGGGTGCAAATGTTACAAATATTCAAGGTACAGGCCTCGGGTTATTTATTGTATCCAAATATTCGGAATTGCTCAATGGGGAAATTTTATGTAGCAGCGATTTAGGAAAGGGAACTGAATTCATAATACAATTTGAATTGCATGATGAAAAAAAGTCAGCTGCAGATAACTATTATTGAAATAAAAATTAACAATTTAAACTAAATTATTTCTATGAAAAAAATTTTATTGATAGAAGACAACAAAGACATCAGGGAAAACACAGCAGAGATCCTGGAACTGGCGAATTATAAAGTAGTCACTGCTGAAAATGGGAAACAAGGAGTTGAGATTGCCTTAAAAGAAAGGCCTGAACTTATTATTTGTGATATCATGATGCCTGTCTTGGATGGATATGGTGTACTTCATTTGTTAAACAATATTCCGGAAACACAGCATATTCCTTTCATCTTTCTGACTGCCAAAACAGAAAGAGCTGAAATACGTAAGGGTATGACCCTGGGTGCAGATGACTATATCACCAAACCATTTGAAGGAACCGAATTGCTTGAAGCTGTAGAGGTGAGATTAAAAAAAACTTCACTACTTAAAGAAAAGATTGCAGAAGGAGTAGAGGGATATCATCAATTAATGAATGTCTCAGGGGGAACTGATATTCTGCAAGCACTTAAAGAAGGAAGAAACATTAATAAATATAAAAAGAAACAAATTATTTACTCAGAAGGAAATCGCCCATCCCGTTTATATTACATCCAGAAGGGGAAAGTGAGAACTTTTAAATCTAATGAAAATGCAAAGGAGCTTGCAGTGGGGCTTTTTAATGAAGGTGATTTCCTGGGATATACCGCTTTACTGGAAGGCACTGCTTATAAAGAAACTGCAGAAGCCCTGGAAGATTGTGAACTCGCCCTGATACCAAAAGAAGAATTTGAAGGCCTTCTGAACAATAACAGTGAAATTTCCAAACTATTTATAAAATTACTGGCTAAGAATATTTCAGAAAAAGAAGAACAATTGCTGAAGATGGCTTACAATTCCCTCAGGAAAAAAGTGGCAGATGCCATTATCCAGCTTAATCAGAAATATAATAACAGTCAGGAGCCTGGTTTTTCTATATTAATAAGCCGTGAGAAGCTGGCTACCATTGCCGGCACGGCAACAGAATCTCTCATCCGGACACTCAGCGACTTCAAAAATGAACAATTGATTGATATCAAAAACGGATCTATTATTATTTTAAACGAAAAGAAATTATTGAATATGCTGAACTGATTAATGAGCTAAGTGAAAAGTAAAAGCCGGAAGAATCCGGCTTTTTTCTTGCTATCATCCTCATTAAGAAAATTACATTGGCTTTAAAACTGGTTTACTCTGATTGGCTAAAACACTTTTTTTAACCATATCTTTTACAATCATCAGCCCGTACTCATGGCTTAATGATTCGGTGGATCCCGGGTCAAATGACTGGCTTTGCACGGAATATATCAATCGGTCGGTTGCCATTTCATAAAAATTGCTTTCCCAGAAATACCTTGTTTCAACATTATAATAACCTTCCGTGTAAATACGATCATACATGGTGCGGTAATACCCCCAGAAACGATTATAATATTTATTATACGGAGTGTAATAAACCCTGCCGGGAACATAATACCGTTCCTTTGTCTTATCCAGCAATGTGATTGTAAGAACGGCGTCCACTCCTTCGCTTCGGAGCTTTTTCAATGCCTGTTCTTCATTCATACCTTCAAATGCTTTCGGGTTAAATTCATCACAGGAACATACGGCATTATATCCAAGATCCCGGAGATCACCCGCTATATGTTGTTCCATTTTTTCACGGATTGTCCGATCTGTTTCCCTGACAAGGCCCAACACCACAATTTTATTAAATTTCTTAGGATATACATCAGGAGCTTTCCATGAACTGGTAATCCACGATGATGAACCACACCCTGAAAAAAACAGGATTATAACAACTGTAATACCTGCTATCTTTTTCATATTTTAAAATGTATTCACTGCAATTTAGAGAGCCTGTACAGCATAGATTCTGATGGTGGTCATAAAATAAACAAATTGAAATCAGTTGTTTCAGCTTATCCTATAGCCGGTCAATTTTCAAAATATGTATATAAAACATCCCGGGCAAATAGCTCAAAAATCAATGGTTATAATACATCACCGAGGTAATTATTAAAATCAAATTTCAGCTTAGTGAATATGGAAATAATATTGCTCATTTCCAGGGAAAGTCTTTTCCTGTGGTTTATAATATTACAAGCCGGTTCTCCATCTTCTTTTACTTCCCTAACCAATAAATGATCCAGAACAGCAATTTCCTTTCTTAATAAACGAATCGCTTCATCTTCCCTTACAAATTCATTCTGGTAATGCTCTGCTGCCTGAAGTATATCATTATCATTTGAAATGAACGGGAGCACTTCAGCAAGTCGGTTTTTTAAATTTGCATTTTCCTGAAGTATGAATTCAAGGTTCCGCTTCCACGTATCACTTTCATGACGGAACTGGCGGAACTTTAATCCTGGGTTTGATATGTTTATTTTACTCCTGATGTAATCAAAAATAATCAGCTTAAAAAACTGCAGAAAGGACTATAATCATTTTTGCCGGTGACACATATCAGGGGAATTAGAAGTATGGTTTATTCACGAGGATCTGAATTGAATATTCATTTCAGCTAAATCCCGGTAGAATTTGCTTTCTTTCTTCATTTCCTTCCATTCATAAAACAATGAATCGAAGGATGCCCACAAAAGAAACCAGCCTGCAGGTTCCATCAGTACCCGTAACACTATAACGGGTAATGTATTTATTCCTTGGTAACTGATTATTGAATTCATGATCATCAGCAGAATTCCTGCAGCACCAAACAGTATTCCCTGGTTGAATTTGTGCCGGCAATAATCTGACTGTATCCTGAACTGAGCAATAAAATAATTTTTCAGACTTTCTGAAAGGTTTTTTTCATTTAGCCTGTCTCTCTTTTCTTCAGGCAATAACAATACGATATCAGTAAATTTATTTTTCATATCCTTCATCGCATTCCTGAGTTCAAATATAAAATCATCTGATATCCTTCTTTTGAGATAATTGCGTGAATCGAAGCCAGAATAAATATCATCATAGTAATCGAGCCAGAGACTTAGCTCAGCCATAATTCCGGTGTTGATCAATTTATTAAAAAAAGCCCTGCCATCCTAAGCGGCAGGGTTTTGCTAAACCATACAGTAGATGGCTTATTTCACAGCGATATGTTTAGTCGCTGCAGCCTTTTTGGCTTCTTCCATTTTAGGAAGCGTCAGTTTCAGAACTCCATCTTCATATACCGCATCAATTTTTTCCTTGTTCACTTCTTCGGGTAATGTAAAACTGCGGCTGAAAGAAGAGTAACTGTACTCCTTACGGGTGTACCTGGTTTCTTTTTCTTCTTTACTTTCTTCTTTTTCGCTGCTGATGGTGAGCATGTTTCCTTCCACTTCAATTTTAAAATCACTTTTCTTCAATCCCGGAGCCGCAAGGGATACCATGTAATCACTTTTATTATCTGTGACATTCACTGCAGGTATTTTCATCATTCTGCCCCAAATGCCACCATTATCAAACCATTCGTTCCAGGGTTTAAAAAAATCTTCAAATACTGATGGGAATATTTCACCCGGCTTCATTAATGATTTGGTTGCCATAGAACCTCCTTTATTTTAATTAATAAAAAATGATTTCTGACCGAAGTTATATTTCCCACAATGCCGATTCAAAGAACGTCGGTCAGTTCATTATATGAGACTGGTCAGTTTTAAAAACTGAAGGGGGGCTGGTTTATCTTTTTTTGAAAACCAGTAAGGGAACTTCAGTCTGAAATGAAAGTTCTTCTGCCCTACTGGCAACGAAAAGTTTTTGTATGATATTCCTTCCCTGGTTGGTAAACATGATCACTACAGAGGGATTGGTCACCCGGATCTTACTTTGTAAGTTTTTTACCAGGGAATGTGTACCATCGGTTTTTTCCACGTTCAGTGAAAATTTATATTTATACTGGCTTCTCAGTACTTTCTGAATTGTTTCTTTATCAAGCAAAATTTCATCCATCCAATTATAATGCAGAATTTCGAGAATGGCTTTTAAAGGTTTCACAAATCCTATTACCTGTTTCATCTCGCTGGATAAATTTTTAAAATCGGTAGCATACAGAACAGTTTTAATGACAGTTGTTATGTATTTCTCCGGCACCACCATTACCGGTACCTGAGATTTAGTTATCAGATTACCGGTATTTGTACCCAGTATCTTTTTCATTTTGCCTGCGCCTCTCGTACTTATACAAATAAAATCAATGGAAGGATCTTTTTTGCAATACTCCATAACATCCAGGTCAGCGTGTAATCCTTCTTTTGCAACACAGGTATATTTCCCGGGAGTGACTTTCAAATTTTTATAAATCCCTGAAACAAATTTTTCGATTTTTTGCTGGGCCAGCGATAATTCTTTTGTTACTAATTTCCGGGTAAAGTTATCCGTCCAACTTGTCAGTTTAGCAATAGCGAGAATATGAATAAAGACCAATTCGGCTTTTTGCTGTGTCGCCCATTGAATGGCAAAGCAAATCCCTGCTTTAGAATGATTGGAAAAATCAGTAGGAACCAGAATTTTTATCATCAGATTTAATTAAGTTGTAGTAAGGTAACTTAACAGGAAAAGAAAAGATATGATCAGCGTCAGGTATCAAAATGAGTATTGCTATGAAGTGTAAAAATCAGTGGATTCTTTGTTGCTATGAAACTAAATGGCAATGATGTTGTTGCTACAATTTTATTTTCCCCCTGTTTTTACAACCATATCATCCCGGGTGGATTTCTTCGAAATTATGTATCAATTAATCGTTTCAATTAAATTTTTGAAAAGCTTATCTGCGTCTTCTTTTCTGCAGAGTTCAGTTCCCTGATTCATAGTAGCTGCGGTGCCGCAGGCTACTCCATATTTCAAAGCATCTTTTAAATTCTTCTCCCGGGACAAAGCTAAAACGATTCCTGCTACCATGCTATCCCCGGCACCTACCACACTATTCCTTTTTACTACCGGAGATAAAAAATGATATGAATCATTTTTTGTGATCAGCTTTGCTCCGTCTTTTCCCATTGAAACCACCAATATCTCACAGCATCTTTCTTCAATTAATTGTTTTCCGATCTTCTCTACATCTTCTAATTCAATCCAGTCCGCACCTATTAATGCGCCTAATTCCCCGAGATTAGGTTTCAACATATAGACTCCTTCGTGTGCTGCATATTTTAATGCTTCACCGGAGGTGTCTACCACCAGTTTTGTTTTCTTTTTCTTTGCAATCACTGCAAGCTGTCCATAAATATCTACCGGTACTCCCGGTGGCAGACTGCCACTGGCAACAATGAATTCAAAATTATTCACGGCTGTCATCCCTTCCACCGCTTCCAGCATTTTTTTCCATTCGGAATCCTGTAGTACTGAGCCGGGTGTTCCAAACCTATATTGCACATTTGCCGATTCATCCAATACGATAATGTTTTCCCTGGTTTCATTTTTTGCTTCAATGATCACAACCGGAACTTCTTCATTCTCCAATAAAGAGTTGAAATGTTTCCCTGTGTATCCCCCTGCAGGATAAATGGCAATGGCATCACCTCCTAATTTTTTAATGGCTCTTGCCACATTGATGCCCCCGCCGCCGGGTTCCAGTTTAGGGGCAGAACATTTTAATTTCTTTTCAGGAACTAATTTTGGCACCGACATACTGCGGTCAATACAGGGGCTGAGTGTAAGAGTGATGATCCTGGACATAGAAAAACCGGTTAATCAAAATAAAAGCTTATCTGCAAGCTTCAATAAATGTTTATCAATTCATATGACAATCATCATTGCTGCAATTGATATCAGATCATTCATAACGCAACGCTTCAATCGGATCAAGCCGTGAGGCTTTTAATGCAGGATAATACCCGAAAAACACACCGGTGATAAAACAAACCATGAAAGAAAGTATTACAGAAGACTGAGTGATCAATGTAGGCCAATGCAGGAACATGGTGACCAGTTTGGTAGCTGCAATTCCGAATGCAACGCCGATCAATCCACCTGTCACACTGATCAGGACGGCTTCTACAAGGAACTGCATCAGAATATCAATTCCTCTTGCACCGATAGACATTCTCAAGCCGATCTCTTTGGTGCGTTCTGTTACTGACACATACATGATGTTCATGATGCCAATGCCACCCACTATAAGAGAAATCCCTGCAATCACTGCAAGCAAAATGGTAAGTATCTGGCTGGTGGCAGTAAAGGTGCTGATCAGTTCTGCCTGCGAACGAACGGTGAAATCATCATCCGTGCCCTGCGGTAATTTATGGCTTGCCCTCAATATGTTTGTGATCTCATCCACCGCTTTGTCTGTGGATTTTTCGTCTATGGCAGATGCAAAAATAGTTTGATAATAAATGGTGGCGAGAATTCTTTTTTGTACAGTTGTCACCGGCGCCAGTATTACATCATCCTGGTCCTGCCCAAAAGTGTTTTCTCCTTTTTTACTTAGTATCCCGATAATCTTAAATGGAATATTTTTAAACCGGATTGTTTTGCCGAGCGGGTCGGAGCCGTCCGGGAACAGGTTAGTAATAATAGTTTGGCCGATCAAACAAACTTTAGCGGCTGTTTTTATATCCTGTTCCGTAAAATTTTCTCCGTCTTGCAATGGCCAGCTTCTAATTTTTAAAAAATCAGGTGATACACCCTGTATGTTTGTAGTCCAGTTATTCGGCCCGTTGATCACCTGACCTCTTGAAGATACCTGCGGTGAGACAGCCGTAATATACTGCGCATTTTTTTCCAACGCTGTTACATCAGGCTCTGTCAATGTTTGTACTGTGGTATTGTCAAGTCTTGCTCCTCCCTGTATATTACTATTAGGCCTGATCACAAGCATATTACTTCCCATTCCGGAAAGTTGGCTCTGAATGCTCTGCTTGGATCCCTGCCCGATAGCTACCATAGCAATTACTGCGGCCACACCAATGATAATTCCCAGCATGGTGAGGAAGGCTCTCATTTTATTTCTTTTGATAGCCCGGAATGCAAGCCGTAAAAGATTTACAATTCTCATGTCACCGTATTTGTTATTTCTTCATCAATGGGTGGAAGAGATGCCAATACTTCTTTTGCACTTTGCGCATTAGTGTTGACTGCATCTCTTATTATTTTTCCATCTTTGAGTGTAATGGTTCGTTTGCTGAAAGAAGCGATATCTGGCTCATGAGTCACAAATACAATAGTTTTGCCTTCCACTTGATTTAATTCCTGCACCAGCATCATAATCTCATAGGAAGTTCGTGAATCGAGATTACCGGTTGCTTCATCGGCCAAAATCATCACCGGGTCATTCACCAATGCTCTTGCAATTGCCACTCTTTGCTGCTGTCCGCCGGAAAGCTGGTTCGGTAAATGATGAATTCTTTTGCTGAGGCTGACGGCATCAAGGGCCTTCAATGCTTTTTCTTTTCTTTCCTTTGCCGAGAAATCTTTATTATACATCAATGGTAATTCCACATTTTCCAAAGCTGAAGTTCTTGCCAATAAATTATAAGACTGGAAAACAAAACCAAGTTTTTTATTGCGGTAACCGGCTAATTGAGTCTTTGAAAGTTTATTAACATCGGTTCCATCAAGAAGATAAGTTCCGCTGTCCGGTTTATCAAGGCATCCTAAAATATTCAGCAAAGTTGTTTTTCCTGATCCGCTGCTTCCCATTATGGTTACAAATTCTCCTTTGCTGATGGTAAAGCTGACTCCGTTCAATGCTTTAACGGTCTCTTCACCCATTTTAAATTCACGGTGCAAATTTTTTATATCAACGATTATAGAACTCATTTAATCAGTTTTCTATTGCTTCTTTTGTCCTGCCTGCTGCTGCCCGGCAGCATTCTTATTATTAGATGGTGTTCTTCTTCTCATCTGCGGCATGAAAGGACTTCGCTGGGTATTGTCACTGTTATCTGCTTTTACTTCGCCGGTCACCATGGAGGTGATCACTTCATCGCCTGCTGAGAGTCCTTTGACCACATCCACATTCACATCATCATCCATGCCGGTCAGGATTTTTCTCTCGATCAATGTGTCTCCTTTCAGCATCCATACAAAAGATCTCTTCACATTCTCACGCTGCCTGTCTGTTTGAGCAGTTGTATTATTTTTTCTGATATGATTTGAGCTGTCCCCGTTCGAAACATTTTGAAATTTTTCAACGGCTCTTTCAATGATATATTTTTTTAAACCTGAAGTGTCCGGTTTAAAATTGATCGCTCTTGCCGGTATCAGCAACGCATTGCTGTCTTCCTGCGTATAAATATTGATGCTTGCGGTCATCCCAGGTTTCAGTTTCAGCTCTTTGTTGTCCACATCAATGAGTGTAGTATAGGTAACTACATTGGCGGATACTGCAGGCCGCAACAGTATCTGGTTTACTGATCCGTGAAAAACATCATTAGGAAATGCATCCACCGTAAACGTTACCTGCTGTCCCGAACGGACTCCGCCAATATCGGCTTCATCCACATCAGCACGGACCTGCATTTTTGTAAGATCTCTTGCTATGACAAACAAGGTAGGTGCGCTGAAACTTGAAGCGATTGTTTGCCCGGCGCTTACATTTCTGTTCAATACCACCCCATTGATCGGTGAATAAATATTTGTGTAATAAAGATTTCTTTGCGCCAGGTTCAATTGTGCTGTGGCATTGGCTTCAGAAGCTTTGGCAGAATTAAACTGATTCAATGCTAATTGATAATCGGCTTTGCTGATAGCCCCAAGAGTATAAAGTTGATTTTGCCGGTCAAAATTATTTTGCTGATACGCTAAATTGCTTTGCGCATTTGCTAAAGTTGCTTTTGCCTGGTCTGTTTGCTGATCAATGATGGAAGGGTCCACTTTTGCCAGTAATTGCCCCGCTTTTACCACATCATTAAAATCAGCATATACATTTTGTACTACACCGGAAACCTGCGCACCCACCGTAACTGTATCTACCGGTTGCACCGTACCGGTTGCGGTTACGCTTAAACCAATGTACCCATATTCCGCTTTGCCCGTTACAAAACTGACTGCCCGGGACTCTTCTTTTTTTCTGAAATAAAAATAATACACAGCAAATGCTGCAAGTACCAAAATCAACAATACTATAATTGTCTGCTTTTTCATTTCCTTAATTTTATAATGTTACCGGTTTGCCCATATAGAATTCATAGATCTTTTGTTGCAACACAGAGGTATATTTTGATTGGGTGAAAGCCTGTACTGCCTGTACATATTGATTCTGTTGTTGCAGAAGATCATAAACATTGATAGCGCCCAGCTTAAACTGCTCTTTAGTGATACGGTAACTTTCCACGGCAGCTTTCAGTTGCTCATTAGCGGCATCATAAGAATGCATAGCATTAGATGCATTCAGGTAAGCTTGTTCCACTGCCTGTGATAATACCAGTTGATCATTTTGCAAATTCAAATTCGCTTCTTTATAGGCAATGTTTGCTTTTGCCAGATTGGCTTTATTTGTTCTGTTTGAAAAAATTGGAACGGATAAAGTCACACCAACCCGCTGAAAAAAATTATTTCCGTTTTGTGTAAGGAAGCCCGTTTTCGGAAAAACAGAATTGGTGATCACATCACTGTACCCGCTGCCGATGGAACCGTTTGCGCTTAGTGTGGGTTTAAATCCTGCATGTGCCTGCTCAATACCAAGCGAAGCAAGATCAACGCCCAACTTCCCGATCTGTATATCGGGGAAATCATGCAAGGCTGCCTGCTGTACTTCCTGCAATGGCATGAGTACCGGCTCGGGAATAACTGTTGCCGAGTCAGGCGTAACAATATCAAACGCAGTATCCGTTGGTAACTGAAGCATTTGTTTTAGACTCAGGAGATTTTGCAGTATGGCATTTTGCGACTGTACTACGAGGTATTTGTTGCTGGCCAACTGCGCCTGCAATTGCAGAAGATCTTTTTTTGCAATACTTCCCGCATCAAAAAATTGCTGGCCTTGTCTCACCATTGCTTCAGAAGTGCTTTCGAGATCAGCGAGGTATTTCAGGTTTTCTTTGGATAATAAAATATTAAGGTAGCCCTGCGTGATGGCAAGAGTAATATCCTTGAACGTTTGCTGTACAGAAAGCCCGGCAGACCGGGTCAGCAACTGGCGCTGCTGAATGGTAATATTGATTGAATTGGCATTCCATAAAATAATACCTGAATTTACTGAATAAGATCCGTTACCGGATAATTGGTTCACCAATCCTCCACTGCCATTCGAATTATTTGCATTATTAAATGAATTACTGACCGAACCGGAAAGGCTGGGAATCTTCATTCCTTTTGCAGACCAGAAATCCTGCTGGGCAGACTGCTCGTTCAACCGGAGTGTACTGATCTGAATATTGTGTTCGGATGCATATTTAAAGCAATCGCCGATACTCCATGGTTTCGCCGGGTTGGTCACCTGTGCTTGGGTATCATTAAAAAACAACAGTGTAAAAAGAGAAAGTGTAAAAAAGATCATTTGCTTCATTTGTGAATAATTTTTATTTGCCTTCCTGTACTACAACTGCAATCACTCAATCGTAGTACAGAAGTTTTGTGCTTGAGTCTGTTGCACTAAAGGCAGGTATATTAATTTATGGGGCACGAAGTTTTATTTTTAATGACGCACTCTTCCTCATTGGTGTTTAGTTACTCTCGACCTACTCTGCCTCATTTGTGGCCTTACTTTGACAGGCTGACCAATTCTCTTACCATAATAATGTGTCATTTGAGGCGGTTTAGAAGATGGTTGTTCTCTAACTCCCATATTCTTATTATTTACCTGGGATGGTTTCAATCGGAGCGCCTGATCCCGTTCTCCATTATTCCACATTATCGGCTTACGTACATTTTCATTGAATCCTCTTATAGCGGCAACATTATTGTGATACAAATTGTGATAATAATACCTAGGGTAATGTGACACATAATACTGGTGATGCATCCAGGGCCGGTACACTCTTACATTTAATGCAACTACAAAACAATTATCAAGAATATAATTGCTGTAAATAGGAGGTAGTGTTGGAGAAAATAACCATTGCTCATTATCCAGGTAAACAAAATCCTGGTCAGACAAATCATAATAGGCTTCAATATCCGGAAGATAATAATAACGAACTCCCGGATAATACATTGGAGCCCAGGGAGGATTGGTATATTGAACATCGCCGGTAACATAGGCGCCTGGACCACATCCCGATAATCCATATACTGATAAAAGTATAGCTAAACCGATAAGTATTTTTTTAAAGAGCGTCATATAAAAAATTTTACTCATTACCTCAAAGAACACTTTCCCGAATCTCACATTTGATTTGACGGGATATGAAATAAAAATTTTTTTTATCTCCAGCCCTTAACCAATTTTTTACATCTGATAATTTTTTTAACAACCGTCTATTGAGCAGTCCATCCGCCATCCACGGGTATTGCATTGCCTGTTACAAATGAAGAAGAATCGGAGCACAACCAAATTACTGCATCGGCCACTTCTTGCGGTTCTCCCAACCTTCCCACCGGCTCCTGCCCGGCAAATTGTTTTTCCACTTCTTTGTCTTTACCGGTAAACCGGTCAATCATCGCTGTTTTAATTACACCCGGGCATACTGCATTCACTCTTATATTTTGTTTTGCATATTCCAACGCTGCATTTTTAGTAAGCCCGATCACTCCATGTTTGGAAGCAACATAAGCCGGTATATTGGGAAACCCTACAAGACCTGCAACGGAGGCATTATTTACAATAATCCCTTTCCCATGTTTCAGCATTTGTAGAATTTCATATTTCATACAAAGCCAGACACCTTTCAGGTTGATACCCGTAGTCCGGTCCCAATTTTCAGTTGTACACTCATGAGTAGTGGCAGGCAGTCCTTCCACACCTGCATTATTAAATGCATAATCCAATCGCCCATATTTGGCAATCGTTTGCTCCACCATACTTTTTACATCGGATTCATCAGACACGTCGCATTTTACGAAAAACGCATTCCCATTCATGGACTTTATACTATCCAGTGTTTCCTTGTTTTCTACCCAATCAGCAATCACCACTTTTGCTCCTCTTTGAACAAAAGCAAAAGCAGCAGCCTGGCCTATACCAAAACTTCCGCCGGTTACAATAGCTACTTTGTTTTCAAATATCTTTTCCATAATTGTATTTTTTATTAAAGCATCTTGTCTTGCAAAACCTGAATTTGAATCATTTTTAAAAAATCAAAGATGATATTTATCAAATACCGGTTTGACAGATATCAACCAAATGATTATTGAATGGCAGGAAGCTGAACCGATTCATTTCTCTTTTGCTTCTCCCGTTTCCGGAAATAGCTCCTGAAGAGAAAATTTTTTTTAACGGCATTCATGATTTCATTAAAACCTTCTGTGCCTTTCTGAATATTGTCAAGACTTTTAGTAACATTTTTTGCCATCACAGAATCTTTCAATAAAGCAGTGATTGTTCCGCTGCCATTCATACTTTCATCCCGGAACTGTTGCACCACTTTGTTTAATTCTGAAGTTAAAGAATCAGCATCCTCACTGACATTTTTTATTTTCAATATGGCTTCATTCAGGTTATGTGCAAAAGAAGTATCCCTAAGTATTGCTCCAAGCGAACCTTTGCCTTCCTTTACACCAGTGACCAGTGTATTAAGATTATTTACCATGTCCACTGCTTTTGCAGTAGCCGTTCTGATTTGAGCTACCGAACTGTGAATATTCTGCGGGAGACTTTCATCATTTAAAATTTTCCAGGCAGCCGTGCTGTTATTGATCCGTTGAACAGTAATTTTTAACTGCGCAGCAATAATGGCAACATCATGATTGGTGTTTGCCAACGTCTCTAATAAATCATCAGTATTTACCGGTTTACGAATTGACAAAACATCTCCATCTTCAACCAGGGAACCGGGTTCGCCAGAAGGATTTATATTTACAAGCTTGTTTCCCATTAAACCATCTGTTCCTATAGAAGCAACAGCACTTTTGCGTATGTAATCTTTCATTTTCAGGTCCACCAGCATCACCACTTCAATAGTAGTGTCATTAAGAATATTGAGTTTCTTAACTGTTCCCGCCTGAATTCCGGAATAACGAATATTATTGCCTGGCCTCAGGCCCTGTACATTCCGGAATCGTGCTTTTAATTCAAACGTTGAACCAAAGAGGTTTTGGTTTTTCCCGATCATGTACAACATCAGGATAAGAAAAACCATCCCACTTAATACAAATATGCCCAGCTTGATATTTGTTGATATTTTTTTATTCATAAGTTTATATAGAGTAACCTCATTCGAAAAATTCTTTTATTTTAGGATCATTCATTTTTATTATTTCTTCATAGGTTCCTTCTGCATAGCATGCCCCATCAATCAGCATAATCACCCGGTCGGAAACCATTCTTACACAATTCATATCATGAGAGATGATGATTGAAGAAGACTTGTATTTATTCTGTATGGCCAACATCAGTTCTATGATTCCTTTGCCGGTGATCGGATCCAACCCGGTTGTGGGTTCATCATATAATATAATTTCCGGTTTCAGGATCAGGGTGCGGGCCAATGCAATTCTTTTTCGCATGCCACCGGATAATTCTACCGGCATCATATCAATAGTATGTACTAAACCAACATCTTCCAATGTATTTTTTACTAACTCATCTACTTCCTGTTGCGAAATTTTTATCCGGTGCCGCCGCAATTGAAATTCAAGATTTTCTCTGACTGTCATGGAATCATAAAGTGCATTACTCTGAAACAGGAATCCCACTTTTGCCCTTATTTTATCCAGTTCATCCTGCTCTAACTCTAAAATTCTTTTTCCCAGCACTTCTATACTTCCCTGGTCCGGCCGTATAAGGCCGATATTACATTTAATAAGTACCGATTTTCCCGAACCTGATTTTCCAAGAACCACTACATTTTCTCCTGCATACAAACTGGCACTAAAATCAATCAGCACTTTATTTTTACCAAACGACTTATACAGGTTCCTGACTGATATTACTTCATCGCTCCTCTTTTTAATCAGAGCCGATTCAGGTATGAATAATTCTTCTGTCATATTAATTAAAGCCCAACAGATCTGTAATCTGTACGGCAATCAGATCAATGATAAAAATTAGAATAGAAGAAACCACAACAGCTGAATTAGCTGACCGCCCCACCCCTTCAGTGCCTTTGCTTGAATGAAATCCTTTATAGGATCCAATGATACCAACAGCAAATCCGAAAAAAAATGTTTTAATAAATGCCGGGATTACATCACTGAAAGCAAGATTGTCGAATATCTGAGCCCAGTATAAACGAAAACTGGTAATACCCCGGATATTTACACCAAGATATGAACCATACAATGAAATGGCATCGCCCAAAAGCACTAATACAGGCAACATCATTGTTGCAGCAAACACCCTGGTAACAACAAGATATTTGAATGGATTGGTTCCAGATACTTCCATAGCATCTATCTGCTCCGTCACTTTCATAGATCCCAACTCAGCTCCTATGCTACTGCCAATCTTGCCTGCAAATATGAGGGCCATGATTACAGGGCCAATTTCCCTGACAATAGCAATACCTACCATAGCAGGCAATTGTGATTCGACTCCATATTCTACAAGAGACGGCCTTAATTGCATAGTAAGTACTAATCCCATTATAAAGCCTGTAAGCCCGATAAGAGGTAATGATTTATATCCAATCACAAAACACTGACGGAAAAATTCAGTTACTTCATACCTTGGCCTGAACCATTGTGAAAAAAAACGACCGGTGAATTTTGCAACATCACCTGTTTCCTGAAAGAACCGGGCAGTTTTTGCAGGCAAAACCATAGTAAAGTTTTGATTACAAATCTGAAGTATTTAATCCCTGATAATGATGAAACAGGTCAGTTGCGGAGGTGATTATTATCAATGCATATTTAGCCCGGCATTCCGGCTACATAATTTTTACTTCCGATTTATTTGATCAGGCTAAGCTGCACCTCAAGCCAATCAAGAAGCATTTCTTCACCTATTAAAACAGATTTCAGTAATTCAGCACTGTCTTGATCTCCAGTTTCGGAGCACACAGGGATTCGTTTATTGTTAGACTGATTTGCTTTAGCTTACGCTTCCTGATCATTTTTGAATTGCTGCTTCACAACTTTTCCTATAGATATTTTTTCATTCCATTTCTGGCCGATATGCCTTCCAGGAACAAAATACTTTCAATCAGTTTTTCATCATGTTTCATTTCTTCAAAGGCTCTTTTTTTACCGCATCATGCAATTTCCTATATCCCCGGTTAGCACACATTCCGGAATGCATTATGTATTGCCCGATTGAAGAAAGTTCATCGGCCAGCAATTTGTTTAATTCTTTGTTAACGGTGTTATGTCCTTATATAAATCCTGTTTAAATTATTTAATAATAAAGAATCAAAGCTATTTTCTCATAATCCTTCAATACACCCGGATCCACAAATTCTACATCCCCCCCATTTTCCAATATTTTCTCTATTACATCATCCACAGCATCTTTAATAAATATATCTTTCGTAGACATGTTTTGCTCGACATAAATAAAATCAGGGCTCATTCCGGGAAATGCCTGGTAAATATAATTTTTTTCAACTACCAATAATTTCCCTTTTTTATTCATGGCTTCTCTCCATACATTCTCCATACCCGACACCAGTTTTTTGCTTCCGGCAGCGGCATCTAATTGCTGTAAGAGATATTGTTGTTTTACTTTTTTCCAATTTGCTATCTGGGGCTTTATGGCTTTATACAATTCATCTTCAGTAGCATCATCGTAATTACCACGCACATACCCCCTGATTCGCTTTTCATTATGAGTAATTTTTTTGAAATGTCCAATCACCCGGTCTGTTCCTATAACAAAGAGAGGCAGAGAATATGCATTAAGTATAATGCTCAATCCCGCATCAGTGTGGCGTAAAAATTTTCCCAGCATCACTTCCTTGCGGCTGGACGCATCAGAGAAATTAGAAACCTGTTCCGGGCTATCATTTAAATATGCAGCAACATGATCCGGCAAATTTGAAACGATACGGACAAATGTTGAAAAAGTCCCTAAATAAATCCTGGTTCTTTTTGCGCTTAATACCAAAACAAGATATTTGTGAATTTCCTTTTTATTGTAAACCAGGTCACGTATTTCAAATGAATCGTCAATAATGATTTTTTCTTCAACCGGGAAATCCAGATAAAACACTTTTTCAATAACCGGTGAAATAAACAGGGCAATACTTTTTTTATGGGTATGGTAATCCAGGTTGCTTATTAAATATTTTAACCGGTTAATTATAGTCTTTTCCCTTTCTGCCGGGTAAGCCGCAAGTAATTCAATATCTACTTTTTTTACTGCAATTTTCAGCCTGTACTCCAATTCTGATTTCAAAGACATCTTTGGCTCGAATGGCATAATAATAGAAACACAAGGTGTATATGTAACAGCCTGCAACATTTCTTCTGCACCGGATAATAATTTTGAAGACATAACAAATAGTTTAATTCAAATTTATTAATGTATCACCTTCTGAAACACTGACCATCATCACCTGAAAATTTGATAGTTCTCAGTAATTTCCCGACTAGTTACGAATAACCCTGGTTATGCTTTGGGAATACTTGTCCCATTACTATTACACAATGTCAATCTGCAGGATGAGCAGAGTCATATACTTGAGATAGAACCCGGCTTTATTTTTATAAAAAATTTGTATGAGTAACAATCAGGAAAACCTGGGATCCTTTTTTAAAGAAAATACAAACCTCCTCCGGGAGTATTTTGAAACAAGATTGAAAATATACCGGCTGCGTGCCGTACGTCTATTGTCAAAATCAGCTGGGTATTTTTTATGGATCATGATTTCATTATTCCTCCTGTTTCTTTTCATTATTTTTCTAGGTGTAGTATTAAGTTTATGGTTCAGTCAAATAACAGGCAGTTTTATTGCCGGTTTCAGCATTACCACAGGAATCATTTTTATCGTTATCATATTACTGGCTTTATTCAGAAAATCATTATTTGTAAACCCTGTAATCAGGACTTTTATCAGCCAATCAGAAGAAACCGCTGATGATGAAAATTAACTTTAACTGCTAATTAAACCCGTTATGGCTACAAAAATTAAATCTCTGGATGCCCTGGAAAAGGAAATTTACCGGCTGCGCCAGGATGCAAAAAAATATGAAAGCAATCTTGAAAATAACCTGGATTATTTACAAAAGAATTATGCATCCATGGCTGTCAATTCCGTATTCAGCAAATCTGAAGCAAAAGAATCCGGTAAAGAAAAATTAAAAGAAAAAATATTCAGTTCAATCTGGGAGAATGAAAAGGTCCGGAATGGGATTGATAAAATAATAAGCCATTTGGCAGACCGGGCATCAGAGGGCATCGAAACCCTCATTGATAAAATTCTACACCGGAAAGAATAATAAAATGCAACCTGCTTTTCCGTTTTTTGCAAGAAAATTCGAAAATTTTATTTGCAAATATTATTTTGCCGCCTCCCCTGTACTATTCTCAATGAACTCGTTTATATAAATTTTAAAAACAACAACAATATAGTTTACCAGCAAGGGTCCAAAGACAAGTCCTATAAACCCAAATAAACCCAGGCCTACAATGACACCTAATACGGTTATAACAGGATGAACCTGGCCAAGCTTTTTTAATATAGTAATCCGTGAGATATAATCAATGTTGCCCGTGACAATTAAACTATAAAAAAATAATCCTGTAGCATTCCAGGTATCTCCTCCCATATACATATACAGTACCAGCGGCACCCAGATGATCATCGTTCCCACCACCGGGAAAAAAGCAAAAATTCCGGTAAGGAATCCCCATAAAACATAATCCTGTAAACCAAAAACGATATAACCGATCATAGCAGTGATTCCCTGGATAAGAGAAATCAATGGTATTCCCAGGGCACTTGCTTTTACCAGTCGCCCGGTTTCATTTGCCAGAAGATTGACGTTTGTTTTCTTTAATGGAATCGTCCGTGCCAGGTAAGATTCCATTTCTTTGCCATGAATCAGCATATAATACAATACAAAAAGGAGAATTACCTGGTTTAATATCAGGTTTACTGTATCATTTAAAAGTTGAGTAAGAAGAACGGATAGTTTCTTTTGAAATTCATTAAGTGTTTCCTCAGAGATGAGTATAACTCCGGCCTTTTGTTGTACACTATTGATAGCTTCCTTGGCTTTTTCAAACATAGAAACCGGATTGTTCAAAAAAGGATGCAATTGTTTTTCCAGCAATGAAAAAGTAAAATACACCAGAGAAGCCGGCAAAAGGAAAAACATAAGAAGATATAATCCTGCTGTCCATCCTTTTCTCCATTTGCGATGATACACCAGTTGAAAGTAACTGTTTCGGGCAAGTATGTACAAAGTTAGAGCTCCCAGCAAACCCGGCAGGAAAATATAGAGCTCATTAATAGCAAGAAAAATCATCAGTACCAATAAAGAAAGGGTGACAATCTGCCTGAGCTGGTGATTAAATGAAGGGGTTGAAATCATAAATTCTAATACAACAAAATAAAATGGCTTCCGGTTAGAAAACAGCAGAAAGGTAAAATTCCAGGTTACTGTTTTTTATGACATACGTTAGCCTGATGGACTATTTTAATCATGTTTTCTGGACTGAGATCAAATATGTTTTATGCATCCCGCTTATTTCAAAAATAAATTTATTAACGTATGAACCCGGGTAAGTCATCAAAGGCCCTGGCTTCATTTTCATGAAGCAGAAAATCTTTTAGCGCAAAGAGAATGGATTTTTCCAATGTGTACATTTCCCGGTTAAAATTGATCAAAGTCGAAAATTCTACTTCGTTCATTCGTTTCAAATTCCCGTCTTGGTATAGGGTTTTCAATGCATCTGCATATCCTATTTGCACAGAGCTGTACAATAAACTTAAGGAATGTAAACCACCCATTTTTTCTTTAGAATTCAGCAGTTGAATAACTGCTTCATAAAATACTGCAATTTTTTCTCTTGTTAGTATATAAAATCCATACTTTGAATCATTCGAGGATTTCCTCAGATGATCAATATCCGGAAGAGCATCTTTCAGGTTTTTGGCTGCATACATTGAATTCCTTGATGATGAAATTAACTGCTGCAGGCGAATTATTAATTCTTTATCCATATTATAGCGTTCCATTTCAATGGTATAGCTGTAAAGTTTTCCATGGAGTTGTTTAATAAATTCATATTTTTCTGTTATGTTTTTTGATAAAAACCCTTTGTGTAGCTCCTGCTCAGTGCCAAAATTTATCTGGTGATCAAATGCACTCAATACAAAACGGGCAATATGATACATGAAATACCTTGTCTCCCTTTCCAAAGTTGCCAATGCCAGTTCCGAATCTGAAGCCTTCACAGAATGAATAAATAAAGTATCTTTTTCCGATCCGGACAAGTGTTTTACCAGCAATATTTCAATCCAGTTTAAAAAAGGTAAAAAAAGTAGAATACTGAAAAGGTTTACAAAACTTTGAAAAAAGACCAATGCGATAAGTTTGTCTCTGATCCCTACCACTTCCGAAATCAAAAAATTCACCGGGACTAAAAAAATAAAGAGGAGTACTACATTGATAACATTGAACAAGAAATTAGCCAAAGCCACTCTTTTTTTAGATGCAGTCCCTTTAACTGAAGCGATCAATAATTTTACAGCAGTTCCGGCTTCCGAGCCCAATACAACTGCTGTTGCTGCTATCAAACTGATGGCATCAACATATAAAGCGCTTAATATAATGGCCACGGTGGCAGAACTCGATTGAATCATTGCTGTAATAACAAAGCCTGCCAATACAAAAAGAACAAGCGGTTGTTGATTGATCCTGTTGAGATCCAGATGCAGCACAGCATTTTCAAAACCTTCCCTCATAAAATTCAAACCCACGAAGAGGAAACTAAATCCTAAAATCATCCGGCACCAGTGGCGGAAACGACTATCTTTATCTGAGAGTATCATTAAAACCCCGAAAACACCTGTTATAGGTAAAGCAAAACTTTCAATACTGAACTTAAAGCCTATTGTGGCAACAATCCAGCTGCTGATTGTTGTTCCTAAATTAGCCCCCAGAATAATTGCTAAAGCATTTTGTATTCCAAGAACACCTGTTCCTACAAATGCCAGTACAATCAGGTTCACTATTGAACTGCTTTGCAAAATACCGGCCACAACAGTTCCGCCGGAAACTGCTTTAAAGCGATTTGATGTTTGTTTTTTTAAAAATAATTTAAATGACCTGCCGACAAGATGGCTCAACCCTTCTTCCAAAAAATTCATGCCCAGCATGAAGATGGCTACACCTGCCAGCATTTTCCATATATCAGGAACCACAGGCACTATGATTAGGGATTTTCAATAACAAATAATCAAGATTGAAGAGCCGGATCTCAGATTCAACTGATATGTACATTCAGTTGTTGTAATATTTCATGTGCCGGAACAACACCGCTTTTCCGCCACAATATTTCACCGTCTTTGAAAATAATAAGCGTAGGAACTGCACGAATATTATAAGAGCTTACACACTCGGGGCATTTATCAATATCCATTTTTATTACAAGAGCCCTGTCACCAACTTTTTCTTTTACCTCACGAAGAACAGGTTCCATTAATTTGCAGGGTTGACACCAATCAGCAGAAAAATCAACAATTAAGGGTTTGTCACTCTTTATATATGCCTCAAGTGTATTCATAGTAATTTCTTATATCGGTTTTTCATTTTCAATGGAACGATTAATTCCTTGAAGTATATTTTCTGTAGCATACCGTCCCATCTCATTTTGCTCTTCCAGGGTAAGTTCATCTGTTCCTGCAGTCTGAATCCATGTATCACCCTGACGGCGGAAAATCTGAACATTCAATCCAAATATTCTTTTAAATTCATTTTCCACTTTCCCTGTTTTAAACCAAGGCTGTATTTCCAGGTTTCCTTGTTCAGAAGTTTTACATATGTCATGAATTGTTTTATCATGTGGTAATTGGTCTTTATATGATGAGATTTCTGCAAACTGGTGAGGTGTATCATAAAATTCAAGATTCAAAAAAGGATAAACTCCGGAAAATTCGTTCCGGAAATCAGCTATTGTTTTTTTACTATTTACCTGTATTATCATATTTTAAGTGCATTCCTTTGAATAAACAACTCATACAACTTCATCAGCAAAAAAGCTATTATTTCTTTGATTCGTTGAAAGCCAGTGGCAAATAAAAGCATAGTCATTAACCATACAGCTATGGCACCATGCTGTATCGTTTCATGATACGATTGTATTGTTGATCCGGTTTTCATACTTTTTTACCTGATGACTTAAAACGTCAGAGCAAATTTATTTTCATCTCCCATTCCGGAAAATGATCATTGTCATCTCCTTCTATGATTCTAAATCTTAAAATGATTCTCTGATAAAAATTTAAAATCCCGTACCAGCCAATTTACATTCTTAAATTAATTAGAAATTATTCTTGTTTCATTTGTACTATCTGACCTGAAAGGTTAGTTTCTAAATTGCATATAACAGGCTCATAAAAAACAATCTCCGGCCGGATTATTTATTTCTTTGAAACATTTTCATGTGTATATTTTTTATTATTTTATTTGTCACATGGAATTCGCCATAAAATTTTCATTGCCCGTTGGTATATTAGCTCGAAAATTTTAGGACTCATTTCATACAACCAAAAAAGAGAGTGACTCATTAAGCAAAGCCTATTCCTACAGAGCTTTTTTCAAACCGGCCTGTCTTTTTATCCACTTTAATACGAAAAACAACACCATATATTTGCTCCGTATCTTCCGGCGGAAATGGCCAGCAAGGAGACAAATGTGTTGTTTCGCTGCTGATGACCGGCAACACCCGGTTCATTAAGATTTTGAGTGCCTGATCCCTTTCCTTTTCAGACGTCAATTCTTCATAGTCTCCCCACAGCACAACACTTTGCCAGTTGGCCATATTTACCATATTATCCGTTTGAAAACAAATTTTCGGATTTTTTCTCATCATTTGAATTTTCATACCTTCCAATGCATGAGCATAAATATATGTTCCGTCATAAGCAAAACTAATCGGTACTACATAAACTTGCCCATCAGAATAACAAGCTAACCTTCCGATAATTTGATTCTTAAGAACAGATTCAATTTCCTGCGGTTTTAATTCACCAAACATAACCTTGATTTTTTACGAAATAAAAAACAATTTTTCAGAAATATGTTGACACCTCTCAATAACCGGAATGATGCAGATCAGCTTCTGTTAAAATAACTTTGACAACGGGCATTTCAGTACAGGGTTTAGCTGAGAATAGCTGCACCTGAAATCATGTATTGTTTAAGAACAATATTACATTGGAATAATTTCTTTAGCTCTTCATTGAATTGATTGATTTTATAAATGCTTTATCTGAAAATGTCCGGATTCAGCAAAAAGGATCATGATCTATTTCAGAGACACAAGATATCATACTTTTTAATCGGGTTAATTCTTAATATTGAAAATGCTGATAAATTTGCACCAGTATGTCTGCCGGCAAACCAGAACCAAACTTTCAGAATTATACGACAAATAATAAAGTCGAACTTGTTCGTGGCGGCGAAGAATATTTTAATTTGATATTGCAATTGATCAACCAGGCTAAAGAAAGCATACATCTCCAGGTTTATATTTATGATGATGATGAAACCGGTAAAAAAGTAGCCGATGCATTAAAAGCCGCTGTGCAAAGAAAGGTGCAGGTATATCTTCTGGCTGATGGATATGCATCGCAGGTGATGTCTCAAAAATTTATTGATGATCTTCGTGCCGGGGGAGTTCATTTCCGTTTTTTTGAAACTATATTCCGAAGTAAATATTTTTATTTTGGCAGGCGGTTACATCACAAAGTGATGGTGGCAGATACCCGTCACGCATTGGTAGGAGGATTGAATATTTCTGATCGTTATAATGATATGCCCGGGCACCCGGCCTGGCTGGATTTCGCCCTGTATGCAGAAGGAGAAATTGCAAAACAGTTATGTGTACTATGCTGGAAAACATGGAATGGGTTTCCACAGAGAATGGGCATCACGCCCTGTGAAGAGAAAGAGTTACAATTCGATTTTCAGGAGGAAGATAAAAGTATGGTGCGCATGCGCCGCAATGACTGGGTACGTAGAAAAAACGAAATTTCCCGCAGCTATATTGAAATGTTGAAAACCGCTCACACAGAGATCACAATACTTTGTAGCTATTTTTTACCAGGCAGGACTATGCGAAAAAGTATTTTACAGGCTCTTAAACGAGGCGTTCAGATAAACCTGGTTCTGGCAGGATTATCTGATGTCATGCTGGCAAAATATGCGGAGCGATACATTTATGATTGGATGCTTCGGAATAAAATTAGAATATTTGAATACCAGGCAACTGTATTGCATGGTAAAGTTGCTGTTTGTGATAATGAATGGCTTACACTTGGATCTTACAATGTTAATAACATCAGTGCTTATGCCAGTATTGAATTAAACCTGGACGTTTTCAACCGGGCATTTGCTTCAAAAGTAAATGAAGCTTTGACACATATCATCCAGGAAAGCAGTTTGGAAATAACTGAAGAACGTCTTTTTAAATCCACTACAATAATCAAACGCCTGATCCGCTGGAGTTCTTATCAAATAATAAAACTCGGTTTTTATTTATTTACTTTCTATTTCCGGGAAAAAAACTAATTCAGAAAATTAATTTCCTTCAATTCTTTTAATCAGTGCTTTGGTTGTTTCCAGGTTCCAGCCAGCAAATCTTCCTCTTTGAACGACAAAATCATTCCCGCTTTTGTGTTGGAGAAAATAATGAAAGGCAAACCTGCCCGATGGTAAAGTATTTTTTATTTCAGGTTGATACCATCCAACTATTTGCTCAAAGCGGAGATCATTGAATACAAGTGTATCGTGCCAATGTTCCACTGTATAAAACCCCCTTGAAAATTGTATTAACCGCTGTACTTCTTTATGATCACGAACGGGGTTCAGCAAAGAATCATTTTTAGGATAATAGTGCAGTGCAATTTTTTTCTGCCTGTCAAAAACAGAATAATACCCGATATAATATCCGTTTTTATCTCCGGCAGCTATATACCAAAGCCAGTTATTTAATGGTGTTGGTGTGGTCAAATAATCTGTGTATGAAATCTGCTGGGTTTTCAGCATATCCCTGATATCTGAATCCGTCTTGAATTTATTCACCACGCAATACATTAAATACAGGGAGCTGATACCTAAACCAAATTCCGGCCATAATTTTCTTTTTGGATGATCTTTTTTTAATATCATTAAAAATACCAGGGCGACACCAGGCCAAACAGAATAAAAAGGATCTATAACAAAAATTGTATTGAACGAGATTCTGATATTACTAAATGGTTCCAGCCAGCCAACCCCATAATTATTAAATGCATCAATAAATAAATGAAGAAATATTTCCATCATAAAAAAGATGATCCATGTTTTAATGGAAATATGTAAGCGGTTAAACCATCGAAAAAACAAATAGCTTAATAAAAGAGCAATTAATACAGCAAATAAAAACGAATGGGTAATTCCCCGGTGTGCCAGCAAGCTCCGGTCAATACTCATCCAGAAAGCTGTCACAAAATCAAAATCAGGAATGCTGTTTGCAAAAGCACCAATCAACAATGCTTTTTTCCCCAGTTTTTTACCGAGTAATACTTCGCCAACGCAGGCACCAAGTGCTATATGAGTGAGTGTATCCATTATTAATAAAAAGATACATATTTAAACTAAATATGCAATGTAGTATGAATCCAGATTCTTATAACCTCCGTATCGTGTATCATGTATTTTTCACATGGCCTTAAACTCTCATTTTGTTTTTTTCAGGAGATAAACAGCGAATATAGCAATCCATAATATAAAAATGAAAATCTCAATTCGCTCCCAAACTCCAATCAGAGGTGTTGATTGATTTGATGCAATGTTTGGAGCTTCTATCCCTACTAAAACACCGAATACAATAAATAAAATAATTGAAAAGAATGTATAAGGACGGAAAGGCTTTTTAAAAGCTAAAGCGCCACTAATCATTATGATTATCATAAGGACAACTGTTATACTACCCCAAACGATATGCAGGATATCAGTCAATGCCATTTTATTTCCCCGCATTTGCATAGGTGGCCAGTAACTGGTGACAACTGCATAAACAATAATTAATATTCCTGCTAGACGAAGGGAGCGGCTTTCTGCTGCAGATTTCAAAACTCCCCATCCGAATGCAGCAAATAACAATGGATATGGAATTCCTAAATAAATCCAGAGTGTTCTTGTTGGTGCATGAATCGCTGATAATTCGCTTACCGTCTGCGTAATTATATTATACCCGTCGTACTCAATGGGTACAATAACATTTATTATAATATACCAGACAGAAGATAATATACCGCATATGAGTAAGAATTTTTTTATCATATTTTCACAAATTGAGGTTTTGCTATTCAATACAAACTTTGCATGTTTTTATACCTGACCGGATACCGGTCTCCATTGTGGAACGTTTTTTCGAATTGTATCTGAAAATGGTAATTCCTTTTAACTTCAGCTTCCATGCCTGCCGGTAGATCTTATTGACATCATTTATGGTAGCAGTTTCCGGCAGGTTGATTGTTTTCGAAACAGCATTATCTGTGTGTCTTTGAAATGCAACCTGGTGCCTCAAATGCCAGATGGGAGAAATATCCAAAGCAGTTTTAAAAATGTCTTTAATCTTTTGAGGTAATTCTTTGACATGAGTTATGACGCCTTCTCTCATCACCTGCTCAAGAATCTTTTTTGAATAGAGATTATTTTTTTTCAAATAGTCAATAAAAAAAGTATGAACAGAAAGAAGACTCTCATCATTCAATACATGATGCCGCTGATATGCCAAACCAAACAAGGGCTCAATGGAAGCGGAGGTATCTGCAACTATGGATATCGTTCCTGTAGGTGCTATGCTGGTTACTGTAGCATTCCGGATAGGGGTATCCGGGTAATAAATGCTTTTAATCCAATTGGGAAAGCTTCCTCTTTTTGTTGCTAATTGCATTGAGGCTTCTTTACTTTTTTGATTAATAAACGCCATCAACTGTCCTGCAAGCATTACTGCCTTTTCAGAATCATACGGAATTTCTAACCGGATTAATAACTCAGCCCAACCCATTACCCCAAGTCCGATTTTACGGTTACCTGTTACCATCGTTTTAATTTCAGGAATGTTATACTGATTCATTTCAATTACATTATCCAGAAACCGGGTAGCAGTATTGACTATTTGTTCAAGCAGCTTCCAATCAATAGTTTTTTGTTTCACTAATTTTGAAAGATTGATAGAGCCGAGGTTACAACTTTCAAAGGGCAATAATGGAACTTCCCCGCAAGGGTTTGTAGATTCAATTTTCCCTATACCAGGGGTTGGATTTTTATCGTTGATAGTATCTAAAAAGATCAAACCCGGATCCCCGGTGCCCCAGGCATTTTCTAATATCAAATTCCAAAGTTTTTTTGCATTGATTGTTTTTAAAATTTGCTTTGAATTCGGATGGATGAAATGCCAGTTTTCATGTTGCTCCAAAACGTTCATAAATTCATCACTTATACCTACAGAAATATTGAAATTTTGCAATAAGCTTTCGTTTGATTTTGAAGCAATGAATTCTTCTATATCGGGATGATCAATATTCAAAATCCCCATATTGGCGCCACGCCTTTTCCCGCCTTGTTTTATATGTTCAGTTGCTGAATCAAATATTTTCATGAAAGATACAGGACCTGAAGCAGTACCTCCGGTTGCAGTCACTATATCATCCTTCGGCCGCAGGTGTGAGAAATTAAATCCTGTTCCTCCTCCACTTTGCTGAATCATGGCAGCTTGTTTCAAGGTAGTGAAAATTGCATCCATATTATCTTCTACCGGTAAAACAAAGCAGGCGCTGAGTTGCTGTAAAGAAGTACCTGCATTCATCAGTGTTGGCGAGTTAGGGAGAAAAAGCAAACCACTCATCAACCGGTAAAATTTCTTTTCCCATCTGTGTACATCTTCCTGGCTACCCCAGAATAACTCTGCTGAAGCAATTGATTTAGCTACACGATGAAATAATTCATCAGGAGTTTCAGTAAGATTACCGGTGCGATCTTTTCTCAGGTATCTCTTTTGAAGAACTTTTATTGCATTTTCTGATAAATCATTCATTAAGAAAAATAATTTTATTTTAAAAAATAAACTGCCTCAAAACCTAACATGCTTACTAACCCATGTGAAATTGCTGCCCAGAAAACAGATCTTGTATAAAAAGTGACAACACTCCAGCATATACCCATCCCGGCCATGGAAAGAATAAAATAAAAATTTCCGATAGAAGCCGGGTATATTGACAAGGGAACATATTGCCAAATTCCAAACCAGACTGAAGGAACAATGGCTGCATAAAAGATGTTTGTCTGGTGTTGGGAAAAGTATAATCCTCTCCATAAATATTCACAGCAAATTGCATTAACCAGGGAATAGAGTAATGTAAAAGAAATAATTGAAGGTGCCGCTGCTGTTACCCCGTTTCTAAACGGAGAAATAACAAATGCAAACAATATGGGGGAAATAAGAAGAATAATTTGCCACCAGTTGATCTTAGTAATTCTGAAAAGCAATTTCCTGTTTCTCTTATTGACCCAAAGCAAAACCGGTATGATGCAAAAGAACAGCCAATAGAAAATCATCCCGGACAGGTAGCCTTCCATCTTATTAAACAACGATACAAAAAAATTAAATGCAAAATAGTTTGCAATGATCAGCAAAGGAGGAAAAATATAAATGGTAAACCTTTTTTGTATGGGTATAAAATAATTTGAAAAATTCATTCTTAAACTCAGTTACTTATTCATTAAAACAATAAAACCCAATGACCACTAAAAGAAAAAGCAAGAAGTTAACCACCTAACCTGTTAAAATTATTTTCTTGATAATTGAAAATCATTGACAGCTATTAGTTCCAGTTGTGATTTTTGTCAAAGGGGGGTAGTAAATGCTGCTTGAAATGTTTTAAATCAGGGTAAAATCGAAAATTAAAAATTCAACATTGGACCTTTATTTAAAGCGGAACTGGAGACAAAACCCATACCTCTGCCTTTTGGCGAATAGGAATCCTCGGCTAGGTGTGAAAGTGTTTAAAAAAGAATCCTTTGCGAGTCTTTAATTGTAGCGGGATCGGGAGTTGAACCCGAGACCTTTGGGTTATGAATCCAACGCTCTTACCAACTGAGCTATCCCGCCATTTTATTTTTTCTTGTTGAACCCCTGACCGCCATTAAGCGGATATGAATTCAACGTCCCGTAACTTGTGGAACTTTTTATCCAAAACGGGCAGCAAAGATAATTGTTTCAGCCTTTTTAACCTTAATAATTCAATAACTTGTTCAATACTAAACTTACCTTTTCTGCATTGGGAAGCATGGCCTGTTCCAATCTCATATTCATTGGAACTGCCGGTACATTCAACGCACCAAGCACTTCAACCGGGGCATCCAGCCATTGAAAGCAAGTATTTGAAATTCTTCCGGCAAGCGCTTCCGCAAAAGAATTATTTTGCTGTTCTTCTGTCAGAACAAAGCATTTTCCATGTAATTTCACCCGTTCAAAGACCAATTCTTCATCAAGTGGAAATAATGTCCGGAGATCGAGTATTTCAATTTGGTCATTGAATTTTTTTGCTGCAGCTTTCGCCCAATACACACCCATGCCGTAAGTTATTATCACACAACTTTCCCCATTATATATTGAGTCAGCATTTGCATACTGTACAATATTGCCTTTGCCAAATGGAATTATATAATCCTTAGAGGGTTCTATTGTCTTTGCATCTTCGGTACCGGGAACTTTACTCCAATATAGCCCTTTATGCTCCAGCATTACAACCGGGTTAGGATCATAAAAGGCTGCTTTCATCAATCCTTTCATATCAGCAGCATTGGATGGGTATGCCACTTTAATTCCTTTAATGGAAAGTAACGTTGTTTCTACACAACCACTATGATACGGCCCACCACCTCCATAAGCTCCTACCGGAACACGCAGTATCATGGATATTGGAAATTTTCCGCAACTCAGATAACAACTTTTTGAAACTTCCGTCACAAGCTGATTGAATCCAGGGTAAATGTAATCGCCAAACTGAACTTCCACTATAGGCTTTAATCCAACTGCACTCATTCCCACGGTGGAGCCAACTATATAGGCTTCCTGTATAGCTGTATTAAAAACTCTGTGCTCACCGAATTGTTCCGCTAAAGTGGCCGTTTCCCGAAATACGCCTCCTAATCTTTTACCTACATCCTGTCCATATAAAATTGCTTCGGGGCATTCTTCCATGATTTCACGAATTGCAAATAATCCCGCATCCACCATAATAATTTTATTAGCCCCGGGAGGAGTCCTTTCCCCCTTTTCTTCTGTAACAGGTGTGGCAACAAAAACATGGTCTCCGACAGTAGAAGGATCCGGTTCTGGTGCATATGTGGCTTTCTTAAAATCTTCAGCTATTGTTGCTGTTGCTGCCTTTTCTATTAAATGAATTTCTTTTTCGCTGACTCCCCTTTCCATTAATCTTTTTCTCAGTTTCGGGCCAGGGTCATTTTTCAAATGCGAAGACCAATTTTCATCAGACCGGTAAAATTCTTTCCTCACTCCACTGGTATGATGACTCAACAATGGAACTGAAGCATGAACCAGAAAAGGTTTTCTCTCTTTGCGAACAACTTCAAAAACATTTCTTATTGTCTCATAAGAAGCTTCGAAATTGCTTCCATCTACCTGTATCCTTTTCATACCTTTAAATCCTTCTGCAAATTCAAAAGCGTTCATTATTCTTGCCTCTTCTGCAGATACACTGATTCCCCAGTTATTATCCTGGATCAAATAGATTATCGGCAATTGCTTCAGCACTGAAAATTGAAAGGCTTCACTTACCTCCCCTTCTGTAATACTTGCATCTCCCAAAGAACAAAGCACAACGGGTAATTCTCCCAACCTCCCCTTTTTTAATTTAGGCGAATCAATTTTTTCAAGGTATTGAATACCCTGTGCTATTCCGGTGGTTGGAATAGCCTGCATACCTGTAGCACTGCTTTGATGAATGATGGTGGGTTTACCAATTCCCCTGTAATTGGGGTGTGAATAATATTCTCTGCCGGATGTAAATGAATCATCTGCTTTTGCCAGTAATTGAAGCATTAATTCATAAGGTGAAAAATTTAATCCTAACAATAAGCTTTCATCCCGGTAATAGGGACTAACAAAATCCTGTGATTGTAAATGAAATGCTGTTGCAATCTGAATGGCTTCATGTCCACGGGATGTAGAATGAACATATTTGCAAATTACACGGTTGGCTTCATAGGTTTCGTCCATTGCTTTTGCCTGGCACATGAGACGATATGCTTTTAAAAGTATGGGTAAATCTGTCATAACAGAGAAAGAACAAATTTATGGAAAGCCTCTGCAGTTTTAAAACAATAGCCAACCTGCAATTGAGGTTGGCTATTGTACAGTTAGTTTTGGCAGCTATATTTTTTCCTGTTCATTTCACTTCCAAAGAAAACATACTGTCATCTTCTATGAATGCTTCCAACTCATCTCCTACCACGACTTCGCCAACACCCGCCGGGGTACCGGTAAAAACTACATCGCCGATATTGATCGAAAAATAATTGGAAATATATGAAATGATCTTATCAAAGTTATGGATCATATTTCCGGAGTTTCCCTGCTGCACCAGTTCTTTATTTTTATATAAACAAAAATTGATTTCTTTTTTATTTTTAATACTTGTAAGCGGGAGCCATTTGCCAATCACGGCTGAATTGTCCCATGCTTTGGCTTTTTCCCATGGCAACCCTCTTTCCTTTAATTCATTTTGAATATCACGTGCAGTAAAATCAATACCGGCAGTAATAGCATCATAATACTTACTTGCAAATTTTTCCTGAACATATTTCCCGTTTTTGCTGATCCGGAGTACCAATTCACATTCATAATTCAATTCGTTGGTAAATTCCGGATAATAAAAAGGGGTATGCGGTTGCAGCATGGCACTTTTAGGCTTCATGAAAATTACCGGGTCTTCGGGAATCTCATTACCGAGCTCTTTAGCATGCGCAGCATAGTTACGGCCAATACAAAAAATTTTCATATTCAGGAGCAGTTTTAAATAAATACATCGGATACGATACTCATAGGATTTTACTTATCCCATATATTCAGGCAATCAATATGTTTATTGGATTTCAGGTCGTGGAAGATTTGTACGACACGCTAAAATAAGTAATCAATCTGATTTATCATAAGGAAAATTCTATATTATTTATATCGTTCATCACCGGGGTAATGCCTTGTACAGCAAAGCCTTCAATCCCTTCAACGGCTTTTTCAATTTTTAATTTTACAAGAGGTTCTTCTTCATTTTTCCAATGACCCAAAACAAAATTGGATTGCTGTCCTTTCGGAAAATCATTACCAATTCCAAAGCGAAGCCTTGAATAATCTTTGGTGCCCAATACTTCTTCAATATTTTTTAAACCATTATGTCCGCCACTGCTACCACCTGGACGAATGCGCATTTTATTTAATGGCAATGCCACATCATCAAGTATTACCAGTAAACGATCAATTGAGATTTTTTCTTTATCTATCCAGTATTTAATAGCTTTACCGCTTAAATTCATAAACGTAGTTGGACAAATACAAATAAATATTTTTCCTTTCCATTTTATTTCTGCAACATAAGCTAACCGGTCCACTCTAAAATTACCATCATGCTTGCGCACAAATGCATTCACAATATCAAAGCCGATATTGTGCCTTGTATGTGCATATTCTTTACCCGTATTTCCCAGCCCGGCGATCAGGTATTTCATAACAATATTCAAATATCGGCTGAAGCTAATAAAAAACCCGTTCCGGTTTATCCCGGACGGGTTTATAAAATGATTTTACGGACTTTTATTTTTTCCCTTTTTCCGGCTTATCTGATTTCTCTGTTTTGGCTGGGACAGCAGCAGTAGATGTTGCTGCACCAGCAGCTGGTGTTGCGGCGCCGGGTGTAGCAGCAGGCGTAGCAGCAGCTTCTTCCTGTTTCAATTCCCTTGTGAGGGTAACAGATGCAATTGGGATACGGGGAGAGTTCAAAATCTCAAAATTGTCTTCTTTCACATCTTCTACCCTGATATTTCCATTTAATTCCAGATTATCAACATTCACATCAATTTGCTCTTTGAGATATTTAGGATATGTTTTCACTTTCAAAGCTTTCATTTTTACATGAAGCTTGCCTCCGTCTTTTACCCCTTTTGCGCTGCCGGTAATATGCACGGGAATACTGGCGATCATTTTTTTATCTTCTACCAGTTCCATCAAGTCAACATGGATCAATGCATCGGAGACTTTGTCAAACTGCAAGTCTTTCAAAATGCACCTGAATGATTTGCCATCAATTTTTACATCGGCCAGTTGAAACTTTGGTGTGTAAATTAAAGGTTTGAAAGCCGCAGCAGGAGCAAAAAAATTGATCTCCTGAGCACCCCCGTAAATTACACCAGGCACCAGTTCCTGAGAGCGGAGTTGACGGGTGGCTCCTTTGCCAAAACCGGTCCTCAGTTGTCCTTCGATTGTAATTGTGTTCATTGTATATGTTTATTTATTGATTACTCACTTTTTTTATTTGTTCCTGCGTTGTGAATGAATAAACAGGCTGGTGATACTTTTATTTTCAAATGCATTTCGTATTGCTACTGCAAACAATTCGGCTACGGATATTACTTTTATTTTGGGACATTGTCCCCGTAATGGAATAGTATCACATACTACCAGTTCTTCCAAAACACTGTTTTCAATGTTTTCATAAGCTTTACCGCTAAGCACCGGGTGTGTAATTAATGCTCTGACACTCCGGGCTCCTTTTTCCTTTAAAAGAGCTGCACTTTTAGCCAAAGTTCCGCCTGTATCACATATATCATCAATAATTACTACATCCCTGTCAGTCACGTCACCAATCACAACCATGCTGGCTATTTCGTTAGCTCTTTTGCGATGTTTATCACAAATCACCATTTCAGCGCTGAAATAACTGGCAATTTCCCTGATACGATTAGTAGCCCCCACATCGGGGGCGGCAAAGGTAAGGTTTTCGAGCCTGAGATTTTCAATGTAAGGGATAAAAAGTGCATGGCTGTCCAGGTGGTCAACTGGTATATCAAAATATCCCTGAATCTGAGGAGCATGAAGATCCATCGTGATCACTCTGTCTGTTCCTGCAGCTACCAACATATTGGCTACCAGTTTGCTGCCTATTGCTACCCTTGGCTTATCCTTCCTGTCCTGGCGAGCATAGCCGTAATAAGGTATAACGGCATTTACCCTATAAGCGGAAGCCCGGCGGGCTGCATCAATCATTAACAGCAACTCCATCAGGTTATCCGTAGGAGCATAAGTACTTTGAACCAGGAAAACAGAATCACCCCGGATGCTTTCTAAAAATATAGGACAAATTTCTCCATCACTGAAGCGTTGGATATTTACTTTTCCTAATTGGGTACCGTATTGTTTACAGATTTCTGCAGCTAATTTCTGTGAGCTGGTTCCCGAAAATATTTTAGCAGCCATGGATGAAAGATGTGCGGCGAAGATATTAAATAAGGGCACATTCCTTCTATCCAGAAATTAAAAAAATTCAGGTTCTCCGGAGGTCTGAAATGATAGGTTTATTTTATTAATGCAGCAGTAGATTGAGATAATGAAGTATGCTGAGCCGGGGCTTCTTGTTTCTGTGATACATCTGCCTGGCTGGCATTACAACTATAAAACAAAGAAGAACAAATAAAGATTGAAAATAATAATGCTATAGCATAAACAACAGCAAAAAACAGCACCGGATGTAAAGCACCGAGGGAAGAAGTTGATCTGGTCTTCATAAATTATTGATTTTAGTTTTTCAAAAGGCGGATTTAAATATCAAATACTCTAAAAATTGTATTGTCAGGATAAAAATATTAGTTAAACTTGTTTCATGCAAGAGCAGAAATACTCAATTAAAAATTGGGCAAAAGACGACCGGCCGAGAGAAAAACTACTATTTCTTGGCGCCGGAGCTTTAAGTAATTCTGAATTACTGGCGATTTTAATCCATAATGGGACCAAAGAAAAAAATGCAATTGAGTTGGCGAAAGACATATTAAAACTTGGAAAAGATAATCTGAGTGAATTATGCAAAATTTCGGTTAAAGAAATGATGAAAACTAAGGGTATCGGCCAGGCTAAAGCTGTAACCATTGCAGCTGCTCTCGAATTGGGCCGAAGAGGCCAATCTTCACCTGTTTTAGAAAAACCTGTAATAACCAGCAGTATGGAACTTGACCGCTATCTGCGGCCAAAACTAAAGGATCATACCCACGAAGAATTTGCAGTACTGTTTTTAAACAGGGCAAATAAAATAAATCATTTTGAAGTTATCAGCAAGGGAGGGGTAACAGGAACTGTTGCCGATCCAAAAATCATACTGAAAAAGGCTTTGGAAGAAAATGCAGTAAGTATTGTTCTATGCCACAATCATCCTTCGGGTAGTTTGAAACCCAGCCGGGCCGATGAAGAACTTACCCAAAAAATAAAAGAGGCTGCCCGTTTTTTTGATATAACCGTATTAGATCACATCATCGTAAGTGATGAAGGTTATTTCAGCTTTGCTGATGAAGGTCTTTTGTAATTCAGAATTTATTTTTGAGCCTGCTATAATAAAATTTGAAAATCAAGCCTGGGCTGTGGGTCCACCAAAATTCAAAGGCAATTGAATTTCTTCCAAATCTTTAATCGGCCCATTCACCGCTTCATATTTTCCTATGTTTTCCGTAATTGCTTTCATCAATCGTTTGGCATGCTGAGGGGTGAGTATGATTCGGGATTTCACTTTGCTTTTCGGAGTGCCGGGCATCACATTTACAAAGTCAATTACAAACTCTGCATGAGAATGGGTAATAATGGCAAGATTGGCATAAGAACCTTCCGCTACTTCTTCCGAGATTTCAATATTTAGCTGATTGGGTTGTTGATTTTGTTCGGGCATAAATAATTATTACGGCTCAAAAGTAGTGGAATATTTTGCAAGGTACCAAGAAAGAAACAGGGATTGATTTCAAAAAAAATCAATCCCTGTTATTCTTAATTACTTAAAAAATACTATTGCTTAACGCCATCCTGCATTTGAAGTACCAATACCATCGGCATTTACTAAATAGCCAAATGTATAAAATGGTAGGGGTGCATTTAAAGTCTGTAATGTTCCTGCAGGTAAAGGCATATGAAGAGGAGTGCCCTTTTGTAATAAATTCAATTTTCTCATTTCAAAAAATTGTAATCCAACACCTGTAGTGTACATTTCAACAAATCGTTCATGATGTATGGCGTCAACTATCGCAGAAAGATCAGCAGCAACATCGGTCATATTTCCTCTTGTTTTCCGGGTGCTTGCATTTATGATTGCAGCTGCTCCTGCCAAATCACCGGTATAGGCCCTTGCTTCAGCTCGCAACATATCATTTTCTGCTTTCATTACCTCCGGTTTAGCACCTTGGTCATTCACATAAAGTGCATCATATCTTCCACTCCTGTAAGATGAAAAATGATAATATCCTCTTGCGGGTTGAAACCAGTTTGCAGATACATACTCAAAGTCAGTGTTTAATCTATTATCAACAATGGTAGTAGCAGGTGGTGGATAAGGAAAACTCGGGCTATCGTCCCAGTGTGCCGGCTGATCAGTAGCCATCATGTGTACTGTGTACATATCAGTAATTCCCCAACCATTAAACGTAAGATAGTCTCCAGCCTCATCATACCAATTGACGTAAGCATCTCCAATAACACTAAAGTCTGAGGTAATACCTGCATCTGCATAGGTTTTTACCTGAGCCCAGTTTACAGCTGCCAGATCCGTTTTGTTTCTGGGAGTGTAAGAAAGGATCCTTGCAGCCAATGTATTACACAACGCTTTCAGGTCATTGTTAGAAAGATCATTTGCAGTTCCTAACCAAGCCTTGGGAATTGTAAAACTGTTCGAACATAAAGTTATGGCAGTATTCAGGTATCCTATAGCTGCTGTTGCCACTTGTTTATAATTCACTGCACTTCCAAGTACCCCATCTACAGTTTGTGTTTCATCCACTATAAAAGCTCTGTCATAAATCAATGCCAGGTTGCCATAAGCAAGGCCTTGTGCAAATTTTGCAAACGCTTTTACCTGGGCATCATTATCTACTTTTACCCCACCTGCCAATGCTTTCATGATGTTTGAGGCGGTATTAATGGCTGCATACATTTTGTCAAAAGTGTACTTCGTGTAACTTGCATTTCCATAAGCGGCTGTATTATTCCAGGCATGGTCACGTGGCTCCCACGACATATCCCTCATACCCGCATTACCCCATGAACACGATACATTGTCTGAAGCAACAGCAAGCATCATTTCGACTCCGGCATAGGCATGTTCGCCATTATAAATACTATTGAATAAACCCCCGGCTAATGTCTGCACATCATTCCCATTGGAAAGTACTTTAGCAAAATCAGGGTTATTTTGATTTTGTATATTCAGTAAATCCTTTTTACAACCCGTTAAAACTGCCACAAGAAGGCTAATATAGATTGCAATATTTATTTTTTTCATAATCATGTTTTTTTGACGTTTTAGAAGTTAAAGGATAATGAAAATGCAATATTCCTGTAATTCGGGTTGGAACCAATGCCATCTAATGGCTGCCTGAGGCTTCCTACTTCGGGGTCATAACCAGAATATTTTGTAAATGTCAAAAGATTCCTGCCTACCACTTTCGCAGTAATTCCTTTTACAACACCATGAAATGCATTGTCTAACAGCTTATTACTAAATGTATATCCCAATGCAAATTCACGCACCTTTAAATAGCTTGCATCTTCCACCCAGTATTTATTTGGCAAATTGGCATCATACATCCCCGAAAACCAATAGTCGTAGGCTTTCTTTTTTCCATCCGGAACATTGGACATATCCTGCTTATAATACATATTATTAAATGCCATACGTTGATTATTAGCATTATAAATTTCTCCTCCTTGCTTCCAATCTAAAAGAAAATACAGGGTTATTCCTTTCCACTGGATAGTATTTGTTATACCAACATTAAAATTAGAATTACCATCACCAATCTTTCCAAACCAGTCAGCTCCTTTTTCCTGGTAACGGATTGGGCGTTCCGATGGTGTACCTTCTGTTCCCTGGGCAATTATGTATCCCTCAGAATTAACCTGATAATCTGAAATAGTTTTCCCAGTTGGGAGTTGATGACTCATTTCATCCAATGTACGAACAAACCGGTATCCATACATAGCACCGTAAGTAGAATTTGCAGTTATGTAAAATACATTTACATCACCAGAATATGCGCCAAGGTAATATGGCGGGATAGGGAGATCTTCTACTTTTTGACGGGTACGTGAGAACACAAAATTGGAAGTCCAGCTAAAATTTTTATTTTTCACCCAATTGGCTCCTAAAGTTGCTTCTACAGTACTAGATTTAACATTTCCGGCATTCTGCCATTGGCTATTATAACCATCGTTCAGAAAAGGTATTAATGGAACGTTCAAAAACTGGTCAGTTGTATTCGAAAATGAGTATGTTGCTTCAAAGGTGAATTTTTTCAGGAAGTTGACATCAAGGCCGATTTCTGTTTCTGCAGTCTTGGATGGTTTAAGTAATGAATTTCCTTTTTGACTGGGTGAAGCTAGACCATTGCTTAGGTTATAAACCTCATATTGCCAGTCAAATCCCGGGCGAATACCGGCAGTACCATGGGCAGCCCTGATTTTCAATTCGTCTATTCCGGGTATAGTAACATCTTTGCTGATGCGATATGCACCCGAAATGCGGTAATAAGGATTCCATCTGGCATCGGAGCCGAATAAGGAAGAACCATCATAACGGAACATACCATCCAGCAAATACCTGTCCTTATAATCAAGGGAAGCAATGGCAAAATAGTTTTGGGCTCTTTCCTCAGAAATATAAGAACCAGCTCCATTAATAGAAGTAAAGTTGTTAAATGCCTCAATTCCGTTTACAACAAACGGGGATGAATAAACATTAAAGGATTCATAATGATTGTTCTCATACAAGTATGAAAGTTTACCTGCCACATTCAACTTACCAAACCGGTGAAGCATGTTTAAGGTAAGTTGAGTATTCTGTGTATTGTCTTCGCTGGATGACATAGATAAGCTACCATTAGTATAGGACATACCATTATTCACATTAGCAGGGCCACCAACTTTCCAGGTATCCTTGGGGTTAATTACCGAACTGCGGTAATTCTCAATCTCTACTGTATGGCTTATATCCATATTTGCCCAACTTGTAAATTTAACATTGGCTGTATAATTCGCCAACCATCTCCGGTCCTTATCATTGATTTTTTGTTTCCACAAAGTATATAATGGATTTACAATTTCTCCAATCCACTGGTCAATCCTAGGATAGTAAGGTTGTCCGTCAACGGGATTTACTTCTTTTAAATCTATATCAGTTTCCAAGCGTGCCACGTTATAAAAAGGGCTGCCACCGGGATATTGAATCAGGCGGTTGATAAGCAAATTTGTAGCGCTTACTTTTAGCCATTTTGCAACCTGCTGATCTAAATTCAACCTGAAATTTTGCCTTTTGTAACCATCTGTCAGAGCAACAACACCTTCTTGCTTGTTATTTTCAAAAGAAGCATATACTGCAGTCTTTTCGTTTTTTGTACTAATGGAAACAAAATTGGTATAGTTAATCCCTGTTCCGAATACATCTTTCTGGGGATTACGGTTAATTCCATAGGGATTATCCATATAATGATCAGGAGCAACTACACGGTTCCCTGCAATTCCTGGATCAAACCCCGTACCGCTATAATTCGAAGGATAAGTCACACCGGCATACTTAGTGTATTTACCTTTATAATTTTCCCAATCTGCTGCAAGTGAATAGGGGTGATGTGTTGCTACTTTTAATGTATGATCCAGGTTTTCCATTCCAACTTCATTTCTTACCACAACACTCACTCCGGATCCCTTTCCTCTTTTTGTTATAACTGCTATTACTCCATTTCCTGCTCTTGATCCATATAATGCAGAAGCAGCGGCGCCTTTTACAACTTCGATAGATTCTACATCGTCAGAATTAATATCTGCAAGGCTACCAGATAGCTGAACTCCGTCTACAAGGATCAAAGGCCCAGAACCAACATTGAGGTTGTTGTCAGCACGAAGCTGAATATCCAAACCTTGCCCGGGTAATCCACCGGTACTTGTTGTTTTTACCCCGGCAACTTTACCCGTTAATGCAGATGATAAAGACGTGGGTGGCACAGCATTGATCTTATCTGCAGATAATTTGGTTACAGATACGGTCATTTTTTCTTTCGTAGTAGCTGCCGCCACACTGGTTACTATAACTTCTGAAAGATTTGTACCCTGTTGAGTCAAGCTTACATTGTAAGTCGACAGGTTGTTATCCACGGTAGTTTCTTTTGTTGCAAATCCTACTGCAGAAAATACCAAAATGTTTCCGTTAGAAACAGTAAGTTTAAAATCACCTGAAGAGTTGGTTATTGTACCACCTCTTTTCCCTTTGATTGTAACACTGGCACCGGGAATTGGTTGCCCTTTTTCATCAGTAACAGTTCCAGAAACTGTTTTGGTTTGAGCGAATGCAAATGTGCAAAGCAACAAAAGCATCGCAAGGAGTGATGCAAGTTTTCTCATGTTAACGTTAGTTTTTAGTAATTAAACTATAATTTTCAACAAAAAATTAAATAATTCAAGGGGTAAGAATAATGGTTAAGACATTATTTTAATAAACAATGCTGCGGCAAAATAAAGGTTTTTTTAACAAATGATTAGAAATTGCAAAAAAAATGTTATCTATTTTTTTTCAAAAGCTTGGATAAGAGTCAAAAATCAACATTTAATTCTGTTTAATTTTTCATTCAAATCCGTTCATTTCTAAGTCTATTAAAATTTTATAATAGTTTCAGGATAGATAGTTAAGTATAGAAAAAAATACTCATGTCATTTAGTCAATAAGAAACTCCTGTAAAACCTGATGTAGTTTTAATACATAAAAAAAAGGCTGCCTCTTAAAGGCAACCTCTATTAAAAAATTAACTTAACAGTCTTTCTATGGTTCCCAAAATAATTTAGCACTAACAACATCCTGACCCCCAGGTAGTGTGGCAACTGCTGCTTTCCAATTTGTAGGATTTGAGCCTGATTCATTAGTAGGATAGATAAGCCTAAGCGGGAAATTACCATGTGCAGCAACAGGCATACTTATTACATCAAGATTAGGATAACCGAGCCTTCTTATATCAGTCCAGGAATCCCAGTTCATATTATAATTAGCAATCCATTCCTGGTAACCTAACTTTTGTTGCCAGGTCCCTGTTGCGGTAGAATAATTTACAGCCGTCTGAGCAAGATATGTTGCTGCAGCACCAGCACTTCCACCCCAAAACTCAATGGATGCAGTTATAGCATTATTATAATGTGATTGTGCTGTACCTCCAACGGCAATTCCCCTTTCAACGGCCTCTGCTAACCAAAATTCTGCTTGCGAATAACTTAAAATTATCCCTGGATAGTCTGGTGTTTGTATTGCCGGAGTAAAGTCGGAGAATTTTCCATAACCGTTTGCTAAGCCCGGAGTTCCTCCACTATAAGAGCCATTGTACAAAGTAAAATATAATGGCACTCTGGGATCATTCCATCCAACCATGGTAGTCACTAGTAAATTAGCCGGAACAAAATCATGCCTGCCTCCATAAACCAATGCCTGCCATAATGGATTGGAATTACCGGGTGAAGCAGGATCATAAGGCATGATTGCATTATCATCATTGGAAGTAAAAACTCCTGTGCTAACAGCTTTGGTAGCTGCTGATGTTGCAGTTGATGCATCAACACCTGCAATTCGCACAGCCAATTTAAGTTCTAATGTTGCAGCAAATTTTTTCCACTCAGCTATATTAGCGCCATAAATCAGATCAGCACCTTCAGTACCAACAAAAGCACCCTTGGATGTACTACTCAGACCCGTAATACATGTATCCAATCTATGCAGCAAATCTGCATATACAGTTTTTGCATCATCGTATTTTGGAAATGGAATCGTATTATTTAAAGACTGGGAGTATGGAATATTTCCATAGGTATTTAATAATAAATCATAAGCAAAAACCTCCAGAATATCAGCGATTCTTGCATTATTTGTTGCAACCTGAACATCGGCTATATCCGAAAAGAAATTGGCTTTTGCAGCTTGTAAATTTGCGAGTGCACCTTCATACAGATTATTCCACCAGCCACTTTGTGCCTGGTAAGCAGAAAAGTTATATTGAGCTTCATACACGTATGAGTTTTCTGTCCATTCCTGGGATAAGACTCTGAATGGTGCAGAAGCAACCGATGTACTTGTGTAATAATCTACCAGTCTTTTTTCACCTGTTGTAAACAATGTTACAGAAGGCACTTTTGTTGCTGCTTTAGTATTGATATTCAAGCCAGACAAATTTTTAGTGCATGCAGATAAAAGCATACAAAATGATATGACAATGAAACTAATTTTTTTCATTTTAAAATATTTTAGAAATTAACTTTTAACAAAGCGCCAATTGTCCTTACTGTAGGATAGGCTCCATTTTGAAAACCCATTGAAGCATTTCCGGAAATCTGCCCTTGTTCAGGATCAGAATAAGGCAGGTTTTTATGTATGATCCATAAGTTTCTACCGGTCAAAGCGACATCAATTCCTTTGATAAAGCCAGACACTTTTGCAATCAACTTATTAGGCAATGAATAGGTAATTGCAACTTCTCTTAATTTTACATAACTCGCATCATATACAAATTGCTGGTGAGATTCGGCACCGCTGAGAGAACCAAATGTCCAGTTACCTGTAAACAACCCGGATTCATCTACCATTGTTGTATTAGGTTTACCATCAGATTGCCGGACACCTTCGTATAAATAACCTGAACCCTGGGATAAATAACCTCTTACAGGTTTACCTGAACTATTATAGCCTGCAGTACTTGGATACAAACCGGAAAATGAACCATAGTCCATATCCAAGGAATAAACTTTTCCGCCATGACTCATGTCAACCAAGAAGCTTAATGATAAGTTTTTATATTTAAAACTGTTGTTGATTCCACCAATCCAATCGGGATTAGGAGTTCCTAAGTCAGCATGAACATTAGGATCCAAAATAGGATACCCATTATCATCTATCAGTCTTTGACCTTTATCATTGTAGGTATATCTTGTACCCTGCAACTGATAAGGTTTGCCAGGTTCAGCAACCAATCGAACTGAATTTTGATAATTAGCAATAACATACATGGGTTGATTATTGTATAGTGATATTACTTTCTGCATATTTTTACTCCAGTTAATATTCATATTCCATGTAAATTCCCCTTTACGAATAGGTACCAAATTTAGACCTACTTCAAAACCTGAATTTTGAACAGTACCCCCATTTACATAAAAAGTACCATATCCTGTTGAAGTGGATACACTAATCGGCATAATTTGGTTTATTTGCTGAGCGTGATAATAAGTAACATTAAAACCAACTCTCTCTTTTAAGAGACTTGCTTCAATTCCGGTTTCCCATGATTTTTGTTTTTCGGGAACCAGATTCGGATTGTTATTGGTGGTAGGAGTTGCAAACATGGATTCTCCAAGCATTGGGGTTAATGGAGTATAAGTGTTAGCGATCGCAAATATTGGAGCATCTCCACCTACTTCAGCATAGTTTCCCCAAGCCTTAGCGTAAGATAACCAGCTCAACTGTTTCAATAATTGCCCGAATTGAAAATTAAGAGATACGGATGGATAATAATAAGAATTGTTATTCTTAGGCAAAGTTGAAGATTGATCTCTTCGTATTGTGGCATCTAAAGTTAACAACTGCTTGTAGTCAATTGTAGCACCTGCAAAGATTCCGTCCACTTCTTTTTTGGCTAAAGATTCACCCGGAGCTGGTGGCGTTTTAACTGAATTTGATAATGCAAAAAGACTGGGCACTACTAAACCTCCGCTTGTGGCAGCAGAAATGTTTTGAGTTTGTGTTTGAGTAATATTTCCTCCTAATAAAGCTTTTAAATCAAATTGAGTACCTATTTTTCGATTCAGATTAAGCATGGCATCATAGCTCGTTTGGTCATACCAATAATTGGTCCTGGCATAATTTGGAGTATATGTACTCCCAACATCTTGCCTCAATTCGAAAAGTTGTGTGTAATAATCTTTTGAAACACGAACCATTCCTGTTAACCATGGAGTTATATTCCAATCCAGATGAACGTTACCAAAAAAACGTGTACGGCTGTCAGATTCATAATTCTTGTAAACAAACCAGTATGGGTTATCATGATAAGCAGGTTTTACCATTGTAGCCAGCGATGTATTTTGTGTATAGCCGGTTGTTAACCAATTCCATGTTGCATTTGTACCTGTATTAAAGAAATCTGCCTTAAGCTGTTTTAGATCAATATTAGTAGGCCACCATTGACGAAAATCAGACATCGAACCTAATTGTCCACCATACGATCCGTAAGGATAAATGTACCTGTTCCTTGCAGCATTATCGGAATAATCCAATGCTCCGGTAATAGATACATTATTTACTAATTTATAGGTTGAGGAGAAACTAACTAAATTTTTAGCTAACCTGCTATTAGGAATAAAATCTTTATCCTCATTATGTGTAAATCCAATTTTAAAGCTTCCATTATCACCGCCTCCCTGTGCAAGAATACTTGCCGAAGATGTAACCGGATTAATAAAAAAATCCTGCGGGTTGTGGTTGGCAGCAGGTTGCCAGGGTGTTGCTTTTCCATAATTAGGATCACCAGGCATAAAGGCATCCCAGTTATATACTAATTTAGTTGGATCATAAACAGGGCCTGTTGCCGCATCAGCATCCGTTTCTACAATATTAACAGGTGTATTACTGAAAAAGGTTGGGTAATTATATACAAATCCTAAAGATCCGCCATAACCTTCTCCATATTGTGTTTGATAAGTCGGTAAAGTAGATTTGTCAAAAGAACCCGTTGTACCACCTAAACTAACTGAAACACCAATTCCTTTCCTTTTGACAGCTTTTTTTGTGGTAATTAAAATAACTCCGTTGGATGCACGGGAACCATATAATGCAGATGCAGCAGCACCTTTTAACACACTCACAGATTCAATATCATCGGGATTCAAATCGAAAGCAGCATTCCCTAAATCATATCCTCCTGCGCTATAATTTGAATTATCAAAAGGGATCCCGTCAACAACAAACAATGCCTGGTTCGTTTGGGTGAGACTTTTTAATCCTCTTAATATTACGTTTGTAGAGCCCCCCATGGTACTCTCCTGAGTAATCTGAAGTCCTGCAATTTTACCTGATAAATTACTTACAGGATTCATAGTAACAGCAGATCGGTTCATTTCACTGCCTGAGATTTGCTGAGCGGAATAGGGCAGCGTATTTCTGTTTCTTTTAATACCTAAGGAAGTAACAACAACTTCTGATAAATTATTATTCGCAATTGATACTGTGATAGAAATACCAGATGCATCCGTTATTGTAGCTTCCTGTGTTTTTATACCTATACCACTTATAACTAAAACATCTCCCACTTTAGCTCTGATTAAAAAAGAACCATTTGCATCTGCTGAAACTGCACTTTTAGTTCCTTTTATTGCAACTGTTACAAACGGAACCGGGTCTCCTTTTTCGTTATGTACCACTCCCTTTACAGTTCGTGTTTGGGCAAATACTGATGCAGTAACGAACATCAGCATTGCAAAAATTAATAAAATTTTTCTCATGTGAATCTTAATTTTTAGAATTTAAACTATTGCTTTCTCAAAAAAATTTGTGGATCTACGGTAGGGCGACAATAGCAAAGATTAGTTTTAAACAAAAAATGCTGCTGCAAAATGAAAGCCGTTAACTCTTACTTAATAAATGCAAATAGGTTGTTAACAGATTTTAGTTTTAGAAGAATCAAAAGAGAATTCTTAATTCGGTTTTAATCTCGGATTTTCTTTTTCCATCAATCGTATCCAAACCCGAACCAATGGAAGTATTACCGGGATAAATGCTTTGAGCCCACCGTATCCATACAGATATTTTTTTATTTATATCATAGTTTAGGTTCAAATAATATCTATACCCTTTACCATAGAATACAGGAATAGAAAAACTATACAGCACATCGTTTTCAAAAGCGTAAAGGCGGGAATCATAACTATCAGTTTCAAAATACTGAAGCCGCAGGTTTGCTGAAAAGGGACGAAGTATGGGTTTATAAATAAAATCAAAATAGGTAAGAAAGCCTTTTTCTTTGCCTGGTTCATTTTTATTATACCATAATAATTCAATCCTAGTTCTTAAAATGATAGACGGATTTATTTTATAACTGATCTGTGTCCGCCAGCTTTGCCTGGGTAAAAAAACAATGTAGTTGGTTGCTGTGGTATTATCTGCTTGATTGCTTTGCTTCGATTCACCCCGGAATCTGGAATACAATTCCACAAGTTTGTTGGGTATAAATGTTACCTGCGCCAAAAAATCTTTTCCATAGCTCGGCGCATCTACCAGGTATTTTAACCAGGGAAACCGGTACAAATCGCCATAAGCATCAATGCGCCAAAAAGAATTGGGACGAATGCTGATGCCGGCATACAATCCATTTTCATTAGTAGGATACGTGTTTTCTGTAAAAGCGTTTCCATTGATGGATTGAAAACCGGGGCTGATGGATCGTTGTACAACAGTAAGATCAACCCTCCGATCGGCACTAATCAATAAACCATTCAACATCGCTTTATTAAAATTTTTATCAATTGCCGCCTCACCGAAAAAATGAAAGTTCCGGTATGTATAGCTGTAGTCCACACTCATATTATTCCAGTTGCTTCCGCTGATAGCATACAGGTTATATGGCTCAGGTCTTTTTTGAATCGGTGTCGAAAAGTGATAATAAATTCCATTGATACCAATATGCCAGTTATCCGTACGATAAGTGACATTACCACCAAATGCAGTTTGAGTCAAATTATTCCGATCCTCAATTTCACTCGTCGTTCGATTGTACCCTGAAGTGAGGAAAGAAGAAAAAAAATCTTCATTGTTTACCGTATCTGCAACAAAGTTGGCGCTGATCTTTCTCAGCGATGCAAAAGCGGTGGCTTCAATATTTTTTTTCCTGATGGTTATTCCCACACCCCGGTGAAAATTATATTCTCCTGCAGAATTATACGGACGTAATATGGTGGATTGTCTTTTTACACTCATCACATCAGCGCTTTTTCCAAAAGCCTGACCCTGCCATTGTATCAACCCCTGACCCATATTCACAGTAAAATCACCAAGCGCTAATGATTGTATGATTCCAATCTTTCTCGCAAAAAAATGAAAAGAATAAAAATCAAATCCCTGCTTTTGAGCGCCTTTAAAAAATTGTTCACCGGCATCTTTATCCCCCACTAATCCGTACTGTAATAAATTCCGGTATGTATACCGGTAACGAATAAATAATTTTTGGGGACTTCCCAAATACTTTATTCCGGGTGTGGATTTATCAAAACCTGCAGATCGCTCCATTATTTGCGAATACCGAATCAATACACTGTTTGTGCCACCTTTTAATCTATCACTTATGCTTTGCGAAAAAGAAACCGGAGTGGCGATAGTAATGAATGGTAATAATTTTTTTATAGTGCTGATATCCCAGGTTGGAACCGCCTGCAACTCATACATGCTGACAAATTTCCCGAACAATTTCCTGTAAGAAATTAAATTGCTGATCTGCAGGTCTGTCAGAATTCTTAATTCTTTTAATTCATTGTCATCAGCAACATTCAGGTTCACCGGGTTTTTTCTGAACTGATCCAGTTCCTGTAAGTAAGAATCATCTTCTGTCTCCGCCTGGTCTGACTCAGTCAGGTTTTCCAGTTTCTGTTCTGTCACTTCCGGGGTTTCCTGTGCCTTTAATTGAATAAACAGCCATTGAACCAAAATAAATATGATCACTGTTTTTTTCAATTCTCTTTTTTATTTATGTTGAATAAGATCAACAACCCGGGACTCAGCCCTAATTGGGGATGATAAGTGCTGGTTACATCTATTCGAAAAGATTTCCAAGAAAGCCCTATGCCGGCCCATGCAGAAGAAGTCGCAGTTTCCATACCCGCTCTTGCCAGTAATTGAGGTAGTAATTTATATTGTATGCCCACATTTACATTCACCGGCTGATCTTCTTCTTTCATGATTTCTGCGCTAAAGAAAAATTTTTCTGATGCATCATATCCCAATCCAAAACTGTACACCGAAGGAAGTTTTTCCTGTTGATCTTTACCAAATTTTCCGCCTACAGGATTGTTGACATGAATACCTAAATGAATTTGCTCTGTAATGTGCAGTATAGTCCCGACTTCAAAACTTACGGCTGAAGAATTTCCGTAGCCCGATATTCGAATGGCATTGTAATTAAATTGGGCACCAATATCTATTTTTTCTCCCATCTTTCGGCCATAGGCTAAACCGATTTGTGTTTCATTGTAACCGGAAGAGCCGAAATATCCAGTTTTCAATCCAAAATTACCGGTTGCTGTAGGCAATGCTAATGCAGCGGAATAATTATTAAGATCGTTGAGCATAAACCTTCTTTCTCCATACACTCCCACTGCCGCATTATTTATCTGTGCCAGTGCCGCCTGGTTGGATGTAAAAGAAAAAATATCCTGGTGCCTTTTGCTGTATGCACCCAACCCGATATAAGGCGCCGCTACCGGCTTGCGGATGATCTGTGCTTCGGAAAAGAAAATTGAAACAAGAAATAAAATGATGGTAAGGGTAAATGTTCTATTCAACAGTTAATATTTTGATGAAAGTTACAAGTATGAAATTGAGTAACAAAACAAAATAAAATGAAATTAGCTCTTTGGTAAACATGGCTTGCCGCTTACCTTTGCGCCATGCAAATTTTAGATGGAAAAGCAGCCGCACAGGCTATTAAAAATGAATTGAAAATTGAGGTGGCTCAAATGTCCATTGAAGGGAAAAAGAAACCTCACCTGGCTGCCATTTTAGTTGGAAAAAACGGTGCCAGCGAAACTTATGTGGCCAGAAAAGTAAAGGCCTGCGAAGAAGTGGGTTTTAAATCCACACTGATTCGTTTTGAAGAAGATATTTATAAAATCAGGGTGCTGGAAGAAATTGAAAAACTGAATAACGATCCTGATGTGGATGGCATCCTGGTACAGCTTCCATTGCCCAAACATATTTCAAATGAGGAGGTGATAAATGCAATAGATCCTGACAAAGACGTAGATGGCTTTCATCCAATTACCGCAGGTAAAATGATGCAGGGTGCTGCCACATTTGTTCCGGCCACACCTTGTGGTATTATGCTGCTGCTGGATCATTTCAAAATACAAACGGATGGTAAACATGCTGTGGTAATTGGCAGAAGCAATATTGTTGGGAGGCCCATGAGTATTTTACTGAGCAATAATTCCAACCCTGGAAATTGCACGGTTACTATCTGTCATTCGCATACCAAAAATCTTAATGAAATTTGCCGGCAGGCAGACATTATTGTAGCGGCATTGGGTAAACCTGAAACCATAACTGCCGAAATGGTGAAAGAAGGTGCTGTGGTTATTGATGTAGGCATAACAAGAATAACCGATGCCTCAAAAAAATCCGGATTCAGATTAATAGGCGACGTACATTATGAGACTGTAGCGCCGAAATGTTCCTGGATCACTCCTGTACCCGGCGGCGTGGGGCCCATGACGATAGCAGCTTTATTGAAGAATACATTCCTTTCCTGCAAGATGAAAAATTAAAATATAAATTGTTTGATGGTAGAATGGTTAACCATCAAACAATATAACAATCAAACAATCGCTTTGATCAAAGAAACACATACAACGATTGAACTTCCTGTAATGGAGCATTTCTACACCTTGCAGGGCGAAGGTTTTCACCAGGGAAAAGCCGCTTATTTTATTCGGCTTGGCGGATGTGATGTGGGATGCGTATGGTGTGATGTAAAAGAAAGTTGGGAGGCAGATAAACATAAAAAAATAAAAATTGAAAATCTAAAATTAAAAATAAAAGAAACTCCTGCCCAGGTTGTAGTAATTACCGGGGGAGAACCATTGATGTATAATCTTGATGAATGGACAAAAGAATTACAAACAACCGGATTGAAAACTCATCTTGAAACTTCAGGAGCCTATCCACTGACCGGCCATTGGGATTGGATTTGCGTTTCTCCCAAAAAATTCAAAGCACCGGTTCCTGAAATTTTGCCAAAGGCAAACGAATTAAAAGTTATCATTTTTAATAAATCGGATTTTGCATGGGCAGAAAAATATGCAGTACTCGTTTCAAAAGACTGCAAATTATATGTACAACCCGAATGGGATAAGGCTGTTGAGATGATGCCGTTTATCATTGAATACATTAAAGAAAACCCTAAATGGGAATTGAGCTTACAGATTCACAAATACATTAATGTACCATAAATGAAAAGCTACGGCTAATTCTTATTTTGGGGTGCTGGTTTTTTTCAATTTGTGAAGGCAGGATTCCATGAGTATAGGCCAGTATGGCCGGAATTTTGGTAAAAAAATTTCACAATGCAAGGGAGTAGCCCCATAGGGGCGATATTTTTTAAACTCGGTTAATCATAAAACTCAAAGAGGTATTTTTCGTCATATTCCACGTTAAAATCTGATAACATTTTTAAATACTCTTCCTTGAACGTTTTGTTCTTATGATGTTCCTCCTGTGTCATAATATACTTTATAACTCCATCTCTTTGACTCCTGGAATAAGAAAAGGCTCCATAGCCTGATTGCCATTGAAATTTTCCTTTGACAAATTTCTGATCATTTACCCATTTACTGCTGCTTGCTTTAAGGATACTCATGAAATCGGATATACAGGTTGTCAAGGGCATTCCGAAGAAAACATGAACATGATCTTTCCACCCTCCAACAGCTAATGAAGTAGCGCCATTTCCGGTGATTATGCCGGATAAATACCTATGCAGATCATCCCGCCATCCGACGATAATAAGATTCTCTCTGCCCTTCACGGCAAATACTGTGTGAATAGAAATCTGAGAATATGTGTTGGCCATAATTAATTTTTAATACCGCCCCTACGGGGCTTGCCTCAAATTACATTCTTTTCCATTACCAAAAGATTGCCCCTCTGGGGCACCAGCAACTCAAAATAAGAATTAGACAAAGGCTACTACTGCCGAAATAAAGTTCCGCTTTATTCGTTTTGAATAAATCATTTCTAATTTAGTATCATGAAAAGCTTCCGCCTCATCTTATATTTTGCATTTTGCATTTTGCATTTTGCATTTTCTTCTTTTGCCCAATATAATCCGTCAAAGGTGAAAAGGAAAGCCGTTCAGCTTTACAACCAGGCTTTGGAAAAAGCTGCAGACGATAACCTGGCCCTGGCTGAAAATCTTTTTCTCCAGTGTATTGAAATAGATAATAAATATGTAGATGCCTATTTATCACTGGCCGGAGTGTATGGCCAAATGAAAAATTATCAAAGTAGCATTGAGTATTACGAAAAAGCATTTGCTCTCGATTCAGATTATACTATTGAATTCAAACTTTCGTATTCCATTAATTTGGCAGGCTTGGGAAGATTTCAGGATGCATTAAATGCTATCAACCAGTTTTTAGATAAAAAACCGCCGCAAAACTCTACTGCATTAAAGGCGGCGCAATACCGGAAACGTTGTTATGAATTTGCTGTTGATTATGCTAAAAAACACCCCGATACCAGTTATGTTTTTGCACCAAAAAATATTGGCGATGGAGTGAACACCGCAGTATCTGAATATTTTCCATCCCTGACAATTGATGGGAAAGAACTCGTTTTTACCCGGAGAGTGAATAACATCAATGAAGATTTTTATTACAGCAAAAAAAAGTTTGGAGAATGGGATATCGCCCAACCCATGCCCGGAGATATCAATACTCCGGAAAATGAAGGAGCGCAAAATATTTCGCAGGATGGGCAATGGTTAGTATTTACAGGATGCAACCGTCGGGATGGTTTCGGTAGTTGTGATCTTTATATTTCTTATCTCACACCGCAGGGATGGAGTGAAGCGATCAACCTTGGCGGAACAATAAATACTGACCAATGGGAATCGCAGCCTTGTTTATCCCCTGATAAAAAAGATTTGTATTTCGCCAGCAGAAGGTTTGGCGGTTATGGGGGCAGCGATATTTATGTTAGCCACATGCAGCCCAATGGCAAATGGGGAGAACCCGAAAACCTGGGGCCCTCGGTGAATACACCGGGCGATGAACAGTGTCCGTTTATACATGCCGACAATGAAACATTATATTTCACTTCTAATTATTGGCCGGGTTATGGCGATGAAGATTTATTTTATGTGCGTAAAGGCCCTAATGGAGCCTGGAGCCAGCCGGTGAATTTAGGTTACCCTATAAATACCATTAACCGGGAAGGAACTTTATTTATTACTGCCGATGGAAAAACGGCCTATTATGCCAGTGACCGGAGTGATAGCCGTGGCGGATTAGATATTTATAGCTTTGAATTGCGCCCTGATATTCGTCCGAAAAAAACATTATGGGTAAAAGGCCAGGTGTTTGATAAAAAAACCGGCAAAGGCCTTCCATCATCTGTTGAACTGATTGATCTTGCAAGTAAAGAATTAGTTTCAAAAATTCAAACAGACGAAACCGGAAATTATTTGGTGACCTTGCCAGTGGGAAAAGATTATGCATTCAATGTAAGCCGCAAAGGATATTTATTCTATTCAGATAACTTTTTATTAAGTCAGCATGCGCCGGATTCCACTTATGAAAAAAATATTGCACTGCAACCGATTGAAGTGAATGCATTCATTGTGTTGAACAATATTTTCTTTGATGTAAATAAATATGACCTGAAGCCCGAATCACAGGTCGAGTTAGATAAATTAGTTCAATTATTAAACGAAAATCCCACATTGAAAGTGGAGATCAGCGGTCATACGGATAATATAGGTACGCCTGCTGAAAATTTCACACTTTCCAACAACAGGGCAAAGTCGGTGGTAAGTTATTTGGTCAGTAAAGGGATTGCTGCAAATCGCTTGTCATTTAAAGGCTATGGAGAAACAAAGCCCGTCGCGGATAACAGTACTGACACAGGTCGGGCTTTGAACAGGAGAACCGAAATGAAAGTTACAGGCCAATAAATAAGTTTTCCGGGATAAAGAGTTCTTGCCAGAAAATTTGTTTTAGCTATTTTTATTTTTCATTTCCGGCTAATGAACCAGGAACTTTTGTACCAAATTGCCCTGACTCAAATTCCGAATATCGGATCCGTACAGGCTAAAATTCTCATCGAACATTTCGGAGATATCTCAGCCATATTCAAGGTAAAAGAATCAAGCCTGAAAAAAATTGAAGGTATTGGAGAAATAAGAGCACATTCCATAAAATCATTTACTGATTTTTCGAAGGCGGAAATAGAAATTGAATTCATCATAAAATTTAAAATCAAACCTCTTTTCATCACGGACAAAGATTATCCTAAGCGATTGCTGAACTGTTACGACTCTCCCACTCTTCTTTTTTATAAAGGCAGCGCAGATTTAAATACTTCAAAAGTTGTTGCTGTCATCGGCACCAGGAATCACACAGAATATGCACGGCAACTGACAGATAAATTTATAAATGAAATATCAGAACAAAATGTTTTAATCATTAGCGGCCTTGCTTTTGGTGTAGATGCGCTGGCCCATAAAGCAGCACTAAAAAATAATTTACAAACAGTCGGCGTACTGGCGCATGGATTAGACCAGATTTATCCAAACGAACATACCGGCCTTGCCAAAGACATGATTAAATATGGCGGTGGATTATTAACTGAATTTCGCAGTAACACAAAGCCGGATAAACATAATTTTCCAATTCGCAATAGAATAGTAGCCGGCATGAGTGATGCAGTAATAGTAGTGGAAACGGATATCAAAGGCGGAAGTATGATCACGGCTGAACTGGCGAATGGGTATAATAAAGATGTGTTTGCTTTCCCGGGTAAGGTGAATGATTTGAAAAGTGCAGGATGTAATTTCCTGATCCGGAATAATAAAGCAATATTGATTACAAAAGCAACTGATTTTATCCAATCAATGGGTTGGGAAGAAAAAAAGAAGACTTCCCTAAAAAAACAAAAAGAACTTTTCATAGAACTGACTGAAGATGAAAAAAAGGTTATAAAAATTTTACAGGAAAAAGAAACCGTTCATATAGACGAAATCAACTTCCGCAGCGGGCTCAGCAGCAGTGCCGTGGCTGCAGCTATATTGAATTTGGAATTGAAAAACGCAATAAAATCATTACCGGGTAAAATTTACACATTTCAATAACTCTATCGGAATAAAAGGCTGTGGTTTATGCCTTTTATTTCCGAAATTTGATTCCCGTTTCAGATGCAAGAAATCATGCTTTATGAAATCTAAAGTTTCGCTATTCTTCCTGTTTCTTTTGTCATCAGGAATCGCCTTTTCACAAGCATGTACTTCATTGGGACAAACTCCGTCAACAGCATTTCCTGTTTGCGGCACTACCGTTTTCCAACAAACCACAGTTCCTATTTGCAGAACGAATAATCTGGTTGTTCCCGGATGTTCAGCAGCAGACGGATACGGTGATAAAAATCCATACTATTATGTATTCACCTGTTATGGTTCCGGCAGTTTGGGATTTTTAATTACACCGAATAATTCAGGCGATGATTACGACTGGCAATTATATGATATCACCGGGCATAACCCGAATGATATTTATACCGTCAATTCTCTTGTGGTTACCGGTAACTGGGCAGGTACTTTTGGTGCCACAGGCGCTAATGCCTCAGGAGTCAATTATATTCAATGTGCTTCTGATCCTGCTGCTAACCTGCCTTCATTCAGTGCAATGCCCAATTTAATTCAAGGCCATACCTATTTATTAATGGTAAGCCATTTCACAGATTCACAAAGCGGGTATTCTCTTTCATTCGGCGGCGGCACTGCTGTTATTACCGATCCCTTAACTCCACACATGCAGAAAGTAGTGCCTGATTGCAACGGGCAGGTTCTCACTTTGAAATTAAATAAAAAAATAAGATGCAATTCACTGAGCGCTGATGGAAGTGAATTTGCTATTGCACCGGCTTCCGCAACAGCCACCTCGTCTGTGGCACCATTATGTTCTGCATCATTCGATATGGATTCTGTAATCATAACGCTTAACAATCCGTTACCCTCAGGTTCTTACCAGTTAGTAATGAAAAACGGAACAGATGGAAATACCCTGCTTGATGTTTGCGGCAATGCAATTCCTGTTGGTGAAGCCATAGATTTTCAATACACTATTCCTCAACCGATATTAGCAGACAGTGTAGGTAAAGTAGCTTGTGCTCCAGACTCTGTTTTGCTATACTATCCTAAAAAAATAAATTGTTCAAGCATTACACCGGGCGGAACTGATTTTGCCATTACCGGACCCACGCCGGTAACCATTGCATCTGCTTCGGGTAATTGTGTAAATGGCCAAACGGACTATATAATCTTAAAAACGGTTACTCCGATTTACACAGGAGGAATATATACCGTAACCATTCAGCCGGGAATTGATGGCAGCCCGATCTATGATGTATGCGGCCAACCTATTTTGCCACAAACACTGACATTTGGTGCAGCAGATACTGTATCTGCTGATTTCACTTACAGTTCTGTTTTGGGATGCCGGATTAACACAATAAATCTGATGCACGATGGTGCTCATGGGGTCAGTCAATGGAACTGGCTCATCAACAACTCTGCACAGGTTTTTACACAAACAACAACTCAAACATTTCCGGCTACCAGTACCAATACTGTGAAATTGTTTGTAAGCAATGGCACTTGCACCGACTCCACTTCTCAAACTTTTGTTTTCAACAATGAAGTAAAAGCTGATTTTGATATGCCTGCCATCATTTGTCCCGAAGACGGGTTGACTGTCACTGATAAAAGCACCGGGACTATCAATAGCTGGAACTGGAGGTTTGATGTAGTTGGCAGTAGTAATATTCAGAATCCGCCTCCGCAATTTTTCCCTAATAATAACAAAGAAAGTTTTTACAATATCAAATTACTTGTAAGTAATACAACCTTGAATTGTACCGATTCACTGACAAAATATTTAAAAGTACTGGACAATTGTCTTATTGCCGTTCCCACTGCATTCACACCGAATGGGGATGGGTTGAACGATTTTTTCTGGCCGCATAATGCGTTGAAAGCAGACAAACTTGAATTTAAAGTATTTAATCGCTGGGGGCAATTAGTATTTCAAACTTCTAACTGGCAACAAAAATGGGATGGAACCATCAATGGCGTTCCGCAATCTGCCGGTGTATTTGTTTGGTTTCTCAGTTATACCAACCGGGACACAGGAAAAAAAGTTTTTCAGAAAGGAACCGTGATGTTGATCCGGTAAAAAGTAAATGGTCAACTGCAATAAATCATTTCACTATTCACTTCTGTCAATTCACTAAAACTGAATTTTGGAATTTCCAATTTCTCCTATCTTTGCACATGGCAACAAGAAATACCCGTCTGACCGAGTCATCCGGGCAGGCCCCCACCACTCAAGATCAATCTTTAAAAACATTTAGCGAAGGGCTTACATTTGATGATGTGCTATTAAAGCCCGGGTACAGCCAGGTACTTCCCCGTGATGTAGATATCAGAACAAAACTTACTAAAGACATCACGCTGAATGTGCCGATGCTTTCTGCCGCCATGGATACTGTCACCGAGGCGAATCTGGCCATTGCATTAGCAAGAGAGGGCGGACTTGGTATTCTTCATAAAAACATGAGCATTGAAAAACAAGCCGACCAGGTGCGCAAAGTAAAACGCAGTGAAAGCGGATTGATCCTTGATCCCGTTACATTAACCGCCAATGCAACAATTGGAGAAGCCGTGCGGATCATGAAAGAAAATAAGATTGGCGGTATTCCCATTATTGAAAAAAATGGGAAGTTGGTTGGTATTCTCACCAACCGGGATTTGCGGTTCGAAGTAGATATGAAGCAAAAAGTGAGCGAGGTAATGACGAAGGAAAATATTTTTACAGCGTCGGAAGGAACGGATCTGAAAAAAGCAGAACAATTTTTTAAGAAGACTAAAGTGGAAAAGCTTCCGATTGTTGATAAACAGGGAAAGCTAAAAGGCCTTTTTACCTTTAGTGATATTTTAAAATTAAAAAGCCATCCCCATGCAGTGAAAGATGCTTTCGGAAGATTACTCGTCGGCGCCGGAGTGGGCATCACCCGTGACATGATGGACAGAGTAGCTGCTTTGCAACATGTAGGTGTGGATGTGATTGCTTTGGACAGCGCTCATGGCCATAGCAAAGGAGTGATACATGCATTGAAAGAAGTAAAAAAGAATTTTAAAAAAATAAATGTCATTGCGGGAAATGTAGGAACCGCTGAAGGGGCCAAAGCATTAGCCGATGCGGGTGTGGACGCAGTAAAAGTAGGAATAGGTCCCGGTTCTATTTGTACTACACGGATAGTGGCAGGGGCCGGAGTACCACAACTTACTGCTGTGATGGAAGTATATTCTGTCTTAAAACAAAAAAATATTCCGGTCATTGCTGATGGTGGAATTCGTTATACAGGAGATATGGTAAAAGCATTGGCGGCCGGCGCTGATTGTGTAATGATGGGCAGCATTTTTGCAGGAACGGAAGAAAGTCCCGGTGAAACGATCATTTATGAAGGAAGAAAATTCAAAGAATACCGTGGCATGGGTTCTTTAGGCGCTATGGCCACCGGCAGCAGCGACCGTTATTTCCAGGATGTGGAAGACGATGTAAAGAAATTTGTTCCCGAAGGGATTGAAGGCCGTGTGGCGTATAAAGGGATGGTGAAAGAAATTGTTTATCAGTTTACCGGTGGATTAAGAGCAGGAATGGGTTATTGCGGAGCGGCTAATATTGCTGAATTAAAGAATGCTACATTTATTAAAATCACCAACGCCGGAATGAAAGAAAGCCATGCACATGATGTTGAGATCACCAGGGAAGCGCCGAACTACAGCAGAAAGTGATTGGAGGTAGTAGGCAAAATCCTTTTGCCTTATATTTTTGTCATTGGCAATAAAGTAATTCTATTTGAAAAAAATAATCATTTTCATTTTTCTCTTTGCAATTCTTTTTTCTGCAAAAGCCCAGCCGGATTCTCCGGCTGGGCAAGGTTGTAGTCTTCATATCAGCCTGCTGACCTGCAGCCCCGGAACTGAACTTTACTCTACTTTCGGTCATAGTGCGATACGAGTGACAGACAGCATCACTCAGGAAGATATTGTTTTTAATTACGGCACTTTTGATTTCGACGACCCGGATTTCTACATGAAATTCACAAGAGGCAAACTTTTATACTTTGTATCGGTAACCAGTTTTTCTGATTTCATGATGCAATACCAGTATGAAAAGCGGGGTGTGACTGAGCAGGTCTTAAATCTCTCCTGCAGGGAAAAACAAAATCTGTTAAATGCATTAATTGAAAATGCCAAAGAAGAAAATAAATATTACAAATACGATTTTATCCTGGACAACTGCACTACCCGGCTGCGGGACATTGTTTTTAAAACAATACAAGAGCCGGTAGTGACAACGGACATTCGACCTGAACAAAACACTACTTTCCGTGATCTGATTCATGAATACCTGGATAAAGGAAAAGAATACTGGAGTGAACTGGGTATTGATATTTTATTAGGGGCACCGCTTGATAAAAAAATCAATGACAGCGAAGCCATGTTTTTACCGGATTATTTATTGAAAGGCTTTGACAGTACCCTGATCGGAAACAATAAACTGGTCAATAAAAAAATTTCATTACTCAATCCGGCCGTTCTGCCATCGAAAACATCTTTCCTGTCGCCCATGATTGTTTTCTCCCTTCTTTTTTTACTGATTGCAGCACTCAGTTTCATGAAAACAACTGATTTGTTTTTTAAATTTTTTGATTTCATCCTTTTTTTCCTTACCGGTGCATTGGGTATTTTATTATTGTTCATGTGGTTTGGCACCGATCATCATGCCTGTAAATACAATCTCAATTTGCTCTGGGCTTTGCCGGCAAATGTGGTCATTGCTTTTCTCCTGTATAAAAAAAGAAAATGGGTTGTTTACTATTTAATAAGTTATTCATTTATCCTAATAACCCTGATTGCATTCGGATGGATCAAACAAAAGTTGAATCCGGCTTTAAACCCCATCATGCTTATAATGCTGATAAGAAGTATGGTACATTACAAAAAGCTGAAATCAAATGCCTGAAAAGTTTTTAATCTATAATGGAAGTTCTATTCATTACCGGGTGATTGGAGCCGGCAAAACCGTTGTATTCATTCATGGTTTTGGCGAAGATGGTTCTGTTTGGAATCAGCAGGTTACATTTCTGAAAAATAAATTTCAACTGATCATCCCCGATCTTCCGGGCAGCGGGAAATCAGAATTAATACCGGGTATAACAATGGAAAGCATGTCGGATGTGATAAAAGAAATTTTAACGCAGGAAAATCTTTCTTCCTGCACCATGATCGGCCATAGCATGGGCGGGTATATCACGATGGCATTTGCAGAAAACTATTCAGGCTTTTTAAATGCGTTCGGCTTGTTTCATTCTTCATCTTACCCGGACAGCGAAGAAAAAAAAGCTACCCGCAGAAAAGGGATAGAATTTATAAAACAACATGGCGCTTTTGAATTTTTAAAAGCGATAACACCTAACTTATTTTCTCCTGTTTCCACCGGTAAAATGAAAAAAGAAATTGATACATTCATTGAAAGTCTGAGTTACTTTACTCCTCAGACTTTGATTGCTTATTATGAAGCTATGATGCGAAGGCCTGACCGAAGTATGATATTAGATAAAAGTTCGGTTCCAATTCTTTTTATAATTGGCCAATATGATACGGTTATTCCAATAAATGATTTGCTGAAACAGTCGCATCTTCCCTGTAAAGCTTTTATCCATATTCTTACTGAAACCGGCCACATGGGCATGATGGAAGAAACTAAAAAAAGTAATTTAATACTGGAAAATTTTCTGATCAATACCTGAGCAGTTGATGATCGCTTATCTTTTATCTTCGCAGTAATTAATAGGTTTTCATTTTTCAATTTTGTGTATATGCAAAAAATAGTTTTTATCACGGGAGCGACAGCAGGTTTTGGAAAAGCCTGTGCCGAAAAATTTGCAGCGAATGGTTACGATCTCATTTTAAATGGCAGGAGAACAGGCAGGCTGGAATCTCTGCAAAAAGAACTGGAGAATAAATTTAATGTAGCCATATTAACGCTGCCATTTGATGTGCGGGATGAAAAATCAGTTTTTGATAATATCAATTCTTTACCGGAAGAATGGCTAAAAATTGATGTGCTGATTAATAATGCCGGACTGGCTTTAGGCCGTGGTTATTTTGATGAGGGTGACCTGGAAGACTGGAACACGATGATTGATACCAATGTAAAAGGATTGATGTATGTGGCAAAAGCTGTTGTGCCTTTCATGATTAAACAGAAACAAGGCCATATCATCAACATGGGTTCTGTAGCGGGGAAACAAGTTTATGAAAAAGGAAATGCATATTGTGCCAGCAAATTTGCAGTAGATGCATTAAACCAGGCCATGCGTATTGATTTACTACGCCACGGTATAAAGGTAACAGGCATTCATCCCGGTGCTGCCGAAACAGAATTTTCCATTGTTCGTTTTAAAGGAGACGAAACCACTGCAAAAAAAATTTATGATGGGCTTATCCCTCTTTCAGCAGATGATATCGCTGATGTAATCTGGTATTGCACTACCTTGCCCCATCATGTTTGTATCAATGATCTTACCATCACTTGTTTGCAACAAGCGGATGCCATATATTTCAACCGAAATATTTAATACCTTATTTGCATAACTGGATTTTTTAGCTATCTTGTAAGTCCTCAGTCCTTACCACCTCCGTTTCCTTAGTAATTATCCACTGATCCTTTAGGAAAAAATACCAAAACAAGGCATTTTTATGCTTCAAAACTTCAAACATAGAGGATTGGATTTTACTTTTATATCCACGTACCATTTCCGTATAAAAGCCCTTATGAAAAAGCCCTGTTTGATATTTGCTTCGTTCCTGTTGTTTTCCATTACTGTTTCTGCTCAGGATGTCATCCGTGTTCAATCCTGCAATAACGATTATATCAAAAAAGAAGTGGATAGCTTAAAATCATTTTATTCAAAAGATGGCTTCATGCTGTTGAAAGAAGCTTCAATTACCATGGAAAGCGCTTATGAAATGCCGGTGGTGGTCCCTCTGAACCAGGGCAGCTGGTACCAGTTTGTTTTTATCGGCGATCATACTTCCAAATTGTATGAGGTAAGAATGTATGACTGGGATGAAAAGCAGGTGGTGTATCAGAAAAAAATGTGGGGCGATGTGGACGGCAATATTATTTCTTATTCTTATATACCGCAGTTCTCAGAATTTCATATGATGAAACCGGTGCAGGTGAATAAAGAAAAGAAAAAAAATTTATGCGGGTATGTAATGCTTTTCAAAAAAGTGAATAACTCAAATTCACTTCCAACGCCGTAAGTTTTTCAGGTATTATGGATTTAAAATATTAAGATTCGCTTTTGCAGGTCTTTTTTATGCTATGTCTATTGAATATTAAAGTAGAATATAGTTTAACCGGTTGAAAAATCAAGCGCCTGGGCTAGCAAAGTCGGGAAACATTTATAAAGCATCCCCTATTATTTTGTGATTAAGTACTGGAGAGCAGGTTCCGATTAATTTTTAATTTAAGAGCTGCAACATTATTCCTATTCCTGTTGTCTGAAAGAAAAAAATCATTACCCAAAACTTTTTACTTATGAAGATAAAGTTCCTTTTCCTTGCCGCTTTGCTGGCGACCGGTTTTCTTGCATTTTCCCAGGATAAAATTTACCGCAAGAACGGAAAAGTGGTAGAAGCCAAAGTAATTGAAATCGATCCCGACGAAATAAAGTATAAAGAGTTCAATAACCCCGACGGGCCCGTATATGTGCTGGAAACTGACCGCATCAATAAAATTGTATATGCCAATGGTAAAACGGAAAGATTTGAATTGAATTTTAAAGACCCTGAAAAATATATAGGTCAGCGGAACCGGGCAATAAAAATTGATTTTCTCGGCCCCTTGTTTGGGTACTCGCAATTCAGCTATGAAAAAAGCTTAGGTGTCGGTAAAAGTTATGAGCTGTCATTGGGTATTATCGGCGCCGGAAAATCATGGCATCTTGATTATTATGACAGCCAGTTTGGTGAAGTGAAGAAAAATCAGTTTGGTTTTTTTGCCGGCGCCGGGTATAAATTCGGCAAGCTCCCGGATTTTCTTTTATTTGGCAAAACAAGATTAACTCACCTGATGCAGGGCACTTATATAAAGCCGATGGTTTATTTGGGAAATTATAGTGAGAACATGATTGCCTGGAAGGGGAACAATAATTATTCAGTGGAAAAGCAAAATGTAACTTTTGGCGCTCTGCAGATAGAATTTGGGCGTCAGTGGGTGTTTAACGATAAGTTTACCCTTGATATTTACGAAGGGTTTGGATATGGTTTTGATAACAAAAAACAGAACTACTCTAATTTCAATTTATCGCCAGATGATAACCTGACAGCTTATAACTATGCCAACGCAAGGCTGGGCCGCAGCCCGGGTTTTTCTTATACCTTCTCCCTGAAATTTGGAATGTTGCTAAAAAACCGTGAAAGTAATAGATAACCCCAAGTGCCACCCCCCTAATATTAAGACTGGGCGGGAAATTTTCCCTTTTATAGAAATGCAGGTACTACTAAAAAGGCAATGTATTGTGTTCAAAAATTGCTCTCAAAATAAATATTGAAAATTTTTAATAAGTCTGTACCTTTCCTAAGTATTGCATAAAACCAAAATTCTTTACCATGAAAAAGATATATGCAATCGCAGCTTCCTTACTTATTGCTATTGCCGCTCACTCACAAATCTTAAAACGCATAGCCGATCATGCCAAACAAAAAGCGGAACAAAAGGTAAATGAAAAAATAGATAGGTCCATTGATGACGCTACCAGCAAAAAAAAGAATAACGATTCTAAACCGGTTAATGAAAAAATTGACACCACCCAGGTTACCATCACTCAGAAAACGGCTGGCAACAGTAAAAACATCGGTATTAAAAACGACACCGACATTCTTACGTTAAAAACATATAGTAAGTATGATTTTATACCGGGTGATAAGGTTATTGCTTTTGATGATTTTGCCCAGGACAATATTGGCGATTATCCTGTGAAATGGAATACCAACTCTGGCGGTGAAATTGTTACGGCATCCGGCCAGCAGGGACATTGGCTGATGATAAAAAAACAGGGAAAGTTTATTCCTGATTACATTAAAACACTGCCTGACAATTTTACATTTGAGTACGATGTTATCTGCAATGAAAAATACAATTATTATTCTCCGGGGCTCACATTGTATTTCGTGACCGGAAATAATGGAAAAGAGGTTTTTGATTTTAGTTTTATTCCCTGGGAAAAAAGATCGGGAGTGAAATTCACCATTGATCCGGATGCATCGAACTGCCAGGCATCTGTGGAGAGTTATGAAAATGGCGAGCGGGCATTTAGAAACGATGTAACAACCATACAGTTCAACAGCAATGATAAAACAAAGCTGCATGTTTCTGTATGGCGGCAGCAACAACGTTTGCGGGTTTACCTCAATGAAGAAAAAGTCTTTGATCTGCCCCGAGCATTTCCCGCAGACAAAATCTACAGCGCTACCCTGTTTGAAATATGGGGAAATATGAATAGCGATAATGATCGCTACCTGATCGGCAATATTAAATTATCAGCCGGTGCGCCGGATACCCGGAATAAATTGATTACCGAAGGAAAATTTGTTACGAGAGGAATTTTATTTGATGTGAACAGTGCGGTCATTAAACCACAATCTTACGGCATTTTAAAAGATATTGCCAATGCATTAAAAGAAAATGCCGGAGTGAATATAAAGATCATTGGCCATACGGACAGCGATGGAGATGACGCCATGAACATGAATCTTTCAAAAAAAAGAGCTGAAGCAGTAAAAGCGGCATTATCACAGGAGTTCGGTATAGATGCATCACGAATGCAAACAGATGGCAAAGGCGAAACAGAACCGGTTGATAAAAACGATACGCCTGAAGGCAAGGCAAATAACAGGAGAGTAGAGTTTATCAAAATATGACTTTCCAGCAGTTAATGAATTAAAATATCGAAACCGCTAAAGCGCTTTCATCCGTTCCAAGCCGGATTCGCATCATGTGTTTGTGCAGAGTTGTGAATTCGGTGTCACTGCAAAAGTGAATTGCAAAAAAATTCTAATCTATTTTATCAAATGCTTATCAAACCCTGACCGGATCAATATATTAAAAGCATCTTTTACTGCTTCAGGTACTTCCTGCGGAATCTGAAATCCCTTTTCGGGATATTCAATAATTCGTTGAAGGTCTCCCACCATAATGTTTATTACCCTTTCCAGGGGGATTTCCTGTATAGGATAATCCTCAAAACTGATTTGCGGAGAAGTAACTGAAAAATCCTTTCCCGGCCATTGTTTTTTGAAGGTGGCAAAAGTCCTACGCTCCATATAAGGTTTTTGTACAAGAATGAAACTCCCGGGGTTTATTTTTTTGGAAGCCAGTAATTCCTGTGAAAAACGAATATTCTCTCCTGTATTGGTAGAACGGTTTTCTATCAGGATATTTTCTTCAGGCACACCAAGATTGATTGCTCTTTTTGCAAAAAGGTCTGCTTCTTTTTCTTTCCAAATTTCTTTAGTCAGGTTGCCTAAGCCACCTGACATAATAACTAAAGGCGCCATTTTCTGCTGAAACAATTCCGCTGCTCTGTCTGCTACACGAAGATCATGGCTTCCCAATGCAAGGATACATTCAGAAGGGCACAATACCTGATGCATCAGATGATAATTCCATAAAATCTTTGCAGCTTGTATTACTTTTTTATCCATACTGATAAAGTTAAGTATTGAAAAAAGATTTTGAAACAAGAGACTTTATCTGATAAACCCAAGATTATCCAGTGGTGAGTCCCTGCCGGGAAAAATTTATTTAATTTAATTCGCCGGTTCAATTAAAACTCAAATTACATCTCATAAAATTTTCAGAAAGGAAAAACATCCCTATTGCGCCAGCGATATTCTTACCTTCACCCCGGCTCTGGTATTGGTAATCGGGAAGGCGTTGCTGATTTTGGGGATGGTGCGGTCCTGCTGGAAATAAAGTTGCACCTGAACACGGGTGTTCAATACATAATCAATGGAAGGAGCAATATGAATAGCTTTTTGCCCGGCGGTGCCATACGCTGTTTTCTGATCCAGTTTACTATTGGCTGTGGCATCATCCCGTATTGAAAAATCAAAACGGAATGTAACATCATTATCTAATTTCTTCCCATTTTTCCCGAGGGGAATCTTTTTGATAATGGGCACTCCTTTTACACGCCAGTTCATTCCCACCGTCACTTCAGTAGAACGATTTTCTGCCAGTTGATAATCCAATAAACTTAAACTCAGTTGCCTGCTTTTCTTATATTCAAACCGCAAGGATAGCTGGTTGGTAAATGTCATATCCATTCCCAGCAACGGATCAAATGCTTCCTGTATCGTTACATTTGGTACAAGGAAATAGGGAATATAATTTCCGGTAAGAGTGTCTTTGAAATAAGGATACCCCACCCGTAGCGGGTCTTCAAACAACAGTGCCGTATTAAAACTGTTCATGCTTAGCGTACTGTGGTAGCCATGGCGTATGGTGAAGTTCGTAAATATTTTATTTAAGCCTTTCAAACGGGAAAGTCCGGTGTATGTCAATGTCCAGTTTGGCTTGGGTATAATACCAGAGAAGGGATTGAAACGCAGATTTGGGTTTCCGTTTTTAATAGTAGAAATGGTTAACGGATCTTTATTCCTGTATGCTGCTAAAAATGCCGGGATCACTACTTCCTGTGCATACCGGCCATATCCGATATAATATTGCGGATCGTTGGGATCAATCGTTTTGCTGGAGTAAGGATTCTCTAATGACAGTTTATTAGACAAAGCAATTCTGTTGTTTTGGAATTGCATAAATGTTTCTGAAAGAATATTGGGATCAAATTTTTTAAACAAAGTTTGATAAGAAATATAACTGACGCTGAAACTGCCCGCTGCATAAGGATTAAATCTTCTGATACCGGCAATACCTGAAGTGTCCTTGTCCAACTCTGAATATTGTTTGTCGAAAGTTTTATCCAGGTTGATATCAATAGTCAGGTCTCTCCACGGGCTAACCTGGGCTGTAACATTCAAGCGTTGGTTATATCGCTGTTGTACCAAAGCATTCACCAGCGAATCGTGAGATAGCAATCCTTTCATTCCCATTTTGTTTATCCAACTGGTATCTGGTTGATATCCGAAAATAAATCCGAAGCCCGGTTCACGGCTCCGGAGATTGGAACCGAGTACTTCAGTACTGTCCATATAGCCCGGCAATGTGGTTCCAAAATCTTCGGTGTATTGAACTCCGATCCGTTTCAAAGAAGTAAGTAATCGCAAAAAGAATTTCGGCACAGGCGATATCTGCGGCAGTGAATTAGGGTCTTTGATCTTTTTTTGTTTTGCAGCAATTGAATCGGTTTTATTTTTATTTGCTTTATCCGTTGTTTTATTTACCGTAGTTTGTTTGGGAATATCCGTATTCACCGCTCTCAGGAATTTCCATTTACTGTACAATTCTTCAAACCGGAATTCCCCGTTGAGTGTTTTTGTTTGAGTGTTAGACAAAATATTTCCCTGGTCCTTGGCCAATAATGATGCTGCCAGCCAATTGTATTTTGCCTGGTAAGAAGCCCTAATGGACGTCCAACTCAATAAAGGAAATTTTTGAGTAGGGAGATTATACGTCAGTGTAGCCTGCTGGTTATATTGTGTATTTCTCCCTCCTTTAAACAAATTATTTCTTATAGAATCTTTTTTGGCCTTCGTATCAATTCTTCCGAATGGTTCGTCAATCCGGGCATTGTTGGTAGCGCTGAAATCCAATGCCAGCGAACGGGTAAAACTCCATTGCAGAATATAATAGCGGTCAAAGGTGAAATATTTATTGTATGTCTCCGGAATTTTATACGGGCCGCCGCCAATATTTCTTATTCGGGTTGCTCCGAACTGGCGGAAAATATCTGCTTTAAATGAAAGTTGTGATGGTGCGTAATTGAAATTAAAGTCTTTGATCAGGGCCAGCCATGGCGATCTTGATTTCAATAATTTTTTAAAGGGTTCAATAAATTTTGGTTGCGGTGCATAATTATAGGTCAATGCGCCACGGGTTCTTCGCAGTTCATCATTTTCTATCAGCGGGCTGTGATGATTGGTTTCAATATAGGAATAATCAAAATTGAAATTGGTAACGCTCCAAATCTTTGGCGGTTTACCATCTGTCTTTATTTTTCTGACATTAGTCAGGTTAAAAGTTTTAATGGTAATGACATCCTGCGCCTGGTTTCGGATAGAATCTTTTTCTTTTCCTGATGATGCGGCTTTCAATTTATCTTTCAAAGTGATGTCAAGATCAAGCGGATCGTATTGCGGTGTACTGCTGGAGCGGCTGATGCCTGCATATACCGGAACCTGGATGCCTGCTTTTTTGGGTAATAATTTTCCGGCGTCCAGATTGGTGGAAATATCAAGGGTATATAGATCTTCCCGGCTTCTTTCATTTATTCTTTGTTCCAAAGTTCCAAAGCCGGTGCTTTTTGCTGTACCGGAAATACTGAAGGTACCCAGATCAGCGAGACGAAAATCGGCTCTTCCCAATGCGGCCCATCCTCCTTTTTCATTCAGATGATCAAACCTAAGTTCATTGAACCATACTTCCGTACATGCAGATTCCAACTTTGCATTTTGAACGGAGAGTAATACGCCCTGCACCTCTCCGAGATTAGGATTTCCGATAATGGCATAGGATCGCCCATCGGCTTGCACCTGGCTGTAATATTGTGAGGTTGGTATTCCTAATTTATTCCTTGCCATTTTTAAATTGGTGAGAATATCCAAATCAAAGTCAAGATTATTTTGTGACGGCCATATTGCTAATGAATCCGTAGAGCCAAACGGTGTTATTTTCAATGGAATTTTTATTTCATAATAGTTACCGACAAAATCACTGCCCAACCGTATAACAGCATTCAGGTCTCCATCCTGCAATGGCTGCGCTCCCTGTACGGATTCAGCATGAATAAACATGAGCAATCTGCCGTATTGCCTCATATCAAGATTTGTTGTTTTGAAAACTCCACGGGCATCTCCTTTCTGCAAACCACAAATCTGAACACTCATCGCCTGTTCGTTGAGGAATAATTGTACATTGTTGTTACTGAGTTCCTGTTGTCTTTCAATGCCCGGGGGAATGCGGTAAGGGATTGGCTGCCGCTGATCATTCTCTTCTACATTCACAGCAAGTACGTTTGTGGTGGTAGGATCATTGGCCGGCAGGTTGGTGTACATATCCGTGGTATCAATATTATAAGAAAATTTACGCCATTGGTTTCTTACGAGTTCTAATTTTCCAAAACGCATAACAACCATCGAATCCTGGAAACCGGTTACAAACATGCGTATGAAACGAATAGATTTAAAGTCCGGTATATTTCCCACTTTCATTTGATACTTGTTTACAGGAATACGGAAGAGATACCATGTTTCGCTGCGAGTAGAGCCATTGGCAAGTGTTACATTCACCGTACGTTTATCAGTAATAAAATTATTTCCTACAGACATGTTTGGCGCCAGGTCCACTTTGTATTGGAAATATTCTTCCGATTCGTTCAGTGTATTATCCCTGTTCAATTCTTCCGCATCGGGATATTGGGTAAATGCATTTACAAACTGGCTATTATTATCAGCAATTGGTGAATTACCCTGCGGGTTGTTAATGTCTTTGTATCGTTGTAATATTCCGGCATTCTGCTGATCATAAGATGCATCACGATAAGGTTTGAAATCGTCTCCTGATGGATCATTTAAAGCTTTTTGATAAATCAGGGATCCGGAACCAAAATTAGTTTGCAATGTACTGAGATAAGTATTGAACTTTCTTTTTTCTTCATCATCAGTTAAACCGTCAAAACCAACATCCTGGTATTTCCGGTCATCGGGATTATTACTGAATGCATTCGTTACCTGCAATGGGTTTGCAGGTACTTTACCCCAAACAGTGCTGCTATCTACCGGGGCATTATTAGTAGGTGTGGGAAGTCCGTTTTCATACAATCTCTTTCCATCTTTCAAAACATCTTCGGAAATATCACCAAGATTAAAATACAATTGCCCCCCCTGGCTGGAAGGATGTGAAATAAACGGATCCTGTAACCAAAACTGAATGTAACCGATATTGTTCGTTTCAAAGTCAGTTTGATCCAGGCCACGCATGATACCACCCCAGGCTTGTTTCGGATTCAATAATTTCCCATTGGCATCAACCCGGCTATTTCTATCTTCAAAATTATATGGCCCTTTTTCCTGGGGATAAAAGGCTAGATCAAAAGTAGTGAGCAATCCTTGTCCAAGGTCGGTGCTGCTGTTTGGAAAAATTTCCTGTTGCAATACCTGCCTTGTTTCCGGTTTTGATAATTCGTTCAAATCATGTCCTAATGGATTATTGGCGACACCCTTTTCCTGTAATACCGGTTCAATATTATACCAGGCAAGTTTTGCCCTGTTGTAACCGCTACTTAAATCATTATTCAATGCAGCTTCCGGAAAAAGACCATTACCAGCCGGAACAGAAGCAAGGGTCCAACTGATCAAAGGAAATCGTAAATCAATAGGCGACTGTGTTCCTTCAAAATCATCAATATAAATAGCTCCGTTATTTCCCTTTCCAATCTGCGGAGCATGACCGGGTTTCAGCATGGCAGCTTCCGCATAAGCGGTGACTGATGACATGGCTTTTGTAGAATAAAATGGGAGCTTATTCAATAGCTTGGTCAACCTGGGGAGGTCATTGTGATAATCAGCATCAATGCCAAACATGGTATTGCGAATTGGATCCTCTCCATAAGATTGTTTTACAAAAAATGGACGTTCCCCTAATCGAACTATTGTTCCTCCAAAGTTTAAATTTTTATTAGCAGCATAATCCAGGCGAAGTCCCATGAAATTTTTCTGTTGCAAACCAAATGCTGCCTGGTTTTCATATTGAATATTTACAGGAACACCCGAAGCAATAATGGCCTGGTTAGTGATATGCAAGGTACCCAGGTCATAATTGATTTCGTAATCCACATTTTCCTGCAATACCTGCCCTCCTGCCGTTACTACTACAGAACCACGTGGAATATTATATCCTAACTGATAATCACCCACTGGGCCGGCTGATTTGGAGCGGCCGGAAATAATAAACCTATCCAAATTAGCATAGGTCTGCGCAATGGCTTTGATGGTATCATACAATGGATAATATAAATATTTTGCCCGCTGTGCCAGGCTGTCTGCACCGGAATAGACGTAATCCAGATCATGCCCGAATGGCTCCAGTACCGGGAAAATAATCCGGCTTTGAGAAGATATCACAGTAAAACCTTCTATGAAATCAAATATTCCATCAGGTTGCGGATCGTTCTGATTATTCAAACGATCCAGGTTGGTTAATGAAAGAATCGGTGCTCCTTTATAAGGATCAGAAATATCCTCTGGTGGTAAATATCTTTTTTGTCCAAGGCTTGGCTGATCATATAATATATCTAATGAAAAATCCTGGCGTTCCAATTGACCAAAGCCTACAGAATATACATTCTTCATCATCAGGTTCCATAGAGGGAGATTAGTTCTTTGTGACGTTGCTTTCAGTAATTTCAGGAATAAAACTTTTTGAGAGCCTCCGGTGCTATCCGGCGGAACATCCTGTGAAAATTCACCGACCTGGTAGACTCTTCCGTTATAAGTATATTGAAAGGCTACACCCAACACTTCATCAGGTTGCAAGGGCTGATTCAATGAAACAAATCCAATCTGAGGATTAAAATAATATTCCGTTGGCTGAAGTTTTCTTGCAAAAGTTTTTTCAAAATCCTGAACCGGCAGCAAGCCCTGGCTTGTCAAATAACTTTGAATGGTGCTTGAATTTCTTGTTCCCGTTGGTCCTGTCAGCATGGAATACAAATTGTTTGCACCATTATTGGGTAATGTATTCGGATTTCCTGATCCACCCCAGGGTCCAAAAGGCTTTCCTTCACCTAAATCCATTAATGCCACTACATCCCTGGTATCTGTTGTAGTACCGTTACGATTGGTAACCCATACTTCCATCCGAAGAATCTGCACGGGAGAATTCACTACCGGCAATTGCTTCATGGCCTTATTAAAATTATTTCTGAAATATTGTGCCAATAAAAAGTGACGGTTCTCTTCATATTCATCCGCTTTCAGTTTAAAGCTTTGCGAAGCGGCACCTCCCTGTAAACCTAATGACTGGCGCTGCGCTCTTTGATTGGCAAGTACCGTTGTCACAAATAATTTTCCGAATTGCAATTGTGTTTTTACACCAAATAAAGATTGAGCGCCTGGTATCAGCGTTCCCTTGGAAGTAAAGTTTATATTTCCTGCCTGGAATGTTTTTAATATCTCATCATCACGGCCATGATAATCGAGCTTTAATTGGTTTTCGTAATCAAAGTTTGCCAGGGTATTATAATTGATCGGGAGTTTTAGTTTATCACCGATATTGCCTTCCACCTGCAATTGAGAATTCATATTAAAATCCAGCCCACCGTTTTTCCTGGCCCTCTCAGGCAATGTTGGGTTTTCTACATTTTGTCCCTGGTATCCTGCAGTAAAATCAACATATCCGGTAGGTTTTATTTCCACTTTACCGGTACCCACTATCCGGTTAAACCAATCATTAGATACTTTGAATTTCGGTTTGAACAACCTACGGTTCATGTCCGACAACATATCGGCTCTTTTGCGGAAATAATCATCTTCATCTTTTTGCCCCTGCAACCGTAAAAAATCCTGCATCGAAAATGAAACAGGTGTGCGGTAATACTGGGTTCCTATTTTTTCAATAATGTAATATTGTTTGGTCTTGGGATCATATTCAATATTTTTTTTAACGAAAGCAGTGTCTTTAAAATCAAATGAATTGCGGTTAGGATAACTATATGGATCTCCGCGGCGATCCTGCAAAGGATAAATAGTAGTATCCTTACCTGTTTCCTTGTTTTGAGGAAGAGGAAAATAGTAATACCGGCCATGCACCTGCGTTGAAAAGGTGAAGATAATGGCAGCAGCTACCAACGTACGGAATATGTGGTTAGTTCTAAGGTTCAACGTCTATTTCCCGGTCAATTAGTTACGTAGAGTTTGATGCGATAGGCTATAACCTTTTTAAAGCTAGTTTGATGATGTCTTCAATTTTGTTTTGCGTGGGATCGGATTGGATTACGTTAGTAATGGCCTGATCGGCAGCCATTCTGCTTATGCCAAGTGCCATTAAAGCATTTAACGCATCCTGATGCAAGGTATTGTGTTTCAGAGGAGAAATATTTGATTCAAAGGAATGTTTTGCAAGCTTATCCCTCAGTTCCACCACCAGCCTTTCGGCGGTTTTTTTTCCGATTCCTTTTATCCCTTCCAGGGTTTTAAAATCGGCCTGCACAATGGCACGAACTAATTCATCGGGTTTCATAAAAGAGAGCATTGCTCTTGCTGTGGATGCTCCAATACCAGAAACACTAATTAGCTGAAGAAAAATTTCTTTTTCTGCTATATCAAAAAAACCATAAAGGGTATGAGCGTCTTCACGTATTAACACGCAGGTGTGTAGCGTTCCTTTGTCTAAATCCTGAATCTTTGAATAGGTGTTCAGGCTGATCTGCACTTCATACCCCACTCCGTTTACATCCAGATGCACCAATGCCGGAGATTTATACACAAATTTGCCATTGAGATATGCTATCATAGTTGCGAAAGTAAGATTTGACAACGAGGAATCTCTAATTAGAAATCAGGAAACAGGTCAATTTCAAAATTTACAACTCCTAAATTCCGAATTCCGCCGCAGCATGTACCTTTGCCCGCAATATTTACTTAAAATTCAGACGATGGGAAAAAAGATCACTGCATCCATTACTGCCGTCGGAGGATTTGTACCGCCGGATAAGCTCACAAATTTTGATCTTGAAAAAATGGTGGATACCAATGATGAATGGATACGTACCCGTACCGGTATTGAGGAAAGAAGGATATTAAAGGGTGAAAGCCTGGCTACATCTGATATGGTAGTGCCGGCTGTACAGGACTTATGCAGAACCAGGGGTATAGATCCAATGGATATAGATTGCATGATTGTTGGCACGGTTACTCCCGATATGGTTTTTCCTGCTACAGCAAATATTGCCTGCGATAAGCTGGGTGCAAAAAATGCCTGGGGCTTTGATGTATCTGCCGCCTGCTCCGGATTTTTGTATTCATTGACTTTAGGCGCTTCATTAATTGAATCAGGGCGGTATAAAAAAGTAGTAGTGTGTGGTGCTGATAAAATGAGTGCCATTATAGATTATAGTGATCGTTCTACCTGTATCATTTTTGGCGATGGCGCCGGGGCTGTTTTATTAGAACCAAACACGGAAGGATTTGGTGTATTGGATAGTATTTTAAAAAGTGATGGAAGCGGTTGTCATTACCTGCACATGAAAGCCGGTGGTTCAAAAAGACCGGCAACTATTGAAACAGTTATAGCAAAAGAACATTACATATACCAGGAAGGCCAGGCCGTTTTCAAATTTGCCGTGAAAGGCATGGCAGATGTAAGTGCTGAACTGTTGGAAAGAAATCATTTAACCGGGAATGATATTGCATGGCTCGTTCCTCACCAGGCGAATAAAAGAATTATTGATGCCACGGCACATCGTATGGGTCTTTCTTCTGAAAAAGTAATGCTCAATATTCAACGCTATGGAAATACCACAGCCGGCACCATTCCTCTTTGTTTATGGGAATGGCAAAATCAATTAAAAAAAGGTGATAACATTGTTCTCGCTGCATTTGGTGGAGGATTTACCTGGGGTGCCACATTGGTAAAATGGGGGTTTTGATTTATTAATACATGATGCTTAAGAAATAATCTTGTGTTCCTATCACTTAAGAGTAGTTATTGCAAACCAGTTTTAAACATTTTAAGAATTTTATTTCTTATTAAATAATCAGTTCGTAACAGTCAATGTACCCTTCATACCAGTATGAATATTGCAATGGTATTGAAATGTTCCTACAGTATTTGCAGTATATGAAAAAGTTGCACCTGATGCCAGGTTGCCACTATCAAAACTGTTTCCATCATCGGACGTTACCGTATGTGCATATCCATCCTGGTTATACCATTTAACCACTGTTCCTTTTTTGACTGAAGTATTTACCGGGAATGACATGTTTTGAACAGTGATCGTAACCGAAGATCCGCCACTATTCCCACCGCCAATGCCACCACCACCAGGAGACCTGTTGTTATTATTATACGACGATTTAGAGCAAGCGAAATAAAAAACCATGCATACTACGGGTAATAGAAAAACTATTTTCTTTCTGAGATTCATAAAAAAAATTTTATTTAAAAAAGATAGAGAGAAAGTCATCTTTTATATTACAATCATATCGCATAACATTTAAAAATGGTTGCTTACGATTTTATTATTTAAAAAAGCCAATTGAAATCTTTTGCAGAGAAGCTATTCTTGTGTGGGCAACTGTATGAAAAACCTTGGGAAATGATGAAGAGTATTCACCTTATTTTTGATCACCAGCCTCTTCTCCATATTTTTTATTTTTTAATAACCAGGCTGCAGTTTGGTAATAGGCAATTGCCTGCTTCACCAAACTATCTGTTAATGGCGTATTTACTGCTTTACCGGTTTTAAAGTCAGGAATAAATTCCTCTACCTTACGGGGAGGCATTTGTACCACTAATTTACCGGCTTTGATATAGCCTAATCCCTGGTAAGTGCTGATGAATAACCGCTCACTACCCGGCGGTAGATGAAGCACATCCTGTCCATAAAATTTTGTTCGGTAATGAAGATTTAATATACCCAATATGGTTGGCACTACATCAATCTGTGAAACTTCCCTGTCAAAAACCTGCGGAATAATGTTTGCAGGACTGTAAATGAGCATGGGAATATGATAACCGGTGACAGGCAATTCAACTTTACCTGCTGCATAGGCACAATGATCTGCTACAATTACAAATATGGTATTATGAAACCAGGGTTTGGAAGATGCATCACGCAAAAATTTTCCGATAGCATAATCGGTGTATTTCACTCCGCCTTCTCTTACCTGTTCATCAGGAGAAATATCAATGCGCCCTGAAGGATAAGTGAAAGGCCGGTGATTGGACACGGTCATGATATGTGTGAAAAACGGATTCCCTTTTTTATAGTCTTCATCCATTTTTTTTAAAGACAGCGAAAAGAGATCTTCATCGGCTACTCCCCAGATATTGGCATAATGAATTTCATCCGGTCTGAGTGCTTCCCGGTCGATAACTTCGTAATTGTTGTGACTGAAATAATAACCCATATTATCAAAACTGCTGTAGCCTCCATAAATAAACTGAGTAGTATATCCTTTTGATTTTAACAATGCGCCAATAGAAAATAAATTTTCATTCCCGGGGCGACGCACCAAACTTTGTCCCGGTACTGGAGGTATTGAAAGTGATAATGTTTCCAGCCCACGAACCGTCCGGGTTCCTGTTGCATACAGGTTGGTAAAAAAAATACTTTTTTGAGCAAGGCTATCGAGTTGTGGTGTAATGCCCTGTTCGTTTCCAAATGCTTTCATGAAAGATGCGCTCAAACTTTCCACACTTATCAATACTACATTAAAATGTTTTTCTTCACCCGGATAACTGATATTCCGTTCCAGGTTAAAGACATCATCACTTGTAAAAGTTGCGTAAGGTGCCGCTAACTCACGGCGTACAATTTCAAAAGCTTCTTTATCGGGAATCGTTTGATAGAATCTATAAAAATCCAGTTCATTATTCAAAAAAGCTGCGCCAAATTGATAAATGCCGTTTCCGGCCAGTTCATTTGCATAAAAATCCCCGCTGAATTTTCTGTAATCGCTGTTTACACCAAAATAAACCAAAACAGGAAACAGCAACAATATTACTGCACCGATAGTCCGTTTTAAAAAAGGAACTGAAAGCTTCACAGAGCTGTTTATAGGTTTACGAACATACCAAAAGAGTGGAACAGCGATGATGAGTGCCACGATAGAAATCCATGCAACTGGATAGGACTCCCTGATATTACCAGCCACTTCATACGTATAAACCAGGTAATCCACAGCTATAAAATTATAACGGCTTCCAAATTCTTTCCAGAAGAAAAATTCACTGGCTGCATTAAAAAGGAGAAGGTAAATGAGTACAAACAGGTCTATGTATAAAACCCATTTGCGCCAGCGAATACGAAAATCTGATCCTCTCCACAACATCAATAGGTAAATCAGGTAACGCAACAACACTAATCCAAATGCAATACGGGGTAAAATCTTGTTGTATTCTTTTGGAACCAAATCGAAAAATGCTATCCATGCCAACAGGATAATATAAATACCCATAACAATCCATTTCCAGGGAGAGCGGTACACTTTTTCGCTGGTAAACCAAATATGCAATACAAACGGTATGATAAAATACGAAACGAAACACAGATCAAAAAAAAGGCCGATAAAAAATATACCTGCAATATTGAAAAAAGACAATCCGGACGATGAACCTGAATAGATCACCAGAAACAGCCGGGTGGCAAAACTGATTAATATAGCAATAACAGCAATGCTGAATACAAGTTTGTATTTGCTAAAAAAAGAAAGCTTAAGGAATTTCATAAACCGGCAAATTTACTTCAATATAAAATGAACCAAATATGAATCTACTCCCCTGTACTGGGATTTGTATTTTTAAAAGGGGTTTCATTATATAAACCTGAATGTAACAGAAACCCGATTTCAGTAAACCGCTGATACAGACGAAAAAATATTCAAGAAACTTTTCTTATCTCAAAAAATTAATTATCTGCATTTTTTATAGCAGGCCTTGTATCATGGGAGTTACGCTTTTCATAGTTTATTTTAAAATCCCTGAGATTGGGTTTATACTTCCGGGTTCTTTTTAATTCATACTGATAAATTGTCTGGCCAAGACTGTACAAAAAAGGATGGCTAACAGTTTCATCATCATATTTATCATCGTTCAAAATACCGTCGCTATTCGCATAGATAGTTGCCGATAGCATAAATTCAACTTTGTTTTTGAAATCTGCCACATAAGATGCATCAATCATAAATCCGTAAGCCCAGCCCACTTTATTAAACACCCTGATATTCGATGGCATGGAATGATGCAAGCTATCCCGGAAGAAAAATTTTACATAGCTGTCAAAATATTCTGAAGTGTCATATTTAGGATAATTCGTTTCCGAAGGGTATTGGGATAAAAATTGCTTCAGGAATGCATAATCATCTTTTGCCAGATTGAAACGTTGCATGGCAGGCACAGATAAAGGGAATAATATGGATTGCAATATCTGTTGCAAATCTTTTAACGGGAGATTATTCACTTTTGTAAAATCTATCGGTTCATTGATCAGGCTGTCGTGGTTATCATAATGTCCTTTTCCAATTTTTATAATATGAGAAAAATCGAATGAATCGGTATTGTATTGCATAGGCTGATGATAGATCACGGTGCCATTCATATTAATAAAATTAATGGGATTGGTATGGCGGTTTTGGTCTTCCGTATAGCCCATAAATTCTCTTGTAATCCTTGTGCTTGAATACCCTTTTGAATGCAGATTTCTGTTTATGGTTTGCTGGCCTACAAATTGGTACATCCTGTTGTATGCATCATTATCGCTTATCAAAAATGCTTTTCGTATAAACTGCGCTATAGAAGGATAGCCGGATTCCGAAGTGCTGTCATGCAATTCTTTTACCTGTTTTGGATAAGCGCTATCAAATTGCATGGATGTAAACTTATTCACTCCGGCAAGTTTCATTTCATTCAGTTTTTCCAATGATAAAGCGGCGAGGGGGAGTTTTACGGTTGAAGCCGGATTAAAAAAAAATAATGAATCAACATTGAAGTAGTAATTAGTAAATGTGGGTTTGTTGTTTTTATCCCTGTTGATCTGAGTATAAATAATCTGCAGGCGGTACTCATCGGGATGAGATAACACCTGTTGAAAAAGAGAATCTTTATTTTTTTCTAAAATATTTTTTAAAAAATCATCTGTCTTCCGCTGTGCCAGAATAGAGGTAGCGGCAAAGCAGCCGCATAAAAAAAATAAAAAAGCCCGTATATACATGTATTTTGAATTATGCTTAGCTTGTGTTTCATTAATCTCCCCAGATTTCGTCCTCACCTTTCAGCCATCTTTTCACCAGTTTGGTAGTTACTGATTTGGGTCGTTCAATAGGATATCCTAATGCTCTGTCCCAACAAAGACTTGCTAAGACTCCTAAAGCCCTGCTCACACCAAATAAAACAGTATAATACTCATATTCTTCCAAACCAAAATGCACCAGTAACGCCCCGCTGTGAGCATCTACATTCGGCCATGGGTTTTTGATTTTTCCCAATGATTGTAATACCGGAGGCACCGCTTCATAAATATTCCATACTGTTTGTACCAACGGATCCTTAGGTGTATGTCTTTTCCCGAATTCCATTTGAGCAATAAATCTTGGATCGGTCTGACGTAAGACAGCATGTCCATACCCCGGAACTACCCTTCCTTCATTCAAAGTCTTTTTAACGTACTCTGTTATTTGCTCTTTGGTGGGAATTTCAGTTTTCAATTCATCTCTCATTTCAAAAATCCATTTGATCACCTCCTGGTTAGCCAATCCATGCAAGGGGCCGGCCAGGCCATTCATTCCTGCTGCAAGACACAAATAGGGATCACTTAACGCAGAACCTACAAGATGTGTGGCATGAGCAGATACATTTCCACCTTCGTGGTCTGCATGAATAGTCATGTACAACCGCATCAACTCTTTGAATTCCTCATTTTCATAACCCAGCATGTGTGCAAAATTTCCAGCCCAATCCAATAAGCCGTTTGGCTGAATGTGTTCTCCTTTTTTATATTTACGACGATAAATATATGCCGCTACACGAGGCAATCTTGCAATAAGATCCATAGCATCATCAAACACCGCTTCCCAATAATCTTTTTTACTTAGCCCTTGTGCATATTGTTTTGCAAACTGGGATTCTGTCTGCAATGCCATTATGGCCACAACAAATTGTGTCATTGGGTGCGTATTCACCGGCAATGCTTCAATTGTTGCAAATACATGATTGGGAACGTGGCTGCGACGTTGCCATACCGAAGTTACATGCTGCACATCCTCCTCTGTTGGAAGATCGCCAACAAGCATCAGGTAAAACAAACCTTCCGGCAAAGGTTCTGAACCATCCGGCGCCTTCGGTAGTTTTTGTCTCAATTCCGGAATAGAATACCCCCTAAACCGAATTCCGTCCTGCGCATCCAGCAAAGAAGTCTCTGTAACAAGACCTGTGATACCTCTCATCCCCGTATAAATTTGTGATAACTGTACTTCACCAATTTTTTTACTGCCATGCTCTTTCAGTAAATCTTTTATTTCTGCTGAAACAATTTCTGATTTTGCCCTGAACCGGTCTTTTATTATACCCATGGTCTTTGATTTTTTATTAGTAGAGTAAGAAAAGTAAGTGGGTAAAGTTACGCAATGCGTATGGAGGAACAAAAATTCAACATAAAAGTTTAGAGCAGTACAATTTTATATTCTTAATTCCAAAGACTGATTATTTTAATTTCATTTTGGCGCTTTCCGGTATAACCATAAAGCGATTAATGTAAATGCAATATTCGGCAACCAAACTGCAATAAACGGAGGAAAGTCTGCCTTAGTGGAAAAAACAGTCGAAAATCTATCTGATAAAATAAAAAACGCTGCCATAGTAATTCCAATAGCCAGGTGAAAGCCGCTACCGCCTCTTGTTTTTCGACCTGCAACGATAGCGCCGATAATGGTAAGCAACAGAACAGAAGCCGGTGTAGCAGTTCGCCGATACCGTTCCACTTTCAAAGTATTCAATCCTTCCGTACCTCTTAGTTCTTCCTGTTTTATAAAAGATACTAACTGAGGAGTAGTAAGTTTATCTTTCAGATAATCATCTTTTCTAAGTTCTACCGGCTTTACAGAAAGATTGATCGGCAATGTATCATAATGATGTATTAATTCACCCATGCTATCTACTTTTCGTTCTACCGCATTATAGAGTGTCCATTTTTTATTGGTTGTGTCCCACTGTATGACAGATGAGCGAAGATTGTAAATGATTTTATCTCCTCTGACTTTTTCCATGAAAAACCCCCGGGCTCTTTTTGTAGCTGTATCAAATTCTTTTATACCGACAAAAGTGTTCGAGTCGGTACGGAGATAATAACAATTAAAACAACTGACGAATGAACGATTCAGGGTCGGATCCCCTTTATCCACATAATTCGTTTGAAAATTACTGCGAATTACATTGGCTTTTGGAATAAAATAACGATTGCCATACCAAAGCATGATGGCGAGTATTGTACCGCCGATAAAATAAGGCCGCAGTATCCGGTTATAGGTAACGCCACTTGCTAACATGGCAATAATCTCTGACCTCAATGCCATGCGGCTTGTAAAAAAAATAACTGAAATAAAAACAAATAGCGGGAACAAAAGGCTCCATATCCAGGGTACAAAACCAAGATAATATTGCCTGATGAGCTGAACAGTGGTCAACCCCGATTTTACAAAATTGTCAGTCTTCTCACTGGAATCAACAGCAACTGCAATCACGGTAAAAAGAAAAAGACAGAAAAAAAAGGTAACAAAGAATTTTTTCAATATATACCAGTCCAGTTTTCGCATAAAAGTTGAATGGCCAAAAATACTTGAAAAATTGTTGCTGAGTTGTGAAAGAAACTTTCACAATCGTTGCTTCAGCACTTCTACCATTCTATTTTTCCAGTTCAAAAAATTATTTGCCTGTATAGCGTTGCGGGCTTCGCCGACAAGCCACACATAAAAAGCAAGGTTATGAACACTGGCAATAGTAAGCCCTGTAATTTCTTTTGACTTCATCAAATGCCGAAGGTATGCTTTGCTGTAATAATGGCTGATTTCACAATCAATCCCATCATCAATAGGGGAAAAATCCTTTTCCCATTTTTTATTATCAATATTGATGACACCTTTCGTGGTGAACAACATGGCATTTCGGCCATTGCGGGTGGGCATTACACAATCAAACATATCCACTCCAAATGAAATACATTCGAGAATATTCCAGGGAGTGCCCACACCCATCAGGTATCTTGGCTTATTTTCCGGTAAATGATCACAGCACAATTCAGTGAATTCATACATCATCGGTTCCGGTTCCCCTACACTCAAACCGCCGATAGCATTGCCTGTAGCATTTTGAGAACTTACAAAGGCACAGGATTCTTTTCTCAGATCGGGGTAAGTACCCCCTTGTACAATTGGAAAAAGATTTTGTGTATACCCGTATCCTGGTTTAGTTTTTTTTAAATGATTAAAACAACGATCCAGCCAGCGGTGCGTAAGCTCCATTGATTTTTTTGCATAGCGATGATCTCCCGGGTAGGGAGGGCATTCGTCAAACGCCATGATAATATCTGCGCCGATTATCCGCTGTATATCTATTACACTTTCGGGGCTGAAAAGATGTTTGCTGCCGTCAATATGACTTTGAAACACTACACCTTCTTCTTTAATTTTTCTGTTAGATGCCAATGAAAAAACCTGGTATCCGCCGCTATCGGTGAGTATCGGCCGATTCCAATTCATAAGCTGGTGAAGCCCTCCTGCCGATTCCAAGACATCAAGACCGGGACGCAGATACAAGTGATACGTATTACCAAGAATAATAGAGGCATGAATATCATTTTTCAACTGCTGCTGTGTGATAGCTTTGATGCTTCCTGCCGTACCAACAGGCATAAATACCGGCGTTTGAATTGTACCATGATCCGTTGTGATAGTTCCTGCTCTTGCTTTTGAGGTAGCGTCTTTTTGATTTACCTGGAATGCTAATGTTGCCATATAAATTTCAACACTGCAATATAATCCGAAACGATCAATGGTTTCCATAAACGGTTTATCCACAACCTGTGAAATTTATGTAATATCAGGAGTAAGAGTTGTAATTATCTTCGCCGGCATGCCAGCTATCCATTGGGAGGAAATTATTTTTTATTTTTATGCCGTTGCCGCCATTATACAGCTTTTTTATTATGGCTATTTTTTCAGCCGGGTAGCCTTTTATAAATCAAAAATTAAAACCCAGTCACAACATCACCCGGTGTCTGTGATTATTTGTGCAAGGGATGAAGATGAAAATCTTGCCCGCAATTTACCGGGAATGCTGGTGCAGGCTTATCCCAGCACCTATGAAGTAGTAGTGGTAAATGATAATTCTCTCGATGATTCCAAATACATTTTACAGGAATTAAAAAAAACATTTAAATCACTGCATGTGGTGGAACTAACTCAGGAAGCGAAACTGATTGCAGGGAAAAAATACCCGTTGTCTGTCGGCATCCGGGAAGCAAAGTATGAGGTTCTGTTATTATCTGATGCAGATTGTGTCCCGGCCAGCGAGCACTGGGTGGAGAAAATGCAAAATGCGTATGATGAACAAATAGAAATAGTGTTGGGTTATGGCGCTTATCATAAAAAGAAAGGCTTGCTGAATAAACTCATCCGGTTTGAAACCTTTCATACTGCGATTCAATATCTTTCTTATGCATTAGCCGGAATTCCCTATATGGGAGTAGGAAGAAATCTATCTTACAAAAAAAATTTATTTCTGAAAAATAAAGGGTTTTCATCCATTAATCATGTTCCGAGCGGTGATGATGATCTGTTCATCAATAAAGTGGCATCGAAGAAAAACACCGCTGTGGTTCTGGATCCCGGAGCTATTACCCGCTCTGTTCCTAAAAAAACATTGGGGGGGTGGCTGCGTCAAAAAAACCGTCATTATACCACAGCGAAATACTACAAACCTAAACATAAAATATTGCTGGGTTTCTATTTTGTATCTCAGTTTGCATTTTATCCATTATTTGTATTATCCCTTTGCTTTTATGATTGGAAAATAGTGCTGGGTGTATTTGGTGTTCGATTTCTGCTGCAGGCTTTAATCTTTTACAAATCCATGAAGCGCCTTGATGAAAAAGATCTTTGGCCCTGGTTTGTTTTTCTTGATGTGTGGATGTTCTTTTATTATATCATCTTTGCACCGGCAATATGGAAAAGACCCCGCAAAAACTGGAGCTGATCACAAAATATTTTTCTGATTTTACAAACCGGCAGTTGGAACAACTGGCAGCGTTAGAATCAGTATACCGGGAATGGAATAATAAAATCAATGTTATTTCAAGAAAAGATATTGACAGTCTTTATGAAAAACATATCCTGCATTCACTGAGTATTGCGGTTATTTTCGACTCAAAAACTATCGGATTTGAAAAAAATTCCGAAATCATTGACATCGGTACCGGTGGCGGGTTCCCGGGTATTCCACTCGCCATTTTTTTCCCGGAAGTAAAATTTCATTTGGTTGACAGTATTGGTAAAAAACTAAAAGTAGTACAGGCTGTGGTGGAAAATCTAGGTTTGGAAAATGTAACCGTGCAACATACCCGGGCAGAAGAAATCAAAGACAGGAAATTTGATTTTGCTGTTTCCAGGGCTGTAGCATCCATTAAAGAATTATGGGTATGGAGCAAGCCTTTATTAAAAAAACAAGAACCCAAATTAAAATTTCCGCGGGGATTGATTTGTCTGAAAGGCGGTGATCTTGCCCGGGAAATCCAGGAAAGCAGTACCCAGCCACGTATTATGGAAATTGCAGAACTTTTTTCAGAACCTTATTTTAAGGAAAAATTTATTTTACATATTCCCCGTTGAAACAAACCCTACCTTAAAGTGGTATTGTTATTTTGTAATTGAACCCTGACATTTGCAAAATGAAGGAAATCACTGTTTGTATTGTAGATGATAACAATTCCTTGCGTAGTGCTTTGGAAGAAATCATTAATATGTCGATGGGTTTTAAATGTCTTGGATCCATGTGCAGTCCTGAAGAAGCAATTCAAACACTTCCGGCAATTAAACCGGATGTCGTGCTGATGGATATTGATCTAGGAAATGAAAAAACTGGCATTGATTGTGTCAGGGAATTAAAAAACCAGATGACATCAACTTCTTTTATGATGTGTACTGTATATGAAGAAAATGATAAAATATTTGAAGCATTACGGGCAGGTGCCAGTGGTTATATTTTGAAAAAAACAGCTCCGGTAAAATTGCTGGAATCAATCCGTGAATTATATGAAGGTGGCTCTCCCATGAGCAGCCTGATTGCACGGAAAGTAGTGGCAGCCTTCCAAAGGGGTGTGCCCGGTATGACTTCAGGAGATGATATGAAACTCAATACTCTATCGGGGAGAGAAAGAGAAATTCTGGAATTACTCTCAAAAGGTTTGATGTATAAAGAAATTGCCACTCAATTGAATATCAGCCAGGAAACCATTCGAAAACATGCCTACCATATTTACGAAAAACTGCATGTAGGAAACCGGGTTGAGGCCGTCAATAAGTTTTTCGGCAGATAACCAGTATATTTTTCAATATTCAGCCACTAAGTATATACCACTAAAGTGGTATTGTTTGATCGAAAAGAGCAATCTATTTTGCATACATAGAAGTTAACGAGGGCCTACCATTTACCATTAACCTTGCGTAATTACTAAATGCGCCATCAAAAGCCACTGCCGACAAGCTGTGGTTTTTTTGTCTTATGTGGTTACCATTTTAGCTCCAGCTTATTATTTCTTCTATCAATATCAGCCATTCTTTTTGAGGGATCTATTTCTGCTGTTAGAATATCTGTCAACTTATGGTCCGTTTCAATAATGTATGTTTCATTGGTCCATTTCCATGCCGGATAAACAATCCGGCTGACTGAGGGATCTTCGTTTGGTTTTGCACCAAACATAAGACCCAACGGGATATAATGAAGTTCTTTTGTGCCGTCTTTAAATGTGAGTTGAAAATCTATGGGCATAGGCATCAGCCCGATTCTTCTTAACCGAATCTTAGTTTTATTACCTTCCTGCCACAGGCTGTCAATACCGTAATCAATTGTTTTGGTAGAATTAATCCAGTACTCCTGGTACCAACCAAGTTGTAAACCGCTCACTTTTTCTGCAATGCGGATAAAATCTGAACCATTCGGATGTTTGAACCTCCATTTCCAGTAATAATCCAAAAGAATTTTATCAAGTACAGAATCGCCGGTGATATAGCTTAATTGTTCCAGGAACACTTCTCCTTTATTATATACAGCATTGCTGTAAGCATAATTTGTATTGTAATGATCTGCATGAGTGGTCAGCGGTTCTTCTTTACCACTTTTAACCAGGTTGAAATATCCTGCATAAGCGTCTTCATAAGGGAATCCCGTCCGCCCGTTAAGAAAAGCAGAAATCCTGTCATCTGCATAGGAAGCAAAGCCTTCATCCATCCAGGCATAAAGTGATTCATTGTTGCCTAATATTCCGTAATACCAGCAATGCATCCATTCATGAATAGCGGCACCCGGGCTTGCCAACAATGTTGCCATCGGGTATTCCATTCCTCCATCGCCGCCATGAATGAAAGAATATTGTTTATATGGATATGGGCCAAATGTTTTTTCAATAAAGGGTAAAGCTTTTTGAGCCATATCCAGCAAACCTTCCCATTGCTCTGCAGGTATTTTTGTCGGTTTATATAAAACATGAATGATAAGACTATCACTTAATTTCCTGGAAACATGAATAAACCCCGGATCTGCAGCCCACATGAAATCATGTACATTAGGTGCTATGAAATGCCATGTTAGTTTATCACCAGCAGGCCTGATTACTCTTGTACCCGGCTTTTCATATCCATAACCTACCTGGTTTGCATTTTGCAAATACCCGGTACCACCCAAAATATAATTTTTATCAATTGTAATGCTGACATCAAAATCGCCCCATACTCCATAAAATTCCCTGGCTACATACGGATCGGGATGCCATCCTGCATAATCATATTCGCACATTTTGGGATACCATTGGCTCATAGAATAACGGACAGTTGTGGTGGGATTATCTCTTCCGCTGCGCCGGATCTGAATGGGCACCTGGGTTTCAAATTCCATTTCAAAGGTTACTTTTGATTTAGGAAGAATCGGTTTGTCTAACTGTACTTCAAGAATAGTTTCCAATACCTGGAACTTCTGAGATCTTCCATTCATCTTTAAAGAAAGTACTTTTTGAAAGCCGATCTCGTCCGGTTTCAGATTCTGAATACGGTCTTTCACTCTTGAGTCCCAATCCTGAACAGGGTTTCCGTTCCTGTCCATTCCCAAAATAATGGTTCCCTGCCTGCGGCTGCGCATATCCATCATGCTGTTAGGTTGAAAAGCATTCCAGTATAAATGATAAAAAACTTTTTTTAATGTATCCGGAGAATTGTTCCAGTATTCAAGGACCTGTTTGCCCGTAAATCGATTCGTCTTCACATTCATGTCTATATTCATCTGATATCTTACCCGTTGCTGCCAGCGATCAGGTTGAGAAAAAATCACAGCAACAATCAAACATCCTAAAAAAGTCAAATACAATTTTTTCTTCATTCTTTTTAATTTGAGTTTTCAAATTTCGGGATTGCATCGTTATAAGAAAAGTAAAAATGACAAATGGCTGGTATAAACATATACTCAAAGTGTGATGGATTCCCTCAGCAAGCGGCCTTTTCTATTAAAGAAAAGATATTTTTTCAGCAGATCGTTTTTCTTTACCAGTAACCTGTATTGTTCCGAACCCCCGGGTAAGTACAACAATGCAACTTCTACGGCTTCCCAATCAGCATATTTACTCTTGGAAAAGCCGTCTTTAACTTCGTCAGACAGTTTATCGAAAACCCATTCCTTTTCGCTGCCTTTCCAGGCTCCTTTATTGGTATAAGAAGCCATATAGTTTTCATTATCTAATGTAAAGTGAACATTCACTTTTACTAACTGATCTTTATACTCCACATTCTTTGCATTGGGATATTGGTGTGTAAATGCGTCTTCAACTGCCAGTGGAATTTCCCGAATCTGTGCTTTACAAAACGAGAATTGGAATAATGCTGCAATAAAAAATACTGTTTTTTTCATATTAATAAATTTCTTCTACCTGAATAAAAAATATGCCGGAGATTTCAGGATTTACCTGCTACAACAATTACGATCTCACCTTTCACAGTTTTTTGTTTAAAATGATCACAAACTTCCTGTAAGGTTCCTCTTTTATTTTCTTCAAAAACTTTTGTCAGCTCCCGGCTTACAGAACAAAGACGATCACGGCCAAAATATTGAATCATTTCTTCCAGCGTTTTTATTAATCGCATGGGAGATTCATAAAATATCATCGTTCGTTCTTCCTGCGCCAATTGTTTCATCAGGCTTTGCCTTCCTTTTTTTAAAGGCAAAAAACCCTCAAACAAAAACCGGTTCGTTGGAATGCCGCTGTTGATCAATGCCGGAACAAAAGCTGTTGCACCGGGCAAACATTCCACTTGCACACCTGCTTTGATACATTCCCGTACTAATAAAAAAGCAGGATCGGAAATTCCCGGAGTACCTGCATCCGTGACCACAGCCATTTTTTTTCCTCCTAGTAACTGATCCACCAGGTGTTGAAGTACTTTATGTTCATTGTGTTGATGATATGGTGAAAGAGGTTTGTTGATTTGATAATGATTCAGCAAATGAGAAGTGGTACGGGTATCTTCTGCCAGGATGAGATCTACCTCTTTCAAAACTTCCAATGCCCGCAGTGTAATATCTTTTAAATTACCGATGGGAGAAGGGATAATATAAAGCATGAATTTGAAAATGTGCAAATTTTAAAATGATGAATGACAAAGCAGGAGCCATTTTCAAATTCCTAAATTGTCACATTTGCTAATTAACATTGATTTCAAAATATTCCATAACTGGGTTCGCTAATAATTTTTTGCTGGCATCTTCGGCAATTCTTTTTGCCTGATCAGGATTTTCGGCATCAACCTGGAGTGTGATATTTTTTCCGATCCGTACATCCTCCACGCTGTTTATCCCAAGATTCTCTAACCCACTTTTCACCGCTTTTCCCTGCGGATCTAAAAGCTCTTTTAAAGGCATCACTTTGATCTGAACAGTATAGGTCATGCAATTTTATTTTTGAAAAGCAAAGATACGAGAACATAAATGATGAAAATGGCGGGTACTGCCAGCCATTTCAAAACAAGAATAGCCGATATTGCAAGAAAGATCAGGAAATATTTGGGCCAGTTGTTTGCAAACGAATAATCTTTGAATTTTAAACTCAACATCGGTACATTTGAAACCATCAGGTAGGAAACCGATATAATGACTCCATATAAAAACCATTTGTTCAGCAATAATTGTATTACCCAGGCTTCGTTTACATTCCAGTAAATCAGTGGGAACGATGCGATCAACAAACCAACTGCCGGTACAGGTACCCCTTTAAACGAGTATTGTTGTGTGTTATCTAAATTGAATTTTGCCAGTCGGTACGCTGCTGCAGCGGGAATTACAAATGCCAGGTATAAACTTAGTGCCGAACTCTCCAGGCCATCCACCTGCTGTGCAAAACTTAACCGAAGAAACTGATATATGATCATTCCCGGTGCTACACCAAAGCTGACTACATCAGCCAATGAGTCCAGTTGTTTCCCCATTTCGGATGAAGCCTTAAAAAGCCGGGCTATAAATCCATCAAGAAAATCTACGACTGCCGCCAGGCCAATAAATAAGGAAGCCATCCAGATTTTTTCAGGAATATCCAGTAATTGGGTTCCTTCATCATTGGTAAAAGTGATGATCCCGTTTTGCAACGTAAATACTATGGCGATACAGCCAAAGATGAGATTCAGGAGGGTGAATAAGTTAGGAATTTGTTTCACTTTAATTTGTGAATTAGACAATAAGCCAAAATGCCAATTATTAAACAGATTGATTCCGCAAATGTAAATAACAAAAGTGCTATTTCACCTGTATATTTTTTAATCAGTTAATCATCTTAATTTTTCATCAGGGCTTCAATTTCTTCCACAGTAATCGGGATTTTTGCCATGAGGTCTTTATTTCCATTCCTGGTGATCCAGATATTATTTTCTATCCGCACTCCCATTTTTTCTTCTTCAATGTAAATGCCCGGTTCTACGGTAAGCACCATTCCGGCCTTAATCGGTTCTGTCCGGGTGCCGAGGTCATGAACATCAATACCGAGATGATGTGAAATGCCGTGATATAAATATTTTCTATATGCACGGTTTTCCGGGTCTTCATTTTTCAGATCACTTTTTTTCAACAGGCCAATCTTTAAAAATTGCTGAGTGGCCTCCTCTCCTACCTTTTCTGTATAATCAACAATCGTGATGCCGGGTTTCAACAAACTTTTTGCATAATCATGTAAGTGCAAACATGCATTATAAATTGTTTTTTGTCTTCTTGTAAATTTTCCATTTACAGGAACAGTCCGTGTCAGGTCAGCGCAATAACTGCCATATTCTGCACCAAAATCCATCAGCACCAATTCACCATCTTTACACTCATCATTATTGGATACATAATGCAGTGTCCTTGCTCTGTCTCCGCTTGCGATTATACTTCCATACGCCGGGCCTGTAGATTTCTGGCTCAGGAATGAGTGATAGATTTCCGCTTCTATTTCATATTCTTTTACCCCGGGTTTTATAAATTTCAAAAGCCTGTGAAATGTGTTATTAGTAATATCAATTGCCTGTTGAATCAATTCTATTTCCTGCGGTGTTTTAATGGCTCTCAGTTCTTTCATAATGCGAGCCGTCCGCTGATAATGATGCAAAGGATAACGGGATTTGATTTCTTCCACAAAACGATATTCTCTCGTTTGTATCAAACTGGCTTTCCTGTCGTTTTCATTCGTATCTAAATAAATAGTATCTGACAGGTGAATCCACGGTTGTAACAAACCCTCCAGGCTATCCAACCATACGATTGTATTTATTCCGCTTATTTCCTGCGCTTCGTTTCTGCGTAGCCTTTTGCCATCCCATTTTTCTTTAAGTTCATTGGGACGAACCAATACCAATACTTCCTTGTATTTCGGATCAGGATTGTCAGGAAATAAAATCACCATACTGTCTTCCTGAGTGATGCCACTCAACCAGAACAGATCGCTGTTTTGTTTAAAGGGATACAGTGCATCTCCATTTACCGGCAGTTCATCATTACTTACAAAAATGGCAATTGAATTTTTTTGCATGCTTTTTACAAAGCGTTCCCTGTTTTTAGTAAATAGTTCCGGGAAATTGGGTTGATATTTCATCTTCTTTAATTTTATTGGATAAAGATAACAAGCAATGGTTGTAACAGATTTTCATACCTCACAAAGTTCCGGACGAATTAAAAATTGATATTTTTCAAAAAATTTCAACATGTATTCAATACGTCTAAAATTAAACCCCAAGTGTTTAGATTTCAGTCAATTGAGCTCTGGCTTATGTACTTATTTTTCAAGCCAAAGCTAACACTTGTTTGTATAAGAAAAGTTTCTTTCTATTTTTGCAGGAATCAAATGCTTGCTATTTTATGTCTGTATCTGCCATCGCTATTCCCAAAAAAAGTTTATTGAGTCTTGGATTGAAAAAGGTAGAAGCTGTTCATTACCAGCTTTCACCCGATGAATTAGTACAGGATACCCTTCGCATTGGGGAAGGTGTGTTGAATGACTCGGGTGCATTGGTGATTCATACGGGAGAGTTTACAGGCCGGTCACCAAAAGACAAATTCACTGTAAAGGATAATATAACGGCTGACAGTGTAAATTGGAATGATTTCAACATTCCAATCGAACCGCATTACTTTGATATCATTTACAAAAAGATCATTGGTTATTTAGATGAATGCAGGGAAATATGGGTTCGAGACAGCTATGCCTGTGCTGATCCACGTTACCGCCTCAACATCCGGGTAATAACTGAAAAACCCTGGAGTAATCTTTTTGCTTATAATATGTTCCTGCGCCCAAAAGAAAATGAATTGGAGCATTTCAGGCCCGATTGGCATGTGATAGCCGCACCTGAATTAAAATTAGATGCCAAAGAATGCGGGATTCGACAAGGTAATGTATCTCTGGTTTCATTTAAACATAAAATGATTTTAATTGCAGGAAGCGGATATACCGGTGAAATTAAAAAAGGGGTTTTCAGCGTTCTCAACTATATTTTGCCCCATGAAAAAAAAGTGCTGAGTATGCATTGCAGCGCAAATATTGGCAGAAATGGTGACACTGCAATTTTCTTTGGATTAAGCGGAACAGGAAAAACAACATTAAGCGCCGATCCGGAACGAAAACTTATCGGCGATGATGAACATGCATGGACAGATGATAATATTTTCAATTTTGAGGGGGGGTGTTATGCCAAAACCATTCATCTTACCGAAGAGAAAGAACCAGAAATTTACAATGCTATCCGCCCGGGAGCTTTAGTAGAAAACGTACGTTTTTTTCATGGTACCAATCGTATCAATTTTGAAGATGCGTCCATCACTGAAAACACAAGAGTGGCCTACCCGCTTCATTTTATCAGTAATGCACAAGAGCCTTCGATAGGCGGATTGCCCAAAAATATTTTCTTTCTTACCTGTGATGCATTTGGCGTATTGCCTCCAATTTCTAAACTAACAGTGGGCCAGGCGATGTATCAATTCATTTCCGGTTATACAGCTAAAGTGGCCGGAACAGAAACAGGAGTAACTGAGCCAAAGCCAACATTCAGTGCATGCTTCGGAGCTCCTTTTTTGCCACTACATCCCGGTAAGTATGCAGAAATGCTAGGAGAAAAAATGCTGAAGAATCATGTAAATGTCTGGATGGTTAATACTGGGTGGACGGGTGGACCTTATGGTGTCGGGAGCCGTATGAAATTGAAATATACAAGAGCAATGATTTCGGCTGCTCTTGAAGGAAAGCTCACTAATGTAGCATACGACACGCATCCTGTATTCGGAATTGCATTTCCAAAAGAATGTCCTGGTGTGCCTTCTGAAATTTTAAATCCCCGGAATACGTGGGCAGAAGCGTACGCATACGATGAAAAAGTAAAATACCTCGCCGGTTTATTTATAAAAAATTTTGAAAAATTTGCCAGTGGTGCAGGCAGTGAAGTGCTTGCGGCAGGACCGAAGCTGTAGATTTCATTATTGAAGGACTAATTGCTTACAACTCCTTTTGTGCAACCAAAAGGAGTTTTTATTTTCTGCAATATTTTAATTTTTCATTTAAACTAATTGTTACAATTTCCCGTTAATAATAACTTATGACAATACTGAAAAAAATTTCCTGGTTCACTTTTTTTGTTTTCCCGCTGATTCTTTGTGCTCAATATACCTCAAATGATCTCATTAATTGGGAAACTGGAAGAAAACTAAATTGGGGTAATTATAACGGTAACCCAGATCCAGCTTCCGACGCTGCGGCATCTACTGCTACATATTTAGGTGTTGAATACAGTTTTTCCAATAATTCATTCAGTTACAAAATCACCTGCAGTTTCTCCAGAAACCAATCATGGGGACGTTTTAAAACAGATTATATCCTGGCTCATGAACAGGGACATTTTGATATTACGGAGATTTTTGCCCGTAAATTAAAAAAAGCTTTATCCCAATACACATTCAATCGAAATACTTATAGAAAAGATCTTGATGAAATTTACCAGGATATTACAGATGAAAAAATAAATACCCAAAGTCAATATGATCGTGAAACGGACTTCAGCCGCAATAAAGAAAAACAAGCAGAATGGTTGAAAAAAATTGAGAAAATGCTGGATGAGTTAAAAAAATTTGCCGGCTATTGATAAAGAATATGATCGCTCACTCTTTATCTTTTACAAACGTCAGCACTTGCTTTTTTAAAGTCTTTCTTGGTTTCCCATTGCTCATGAGTACGGGATTGAGTTGCGGAGTGTTGGCCATCATACGAATCTTTACCTGCTCGACAAGGTATGAGTTCTCCGGAACACAAATAATATTAACCGTACTGACTGATCCATCGGTTTCAATGGCATAGTCAATATAAAGCGAGTAAGACCCTTTTTTTATTTTTTTAGAAGGAAGAACATCGGTCTCGATTACTTTTTTGTATTCATCAATAAACTGTTTCCAAAGCTGGTCATTATTTTTTGGAGCATTAGAAGCAGTGGAATATGAGGCGGTATCAGAAGTGTTTTCAGAAATTGACTGTGAGGGATTCGTTTTTATGGATTCGGAAATTTTTGCAGCTTTCTTCAGCGAATCGGCTCTTTTCTTCACCAGTGAATCGGGTAATAGCTGTAGGCTATCTCCTTTTTTCAACACCATTCCAGTATCAGACTTTAATTTCCCGCCAAAAAGAGCGTCTTTTAAGCTTTGTCCTTTTGCTGAAAGGCCAATCACCAGAGCAAAAATTAGTATTGATTTTTCCATATCACTAAAACAAACCGTACAGTTGTGCATCAATTTTACGAATGATTTCGCCGAAATGTTCTTCATTCTCCGGAAACCTGTTTTTATCTGCATCAATTACCAGCAAAGAGCCCTCTTTGTAGCCATCAATCCATTTATTATAATATTCGTTCAGCTTCTTTAAATAATCCAGCCTGATATTTTCTTCATACTCCCGGCCTCTTTTCTGAATATTCCCAACCAGTGTAGGCACAGAGGCATTTAAATATATTAACAGATCTGGCGGCTTTACCATTGTCTTTAAAGTCTGAAAAAAATGATAATAATTATCAAAATCTCTTTTGCTCATCAGCCCCATGTCATGCAGGTTTGGTGCAAAGATGTTGGCATCTTCATAAATGGTTCTATCTTGAATTACCGTTTCAGTTCCAGCCTGGATTTCCACTAATTGTTTCAGGCGGCTGTTAAGAAAATATATCTGAAGATTAAAACTCCATCGGGGCATGTCTTCATAAAAATCCATCAGGTATGGATTGTGATCCACATCTTCAAAATTAGGAATCCATTTGTAATGTTTGCTGAGCATTTCTGTCAGCGTTGTTTTTCCGGCACCGATATTTCCCGCTACCGCAATATGCTTCGGTTTCTTTGCTTTTGCCATGATGTCATTTAAAATTTCGGGTGAAAGTCCTACCTATCCGCTAAGCTATCCCAAAAGACTAAAGTATTTATTTATCCGCCTGACAACAAAAATATTTTTACAAAAGATCTGGTATTCTTAATGACTGAAATAATTAAACTCCATTTTTTGCCTAACCAGCTCTAAGGTTGCCTTAGCACTTTTGCGGGCTTTTTCACTACCCTGTTCCACTACCTGGCCCAGGAATTTGTGATCATGATAAAAATGTTCCGCCTTTTCCCGAATAGGTGCAATGAATGTAACCATATCCTCAGCCAGTTGCTTTTTCAAATCGCCATACCGGATGGTACAATTAGCATAATCCTCATCAAACTTCCTGACTGTATCTTCTGCACTGACTAATTTCATCAGCATAAAAATATTTTCGACCTCCTGCGGTTTGCCAGAATTTTTTTGAGTAGGGCCTGCATCTGTTTTCGATTTCATCACCTTTTTACGAATTACTTCATCAGTATCTGAAAGATATAAGGTGGCAAATTGGTTTTCACTCTTACTCATTTTCCCGGCGCCATCCAGGCTGGGAACTTTCACTAACTCTTCTCCGAAATTGAATGCCTCAGGCTCAGGAAATAATTCGCCATAACGATGATTAAAGCGCTGTGCAAAATTTCGTGCCATTTCCAGGTGTTGCTTTTGATCTTTTCCCACAGGAACATATTTAGCCCGGTGAACCAAAATATCTGCAGCCTGCAAAACAGGATAAGTCAGTAACCCTGCATTTACATTTTCAGGTTGTAATCTTACTTTTTCTTTGAATGTACTGGTTTTTTCCAACTCACCTTTGTACGCAAGCATATTTAATAATAGATACAACTCGGCTATTTCCGGAATACTGCTTTGCAAAAATAGACAGGCTTTTGAAGGATCAATGCCTGCAGCAATATTTTCTGCCAGAACCCTGAGCACATTATTTTTCAATTCCTTTGTATCAGGATGTGTCGTCAATGAATGCCAATCGGCAACCATAAAATAACAATCGTATTGTTCCTGCATACGAACATAATTCCGAAGCGCTCCGAAATAACTACCGAGATGTAAATAACCGGTAGGCCGGATTCCACTCATGACAATCTGCCTTTGGACAGACAGGTTTTCTTTCTTCTTTTCCATTCCGGCGAAGTTAGGAAATGAGGCCTGAAGTACGTGGCATGATTTCAGGAAGCTTGCCTTTCATCCCACATCAGACTTCGGGCATTCTACTTCTGATTATATTTGTGGCATGGAAGTCAATGATGTATTAATAGATAAACTGGCCCATTTGGCAAAACTGAAATTTGATGCTGCTGAAAAAATTGAAATTAAAAATGACTTGCAGAAAATGATTGGTTTTGTTGAAAAACTAAACGAGCTGAATCTTGATGATGTTGAGCCTTTATTACACATGAGCAACGAAGTGAATGTTTTAAGAGAAGATGAAATTAAGGGTTCTATCAGCAGAGAAGTTTTGCTAAAAAATGCACCGTTGCATGATGAACAATTTTTTAAAGTACCTAAGGTGATCAAAAAATAGTTCCTGGCCATTGGTTACTGGTTGCCAGTGATTAAACTCAAAATAAATAACCAGTAACAGGGAACCGGAAACAAAAAACTATGAATTCAATTATTCATCTCGAAAACATTCAGAAAAGCTACTTCATGGGAAAGATGGAGTTGAAAGTACTGAAAGGCATTTCGCTGGATATTCTGAAAAATGAATATGTAGCATTGATGGGGCCTTCGGGTTCCGGTAAAAGTACTTTGATGAACATTATTGGTTGCCTTGATTCACCGACCCATGGAAAATATATCCTTAATGGAAAGGACGTAAGTAAAATGGAAGACAACGACCTGGCAGATGTACGGAATAAAGAGATCGGGTTTGTATTTCAGCAATTCAATTTGTTACCCAGGCTGACAGCACTGGAAAATGTAGCACTGCCACTTATTTACAGTGGTATGGGGAAGAAGGAAAGAATTGAAAAAGCAAAACATTTCCTGGGAATAGTTAATCTTTCTGACCGGAGTCATCATAAACCCAATGAACTTTCGGGAGGTCAGTGCCAGCGGGTAGCCATTGCGAGAGCATTAGTGAATGATCCTTCTCTTATTCTTGCGGATGAGCCTACCGGGAATCTTGATACCAGCACATCGGAAGAAATCATGGAAATATTCGGAAAAATTCATGCCGGTGGAAACACGGTTGTGCTGGTAACTCATGAAACAGATATTGCCAATCATGCCCGGCGAATCATTAGGCTCCGTGACGGTATTATTGAAAGTGATAAAGCCAGGGAAAATCTGCTTCAACAGGTGTAACGAAATTTTAATTCATGGCAATTAAGATTTATACTAAAACGGGCGACAAAGGGACTACTTCACTTATTGGTGGCACCAAAGTTTCTAAATCCAATTTGCGGATTGAAGCCTATGGCACCATAGATGAACTGAACTCATGGATTGGGTTTGTAAACGACCAGGTTGAAAAAAAAGAAATAAAAAATGTTTTGGCCGAGATACAGGATCGTTTATTCACTATTGGATCCTCGCTGGCATGCGATCCGGACAAAGAGACGAAAATGAAAATCCCGGATTTGAAAGAAACTGATGTACTTCTCCTGGAAACTGAAATAGATAAGATGAATGCAAAACTGCCGGAAATGAAATCGTTCATTTTGCCCGGAGGGCATAGCACAATTTCATCCACACATATTGCCCGGTGTGTTTGCCGCAGGGCAGAACGACAATGTGTATTATTACATGATAATAAAATGTTTGTTGATCCCATCATTATCCAATACCTGAATCGCTTGAGCGATTATCTTTTTATGCTCGCCCGCTTTATTGGCCATGATTTGAATCTGAAAGAAATCCCCTGGAAACCGAGAGTATAATCAATGCCTTTCTTTTTGTACATTCATTTATTAAGTTTATGAATTGAAAACTCCGAAGTTAATATTTTCAATCTTTTTAATAAGCACTTCACAGGCGATAACCCAGAATGCAGATAATAATATCGTTCTTTATTCCATCACAGAAGCCAACGGCTTAAGTGATAACCACGTGCAATGTGTGTTAAAAGATCACAGAGGATTTGTGTGGGTAGGTACTTCTGATGGGTTGAACCTGTTAGATGGATCTTCCATTACGGTTTTCAAACATAAAGATACAGACAGCAGTTCACTTATCAATAATGATATACGATGCATCACAGAAGACTCCTCGAATAATATCTGGATCGGGACTCCGGGAGGATTAACCCGGTATTCAGAAAAAAATAATACGTTCTATTCATCCTCACCACCCCGCAACCTTTATGGAACATCAACATTTATTAATAGCATCTGTATTGATAATAACAACAGGGTTTGGTGCAGTACAGACGGAGGTTTGTTCAGTTTTGATTTAAAAAATAATTCTTTCCGGCATTTTTACATCACTTCAAAGGATTATAAAAACAATATTACATTAAGCAATAAGCTCACCCATATTATTTATGATAAAGACGAAAACAGATTATGGATTTCAACCCAGGATGGGCTATGGTCATTTAATCCCCGAAATTCTCAATTCAAAAAGGAAATCAGCCTTCAAAATGATTACAACTACCAGCCGCTTTTCTCTTATGTATTTGAAAGTGCCGATAAAAATATATGGACCGGCAATTGGGGTAATGGACTCGAGCAATTAAACAAACATACAGGCAAGGTCATTCATTATACTTCTTTGCCCATGCATCCAACTATTGTGCGGAATATCACCGAAGCAAAGCAGCCGGATGGCAAAAATGTTTTATGGCTGGATGGGCAATTACTTGCTTTCGATCCGGCATCTTCCCGCTTTTTTCAATACAGTTTGTCGTCACAAACGACAGGGCTTCCCGATTTTTTCCCCTGCTATCGGTCCGAGGATGGATGGCTATGGCTGGCCTCCTCTTCGGGCTTATATATTTACAATCCCGAACGCCAATTTTTCCAACATCATTTTTTTGCAAATGATATCACGGAGCAGGCTGTAGTCTTTTCTGAATGGAATCACTCAGTGTTGGTTGGTGGCGCTTCAAATAATTTTCTGAAACTCTATGATGATACCTGGAATGTAAAAAAAGATTTTGGCTCAATATGTCAACTTGCATCGTCCGAAAAAAATTCCGGTACCAACTCAGCTGTCTTATCTATTGCGCAAAACAATACTGACCTCTGGATAGGATCCACTTCGGGCATAGTAAAAATCAACACAAAAACCGGGCATACGCATTGGTTCCATCATAAAGAAAACGACAGCACATCGCTTCCCCGAAACTTTGTTACGCATCTTTTTTTTGATTCTGAAGTTCGGCTTTGGGTATTTCCCTGGCGTGAAGGTATCTGGATGCTGGATACTACGACTGGAAAATTCAAAGAGCTATGGGATCATTTTCTTACTTCAGCGGGCGGAGTTAAAAAACTTGTTATTTCCGGAGCAGCAGAAGATAATTACGGAAATATCTGGATGACGGATCTTGACGAAGGAATCATTTTATTTGACAAAAAAAATGGAACTTTTTCCAAACCATTTGCCAGTCAGATCGGAGAAATGATGCATACTCAATCCATCTTTTATAAAAATGGGTTTTTATATAGCGCTACATCAGATGCATTTCTGAAGTGGAATGAAAATAGCAGGCAGCTAAAGATTATTGAACTTCCCCCGGAAATGAATAAGCAGATCTATGATATTTGCCCGGATAAAAAAGGCGACTGGTGGATCATCACAAAAAATGGATTAGTGGTTTACAATGAACCTTCCGGCTCATTCCGTCGTTTTACTACTGCGGACGGGTTGTTAAATAATGATATGGACGGCTCATTATTTTGTCGCAGTGATGGTATGATGCTTTTTGGAAACTACAACTTCATCACCACTTTTAATCCCGGTAAATTTTTATCTGCTATCGCAAAAGTGCCGGATATATTGTTGAGAGAAATTCAAGTCAACGAAACCCCTGTGATATGGAATGGCTCTTCTTCACTACAGTTCAATTATCGCAGTCGCAATATTATATTCCGCTGGGCATTACCTGATTTTTCAAATCCTTTTCACAATCAATATTACTGCAAATTACAGGGCATTGATACAGGATGGCGCTATGTGGGCAATTCCGGAGAAGTTCAATATGCGAATTTATCACCCGGGAAATATACTGTTCAACTTAAAGCCTCAAGTGCAAATGGAGTAGCAGCATCAAATATTATTTCAATACCATTTGAAATACTCCCTCCCCTCTGGAAAAGAACCTGGTTTATTCTCCTCGTATCACTTGCAGTCATTATGATCTTTGGCACCGTTGTGCGTTATATTTCCAGGAGAAACTTGAAAGAAAAGTTATTGCTTCTTGAAAAAGAACAGGCGGTGGAAAAAGAACGTAACCGCATCAGCCGGGATATGCACGATGACCTCGGAAGCGGGCTTACAAAAATTGCGATTTTAAGTGAGGTAGTAAAAAAACAATTATCTGAACCGGAGAAAGCAAGGCAACAGTTGGAAAATATTTCGCAATCGTCGAGAGAGTTAGTGGATAATCTCCAGGATATTATATGGGTTTTAAATCCTAAAAATGATACGCTGGAAAATCTCGCCTCATATATCCGTGAGTATGCTTTGAAATTTTTTGAGCCTTTTAATATTGAAACACATTTTTTATACCCGGAAAAATTTACATATATCAAATTATCAGAAGAAGCAAGAAGAAATATTTTTCTTACAGTAAAAGAAACTTTCAACAATATCTGCAAACATGCCTGGTGCAATAATGTAACAGTGAATATTGGCGTCAATAACGGACGTATTACCATGACAATAAAAGATGATGGAAAGGGTTTCGATTTGAATCATACAAGAGAATTTGGCAATGGATTGATCAATATGAAGAATCGCATAGAACAGATAGGTGGGAAATTTGAGATACATTCTGAAACCGGAATGGGGACTGACATAAAGATGGCAATCCCGGTCTAACACTTTTTTGTGAGGATAAGTTAAAATACCAATTTTTATTTTTGAAATAATGATTCGTGTTGTTATTATAGAGGACATAAAAGAAATCCGGGAAGGACTGCAGGTGCTCATTGATGGAAGTGATGGCTTCAGTTGTCAGAAAACTTTTGCAAACGGTGAGCAGGCTATTGCTCAATTACCCGGATTATCACCTGACGTGGCGTTGATGGATATTCATTTACCAGGTATTAATGGCATTGATGCCGTAAAAAAATTAAAGGCAATGTGCCCGCAAACACAGTTTATCATGAGTACTGTGTATGAAGATGACGAAAATATTTTTGAATCTTTAAAGGCAGGAGCCAGTGGCTATTTGCTGAAAAAAACAGCTCCTTCAAAAATTCTGGATGCGATTGTTGAAGTATATAACGGTGGTTCGCCTATGAGCAGCCAGATTGCCCGTAAAGTCATCGCTTCTTTTCAGAAAAAAGATTCTATAGATGAAACGGACATACTTACCCCAAAAGAAAAAGAAGTTTTAAAAGAACTTGCCAAAGGTCTTCGATATAAAGAAATAGCTGATGAAATGAAAGTAAGTATGGAAACTATCCGCAGTCATGCCCGGAAAATTTATGAAAAACTCCAGGTGCAGAGCAGAACGGAAGCATTGAATAAAGTGTATGGAAGATAGCATCGGATTGATCTCAATCTTCTCCAAAGGTGAAGGCCATCAACTCGAAGCCTCCTTTAATCAAAAAGCTTATATATTTTAAAAACTTCGGGGAAGTGAGGCCTTGTATGCTGACAGCCCCCTGTCTGGGGAAGTTGGAAGAGTCTGCCATCTCACACTTTTTTGTGATTGACTTCCTTTGCAAAAGGAAGCAACTTTATACAAAACTATTTTATATGAAAAAGTTGTGTACTGCTTTTCTGGCCTCTGTGTTATTTTGCTCTATCAAAGCGCAGATAAACGACCCGAAACAGGTTACAAAAGATGCTGCTTCCAATCATGCCAATAACAATATTGATAATGCAGCAGATAATGGTGTAAGCAAAGCAGAAAACGCCATCAAAGGGCTTTTCAAGAAAAAGAATAAAAATAAAGATGCTGGTAAAGATCAGTCTTCATCAACAACTAATAGTACATCAGTTAAAAACTCAAGCCAGACTTCAGATACATCCGGAGAGGTTAGCATTAAATCGTATGCCAATTATGATTTTGTGCCCGGTGATACAGTCATGTTTGAAGACAATTTTTCTGATGACCAGGATGGAGAATTCCCCAGCCATTGGGAATTGCAAAAAGGACAGGCCATTTTAAATAAATTGAATGGAAGCGAATGTTTCTTCTTAACCGATGGTAATTATTGCAAAGTAACCCCACTTACTAAAACCAAATCATTCCTCGGAAATAATTTTACAATTGAATACGATACCTATAATCCAAACAACGCCGCTTATGGCTTGATGACTTTCTTTAACGATGCATCCGGAGAAAATGTAGGCAATGTACAGGTAACCCCCAGTGAAGCTAACTGTGGATATGCAGATGACAAAACGTTGAACGGAAGTTTACCATCGGAAATTCAAGATGATAATTATAAAAACAAATGGCACCATGTAGCTATTGCCTATAAAAACAAACAGATCAAAGTATATGTAGATCAATTTAGAGTTTTAGTAGTTCCTAACTCCGGCATCACCCCAGGCTATGTAGAGTTTGGCGGAATTGGAGATGCCACGAATCCCATCATCTTCAAAAATATCAGGGTAGCTGCAGGTGGTAATATGAACTTGCTTGGCAAAAAATTTACTGATACAAAAATTGTAACGCATGGTGTCAACTTCGACATAGATAAAGCAACCATCAAACCTGAAAGTATGGGTACATTGAATATGATCGTAAAGGTAATGACCGACAATCCGGATTTAAAGTTTGAAGTGGATGGTCATACCGATAACACCGGTGCTGCAGCGCATAATCTTACATTATCACAGCAAAGAGCCGATGCAGTAAGAGATCAACTGGTAAAAATGGGTATTGATGCTTCGAGGCTAACATCAAAAGGTTTTGGCGATACCAAACCGATCAGCGATAATAACACACTGGAAGGAAGAGCCAATAACCGGAGAGTGGAGTTTGTGAAAATGTAATTGTATCAATTTACCCCTTAAATCAAAAAATATGGCGAAAAGCAGGTCATATACACTATTTTGTTTTCTTTTTAATTTTTTACTTCTTAATTCAACTCATGCCCAGTCAGTCGTAAAACCAAATGATGCGCAAAAAAAAGTATTGGACAAAGCCATTCCAATTATTATAAAAATTCTGGATCAGTTTAATTCACCCGATTGGGAATTATCTTCTGATTTTTATAGTGATCCTTCCGTAAGTATTAATCCTTCCGTTCCGCTGGATATTGATCAGAATTTTGAAAGAGAATATAAAATAAAAAATAACTCAGACAGATTCAACCGCCTCATTAAACCCATTAATGAACGCATCAATGAACTGATGCAGCAACAACCGATTCCTTACGACAGCGTAAAGGCTTTAGGCGAAAAGCAAAAAAGCATGTCCAATGTGACCGTGTATGTTTATATAAACCGAAAAACATTAGACATAACGCCTGATCCGAAAACAGATTTAAAGATTCCGGGAGTTGCTATAGCACAAAAAGCCCCCGGAGAATATTTTAAATCAAACAAGGGATATAGCTATTGGCTCTGTTTTGGTAACTGGAAAACTGCAAATTTCAAATTCAAGCATCCAAACAACACGCCATATATCGAAAACATTGTGGTGATCTTTTTCGGAGCTGAGGACCGGGTGCAGGAACTACTTCAGAAAATAGATTGGAGAATATTGAATGATGCATTAACGCTGTAAAGATTTTAAAAATGAAAAAAATATTTGCACTTGTATTCTTTCTTTTGGTAACAACAATTTTGACGGCGCAGGAAACTGAGGATTATCAATTGGTGCCCGGGGCCACCGCAACAGTCAACAAAGGGGCATCTTTCAATTTAAGTATAATAAGGATAGACAAGAATGCCCACCTCCAATTGGGAGATTTACAAAATTCCGAAGTATGGACTATAAACGGGCACGATTTATTGCATCTCACTGCTACTGATGGAAAATTAAAAACAGATGGATTAAACTTTTCAAAAGCAACGTACACGGCTCCAACAACCATACCGGAAAAAAATCCCGTCATAATCCAGGTTCGTTTTCCAACCAAACCCGGCGGAAAAGAAGTTACTATTCTACAATGTGCGGTTACCATTACAGATGCGTATAAAATATCCGGTGATATTATTCTTACCTCTTCAATCACCGGAATGGATATAAAATTGCACATTGAAGAATACGTTAATTATACGCCCCTTTCAAATGGAGCCGCCATGCTTGACCCGGTAAATGGTAAAGGTACATTGCATGTAAAAGTGGAAAATGGAATTATGGTAAACAAAAATGGTGCATTAGGGAAATATCAAAGCCCAATGGAATTTGATATGCCTGTTTTAATCTCAATAGATAAACAAGGTGATAAACCCGGGCCAGCCACTTTTTATTTTAAATCATTTAGTTCGCCGGACAACAATGAGACCTACCTGTTAACATCTGGCAGCGCTTCGCAAAAAATTACCCAGAATTATATTAATCAAACTGTTTTAAACGTATTTAACCAGGAAGCATTTACTGCAGCAAAGCAAAATATTTCAAGCGGCTACCAAACAATTGACTGGGCGAACAGGATGAAAGCAATTCAAAATAAAAAACCAAATCAACTGACAGCACAGGACAAAAAAGATATTGCACAGATGCAGGCTTTAAAACAAAAAATGGGCAATAACGGTCAAAGCAATAATCCTTTTGCAAACGTCTCTCTCCTGGACAGCGAAAAAGTAGGTACTAATTATCAAAATGGTAATCTGAACCGAACAACCCCTGTAATGGCAGTGGGCAATGGAGCGGGGGAATTAAACATCTCTTGTCATTTTAATCCCTCGGCAACAACAGTATTGGAATTAAATAAAGAAGGGGACGATCTTGGTAATGTCAACCACGTAAGTATAAAAATCAAGATTGAAAAAGAATGAAAGGAACTCATACAATCTTTCTCCTCTTCCTGAGTAATCCCCGGCCATCCAGCTTAGACAGTTCTCGTAATATAAAAAAATGAAGGAAATGGACAATTCAGAGCATGCTAAAAAAACACTCTCTGTTCCTATTTTAAAATGGAAACCAGGGAAACAAAAATCCATTATACTTAGCCTCCTGTTATTGCTTTTTGTAAAAAGCCATTCCCAAAACATCTCCAACTACATCCTTCTGCCCGGTTATTCTTCCATTTTACCTGTAGATGAGCAAATGAATATTGGAATTTACTGGTTTGGCGACGACATGACTCTGCACGAAGGCAAAAACTCTTTTTCCGGAAATCAATTGCCTGAATGGACCGTCAATGGCCAGCCCTGGACAAACCAGAACCCGGCAAACGGAAAATTATCTGTTGGTTTCGGTTCTGACCATGCAACCTACATCGCTCCTTCAAAAATTCCTGCCACAAACCCCGTAGTGATAGCGGTAAAATTTCAGGCATCGGATACCAGCAAAGAAATAGTTACGCTCATTTGCAGTGTGACCATTGTGGATCCCGGCAATAAATGGTATGTATCGTTTACCTATTCTGGTACAAATTATAGTTCTGATAAATCAGCCACTGAAGAGCGAACCAGCAGCAAGCAGATCACCGGATCCGCATCCATGCTGATCAAAGGAACACCTCCCGATGAAGACGGGCATGTTACTATCAACACTTCAGAAGGAGATACCATTTCTTCATATTCTTCATCAGGCCAGTGGACAGAAAATATTCTTGAAATATCGAAAGATATGAATGGCGTGATCTTAGAGAAAACTATCCGCAACCATTCAGGCCAGCCCACAAAAGATAAAACAGGGATTGAGTTTGAATATGATCCTGCTCCCGGAGGTATAAAAGGCCTCACAGGCGCCGGGCTTGATTTTTCAGGCCAGGGTAAAGATTTGTTCTATGTAAGGGATAATAACAACCGGCTTATAAAAAAAGACGAAGCCGATGGAACATTTACAACCAATATTCTTTTGGGCCACGATAAGGATATACTCAAAAAGGCAAGTAACGGCTTCACCATTGATTATATTGAAAAAAAAGATACCAGCTATATTGATGCCTTGGGAGCAGTGCATCAAACTGTATTAGATATAAAATACCATGTTATCATTTCCCGTAAAGCATTTCACCGGGCTGCATGGAATCAAAAGAAAACGGTAAACTCTCACTACACAATCTTTCCATCCTTCATATGCAATACCCGGTCGCTCAATGTAGCCAATTCTTCATTATGCGTTACAATCAAAAAAGTTTGATTAAACTGTTTGCGTAAATCAAAAAATAGTTGATGCAGTTCTTTCGCATTAGCTGAATCAAGATTGCCGGTGGGTTCATCTGCAAAAATAATGTCCGGGTTATTGATCAATGATCTTGCTACAGCCACCCTTTGCTGCTCACCACCACTTAACTGATTGGGTTTATTTTCCAATCTTTCTTTTAATCCGAGTATTTCTAATAGCTCCTTAGCTTTTTCTTCAACTTCTCTTTTCTTTCTCCCAGCCAGCCAGCCCGGAATACACACATTTTCCAATGCGCTGAACTCAGGCAGCAAGTGATGAAACTGAAAAACAAAACCAATATGCCGGTTACGGAAGGCAGCCAGCTTTTTTCCTTCCAACATATTTAACTGCACATCATTCATCAAAATAGTTCCCATATCCGCTTTGTCCAATGTGCCCAGAATGTGCAGCAAAGTACTCTTGCCTGATCCCGAAGGCCCTGCAATAGCAACCACTTCGCCTTTTTCAACATCAATATTGACACCTTTTAAAACCTCAATCGTTCCATATCTCTTATAAATATTTTTACCGGTCAACATATACCTAAAATATTGAATAAAATTTTAGCAAACCTAACCTATTATAAAAAAAGCCCGGCAACTTACTCAGTAATTTTTAAGGGCCCTTTCCAACCCGTTCTTCAACTTCGATTTGGTAAATTCGTTAATACAACTACATTTGCGGAAAATTTGGGGGTACCGGTACCCACGAAACAACCTTAATTCCTTAAACTAAACCCTTCGACGAATGTTTTGGACTTTAGAATTAGCCTCCTACCTGGAAGATGCTCCGTGGCCTGCCACCAAAGACGAATTAATTGACTATTCTATACGCAGCGGTGCTCCTCTTGAGGTAGTTGAGAATTTGCAGGAGTTAGAAGATGAGGGCGATGTTTATGAAACCATCGAAGACATCTGGCCTGATTACCCAACCCAGGACGATTTTCTTTTTAATGAAGATGAATATTAATTATTCATATTTCTATATTCTGTATTTATAATATTAATCCTTACTTCTCCATCTGTTCTATCACCGCCCCTGTTACACCGGTAAATGAAAATCCGCCGTCATGAAAAAGATTTTGCATCGTTACCATTCTGGTATAATCGCTGAACATAAGAGCAATATAATTTGCACAGTCATCAGCGCTTGCATTCCCCAATGGGCTCATTTTTTCTGCATAATTGATAAACCCGTCGAATCCTTTCACTCCACTACCGGCAGTCGTTCTTGTCGGCGATTGTGAAATAGAATTCACTCTCACTTTCTTTTTTTGACCATAATAATAGCCAAACATCCTTGTCACACTTTCCAGTAATGCTTTTGCATCCGCCATTTCATTATAATCCGGAAATACTCTTTGCGCTGCGATATAAGTCAGCGCCACCACACTCCCCCATTCGCTCAGGGCATCCATATCCCAGGCCGTACGAAGCACCTTATGCAAACTCATGGCAGAAATATCCATGGTTTTTTGATTCCACTCGTAATTCATTTCTGTATAATGTTTTCCCTTGCGTACATTAAGGCTCATACCGATTGAATGAAGAATAAAATCAAAACTTCCCCCAAAATGTTTCATAGACCCGTCAATAAGATTTTTTAAATCTTCCAAATTGGTTACATCTGCGCCTATTACCGGGGCTTTTACTGCATCGGCTAATTTGTTGATCTCTCCCATTCTCAATGCCACCGGTGCGTTGGTCAATACAAGCTGCGCCCCTTCGTCGTAACATTTTAATGCTGTTTTCCACGCTATGGACTTTTCATCCAATGCGCCGAAAATGATTCCTTTTTTCCCTTTCAATAAATTATTCCCCATATAAATATTTTTTGGTTGTGGCGTAAAAATAAGAAGATATTTCTAAGTGAGCTTATAGGGAAAAATGTTCAGCTGTGCTTCATTTTGATCCGTGTCACTTGAATCAGGCTCCATGAAAAAATAATTTGATAAAAAGCGTAATCAAAAAAGTGTACGCAAAAACAAGGGCGAATCCTGAAAAAAGATAAAGGATGAGTCTTGCCAATGTTTTCTCCGGATAAATTTTTTTCTGTAAATATTTATTCAGGACATATACCGGAAAAAGTGAAACGAGTAAAGTAAGCAATATAATTAGTGCCTTCCATTTCATTCTTTTATTATTACTCCCGTGGGAAATTGTAAACCACCTATTACAAATTTCACATCTCTAATGCTTTTCCTCAGTCTAATTTCTCACCATCTCCCTTGCATTTTCCAAAGCGGCTGCCGTTGGCTTTTCTCCGCTTAGCATTTTTGCAATGACAGTAATTCTTTCTTCAGCCGTTAGTATGCGGATATTTGTTTTTACTGAATTTTTTACAATTTCTTTATAAACGAGGAAATGGGCATCAGCTTTTCCGGCTATTTGCGGCTGATGCGTTATGCAAATAACTTGTCTCTTAGCAGCAAGTTCTTTCATGATAACACCTACTTGCCTTGCAGCCTCTCCCGAAATGCCACTGTCAATCTCATCAAATATCAAGGTAGGCAGGTCCATAGACTGTGCCACCAGCGATTTTATACAAAGCATCAATCGGCTCAGTTCGCCACCACTGGCTACTTTACGAATGGGTTGAAATTGCCCGCTTTTGCCTTTCTCGCCGGTTGGCAGGTTTGCATCAAATAAAAATTCAATTGCATCACACCCGGAAAAAATCAAATCAACAGGTTTTATTTCTACTTTAAATCTTGCATTGGGCATTCCTACCTGCACCAGCAGTTTATTCACTTTATCCTCCAGTGGCTTCGCATGCTTTTTTCTTCCATCTGAAATTTTTTCAGCAATTTTCAATGCTTCCGTAAAATATTTGTTTGTTTCTTTCTCCTTATTCTGAATGGCTTCATCAATTTGAAAAACTGCCTGCAATTTTTCTCCCAGTTGTTTTTGTATCCCAAGCAGTTCATTCGTTGTTTTTACTCCGTGCTTTTTCAGCAATTTATACCCTATGGAGAGTCTTTCGTTTAATTGTTGAATTTTTTCCGGATCAAAATAGATGTGGCTGCTGATGCGTTCCACTTCATCAGCAGTATCCTGCAATTCAATTTGCGCTGATTGAATTCGTTGAATAAGCGCTGCCATGTCCGGGTGAAATGAAGAATATGCAAGTAATTGATTGTATAAAATTTTTAGTTGCTGCACCAGGGGTGTTTCACTTTCTTTCAGATCAAAATATATTTTTGATAAAACAGTTTTAATTCCTTCAGCATTATTCAGCAGCTTCAGGTTTGAATCAATTTCTTCTAATTCATTTTCTTTGAAACCGGCTTCTTCCAGTTCATTAAACTGGAAACGATTGTAATCAGCTTCTTTATCAAACTGCTGCTTTTGGGTTTTCAATTCGTCATATTCTTTTCCGGCCTGTTGCCATTGAAGATATATATGCCGGAACTGATTTAATATTTCTGAATGACCAGCCAGCGCATCCAAAACTTCTCTTTGAAAATCTGACTCGCCTAATTGTAATGAATCAAACTGCTGATGAAGATCTACCAACATGGCACTCAACCGTTGCAACTGGTCAAGCGTTACCGGTGAATCATTTATAAAAGCCCTTGATTTTCCATTGATGCCTATCTCTCGGCGAATGATGAGTTCATCGTTGCTATCCAATTCGTTTTCAACCAGAAATTTTTTGATCTTCTTTTTGCTTTTTATTTCAAACAATCCCTCCACCACACTTTTCTTGTTTTTATACACCAATGCGGAAGTTTCCGCCCGTTCGCCTAGAATTAAACCCAAAGCTCCCATGATAATGGATTTGCCGGCACCGGTTTCCCCTGTAATGATGTTTAATTTTGAAGAAAAATTAATTTCCAGTTCTTCAATAATGACATAATTCTGTATGGTAAGTTGTTGCAGCATCCTGATTGCAATTTAAAATAAAAAACCTCCTGCCCGGGGCAGGAGGAAAACAAAAAAAATAGTTTGTATAAACTTATTGAATGGTTACGTTTTTATTCAAATCTTCGTCAATCAGGATGCGTCCGCAGTTTTCACATACCATCACTTTTTTACGCTGGCGAATTTCACTTTGCTTTTGAGGGGGAATAGCGTAAAAACAACCGCCGCAGGCATCTCTTTCCACCGGAACAACTGCCAATCCGTTCCTGTAACTTGAGCGGATCTTGTCATAACTAGTCAGCAAGCGGCTGTCCACATGCTCCCTCGCTTCTGCAGCCAGCTTATTGAAATGTTTTTCTTCCTTTTCATTAGCAGCAATTATTTTTTCTAACTCACTTTTCTTAGTATTCAATACGGTTTCTTTCGCCCCGATAGTTTTTTTTGCCTTCTCCAATGTCACCGCTTTTTCTGCAATCTCTTCGTTTGCATCCTTAATATGTTTTTCAGCCAATTTCACTTCCAACTGCTGCATCTCAATTTCTTTGTTGATGGCTTCAAACTCACGGTTATTCTTTACGTTAGTGCTTTGCTTTTCATACTTTTTTACCAATGCCTGTGCTTCTTTTATGGCCTCCTTTTTTTGTTCAATAAATTCAGTCACACCGTTAATTTCTTCTTCTATACGCATTTGACGGGAGTGCAAACCATGAATTTCATCCTCCAGGTCAGCGACTTCCATCGGTAGTTCTCCTTTCAAAATATGTATTTCATCCAGTTTACTTTCAATTTTTTGAAGAGTGACCAGCGAAGTGAGTTTCTCTTCAACTGAAAATTCTTTAACGTTTGCCATGTATTGATTGTAGTTTTTTGTTCAGATTGCCCATCCTGTTTCAGCATTCACACAAAGTACTTAACAGGGTTGGTTTTCACACTGGTTTTAAGGACGGCAAAGGTAGGGAATTTTTGCTCTAAAATTTCTTTCAAAAGGTCAATGGTAAACTGCTCGCTTTCAAAATGGCCAATGTCCGTTATTACCATCCGGTCGTTAGCATCAAAAAACTCATGGTATTTCATATCGGCCGTGATATAAACATCGGCGCCGGCGGCTAATGCTTTGGAAACCAAAAAGCTTCCGGCTCCGCCGCAAACCGCTACTCTTTGCACCGGTTTGTTTAAAAGCCGGGTATGACGGATGACAGGGACATTAAAAAGTTGTTTAATGTGAGATAAAAAGTCTGTTTCTTTTATGGCGGCAGGTAAGTAGCCAATTATTCCGCTCCCGATTCCCTGGTGATCGTTAGAAATATCCACAATTTCGTAAGCTATTTCTTCATAAGGATGGGAAGAATTCATAGCTGCTATAACGTTTGCTTCAAGCCACGCCGGGAAAATCACTTCTATCCTGGTTTCTTTTTCATGATGCTGCTCTTCGATATTTCCGACATAAGGATTGGTTCCGGCACCCGCTTTGAAAGTGCCAATGCCTTCTGTATTAAAACTACATTCGCTGTAATTGCCGATATGCCCTGCACCCGCAGCAAAAATGGCTTTGCGTAAGGGCTCCGCTTTATCAACGGGAACATAGGTAAACAATTTCTTGAGCGTATTTTCTTTTCGCAAAAGAATGGAAATGTTTTTCAACCCTAACAGTTCGGCAATTTTTCCGTTTACTCCTGAAATTATATTGTCGAGGTTGGTATGAATAGCATAAATGGCAATATCCTTTTTAATGGCAGCTATAATTGTTTTTTCCACATAATTTTTCCCGTTGATTTTTTTTAGCCCTCCAAAAATAATAGGATGATGTGCTACAATGAGATTACATTTTTTTTCAATCGCTTCTTTTACCACATCTTCAGTAACGTCGAGTGTGCAGATAACTCCTGTACATTCCCAGGTGAATTCGCCGGTTATTAGTCCGGTGTTATCATAATGCTCCTGTAAAGAAGGCGGGGCCTTTGATTCAAGAAAAGAAATGATTTCCTTCAGTTTCATAAATGAAAGTTAAGCATTTGGCCGGATCGGCTTTTACAATGCTTTTAATCGTTCTTTATATATAAAATAGGGCGGCAAGAACGAAATATCATCAGTTTTTTTCTGGACAATATAAAAAGACAGGTAAAATTAATTAATAGTGAGATTTCATTTGTGCCATAACCCATTTGGAAATCAGCCAACTGAATAATGAATTGGAGCTATTGACCCCTATGCTTTCATCATAATGCAAAGTATAAAAGACATGTATGGAGGATTGGTAAAAAATAGGATTTAAAATAATCGCAGATTTTGAAAATCTTTCTTCACAAAAACAAAATCCTTTTGTACCTTTTCGCCGCTTTCCCGCCCTTTGGATAACTCCTTATCCTGGAATCTTCTCTAAAAAATCTCGTAATGCTGAAAAGAACCCAAGGTCGCCTGCTGCTCACTTTATTGGTGATTACAGGCCTGGCAGGAACTTTAAATAACACTTCTCTTTCCCAGAAAGAAAGGAAATACGTAATTAATTTGATGAAAGACGGGCGGGCTGAACTTTTTAAAGTTACCGAAGGCTTTTCTGAACGCCAATTAAATTTCAAACACTCTTCAAATGGCTGGACTGTTAAACAATACCTGTATCATATTTCTTCATCCGAAAAAAAATCATGGGATCTTTTTGAGACCATTATGAAAAATGCTCCTAACCCTGAAAAAAGAGCGTTTATAACTCTCACTGATGAACAATTGATTGCTAAAATGGAAGACCCGTCCTCAGACTTATGTGAACCGGAATCTACCCATACAAAAAATGTACCTTTCAAATCCGTTGATGCTTCCCTTGAAGCATTTATGCTTCAAAGAGCAAAACTGATTAAATACTTGAAATTTAGCACGGAGGATTTACGGGACCATGTAGTTCAAATGCCTTTTGGATGGATTGATGGGTACCAGTTTTGCCTGATGATGGGTTCACATAGCAACCGCCATATAAAACAGATAAAGGAGTTGAAAGCCAATCCAAATTTTCCTCCCAGGTAAGTGGAATTATAAAATAACTCAAGGTTGAAAAACCTAAGCCCCGAAATCCTTTATGGATGAGGGGCTTTTCGTTTACATAAGACTCTTTTGACGTTTATTTTTGATGAGCCCATGTTCCACTTCAGTAATTACATTTTTGGTTAGTAAAACAACTATTGGACAAGCACGGGGTTAATCTTATTTTGTGATCAATAAGTGTTATGAGAAAAATTTTGATCTCATTAGCTGTTTTATTCCTTTTTTCTTCCTGCAAGAAAACCATAGAACGTATTGCCCAGGATGCGATTATATCTGCCATGACCAATGGCCAATGGGTGATAACCAGCTTTACCGATAACGGCAGTGATATTACTTCCAGCTTTTCCGCCTATAAATTTCAATATTACAGCAACAAAACGGTGGATGCCATCAAAAACGGAACCGTTGATAAAACAGGAACCTGGGATGGAAGCGCCTCCACGATGACAACCTGGGCAAATTTTCCCGGGGCCATTTCTCCACTAAGCCTGGTTAACGGAAACTGGCATATTGATGATAACAGTTGGACCTATGTAGTCGCCTCTCAAACCAACGGAACGGAAACCAAAAGAATGCGGCTTGACAAACAATAAAAAGCCCAGGAATTCGTATTAAACGTTCTTATCACAAAAATGTCTTATCCACATTAAAATAGAATGCCTGCACACTTCGTTTACAAATGACAGATATTTGAGTAAGGAAACATTTTACAGCTAAAAAATTCCTGATAAAGCACTATTAAACCCTTTTCTTTTGACCAAAACAAATCGCTATACCCTTTTAAAATCAATTATCACCTTCGTAGTTGCGTACCTGTTTTGCATTTTTCCCGCAGTCAGCCAATTACCTTCAGCAAATTTCACGGCATCTCCACTGGCCGGGTGTTCGCCATTATTTGTCAGCTTCCAGGACCTTTCCAGCGGTAGCCCCACATCCTGGCAATGGGATTTTGGAAATGGAAATACTTCATCGCTTCAAAACCCGTCAGCCTCCTATTTTACTCCGGGACAATATACAGTAAGGTTAACGGTAACCAATTCAAGTGGAAGTAATACATTAATCCGCACTCAATACATTACAGTTTATGAAGCACCGACAGTTTCTTTTAATGCATCTAATACATCAGGATGTTTTCCCCTGCATGTACAATTCACGGATCAATCCACTGCTGGATCAGGAAATACCAATGTAAGCTGGCAATGGGACTTTGGGAATGGTCAAACTTCTACCTTGCAAAACCCTTCAATTTTATATACATCTTCCGGAACATTTCCTGTAACCTTGAAAGTTATAAATGATAAAGGATGCAGTAAAGTATTGAGCATCGCCAATTATGTTACAGTTGCTCCGGGTGTTCGCTCGGCTTTTTCAAATACTCTTCCTGCGGTTTGTCGTCCTCCGGCTGATATTACTTTTACCAATAACTCCACCGGACCCGGAGTGTTGAACTGGTTTTGGGATTTTGGAGACGGAAACACATCTGTCTTGCAAAATCCAATGCATACTTATATAGCCCCAGGTAGCTACACGGTTATGCTTGCCACAACGAGTTCGAGTGGTTGCAGTGATACGCTTCGGTCTGCAATACCTGTTGTCATTGGCGGGATTACCACTTCCTTTAATTCTCCAGCCAGTGTCTGTGTTAATGCTCCGGTTACTTTCAACAATACTTCAACTCCTCCACCGGGCAGTTCCAATTGGAATTTTGGGGATGGCGGGACTTCAACTTTGACAAATCCATCCCATACTTATAGTACCGCCGGTACCTATACCATTAGACTATTAAATACCTATTCCAACTGTAATGATTCTGTTTCGCAAAATATTATCGTTAATCCATTGCCGGTTCCTGACTTCAGCTCTTTAGATACAATAAGTTGTCAACCCCCTTTAACAGTTAACTTCCAGGATCAATCAACCGGTGCAGTAAGCTGGCAATGGAATTTTGGTGATGGTACTACCTCTGCATTGCAAAACCCGGTACACACTTATAACAATTATGGAAATTATAATGTAACGCTCATAGTCACCAATTCATTCGGATGCACCGACTCCATTACAAAAAATAATTTTATTAAAATTCAAAAAGCAACAATAAGCATTCCTTCATTGCCAACTCATGGCTGCATCCCATTCACCATATCGCCGGTTGCAACTATTAATGCGCTGGATATTGTCACTTCCTATTTATGGGATTTTGGCGATGGTTCTACTTCGACAGTTGCTACTCCTGTTCATACGTATAATACACAAGGAACATATAATGTATCGCTTATCATCACCACCAGTACCGGGTGCACAGACACCCTGCTGATAAACAACGCTGTCAGGGTAGGAACCAATCCTGTTGTAGATTTCACCGTATCTCCGCTTACCCAATGCTCCTTACAACCTGTTCAATTTACAGATATTTCAGTTCCGGCAGACCAGTGGTTATGGAGTTTTGGTGATGGCACCATTTCTCTTATTCAAAATCCCAGTCATATTTATGCAATGCCGGGTGTATATACTGTGACGTTAGTAGCTAGCAATAACGGTTGCCCCGGTACCATGACTAAAAACAATTATATCACCGTGCTGCCGCCTGTTGCTAATTTCAACTTTGCAGCTAATTGTTCAAACCGGACAGAATTTTCATTTACGGATCAATCCACCGGCGCCGTTTCCTGGCTATGGGATTTTGGTGATGGCAGCCCAACTTCAAACTTGCAAAACCCTATTCATAATTTTCCGGCATTGGGCAATTATATAGTATCGTTGACTGTAACCAATGGCACCTGTTCCAATACTATAACGCATATAATTCATGCCATAGACGAAACTCCTGATTTCACTTCTACTGCAACATCAGGTTGCAAACCGGCATTTTCAACTTTTACAGCTACAAGTATTACCCCTTCCAATATTGCAACGTATTTCTGGAATTTTGGTGATGGCTTTACAACAACAACCACACTTCCTTCCATAAACCATATTTATAATAACTCCGGAACCTACACAGTTACCCTCGTCACAAAAGATATAAACGGATGCCAGGATACTACAATCAAAATAAACTATTTCAGGGTTAACGGACCCATTGCCAATTTTTCGGCAATAGACACATCCGGCTGTATTGGACTAACTACCATTTTCAATGATCTTTCGTCAAATGATGGTATCAACAATATTGTTAGCTGGCAATGGGATTTTGGCGATGGTACAGTTCAAACTTTCAACAGTCCGCCATTTCAACATATCTACAATACAGTAGGAACTTATTCTGTAAAACTTAAAGTGACCGATGCCGCAGGTTGTATGGATAGTCTTACTAAATCAAATTTAATAATTATATCAGCCCCTCGTTCCTTGTTTCTTGCTATTGATTCAATAACCTGTCCCGGGGCTACCGTTATGTTTAAAAATAATTCTACCTCCATATTTCCAATAAATAGTTTCTGGGATTTCGGCGATGGGGCCAGCACAAACACAATTGGCACTCCCACTGTTAACCACAATTATATCACACCGGGTAATTATACAGTTAAATTAAGAATCAACGATTCGGTAGGTTGTGCCGATTCACTGATAAAAAATCTTTACGTACACGTTGAAAGCCCTGTTGCCAGTTTTACGGTAAGTGATTCAGTCAGTTCCTGCGTTCCCCTGCAAGTTCAGTTCACAAACACATCAACCTATTATTCATCATTGTTCTGGAATTTCAACCCGGGGAATTCTACCTTGACAAACCCGGTCCATTATTATTCTTTACCAGGATCTTATTCCGTCATGCTGGTTGCAACAAGCCGGGGCGGATGTACAGATACTACGTACAAAACAATAACTGTATATGACACTGCCGGTTCCCGAATTGATTATTTGCCAATAAGTGGATGCAAACCCTTATCGGTAAATTTCGCGGCATTCACGCAAGGGCCGTTTACTTATCTCTGGGATTTTGGTGATGGCACATCTCAAACCACTAATTCCCCGTCAACAACTCATACATATAATTCTTATGGTGATTTTTTGCCAAAGATTATTCTTCAGGACCCTTCGGGTTGTTTAATTCCCGTTGCAGGTGCTGATACTATTCATCTCATTGGCGCTAATGCAAAATTCGGATTCGATAAAAATCTTTTATGCGATAGCGGGCCTGTTAACTTTACCGACTCTACCACTTTCAATGATCCGGTAATAAGTTACTTCTGGAATTTTGGCGATGGAACAACCTCCTCGTTACAAAACCCGGTTCACCAATATAATGCCCCGGGAAATTATTCCGTGTCATTGTCCGTACAAACTCAGAGTGGTTGCAGCGATATAGTTACTTTAACCAATGCTATAAAAATCGTGCAAAGCCCTTCCATTGCTATTGCAGGGGATACCGCAGCCTGTATTAATTCTTCGTTGTTACATTCAGGGATTTTTAATTTTCCTGATACATCAATAGTCACCTGGCTGTGGAATTTTCCAAACGGAAATAATTCAATATTACAAAACCCTCCTGTGCAAACTTATTCAGTAGCAGGAAACTTTACAGTTTCCGCCATCGCCACCAATAGTAGCGGATGTAAAGACACAGCACAACAAAATATTATTATTTATCCTTTACCCACCGTTACCCTACCCGGTACCATGACCATTCAAAACGGATTTCCAGCAACAATCCCGGCTACTTATTCTGCCAACACAATTAATTGGGTGTGGTCGCCGTCATTAGGATTAAGTTGTACCAATTGCCCGCAACCCATAGCAAGCCCTAAGTTCAATACAGATTACACGGTCACATTCACCGATCAAAACGGATGTGTGAATACTGCTTTGATTCATATCATTGTGATTTGCAAGAACGCTAATTTATTTATGCCGAATACTTTTTCTCCCAATGGTGATGGTAGTAATGATATATTTTATCCAAGAGGCAGGGGACTTGACCGTGTGAAATCACTTCGCATTTTTGATCGTTGGGGCGAAGTGGTTTTTGAACAGAATAATTTTCCGGTCAATGATCCGTTGTATGGCTGGAATGGAACGTATAAAGGCAAAAAACCACAAGCGGGGGTGTATGTGTACCAGGTGGAAGTGTATTGTGACAATGGTGATGTGATTAAGCTGGATGGCAATGTAGCCTTGATACTTTAAAAAATAAAAATGACGTTTTTGAAAAAAATAAAAATCGTTTGCTTTTTGTTTCTTGTACAGGCTTTATGGAAAATAGCGCCTGCACAGGATATTCATTTTTCGCAATTTTTTGAGACGCCATTATTAAGAAACCCATCACTTGCAGGAATTTTTACGGGAGATGTAAGAGCGCAGGCGGTTTATAGAGATCAATGGAACAGCCTGACAAATGCATACCGCACCGGATCTTTAAATGCTGAATATAAAATGCCTGTTGGTAAATCCAATGATTTCATGACAGCCGGCCTGGAAATTTTGTACGACCGTGCCGGAACCATTGGATGGACAACAACTCAATTGCTGCCTGCTTTTAATTATCACAAATCATTAAGCAATGAAAAAAATCGTTATTTGTCATTAGGTTTTATGGGCGGAGTAGTGCAACAATATTTCGACAGATCAAAAATAACCACCAACAGTACGTATAATGGCCTGGGTGATGGCGAATCACTTCAGACTGCCAGTTACACTTTTCTTGATGGTAGTGTTGGCATGAGCTATAACTCGTCATTAAATGATAATCCCAACAATAATTTTTTTGTCGGCGCTGCGTATCATCATTTCAATCATCCCAGAAATTCTTTTTACAAGGCAGCCAATATTCAGTTACCATCGAAATGGGTTTTTTCAGGGGGATTCAAATTTGAAGTAACTGATTATAGTTACCTCACCATTCAGGCAGATCATTCTATGCAAAATGGATTCAACGAAACAGTGGCCGGGGCTATGTATGGATTTAAGTTAGGGGAAGATCCTGATCGTCCCGATTATACCATTCATGGTGGAATGTTTATGCGCTGGAATGATGCTTTGATACCGGTAGTAAAACTGGATTATGCTCCTTTTTCAGTAGTGCTTAGCTATGATGTTAATGTTTCTCCACTCAAAACATCCAGCTATGGGCGTGGTGGATTTGAAATGTCTGTTTCTTATATCGGGTTTTTGAATAAATACAAATCAACTCAGAACTCTACACTTTGTCCCAGGTTTTAATCTGAAAAGATAAAATTTGTAAGAGCAGAATATATTTTTCTTAAGAATATCTATTCACTCAGAAATAAATTTTTGAGCATCTCGTTTTTATTGATCAGTACAATGAATTTCATTTATTGAAAAAAATCTGTTAGCTCCTAAACCTTTTCGACGTTAATACACGTTTAAATAATTAATTAATTTTATTTTTCCAAGTCAAACCGGTCGGCA
>JAFEAF010000019.1 GCA_018266555.1 Bacteroidota bacterium | reverse complement strand
CGATTAAAGTGGCACGTGAACTGGGTTCAGAACGTCACAAGACAGTTCGGTCCCTATCTGTGGTGGGCGTAAGTAAATTGAGAGGACATGACCTTAGTACGAGAGGACCGGGTCGTACGTACCGCTGGTGTATCTGTTGTGCCGCCAGGTGCAATGCAGAGTAGCTATGTACGGACAGGATAAACGCTGAAAGCATCTAAGCGTGAAACCTTCCTTAAGATGAGTTTACTTTTAAGGGCCGTCAAAGACGATGACGTTGATAGGCTACAGGTGTAAAAGTGGCAACACTAAAGCCAAGTAGTACTAATTGCCCGTATGCTTTAATTTTTTTATTTAGATACTGTCTAACAAGCCCAATATGATCTTATTTACGCCAAAAGCGTAACGTAAAATGCTCATGGCTTTTGTTGCCTTGTGCCTTTAAGCATTAAGCGTTTATTTTTTTATGGTGGTTTTTCAGAGGGTGTTCACCTCTTCCCATACCGAACAGAGAAGTTAAGCCCCTCATGGCCGATGGTACTGTACCACAATACGGGAGAGTAGGTAGCTGCCATATTTTTTTAACCCAACCGGATTTTCGGTTGGGTTTTTTTGTATATAGGGTCATCCTGTAAATAAGAAATCTACAACAGGCGTTGGTTTGTGAGAAAATAATAAATGCACCCCCCAATGGCATAAAACATACACAAAGTGTGGCAACTTTTTTTGAAATCATGACAAATTTATTGTTTTCTCACTAACAAGTATTGCACGAAAAATTTTTGCAAACTGATTTAGGAGAAATTTATTTAGCGATTCCTTTTGACAAGCTAGCTGTCACACTGCCCACACGGGAGCACCATAAAAGTGGACTGGGCCGCAAGCCCTGGTTTGATGTGAAGGGTGGTCTTGCTCTTCAGTTTTTGAAACATTATTTGCAACTCAGTGATGAGTTGTTGATCGAGCGCCTCAACACCGATTGGAGTATGCAATTGTTTTGTGGCATTTTATTGCGTCCTGATGAAAAGATCCGAGATACAAACCTGCACAGTTGGTGGCGCAACTACATTGGCGGTCATCTTAACATTGATGCCATGCAAAAGGAATTTGCGGCTTGTTGGTAGCCCTATATGGAGCAAACCGGGGTGAGCATGCAGGATGCTACCTGCTATGAAAGCCGCATCAGTTTTCCTGCCGATGTAAAACTAATCTGTCATTGTTGCCATCAAGTGTATATTATGATATAGTACAGCCGAAAATTAGTAAAGTTGCGCAAGAGCCGCTTGAACTATAGAAGATAAAAACAAGGAAGAAAACAAGACGGTCAGAGAAAAAGCTTCGAAAAAAATTACTGAAATTTTTGTTGAAGCTGTTAGAACATCTGAACAGCTTGCAACAAAAACATCCGACACTATCGGTAAAGCAATCAACAAAGATGCGCTCCATACTTAAAGTCTTTGAGCAGCAGCGTGGAAAACTCTATGGACAGGTTCAGAAAATAAAAAACCGGATTGTATCGCTGAGCAAGCCATACATCCGTCCGATTGTACGAGGCAAAGAAACCAAGACGGTTGAGTTTGGAGCTAAAGTGAATGTGTTGCAGGTTGATGGGATTAATTTTATTGAACACCACAGTTACGATGCCTTTAATGAAGGCACTCGCCTGCAGAGCGGTATTTATCTGCATCGAAAACTTTTTGGCAAGTGCACCCATCAATCAGCCGATCGGATTTATGCGACTAATGCGAACAGAAAATATTGCAAACAACATAACATTGCCACTAACTTTATTCCCAAGGGTAAACAAAAACTGCATCACCTGGAACAAAGCGCTGCTTTAAGAAAAACACTCAACATTGCCCGGGGGACTATTTTGAAAGGAAGCTTTGGTAATGAAAAAGAAAATTATTTTCTCAAAAAAATCCCGGCACTCAATCAAACCACAGAAACCAGTTGGATCTTTTTTGGCATCTTTACGAGCAACGTAGTGAGAATGACGGCCCGAATCTCTACTTCGCAAATCAATACAAGCGCAGCATAACAAAAATGATCACATCGAACACTCATTACTCAACAATGAGAAGGAACGCTATGCCCCATGATGAAAAAAAACGACCCAACCAGGAAAAAACAAATATGAATTACCCACTTCAGAAAAAAAATCACCTGAATTTTACTAAGCAATTAGTTTTATCAGCATTTACAGGAAGACCCTATACACGTAAAAAGGCTGCCCCGATGAGACAGCCTTTAATTTTTTTAGAATAATATTCTTTTTATTGATCCCACCACAGATGATCCGTTCTTTGGTAAGCGGGAACATTAGCGCCATTCCTTGTAGTTTCTGTGCTTGGGTAGTCTGCTCTCCTGATAAATGTAGAAAGTGATACATTCACAGGTAATGCAAAACTTTGATAGTTGTAATCGAATCTGCGCATATCCACCCAGGTTACAGGTTGCAAAAAGCAAGCGACATATTTTTCTTTCATGATTAGTTTAAGAGTCAGGTTATTTTTACCAACAGCAACAGCAGGATTGGAAAGGTATAAAGTGGTATCTGCCTGTGCTACATTCAGCTTTACCATATTCGCCCTGATGCCTGCGAGGTAGGCATTGTATGCTCTATCTAATTGGCCTGCTCTCAATGCAGCTTCTGCTTCAATAAACCGAACTTCAGAATTTGTTAACATCATTAAAGGAGAATTATCAGCGGAGTACCATTTACCTACGTCAAGGTAACATTGTACATGATCTGTATTTCTGGTTCCCTGGTAACCGGCACCATTCGGAGTACCTCTATAATCTCCGCTATCTGTTTTATTGGTAATTAAAGGTAAGCGTGGATCAAAGACACCATAAGTTTTGCCATTGGTTGCATTTACAAAATAAGAGCTAAGCCATACATCCAGAACTAAATTGGCATTATCTCTTGCATCCTGTGCCCAGGGATTCCTTACTTCAAAGGCAGTAATCTGCGCATCGTCGTTATTTGATGTATAAGCATTATCAACTGCAGCTAATACAGAAGTCGCATTATAAGTTGGACGTTTACTTACCTGGTTTAGCAATCGGGCTTTCAAAGCAAAAGCCGTTTTTACCCAGCTTGTCAGATTGCCACCATGAATAAAATCGCTGGGGGCATCTAATCCACCCGTAGCCGCAGGTAGTTTCAATAATGCAATTCCTCTGTCAATCAAAGCCAGGCATGTATCGTAAATTCCTTTTTGATTATCATATTTGGGTGCCAGTTTAGCGCCTCCCAAAAATGCTTCTGAATAAGGAATGTCTCCCCATGCATTTGAAGCTATGCTCAGGTTATACGCAGTGAGGATATCTGCGACACCCTGGTATGCAACTAATCCATTTGCCTGTGCAAATTTATTCATATCATAAAGATCAGTCAGCGTATTATAAATACTACCCCAGGCAGTGGAGGGGTCTGATTGTTGGTAAGTATCAGCCGTACCATCTACACTTGGAGAAGCGAGGTATTGTGTGTAGTAAGAGGTAAGACTGGCCAGGTAATAGGCATTATACGGTGAAAGGTTTGTGGTATTAGCAAGTAACCCCGCTATCGGAGGGTCTGTCGAAGCATTAGGGTTCTTATTTATATCAAGATATTTTTTACACCCTGATATTAATGCCACTATCACCATTAAATAAATAAGATTAAAATATTTTTTCATGATGATAAAATTTAAAAGTTTACATTAATGCTGAACAAAAAATTTCTCAAAGGAGGATAAGTAAATCCTGCCTGTGAGCTACTCGTAATATCCCCAGTAATGGCATCGCTTGCTTCAGGATCAAACCCATTATATTTAGTAGATAGCCAAAGGTTGTTACCTGTGAAGCTAATATTGACATTATCAATAAAAGTTCTCTTAAGCAAAGAAGCCGGTAATGTATAGCTTACGGAAATCGTACGAAGGCGAATCCAACTTGCATCTTGTACAAAGTTTTCTGTTACTCCCCGGTAAATGGCCCTATAATAACCGGCTGATCCGTAATTTACATTATCCGGTCCTACACCCTGTCCCAGCCAAACTGGTTTTGTATTAGGAGTTCCATTAGAAAGTACACCTGGAAAAACAACAGTCTGATTCCTGTTTTCAGTGTATTTGGCAATTCCAAATGCAGCCATAAAATTATCAAGTTGATTCCATTTTTCCAGTCCTTCCTGGGTATCAAACATGAAACTCAATGATAACCCTTTATATTTTAATGTATTGGTAATACTACCTATCCAATCCGGCATAGAGTTGCCAACAACTTTTTGGCTGGAAGCCGGAGCTCTTACAGGAAATCCATTTGCCCCAATAACCTGTGGAAGGCTTTTATCTGTATGTAAAGGATCTTCTGGTTTATTTCCATAGTAGCGCAACCAATATGTTCCGTAAATATCGCCAACTGAGTACCCTGGTCTGAAAAGAAATGAAGGTCCCGAACCACCATATCCAAAAGAGCCTCCTCCGGGTATGTAATCAAGTCCTTTATAAACAGATAATATTTTATTTCTGTTAGCAGAAAAATTTAACTGTGTTTCCCATGTCAGATTTTTTGTAACTAAAGGTTTTCCGGTCAATGTCAATTCAACACCTTTGTTTCTAATTTCACCGGCATTAAGCGTTATGCTTGTTTGCCCCGTTCCCGGAGCTGTGGACACATCCATGATTAAATCTTTACTGATAGATCTATACCATGTAAAATTCAAACCGAGCCTGTTATTTAGGAAATTAAGATCAGTTCCTACTTCAAATGCTGTGGTTAATTCCGGTTTGAGTGAAGGATCACCGGCAGCATTATTTCTTGTAAACCTGATGACATCATTAATTGGCGCACCGGTAGGAATATATACAATACTGGTGCTATATGGATTTGCATCTTTTCCAATCTGAGCCAGGGAAAGGCGGAATTTACTTTCATTCATCCATTCCGGCAGTTTAAACATATCGGAGAAAATGTAACTGAGGCTTGCAGAAGGATAAAAGAAAGAACGATTTTGTTTTTCAAGAGAAGATGTCCAGTCGTTTCTTCCGGTTACAGTTAAAAACAAATAATTTTTGTAAGATGTTGTCAATTCACCATAAGCCCCTATGATGCGGTAATTTTCATCGTATTGCCCTACATTCTGAACTTTTGCATTTCCTAAAGTAAATAAGTTGTAAACCACCAATTCACTTCCGGTTGCCGCTATCTGAGTTCTGGAGCGGTCCAATAAATCATGGCCAACCCGTAATGTTGTTTTAATTTTATTATTCCAGTCATGATTTAAAGTGATCATCAGGTTGCTATTGATTTGGCGGAAAGAATTCCTATATTGCCCTACAAACCCAAGACCATTATCATCGGATCCTACAACTTCTCCGGGAACACCCTTTGGCCCCGGTTGTGTATGTGTTCGTTTATCAGCATAATAATCCATACCAATGCGGTATGTAGCTGTAGCCCATGAAACAGGGCTAAATGTAAAATCAAGGCTTCCAATGATTCGATCTACATTAGATCTAAACCGATCTGTGTAGGCTGACCACCAGGGATTGTTATTGCCATACGTTTTTTGTGTACCATCAGGTTTAATAAAATCTCTCACATCCCAACGTGGTGACCAGTAGGACAGGTTTTCATTAAACCGGTTAGCATCATAAAAGTTTCCATCTGTATTAAAATAATATAACGCACTTCCCATATTGAACTTGTCATTAAACTTTAATCTTCCATTCATTCTTACCGAAATATCCTGGTACCAGGTCCATGGTATAGTTCCATTCTGTTTAAAATATGACACGGAAGAAGATAAAGAAGCTTTTTCTGTTCTCCCAGATAATGTCAGTGTATTTCTAAATTGGTTACCGTTCTGATAAGCTCTTTTATACTGATTGAATAGTTTATCCGGATGTGTAGGGTCTAGCTGTTTTGCCTTTTCAATAGTAGGTCCCCACTCTGGCCAGAATGACCCCGGGTCATATTGGCCTCCGAAGCCTTGGGAAAATTTGCTTTGCACAGCAGGAAATTTATCAACCTGGTCAATTCCATATGTAGCGGCATAGTTAACCCTGAATTTACCTGTGCGTGCAGTTTTAGTTGTAATGACTACAACACCATTTGCGCCACGCAAACCATAAAGGGCTGTAGCGGCGCCACCTCTTAAGATATTTATACTTTCAATGTCTTCAGGATTTATATCTGCCGCCCTGTTAGGCATAGAAGCCGGTAATCCACCACCTGTTCCTTGAGAAGAAGTGTTATTGTCAATGGGAATTCCATCAATAACAAACAACGGTTCTGTCCCGAGGTTTAAAGAGTTAATCCCCCTAACTAAAATGTTAGAACCTTGTCCCGGTCCGCCTCCGGAACTGGTAATAGTTACCCCTGCAATCTTTCCTTGCAGTGCATTGATAATATTTGGTTGATGCGATTCGGTGATGGCTTGCGCATTGACACTTTGCGCAGAATACCCCAATGATCTTTGCTGACGTTTAATGCCCAATGCCGTAACAACTACACCGGTTAATTCACCACCCGATTGTAAAGTAACATTGACAACCGATTCAGCACCTACCGGCACTTCAAGCGTTTGAAAATTGACTGAAGAAATAACGAGTACAGGATTTTTGCCTGACACCGTTATGGAAAATTGTCCGGTTTCATCAGCAGAAACTGAAGTTTTAGTACCTTTTTGATGAATGGTTGCCAAAGGTACTGCCACTCCATTTTCACCAGTGATTTTGCCTGTTACATTTTTTACCTGGCAAAATGCAGAAACCGGAATTAAAAACAGCAACAATGTTAAGCTGTAGAAAATTGCTTTTCTCATAAGCGTTTTGGTTTATAAATTAATAATGAAGAAATAAAAAAATGCTCTGCGATTGTCAATTAGTTTTTTACTTCTCCTGAATTTTGGTATCGCAATTTATTAAATATATAGGTAGGAAAATCGCAGGTTCTCGCAAAAAGAAGCAAAAAGAAAATTTTTGTTCCTGCAAAAAACCGCAACATTGAAAATAACCCAATGTAACCCAATTGATATTTTGATTTTAATCGGGAAAAAAACTGCTCCAAAAATTTAAATAACTTTAAATTGTTTGGAGAGCTGATCTCTAATTCCGTAACCTCATCTTGTATATTCTGATGTCAGTATCTACTGAATAACCTGTCGTATTAAGATAAGCGAGATTGGCTTTATTGCAAAGAGTTAAAAATCCTTGCTTACGCCATTTTTTTATTTTCAACGATTCTACAAAAAGATAAAAAGGAATGTCCAATCCGTCCTCCTGCGTTTGTTATAATGGAGTAAATAAATTTATTCATGCAAAAAACTTTTAACATGGAAGAGTACATTTTAATTTTTCGACACCCGGATGGCAAAAAGGTTGCTTCGCCGGAACAAATACAAGCCTGGATGAAACAGACGATGGATTGGATTGGCGGTATTGCAGCGCAAAACAAATTCAGCAGTGGCACCGGTCTTGTTTTTGAAAACGCAAAAGTGGTATCACACAAAAGTGTGGAAAACATTGTTACCGACGGACCTTTCGGAGATATTAAAGAAACCATCGGCGGATTCATCATTGTCAAAGCTGATTCCGTTGAAGAAGCTGTGGGATTTGCCAAAGGTTGTCCTGTATTGCAAGGAGAGGGGAACAGTGTTGAAGTAAGAAAGATAGCAAGGCGTGACGGGCTTCATTGATAATAATAATTTGTTTCTTAATTCATCAAAACGTCGGCTGCTTTTCCAAAATGATCATACTGCGTCGTTATGCAAATTTATTGCTGCTGATGATAATGAAAGTTAAAAATGATAACGAGACTCAAAAGCCAATTTTGTTATTTCCCTACAAGACGCAAAGAATACAAAGCATTTATTATTTGACTTCATTTTCTTCGTGTACATTGTGGCTTTGAGGGATACATTACTTTCGGCAGCCTCATTTGTTTATGCAGGCAGATAAATTAATACCCCATTTATTCCGGTCTGAATATAGTAAGATCGTTTCAGTATTGTGCCGTCATTATGGATTAGAACAGGTGGAGCAGGCTGAAGATATTGCCAGCGAAACTTTTCTCAGCGCTGCTCAAAGTTGGGCGCTGAATGGCGTACCTGAAAATCCAACAGCGTGGCTTTATACAGTGGCAAAAAACAAAACAAAAAACTATTTACGGAGAAATAATCTTTTCGAAAATAAAATCGCCCCGGAATTAAAGAAGGCTTTGGAAGCTATTGACGAACCCGGGATTGATCTTTCTCCGGAAAATATAAATGATAGCCAGTTGCAAATGATGTTTGCACTGTGTCACCCCACCATTTCTGTGGATGCACAGATCAGTTTATCCTTACGCATACTCTGTGGATTCGGCATTGAAGAAATTGCAGACGCATTTCTTACTAATAAGGAAACGATCAATAAAAGATTATTTCGGGCCAAAGAAAAATTACGGGAAGAAAAGATTCGTGTAGAAATGCCTGGCGCTTCAGAAATAGAACAGCGGCTTGCTGCTGTTCTGCGAACAATTTACCTGTTATTCAGCGAAGGATATTATTCCTTGAGTAATGACGTTACGCTTCGTAAAGATCTTTGCTTTGAAGCCATGCGGCTGTGCAATATCCTAGTTGAAAATAAGACAACCGATTTGCCGGAAGTAAACGCATTACTTTCTTTGATGTGTTTTCATGCTTCCCGGTTTGATGCAAGGATGGATATAAACGGCGAATTGATTTTGTATGATCAGCAGGACGAAACGCTTTGGGATCAGGAGCTGATTGCCCGGGGTGCCTGGTTTTTTCATCATGCCGCGGGCGGAGATCAAATTTCAAAATATCATCTGGAAGCCGGCATAGCATGGTGTCATACGCAGAAAACAAACAGCAAAGAAAAATGGGAGCAAATTTTACAGCTCTATAACCAGTTGTTGCAATTGGAATATTCTCCTGTGGCGGCATTAAACCGCACTTATGCGCTATCAAGAGCTCATGGTAAAAAAGAAGCGATTGAGGAAGCAGAAAAACTAAATCTGGCGAACAATCATTTTTATTTTCTGCTGCTTGGAGAATTATATTCTGATATGGATACTGCAAAAGCCCGTCAGCATTTTGAAAAAGCATTGGCATTGGCAAAAACGCAAACCGATAAGCAGACTATAGAAAAGAAAATGGACAGGTTGATGCGTGGCTGAAAGATTTCTATAAAAAAGAGATGCCGCAGATGAAATACTGCAGCATCGCTCAAATTCGAAATTATTTATTTCGCATCGAAGGACAGGGGCACATTAATTTTAAACTGGATATTTCTTCCCATATTATAAATGCCATAAGCTCCTTTGGGCCCTGCTACCGCATTTCCAGAGGCCGTGTGCCAAACAAAATATTTCAACCGGCTAAGATGATCCTGGTATGCTACATTGAATAAATTATTTCCCATAATGGAAATGGTAAAAGCCGTTTTCCCTTTTTTATTTGCAATGCCCATGCCTGCACCCGCATTAAATAAACTGTTACCCGGCGTGGGAGTTTCAGTATTATCCGTCAAATACACCCGGTTCTGAGCGGCCGTATAAGCTACCTGAGCTTTTATAAATGTATTGACTAACCGTTTGGATTTAAAAGAAAAATCATATTGCAATTCTGAAAGCCCATGCAGCGGGGGAATGAAAGGCAGGTAGCGGCTGCTGTCGGGAGATAATTTGGCATTAACGCTTTTGTTGTTTGCATAGACTACAGATAGGCTGTTTGCAAAATGAAGCGCTTTTATGGGATGCAAATCAATGCTGAGTTCTCCTCCATACAAATTCGCTTTGCCCTGCTGAAATTTATAGGTTTGATTGAGGGGCACAATTACGGAATCACCGCCGTTAACACTCAATAACCTCTGGTTGTAAATATAATTGTATATCCGGTTATTGAATAAACTCAGGTTGACGATTAATGCAGAAGATGAAAAAGCAAAACCTATATCTTCCTGTAAGCTGAATTCAGGCTTGAAATTATTATTACCGATCTGGTAAATATTGGTGCCCGGATGCACTCCGTTAGCAGAAATTTCAGAAATATTCGGCGCCCGGAAACCATTGGAAATATTTGTTTTTACTGAAAAACTTTTATTGAAATTATATGTAGCGCCAATACTGGAAGAAAATCCGGAGAAAAAATGTTTATAAGAATAAAAGTTATGATTTGCATTTACCGTGTCAGCACCATAAACCGGCGTATCAAAACCGGTGACGGGATCTGGTTTGGTGTATAATTCATTATTAACAAAAGAGCGGCTGTCAAATCGCAATCCACCGGCCAGGTCCAGCTTATGAATTGTTTTTTGAAGCAATACAAAAGGCCCCACATCAAACTGGTGATAAGTAGGGATAATAAAATCCGTTCCTTTTGTCACATTATCGTGCTGGTACATTCCGTTGACGCCGGCCGTTATATTCCACCCATTGTTTTCATGAAAATTATATTTTACATCATAAGTAAAGCTATTCAGTTGTAAAAATAATCCTGCTATATCCTGGTAGGGAACTTCAGGATGACTGAATTCCCGGCGAACGCTTCTTTGATAACCGAGATTGAAGATCAGGCGGCCTCTTCCTAATGAAAAGCTATTAGCTGAATAGACACGATAATTCTGTATATGCTGATGCAAAGGAGTAATAGAGTAAGATTTCAATTCATTATCTGGTACTATCGGACGATATAAATCCTCTTCAGTGATTTGTTTGGTGAATTTTCCGGTTGCAGAGTCACGGCTTCCATCCGGTATTTCCTGCAGGTCATTATATAAAGTGAAATTCAAATGAGAAAACCCCCAATTTCCATGTAAGCCAAAAGAGGCTGATGCATCCGTTTCATTAAAACCGGTGTTATATACCCTGCCATCATACTTGTTTTGGTAATTGGTAGCCTGTTTGTGCGAAATTCTGCCCATCCATTCAAAACCATTTTTAGAACCGCTCAACATGGCCGAGCCTCCGAACATTCCATTGTTGGTTTGGTATTCAGTTAAAATATCACCTTTGAGTTTACCTTCGGGAGCCGGTTGATAGGGAATCAAATTTACCACACCTGCCAGGGCATCCGAACCATAACTTAAACTGGCCGGCCCTTTAATTACTTCTATGCGGTCAATACCATATTGATCAATTTCAATTCCATGTTCATCGCCCCATTGTTCTCCTTCCTGCCGCACACCATCGTACAAAGTAAGAATGCGGTTGAATCCCAGCCCCCGGATAATAGGTTTGGAAATATTAGGCCCTGTGGTGACAGCATTCACGCCGGGAACTTTTGCAATGGCGTCTATAATATTGGTGCTGAGATTTTTTGAAATATAATCATGATTTATGGAAATGATGGGCACCGGGTTTCTTTTTATCCGGGTGGCTTTTGTCAAACCGGTGATCACCACTTCGCCTTCTTCCACAGCGCTGATTTCAAGTTCAAAATTTTCGGAAGAAACATCTGTAATCGTTACATTTTTTGTTACCGTTTTATACCCGATCATTCTTGCTTCTACCAGAAAATTTCCTTCGGGTAAATATTTCAGAGCATATTTACCGACTGAATCCGTTACCCCACCCACTCTCAAATCCGGAATATATACCGTAACACCGGCCAGGGGAGTCCCATTGTTTTTATCCGTAACATGGCCGGTAAGAGTGCCAATAAAATAATGAGCCTTTTTTTTGGCTGTTTCATTTTCTATACCTTGTGCTTTTACGAATTGCATGGCTGATACCAGTAAAAATGAAATGCTAATCAATAATTTTTTTTTCATTAGATAATATTTTGCTGAAAACAGGTGCAAGTATTCGGTTAATGCCTGTTCTTAATCCGTATTGCTGCTTTTTAATTTTAGTTCAACAAAACAGAAACTAATTTTTGTTGAATTGTGTTTGCCCAAAGAGGATCCAATTAACCCATGGCAGGAGGTCCACGCAGATCAAAGAAGAAATAATTGTTAGAATTAAGGGTAATTATGTTTCGGGAATAATAAACAGAGTGAACCAGGGGAGCATTTGATTCAATGGAGGCGATTTCCGAAATAAATGGTGAAAGCACAACAATGTTATCCAACTCGCAATGAAAGCCTGACTGATGCAAATGCGTTTTAAAGCTGCCATCAGTACACCTGGTATAAACATCTTTATGCTGAAATACCCATTCATGAATCCATTGTTTGGGAGTGATGCTGAATGCAAATATCAAAAGCAGCAGCAGGCTTGTTACACTTTTTAGCAAAGGCTTTTGATGCATGATAATTAAATCAGGCTGCAAATTAATTATTTTTCGGGTATTTGCTGCAAAGGTTATATGGTTTAAACAAAGTTTTCAATTGAAAATATTATCCGGGCTTATTTAATGTTACCGAAATATTAACAACTGATTAATTTTAAAGTATTGCATTTACTACCTTTCAGCTATGAAAAACACACTTCTTGCTTGTTGCTGCATCTTCATACTTACTCCAACAACAATAAACTATATCACCACACAAACAAAACCATTTATCCTCGTCTTAGGTGTTGCACAGGATGCCGGTTATCCGCAAATGGGTTGTGATAAATCCTGTTGCCTTCCTGCATGGAAAGATCCCGGCAAAAAAAGAATGGTGAGTTCATTGGCATTAGCTGATCCGGCAACACATCAATGGTGGCTGCTGGATGCTACGCCGGATATTAAAGAGCAATTGCATTTATTTCAACAGCTCACTCATTTCCAATTTTCTTTTTTACCAAATGGAATTTTTCTTACGCATGCACATATTGGTCATTACACCGGATTAATGCAGCTGGGCCGGGAAGCGATGAATACTTCATACGTTCCGGTATATGCAATGCCACGGATGGTTGACTTTTTAAAAAATAACGGGCCCTGGTCTTTATTGGTACAACTTCAAAATATCTCTTTGCATGAAATGAGGGCAGATCAGCCGGTTACTTTAAATGCAACTTTTTCAATTAAACCGTTTTTAGTTCCGCACCGGGATGAATTTTCGGAAACAGCAGGATTTGAAATAGAGTATGGAAAGAAGAAATCAGTATTTATTCCTGATATTGATAAATGGAAAAAATTTGATAAGGATATTGACAGCCTTATTCAAGTATCGGATTATTCTTTTTTGGACGGAACTTTTTATGCAGACGGCGAATTGGTGGGAAGACCCATGAGTGAAGTACCGCATCCATTTATTACAGAAAGCATGGCGCAATTTCAATCATTGTCCGATGTGGATAAAAAGAAAGTTTATTTTATTCATTTCAATCACACCAACCCGTTGCTGAATGAAAGCTCCCCGGAATATAAAAAACTGAACCAGGTCTTTCATACGGCTAAGCAAGGCGGTGTTTATTACTTAATAAAATGAATGCTCATACCGTTATCCTGCTTCGTTTTCAAACCATGGCAAGGGATTGTTAAATTAAGGTGCGTATTAACCGGCTTTACTTTTTTCAATAAGTTGCTTCAGGAAATTTAATTCTTCTTTATCCTGCGATGCATACAATACAACCCAGGCTCCTTTGTAAGAGGTGTAAAGAGTTTTAAGCCGCCCGGTCTTTGAACGCAAAAACCATATTCCCAAAAATACCAGTAACATTGTTATGATCGTAGTTGTAATAATCTGCCCACTGGATGCATTTACTGTTTCTCCTGTTATCTGATCTTTGCCAGGTATAAATCCAAGCCCAAAGATTACCGCTGCAAGGATGAAAAATACAAAGCCGACAATTTTTGAACCCCGTATTGACATTTTTTTAATTTCATCTGCTGGCAGGGTGATTTCGATATCCGGTGATGGAAATAATCTCCAATAAAATCCGAATTTCAAAAACCAGGATTTGGCAGTGCTTTGCAATGTTTTATTTTGGATGGAAAGTTTTGCAAATTCATTTTCTTTTAAAATCGGTGGTTCCATATCGTTGGTTTTGGTGCTGATTTATGAACATAGTTATGAATTTCGGATAATATCTGCAAAACTCATTTCATTGATACTATTAAATAGTTGGGATAAATAAAAGCCTTGGCTAACAGAGCTAAAATTTCAAACAGTAGCATGGGTTTCTTCAATTTTGGGAGCAGGGTTTAGTAAATTTCAGTGAAGCATAAAGCATATCTTTGACTATAAAAAATAAATTATGACATTTGAATGGAAAGGGGTGTTTCCTGCACTCACTACTCAGTTCACAAAGAATGATGAATTGGATTTACCATTGTTTGAAAAAAATATAGAGGCGCAACTTGAAGCCGGTGTGCAGGGTATTGTTCTTGGCGGCACTTTAGGGGAAGCCAGCACGCTGACTAATTCTGAAAAGGAAACGCTGGTTCGTTTTGCCATTGAAAAAATAAATGGAAAAATTCCGGTGATTTTAAATATTGCTGAAAGCTCTACTAAAGATGCTTTACTGCAAACAACTAATGCCGGCAAATGGGGCGCTGATGGATTGATGCTACTACCACCGATGCGGTACAAAGCTGATGACAGGGAAACCGTTTTTTATTTTAAAAAAATTGCTGCAGCCACTGATTTACCGATCATGATTTATAATAACCCCGTGGATTATAAAATCGAAGTAACGCCGGATATGTTTGATACCCTGCAAGGATGTAAGAATATTACAGCCGTGAAAGAATCTACCCGGGATGTAAGTAATGTATCGAGAATGAAAAACCGTTTTGGTGATCGCTATAAAATTCTTTGCGGAGTGGATACCATTGCGATGGAAGAATTGCTTCTCGGCGCCGATGGTTGGGTTGCCGGATTGGTTTGTGCATTTCCAAAAGAAACAGTGATGATTTATGAGTTGGTGAAAGCAGGGAAGATAGAAGCAGCAACAAAAATATACCGTTGGTTTATGCCTTTGCTGGAATTAGACATTCATCCCAAATTAGTTCAGTATATAAAACTGGCTGCAGCACAGGCAGGATTAGGTTCTGAATTTGTAAGAGAGCCAAGATTGCTGCTGGAAGGAGAGGAGCGGAAAAAAATTCTTTCTATTATTAATGATGGAATCGCTAAAAGGCCAATATTTTAATAGCAACAATCACTTTGAAAAGACAAACAGAAAATTAGCAATTGCTTTCCTATTCTTCTTTCCCATCTTTTTTCTTCTTATTCTTCTCTGAACTCTCTTTCAACTTCTTTTCATCGGGTTTCCCTTGCTGATCGTAAATAGGATTATCAACCGGGAACTGTCCGTCCTTTAATTTCTGATTGAATACCTTGTTTACATGCACCCATTTCCCATTGACCCATCGGAAACCTTCATAATCTCCATCAGGTACATAAGTCCATTTATTTTCCGGTTCGTTTGTTTCTGAAATAAGGTGATCCACCAGTATCATTTTCAGATCATCAATATAATTGACCAGAGTACTGGCATCTTTTTTATATTCGATGCTGAAACGGTATTGGACAGGTATGTAAACGCTGTCACGGGCAAAAGTAAAAAATGGCCCGCCAAATTGAGGCTCCTTTCTGTCATTGAAAGTCAGTACTTCGATCCATTTCTTATTACTCATGGCGCTGTTATTATCGTAACCAAACAGTGTATAATAATTTTTCCCATTGTACTCTGTCTTTACCACATTGTAATATACGGCGCCAATCCAGTTGTCTTTGGTGCGTACAGAATCCATTGGGTTAGCAGTAAATTCAGAACAATCACGAAGGGGGATTAACTTCAACGATCCATCAGGAGTGGGGAACTGAATAGCGCCACGCTGACGGTAATAGTAACCATCATCATCCAATGCCAATGACCAGGTAATTATACGAAACGAAGTATCGGGTGCATACAACTTTGAAACACCAATGACTGAATCTAATGGATAATAAAACGAGTTTTTGATTTCCAAAGCCCGAACCAGGGTTCTTATGAACAGGCTGTCTGACCTCAACCGGTCTGCAACAGTGCTGTCAACAATCAGGTTTTTAGCCAAAGATTTTAAAGTATCTTCTTTTAGTTGAAGTTTGCTCAAATCCGATTCGCTGATTTTTTGCCCATGAGTAGAAAGAAAACAAATTCCTGCGAGGCAGAAACCAAGAATAAATGAGATGACTGTTTGTTTCACCAGGATGCTTAGAATTTATCGTTCAAAATTAGTAATTAAATCAGATGTTTGTTTGAAGAATATTCCAAAGGAAATATTAATTTATCAGGCATTGCGCAGGTTTAAAACGAAGAATTGAATTTAAAATTTTAAAATAATTGCAAAACTTTCTCTATGAGCAGGCATTGGCAAAATCAGTAAGTGAACGGAAAGAAAGATCAATAGCAGGATGGGGGAGGGGGTGTTCGGGTTTTGTTGTTTTCAAAAAAACGGAGAATAATCCTGCGTTTCGGGCAAAGAGCATATCGCTGGAATTATTTCCTATCATGATAGAGCGGGTGGGATCAATGTCAGGGAAATCTTTTTTTGCCTGTAAAGCCATTCCCGGGTTTGGCTTACGGGAGATGTGCTTATTGTCAGTGCTACTGCAATAATAAATTTTATCTATGTGTCCGCCTGCGGTTTCAATTTCACGAACCATATTTTCATGAATATCGGCAAGATCGGCATCAGTCATAAAGCCACGCCCAACGCCCCGCTGATTACTTACCACAATGATCTTCCCGAATTTTTTTGAGAGCATAGCAAGAGATTCTTTGACTCCATCATAAAAATGAAACTCCTGCCAGTTGCGGATATAATCATCTTTCTTTTCATAATTAATGACGCCATCCCTGTCAATAAATAATGTCCAGCTTCTATCAATGGCTTTCAGATCAGGAGGATTGTATTTTAATTCTTTCTGTGCTTTTTGATAATCTTCGGGAATGCCAATGTCAATAAAATATTTATTCTGTATAAAGCCGTAAATATTATTATGGATAAATTCCTTTTCCAAAAAATCTTTTTCAAAAGAAAATTTTTCAGGGAAGCCTTTTTTTAAAAAAGATTCTACATGCAATACGTACACTCCGCCATTTATTAGGCCTGACTCGTAAAATTGTTTTTCCTTGAATGATTTCACCACGCTACCCTTATTGATTTCCACAACTCCATAGCGGTTGAAATCCTGCATCGGTTTCAATGCCATGCTGCAAAAAGACAAATGATTCAGGTGTGACTGGTAAAATTCCTGTACATCTATTTTATATAATGTATCTCCATTCAGCACCAACACATTTTTTTCAGTTGTTTGCTTGCATGTTAACCGGATAGCGCCACCTGTACCCAGGGGTTCTTCTTCAATACAACACTGAAAATTTAAAGTCGAAAACCGGGAATTCAGAAATTCTTCGATGATTTCATGTTTATAGCCGAGTGAGAAAATAAATTTTTCGACTCCCTGCGACAACAAGTGGCGAATAACATAAGTAAGAAAGGGAAGCCCGTTCACCGGAGCCATACATTTAGGAAGATCAGGAACCGCATCACGAAGCCTCGTTCCTAATCCACCTGCAAGAATGATTGCTTCTTTGTGCATTGCTGATTGTTGAATTGTTTGATTGTTAGATTGTCGTATTGTAAATTCATGGCCAAGTTGCAAACAATCAAACAATTTAGCCATTAAACAATCACCCGAAATATTTCTCCTCTACCAATTGACAAATAATATGGCCGATCAGAATATGGCTTTCCTGTATTCTTGGGGTGTCGGATGAAGGAACATTAATCAAATGATCGCTCAGTGATTTCATCTTGCCACCACTGGCGCCGGTAAAACCAACTGTAGTTATTTTTTTTGGACGGGCTGTTTCAAAAGCGCTTGTAATATTTTTTGAATTACCTGAGGTGGAAAGTCCTACTAATACATCACCAGCTTCGCCAATACCATCAATCATGCGGGAATAAATTACATCAAAACTGTAGTCGTTTGCCACTGCAGTAAGATAGGAAGTATTGCAGTGCAATGCTTCTGCAGGCAATGCTTTTCTGTCGGTATAAAAACGTCCGGAAAATTCTGCAGCTAAGTGTTGAGCATCCGCAGCGCTGCCTCCATTACCACAGAAATAAACCCTTTTTCCGTTTTTAAAAGCTGTTACGATTACATCTACTACTTTTTCGATAACAGAAATCAGGTATTCGTCATTTAGTAATAGTTGTTTTACTTTAATGGAATTTGAAATAATATCTTTAACCTGTTGCATAATTAATAATTCATAATTATAAACTCTGGACTTTAAACTTTAACTTCCAATTCATAATTCATAACTCTTAATTCTAAACTCTCATCTCTCAAACAAAATTAAATGGTCCATGTTGTTAATCCATGTTCCACAAATCTATAATCGCTATGTCGTCCGCCAAATCGTTCTAAACTTTTTATCACTTTGTATTTCGTAGTACCGGGACAATAGAAAATCATGAAACCGCCTCCCCCTGCTCCAGAAATTTTTCCGCCCGTTGCCCCTGATTTTTTTGCTGTAACATAAATTTCATCCATTAATTCATTGCTGATACCCTCGGCCATTTCTCTTTTTTGACGAAATCCGAAATCAAGAATTTCGCCAATTTCATTCAACTTTCCTTTCAGCAATGCTTCTTTCATCATTTGTGCCTGCTGCTTCAACTGGTGCATTGCTTCTATGGGGCGATCTTTTTTTTCTGTTACATTTTTACTTTGCTTTTTTATGATTTCGGCAGATTCCCGGCTGGTGGAAGTATAGTAGAGTAATAAATTATTTTCCAATTCAAATAAATGTTGCTGCTTTATCCGCAAAGGATTGACAATAACTTTATCATCAGAATAAAATTCCATGAAATTTACACCTCCAAAGGTAGCGGCATACTGATCTTGTTTTCCCCCTGCCAGCAACAAATCTTTTCGTTCAATATCGTAGGCATAATGAGCCATATCATATTCTCCCAGTGGCAGACGCAGCATTTCTGCAAAAGCACCAATAATAGCCACAACTAATGTTGATGATGTTCCCAGGCCGGAACCAGCCGGTGCATCTACAAATGTTGAAAGCCGAAATCCTTTGTGATTGGTAATGTCATAATCTTTTTGAATGCGGTTATATACCCCTTTCAGCAAATCGAGTTTCCCGTTAATGGGCAAACTTGTATTCCATTCAAATTGTTCGGTTTCGTTTCGGTCAATAGCTTCAAGGATAATCTGATTTTCATTTAAGGGTTCGATAGTGGCGTTGGCGTATAAAGAAACTGTTGCGTTAAGTATGGCGCCTCCATAGAGGTCGCTGTACGGACTGACATCTGTTCCGCCGCCGGCTAAACCAATCCTTAGAGGAGCTTTACTTCGGTAGATCATAAGTTAAGTGAAACGTGAAAAGCGATACGTCAAACATTTTAGCCTATCATATTTGATAGCATTGCAAAACATTTATTTAAAAGTTCTCCAATTTTTTCCAATTCCTGTTCTTTAAAATAATTCAAATCAACAGCTGTTTCTAATGCTGCATCAATTTCAATTACCGAGCCTCTTGAAACTTCAAAGAATCTTTTTCTTTCTTGTGCGGAACGCCTGGAACTCCCTTCAGCAAGATTCAACTTAACGGATAAAGCCACTCTTCTGATTTGTTGTACCATATTAAATTTTTCGTCTGACGGAAGAAGCAAAGATACTTTGTACACTTCTTTTGTTAGCTCTCTGACGGCAATATACACATTTAACGTTTTATGATTTAATTGCAGAAACATTATCTATGATTTTGGGTTAAAAAAACAATCTTTTTATTTTGCAGGCTCAATTTTCACTTCTCACATTTCACGTTTCACCCTTAGACATCTGAATTATAGCATTCACTAAATTATTCCAGCTATATTTCTGTTTCTCATTGCGAAGATGAGGAATAAAATATTTTTCACCTAATTGGTAAAACCTCAGAATACCTTCTGCAATGGATTTGGGATCAGGTTCTGCAACTAATCCTGCTTTTTCATTGGGAACCAATGACGGCAGTCCTCCAACATTCGTAACGATCATTGGCTTTTCAAAATGATAGGCAAGGGGAGTGACACCACTTTGCGTTGCATTACGATATGGTTGTACCACCGCATCAGCAGCGCATAGATAAAATTTCACTTCGCTATCGGGAATGAAGTCCGTTCTTAAAATAAGATTTTCGGCAAGGCCGAGTTTATTGATTAAATCCCGATACGGTTTTTCATCTTCATAAAATTCTCCGGCAATCAATAATTTTATTCCTGATTGTTTAATTCTTTCATCAGCCATTGCCTGCAACAACAAATCCAATCCTTTGTACTTCCGGATAAACCCGAAGAAAAGAATTATTAATTCTTCATTATTAATTTTTAATTTCTTTCTTGCTTCTTCTTTGGGAATTATATCCCCGAAATTGTCATATAGCGGATGTGGCACTAACCTTATCTCTTTTTCTTTTTGAAATATTTTTAAATCATTCATCACTTTTTCACTCATGGTAATAAATGCATCGCAGGACTTTAAAAAATATTTAGTAAAGGCTTTATCGCCAGGCCTTTTTTCATGCGGAATAACATTATCGGCAATACAAATGATTTTTGTATGCTTATTCTTTCTCACTCTTCTTAATATAGTTCCCAGTGCCGGCCCCATGAACGGAAGCCAGTATCTGACTACAATAATATCCGGTTTTTCTTTCTTTAATCGGTTACCGATTCGTATCCAATTGACAGGATTCACAGAATTAATTACTGAATAAATTTTTATACCCGCTGGAGCAGGGTCATTTGTGTATTGTGTTTTTCCCGGAAAAAGGAAGGAGGGATACTGCAATGAAAATGAATAAATGGAGCAATTAAAACCGGCATGAATAAATTCAGTAGCTAATCGCTGGTTGAATGTGGCTAATCCGCCCCGCAACGGATGCCCGGGTCCTATGATAACAACCTTTTGCATCAGAAACCGGTTTTTGATTCGATATTATACGTATTACGCCCAGGTGCATTCCGGCTGATGAGCTCTCCTAAAAATCCTGCAAGGAATAATTGCATTCCGATAATAAGTGAAGTTAATGCAAGATAAAATCCGGGTTTATTGGTAAGGCCATAATCAAAATCAATTATTTTGGAGACAATAAGATAAAGTGAAATTCCAAGCCCTACCAGGAAAAAAATAGTTCCCCATAATCCGAAAAAGTGCATGGGACGTTTTGAAAATTTTCCAACAAACGTTATGGACATCAGATCGAGAAACCCATTGACAAATCTTCTCCACCCGAATTTTGATTTGCCATATTTTCTTGCCCGGTGTTCTACTACTTTCTCACCAATTTTTTTGAAGCCGGCCCATTTTGCGAGCACGGGAATGTAGCGGTGCATTTCACCATAGACTTCAATACTCTTTACCACTTTATTCCGGTAGGCTTTCAAACCGCAATTGAAATCATGCAAATTGATTTTTGACATGCGACGGGTTACCCAGTTAAAAAATTTTGAAGGAATATTTTTTGTCAGGGTGTTATCATATCGTTTCTTTTTCCAACCGCTTACTACATCAAGGCCATCTTCCAGTATCATTTTTCTTAACCCGGGAATTTCATCGGGACTATCCTGAAGATCGGCATCCATAGTGATCACTACATCACCTTTTGCAGCACGGAATCCCTCATTCAGCCCTGCAGACTTTCCATAATTGCGTTGAAATCGGATGCCCTTTATATTCTGGTTCCCGGCTCTTAATTTTTCAATCACTTCCCAGGAAGTATCACTGCTGCCATCATCTACAAAAATTATTTCGTAGCTGAAATGATTTTCAATCATCACTTTTTCAATCCATGCAGATAGTTCAGGCAATGATTCTGCTTCATCCAATAATGGTATGACGATGGATAAATCCATGATTAGATACTCAGTTGATCTGTTGGATTGTTTGGTTGTTTTTTAGTTACCGCAGCGCCGATTAATGAGCCAATAGCGCCAACGATGGCATAAATGAACATGATACCGCCAATGGTGATGATCCAAAACATTTTTTGGAAAGTTTTCATGGCCTGGTCAATTTGATCTTGCGTATAGCTTCCCTTCTCTTCCATTTTTTGTCTAGCCAGTTCAAAGCCCTTTTCTTTTACATCTGGAAAAGCAAGAAAAAATATCACAAAAAAGGCAATGATAATTAATGCAATGAAAGCTGTGGTTTTAAAACCATAGGAAAAAAGGTTTCCAAATGTGGCCCGGTAGTTTAATGCTTTACCGTATAAATTAATAAAGAGTATTAATCCACCTATTATAATTGCATATTGCAACCAATTAATACCTGAATTCTGCAACCCGGTAAAATATATAATACATGAAAAGACAATCAGGATACCGGAAATAATCAATCCGGCAACGAGATGGCTGATAGGTTTCTTTGATTCCATAAAATTTATTTAGTGGTCAAAATTACCCGGTCTTTGTTAATTATCCCAATCACTTTACCTTTAAGCTCTTTGCCGATAAATGGAGAGTTTTTTGACCGGGAGTAAATATCTTTTTCTTTTACTATCCATTTTGTATCAGGAGAAAACAAGGTAAGGCTTGCTTTTTTCCCTTGTTTTATTGACAAGGGCTCCAGTCCGAATATCTTTCTTGGATTTGTTGAAAGCAATTTTATTAATTTTTGTTGTTGTATTCCTTTCAGGCAGGTGTTTAAAACAGCATAAGTAGTCTCCAGCCCTATCATCCCAAATTTAGCATATTCAAATTCCAAAACTTTACTGTCATATTCATGAGGCAGATGATGTGATGCGATGCAATCTATCGTTCCATCCGAAACCGCTTTTCTTAAAGCATCTCTGTCCTTGTTATTTCTCAAAGGAGGATTTACTTTCAGGTTTGTATCATAACTCTTCATAAATTCATCAGAGAAAAACAAATGGTACGGAGTAACGGAGCAGCTAACAGGAGTTTTTTTCTTTTTTGCATAACGGATAAATTCTACAGAGTTTTGAGTGCTGATGCCGGTTATATGTAATTTTGACTCTGCATAGTCAACTAAAGAAATGTCCCGTTCGGTAAAGAGTTCTTCTGCCATTGCAGGTTTTCCGGCTACTCCTAATTGAGTGGAGACAATACCTTCATTCATCAATCCATGTGGGTTAATGTTTTTATCATCAGGTATCTGGATGATAACACCTTTAAATGTTTTTACATATTGCAAAGCTTTCAGCAAAACTCCCGATGATTGCACACTCTGTATCCCATCACTAAATGCAATGGCGCCACTAGCTTTCATATCATACATTTCTGCCAGTTCTTTTCCTTCTGCATTTTTTGTAATAGCGCCTATCGGGTGAACGGTAACAGGCAGTGATTTACTTTTTTGAACTATATATTCAACCTGCCCTTTATTATCAGTAACAGGTTTTGTATTCGGGATTACCATGACATCAGTATAGCCACCCGATGCCGCAGCCTGAGCGCCTGTTTCCAAAGTTTCCTTGTATTCATAACCGGGATCGCCGAAATGAGCAAACAGATCCATCCAACCGGGAGATACATGAAGGCCTTTAACTTCTATTTTCTGGTCTGAAGGTGCAGATAAATTTTTTCCAATCTTTTTGATGAAACCACTTTCAATATATATGTCAAGGATTTGCCCGTTGAAAGGGGAGGAGGGATCAACGATTTTTGCTTGCTTAATGAGGAGGTTCATTAAAGGGCGAAGATAAAGGTTGTTTTTGATTTCAGGATTGAGAATTTATCACTTAGTTTTGCAGCCCGTTCTTTCATTGAATTCGGGTGGTGTCCCGCCTCGGCGGGACCGGTAACTATTATGAGTTATTATGTTTACATAATTTATTCTAAGAAACTTCAGAAGCATTATGGGGGTAGCTCAGAGAATCTGGAGAAAAGAATGGAAGCTCATAATTTAGGATTAAGTACATACACGAGCAAGACAAATGACTGGGAAGTCATTTATAAAGTTCTTATACCGACAAAAAGAAAGGCTTTAATTCTTGAAAGGAAAATAAAAAAAAGAGGAGCCAAAAGGTATTTGAATGATTTAGAAATTTCGGGTGGTGGCGCAGCCCGGTAGCGCATTTGCATGGGGTGCAAGAGGTCGCTGGTTCGAATCCAGTCCACCCGACAAAGTCTGCCTAAATTTTTTTCTAAGGCGGACTCTTAGCATAATGTTTTTCATCATAGCCTTTATGCTATGAGGTATAAAACGGGCAGTAGCGCAGCCCGGTAGCGCACTACGTTCGGGACGTAGGGGTCGCTGGTTCGAATCCAGTCTGCCCGACTAAATTAGCTCTGATTGTTTCAGAGCTTTTATTTTTTATTCAGTAAGTAAAACAGCTTTGATGCAATTATCTAATTTTTTATCAAAAACTTCATATGCATTTGCTCCTTCTCTCAAAGTAAACTGGTGGGTAATGATATTTTCAATATTGTACCGCTGCGGCACTTCTTCTCTCAATAATTTTTCTGAATAATGGTGAGCAGGGCATCGGCCACTTTTATAAGTTAAATTTTTATCGTAAGCTTCGGAAGGCGAAAAAGAAAAATTCGGAGCGGTATGCACACCCACAGATGAAATAGTTCCACCAGGGCGAAGCAAATTTATTGCAAGCTTTAAAGTTTGATCACTGCCTACTACTTCCATCACTGAGTCAGCGCCTCGTCCGTTTGAAGCTGTAAGAATTTCTTCTTTTACATTTTCAGTGGCGGCATTTAAAGTGACAGATCCAAATTGTTTTGCCATTGCCAAACGTTCAGGTATAATATCTACCGCAAACAAAGTTTCAGCGCCAAGATGTTTTGCTGCAATGATGGTCATTAATCCTACCGGACCGCAACCAATTACGACATGTACAGTATCGGGTTTAATGTTTGCATTGTCCGCACAGAAATAACCGGTAGAAAAAATATCGCCCAGTAACAATCCTTTTTGTTCATTGAGATCGTTACTTAACGGAATTAATGTGCTATCCGCCATCGGCACACGGATATACGTTGCCTGTGCTCCATGTAAGCCATGTCCATGTTGCATCCATCCAAACAAATTTCCTTTTTCACAACGGCAGGTAAGACCAATTCTGCAATAATAACATTCACCACAGGAAGTGGTGAAAGGGCTTAACACTCTTGCACCAACTTTATATTTTTTTACATCGTTGCCCACTTCTTCCACTATGCCGGTAAATTCATGTCCCATTATTGTTCCGAAATCCAATCCCGTTTCCCTGCCATGATATACATGAAGGTCAGAACCGCAGATGCCAGCCAGGGTTATTTTCACAATAGCATCAGTTGGATGCAGCAATTGAGGATCGTTGACTGTACTGAATTCAATAACCTCTTTTCCGCCGAATGTAAGTGCTTGCATGAGGCGAATGTAAATGATTTATTATTGCGGATACTTATTTATAGCAGGAATGAAAAGATACAATTTTAAAGAAAGCGAAGACGGGTAGTTTATTTTATTCTTTCCAAGACGCCTTTTCGCTTTACAATATTTTTATAATCCCATTGAATTTCTTTTGATTTCTTCAGCCAGCGTTTCAGATATCTTGTACTGATATCTTTCTCAGAGTTGTAAGTGATCGAAGCATCTTTGAACTTCCCTGTACCCGGCTGTAATTGTTCGTCATCAAAACTTGCGCCGCTCCAAAACATCAAACGGATACCGCTCTTTACTTTACTATAACCGACAATGGGGTTACCATCTAAAAACCAAACCGGGTGTGCATGCCAGATTTTATTTTCAGCATCCGGCAGATTTTGATTTATTTCTTTTGCAAGTAAGTTACAAATTTTCTTTTCAGATCCTGATTGAGCGTTGTTGTATGCTTGAGTCTCTTTATTCATAAACGTAATTTGAAATCTTGGATACAAAATTTAAGATGTGGACTAATATGAGGATGCTCCAACTGAAAGCATTCTTAGCTGAACCTGTTTATCTCAGCATTAGCATCCGAAATTCCACCTTCAGTATCTTCAATTGCTGATTCAAATGCCGATTTAAGACTATTATCAGAAACAGATTCTTTCATAATTTCCAGGTATTCTTTTCTGAACTCGTAATAAGACAATGAAAGTTTATTGAGATACAAAAAGAGTTGCTGTAATTCTTTGGTAACCCCTTTCGTTTCAGCTATTTTTCCAATAACAGAACTCGCTGAAGCCAGGTCCTGGGAAAAGATCTGAAAATTCTGAACTGTTCGTTCAAAGGATGAAACCAGCGATTCATCGTTGAGCATGTTGCAATGTTTTGAAGGTTAAGGGCAAATAAATTTAATTATATATTTTTTTATTACACAAGATATGTTCAGTATAGAAATTAAATCCTTAATAATCCCCGGAATCCTCTCGATCCAAAATAAGATTCTGCCCCATTTGCATAAATAAAAGTTCGGCCAAAACGGAATTCACCTGAAATGCCTCCACCCAGTTTCCTGACATCAGCAGGAGTATGCAGCCAGCTTGATGTTTTCGCATCGAAGATTCCAAAATTTTGTAACTCTTTATATTGTTCTTCTGTTAATACATCAATACCCATTTCGGTTGCTACATCTATAACAGTGTTTTTTGGTTTATGTTCTTTTCTTGATTCCCAGGCAGCCCGATCATAACAAAGACTTCTTCGTTCTTTCGGGCTTTCTGCAGAACAATCAAAAAAAATATATTCACCGGTTTTATTATCCTGGCCAACAACATCCGGCTCGCCACCGGTTATTTCCATTGCATTCAATGACCGAAGCTTTTCTTTTTTTAGATCCAGCCTTGCTTGTACTTTATTCCAGGAAATATTTTTATGACGATTCATATTTTTTTCAAAACGGGTTTTTAGTACACCTAATAATTCTTCTTTTTGTTTGGATGTTAGTTCTTTCATATTATTTTTCACTAAAAATATTCTGTTTAATTTAAAATCTGATTGTTCTCTTTTTAAGTAACTCACTTTTTGAATAAGGGAAGTTATGGAAATTCTTAATAATATATCCCAAGAGCATTCTACGGAATTTCAAGCAGTTGATTCGAAAACAACAACACCCAGTTTTATTGAGAGTAAAAGCTGATGCCATTTAGCTTAAAATTTCCGGGTAAACTGTTGCATCATTTTCACCTGTTGCCATGATGAAAGATTAAAAGAAATTTGAATGTTGTTAAACCCAATCTGAGTTTAAAGCCGGGTTAAAAGCATTCAGTTATGGTTATATTTTTTTTGAAGAAAGCTGAGTAATCTTTCAGCTTTTTCCAGGTATAGTTTTTCTTCATAAATAGTTACTTCCAGGCTTCCTTTTGCATTTTCAATCATACTGTAAAGCTGATGAATCGCCTGGATATCGTATTTAAAAAAGATTTTCTTGTTCTGAAGAATATGTTTTGGAATGTTTTCTTCTATGGTTTTAGACGGGGCCGGCATATCCATGAACTCCTGTGCTTTGCGTACAATATCCCAATAACAAATATTGTTATAATCTGTAGCAAACTGTACTCCCCGGAAGTAGTTATACACAAGATTTATGGAATCAACAACATTTTCATTCCTGATAAAATTAAATCCTCCGGATTTTAATTGCGTAATGGTATTGTCGTTTTGGATAAAGGGTTGCACCCAACTGTAATAGGGCAGGAAATGATAATAAAAAGTGTCCTGGGTATTTATATTATTCAGGCGGTCAACAGGCACAAGTAAAGCGCTATCGAGGTGATTGCTCCAAAGCTGCTGATAATGGATTGAAAAATTTAGATCGGTTGTATCTGCTTTCAGGTCTGCAATCATGTTTTGAATATAGTGATGTGCTTTTTCTTTGTTCACAAGCGATTCCCTGAAGTTTTCAGCAAGGAAACCACAGAATACAGCGAGGAACAGCATTAAAAATTCCCAGAAATAAGATTTCCATGTCTTCTTTTTTTCATGATGTGTATGTGGATGAACTTCCATGTGATAATTATGAATTTTTTAAAAAATGAGCTATGAATTTTAAAAAATACGAAGTATTCTTAATTCTACATTCATAATCTATTCATACAGTTTAATGATTATTCAACGGCAAGCCCCGTTTCTGAAATTCTATCCAATTCAGGTACTCATCACTTTTCCGGTGAACTTCCATAGTGATGCAATCATCAACGGGACAAACAAGATTACAAAGATTGCAGCCGACACATTCTTCATCTTTTATCGTGTATGTATTGTAGGGCTTTCCATAATCCAGTCTGATGGATTGATGTGATGTGTCTTCACACGCAATATAGCATAGCCCGCAATGAATACATTTATCCTGGTTGATATGGGCAATGACATGATAATTGATGTCGAGCTCTTCCCAGTTGGTCAGCGTTGGTACCGATTTACCGATAAAATCATTTATAGTTTTAAATCCTTTTTCATCCATCCAGTTGCTCATTCCTTCGCAGAGATCTTCGATGATTCTAAATCCATGTTTCATGGCGGCGGTGCAAACTTGTACTGATGTGGCGCCAAGTAACATAAATTCCACAGCATCTTTCCAGGTGCTGATACCGCCAATACCGGAGATAGGAACTTTATTGGTAACATCATCCTGCGAGAGAGTTGCCAACATTTTCAATGCAATAGGTTTTACTGCCGGCCCGCAATAACCACCAAACACAGATTTGCCACCGACATCCGGATTAGGAACAAAAGTGTCGAGATTAATCCCCGTCACCGATTGAATAGTATTAATTAATGACAGCGCATTGGAACCAGCTTTCACCACGGATCTTCCTGCAGGAACAACAGAATGTACATTCGGAGTGAGTTTGGTGATAACAGGAATAGTTGCCGCTTCCATCACCCATTCCACTACCATGCAGGCAATTTCAGGATCCTGACCAACGGCAGCACCCATACCACGTTCTGTCATCCCGTGTGGGCAACCAAAATTTAATTCTAACCCGTGGGCGCCGGTGTCTTCCACTTTTTTTATCAGTTCATGCCAGCTTTTACGATCATTATCTGCCATCAATGAAACAATCATGGCACGGTCAGGAAAAAGCCTGAGGCATTCTTTTATTTCTTTCAGGTTAACATCAAGCGGACGATCAGAAATCAATTCAATGTTATTAAAACCCATCACCCTGGATCCGTGATAGTCCACCGCCGAATATCTTGATGAAACATTTTTTACCTGCGATCCTAATGTTTTCCAAACCACACCGCCCCAGCCGGCTTCAAATGCACGAAGCACATTATATTTTTTATCTGTTGGGGGAGCTGAAGCCAACCAAAACGGATTTGGCGATTTTATTCCTAAGAAATTACAAGATAAGTCAGCCATAATTTTATTTTTTTGTTTAGAGTTTAGAATTATGAGTTAAGAGTATTGTTGAACATTGAAGATTATAACTCTTAATTCTAAACTTTTAATACTGAACTCCACACTTCTTAACTCTAAACCCCGAGATACGATAGTATCGAAGCTGCCCCATTCTTCCCCGCTTCCACCGCATCCACCACTTCCTTACCTCCATTTACTGCATCGCCACCGGCAAAAACTCCTTTGATATTCGTTGAACAATCTTCGTTAATACTTATTTTTCCATTTGAATTTTCAATTTTGAATTTCCCGATCAGTTTTTCATAAGGCGCCTGTCCTGTGGCTTTGATTACCATATCAACATCAATGGTAAAAGTTTCTCCGGTATCAACAGGGCTTCTTCTTCCGCTGGCATCGGGTTCACCCAATTTCATTTTGCTGCACACTAATTGTTTTACTTTCCCTCCCGACCCTTTTATTTTCACAGGAGCAGCAAGCCAGATAATTTCACAACCATCTAGCTTTGCAATGTCCAATTCATATTCGGTGCAGGGCATTTCATCCTGTGTCCTGCGATAGATCAGCGTCACTTCTTTTGCTCCTAACCGTTTGGATTGTGTGGCGGCATCAATGGCTGTCATTCCCATTCCGATGACGGCAACTTTATCACCGACCGGAACAGAGGAAAAACCTTTATTTCTTAATTCATAGATAAAACTGATGGCATCTACAACACCTTCTAACTTTTCTCCGGGAATATTTAATTGCCTGGTTTCACCCACGCCAAATGCCAGGAACACAGCATCAAATTCTTTTTTTAACTGAGCCAGTGTAAAATCTTTTCCTAATTCCTGGTTATATTTTATTTCTATACCGCCAAGGGAAGAAATATAGTTGGCTTCATTTTCACAAAACTCAGGAGTGACCTTGTAAGCTGCAATTCCATAAGTCATCAATCCGCCTGCTTTGTTCTCTTTTTCAAATATGGTAATATCAATACCTTCCCTGGAAAGAACATGTGCACAACTTAAGCCTGCCGGACCTGCCCCCACGATTGCAACTTTTTTTCCGACGGATGATTTACGATCAAAAAGTTTCCAGTTTTCATCTAATGCCTTCATGCTGGAATATTGCTGAAGCCTTGCAATCTGGATAGGCTCTTCCTCCAACAGGTTATAAACACAATTTCCTTCACATAATTTTTCAACCGGGCAAACTTTGCTGCAACCGGCTCCCATAATATTTGAAATAAAAATGGTGTGAGCAGAGCCTTTGACATTGTCAGAAGCAATTTGCTTAATGAATTTCGGAATATCAATATGTGTGGGGCAGCCTTTGATACAGGGAGCATCATAACAAAACAAGCAACGATTTGCTTCCACCTTTGCAGCAGTACTGTCTTCAAAAGGCGGACGAATGTCAGCGAAGTTTTGTTCGTACTGTTCGGATTTTAGTTTGTTACTTTTTATCATTTTGATAGTTTAGAGTTAAAAGTTAAGAGTTTAGGGTTATTCTCTTGAGTTCTGAACTTTTTACTCTTTTTTTTGAGTTTACAGCTTGAAGTTTGAGTTGGAATTAAATACTCTTAACTTATAATTCTAAACTCTAAACTCATAGCTCAACAAGTTTCCCGTAGGTTTCAGGACGTCGATCTCTGAAAAACTGCCAGATACTTCTCACTTCTTCTATCATATCCAGATCAAAATCAGCAATGAGTAATTCATCATTATCTTCACTTGCCTGTGCAAAAATTTGTCCTCTTGGATCTACGAAATATGAAGAGCCATAAAATTTTCCAAGGTTCCAGGGTTTTTCCGTTCCGACACGGTTGATGCAGCCCATAAAATATCCATTGGCTGCAGCATGAGCCGGCTGTTCTAACTTCCATAAATATTGTGAAAGACCGGCAACTGTTGCTGAAGGATTGTAAACTATTTCAGCTCCATTCAATCCCAAACATCTTGCGCCATCGGGAAAATGACGATCGTAACAAATGTACACACCAATCTTAGCATACTTCGTTTGAAAAACAGGATAACCGAGATTGCCGGGTTTAAAGAAAAACTTTTCCCAGAAACCTGAAGTATGTGGAATATGGTTCTTACGATACTTTCCCAAATAAGTTCCGTCAGCATCAATCACGGCTGCGGTGTTATATAAAACGCCCGCCTGTTCTTTTTCATACATGGGAACGATCATCACCATATTATATTTTTTTGCAAACTCCTGCATCCGTTCTGTTGTCGGTCCGGGGATGGATTCAGCGCTTTCATACCATTTTGGGTTTTGACCCGGACAGAAATACGGCGTATTGAATATTTCCTGCAGGCACAGAATCTGCACGCCTTGTTTTCCTGCTTTTTCAATTAGTGGAATGTGCTTCTGCACCATGGCTTCTTTAATTTCTTCAATCGTTCCTTCGCCTTCTGTTTTCGGCAAAGACATTTGGATGAGTCCTGATTTGATTTTACGGGGCATTTATTTGAGTTTAGAGTTATGAGTTTAGGATTCAGAGTTTAGAGTATTGACTTGTTGTTAGTGAAATACCTTTCTTTTGTTGTGATTATAATACTTGTCAGTATTTTGATAATCTCATTGCATTTATTATTGAGCGCTTCAAATTCTATAAGATTAATATAGTCGCTATCTTTTAATAGATTCAACCAGTAATTTGTTTCTCTTGCTTCTTTTAAGGAAATATTGAGTTTATGAATAAAGTCTCTATTTGATTGTCCGGCGATGGCTTCATTTATATTAGCCCCAATTGACGTTCCTGAACGTAATAACTGTTTTGATAAAACATACTCTTTTTTTTCATTAATAAGTATTTTATACATCTTCACAATTTCCAAAACAAATACATATGCTTTTCCGGCAATAATACTTTCGCTTTTTATTTTTTCACTACTCATAACTTTAAACACTTAACTCTAAACTATCTGCGAAACTTTGTTTCGTTTAATAAATTTACCAAATCCTTTATCAATATGGCAATGATTATTCTCAATAGCTACTTTACCTCTTAACAGAACTGTTTTCACTTTACCGGTTACTTCCCAACCTTCGTATGCAGAATAATCAACATTCATGTGATGAGATTTAGCGCTGAGTTTATGTTTTTCATTCGGGTCAAAGATCACGATGTCTGCATCACTTCCAACGGCGATGGTACCTTTTCGGGGAAACATGCCGAAAATTTTTGCAGGATTAGTGCAAGCCACTTCCACATATTTATTTAATGTAATTTTTCCTTTATTCACTCCTTCGCTGAATAGAAGTTCCATCCTGTTTTCAATCGCCGGGTGACCATTGGGTATTTTGGAGAAATCTTCTTTACCCATCAGCTTTTGCTCCCATTTGAATGGGCAATGATCTGTTGCTACAACCTGTACTAAACCCTGGTTAATTCCTGCCCATAAAGTTTCCTGGTCTTTTTTCTGGCGTAGCGGTGGACTCATCACCCATTTGGCTCCATCTTCTCTCTCATACAACGAAGCATCAATGATCAGGTACTGGATACAGGTTTCTACAAAAGTCTTTTGGTTTCTTTTCGTTGCATTGCGAACTGCATTCAAGGCTCCTTCACAGGTTAAGTGAACAATATATCCCGGGCAACCTGTGTAAAAGCTCATATCAACAAATCGCTCTGATGCTTCCGCTTCGGTTATTTCCGGTTGGGAGAGATAATGATACAACGGAGAAAGTTTTCCTTCCGATTTGTGTTTTGCAACTAAGTAATCTATCATATCACCGTTAGTGGCATGTACATTGATCAACCCGCCGCATTTTTTTACTTCTTCCATCAATCCAACCATCTGCCGGTCATCAATCATGAGGGCGCCTTTATACGCCATAAACGTTTTGAATGAAGTGATACCTTCTTTCTCAATAAAATCTTTGATTTCTTTTTTTGTATTCTCATTGAAATCTGTCACTGCCATGTGAAAACCGTAATCACCCACACAATTACCATCACTTCTTCCTCTCCATTCTTTCAATGCTGCATGAAGTGAATTGCCTTGTTTTTGTAAAATAAAATCAATCACCATGGTAGTGCCGCCGAACAAAGCAGCTCTGGTGCCTGTTTCATAATTATCACTGGAAAAAGTACCCATGAAGGGCATATCCAAATGCACATGCGGATCAATACCGCCGGGAAAAACCAATTTACCGGAAGCATCAATTTCTTTCTCGGCTTTCATGTTGAGATTTTTGCCGATGGCCTCAATGGTTTCGCCATTTATAAATATATCTGCAACCTGATCTGAGTCTGCAGTGATTATTCTTCCATTTTTTATTAATATTGACATACGATTAATTATGAGTTATGAATTAAGAATTATGAATTTCCGAAAATGAATTCATAACTCATAATTCTAAATTCTTAATTATTTCTTTTCATTAAGACCCAATAAACAATTCCGCTCACAAAAAAACCAACAAACCACGCATAATTATACAAATTAGAAATCCATTCCGGAAATGCTGCGTCAGAAACTAAATGCACCTGCAACAAAAATCCAGGTATGTTTGGTATTATGCCAATCAATAACGCAAGGATGGCTTTTGTGTTAAACCCGTTTCTAAATTTGTATTGCCCTTCGTGTTGATAAAGCTCGGTTACATTCAGTGTTTGTTTACGTATAAAATAATAATCAGCAATCAATATTCCTCCGATAGGCCCCAATAAACTTGAATAAGCAATAAGCCAGGTGAAAATGTATCCATGCGGATCTGCGTAAAGTTTCCAGGGAAAAATTAAAACACCTACAACGCCGGTGATATAACCACCAACCCTGAAATTAATTTTTGTAGGAGAAAGATTGGAAAAATCATTTGCCGGGCTTACAATATTGGCAGCAATATTTGTTGCCAGTGTTGAAATAATAATTCCGATCATAGCAAAAGTTACCATGATCTTACTTTCAAACCTACCTGCAAGTTTCACAGGATCCCATTCGGGATTGCCATAGATAATGGCGCTGGCAGATGTAACTACAACACCCACAAAGGCAAACATCGTCATGGAAGGAGGTAAGCCGATTGCTTGCCCTTTTATTTGTGCTTTCTGACTTTTTGCATAACGGGTAAAATCCGGAATGTTCAATGAGAGTGTAGCCCAGAATCCAACCACTGCTGTCAATGCAGGAAAAAAGAATTTATAAAATGATGCGCTATCCGAAAATTTTGAAGGCTGTTGTAAAATCGGCCCCAGACCTTTTGCCATTACAATCGCCCATGCAAACAATGTCAATGCAGCGATAGGAAGAAAGATAGCTTTGAATACAAGTAGTTTCCTGATTGTTTCCACTCCTTTGTACACAATAAACATATTCAGCGACCAAAATAAAATGAAACAGATCATAGGTAGGGTCTGTGGAAACAAACTGACATTATCAATTTCTGCCAATGAAGGCTTCCATGCTCTTATTAAATGATAAAATGATTCACCGCCAATCCATGTCTGAATCCCAAACCACCCGCAAGCAACAATAGCACGAAGCATGGCGGGAATGTTTGCTCCCTTTGTTCCGAAACTTGCACGGGCAAAAACAGGAAAAGGAATTCCGTATTTCGCTCCGGCATGTCCATTCAATAACATGGGCACAAGTACAATGGCATTTCCCAAAAAAATAGTAACGATGGCCTGCCACCAGTTCATCCCATTATTGATCATGGAACTTGCCATGGTATAAGTTGGGATACACAAACTCATACTGATCCATAAAGCAGCATAGTTCCAGGTTCCCCATTTTCGTTTTTCAAATGGAACGGGGGCGAGGTCTTCGTTGATGAGAGAAGCATCATGCTTATGATCTGTACTCATTTATTAAGCCTGTTATATTTCTTCATAATTTTTAAAACAGATTCAACTGGCATTCCATACACGGTGTGGCCGTTAATACCTACTAATGTTTTACCGGCAAACAAAGCATTAATGATTGCTTCTTCTGTTGCCTGAACAGTTGCCGTAAATAATGCGTTCATAAATTCATTCGGCATAGTTGTCACCTGTTCTTCTTTATCTGTGCTGAAAGCATTTTTATTAGCCGTTGAAAATGCTAGAAATATATCACCTGATCCGTTTCCTCCTATGCCACCGGTTCTTGTTAACCCAAGTGGGATTCGCTTAGCTATACGTTTTAATTGATCGGGAAGAAGGGGAGCGTCTGTTGCAAGAATAATTATGATTGAACCCACTTCATTTTCAGGTTTTATAGCGATTGAACTTAGAGCATCATCAAATTTTGGCAATAAAGTATCTTTTAATTCTTTTCCTACTGGCACACCCGAAATAGTCAATTGTGTACGCCCTCCATGATTCGCCTGTACCAACACACCTACTGTGTACCCGCCGAATTCTCTACTGATGATTCTTGATGATGTTCCAATACCTCCTTTAAATCCATAGCACATCATCCCCGTGCCGCCTCCCACACCACCTTCGTCCACCGGGCCTGATTTAGCACTAATCAATGCAGTATAAACATCATCTTTTTTTACATGTTGTCCATTGATATCGTTCAATAAACCATCATAAGTTTCAGCAACTACAGGGTATGCATACCAATAATCTCCCATGAAAGATTTGTAATAATGATTATCATTCATCCATTTCCATGTTGCATCCCGAACAGTACCAACATTTCCTGTATTAGTAATGAGAATGGGGGTTTCCAAAAAACCAGATTCAGTAATCCAATGTGTGCCTGTCATATCGCCATTACCATTCAATGTGTACCAGTTTGCATAACAGGGTGCATAATCTTTCCCTCTTGGCAGAATGGCGGTGACACCGGTTCTGATTGGGCCTTTATCTTTTATCAAAGGCCCATCACCTTTAATGATGGTCACTTGCCCAACAGTAACTCCTGTTACATCTGTAATTGCATTATACTTTCCAGTAATTCCATCAAATGGAATTCCATAGTCTCTTGCTCTTTTTGTTTGTGCAAAAGAAGAAACGGATACAAATAATAAAAACAGCAGTGTAAGTTTCATTTTTCCTGGTTTAGATCGCCTCAGTAGGAGACGAATACTTATTATTTAGCCAACTCCTATGGAGTTATGGTCTCGTCCGCCATTTTGATCGCTTCACTGATGATCGCCAACCCCTCATCAATCTGTTGCCTGGTAATGCAAAGGGGTGGCGCAATAAATACATAACTCCATCTCACCTGTGTGTACATTCCCAGCTCTTTTAATTTTCCTGCCACTTTATTCATTACGGTCATTTCATCGGGTTTTGCATTGAAGGGTGCTATCGGCTCTTTTGTCTTTTTATTTTTTACCAACTCGAGGCAACCTAATAGTCCTGTGTTTCTCCAGTCGCCGATGCTGGAATGTTTTTGTTTTAATTTTTCTACCTGCTGATCCATGTATTTCCCCATGTTCGCTGCATTTTCTATTAAATGATCATCTTCATAAATTTTCAACACTTCAAGGGCTGCAGCGCAGCTAACAGGATGTGCGGAATAGGTGAGTCCGAGCGGCAGCACGGCATCATTATATTTAGAAGCAATTTTATCGCTAACCATTAAGCAACCAAGCGGGAGATAACCGCAGGTCAAACCTTTTGCCATAACTATCATGTCCGGAATGATATCATGATTTTGAAAACCAAACCACTTTCCCGTTCTTCCAAAACCGCTCATTACTTCATCTATGATCAATAAAATTCCATACTTATTGCAAAGTGTTCTCACTTGTTTTAAATAACCCACCGGGTATTTTATACAGCCTGATGAACCGGATTCTCCTTCTAATAAAATTGCAGCAATATTATTTGGCCCTTCATAAGCGATCACTCTTTCCAGGCTTGCCACAGATTCTCTTAACAAATTTTCCTCGCCATATTCCCAACGATACAAATAAGGGAGATCGAAATGAACAAAGTTGCTTGCTTGTTGTGAATCCACTGCAAGTTTTCTTGGATCACCGCTCGCAGTCATGGCTGCATTTGTTGAACCATGATAAGATTGGTAACGGGTCAAAATTTTATGACGACCAGTATAAAGCCTTGCCAGTTTAATTGCATTTTCAATAGTATCGGCGCCACCTAATGTAAAAAAAGCCTTGTTCAAATCTCCGGGGCAAATCGCTGCTAATTTTTTTCCTAACTCTCCACGAACTTTTGTAACACAAGAAGGAGTGACATAAGCCACTTTCTGCATTTGTTTCATCACGGCTTCAGTCACCCGTTGATTACCATGCCCGATATTTACATTCATCAAACCCGATGAAAAATCGAGATACTTTTTTCCGTCATAGTCGTATAGATAAACTCCCTCACCATATTTTATGGCAATTGGATTTGTTCCTTTTTGTTTGCTCCAGGAAAAAAGTGTGTAATCCTGGCTGTTGCTGACGATGTCCTGTGCTTCTGAGATTTCTTTTATCATTTTTATTAATTTTAAGATTACTAAAGATTTGTACTGCTGTCATCAGCAGATGGTCCATAAATCGAAGGCACTTTCCCGCCTATCATTCGAATATATACAGATAATTGTCCCCGGTGGTGTATCTGGTCAAATAACATCATCATGGCAAAATTGCCTCCTTCGAAATTGACCCCGGCAAACTGAACCTGTTTATTGAGAATCTCATTTCCTGATTTCTGAATAAGGTCAATGACTTTGGATGTTTCCGATTGAAAATCTGCAATGAGTTCATCCAGTGTTTCTTTATTATATTGTTGAAATACGGAACGATCCACTTTTTCACCAAACAGATAGGAGCGAAGCAGGTACATTTCAAAAATAAAAGTGGACATGAGCCTTTTTGCTTTTTGTGAACGTTCATGCGGACTGAAATCTATTTTATCTTTTGGGTATGCCTTCATCACTTTTAAAGTTGTGGCAAATTCCTTTTGGAATATATTGAGTAAGTCATTTTTCGGGATCATATACTGGAAATTAAATTTAAATTATTCAACCAGTACAATTCATTTTGATACTGGGTTTTATTTTATTCAGCTACTTTAAACCCGATTCTTTTTTTCTCCTCCCATTTTCTTTCTGCTGCTTTTTTGTCCAATAAATTTTCCATGGCATCATAAATCTGGTTTAATTGTACATCATGGTCTCCCATCTTTTCTTTTATTTGCTTTAGCTGGTTCCTTAAATCATTTTCTTCAATCAATATTTGGCTGATCTCAGTAAAAGCTCTCATATTGGCGATATTCATACAATAGCTTTGTCAGAATTAAAAATGCCGCTTAGCATAGCTACGCCTTGTTCTATAAATGCGTAGGGAAGGTATTTTGTATGTTTACCCCTTCCTTTCTTTAAGGTTTCATTCTCCAACATTAAAGAGTCACCATTTTCTATGGTTTCAATTTGAAACTTTAATTTCTCCCATTCAATACCGGTGAGTTGAATCATAAAATCTTTCGGAAATCTTTTGGCATTTCGTTTAACGGCAAGATTAAGAGACTTTGTTTCAATTTCATATAAGTATGCTAGGTGCTTGCCAAGCCTTACTCTCTCTCCCCTCAATTTGTAAATCTTGTTCTGGATACTTTTAATAATTTTCATTTCAGATTTGATATTTGATTATAAACCTGGTTATGACATCCAGTTCACTCCGGCCTCCGGGTTCCATTTCGTTGTACTTTTTTTCAACTTAGTCCAGAATTCAATTGAACTTTTTCCTGTAATATCACCTACGCCAAATTTGCTTTCATTCCAGCCGCCAAAAGAAAATGGTTCTCTTGGCACCGGCACACCTACATTTACACCAATCATCCCGGCGCTGGCATGATCAATTACATACCGGGCCAGTCCGCCATTTTGTGTGAACACCGATGCAGCATTACCGTAAGGATTTGCATTTTCAATAGCAAGTGCTTCATCCAATGTTTGTGTTCTCATGATACTTATTACCGGCCCAAAAATTTCTTCCCGTGCAACTGCCATTTCCGGTTTTACATAATCAATCACTGTAGGGCCTACATAAGTTCCTTTTTCCTTCCCGGCTACTTTCGCATTTCTTCCATCCACTAAAACTTTGGCGCCCTGCTGTTCTGCTTCCGTAATATATTTTTCAATTTTTTCTTTTGATTCTTTGCTGATAACAGCGCCAAGATTTTTTCCGGGTATAATTTTCCTGGCTTCATCACATATTTTATCTATGATATGGTCAATATTTCCTACACCAACCATGGCGCTGGCTGCCATACATCGCTGGCCGGCGCAGCCACTCATGCTGGCTGCAACATTTTGAGCTGTCATATCAGCTTTGGCATCGGGCAAAACCATTAAATGATTCTTTGCTCCTCCTAATGCTAATGCCCGTTTGAAATTATGTGTAGCTCTCTGGTAAACTATTTTAGCAACTTTAGTAGAACCTACAAAGGAAACTGCTTCAATGCCCGGATGATCGCAAATAGCTTCTACAATTTCACTATCGCCATGCACAATATTGAAAACACCATCGGGCAATCCTGCTTCTTTCAATAGTTGCGCCAATCGTCCACAGCTTAAAGGAACTTTTTCAGAGGGCTTAATGATCATGCAATTCCCGAGTGCGATGGCGTTTGGAATGGTCCAATTAGGAACCATATTGGGAAAATTGAATGGAACAATAGAAGCAACCACTCCCAGTGGAGCATGCTCAGTTCTGCATTCAACTCCCCGGCTTACTTCCAATACTTCACCGGTTACTAATTGCGGCAAGGAGCAGGCAAATTCTGTTAACTCAATACTTTTTTCAACTTCAGCAACCGCTTCTCCGTATGTTTTCCCGTTTTCTTCCTGCACCAGTTCTGCGAGTTCTTTCAGATTTTTTTCCAATAAATATTTATAACGAAAAAAAACCTGCACTCTTTCTTTAATTGTTGTTTTACTCCAGCCCGGAAAAGCAGTTTTAGCAGCTTTTACTGCATGATCCAGGTCTTTTGCAGTGGACATAGGAACTTTTGAAAGCAAATTACCGTCAATAGGAGAGATGACATCTAAAGTTCTGAGCGAAGAAGCATCAACAAATTTCCCATTGATATAATTTTGAACAGGATTGTATTTCATAATGTGCGAGTATTAGTTTTTATTAAGAATTTTGTTCATGAATGCTGCAACTATAAATATACTTATTTTAGACAGTTCTACAAGTTAATCAATACAGTTATATGACTCCGGAAAGAAAACAAAAACTATGGTCAGTTTTAAATAAAAGGCAAAACGATATTACCGTGGTGCTGGAAAATGTTTTTGACCCGCATAATATTTCAGCGGTGATGAGAACCTGCGATGCGGTGGGAGTGCAGGATGTGTATGTGCTGAATACAAAAATCGCAAGGCATAAAAAATGGGGGACTAAAAGCTCTTCCAGTGCTGCAAAATGGCTTACGGTTCATCAGTATGATAATGCAGGGGAATGTTTTTCGTCATTAAGAAAACATTATTCAACAATTTTAACGACACATTTGAGCGGTGATGCTGTAAGTTTACATACTGTAGACTTTACCAAAAGCATTGCCCTGGTTTTTGGCAATGAACATGAGGGCGTAAGTGAAGAAATACGAAAATATGCCGATGGAAATTTTGTAATCCCTCAGGTTGGAATCATCCGCTCTTTAAATATTAGTGTGGCTTGTGCCGTAACTTTGTATGAGGCATTCCGGCAAAAAAATATTGCCGGGCATTACGACAAAACTCATTTGGGTGAAATGCAAATTGAAAAATTAGTTGAAGAATGGGGGCTTGACAGTGTTTAATTAGTGATCAGTAACTCCTGGGATAAGAATTTGATTTATATGGGCAGGACTTTATTATTTATTGCATTTTTAATTTATTCGGCTGTGCTCCATGCACAGGGAGTAAAGAAAATTAAAATCACTGATCTTGAAAAAACTATTCAGGAAAGCAAAACACCTTTGATCGTTAATTTCTGGGCTACATTTTGTAAGCCTTGTATTGAAGAAATTCCATTTTTAGAGGAGATAACCAAGAAAAATAAGGTAGATCTGTTATTAGTGAGTTTGGATCTTGAAAAATCGTATCCTGCAGAGCTAAAAAATTTTATTGCAAAGAAAAAATATTCTTCGCCTGTGGTATGGCTCGATGAATCCGATGCCGATTATTTCTGTCCAAAGGTTGACAGCGCCTGGTCAGGGGCTATACCGGCCAGTCTTTTTGTAAATAATAAAACAGGGTATAGAAAATTTTTCGAAATTCAATTTTCAAAACCTCAATTGGAGAGGGAGATAAGAACTATGCTTTCTTCCAAATAAAAGATCACCTTTAAATTACAGCTACGAATCAGGAAAAGTTGGCCTCACCAGGTATTCAATATTTTATCCTTCGCTGGGTTTTGTACTGTTTTCAAGGTTAGGGTGGATGAAGCGGGAATGAAAAACAAAAGTAATTACAATACCAATAATACACCCGGCAATAACAGCTATCACCCGTTCTAAAGAAGTGTCCCAGATATATTTTCCATTTTCATGGATGGTAACGATAATGGTAGCTGCCAGTGCGGTTCGTGTGGCGGTTTCCAGCTTTGTATAAGTGCAAACAATGATGGTAATGACAACAGCACCACTAACTGTATATTCAGGATTCACATGGAATAAAAGCATAAAAAGCCCCGCTGCCGCTCCAATAAGATTTGCTTTTATCCGGTTGGAAGCCTGTGGCAATGCATCTTTTGCATCCGGGGAAAGAACAAGGATAATGGAAATAAGGCACCAGATATAATCATTGTAATGAAACAATTTAGCCAGCAGGAATGCGATTAAAACACCGGTAACACATTTGGCAATATAAATCAAAAGCCGTTTCATGTAAGTTCGCAAATTTTAATTTAAGGTATGTAAATAAAAATCCATCGGAGGGGGATGGAATATTTTACCTGGAACTTATAACTTAGAAATTTCTTTTAATACTGCATCCTACAGAACGGGTTTCTGTCACTAAAATTTCTTTCCCGGCAATCATTTCATCAATGGCTATTGCCAGATGTTTACGGGTAACTTGTTCTTCGCTATTGGAATTATTGTCAATTGCACCATGATAGACCAGCTTTCCATCTTTATTGAAGAGAAAACATTCGGGGGTGCGGGTAGCTCCAAATACATTGGCCATTTCAGAGTTTTTATCAACCACATAACTCCATGTATAATTATTGTTGTGTCCGTATGCTTTCATATCATCAAATGAATCTCCATTTTTCCTGTAAGCCTCATTAGAGTTTAATAGAATAACGCCAATTTGGTTGCTGATGGCGTATTTGCATATCTCATTACAGCGGGGCTGATATCCTTTAACTACCGGGCAGGTGTTACAGCTAAACATGACCAAAAGGCCATTCTTGTTCATAGCCTCTTTGAATGAGATATCGCTTCCGTCAATATTTTTCATTTTTAATTCCGGGTTAGGAATTGGAGCGCCGATAGGTAAGGGGTTATCAATAGGTTTCAATGCTAGCATTAAAGCGGTTAAAACGGGTAATGCGGGGATTAATATCTTTTTCATGATCATTCTTTATTATACAAAGTTTAATAAATTATAACAAAGTTTTTTCACCATTCCTCAAATTTTTATTTCGTTCGTTTGCGATCTCTTTCAAAGTAGAAATACTGACATTCAGCTCAAAACCAATTAATAACACCAAAGAGTTAAAATAGATCATTATCATCACGATCAGCACAGTGCCTATGGAACCATATAACTGGTTGTAATGTGAAAAGTGATTAACCCAATATGAAAAAAGGTAAGTGCAAAGAATCATCAGGACGGAAGCGAGAATCGAACCGGGTGTGATTAGTTTCCATTTTTTGTAAACAGCAGGGGCAAACCGGTAAATATAGGAAACACAGGCAAAGAAGAGGATGACAATTATAACCCAACGAATATTGTTAATTGTATTCCGGATACTGTGATTTGTAACGCCAAAATATTCCAGGACAGCTCCTCTTGCAATAAGTAAGAGTGCTGATATAAAAACAAGTACAAAAAGAATTAACGTAAGGCGTAAAGCCACACCTCGTTTTTGCATTCCGGTCCTTTTTGTAAAGCCAATATAATTTTTATTGAAGGATCGCATGATTCCTAAAACGGCATTGGAAGAAAAGTATAAGGATAATATAAAACCCAGGGACAATAGACCGGTGCGGGGCTTTCTGATAAAATCATGAAGAAAATTTACCAGAGGCGAATTGTGTTCCTGGCCGGGAATGATATCCTGTATCAGGATGTATAATGCATTTTCAAATTGTTTGGAAACCGGTAAATAAGGAATCAATGTAAACAAAAAAATAATTGCAGGTGGTATGGCCATTACAAAATTGAAAGCAATCGATGCTGCTCTTTCTTTCATTCCTATCGTTCTAATCTGGCCTATAAAAAAATCAACTACATCATAAAGAGGTATACCATTGAATCCCGGTAAAAAAATGTATTTACTTTTTCGTACCAGGAACCTGGCTGGAAAAGAATTTATGATATTATCTTTTAATCTGATGAGAAACGACATGCTTATTTCTTATTGGAGGAGTCCAGTTTATCCAGGGCTTGCTGGTATAGTTTGGCATTTTTCAAATGTTCCGCAAGAGTGCTGCTGAATACACTGCTTCCGTCAAAATTACTACTGGCCACAAAATACAAAAATCCTGTTTTTGGTGCATTTAAAACCGCCTCAATTGTTTCAACAGAGGGAGTGCATATCGGGCCGGGCGGCAGGCCTTTGTTCGTATAGGTATTATAGGGCGATACCACATTGAGGTATGCATGATATATTCTTTTTAATTTAAAATCCTTCATCGCATATTTTATAGTTGGATCAGCCTGCAGTGGCATCCCAATAGAAATGCGATTGAGATAAACACTTGCAATCAGGGGCTTGTCAGTTTTCTTATTCGTTTCTTCTTCTATAATTGAAGCAAGTGTAGAAACCTGAACAGGTGTAAGATGGATGCTGTCTGCTTTTTGTTTTCGTTCATCGGTCCAGAAATTTTTAAATGCGATCATAAAATTTTGAAATATTTTCCGGGGAGTGGTATTCCACCGGATGGAATAAGTATAGGGCATCACTGCAGCCATAGCGGTATTAGTATCTAAACCAAAAGTTTTCATCGAGTCTTCATTTTTAATAAAACGGTACATCTGTAAGGAATCACATTCAAACAGGGCTTCTGTTTTTTTAGCAAGGTCTTCCGGAGTTCTCAATTTTGTGATCACAAAGTTTACCGGAACCTGATTTCCATTTTTCAACATTCGAACAAATGTAAACAGGCTCATCCCGTGGTTTATTTTATACCGTCCGGGTTTGATATTTTTATATCCTATCAGTCTGGATGCCCAATCAAACCAGGTGCTGGATGAAAGGATTTTTTTATCGAGCAATTCTTTCTTTAAAGCAGTAAGATCAGAACCGGTTTTGACATAAAAAAAATCTCCCTGGGAAGTAGATAAGGCGGATCCGAAAAATTTCCATCCTAAAAAAAGAAGAATAAGAATTAGTATGAGGGCTGTTCTGAAAAGGATTTTTTTGTTCTTCATAGATGCTACAAATTAAACAAAAAACCCTGTCGCTTCGGCAGGGTTCTAAAATTAGATTATATTTTTTTTACTTCTGATTGCCAGGCGTTTGAGCCGGCTGGTTTGTGGGCAACTGTGTGGTGTTGCTGTTTGTAGCGGGTTGAGTATTTAAGGGGGCAGGCGCTGTGTTACTTACTTTTTGTATTTCATCTGTTCTGCCTGTTGATGTTTTGGAAATGAAAAATGTGGAAAACAGGCAAAGAATTCCTATAATGGCTGCAAATATCCACGTACCTTTTTCTAACACATCTGTGGTTTGTTTTACGCCCATAAATTGGTTGCTAAAGCCGGCAATACTTCCGGACAATCCTCCGCCCTTGGGATTTTGAATAAGCACAATTAATGTAAGAACTATACTTGCCAGTAAAATCAGGATCACAAATAAAATGGTCATATCAGGTTCTTTAAATGTTCAATTTTGCCTGCAAAGTAAGCGATTTTAGAGGGATCCAGCAAACCTAATTTGTTATAAATTTCAATGGCTTTGACAGTATTCCCCTGCTTTTCCCAGACTTCTGCCATGGCTTCTGTAACGACATCCCGGTCTTCTATGGAATGTGCCGCAAGCTGTTCTACCTTTTGTTCCTGATTTGTTTCTACAGGTTTGCTAATCTCTGCCAGGGGAGATTGTTTAAGTATTTTTAACCATTCGGTAAAGCTTTTTAATTGCTGTCCGAATTTATCCTGAGGCTTATCTTCTGATTTAAATTTTATACCCTGCGAGGCAAAATAATCAATCGTATGATAGGGCTCAAAAAGTAAATCCTGTTTTTGGATACCTGATTTTTCTTTTTTTAAAAGTGGAATTTTTTCTAAAGATGGCACTTCTGTTTTTATCGGTTCCTGCTCTTTTATGATTTGATCTTCATTTTTTTTCTCCGGATCCTCTGAAAGATTCCCGGTTTCATTCACCAAATAATTCAGCCAAAGCGGGTCTGAAAAAAATAAGCTGGTTTTTTGAAGTTGCTGCTTAAATCCCGCCTGATCGGCTGTCTTCAGTTTTACAGTATATAATAATTGCAAGGCAGAAGAGTAAGGAAATTGTTCGGCCAGTGTTTGCAATTCTGCAACACTGCATTCTGCTAAAGTATTTTTTTTCAAAACTGATTGCACCAACTGATCAATCTTTGCATTCATGGCTGCAATTTAGAATAGCTTACCATTGAGAAAAAATTTTATTAAAGATATCATCCGTCAGGGAACGGATCATTTCATCACTAAGGCTTGCTTCGGCTTGTTCCAGTGATTGTGATGAAGGGAATTCAAAGTTCCTGCTTACGTCGTACTCACTTATTTTTTCGAGTTTGTGATCATTTAAAGTTATATGTACGCCAACAGTCAACCGGTTATTCGCTTCCCGTTGACCTGAAATGGCTGAAGTGCTGAAAGAATAATTATTTACATATCCGCTGATTTCCCAGTCCACATTATCCGCATTAGTTTGTGTGAGCCTTGTTTGACTGACTATCTTTTGCCGTAATTTATCAGTCAGCTTGGGGCTCAATTGAGGATTTACATAAGGCGCTTTGTTTTCAATGTAATTTACTTTAACGGTTTTTATATCTATAGGTATTGAAACATCATGAAACTTGTAAATGTTACAACTGCTGATGAAAATAAAAAGTAACATCAGCAATGCCCGGTATTTTAGTATTTTAATTACAAATTTCATTTTCTGAAACAAGTTACTTTAATTTCCCACTTCACTCCTCAATGCTATATTCTTTGAGTTTGCGGTACAAAGTTCTTTCACTGATGCCGAGATCCAGAGCAGCATCTTTTCTTTTCCCCTTATGTTTTTTTAACGCTTTAACGATCAGTTCTCTTTCTTTATCCAGTATATTCAGGCTTTCTTCTATTTCTTCATGCTCCTGTATTCCGTTGTTCATTCCTATGGTCAGGGGCACTGCTTGCATCTGTTGCGTTGCAGGCTGAACGATCAGGGGCTGCACTTGTTCATGACTACGCAGATCTTTCAATTCATTGATCAAAGACTGGTTTTGTGTCATCATCTCCGGATTTTGCAACACCTCAAGAAACATTCTTTTCAATTCATTTACATCTTTCTTCATATCGAAGAATAATTTGTAAAGAATTTCTCTTTCATTGGTGAATTCTTGCGAATTGTTACCCGTTCCTGCCAATACCGGCATCCTGGATCCCGAATAGGGCTGTAAAAATTTAGTCAGCTCTTTTGCGGTCACCAATTTATCTTGTGAAAGAACGGAAATTTGCTCAGCAATGTTCTTCAATTCCCGAACATTACCCGGCCAGGGATAATTTATTAACATGTTTTTTGCTTCTTCATCCAATTGTACCGAAGCCGTTTTATATTTATCGGCAAAGTCTGAAGCAAATTTTCGAAAGAGTAAATGAATATCTTCTTTACGGTCATGCAATGCAGGCACCCGGATGGGCACCGTACTTAAACGATAATAAAGGTCTTCACGGAATTTTCCCTGTTGCACCAATTGTAACAAATCTTTATTCGATGCTGCAATAATCCGTACATCCGTTTTTTGAACTTTTGATGAACCCACCCGGATAAATTCTCCGGTCTCCAGCACACGTAATAACCTGGCCTGAGTTCCATGAGGTAATTCACCAATTTCATCCAGGAATATTGTTCCGCCATTTACTGTTTCAAAATATCCCTTCCGTGAATCTACTGCACCGGTGAATGAACCTTTTTCATGACCGAATAATTCGGAATCAATAGTGCCTTCAGGAATGGCGCCGCAATTCACGGCGATGAATGAATTATGTTTCCGGGAGGATAACGAATGAATGATTAAAGAAAATGCTTCTTTACCTACACCGCTTTCTCCCATAATCAGAACCGTAAGATCTGTGGCTGCAACCTGCACTGCCACCTGGATGGCATAATTCAGTGCCTGGGAATTGCCGATAATTCCAAAACGATTTTTTATAGATTGAAGTTCCATTCTTAATAATTTAAAAGTAAAAATTCAAAATGGATCAGTGTTCTGAATATGTTTTGAATTTTTAATTTTGACTTTGTATTAAACCATTTTCCCGATTAATGTCGCCTGGGTGCAATCATGCACCTGCACCATTACATATTGCCCTTTTTTTAATTCATAGTTTTCTTTTGGGAATACGATCACTTTATTTTGTGAATTTCTTCCCATCCAGTCTTTGTCGCTTCGCTTGCTATTGCCTTCTATCAGCACTTTAAATGTTTTCCCTATGTCACTTTTATTACTTTCCAGGGATAATTTGTTTTGCAGTTCCACAATTTCCAGCAACCTTTTTTTCTTTATTTCTTCGGGCACATCGTCTTCAAATCTTTTTTGTGCCAAAGTACCGGGTCTTTCGCTGTAAAAAAACATATAGCTCATGTCAAATTTGCTATACTCCATCATACTCAAAGTGTCAGAGTGGTCATTTCCGGTTTCTGTACAAAACCCGGTAATGATATCAGAGCTGATACCACATCCGGGGATCAACTCACGGATACGATTTATTTTTCCCATATACCATTCTCTTGTGTAGGTACGGTTCATTAATTGCAAAATTCTTGTTGAACCACTTTGAACAGGCAGATGTATATAGTTGCAGATATTTTCATACTTCGCCATGGTGTGCAATACATCATCCGTAATATCTTTGGGATGTGAAGTAGAAAAGCGCACTCTAAGCAACGGTGAAATCTGTGCTACCATCTCCAACAGTTTTGCAAATGTGACAGTCCGCACAATCCCATCTTGGGGTGCCGGGGGTGCCTGGTAATAACTATCTACATTTTGTCCTAACAAGGTTACTTCCCTGTATCCTTTATCATATAAATCTTTACACTCCTTAATTATTGACTCCGCATCCCGGCTTCTTTCTCTTCCCCGGGTAAACGGAACTACACAAAAAGAACACATATTATTGCAGCCACGCATAATGCTTACAAAAGCAGTTACTCCATTACTGTCTAAACGGACAGGTGATATATCCGCATATGTTTCTTCACGGCTTAATAAAACATTTACTGCTTTTTGACCACCTTCGGCTCCATCTACCAGGGCAGGCAATGTTCTGTATGCATCCGGTCCTACGACGAGATCAACTAATTTTTCTTCTTCTAAAAATTTTGACTTCAGCCGTTCTGCCATGCACCCAAGAACCCCCACTAAAACGCCCGGCTTTTTATCTTTTATTTTTTTAAATTCGGTAAGCCTTTTTCGAATTGTTTGTTCTGCTTTTTCACGGATAGAACAAGTGTTTACCAAAATAAGATCAGCATTTTCGTAATGACGGGTGGCGCCAAACCCTTCCTGGTTTAAAATGGAAGCTACAATTTCACTGTCGGCAAAATTCATCTGGCATCCATAACTTTCTATGTAAAATTTTTTGGAATAGGTATTCGGATCATTTGCAAAAGGAGCATATGCCTCCCCTTGCCGGGCTTCATTATGAATGTCCTGGTTGTGTCCTGGTAATTTATCTGCCACGTAATCAAGCATTCAAAAAAATTGAACCGCAAAGATAAGAAAAGCAACGGCTTGTGACAGGATGACAGTGTTAATAAGAGACATTTTTTTTTCAACTAAAAAATAAGCTGTATTTTTCTGAAAACTAACTTTATGAACTCAAACAAAACTGTCTTCCGCACAATTTTAAGTGTTCTGATTATTATTGCATTTTTTCTTCCCTGGTTTAAATTTGGTGGTGGTAGCGGACTTGATGTTGTAATGTCAAAGACCCCGGGTGAAGAAATGTCTGCAACCATTGTTCGTTATTCCTTTTTGTTGATCCCATTATTTGCTTTGTTTGTATTGATTCGGTCCATCACCGGGCAGTCAGCCAATTTCATTTTACGGCTGTTACCATTCCTGGTGACTGCTATTTTAACTGCATTGTTCATAGTTGGAGTAAAATCACAGGGTGGGGGAGAAGAAGAATTAAGAAGCTGGTTTAGTGTTTTGGGTTATGGATATTTTATAAATGTGGTCGCTTCGCTGTTATTGATTTTTGTATAATAAAATTCTCCGGGTATGAAGACTGGAGCGGCAAATGGGAATCGAACCCACGACCTTCAGTTTGGGAAACTGAAGCTCTACCACTGAGCTACTGCCGCTTATTTATTTTTATATAAAGAACTGAAACCTGAACCTTTAACTTGGTATCCGCCAAACGGCGGACAACCACGGTGTTGCTTAAGTTTTAAAAATACAATTTACAAAACAGGGGCTTTTAAAGAAATTTTCCTGTTGAGCCAGCTTTCTTTTATCGGAATGATCCAGTTATTCTCTAATTCTTTTTTTGTCTCTACCAGGTTATTAAAATATAGTGTATCTCCATTGATGAAGTCATTATCCGTTGCGTATTGAAGTTGACTCATCGGTAATAATTGTACTTTATCTTTTAAGAAGAAAGCGAAAGTGGTTCGGTCAAATAAGTTTACTGAAAACCGTTGCTCTATTTCTTTTATCATACGCATGGATTCATCCCTGCTTCGCCCGCAGATTCCGGAAGTGGTCTCATCTGCCATCAGGATAATAAATTGGCCAAAAAAAAGATAAGCAGCACCATTTACCGGGTCACCATGACTTTTCCATTGCTTTATAAATTCCTGCAGCATGTATTCAATCTCCAGGGCTTCAGCCATGGTGAACAAACGGCTGCCCTGGTAAATCCAAACTTTTGAGTCGGGGTGAAAATGACTGTTAAGAAGATATTTGTATTCCAGATTCATGCTGCAAAATTACAATACAAAACGGTAATAAAATTTTTATACCGGTAAATGAATGGCTTCTTAAAGCAAAAGTATTACTTAAGGGATTCGGCAATTAATTCTGCAATATCCATCACTTTTACAGTGTCTTCTTTTTCCGCATTTTTCACTCCATCAGTAAGCATGATATTGCAATAAGGACATGCAGCTGCTATGATACCGGCTTTAGTATCGAGCGCCTCATGGGTTCTTTTAATATTGATTCGGGTATCCCCTTTTTCTTCTTCTTTCCACATTTGAGCACCGCCGGCTCCACAACATAAGCCTTTGCTTTGGCAACTTTTCATCTCGACCAGTTCAGCGTCCAGCGCTTCCAGCACTTTCCTGGGAGCTTCATAAATATTATTAGCTCTTCCCAGGTAGCAACTATCATGATAAGTGATTCGTTTTCCCTTGAAAGAGCCACCTTCTTTGAGTTTTATTTTTCCTTCATCAATCAATTGTTGAAGAAAGACAGTGTGATGAATGACTTCATAATTACCACCTAATTCCGGATATTCATTTTTCAGGATATTGAAACAATGAGGGCAGGTAGTTACAATTTTTTTAATACCATAATTGTTCAGGGTCTGAATATTCTGATAAGCCATCATCTGAAAAAGAAATTCATTGCCGGCACGACGGGCTGGGTCGCCGGTACACATTTCTTCTTTGCCCAGTATTGCATATTTGATACCTACAATATCAAGAATGGTTGCAAAGGCACGGGTGGTGCTTTGAGCTTTTGGATCAAAACTGCCTGCGCAACCCACCCAAAAAAGTATATCGAGATTATCACCTGCCGCAAAAATTTCTGCTGCTGTTTTTACTTTCATCAGCATGAATAAAATTTAATAGCAAAAATAGGGAATGACCTTTATTTATAACATGTTTCTGTCAGAACCAGGACCAGGTAGCAATTATTATAGCTGCAATAATCAGAAATAATACTGTGATTGCAAGAGTTAACCACCCGATTATTTTTGCGGCGTGGGCTTTACGGTCTGAATGGTCTTTCTTGTAAGCTGATGAGCCCAATGCAATAGCAAGGATTGCAGCAACAATAGATCCCAGTATTATATAAGGAACAAATAAACCAAGCACCAATAACCCCAGCCCGATCAAAGCCAGCATGAATGCTGTATTTCCCGGTTTTTTATTTTCATTTGCCTGGTGTTTCAACCTATGCTTTAGTATAAGGAATCCAAGTTTTTCTTTTAAAGTGAATTTTCTGCGGGATAGTTTTTGAAAATCCTTTAGTTTTAGTGATGCTATCCTGTTTATTATTTCGTTGCCGGGCAATGATCCCATATTTCCCTGAAGGATCTTTGAAGTATTTGCGGAAAATGTGATGGAGCTTAATCCGATAATTGCAATAAGTATAAGAAATACTTTTTGAATGATCGTATAGATTTTAATTAAATATAATTCCTTTCTTATTTATTGCCAAAAAAACAAATGCAATATTTATTTTTGTTTAGCCGCCATGCGATTAAAAAAATTTTTTCAAAAACTGTCACACTGGGAACTCTGGAATTTTTATGTGCTTTATTTCCCTATTGGCTTTGTCTGGATATGGTATTGCATAAAGAGCAGGTCAGTTTGGTTTTTCAGTTCGTCCAATCCTACCATTACATTTGGCGGGTTTGAAGGAGAAAGCAAAAGGGAAATGTATGAGCAATTGCCCCCCGATTCATTTCCAAAAACTATTTACATACTTCATGACCTTCCATTTGATCAAGTGAAAAAAAAAGTATTCGAAGAACATGCTTTCAGTTATCCGTTTATTGTCAAGCCGGATGTTGGGATGAAAGGGATATTATTTAGAAAAATCGAAAACGAAGACCAGTTTCAAAAATACCATAGCCGCATACCTGTAGAATATATTGTTCAGGACCTGGTTGAGATGCCTGTGGAGGTAAGTGTATTTTATTACAGGCACCCGGCTGAGATGAAAGGCACCATAAGCGGATTTATTAAAAAAGAATTGCTGGAAGTGTATGGCGATGGTAAAAGTAGTTTATGGGAATTGATTTTAAAACATCCACGAGCCAGATTCAGATTGGAAGAAATGAAACACCGCCATGAACATCGGCTGGATCGTATTTTGCCCGAAGGCCAGCATTTTTATTTATCGTATGCCGGTAATCATAACCGGGGTGCCAGATTTATAAATCTTCATGATGAAATCGATGAAAAACTATTACAGGTATTTGACGGGTTGAGCCATTATACTGATAAATTCTATTATGGCCGTTATGATATCAAATGTCAATCAATTGAAGACCTGAAGGCAGGAAAAAATTACAGCATTCTGGAATTTAACGGAAGCGGTGCAGAGCCCAACCATATTTATGATGCTAACCTGAGTATTTGGAAAGCCTATAAAGAAATTTTAAGACATTGGAAAGCTTTGTACGAGATAAGCAAATACAATCACCGGAATGGTACACCATACTGGCCTTATTCCAAAGGGAGAAATTTTTTACGTCAGGCAAGAAGACACTTTAAAATGCTGGAAAAGTTTGATTAACGATAAATGATGATTCAGTAATTTTATTTTTTAATAACGATTTATGAACAGGGAGGATAAGTTTTTGCTGATTCGTAACTACGACCTTTGGTGTCACCTGAGCGATGAAGAATATGAGGCATTAGATATAGCTCATCATTTTTTAGAAGCAAAAAAAGGGGAATATATTTATTTTGACTCACACCATCTGAACAAGCTTTATTTTTTAAAAGACGGGTATATTAAAATCGGTTACATTGATGAATCGGGAAACGAAATCATCAAAGAGATCATAAAAGAAGGGGAACTATTCGGGCAGTTTTCCCTTGAACGGAATAACCTGAACGGGGAGTTTGCCAGGGCTTATAAAAAAGATGTAAGCCTTTGTGCTTTTTCCATTGAAGATTTTGAAAAATTGCTTAAAAAGAATCCGGACCTTGCAATTAAATACAGCAAACAGGTGGGAGAAAAATTGCGTCGTGCAGAATTCCGGTTACTATCCATGCTTCATAAAGATGTACGATCCCGGCTGATTGCTTTTTTTTATCAGCTTGCCGTCATGGATGGATATGACGGAAGCAGCCCTGCATGGACACTCGACAATTTTATGACGCATGATGATATCGGTAAATTGATTGGAAGCTCACGGCAGACAGCCACAACATTCATCAATCAATTGGAAGAAGAAGGGCTGATTAAAATTAGCCGGAAAAAAATCCTGATACCTGATGTAAAAAAACTGCAGCAACTGGTTGTCGTTTCTTAATTCAAATCTTGTTTTCACTCCTGTGATTTCAATCTCCTTATTTCGTATTTTCGTCGGATATGCCTGCGATCATTCGTATATTTTTTGTTGGAATGCTGGTCAGCTTTGTCGGCTCACTTCCATTAGGAACTTTGAATGTAGCAGCCATGCAAATCTCAATTTTATCCGGCATTACGCAGGCAATGTTATTTTCTTTAGGCTCTTTACTTGTAGAAATCATTTATGTACGGGTATCTTTAGTTGCAGTAGATTGGATAAGGAAACAGGATAAAATTTTAAAAACGCTTGAATGGATTACTTTTTTTATTGTTGTAGCATTGGCCGCTTCCAGTTTTTATGCTGCAATGCATCCCTCGGCCGGAAAGAATATTGTGTTAAGCAGCACGCTGCCTAAATTTTTCCTTGGGGTTGTAATGTCTGCATTAAACCCGGTTCAAATCCCATTTTGGTTTGGATGGAGTACAGTACTTTTTACCAAAAAAATATTGTTGCCCAGGAATAGCCATTATAATTTTTATATCATTGGAATAGGCTTAGGTACTTTTACCGGAAATTGTGTTTTTATTTTTGGTGGGCGACTCATGGTTGATAAACTTAACGCCAATCAGCATATACTGAGTTGGATCATCGGTGGTATTTTTGCGGTGACAGCAATTATTCAACTGATACGGATACTTCGAAAAAAAGATCCTGTGAGCCAGATGAATCACCCGGAAGAAGTAACCCATGGACTTGAAAATAAAATTCTGGACTAAAAATTTTATCTATGGCTTTAAAAGATGCATTCATTGCAGAATTGAAACATGAGTCAGCATTGACAAAAAAAATTCTGGAGCGGGTTCCATTTGATAAAAAAGACTGGAAGCCTCACGAAAAATCCATGACTATAGGTAGATTGGCTACTCATATAGCTCAAACACCTCATTGGGTCTCGGACATTCTGCATAGTCCCGATTTTGATTTTGCAGGCCGCTCTTTTCCTTCCAACACAGCAGCCTCATTAGAGGAATTATTATATATCTTCCAGGAAAAATTAGATCCGGCTATTGCGGACCTTGAAAAAGCATCCGATGAACTAATGAATCAATCCTGGACAGTACGGGTTGGTGATAAAGTCATGTACCAGCTTGTGAAAAAAGTTGCTATCCGTGGTTGGGCATTCAATCACTTAATCCATCACCGGGGACAATTATCAGTTTATTTAAGATTATTGGACATTCCTGTTCCAGGTATGTACGGGCCAAGTGCGGATGAACGATAATATTTTATTTAATAGAATCAGGCTACCATTTTAAATTCAGTTTCATTTAAAAAACAACATGGACACCCAAAACCAACTTAATCGTTCATTGGGGTTACGTTTTGTGATTGTGCTTGTGATTGGAAATATCATTGGCTCAGGTGTATATAAGAAAGTAGCTCCTATGACCGATGTACTGCATTCTTCCGGATGGGTGCTTATTTGCTGGTTGCTAGCAGGTATTATCAGTTTGTTCGGTGCATTATGTAATGCTGAAGTAGCAGGTTTGCTGGCAAATACTGGGGGTGAGTATATTTATTATCAAAAAATTTACAATAAATTTTTTGCATTCATTTTTGGCTGGTCTTTATTCACGGTAATTCATACAGCATCCATTTCTGCCCTGGCCTATGTGTTTGCTCAATCAATTAACAGTGTCATTCATTTACCTCCGGTGCTATCTTCCTGGAGCAATATAAACTTGTGGGGAGTGTTTCATCCTTTTCAGGATTTTAATATTAAAATAGTCGCTATTGGTATCATAATAGTACTTACATGGATAAATAATCGTGGTGTAAAAGCAGGCGCCGGTGTAAGTACGGCAATTCTTTTAATGGTGATTACAGGAATCCTTCTGATTATCGCCTTTGGATTAAGTAGTTCTCATGCAGATTTAACCCGCCCCTTCCAGATAAATACAGTGGATGCTTCTTCTGTAAGTTTCAGTGCTGTGTTTACTGCTATGCTTGCTGCATTTTGGGGATACCAGGGGTGGGCATCCATAGGATTTATCGGAGGAGAGATTAAAGAAGCAAATAAAAATATTCCCAAAGGAATTGCAATAGGAGTGATCGTAATCATCAGTATCTATTTACTTATCAATACGACTTATTTATCCTTGATGTCGGTTCACGATATTGAAGCCATTAACCGGTCGGGAAATCAGATTGCAGCAGTGGAAGCAGTTCGTATTTTCTGGAATAATGGCGGCGTAATGTTTATTTCTGTTCTTATTGCACTTACAACATTGGGGTGTACGAATGCCACGATATTAACCGGTGGCAGGATATATTATGCAATGGCAGGCGAAGGGATGTTTTTCTCAAAAGCTGCACGACTTAATGTAAAAAAGGTACCCTCATATTCCTTATTGTACCAGGGAGCATTGGCATCCTTACTTGTTTTAAGTGGCACTTTCGACCAATTAACAGACATGATCATCTTTGCCGTTTTCATTTTTTATGGGGCCACCACACTCGGCGTTTTTATTCTAAGAAGAAAAATGCCGGATACACCCAGGCCTTATAAAGTATGGGGTTACCCGGTTGTACCCGCTTTGGTTGTTTTATTCAGCGCAACACTGGTTATTAATACTATCTATTCAAGGCCAAGAGAAGCGGCAATCGGAACTGCATTAATTCTCGCCGGCGTCCCTTTGTATTTTTACTTCGTCTCCAGGCTAAAAAACAAACGATAGAATTTTAAATCCTGAAGCAACTCAATACTTTTTTTTGTAAGATCTGATACAGGTTAATGATTTTTATCTGCACTATATCCTACTGCAGGATTTAGAGTAAGTTGCATTTTATACAGCTACCAAACGGAATGCAACATATACTTGATAATATGATTTGGAATGCCATAACCACCGGTAACCGGGATATTGCCGTGGTTGGCTCCGGGGTGGGGTATTATCTTCAGGATATTGCACCTTTTGCCGGAACAAAAGATTTGAATGATTCAGGCCTTCAAAGATTGCATGAATTTATGCCTGCTGAGAAAAAGATTGCAATTTCATCATTGGAAAAAATGAATTATGATGATCGGAAATGGCAGGTGAACCAATCAATGGATGTAACCCAAATGTTGTATTTGCATCCTGTCCGGGCATTTTGTACAGAGAGTAGCGGCCTGATTACACCATTAACTGACATTCATATTCCACAAATGCTCAATCTAACATCTATTACAAAACCAGGCCCTTTTCTGGAACATACCATTTTATTTGGAAACTATTTTGGAATTTTTAAAGATGAAAAGCTAATTGCTATGACGGGGCAGCGTATGCACCCGGTTCCTTATATGGAAGTAAGCGCCGTCTGTACACATCCTGATCATCAGGGTAAAGGCTATGCCAAAACTTTGATGCTGCATGTAATGAAAATAATACTTGATAATTCCTTTGTCCCCTTTCTTCATGTATTGACCAGTAATATCACAGCCATCCGGCTTTATGAGTCCATTGGATTTCAAAAACGGAAGCAGCTTTTTATTGATGTATTGGAAAGACTATGATACCAAAAAACATCTGAAACAGACCGTTCATAAAACTAATTGTTAGTACGGAATTTTTTAATCTTAACTTAATAGTATAAAACGGAATTTTATGGACTATCAACTAGTTGCCGGTATACCGGATTCAATTGACCATCTCGTTTTCACAACCACTTTCACTTATAATACAATTTTTTACAAAGCTGCAGTTGCGGAAACAATATCTTGGGAAGGTCAGCTCACCGGGACTTATGATGTGCTGCTACAATCGGGCAAAGGCACTCTTAGGCTTACTTTAATAAAAGAAGGAACGCATTGGCGGGTAGGGGAGGAGATCGAACAGATTGGAGTTGTCAAGCAAGAAATCGTTGATCTGCTTGGAGCAGCTATTGATTCTATCCTGGGATCAAAATCAAATTAATTTTTCTAAAATATTTTGTAGAGGGCGTAACTTCTACAATTAAAAAGGTTGATTTATTAAATCAACCTTTTTGTAAAACTATCTGTTTTTAAGTTTGTTTTAGTTTGTTTTAGTTTTCTCTTTTGCTTTTTCTTTATTCACCTTGTAACGCATATCCGGAGTGCCATCTTTTTTCTTTGGCGCTTTATTTTCCTTAAACCGCATATCAGGTGTGCCATTGGCTTTCAGATGAGTAGCGCTGTTTGTTTTAGCAACTGAAGTAGTTGACTTGGCTTTACTTGTTTCTTTTGCCTTAGTTTTTGCTTCAGTAGCTACTTTTGCTTTAACCTTAGGCTCTTTTGCTACTGTAGCATTTTTATCGTCTTTGGCGGCAACCTTGGATTTTGTTGCTACAGTAGAAGTTTTGGCTTCTTTTGTTTTGGAAGTTTTTGATGAAGTGGTCTTGGTTTGTGCAAACATCAAACCACTGCATGCGAGCAATAGCCCGGATAGAATAATTAATCTTTTCATGTTCATACGATTTTTTGAGTGAATGAATAATGTCCCGGATGCAAAAGACATGCGAAGAATTGGTATTATTGCAAAATTTGCATGCATTTACATGTGATTAACATCTGTAATATAGCATTTAACCTTTTGTCATCATTATGGATAGTAGTATCATATTAAAGGGAAACTATTTTATTATGCCAGACCCGATCAGATCCCAGAATTTTCTTTAATGATTTTTGGAATTGAAAGGAATTTTTCTTATTTAAAACAAAATACCAGGCTTTAAAAACTGGGAAAGTAGATTTTTTTATTTCCTGTATTTCCTTTTTCCTTTTAGAAAATACAGGTTCATCCAGCCCTTGCTTTTTATTTCACACTTACCCCGGTATTCACATTCATAATCGTTTTTGATATACTCATAAAATTTTTCAGTGAGTTGAATCATTCCGGGTTCACTGAAAGATTCCATCCTGCTTGCGGTATTGACTGCATCCCCCCACACATCGTAGGAGAATTTTTTTGTACCGATCACTCCGGCTACCACCGGGCCTGCATGCAGGCCTATGCGCATCGAACATTTTGTTTTACCATCCAGGCTGAATTGCTGGATATCTTCAGTCATATTTAATGCGAGATCAGTCATCCGGAAAATGTGATCACGATGATCCACCGTTAAGCCCGAAACAACCATGTATGCATCGCCAATAGTTTTTATTTTTTCTAATCCAGATTTTTCAACAAGCAAATCAAAATGCGTGAAAATTTTATTCAGGTTTTCAACAAGCATGACTGGAGGAATATGCTGGGTTGTAGAGGTAAACCCGACTATATCGGCAAACATCACTGCAGCTTCAGGATACTCATCAGCTATTGTTTTTTCTCCGGCTTTCAATCGTTCCGCAATAGATAACGGAAGAATATTCAGCAGTAACTTTTCTGATTTTTCTCTTTCTGCTGCCAGTAATTCCTGTTCATGCTTGAGTTGTTCTTTAACCTTATCGTTTTGATTTACAAAGTAGCGTAATACGAAGAAGGTCAGAAATGTAACGGAAGCAATATTCAAAACGAATAATATCCTGATCAGTTCTGCTGGCAGTTTAGTTTCTGCAGGCACAATTTTATTCTCCAGAAAAAAGGCAGCAAACACAACAAGCAGGAAGAGAAGTATATAATATGTAGCCGCTTTGGTATTATAAAATGCTAAAGCTCCCAGCGGGCAAAGGGTACTCCAAAGAATGACAGCGCTGGATGAAATGAAATTGCCCAAACTTAAATGCAATAAAAAGGGTAGCAATAATATCAATAGGAGTTGGATGGTTCGGAATAGAGGAAAATTTTTGTGCCAGCGATAAAGAAGAAGCGATAGAAACGATATAATGGAATAGCTGCCGGGTATAATGACCGGGATGGTGAAACCATAATAAAAATAATACAAGACTGACCATAGCACTCCTGCCAAAGCAAAAAGCGGCACCATAAGCAGAAAACTTTTTTCCCTTATGCGTTGGCCCCGGTCAATGATTCCAGTCATAACATAAAGCTAAGTGAATTCCTGCTGCTAGTTTTTTGTATGCGCCTGTCTTTTACCCGTATTTTATACAGACGCAATGATGATATTGCAACCTGGTAGAGCCCTTTTCAAGACTAACAATTGTTATCTTTGCCTTTCAAATAAAAAATGGAACTTAAATATGGCTAAAGAGGTTTATATCATCTCCGCAGTTCGAACACCGATAGGAAGTTTTGGCGGATCATTAAAAAGTTTATCAGCTACTCAATTAGGAGCAGTGGCTATTAAAGAAGCATTGAAAAGAGCAGGCACTTCCCCCGGTTCAGTACAGGAAGTATTAATGGGTTGTGTGTTGCAAGCCAATTTAGGCCAGGCACCGGCCAGGCAGGCAGCAAAGTTTGCCGGATTGCCCGATGAAGTTGTTTGTACTACTGTCAATAAAGTTTGCGCCAGTGGAATGAAAGCAATTGCACAGGCTGCGCAAAGTATTTTATTAGGAGATGCAGATATAGTAGTAGCCGGTGGGATGGAAAGTATGAGTAATGTTCCTTTTTATGCAGACAGTTTGAGATGGGGAAATAAATATGGTAATGTTTCCTTCATAGATGGATTAGCTAAAGATGGACTGACAGATGTATATGATGGCAGAGCCATGGGTAATGCTGCAGAATTATGTGCAAAGGAATGTGGCATCAGCAGGCAGGATCAGGATGTGTTTGCGATTGAAAGTTATAAACGAAGCCAGGCAGCCTGGGAGAGTGGTAAATTCAAAAACGAAGTTGTACCTGTTGAAATCCCGCAACGTAAAGGCGACCCTGTTGTGATCAGTAAGGATGAAGAACCATTCAATGTAAAATTTGAAAAGATCCCATCATTAAACCCGGCATTTCAAAAAGACGGAACCGTAACGGCTGCCAATGCCAGCACCATGAATGATGGCGCTGCTGCATTAGTATTAATGAGTAAAGAAAAAGCAGAAGCGTTAGGCATTAAGCCTTTGGCGTTGATCCGTTCATATGCTGATGCCGAACAAACACCGGAATGGTTTACCACAACTCCATCTCTTGCTGTGCCTAAAGCAGTAGCCAAAGCGAATTTGAAAATGAGTGATATTGAATATTGGGAACTGAATGAAGCATTTGCTGTAGTTGGGATTGAAAATACAAAACGCATGAACTTGAATCCGGCAAAAGTAAATGTACATGGCGGCGCTGTTTCTCTTGGTCATCCTCTCGGTTGCAGCGGGGCAAGGATCATTGTCACTTTACTAAATGTGCTCAAGGCAAACAATACTAAATATGGCGCTGCGGGAATTTGTAATGGAGGAGGTGGCGCCAGTGCAATGGTGATTGAAAATGTTTCTTAGTGATTTTAGAGTTGGTTAAAAAGATTGCAGCTTGCTGATTATTCTGCCAAGTTTTTCTAATAAGATTGCAATTAAAAAAACCTCTTCAATTCGAAGAGGTTTTAGCTGATATCATTTGTGAATGATTAGCCTGGAACACGGGTTATGATTTAAGTAAGCTATATAACTGCGCTCCGACTTTCAATTAAAATTTTTTCACTTTGAACTCAGATCGGCCCGGAAAGAAAGTATTTCCGACCAGTTGTTTTCTGTTGTTTTGTTTATGTGATCCAGGAATATCTCGTAGGTACCTTCTCCGTTGGCAGCATCATAACGTTCTTTGATGGGTTTGCGATATCCGCTTTGTAATTCTTTCAATCCATCTTTCAACCGGGACACAATTGCATATTGCGTGGGGCCAGAAGCTACAGCCTGGTAAACAGCAACGGTCTGGTTGCCGGCTTCCCATCCCTTTTTGATTTTCTTTATATCCGCCTCCACTTTTCCTCCCATTCCTGGTTTGGGAAATACATGGGTAATAGTGATCTTATTAGTAAAAGCAAGTAGCTGAGTGGTGCTTAGATCTTCTCGATAATCAGAATATCCCGATGAATATTTATCACTCAGGTTGGGCGCTACATTTTTATTCCAGTCATTCAAATGTTCAGCTCCAAGGTCGCCCCGTTTATCAAACTCATCCCATGTTTTAGGGCCTTCTACAATATGATAGCCGCCGGCATCGGGCCCTGTTTGAATTTCATACACTCTCCATTTCCAGTCGCCGCTATGGTATTTTTGTATATGGGAAACCAAAGCTTTTTCAAATTCCAATACTTTATCCGGTTTTGGAAAATAGCGCTGGGCGCTAATGACAGTTTGGTTCTGGCTGATTGCAAATAGTGGAACCAGCATCAGAAAAGAAAGAATCTTTCTCATGTGTTGCGTTTTTAAGTGAGTTAAAAATGTTTATATAATCGTTGGTATAGGGAAGGAATAAATAAAGTTGGATAGGGGGGAGAATATGTAAGGTATGTCAATTTATTTGGATTAAATAAAAATGTTTTTTATTTAATCCACCGGCAATTCCATATGAGATAAGCCAATCAATGATATCAATGGAAGATTTTAGGTCCCATTCACTTATGCCGCTCATTTAAAATCTTCACCACATCACTCAGTTTGTGGTTTTTTGCCTGTAGCAATACAAAATAATGGTATAAGAGGTCAGCAGCTTCATTTAGAAAGAGGGAGTCGTTATTACCTGTACTTTCTATTACCAGTTCCACGGATTCTTCTCCTACTTTTTGAGCTATTTTACTGATACCTTTTTCAAATAACGATGAAGTGTAAGAAGATGCTAAAGGATTATTTTTTCTTTCATTAATAATTTCTTCCAGTTTTTCTAAAGAAAAAGAAGAATTGTTTTCATTGAAACAGGTATCAGCGCCGGTATGACAAACCGGGCCGGTGGGCGTGGTTTTGATCAACAAGGTGTCATTATCGCAGTCTGTAAGAATTTCTCTTATCAAAAGAAAATTTCCCGATGTTTCTCCTTTTGTCCAAAGCCGTTGTTTGCTCCTGCTGAAGAAGGTTACTTTTTTTTCTTTTATGCTTTTTTCAAAAGCTTCTTCATTCATGAAGCCAAGCATCAAAACAGTTTTGCTGACTGCATCCTGTATAATTACCGGCATTAATCCGTCCGGGGATTTTTTAAATTCAGGCTTCATAGTCTTATTACAATTTTTTGTTGAGCTAAATATTTTTTTAAATCGGGGATAGCTATTTCTTTAAAATGAAAAATACTTGCCGCCAGTGCCGCATCGGCAGAAGCATCTTTAAACACATCTGCAAAATGATCCATTTTGCCTGCGCCTCCTGATGCAATAACAGGAACGGGAAGATTTTCAGCAAGCAATTTTGTGATTTCAACGGCAAAACCATTTTTTGTTCCATCATGATTCATGGAAGTCAATAAAATTTCTCCAACACCAAGCTCCACAGCCTGCCTCGCCCATTCAAAACATTTAGTTTCTGTTTTCATTCTTCCTCCATTCAGATAAACATACCAGTTTCCGTTCTCTTCTTTTTTTGTATCAATGGCAAGTACCACACACTGGCTTCCAAATTCTTTTGCCAATTGCTGAATCAGGTCAGGGTTTTTAAAGGCGGCTGTATTTATTGAAATTTTATCAGCGCCATTTTGTAAAAGCAGATTGACATCATCAACAGTTTTAATGCCACCGCCAACAGTAAATGGGATATTGACATGATGAGCGATTTTATTTACTAACTCGGAAAGTGTTTTTCTTTTTTCAATAGTAGCTGCGATGTCCAGGAATACTAATTCATCTGCTCCCTGCTGCGCATACAATGCTCCTAATTCTACCGGATCACCGGCATCCCGCAGGTTGATGAAGTTGGTTCCTTTCACCGTTCTTCCGTCTTTAATGTCAAGACATGGTATGATACGTTTTGTCAACACAATTAAAATGATGAATTGAATAATTCTAATTCTTTCAATGAGATTTTATTTTCATAAATAGCTTTTCCTACAATGGCAGCGCTGCAACCGATATTTTTTAATTCTTCCAGATCTTTTAAAGAACTGATGCCGCCACTGGCAACGAGATTCAAATCAGGAAACTTCTCCATGATCTTTTTGTATAAATCAATAGCCGGCCCCTGAAGCTTTCCGTCTTTCGATACATCGGTACAAAATATATAGTTAATCCTTTGTGCAATATATTTTTGAATGAAATCAAATAAATCAATGTCTGTAATTTTCTGCCATCCATGAATGGTAATTTTTTCATTTTTTACATCAGCACCTAAAAAAAAATTAGCTGCACCGAATTCCTGAATCCATTTCAAAAACTCTATTTCATTTTCACTTGCGATGCTCCCAATCGTCGCCAGCGCTGCCCCGGAGTCAAAAACAATCCGGACATCTTTCTCTTGCTTGATTCCTCCGCCAAAATCAATAATCAAATTTGTTTTGCCGGCAATTGTTTCCAATACTTTCCAGTTTTTGACTGATCCTGCTTTGGCACCATCCAAATCTACCAAATGCAATCTTTTCAGCCCCGCATCTTCAAATTGTTTGGCAACTCCAAGGGGATATTTGTTGTACAGACTGATTTTTGAATAATCTCCCTGTTCCAGTCTCACACAGTTTCCTTCGATAATATCAATAGCAGGTATGATGGTCATGTTATAATGTCAAAAAATTTTTTAAAATGATTTCCCCGGTATCAGCGCTTTTCTCCGGATGAAATTGAACTCCGTAAAAATTATTTTTATGCAACCCACTGCTGTAAGGTTGAATATAATTTGTCGTTGAAATAGTATGCCTGCCTTTGGAGGCATAATAGCCATGTACGAAATAAGAATAGCTGTTTTCTTTTACGCCATTGAACAATTGTGTTTTCAAATGATAAATAGTATTCCAGCCGATCTGTGGTATTTTGAATATGGTATCGCCAGTTGTAAATATTTTCACTGTCTCATCGAATATGCCGATGCAAGGCGTTTCACTTTCTTCAGAATATTTGCAGAGAAGCTGCATCCCTAAGCAAATGCCAAGTACCGGTTGTGTGAGTGAATAAATAAGATTGTCAAGATTCCTTTCTTTCAGATATTTCATAGCAGAGCCTGCTTCGCCCACACCGGGAAATATCACTTTGTCAGATGATTTGATTTCATCAGGATCATCGGTTACCAAAGCTGTGTACCCAATACGTTCCAATGCATACAAAACCGAGCGGATGTTACCCGCATTATATTTTATTATTGATAATTTCATTAAAGCATTCCTTTTGTAGAGGGTACCTGTATATTTTCTGCATCCCTTTTTATTGCCATTTTAATTGCCTTTGCCAAAGCTTTAAAAATAGATTCGATTTTGTGATGTTCATTATCGCCTTCTGCTTTTATATTCAGGTTGCATTTGGCAGCGTCACTGAATGATTTAAAGAAATGATAAAACATTTCTGTTGGCATATCTCCAATCTTTTCTCTTTTAAATGTAACATCCCAAACCAACCAGCTTCTTCCGCCAAAGTCAATAGCTACCTGTGCGAGGCAATCATCCATGGGTAAAACAAAACCATAGCGTTCCATTCCCGCTTTATTTCCCAATGCTTTTGCCAATGCTTCCCCCAGCGCAATGCCTGTATCTTCAACGGTATGATGTTCGTCCACATGAAGATCCCCTTTTACCGTTATCTTTAAATCCATTCCGCTGTGACGCCCCAGTTGATCCAGCATGTGATCGAAAAAATTTAAACCGGTACTGATTTCTGTTTTGCCGCTTCCGTCAGGATTAAGGTCTATTGATATTTTTGTTTCATTGGTATTCCGATCAAGATGAGTTTTCCTGTTCCCCGCTTTTAAATATTCATATATTCTTTTCCATTCAGTTGTTTCCATTGCAATGGATGATTGCAGCAGCCCCATTTCATCAACAACTTCATTTTTCCCAAGCCTTGGATCATTGTTCAGCCAAAACGCCCTGCAACCAAGATTTTTTGCCAGTTGCACATCTGTGATTCTATCTCCGATAACAAATGAATTTTGAATATCAAATAACGAATGGTCAAGGTATTCTGTGAGCATAGCTGTACCCGGCTTTCTTGTTGGTTTCTTTTCATAAGGGAAACTTTTATCAATATGAACCGATTGAAAAAGGATTCCTTCGTTTTCAAAGCATTTGAGAATGTAGTTTTGTATTGGCCAGAAATTTTTTTCAGGAAAAGATGAAGTTCCCAGTCCATCCTGGTTTGTTACCATGGCCAATGTATAATCAAGTTCACGAACTATCCTGCCTAAATACTTAAATACATGCGGATAAAATTCAATTTTTTCCCAACTGTCTATTTGATAAGTGGGCGGCGCTTCTTTTATTAAAGTGCCGTCCCGGTCAATGAAAAGGATTTTCTTCATGATGAAAATGATTTTAGGGTTTCAATCAATAGTTTGTTTTCTTCAGATGTTCCTACGGTTATTCGCAAACAATCGTCACAATGAATCACATGGCTCCTGTCACGAACTATAATTCCCTTCGAACATAAAAATTCATAAACACTTCTTGCCTTGTTCATTTTCACAAGCAGGAAATTGGCATCAGATGAATAAACGATTTCAGTGAAAGGTAAAGTTGACAAATTTGTTCTTAGCTTTTCCTTTTCGATAGCAATAAGTTTTGTATGTTCATTTACCCAATCCATTTGATTCATTGCATCTAAAGCCAGTTGTTGCGAAACGGCATTGATGTTATAGGGATATTTTACTTTATTCATAAGATCAATTATCGTTTGCGCAGCAAATGCCATTCCGACACGTAAACCCGCAAGACCCCATGCTTTGCTTAAAGTTTGCAGCACGACAAGATTTGGATATTCTGTTAACTCCGGAATAAAGGACCTCTGACGGGAATAGTTAATGTATGCTTCATCCATGACTACGATGCCGGTAAAATTATTCAGGATTATTTCAATATCGTTTCGGTTGATGCTGTTGCCGGTGGGATTGTTCGGTGAACAAATAAAAATTAGTTTGGTAAATGGATCAATGGCTTGCTCAATAGCATCAATGTCTAGTTGAAAATTCTTTGTCAAAGGAATTTTCTTTGTTTTTATATTATTCACTTCTGCACAAACTTCATACATACCATAAGTAGGAGGGAAGAGTAAAATATTATCACGGGCAGGCTCGCAGAATATCCGAAACAAAAGATCAATTGCTTCATCGCTGCCATTTCCTAAAAATATATTTTTGGAGGGTACACCTTTTATAGTACTGAGCTTTTCTTTTACTTGTTTTTGCAATGGATCCGGATAACGATTGAACTGCATCGCCGGTATCTTTCCTGAATAAGCGGTGAGGTTTACCGGGGAACCGAAGGCATTTTCGTTAGCATCCAGGTAAACAGAAGCCCTGCCGCTAAACTCATGCCTTGCTGATGAATAAGGTTTCATCTTTTTAATATTTTTCCTTACAATTTTCTCTAAACTGAATTCCATAATTACTTTTTTAACCGGATTGAAATTGCATTTGCGTGTGCCTGTAAACCTTCTGCTTCAGCCATTAGTTCAACTGATTTGCCAATATGTTGTAATCCTGACTGGCTCAAAGCCTGAAAGCTGATCTTTTTTACAAAACTATCTACAGAAACTCCGCTGTACATAGCAGCATAACCGGTAGTAGGCAAAGTATGATTTGTGCCGCTGGCATAATCTCCGGCGCTTTCAGGGGAATAATTCCCGATAAATACGGAGCCTGCAGAAATCACTTGTCCCGATAATTCATTAGCATTTTCACAGGCTATTATTAAATGTTCCGGTGCATAAAGATTTGAAAACTCAATTGCATCTCTTAAATTCTGAAACAATATAATTTTACTGTTCTTCAAAGCTTGCGTTGCAATTTTTTTTCTAGGTAATTCTTTTAATTGTTCTTTAATTGAATACTGAACTTTTTCTGCTATGCTTTCACTGGTCGTCGCTACTATGACCTGCGAATCGGTTCCATGCTCTGCCTGCGATAAAAGATCGGCAGCGACAAATTCAGGTATAGCTTTGTCATCTGCAATCACTAATAACTCAGAAGGCCCGGCAGGCATGTCAATCGCAACATTCTCCAATTGCACTAATTGTTTGGCACAAGTCACATACTGATTACCCGGTCCAAATATTTTAAACACTTTAGGAATAGTCTCTGTTCCGTAAGCCATAGCAGCGATTGCCTGGGAACCGCCAACTTTGAAAATATTTTTGATGCCACAAAGAGTTGCCGTATATAAAATTGCCGGATGAATATTCCCGTCTTTTAATGGCGGTGTACATAAAACGATTTCTCTACATCCTGCAATCTGTGCCGGAACTCCCAGCATCAACACTGTAGAAAATAAAGGAGCAGATCCTCCCGGAATATAAATACCTACTTTTTCAATCCCCACAGATTTTCTCCAGCATTTGATACCCGGAATAATTTCTATTTCATTATTTCCTTCGGTTTGCCGGGAATGAAATTTCTCAATGTTGGCTTTAGCTTGCTGAATAGCTTCTTTTAATTCTTCAGGCATCAAGCTTGCCGCCGCCTTAATTTCTTTATCCGTAACAGCAATCTTTTTCAATTTCACCCCATCCAATTCCTTTGTGATTTTTTTTAAGGCTTTATCTCCCTGCGCTTTGACTTTAGCTAATATTTTTTTTACAGTTTTTTCAAGCAAAGCATTTTCGACCACAGGTCGCCTGGCCAATTCATCCCATTTAGATTTATCCGGGTTTTTTATTAAAGGTATCATCGTCGTCTTTTTTAAAATCTTAAATAATCATTTTTTCAATCGGCACTATTAAAATTCCCTGGGCGCCTGCTTCTTTTAATTGTTCAATAATATTCCAGAAATCAGTTTCGCTGATTACTGAATGAACAGAACTCCATCCTGATTCTGCAAGAGGCAAAACAGTCGGGCTTCTCATTCCGGGTAACAATTTGAAAATAACTTCCAGTTTATCATTCGGCGCATTCAGCAAAACATATTTGTTATTGATTGCTTTTTTTACAGAACGAATACGAAACAATAATTGGTTGAGAAGGTTTCGTTTTTCATCCTCTAAATTTTTATTACTGATAAGAACCGCTTCGGATTGTAATATTGTTTCCAATTCCTCCAGTTCATTACTGAATAAAGTGCTGCCGGAACTAACCAGGTCACAAATCGCATCTGCCAGACCAATCTTAGGAGCTATTTCCACAGAGCCGCTGATTTCATGGATGCTTGCTTTAATATTTTGTTTTTTTAAATACTCAGAAAGCAGATGGGGATAGCTTGTAGCAATACGTTTACCTTCCAGGTTTTTTACAGAATGTATCTCTCCGTTTTTGGGAACTGCAATGGAAAGCCGGCATTTGGCAAACTCCAGTTTTTCTTCGAGAGCCACTGTTTTGTTCCTTTCTGCCACTACATTTTCTCCGGCAAAACCAATATCAGCCACGCCATCCTGCACATATTCGGGAATATCATCATCCCGCAGAAAAAAAACTTCCAATGGAAAATTTGAAGCTTTTACTCTCAGTTGATTATTACCGTTGCTGACTTTGATGCCGCATTCTCTCAGCAATTGCAGCGAACCATCATGCAAACGCCCTGATTTTTGAATGGCGATTTTTAATTCCATATATTTTAAAAATAAAAAAGGCTTACCTCGGTAAGCCTTTGTGAAAAATTGAATGCTTTATCTATAGCATACGATCATCCCGGCCTACCTGGTGGGTAAGATGTCCATGATGATGTATGTGATTATTCAGTTTCATTTCGTGAGGCAAAGATAAACTTCAGGATATTACAACCAAATATTTTCAATATATATTTTGCAAGAAGCTGTTAAAGACAATAACTGCTGAACACCTGTTAGCTCTTTTCCTGATAAAAAAATATTTTAAACGAGATAAGTAAACAGGATTTCATCTTTATTGAGTTCTGTGTAATTGATGCGATGGTGATTTAAACTTGCCAACAATAGACTGTAGTTTTCTTTACAGGTCAATTCAATGCCTACCAATGCCGGCCCCGCTTCTTTGTTTGATTTTTGCATATATTCAAACCGGGTGATATCATCAGTTGGGCCCAATACATTGTTGACAAACTCTTTTAATGCGCCCGGGCGTTGAGCAAAATTGACAAGAAAGTAATGTTTCAACCCTTCGTATTGAAGGCTTCTTTCTTTGATCTCCTGCATCCGTTCAATGTCATTATTACTTCCGCTGACAATGCACACAATATTTTTCCCTTTTATCTCATCCGCAAAATCATCGAGAGCTGCAATGGACAATGCACCCGCAGGCTCCACTACGATAGCATCTTCATTATACAATTTTAAGATGGTTGAACAAATTTTCCCTTCCGGCACCAGGCGCATATCATCCAATACTTCTTTACAGATAGAAAAAGTTAATTCTCCAACACGCTTCACGGCTGCACCGTCAACAAATCTTTCAATCGAATCCAGCGTAACAGGATGACCAGCTTTCAATGCTTCAAACATGGAAGGCGCTCCCTCCGGTTCCACTCCAATGATTTTTGTTTTAGGTGCATAGGTTTTAAAATAACTACCCACACCGGCACTCAGGCCGCCGCCACCAACCGGTACAAACAGAAAATCAATTTCCGGCTGATCTTGCAGAATTTCTACCGCCACTGTTCCCTGCCCTTCAATGATCCTATAATCATCAAAGGGCGGGATGAAAGTCATTCCATTTTCTTCCGTGAATTTTTTTGCAGCAACAGCACAATCATCAAAGGTATCGCCGGTGAGTTTAATGGTTACTTTATCTTCACCAAACATTTTAGTCTGGTGAATTTTTTGTTGCGGTGTTATCACAGGCATAAAAATCACACCGGGCACACCTAATTTTTTACAACTTAATGCAAACCCCTGGGCATGATTACCGGCGCTGGCGCAGACCACTCCCTTTGCCAGTTGCTCCTTCGGTAATGAACTCATCATATTATAAGCGCCGCGGAGTTTATAGGAACGAACCACCTGTAAATCTTCTCTTTTCAAATAAACACGGCACTGATATTTTTTTGAAAGATTTTGATTATAGGTAAGCGGTGTGTGGCGCACCACTTTTTTTAACCGCTCCACAGCGCATTCAAAGGCTAATTGATTTATCGCTGATTTTGTTGTACTCATCGTCCATGAATTTAATCTATACTTTCAGGATTCTCCACCATCTTTTTTAAAAGCTCTGCGGTCTTGGATTCACTTCGTGGTGCAGGTGCAGTGGTATTTTGATTTTCAGGTCTCAATCCTCTTACTGTTTTTCCGGCCTGCCACAATTCGCTTTCTCGGAGTTCTTTTAATTCTGCTTCCAGTTTTTCACGATAATCCGGTTGTGAATTGGAATCTATAGATCGTTGAGATTCTTTTCCTGCAACAACACTTTCATAGAGCTCAGTAAAAACGGGCTTGGTTACATCACGAAATTTTTTCCACCAATCCAAAGCGCCACGTTGCGCCGTAGTGGAACAGTTTGCATACATCCAATCCATTCCATTTTCAGCTACCAATGGCATTAATGATTGCGTGAGTTCTTCAACAGTTTCATTAAACGCTTCTGATGGTGTATGGCCTTTAGCACGAAGCACTTCATATTGTGCTGCAAAAATTCCCTGTATGGCACCCATCAGGGTTCCTCTTTCACCGGTAAGATCCGAATACACTTCTTTTTTAAAGTCTGTTTCAAATAAATAACCGCTGCCCACTGCAATGCCTAATGCAATCACCCTGTCAAATGCTTTGCCTGTTGCATCCTGGTAAATGGCATAAGAGCTATTCAAGCCACGGCCCTGTAAGAACATTCTGCGCAACGACGTACCGGAACCTTTCGGAGCTACTAAGAATACATCCACATCTTTTGGCGGAACGATGCCAGTTTGTTCATTAAAGGTGACGCCAAAACCATGAGAAAAGTATAAAGCTTTTCCTTTGGTCAAATGTTTTTTTACCGTAGGCCATAATTTTATTTGAGCAGCATCACTTAATAAATAGCAAATGATGGTACCGATCTGCAGGGCTTCTTCAATTTCAAATAAAGTTTCTCCCGGAACAAACCCATCCCGGACGGCTTTATCCCAGCTTTTGGAATTTTTTCTTTGCCCTACAATGACATTAATACCATTGTCCCGCTGGTTCAGTGCCTGGCCGGGGCCCTGCACTCCGTAACCAATCACTGCAACGGTTTCATTTTTCAAAACCTGTTGAGCTTTGCTAAGTGGAAATTCTTCACGGGTCACCACGTTTTCAGTAACGCCGCCAAAATTTAATTGTGCCATAGTTGATTGTTGTTTTGTGTTTGAAATATTTTTTAAAATTTATTTTCTTTCAGCCTTCTGCTTTCTACAGCGTAAACACTTCTTCCTTTTTATCGAGGTATTCATTTTCTATCACATCTTCTCCGGGTTCTTTTTGTTCAAACTCTTTTAATCGTTCGTGAAAATCATGACTACCTTTTAAAATTGCCACCCGGGCGCTGCGGACAAACTCGATCAATCCGTAAGGTTCCAGTTCTTTGATCAGTTTATCTGTTTCTTCACGATGCCCGGTGGTTTCAAATACGGTGTAATCTTTCCTGATGGCAACAGCCCTTGCGCCAAATTGCCGAAGCAACCGTTCTACCTTGACTTTTTCAGCAATAGCATCCGTGCTTACTTTATACAGAGCAAGTTCCTGCCATACTATTTCTTCTTCCGTATTATAATAGGCTTTCAGCACTTCCACCTGTTTTTCAATCTGGCGGCAGAGTTTACTTACCACTTCTTCTGTTTCGTTGATTACAATGGTGAACCGGTGAACGCTTTCCACTTCAGTAGGAGAGGTGTTCAGGCTTTCAATATTAATTTTTCTCCTGGAGAAAAGTATGGCAATCCGGTTCAATAAACCAATCTGGTTTTCGGTATAAACCGTTATGGTGAATTCACGTTTCATCATAATTTTTTAAATTATTAATTTATCAATTCAAATTATTTTAAGCGTATCTCACTCACACTGCAACCTTGCGGCACCATCGGGAAAACATTATTTTCTTTTCCAACCATGATTTCCAACAAATAACTTCCTTTATGTTCCAGCATAGTTGCGACAGCATTTTTAAGATCTTTTCTTTGTGTAACAGCAGCACCATCAATTCCATAGGCTTTTGCTACCTGGACAAAATCAGGGCTTTCAATATCTACAAAAGAATATCTTTTATCGAGGAATAACTGCTGCCATTGGCGCACCATCCCCAAAAATTTATTATTCAGAATTAAAATTTTTATATCCACTTTACTTTGCATGATAGTTCCCAATTCCTGTATGTTCATTTGAAAACCACCATCACCAATTACTGCAATCACATTTCGTTGTGGTGCACCGAATTTAGCGCCGATAGCAGCGGGTAACGCAAACCCCATCGTACCTAATCCACCTGAAGTGATATTGCTTTTGGAGTGATTTAATTTTGCATACCGGCATGCCACCATCTGGTGCTGACCTACATCAGTTACGATGATTGCGTTACCATCCGTAAATTCATTGATTAATTTAACTACTTCACCCATAGTCAAAGTATCTTCGGTAGGATTCAATTCGGGGTGGATACATTCTTTTTCTTCTTGGCTTTTATATTCTTTGAATTTTTGTAACCATTCAGGATGAGATTTTTCCTGTACTAATTCAGTTAATAACGGTAATGTTTCTTTACAATCTCCCCAAACAGGTACAGTTGTTTTTACATTTTTATCAATTTCGGCAGGGTCAATATCAAGGTGAATAACCTTTGCCTGTTTTGCATATTTATCCAGGCGACCGGTAACACGATCGTCAAAGCGCATTCCTACGGCAATCAATACATCACATTCATTGGTTAAAACATTGGGTGCATAATTTCCATGCATACCCAACATGCCAACTGCCAAAGGATGATCCGTAGGAATAGCGCCCATACCCATGATTGTCCATGCTGCCGGGATTCCTGTTTTCTCAATGAATTTTTTAAATTCTTTTTCTGCTTTTCCTAAAATCACACCCTGTCCGAAAATTACAAAAGGTTTCTTTGCTTCATTGATTATTTGTGCGGCCTGTACAATGTATTCTTTCCTGATTATCGGGTTCGGACGATAACTCCGGATATGCTGGCATTTTTCATAACCGGCAAATTCAAATTTTTGTATTTGTGCATTTTTAGTAATATCAATTAATACTGGGCCAGGTCTTCCGCTTCCTGCAATATAAAATGCTTTGGCAAGTACGGATGGGATTTCAGTAGCATCGGTAACCTGGTAATTCCATTTTGTAATTGGTGTGGTAATATTTACGACATCTGTTTCCTGGAATGCATCAGTTCCGAGCAAATGGGCAAAAACCTGTCCTGTGATACAAACAACAGGAGTGGAGTCAATCATTGCATCTGCCAAACCTGTTACAAGATTGGTTGCTCCGGGGCCGCTTGTTGCAAAAACAACTCCCGTTCTTCCGGATGCTCTTGCATATCCCTGTGCCGCATGAATAGCACCTTGTTCATGACGAACAAGAATGTGTTTGATTTTATCATGATAATCGTACAGCGCATCATAAATAGGCATGATGGCCCCGCCCGGGTATCCAAAAACCGTTTCAACCTTTTCTGCGAGTAATGCACGAAGCACGGCTTCACTGCCGGTAAGGGTAATTAACTCTTTTGAGTTTTGTCTGGCTTTTTTTTCTGCAACAAGTTCCATAAGAATTTTTTAATTGGTGATTATTAATTCATTCTTCATCTGTCACACATCCTTCCGACGCTGACTTTACATACTTTGCATACTTGTATAAAATTCCTTTCGATGCTTTCAGCGCCGGTTGTTTCCAATTGGTTTTTCTTTTTTTAATTTCTTCTTCGTTCACTTTTAGTGTAATTGTATTTTTAGTGGCATCAATTTCTATAACATCATCATCCTGCACCAATGCAATCAACCCGCCTTCATAAGCTTCAGGTGTGATATGCCCGACAACAAATCCATGTGTGCCCCCGCTGAACCTTCCATCGGTGATGAGTGCAATGGATTTTCCTAACCCGGCTCCAATCAATGCCGCTGTTGGTTTCAGCATTTCCGGCATTCCCGGTGCACCTTTAGGGCCTACATTCCTGATGACAACCACATCGCCTTCTTTCACTTTTTTATTTTCAATACCTGCGATCAATTCAAATTCCCCGTCAAACACTCTGGCTGTTCCTGAAAATCTTTCCCCTTCCTTTCCCGAAATTTTCGCCACACTTCCTTTTTCTGCAAGATTGCCGTATAGTATTTGCAGATGGCCTGTTTGTTTGATCGGTTTTTCCAATGGATAAATAATATCCTGTTTTTGAAAATCAAGGTCAGGGACTGATTCCAGGTTTTCTGCAATTGTTTTTCCAGTCACCGTCAAACAATCACCATGCAGCAATTTATTATTCAAAAGATATTTCATCACAGCAGGCACACCACCCTGTTCATGCAAATCCTGCATCAGGTATTTTCCGCTGGGTTTGAAATCCGCCAACACAGGAACTTTGTTACTGGTATTCTGAAAATCCTCCAATGAAATTTTTACCCCGATAGCTTTTGCCATGGCTATCAGATGCAACACGGCATTGGTGCTTCCTCCTAATATCATGACAACTGTTATTGCATTTTCAAATGCTTTTCTTGTCATGATATCGGATGGCTTGATATCTTTTTCAAGCAATAAACGAATCGCTTTTCCGGCTGCAAGACATTCCTCTCTTTTTTCTTTACTTAATGCAGGATTAGAAGAAGAGTAGGGAAGACTCATTCCTAATGCTTCGATAGCACTTGCCATTGTGTTTGCTGTGTACATGCCACCACATGCACCGGCACCCGGGCAACTATGCATTACTATACCTTTAAAGTCTGCATCATTTAATTGCCCTGCAATTTTTTTACCCAATGCTTCAAAGGAAGAAACAATGTTCAATGCTTCATCTTTATAATGACCCGGTGCGATTGTTCCACCATAAACCATTATCGCAGGGCGATTCAATCTTCCCATAGCGATTAATGAACCGGGCATGTTTTTATCACAGCCGGGAATGGCAATTAATCCATCATAGTATTGTGCGCCGCAGACTGTTTCGATAGAGTCAGCAATGATGTCACGGCTCACTAATGAATATCTCATGCCATCAGTACCCATGCTCATACCGTCACTCACACCAATAGTGTTAAATATCAATCCTACCAATTCATGATCCCATACTCCCTGCTTTACAATTTTTGCAAGATCATTCAGGTGCATGTTGCAGGTGTTTCCATCATATCCCATACTGACAATTCCTACCTGTGCTTTTTTCAAATCCTCATCTGTCAATCCAATGCCGTACAGCATGGCTTGTGCTGCCGGTTGTGTCGGGTCCTGAGTGATTGTTTTACTGTATTTGTTTAATTCGCTCATGCTAATGCTAATGATTGTTTAAATTCCTTTTCTATGACTAATTGTTTGTATGCGTCCTGGATTTGTTTCGATAAAGTTTTATTCCATGGCATTGGGAATTTTACATCATCCAGGCTTTCAAATCCAATGACCTCAGCGGCAGTGCCACAGAAAAAAGCTGTATCTGCTTTTTTCAATTCATCAATGGAGAAAAATTTTTCAGTTATTGATATACCCAGTTCATTGCATAATTCTAAAACAGTTGCCCTGGTGATGCCGGGTAATATATTCCCGGTAGCCGGTGTAAAAAGTTTCCCGTTTTTTTCAAAGAAAAGATTGGCACCCGGAGCTTCCGCAACATTGTTATTCATATCCAGTAATAATGCTTCATCGTATCCTTTTGCTTTTGCTTCCTGGCTTGCAAGAATAGAATTTACATAATGGCCGGTTGCTTTTGCAGTAATTTTAAATCCTTTGGGATTGGGTCGTTGAAAAGAAGAGGTCATTACTCTCAGCAATTTTTCCCCTAAAAATGGTTCCATCTTCCAGACTTCGATAACAAGGAATGACTCATCGTTTTGGTCAAACTTCATATTATCGGGAGCATAAACTACGGGACGTATGTAGGCATCCTGCAGATTGTTTTTTTGCAACAGCTCATACGTAATAGCAATGAGTTCATCTGTTCGCCATGTATAAGGCATATTCAAAGCAAGAGCAGATTGATGCAAACGATCATAATGTTCAACGGCTTTGAAAATTCTTGTTTCTCCGGTATGCGATTTATAAGAGCGGATACCTTCAAATACGGCATAGCCATAATGAAGTGATTGGCTGTAAAAATTCATTTTTGCCTCTGTTGCTTTTGCGAAAGCTCCATTTAACCATAGAACCGTATTCTCGTTGTAATAGGCACCCATTGTAATTTTCCTTTTTTAATATTTAATAAAAAACCCGCCTTTTTTGGAGGCGGGTTACTATTGTTGTTTTATTTCTTTATAGTCATGCACCACCTCCTGTTGAAGAAGATATAATAATCACAACCACAATAATAATTGCAGCTATCGAAGTGATGATACTATATGAATGTTTCTTCAACATGAAGGATGTATGCCTGGCAAATATACACCCGCCGTTTCTAAAAAAAGAACTCAGCAAGCAATTTTTTTTAAAGGGCCTGGATTTTCATGATCGAGGAAGCTTAACCGGAAATTTTATATTTCCGGTATTTTTCCAAACAATCATTAGTAATCAAATAAATCCCGGCTCTATATTATTGTTGATTTTCTCAACTCTATATTATCTTTTTTTACAGATCCTGGTATTCTGCCACTGACATAATCACAGATTAATTCGCCAATAGTAGAGGTGAAATAAAAATTCACCGGGTCAAGATCTTTGGTTACAAATCCATTTTGTAATGTCCAGTTCACTGCTTCACGGATCAATGCTGCTTCTTCATTCATCCCGAGGTATTCCAGCATCATGGCTGCCGATAAAATAGAACCCAATGGGTTAGCAATATCTTTCCCGGCTGCCTGGGGATAAGAGCCATGAATGGGTTCAAATAAAACAATTCCTTTTCCTACAGATGCAGATGGCAGTAATCCTAAAGAGCCGCTCAGCACACTGGCTTCATCACTCAGAATATCGCCAAACATATTTTCAGTAAGCACTACATCAAATTGTTTGGGATTTTGTATGATTTGCATAGCGGCATTGTCCACAAACATATAATCCACTGTCACGCCAGGATAGCGTTCCGATAATTCTTTTACCGTTTTTCTCCAGAGCCTTGAGGTTTCTAAAACATTCGCTTTATCTATGAGGGTTAGTTTTTTTCTTCGTTCCGGTTTTTGTGCAAAATGAAAAGCAAGTTCCGCCACTCTTTCAATCTCTGATTTACTATACACACAATCATCGGTTGCTTTTGTTCCATCTTCACTCAATTCTTTTTTACCAAAATAAATACCACCTGTAAGTTCACGGAAAATAATAAAATCAACACCTTCAAGATTTTTATTTTTCAATGGTGATAAATGATGAAGTGACGGGTAAGTATTGATCGGGCGGATATTTGCAAAAAGTTGTAATGATTTTCTAAGTTTCAGCAAACCCTGCTCCGGCCTCACTTTCGCTGATGGGTCATTATCGTATTTCGGATGACCGATAGCGCCTAATAAGATGGCATCGCAGTTCAGGCAGGCTTCAATCGTTGCATCAGGCAATGGATTGCCGGTTTTATCAATAGCATCAGCCCCCATCAGGCAATACGTAAAATTGAATTCATTACCGGTTTTTTCTGCAATGGTATTTAATATCCTGACGGATTGCCGGGTTACTTCCGGCCCAATTCCATCACCTTCTATGATTACAATATTTTTTGTCATAAAATCTGGTACAGGTTATTTTAATTTATAGTGTATAAGAACGTTCAAAATTTTCAATATCTTTTTTCAGGCTGAGTAAATAATCAATATCGTCAAACCCGTTTAACAGGCAAGTCTTTTTGTAAGGATTGATTTCAAAAGTCTCCTCTGCAGAAGAGTGTTTAGAATGATCCAATAATTTGATGGTTTGTTTTTCCAGGTCAATTTCTAATTCTGCTTCAGGATTTTTTGCAATTGCTGAAAATATTTTTTGTAAAAAATGGTCACTCACCTGAACGGGCAACAGGCCATTATTAAGCGCATTATTTTTAAAAATGTCAGCAAAAAAACTTGACACGATAGCTTTGAAGCCATAATCCTTCAATGCCCATGCTGCATGTTCCCTTGAGGAACCACATCCGAAATTTTTTGCAGCGACAAGAATCTCGCCGGAATAAAGCGGGTTATTAAGGACAAAACCTTTTTTTGGCTTTGTTTCGTCGTTGTTTTCATATCGCCAGTCACGGAACAAATTTTTTCCAAAACCTTCTTTTGTTGTTGCTTTCAAAAAACGGGCAGGAATGATCTGGTCGGTGTCAACATTTTCAATGTTAAGCGGAACAAAGCAGGATTTTATAATATTCAATGGTATAGACATTCGTTATAACTTGTTATTGATTAGTATTTGATATCAACTCTCTCACATCTGTAACCTTGCCTGTTATTGCAGCCGCAGCGGCTGTCAACGGGCTTGCTAATAATGTCCTGGCTCCGGCTCCCTGCCTTCCTTCAAAATTCCTGTTGGAGGTAGATATGCAATATTTGCCGGACGGAATTTTATCTTCGTTCATTCCCAGGCAAGCTGAACATCCCGGTTGACGCAACATAAACCCTGCATCTGCAAAAATTTTATCAATTCCTTCTTCGATTGCTTGTTTCTCCACCTGCTTGCTTCCGGGAACAATCCACACTTCTACTTCAGCGGCTTTCTTTTTACCTTTTACAAATGATGCTACCATACGCAGGTCTTCAATTCTTGAGTTGGTACAACTTCCGATAAAAACATAATCAATTTTTTGACCCTTGATGGCAGCGCCCTCTTGCAAACCCATATAAGCAAGTGATTTTGACAAACCCGATCTGTCGTTTTCATTGACGGTATCAGCGGTCGGGATTTTTTGGGTCACACCGATTCCCATTCCCGGATTCGTGCCATAAGTAATCATCGGTTCTATATCTGCGGCATCTATATTTATTTCATTATCAAACTTTGCATCGGCATCAGTATATAAAGTTTTCCAATAAACTAACTTATGATTCCATGCTTCCCCTTGCGGAGCGAACGTTTTTCCCTTGATATAATGAAAAGTAGTTTCATCCGGTGCAATCATGCCACCTCTTGCACCCATTTCAATGCTCATATTACAAATGGTCATTCTTGCTTCCATGCTGAGTGAACGAATAGCGGAGCCGGCATATTCCACAAAATACCCTGTAGCGCCACTGGCGGATATTTTTGAAATGATATAAAGAATAATATCTTTTGATACAACCGCTTCATTTAATACGCCTTCAATATTAATGCGCATCAGCTTTGGCTTGCTTTGCAATAAACATTGAGTAGCCATTACCATTTCCACTTCACTGGTTCCTATACCGAATGCAATAGCTCCGAATGCACCGTGCGTGGATGTATGGCTGTCGCCGCAAACAATAGTCATTCCCGGTTGGGTGATTCCTAATTCAGGCCCGATCACATGAACGATTCCCTGGAAAGGATGTCCGAGCCCGTATAATTCAACCCCATGTTCAGCACAATTTTTTTTCAATGCTTCTACCTGCAGGCGGCTTAGTTCTTCTTTAATAGGCAAATGCTGATTTAATGTAGGAACATTATGGTCGGCCGTAGCTATGGTTTGTTCTGGACGAAAAACTTTTATTCCTCTTTTATTCAACCCGGTAAATGCCTGCGGGCTGGTAACTTCATGAATAAAATGTTTGTCAATATAAAAAACGGAAGGGCCGCCTTCAATTTGTTTAACAACATGTTTTTCCCATATCTTTTCAAATAATGTTTTGCCCATTTTATGCTGTTGCTGTTGTTGTCTGATACTGTTGCGCCATGATCGTTAAATCTGTGTCCTCCACTTCTTTTTTTCTGTCTGCTACAGAAAGAAAATTATTATATAGCTGATCAATATCGTTTCTGTCAAACTGGAAACCTAGTTTTTGAAAACGATAAGCCAATGCACTTCTTCCACTTCTTGCCGTCAGAACAATTTTCGAACTGTCTGCCCCTACTTCTTCCGGGTTTATGATTTCATACGTCAGGGCATTTTTCAAAAATCCATCCTGGTGAATACCGGAAGAATGTGAGAATGCATTACTGCCTACAATAGCTTTATTTGGCTGCACCGGCATTCTCATCGTATCAGAAACATTCCGGCTTAGCGGATTTAATTGTTCTGTTTTTATATCTGTATGAAATCCGAGATGCTTATGCTGACGAATGATCATCACCACTTCTTCCAATGAAGTGTTGCCGGCTCTTTCTCCCAAACCGTTAATTGTACATTCAATTTGCCTGGCGCCGGCAATCACGCCTGTTATTGAATTAGCAGTTGCCAGACCAAGATCATTATGACAATGGCAGGAAATAACTGCTTTGTCAATGTTAGGAACATGGTTGACGAGATAAGCAATTTTTTCCCCATATTGGTAGGGGAGGCAATATCCGGTAGTGTCTGGGATGTTTACTGTAGTGGCGCCGGCTTTTATCACAGCTTCAATCACTTTTGCGAGATATACATTGTCAGTGCGACCTGCATCTTCCGCATAAAATTCTACATCGTTGGTAAAGTTTCTCGCCCATTTCACACATTGAATAGCTCTTTGCAAAATATCATCCTGTGTAGAATTAAATTTTGATTTGATGTGATAATCGGAAGTGCCGATACCTGTATGAATTCTTGGCCGGGCTGCATATTTTAGTGCCTCTGCTGCGGTTTCAATATCTTTTTGAACGGCCCGGCTCAACCCGCAAACTGTTGCATGTTTAATGTTTTTTGCAATTTGACTAACTGATTCAAAATCGCCGGGTGAAGAAATCGGGAAACCAGCTTCAATAATATCAACGCCTAAATCTTCGAGTTTTAAAGCCAGTTCCAGTTTTTCTTTTGTATTCAATTTACAGCCGGGAACCTGTTCTCCATCCCTAAGTGTAGTGTCAAAAATGTAAACTTTACCTGTAGACATAATTAGTAGAAAAATTAGAGTGGATAAAAATGCAGGCTGCTTATTTTTGTGTTGCTTGCTATGTACCCAAAGGATAAACAACCTGCCCTGCTAAGGTACCGGCATATAAGCGGGGGCTGAAAACAAAATGATGCTGATATTACACTCTTTAAACCGGCATCATTCCGCTGAAATGCTTTACTATAAAGGGTTTTAGATAAAAAGAATTACGATGTCCAACCGTTCTGCTGATGCGCTTTTTTTATTGGTAAAATCGCTTGAAAAATCCGAAAAGAGGAATTTTAAGCTTTTTGTAAAACGAAACTCTTCTTCAGATAGCTTAAAATCTATCCAGCTTTTTGACGCATTGGATAAAATGAATGAATATGATGAAAAGGCTTTGCTGAAAAAAAATAAATCAATCACAAAGCAACAACTTTCCAATATCAAAGCCGGGCTGTATCGAAAAATACTTTCCAGCCTGCGCCTGATCCGGGACGAAGATAATATTGATATACGCCTGCATGAACAAATGGACTATGCCCGGATATTATATAACAAAGGGCTCTATATGCAAAGCCTGAAGCAACTCGAGCGGATGAAAGAATTAGCCAAAACGCATCACCAGCTCACTTATATGCAGCAGGCTTTATTTTTTGAAAAAAAGATTGAAGCATTATACATCACACATAGTATGCAGGATAGGGCCGATCATCTTTCATTGGAATCGGATGAAGTGAATCGTGAACTTTCTTTGGTGAATCAATTATCCAATCTTTCGCTTCAATTGTATGGATGGTATATCAAACATGGACTGGCACGAAATGAAAATGACCTGAAGGAGATTCATACTTTTTTTGAAAAGCGCATACCCACCGGTGCTTATACGGCAGCCGGTTTTTATGAAAAACTTTATCTCTATCAGAGTTATTGCTGGTATGCTTCTATTCGCCAGGATTTTTTGCAGTATTACCGCTATTCCCAAAAATGGGTTGATCTTTTTCATGAACATCCTGAAGTGTTAGCTATAGAAACTGCTGCTTATATAAAGGGAATGCATAACCTGATGAATGCTCATTTCTATTTGCTGAACCAGCAAAAATTGCATGAAGTCATTAAAGGATTTGAACAATTTGCACATACTAAACTCATAGAGCAAAATGAGAACAACCGCATTCTTGCTTATGTTTATTTATATACGGCAAGAATTAATTTATATTTTTTAAGAGGCACTTTCACCAAGGGGTTAAGGCTTGTTCCTTTCCTGGAGGATATGCTGAAAAAATATGGAATATACCTGGATGAACATCGGGTACTGGTATTTTATTATAAGATTGCTTGTTTGTATTTCGGAAGTGGTGATAATGAGAAAGCGATTGAATATCTCAATAAGATAATCAATCTGAAAAGTGATTTGTGGACCGATCTTCAATGTTATGCCCGCCTCCTGCACCTGATTGCTCATTATGAACTGGGAAATTTTGATTTGCTTGAATATTTAACCAAATCAGTATATCGCTACATGTCCAAAATGCAAAACCTCAGCAAAGTGGAAGAAGAGATGTTTGCCTTTTTAAGAAAATCATTTCATGTTGGTGCTCATGCCATCAAACCTGAATTTGAAAAATTACTGGCATCACTAAAGAAATATGAAGGTAACCCGCTGGAAAGCCGGGCTTTTGCTTATCTCGATGTAATTTCATGGCTGGAAAGCAAAATCAATAATGTGAACGTTCAGGATGTTATAGCAGAAAAGGTGAAGAAATCAATGAAAGGTAACCGGCGAAATAAAAACTGATTAACTTAAAACTTTCGTTTTTATTTTTTTCTTTATAGAAGAATCCCGTATGATTAATTCGCTGGCAAGAATCTTAGTTTCAAAATCTGTAACGGGGCGTTTGCTTTCTATTAGTTGTAACAATAATGATGTGGCAATTTCTCCCATTTCAAAAGCCGGCTGGCGTATGGTAGTCAGTGGAGGAGACATTAATTCGGTAAGGTCGGTGTTTGAAAATCCCACTAAAGCCATTGTATCCGGAACAGCAATTTTCCTTGCTTTAAGAATCCGAAGGCAAGAAATAGTAAGTTTATCAGAAGAAGCAAAAATGGCATCAGGCCTTTTTTTATTTTTCAAAAGGCTATTAACCGCATCTTCCACTTCACTTAATATCATTCCACCATGATGACAAAACCGTATCAAAGATTCGTCAATGGGTATTTTTTGATCCGTAAGAGCTGCTTTGTAACCTGCTAATCGTTCTTTGGTTATTGAGAGTGAACCGGAATTAACAACATTGGCTATTCGCCGGTATCCATTTTTTATCAGGTGTGATGTGGCATCGTAAGCGCCTTTATAATTATCTACAATTACTTTATGCGTATTGATTTCATCAACTATACGGTCGAAAAATACAATGGGCAGCCCTTTTTCATTCAGTTCTTTAAAATAACTGAAGTCTTCCGTTTCTGTAGAAACTGAAATGATGAGACCATCAATAGAACGGGACGTAAGAAATTGCAGGTTTAATATTTCCCTTTTAAAGGATTCACGGCTCTGTGCAATCATCACATTATAACCATTATCGTAAGCGATAGATTCGATGCCGTTGATTGTTTGGGAAAAAAAACTGTTTGCAATTTCACAAACAATGACACCAATAGATCGGCTTCTTCTCTCTTTTAAGCTTAATGCAATCGGATTAGGATGGTAGTTGATCTTTTCTGCATATTCCAGTACCAGTTTTTTTGTTTCCGGGCTTATTTCATAACTATCTCTCAGGGCACGGGAAACCGTAGAGGTGGATAACCCAAGCGCTTTTGCAATATCTTTTATAGTAACGGCTTCAAACCTCATGAAAGGATATTATTAAATCAATGAAACAGGGCTTATAAAATTAGTGCTTTCCGATGTATTTATTGTGTTGCACTTATAATGGCTTTAAAATCTAGAATGGTAGAAAAAAAATTTCATTTCCCTTTTTACTATTTAGAAAATAGGTTTCAGTTTATTTACTTAAAGACTGGAAAGAAAATATTTTAACTGTTTTAGGCAAGCTCTTCAAAATGATAACGTTATCGGGAACGATTGCGTAAAAAAATAGTACAAAAATCTTTTGCAAAATATAAGTTCTGCGTAGCATTGAATCTGATTTTGACGGTGAAAAAAGATCATTAAGAAAAATCACTGCCAAAAAAATAACTGTCATAATGAAAAGATTGCTTCATGTTTTTCTGAATTTAAAAAAAGGGTTGTTTAACTCCCTGTCTTTTCAGTATTATTCCAGCGACATTCGAATTAAAATACTTCAATCAATTGTACCCTTTGATATCAGTTTGTTTTTTCATAGAAATAGTTTAACCAGTTTTCAGAATCTAAGACATATTGAATGGTTTTTGAATAGATGGTTTTTAATAGCAGGGAAAAATGAAGCAGCGAATAGTTGAAGCACTATAGTTACAGGCCACCTGCAGATGAAATTTATCGGATATTTAATTAAGCAGTAAAGACATCAAAAGGAAAATATCAAAAAAACTTGTATGACGAAAAAAATAAAAAATGCCGGAAGCTGTATTATGCTTTTCGCAGCATATTTATTCTCCTGTCAACTTCAGGCACAGGAAAAACAAATAACAGGCACTGTGACATACTCTGAAAATAGTCAACCTGCTTCCGGAGTTTCTGTACATGCAAAAGGTACCAGGAATATAGTTATGACAGATGCGGATGGGCATTATAAAATCACCGTGAACAATTCCGTAACTGCCCTGGTATTTTCAAGTGCCACTTATGTTTCTTTAGAAGAAGCGATTAAAGACCGCTCTGTTATCAATGTTAAGTTAACCCCTGATGTAAAAGCTTTAAGTGATGTGGTGGTAATAGGTTACCAAACGGTTCGAAGAAAAGATTTGCTGGCTTCTGTATCTTCCATCAGTGCAAAGGATCTTAAGGATATTCCGATCAATTCTGCCGCCGAGGCACTTAACGGAAGACTGGCCGGTGTTACGGCCACTACTTCAGAAGGTTCACCGGATGCTGACATTAGAATCAGGGTTCGTGGAGGTATGTCCATTACACAAGACAATTCGCCACTTTACATTGTAGATGGCGTGCAGGTGGAAAATGGTTTAAATATGCTTTCTCCTCAGGATATTCAAAGCATTGATGTTTTAAAAGATGCAGCAGCCACAGCAATTTATGGTGCCAGAGGTGCTAACGGAGTGGTAATCATTACTACAAAATCAGGGAAACCCGGAAAAACAGTTGTCAGCTATAACGGGTATGTAGGGATTAAAAATTTGACTAAAGAGTTAGATGTCTTAAGCCCGTATGATTATGTAATTTATCAATCTGAAAGATCGAGAGGAAACACAACAGACAGTACTAGTTTCCTGTCAGATTTTGGAACCACATGGGATACCTTATCGAATTATAAAAATGTGAGCCCGGTTGATTGGCAGGATAAAGTTTTAGGTAGAACCGGCATTGCAACTACTCAGAATGTTTCCGTTTCCGGGGGGAACAAGAAATTGGATTACAATTTTGGATACACTTATAATGATGAAAAAGCCATTGTAATAAATTCAAATTACAAAAGGCATTTACTCAATCTGAAAACAGATTATAGTATTCTTAAAAACCTGAAACTATCCATCGGTGCAAGATATACTTCACAAAATGTGTTTGGGGCCGGGGTATCGGACAATAAAGGATCATCCTATAACAGATTACGAAACGTAATAAAATACCGGCCATTTCTTTCGCCTGACCAAAGTATCACAGATGAAGATGCTCTTGCGGATCCAAATGTTGGAAACGGCCTGGTGCTTTACAACCCTATAGATCTTGCAAATTCTGAATTCCGCCATAAATCAACAGATGAATTTAATGGTACTGCAAGCCTGACTTATACTTTCCTGAAAAAATTCAGTTTCCGCTCTACGTTTGGGTACGACAGAACTAATATGATAAATCGTCAATTTTATGATTCTATTACGCCCTACGCCATTTTCCAGGGTGGAAGATTGCCGATTGCCGGACTTGACACAACCACTGCAACAACTATAACAAATTCAAATGTATTAACCTATTCTCTGAAAAACTGGAAAGATAAACACGACTTTGATTTTTTGGTTGGAGAAGAGACTTATGATTTGAGAACGGAAACCAGTAATCAGCTTTTTAAAAATTACCCGTTGCTGACTACACCTGATGAAGCATTTAAAAATACTAGCCTTGGTACATCCTTTACAGGGTATCCAAGGTTAGCGAAAACCCGGTATACAAACCTTTCTTTTTTTAGCCGGATAAATTATTCATTTAAGGACCGCTATTTATTTTCATTTAATATCCGGGCTGATGGAGCATCGAAGTTTGCCCCCGGTAAACAATGGGGTTATTTCCCGGCTGGGTCGGCTGCATGGAAAATTAAGAATGAAAAATTTCTGAAGGATGTGGATTTCATCAGCGATTTAAAATTAAGAGCAGGATTTGGTATCGTAGGTAATAACCGCATTGCAGATTATCTTTATTTAACAACTTTTAGAAATGACGGAAGTTATTATTATGGGTTAAATAATGAGGCTATCTATGCGTATTATCCAAGTTCCCTTGTCAACCAGAATCTTCAATGGGAGGCTACATTAAGCAGAAACCTGGGATTAGACATAAGTGTATTGAAGAACAGGGTTAACCTGAGCGTTGATATTTACAATAACACTTCTAAAAACCTATTGCTGAATGTACCCATTGCTTCTACGTATGGTTATACCAACCAATTACAGAATGTTGGAAAGACATCCAATAAAGGAGTCGAGTTCCAGTTAAATACTGTTGTAATTCAAAAGCCAAATAATTTCAGGTATGTCATTGACTTCAATATGTCATTTAACAGGAATAATATTCTTGCGTTAGGTCCTAATCAAACTTCCTTCACAACACAGGGATGGTCCGGAGTTTCCGGTCAGCCTACGGATTATATAACCCAGGTTGGTACTCCGGTAAGCGCCATGTGGGGTCTGGTGTCAGATGGATTTTATAAAGTGGATGATTTTGATTACAACAGCAGCACCGGGCAATACACTTTAAAAGCCGGTGTGGTTTCGGGCGCTTCAATTATTGGAAGTGCTAATCTTATGCCTGGAGCTATTAAATTTAAAGATTTAGACAGTAATGGAAGTGTGGATTTAGATCATGACCGCACTATTATTGGTAATCCTAATCCAAAAGCCACCGGCGGAATTAACCAGACATTCACCTTTAAACGTTGGGATCTGAGTTTGTTCCTCAACTTTTCGATAGGAAATGATGTATATAATGCTAATAAAATAGAGTTTACAAATGGATATACTTCCAATGCCAATTTGCTGGCTGTCATGAATGATCGTTGGAAAGTTGTGACACCAACCGGTGCAACTGCGGAATGGACAAACGGAACAAATGTATTTGGAATACCGCCAGACCAATTGAGCGCTTTGAATGCAAATGCAAAAATCTGGATACCAATTAAAGGCGCCGGTGCTTTTTATCCTAGTTCCTGGGCCATAGAAGATGGATCATTCCTTCGGTTTAATAATTTGACTATCGGATATACTGTCCCGGTAAAGAAAGTATTTACAAGATTGAGATTTTATATGACAGCGAACAATTTTGCAATTATAACTAATTATTCCGGTTATGATCCGGAAGTTAATGTTAGAGCCAGTAATCCTTTAACCCAGGGACTTGATTATTCAGCATACCCCAAAAGCAGGAGCTTTATTTTTGGTGTGAACGCAACATTTTAAAAAAGATAAAACGTTTATATGGATACTAAATTTTTAAATAAACTGATGGTATTACTTGTATTTGGCGTATTAATATTTTTCAGTAGTTGCAAAAAATTTCTGGATCAACAGCCGATTACTGATGTTGGGCCAAATGTTGTCTTTAGTGATATATCACATGCACAGCAGGCTTTATTGGGTGTTTACAGCAGGCTGGTTGGCGACCAGGGGTATGGCATCCGTTTAAGTTTATATTATCCATTGGATAATGATGCCATGCAGGGGCCTACAGGATCTGCAGATAATGACCGCAGGGATATTGCCCGTTATTCGGCAACTTCAGGAAATGCACAACTGTTAAAACCTTTTAATCAACTTTTCCAGGGGATTGAATATGCCAATATTTGTATTGAAAATATTCCTAAAATGGATTTATATTCCAAAGGATCGGATAACGAGAAAAAACAATTAAAGAGAATGTATGGAGAAGCTCTGACATTAAGAGCGCAGTTTTACTTTGAAGCTATAAGAAATTGGGGAGATCTGCCTGCACATTTTCAACCGGCATCGGTTCTAGCTGTCAACAACCCTTTCCCGGTAAGAACAAGTACTGATTCTTTGTATGATCACTTGCTGGCTGATCTCAAAGCAGCAGAAGATCTTGTTCCCTGGCGAAATGAAATCAGCGGAATTGGAGATCCCAACGATCAACGAATAACCAAGGGAACGGTAAAAGGATTACGTGCCAGAATTGCTTTATTCCGTGGTGGATATTCATTGCACCAGGATGGAACTATGAAGAGAAATACTGATTATAAAACATATTACCAGATTGCAAGAGATGAGTGTAATGATATAATAGCATCCGGCCAACATGCATTAAATCCCAGCTATAAATCATTATGGAAAGATCAGGTCTGTGGTCATGCTGTTAATGATCCCGATGGCGAACTTATGTTCCAGGCCTGTGGAATAGGAAAATCCGGCGCTGAAGATACAAAACTTGGCTACTATAACGGACCAAGAGTTAACAATAAGGGGAATAACAGTGTGAACCCTTTAGCTACTTACTTTTATCTTTTTGATTCAACCGATCAAAGAAGAGATGTGACAGTATGCCATTATTTTACAAATTCCAATGGTACCAGGGCAGCACAGGTTATAACAGGTATTACAGATGGAAAATACAGAAGAGACTGGATTTCGAATCCTGCTATCAGCCCTTCTGATGCAATTCAATATTTTAGTTTGAGTTGGCAAATCCTGAGATATTCCGATGTGCTTTTGATGTTTGCTGAGGCAGAGAATGAAATTAATAATGGTCCCACCGCCGCAGCATACAATGCTATCAATATGGTTCGGAGAAGAGGTTATGGCATTCCAATTAACACAGCGGCTCCCAACATTGACATTCCTTCAGGTTTGTCACAAGCTGATTTCTTTAAATATATAGTAAGAGAAAGAGCATTAGAGTTTGGTGGTGAGGGAATCAGGAAGTATGATTTGATCCGGTGGAATTTGTTATCAGCTGCAATTACTGAGACAAGAGCAAATTTGATCAATATGTCCACAAATGCTGCTTTGGCAGATCCATCGTATATGGCAGGGTACCCTGTTTATTGCAAAGTAACTAGTTTGCCAACTTCAATGTATATGATAAACGGAACTACTTCAGATGACAATAATATAGGAGGGCTTTGGTCTAATTCTCTATACACTACTGCTCCTGCTTCCACGCCATCAGGTACAACTAAAGTGACATGGGTTGGTACAGCAATTAATACAATTTCTGCAGCAAGATTTGCAACCGGATTTACAACAGGAAAAAGTGAATTGTTACCTATACCACAGGGTGCAAGAGATGCAAACTATAATTTGTCACAGAATTTCGGGTATTAAATATTAAAAATAATTTGCTCTCAGGCTGTTTTACTTAAACAGCCTTTCTTTTTTAGAAGTAAAATTTTTGAAATGAAAAATATCATTGGTACCGGAATATTCATTACCTTATTTTCTATTCCTACTCCACGGAATAAAATCACTGTATTCATTGCCGGAGATTCCACTGCTGCAAATAAAGAAGTGAAGGCATACCCGGAAACTGGCTGGGGAATGCCTTTTGCATATTTTTTTGATTCTACTGTTACAGTTGATAACCGGGCAAAAAACGGGAGAAGCACCCGGACATTTATTTCGGAAGGCCTTTGGAAAAAACTGATTGATGATGTAAAGGAAGGGGATTATGTTTTAATACAATTTGGCCACAATGATGAAGTGAAAGAAAAAACAGACCGTTATACTCCTCCTGATGAATTTAAAATTAACCTTGCCAGGTTTATTACAGAGACAAGAAATAAAAAAGCAATTCCAGTTTTAATAACTCCGGTAACCCGAAGACAATTCGACTCTGCCGGTAATATTAAGGAAACACATAAACTTTATTCTGACATAGTAAGGGAAGTTGCACAGCAATATAATGTGGCCCTGATTGACCTGGATGAAAAAAGCAGGGCACTAGTTCAAAAATTTGGCCCGGAAAACTCCAGGTTACTTTATATGCAGTTGGAGCCGGGCGAACATCCCAATTATCCGGAAGGAAGAAATGATAATACTCATTTTAATGAGTTAGGAGCAAGGAAAATGGCAGAGCTTGTTTTATGGAGTATAAAGGATCTGCATCTTGATCTTGCGAATCATATACGCCCGCCATTACCAGTAAAAAAATAAGATGTATTGAAAAAGTTTTTTTCAATAGTGGTACTTGCAGCAATGACAAATCTAATAATTGCTCAAAAAGCAATCGGGATTACAGGTTTCCCTGATTCCTCATTTTCTAATCAGAATGCATATCTTGAATCCAGGAGAATATATCCTGATATACAATTGCTAAAAGAATTTCATTTTCCCAATGTAAAAGCAGAGAAAGGGATAGTGTACTGTGAATGGGGTAACAGGAAACTTCTGCTCGATGCTTTTTCCCCTTGCAAAAACAAAAAATTAAAAATAGCTGTTATTATTTTACATGGTGGAGGCTGGAGGTCCGGAGATAGGGTGCAACATTATCCCCTGGCACAAGCACTCGCTAATCTTGGGTATGTTTGTTTTACTCCTGAATACCGGTTATCAACGGAAGCTTTATATCCTGCTGCCATTTATGATATCAAATCGGTCATTCGCTGGGTACATAAACATGCCGGGGAATTTAACGTGGATACATCCCGGATAACCGTATTAGGTTTTTCAGCAGGAGGAGAACTGGCAGCATTTATGGGATCAACGAACGGGATTGAAAAATTTGAAAATACAAAAAATAAATGTTTGGCAAACATCTCAAGCTGGGTTCATGCTGTAATAAATATTGACGGCATATTATCATTTATTCATCCTGAGTCAGGCGAGGGAAATGATAGTAAAAAAACATCGGCCGCTACATATTGGTTTGGCTATTCCAAAACTGAAAACCCGGGTATTTGGAAGGAAGCCTCATCTCTTACTTATGCCGGAAAACAAAATCCGCCAATATTATTTATTAATAGCAGTGTATCCAGAATGCATGCCGGGAGAAATGACTTTATTAAAATGATGAAAAAATATGGTATTTATACAGAAGTACATGAATTTGAAAATGCCCCGCATACGTTTTGTTTATTTGAACCATGGTTTCAACCGACAGTAAAATATATTGATAATTTTTTGAAGAAAATTTTCCCTTCAGAATTAAAGTGAATGAAATTTTTTATAACTATTTTAACCGCTTTTTCACCTGCATGGGCTTTTACTCAGCAAAAAATTGTTGTAGCTCAGGACGGTTCCGGTGCATATAAAACGCTGCAGGCTGCTTTCCATTCGATTCCACTTCACAATAAAAAACCGGTTCTCATCTATATTAAAAATGGTGTTTATAAAGAAAAGCTTCATCTGGATTTTACAAAAGATTTTGTTACAATTCTTGGAGAGAATCCGTTCAGTACCATTCTTACTTATGATGATCATACCGGTAAAATGGATTCAAACGGAGATACGATTAATACAAGAACTTCATGGAGTTTTTTAGTAAAAGGAAATAATTTTTCAGCAGAAAATATCACATTTCAAAATGCATCAGGTTTTAATGCAGGCCAGGCTGTTGCCGTTGAATCTGACGGAGATAAAGCAATTTTTAAAAATTGCCGCTTTATCGGTAACCAGGATGTACTATTTACAAACAATGATAACAGCAGGCAGTATTATAAAGATTGTTATATCGAAGGCACTACAGATTTCATTTTTGGTTCAGCTACTGCCTGGTTTGAGCATTGCCATATTCACAGTAAAAAGAATTCACATATCACAGCTGCTTCTACACCGCTGAATCATCCGTTTGGTTTTATCTTTAATGATTGTGTACTGACAGGAGATTCAGCTTTGCATGAAGTTTCTTTGGGAAGACCGTGGAAGTCTTATGCTTCTGTATGCTATATTCATTGTTACATCGGGCAGCAAATAAAACCTGATGGCTGGTCGAATTGGAATAAAACTGATAATTATAAAACTGCCCGATATGCGGAGTATGAGAATTATGGCCCTTCATCGGATACCGCAAAAAGAGTTGTTTGGTCAAAACAGTTGACAGCAGGCGAAGTAAGAAAATATACAGTAAAAAATGTTTTTAAAAACTGGAATCCTTTAAAGTGAAAAGTATAGTAGCCATATTATTATTGTTTACCTTCATTTCAGCAGCAGCGCAAAATAATTATATTTCTAAAGCTTGGGTAGCTGATAATGGCGACGGTACCTATAAAAACCCTATCATCAATGCTGATTATTCTGATCCTGATGTCATCAGAGTCGGAGATAATTTTTATCTGATTTCATCAAGCTTTAATCATGTACCGGGAATACCGGTACTTCAATCAAAAGACCTTGTGAACTGGACAATCATAGGTCATGTACTGCCAAAACTGGTTCCTTATGATCATTTTTCACGGCCACAACATGGGAACGGGGTTTGGGCCCCATCCATTCGGTATCACAACAATGAATTTTATATTTATTATCCCGATCCCGATTTTGGGATTTATGTAGTCAAATCAAAAACTATTCAGGGCCCCTGGAGTGATCCTGTTTTAGTGCAGGCAGGTAAAGGATTAATTGATCCCTGTCCCTTATGGGATGATGATGGAAAAGTTTATTTAGTTCATGCTTTTGCCGGTAGCCGGGCCGGTATAAAAAGTATTTTAGTGATAAAAAGATTAAATGCTAACGGAACAAAAATCTTAGACGATGGTGTTTTGGTTTATGATGGACACGAACATGATCCCACGGTTGAAGGGCCTAAGATTTATAAACGCAATGGATATTATTACATTTTTGCCCCGGCCGGGGGGGTACGTACAGGTTGGCAACTGGTTTTGCGCAGCAATAATATTTATGGGCCTTATGAAAGAAAAGTAGTGATGGATCAGGGAACAACAACAATCAACGGACCACACCAGGGTGCATGGGTTACCACTCAAACCGGTGAAGATTGGTTCATTCATTTCCAGGATAAAAATGCTTATGGCAGGGTAGTATACCTGGAACCCATGCGATGGATAAATGACTGGCCGGTAATTGGCATAGATAAAGAAGGAGATGGAAAAGGGGAGCCGGCTTTAGTTTTTAAAAAACCAAATACTGGAAAAAAATATCCGATAGAAACTCCCCGGGAATCGGATGAATTCAATGAAAGTAAGTTAGGACTGCAATGGCAATGGCAGGCAAATTCAAAATTAACATGGTCGTTTTTATCAGGTAAGTCATTAAGGTTATATTCTTATAAAATTCCGGATAGCGCAAAGAATTATTGGGATGTCCCCAATATCCTGACACAAAAATTTCCAGCTGAGAAATTTACAGTAACAACAAAATGTAATTTCATTCCCAGGCTTGCAGGGGAAAATACGGGGTTAATTATAATGGGTAAGGATTATGCCAGCCTGGTATTGACAAAAAAACAGGATAGTATATACCTAGCTTATGTTGAATGCAAGAATGCCGATATGGGGAATCCTGAATTTGAAAAAATGATTGAAAAGGTTTCTTCATCCGTAATTTATTTCAGGGTAACCGTGAGTGCAGGTGCAAAATGCCAATTTAGTTACAGCAGTGACGGGATCAATTTTAAAAACGCAGGTGATATTTTTACCGCACAACCCGGGCAATGGATAGGAGCAACACTCGGAATTTTCTGTACAAGGACTTCACATACTAATGATTCGGGGTATGCGGATTTTGATTGGTTCAGGGTGGAAAAATAATGTGGTAAATAATTTTGTGACATGTAATTTTAAAACAGATTTAATATTTTTTGTATTAAAAATAAATTTTTCATAATTAGGTATCTTTACCTGAATGGAAAAGGATCATCACTCTCTGGACAATTATTCTGCATTTTTATTTGACCTCAATGGCACTATGATCGATGATATGCATTACCATGTCATGACCTGGTTTCGGATTCTAAATGAACTCGGCGCTAAAGTCAGTATGGAGAGAACAAGAGAAGAGTGTTATGGAAAAAATACTGAACTGTTGGAACGGATCTTTCCCGGCCGATTTACCCTGGAAGAAAAAAACAGGATAAGTTGGGAAAAAGAAAAGCAATACCAAAAGGAGTTTGCTCCTGTGCTGAAACTTACAGTTGGGCTTCAAGATTTTTTAAAACAATTATCAGAAAAAGGTTTCAAACTTGCAATAGGCTCAGGGGCCATTCGGTTTAATATAGATTTTATATTAGACGAAACCGGCATCCGGAATTATTTCAATGCCATCGTTAGCGCTGATGATGTGGATCGCAGCAAACCCGATCCTGAAACATGGATTCGATGTGCAGAGATATTAAATATTCAGCCAGTTGAATGTCTCGTTTTTGAAGACACACCAAAAGGTGTGGAGTCAGCCCGAAATGCTGATATGAAAGCAATTGTCATTACTACCATGTATCAACCCGAAGAATTTTCTCTGTACGACAATGTAATCGGTTTTATAAATGATTTTACTGATATTACTGTAATAAATCTTCTCAAAGCAGTTTAAAATCTTTAATATGGATCTTTTTGAAATTAATATTATAAAAATGAAGAGAGCTATTATGATTGCAGTTCCGTTTCTTAGCATTATTGCCACAGGATGCAAAAATAAATCCGATAAAAAAGAAATCGCAGTTTCAAAGCACAGTATCACTGAGCAATCATTCGGTATGTATGAAAGCAAACCGGTGACTGAATACACTCTTTCGAATGCTTCAGGGATGCAGGTAGGCATTATTAATTTTGGTGGAACAGTAACCAAGTTAATTACACCGGATAAAAACGGAGCGATGGGAGATGTAGTTCTTGGTTTTGATTCTTTGGCAGGGTATCTTCAAAAAGGGAATCCTTATTTCGGTGCATTAATCGGAAGATATGCTAATCGTATCGCCAATGGAAAATTCATGCTTAATGGAAAACAATATTCGTTGGCACAAAACGATCATGGCAACAGTTTGCATGGAGGCATCAAAGGCTTTGATAAAGTATATTGGAATATTGAAAAAATACCCGGTGATAGCAGTTTGAAACTTTCCTATCTAAGTAAAGATGGTGAAGAAGGTTATCCGGGAAATTTGAATATACAGGTGATTTATACTTTAGGTTCTGATAATTCTCTGAAAATGGAATTTACTGCCACCACAGATAAACCAACACCGGTAAATCTTACAAATCACAGTTATTTTAATTTGTCAGCCGGAAAAGATTCCACGATCCTTGGACATGAGTTGAAGCTAAATTCTGATCGTTACACACCGGTAAACGACCTGTTGATTCCTACAGGTAAAATAAGCCCGGTAAAAGGAACAGCCATGGATTTTATAAAAGCGAAAAAGGTAGGCCGTAATATTGATTTGGTAAAAGGGGGGTACGACCAAAACTGGATACTTAATAAAAATGGAAATAATTTAGAAGAAGCTGCAACGGTTTATGATGACAGCAGCGGACGTTTTATGGAAGTTTTCACTACCGAACCCGGTTTACAATTTTATTCCGGTAATTTCTTAGACGGCACTCTTACCAATACAAAAAATGGGAATCGTTATGTGAAACATGGTGCTTTATGCCTCGAAGCACAGCATTATCCTGATAGCCCTAACGAGCCTTCTTTTCCAGGTACTATTTTAAAGCCGGGTGAAACATATCATCAGATTACAGTCTATAAATTTTCAATTAAATAGCAGCAATGATTGTAGAATTATGAATGATCATAAATTAAAAATCCTTAATCAGGATTGAATAGAAATAAAAAAACATGAAATAGGGCTCGTTGTTGAAAACCGGTATTTGGATAATGCAAAATCATCAATGTATGCGGTGCAGATTTCCGGTGAAATTGCTTTTTGTTCAAAAAATTGCATGTTATAGTTCAGTACGGGTTGTTTTCAAACCGGTAGTAAGTATGCCGGAGGGCATTTTTGCAGGCAGGCATCGAATAATTGAAGTTTGATAATAGCCTGAAGGTTTTTTAAAAACAGAAATAATATGGAAAGATGCATCATCCCGGGAACGACATTTTTAGATTTTAAAATTGAATCATGCTATTATTAGGAATTGATCTTGGCACATCATCCATTAAGGCTTCGGTAGTAGATGCTGCTTCCCGAAAGACTATTGTATCTGTTCAATACCCGGATATAGAAAGAGAAATTATTGCATTAAAACCAGGTTGGGCAGAACAATCTCCATTGCAATGGTGGAAAGATATGAAGCAGGTTATTCTTAAGGCGCATGCTACAAAAAAATATAATCCATCAGAAATAAAAGCGATCGGGATAGCTTACCAGATGCATGGATTGGTACTTACCGGAAAAAACAAGAACAGTTTACGAAATAGTATTATTTGGTGCGATAGTCGTGCCATTCCATTCGGAGAAAAAGCTTTTAAAAAGATCGGTGAGAAAAAATGTTTAACTCATTTACTGAATTCTCCCGGAAATTTTACAGCCGCAAAATTAGCCTGGGTAAAAAAAAATGAGCCGGAAGTATATAAACAAATTGATAAAATAATGTTGCCGGGGGATTTCTTGGCATTACAATTAACCGGTGATAGTACAACTAGTATTTCTGCATTATCCGAAGGGGTTTTTTGGGATTTTAAAAAAGACCGGTTATCCAATGATGTATTCAATTATTTTGGCTTTGAGGAATCTTTTATTCCTCCCATAAAAAATGTTTTTGATTGGCATGGTGCATTATTAAAATCTGTTGCTGAAGATTTACAATTGACAGCAGGGATTACCGTAAGCTATAAAGCCGGAGACCAGCCTAATAATGCATTATCATTAAATGTTTTTGAGCCCGGTGAGCTTGCTGCTACCGCAGGAACTTCCGGAGTTATTTATGCGGTAACGGATGAATTACAATATGACAAGCAATCCCGTGTCAACAGCTTTGCTCATGTCAATTACCTTCCTGGGAGAAAAAGGATTGGAGTTTTACTTTGTATTAATGGTGCCGGTATTCTGAATCGCTGGATAAAAAATAACATCGGCAATCTAACTTATGAGGAAATGAACAGGCTTTCATCAGAAATCCCCAAGGGCTCAGAAGGTTTACAAGTGTTGCCATTTGGGAATGGAGCAGAAAGAATGCTGAAAAATAAAATAATGGGAGTTCAAATCAATAATCTTGATCTTAATCTTCACACCAAAGCTCATTTGCTGAGAGCCGCACAGGAAGGAATTGCTTTTGCATTCCGTTATGGTTTTGATATAATGAAAGAAAGAGGGTTGAATGGTAAAATTATCCGTGCGGGGAAGGCTAACCTGTTTTTGAGTAATGTATTTACTCAAACGTTTGTTGATTCATTAGGCATTCCGGTTGAATTATATCAATGTGATGGAAGTGTTGGTGCAGCAATTGGTGCCGGAATAGGTACAGGTTATTATAAAAACAGCAAAGAAGCGTTTGAAAACCTGAAAGCCGAAAATAGAATTGAACCCGAAACAAAATATAACGAAGCGTTTTATGAACGATGGAAAAAACAGCTCGATCTTCAGCTTTCGTCTTTAGATTCTGAGTAGTTTTCACTAGCCTGATTTATTCCCGGTTTAATGAATTACAGGCCCCTATGAGTATATCATCAATAATATAAATAATATTTCTGTTTGCTTTGATATTGACCCGGTTATACCTCTGCGGGCAACACCTGAAAGCATGATAACGTTGCCGGTAACGTTTGCGTAAAAAAAGACTCTTAAAGCCTGTATCATTCATGAATATCTGCGTAGAATTGTTAAGCAAATTATGTGAACAAGGAATTTGATTTTAATTGCCAGGTAAGGTTTTAATACTATTTGTTTGATATATCATTTTTGAAATTAGCATTAATGAAGGATTAAATTTTCGGGTACTATGGTTACCTATAGGTTCAATTCAAAAATCTTTTAGTAAGAAAAAATTTAAAAGAATCAATGACAGCCTTTTTTCGAATAGCCTCCAGTGCTTTTTTTTTAGTAGCATTATTTCAGGAAATGGCCTGTTCCCAACCTGCGTTTAAAATAAGCTCAACTGAATTTAAAAAAGATACTTTCAATATCGTTTCTTACGGGGCCGTTGCAGATGGAATTACCATGAACACTAAATCTATTAATGAAGCCATTGCTGCCTGTAATCACGAAGGTGGTGGTGTAGTGCTGATTCCCGAAGGCATTTGGGTGACTGGCCCTCTTGTTTTAAGTAGTAATGTCAATCTCCACTTAGCTAGAAATGCTGTGTTGCAATTCACAAAAGATTTGAATGAATATCCATTGGTTCAGGGTAACTGGGAAGGTTTGCCCCAAATGAGAAATCAATCTCCAATATCTGCAAAAAATGTGGTGAACATTGCCATTACAGGCCATGGAATCATTGATGGAAATGGGGATGCCTGGCGAATGGTAAAAAAAGACAAATTGAATGAAACGCAATGGAAAAAATTAATTGCTTCAGGCGGTGTTTTGAGTGCGGACAAAAAAACATGGTATCCTTCAGACCAATCTTTAAAAGGCGCTACGCTCAAAAACCCTGGAGTCATCAGCCCGGAAAAAACAATGGCATTCTACGATTCTATAAAAGATTTTCTTCGCCCAAATTTACTGGTATTCGAAAATTGCAAGAAAGTTCTTCTCGAAGATGTCACTTTTCAGAATTCACCGGCATGGTGTTTACATCCATTGATGTGCGAAGACCTTAGGGTAACAAATATTTATGCCAAGAATCCATGGTATGCACAAAATGGAGATGGGATAGATATTGAAAGTTGTAAAAACGTTTTGATAGAAAATAGCACATTTGATGTAGGTGATGATGGAATTTGTATAAAATCAGGAAGAGATGAATCCGGAAGAAAACGAGGGAAGCCCACGGAGAATGTAATTATCCGTCACTGCACTGTTTATCATGCACACGGGGGATTTGTAATCGGAAGCGAGATGAGCGGAGGCGCCCGGGATATTTATGTTTCTGATTGTACATTCATGGGCACTGATGTAGGGCTTCGGTTTAAAACTACTAGAGGGCGTGGCGGAATTGCAGAGAAGATTTATGTTACAAACATCACGATGAAAGATATTGCCGGGCAAGCCATACTTTTTGATATGTATTATATGGCTCAGGACCCCATGTCTTTAACTGGTGAAAATAGAGATCCCCCCCTCGTAGAAATGATGCCTGTAACAGAAGCTACACCACAATTCAAAGATTTTCATATAAGCAATGTTGTTTGCGATGGGGCAGAAACAGCCATTTTTGTTCGGGGACTTCCCGAAATGAATGTGAAGGAGGTGTATTTGGAAAATTTAGTTCTTCAATCAAAGGAAGGCATGAATTGTACGGAAGCAACAGGTTTACATTTAAAGAATATAAAACTTATAACTGATAATACGAACCCAGTTATAAATATTCACAATAGCAAAGATGTTTCTTTGGATAAGATTGGTTTTAAGAACAGGGCAACCTTGTTCTTGAAAATCAGCGGTGAAAAAAGCGGCAATATTCGTTTGCTACATACTGAAACATTAAATGCAAGACAAAAAGCAGTATTTAGTTCCGGTGCCACTGAAAAAAGTTTGATTTCTGAATGAAAAAATTATTTTTCATATTACCCGTTATTCTTTTTTTAAATACTGCTTTATCCCAGGGGAAAGAGAGCAGTTCATCACCATCTTTTTATGCAAAAGGTATTGCAGCAACAGTCATGAGTACCTGGAAAGATTCTTTTGCTATTGATGATAAACCAGCCAAATGGACTTATGATATGGGTGTTATATTAAAAGGTATGCAGGGACTTTGGTATTATACAGGCGATGGGAAATATTTTCAGTATATCCGGAAGTGCATAGATTTTTTTGTGGATAGTACCGGCAGCATCCGTACATACAAATTTGAAGACTTCAATCTTGATAATATTAATAATGGAAGAATATTGTTGTTATTGTACAGGGTAACGGGAGAAAAAAAATATTGGATTGCCGCTACACAACTTCGGCAGCAATTGAGCAAACAACCCCGGAATATGGAAGGTGGCTTTTGGCATAAAAAAATTTACCCGGACCAAATGTGGCTCGATGGATTATATATGGCTGAACCGTTTTATGCCGAATATGTACTGCTCTCGCATGATAGTGCTGCATATAATGATATTGCGGGTCAATTCATATCAATAGAAAAACATTGCCGTGATCCTAAATCAGGTTTATTATATCATGCCTGGGATGCATCTAAAAATGAAAATTGGGCCAATAAAATAACAGGGCTTTCTCCAAATTTTTGGGCCAGGGCAATGGGCTGGTATGCCTGTGCATTGGTAGATATATTGGATTATTTCCCGGCCGGTCATCCGAAGCGAAAAACATTGATTAATATTTTGAACCGCCTGGTCACTGCTCTGGAAAAGCAACAGGATAAGATATCGGGTTTATGGTATGATGTATTGAATTATAATGGGCCGGGCAAAGAAAAAAATTATTTTGAAAGCTCGGCTTCATCACAATTCGTCTATGCCATTGCAAAGGGAGTAAGGATGGGTTATTTGCCGGGTATTAAAATCAGAATTGCAGAAAAAGGATACAATGGTCTTGTAAACAATTTTATTAAAATTGAAAACGACCAGGAAAATTTATACGGGACAGTGAAAGTTTCTGGGCTTGGGGGTAAACCCTATCGTGATGGAAGTTTTGATTACTATATGAGTGAACCGGTAGTGGTTAACGATCCAAAAGGTATGGGCACTTTTTTACAGGCTTGTAATGAAATGGAATTACAGGAAACCATAAGTAAAGGAAAGGGTGAAACGGTTTTATTGGATAACTATTTCAACCATGAATTAAAAAAGGATATTACGGGAACGGAAATCAACTGGCATTATGTCTGGGATGAAATGGATAATGGTGGATATTCTTTGTTTGGATATATATTCAATAAATATGGGCTACAAACAAATACCCTGGCTGTTGCTCCTGATGCTGATAAGTTGAGAAATGCAACGGTTTATATCATAGTAGATCCTGATACAGATAAAGAAACAATGTTTCCAAATTATATAGAAACAAAAGATATTAAAGTGATTACTGATTGGGTGAAAAAGGGAGGCGTTTTATTACTAATGGGCAATGATCTTGGAAATGCTGAATTTGAACATTTCAATAGGTTAGCCGAAAAATTCGGGATTCATTTTGATGAAAACAGTAAAAATCATGTAGAAGGAAATCATTTTGAACAGGGAACTATAATGATTCCTGCCGGCAATACAATTTTTAAAAATACTTCTAAAGTTTATATAAAAGAGTTGACTACAGTTTCTGTTGTAAAACAGAATAAATTCAAAAACGGGAATTCGGCTGCCATTGAACTGAAAAACGGCATGGACAATATTCTGGCTATTGCCAGCTATGGAAAAGGAAAAGTGTTAGCCGCAGGGGATCCCTGGTTTTATAACGAATACCTTGATGGCAGGAAATTACCTGGTGATATAGGAAATTACCATGCTGCTGATGATTTGGTTTACTGGATAGTTGATCAAACAAGAAAAAAATGATTTTTAAAAAGCCGATAATTGGTTTTTCTTTTTTTGCAATGAATTTCCTTGCTACAGAAAATATTTTTGCACAGGACAGCATTGCAGACGTTATACTCCTGTATCAGCGAAGCATTGGAGGCTGGCCTAAACACATTGGCGGACAAAAAATTGATTATACCAAATATTTGACAGATGCTGAGAAGGAGGATTTGCTTGACGAAAAAAGCCGGAATGATGCAACGATAGATAATAAAGCTACTACAAAAGAGATACGTTACCTAATTAAAGCTCATAAAACGACAGGAAATAAGAGCTACCTCGATGCAGCAGAAAAAGGAATTCACTATTTACTGATCATGCAGGAAAAAAATGGTGGCTGGCCCCAGTTTTATCCTGATTCAAGTATTTACAGAAGTGAAATCACTTTTAATGACAACGCCATGATTAATGCAATGAATGTGCTTTGGGATGTCATTCACCGAAGCAATGGTTTTGATATGGCAGACACTTCCCTTATTACACCATCTGTGAAAGCAATTGATGCGGGCATTCAATGTATTCTTAAAACTCAAATTGAGGTACATGGGAAACTGACAGCGTGGTGTGCTCAATATGATAAAACAAACTTAAAACCTGCCAAAGCAAGAAGCTATGAATTGATTTCTATCAGTGGTGAAGAAAGTGTTGGCATTGTGGAATTCCTGATGAAAATAGAAAACCCTTCTTATGCTATTAAATCTGCGATCAGCTCTGCAGTGGATTGGCTTAAAAAATCCGGGATTAATGGTTTCAGGTATGATAATATTAAAGACATTTCAAAACCAGGTGGTATAGACCGTGTACTGATACGGGATAAAAACTCAAGGGTATGGGCAAGGTTTTATGATATTGAAACGAATAAACCATTTTTCTCCGGCAGAGATGGATCAATAAAATGGTCATTATCGGAAATTGAAGCTGAAAGAAGAAATGGATATGCCTGGTATGGAACATGGCCCCGGAAATTACTGGAAATAGAATTTCCTGAATAGGAAAGAAAAAATCTATGAAGCAAAAAACAATTCATATAATCTGTATTGTTTTATCAGGAATGATAAACTTGGGGCATATAAAACTATGCGCACAGGGGAAAAGAATTGTTGTGGATATTAAAGGAAGTGGGGATTTCATATCGATCCAGGCCGCCATCAATAGCCTTCCGGACAATTCTGATCCCACAAGAGTGATTTTTATAAAGAAAGGGTTGTATGCAGAAAAGATTTTCATTGAAAAAAATAATATCACCCTTACTGGTGAAGATCGGGATGCCACAATCATCAAACAAAATATTGCAAGAGATGAATGGCGCTGCAATCATCCTGATGATTGGGGCGTGGCAACGATGAATATAAATGGCAATGATATAACATTGGAAAACCTGACTGTTGAAAATAATTATGGTTTTGAAATGAAAGGAAGCAGAGAAGTGGAATGTCCTTTAGATTCTATATCTCACAAACATATAATCACTGACAATGGACACCAGATGGCATTAAGAACTATACTGGCCACCAGGCTGAAAGCAATTCATTGCCATTTTAAAGCTTTTGGCGGGGATACGGTAAGCCCCTGGAATGTTGACAGCGGAATGTTTTATTTTAAAGATTGTGTCATGGAAGGTGGTGTTGATTTTTATTGCCCAAGGGGATGGGCCTGGGCAGAAGACTGTAAATTTTTTGCAAATACCGGCCCTGCCAGTATCTGGCATGATGGATCACAGTATCCGGATTCAAAAACGGTTTTAATGCATTGTAGTTTTGATGGCTATAATGGATTTAAACTGGGACGCTACCATCGGGATGCACAATTCTTTCTTATTAATTGCAGCTTTTCAAAAAACATGGCAGACAAGGATATTTATTTAGTACCCACAGCAAATAGCATTCATTGGGGCAGAAGGGTATATTATTACAATTGTCACCGGGAAGGCGGTGATTATACATGGTTTTCGAATCAGTTGCCCGCAGATATAAAAGCAAATGATATTTCAGTGGACTGGTTGTTTAAAAATAAATGGCACCCACAGGGTAATTAAATACTTTAAAAAACAAATGCAATACAATACAGATGATTTTATCTAAAGAAAGCATTAAACATATAAAACCACAGCCCGGCTTAGTAATTCCGGATGAAAAAATATTTTCTTTACCCGAAAAAGTTTTACAATTTGGCACAGGTGTATTATTGCGTGGATTACCTGATTATTTTATAGATAAAGCAAACCGGCAAGGCATATTTAATGGACGAATTGTAGTGGTAAAATCTACCGGAAACGGAAGTTCTGACGCATTTGATGAGCAGGATGCCTTATATACTTTATGTGTGCGGGGAATAAAGAATGATGTGAAACAGGAAGAAACAATTATCAATTCTTCTATCAGCCGAGTAATTGCTGCACAGGAAAACTGGGTTGATGTAATGCATTGTGCTCATAATCCCAATCTGCAAATTATAATTTCCAATACGACTGAAGTGGGTATTACTTTAACAGAAGATGATATTCATTTAACTCCTCCCCATTCTTATCCCGGAAAATTACTCGCTTTTTTACATGCAAGGTATCAGGCATTTAATGGCAGTGCAGAAAGTGGAATGGTGATCATTCCTACAGAGTTAATTCCTGATAATGCTTCCAGGCTTCGAACTATCCTGATAGAACTTACTGCAAAAAACCACCTGGATGAAAAATTTATTCATTGGCTCCGGGAGTCCAATCATTTTTGTAATTCGCTGGTAGATCGGATCGTACCGGGCCGGTTACAGGATAAAGATAAAACTGCCATAGAAAAACAATTTGGGTATAATGATGAACTGATGATCATGGCAGAATCATTTCGTTTGTGGGCCATAGAAACGGGAAATAAGAAAGTGAAAACTATTTTATCTTTCAGCAAAGCAGATAAAGGTGTTTTGATTGAACCTGAAATAGAAAAATTCAGAATCTTGAAATTGCGCCTCTTAAATGCCACTCATTCTTTTGCCTGCGGTTTAGCGCATTTATCTCATTTCAATACAGTAAAAGAATCTATTTCAGATGGTATATTTAGCACATTTATTCAAAACCTGATGATTCATGAAATAGCAAAAACAATCGTTAGTAATAATATTTCATACGATGATGCCTGTAACTTTGCTGCGAATGTGATGGATCGTTTCAGGAATCCATACCTGGATCACCACTGGTCTAGCATATCCGTTCAATATTCAACTAAGATGAAAATGCGGACAGTCCCTTTGTTGATTCAGCATTATGAAAAAACAAATGAAGTCCCTGAACTTATGACATTAGGGTTTGCTGGTTTTATCTTGTTTATGAAATGTAAGGCTGATGATGCCGGCAGGTATTTTGGAGAATCGGAAGGAAAAAAATATAAAATACAGGATGATCATGCTTTATATTTTGCAGAAAAGTGGAAATTGGAAAATATAGATGATGTAGTAAATGCCATGGTTACGGATTCTGAATTTTGGGAAGGACGGCTTAGTAACATGAAAGGGTTTACCAATAAGTTGATTTTTTATATCAATTCCCTGAATGACAATGGAGTGTTATCAACCCTCAGGGAATTACAAAAAACAAAAGTGTAAATATGCAACGTGTTTTGAAAGTACATCCGAAGGATAATGTTTTGGTGGCTTTGAGAAACCTGGCCAAAGGCGAAAAGATAGCCTACAACGGGGAAGAGTATATTTTGCAGGATGCTATTCCTGCCAAGCATAAATTTTTTACACATGAGTTGAAAACAGGAGATAAAGTGATCATGTATGGAGTATTGGTGGGAAAAGCGCAACATGCAATTCCTGCTGGCGGGTTGATGACCACTGAAAATGTGAAACATGCTGCAGATCCTTATGAGTTTCGTCCTTATCATTATGAATGGCATGCTCCGGACGTTTCAAAATTTATTGAAAGGACTTTTAACGGGTATCACCGGAGTGATGGCAGAGTTGGTACAGCAAATTATTGGTTATTTATGCCCACAGTTTTTTGTGAAAACAGAAATCTGGATGTGATCCGTGAAGCGTTACATAATGAATTAGGATATGCGGTTACTGATAAATACAAACAAAAGACCCATCAGTTAGTAGAATTATACAAAAGCGGGGCAGATGTTTCTGCTATTGATATTGAAATAAAAGAAACGCTGATTAATACCAACCGTATTTTTAAAAATGTAGATGGGATCAAATTTCTGAATCACAATGGCGGCTGTGGCGGAACCCGGCAGGATGCTGCCATATTAAGTAAGTTGTTAGCTGCTTATGCCGATCATCCTAATGTGGCGGGAGTAACGGTTCTGAGTTTAGGTTGCCAGCATTTGCAGGTACCGGATTTTTTAAACGATTTAAAACGACGAAACCCGGCTTTCGATAAGCCATTGTATATTTTTGAACAACAAAAATCCCAAAGTGAAGAACAATTAATAACAGAAGCCATCCGCAAAACATTTTTAGGCTTAATTGAAATAAATAAGCTGGAGAGAAAACCCGCTTCATTAGATAAATTAACTATCGGTGTAAAATGCGGGGGCAGTGATGGCTTTAGTGGTATTTCCGCTAACCCTGCCGTTGGTTATTGTTCCGATTTGTTAGTAGCATTAGGAGGAAAAGTTTTACTTGCCGAGTTTCCTGAATTATGCGGAGCAGAACAACAATTGATTGACCGGACTATTGACGAAGCGGCTGCAAAAAAATTCATTCGCCTGATGACCACTTATAATGAAGAAGCGCATAAAGTGGGATCGGGATTTGAAATGAATCCATCACCCGGGAATATCAGGGATGGATTGATCACGGATGCCATTAAAAGTAATGGCGCTGCAAAAAAAGGGGGTACTTCGCCTGTAACGGATGTTTTGGATTATACAGAACCGGCTACCAGGCCCGGATTAAATCTTGTTTGTACACCCGGAAATGATGTGGAAGCTACAACCGGTAAAGCAGCTTCGGGTGCCACGTTAATTCTATTTACAACCGGATTAGGAACCCCCACAGGAAATCCCATTTGCCCCGTCATTAAAATTTCAACCAATACGGGATTGATGCGAAGAATGGGAGATATTATTGATATTAATACAGGCCCTATTATAGATGGAGAAAAAACGATTGAACAAATGGGCGAGGAGTTATTGGAATACTGTATCAAAGTTGCCGGAGGTGACCTGATACCCAAAGCCGTTCAGTTGAACCAGGATGATTTTATTCCATGGAGACGTGGAGTAAGTTTATAATTGTTAAAAGCGGATTATGAAAAAATTCATAGACGAAAATTTTTTGCTGAATACAAAGACCGCACTGCGGTTGTATCATGATTATGCCAGAAACATTCCTATTATTGATTATCATTGCCACCTGCCACCGAAACAGATATCAGATGATCATCAGTTTAGAAACCTGACACAGGTTTGGCTTTATGGGGATCATTATAAATGGCGTGCTATGCGAACCAACGGTGTAGGGGAAGCTTTTTGCACAGGCAATAAAAGTGATTGGGAGAAATTTAAAAAATGGGCAGAAACCGTTCCCTATACATTGAGAAACCCGTTGTATCATTGGAGCCACCTGGAATTGAAGCGTTACTTTGGAATCCAGAATATTCTGAACGGGGATACAGCTAAAAAAATTTATGATTCGTGTAATACCAAATTAAAAACAAAAGAGTACTCTGTACGCAATCTGCTTCGCAAAATGTATGTAAGCCTGGTTTGCACTACAGATGATCCTGTGGATTCGCTCGAGTATCACAAAAAAATAAAAGAAGATGGTTTCGAAATCCCGATCTTACCTGCATTTCGCCCTGATAATGCCATGAATGTAAGTGACCCGGTGCGCTTTGCATCTTATTTAATGCAGTTGGAAAAAGTTACGAACATTGCCGTTTCCTCTTTTGATGATTTTTTATATGCGTTGCAAAACAGGCATGATTTTTTTGCTTCTATGGGTTGCAGTGTTTCGGATCATGGGTTAGAAGAAATTTATGCAGAAGATTTTACCGGATCTGAGATTGACAGTATATTTAATAAAATACATGGCGGGAAAAAATTGAATGATGCGGAGCAACGTAAATTCAAATCTGCCATGCTCGTGCATTTTGCCGAATGGGATTGGGAAAAAGGCTGGGTGCAGCAATTTCATATCGGCGCTTTGAGAAATAACAATTCCCGCATGATGCATACTTTAGGTTCTGATACCGGGTGGGATTCTATCGGGGATTTTTCACAAGGGAGAGCATTGGCGAAATTTTTAGACAAACTGGATAGTAATAATAAACTTGCTAAAACGATTTTGTATAACCTGAATCCCGCTGATAATGAGTTGATGGCAACGATGATTGGAAATTTTAATGATGGTTCGGTTGCCGGAAAAATACAATGGGGCTCTGCATGGTGGTTCCTGGATCAAAAAGATGGAATGACTAAACATCTCAATGCGCTTTCAAACATGAGTTTGCTTAGCCGTTTTGTCGGAATGCTAACCGATTCAAGGAGCTTTCTGTCTTATCCGAGACATGAATATTTCCGAAGAATTTTATGTAACCTGTTTGGCAATGAAATCGAAAATGGTGAAATACCCAATGATATTGCATGGGTTGGAAAGATCATACAGGACATTTGCTTTAACAATGCTAAAAATTATTTTAACTGGCAATTGGATAATAAACCAAAAACAGCAAGGGTATTAATTAAATGATGAGTATGGGAATACTTCAGCAATTTGATCTGTCAGGAAAAACAGCAGTAGTTACCGGTTGTAACAAGGGTATTGGTAAATCTATGGCTATTGGATTAGCTGAAGCGGGTGCCGATATTATTGGTGTTTCTGCAAGCCTGGAACTTTCAGAAAGCAAAGTTGAAAAAGAAGTGACTGGTCTTGGGAAAAAATTCAAAGCATATCAATCAGATTTTAGTAATCGGGATTCTGTTTATTCTTTTATAAATGATGTATTGCACCAGAATAAATCAATTGACATTTTGATCAATAATGCAGGCACCATCATGAGATCATCCGCTGCAGAATACTCCGATGAATATTGGGATAAAGTAATGGCAATAAACCTGGATGCACAGTTTATTTTGGCAAGAGAAATCGGGAAACACATGTTACAGCGTGGTAGTGGCAAAATTATTTTCACCTGTTCATTACTTAGTTTCCAGGGGGGAATTTTTGTGCCGGGCTATACGGCAAGTAAAAGTGCGGTTGCAGGTTTGGTAAAAGCCTTAGCCAATGAGTGGGCGGGCAGTGGAATCAATGTTAATGGAATTGCACCTGGTTATATTGAAACAGACAATACAGAAGCTTTGAGAAATGATCCGGTTCGCAGCAAATTTATTTTAGACCGCATTCCTGCTGGCCGTTGGGGAAATCCGGAAGATTTTAAAGGAGCTACAGTGTTTTTGGCATCTGATGCTGCAAAGTATGTACATGGTGAAATACTAACTGTGGACGGAGGCTGGATGGCACGATAAAGCCCTATGTTTCCCTGATGGGAAAACCCGGATGGAAGGATATTTTATTACTCGTAAGATCTTTTTCATTGTTAGTTGAGTGATTGAATTTGCAACAATAGTATTTATTTTCAATCGGAATTGTATTTTCCAGTTAGCATACTGGTTAGGTACTTCAGCAGTTCATTAAATACTTAACAAAAATATTAATTAAACTCCCCTGTTGGGGTTGGAGGTAAAATGGAGATAAGATTTCAAAATAACCCTGATGAAACGATGCAGATGAATACCGGGCAATTAAGAAAAAATTTTCTTATTCAGGCTATAATCCAGGATAATTCTATTCAATTAACCTATTCGCATTATGACCGAATGATCATTGGCGGTGCAAAACCAGTGAATAAAATTTTACAACTACCCAACCATGATGAATTAAAGGCTGAATATTTTCTGGAAAGAAGAGAAATAGGTATCATCAATGTGGGGGCAAAAGGAGTAGTTACTGCTGATGGCAAAAAATTTGAACTGGAAAAATTGGATTGCCTTTATCTCGGTAAAGGAACTAAGAAAGTAAGTTTTGCTTCTGCGAATAAAAATGAACCGGCCGTTTTTTATTTGTTGTCAGCACCTGCACATCACAAATATACCAGCCGGCTGATGAAAAAAGAAAAAGCATCACCTGTGAATTTGGGCGAATCGTCAACATCCAACAAAAGGACTATCTATAAATATATTCACCCGGATGGAATAAAAAGTTGCCAGCTGGTCATGGGCTTAACGGTATTGGATCCGGGAAGTGTCTGGAATTCTGTGCCTCCGCATACACATACCCGACGTATGGAAGTGTATTTTTATTTTGATGTTCCGGAAACGCAAAGGGTATTCCATTTTATGGGGAAACCGCAGGAAACAAGGCATATAGTAATAGCCAATCATGAAGCAGTGATCTCGCCACCGTGGTCAGTACATTATGGATGCGGAACATCTAATTATGGTTTTATTTGGGGAATGGCCGGTGAAAACCAGGTATTCAGTGATATGGATCAGGAGCCGGTAAAGAATTTGAAATAAAAATTATTATCATTATTAATATGCCTCTTAAAGTTGTCACTCTCGGAGAAATTTTGTTACGGCTGTCCACGCCCGGCTACAAACGTTTTGTACAAGCTGACTGTTTTGATGTTACCTATGGTGGTGGCGAAGCAAATGTTGCCGCGGCACTTTGTAATTACGGGCTGAATGGAACCTTTGTCACAAAAGTTCCCGACAATCCTATAGGGCAATCTGCAATCAATCATTTACGGCGTTATGGTGTAGATACTCAGTTTATCATAAAGGGTGGCGAAAGGTTAGGAATTTATTTCCTGGAAACAGGCGCTTCCATGAGACCCTCCCAGGTAGTTTATGACAGGGCACATGCATCAATTACCGGAGTTGAGCCAGGTGAATTTGATTTTGATAAAATTTTAGACGGTGCAGCCTGGTTTCATACCTCAGGTATTACTCCGGCATTAAGTGAAAAAGCAGCAGCATTAACTGAAGCTATATTAAAATCTGCTAAAGCAAAAGGAATCACAACGAGTATTGATTTGAATTACCGTAAAAAATTGTGGAGTAAGGAAAAAGCAAGAAATGTGATGACGAAACTATTAAAGTATGCAGATTTATGTATTGGTATTGATATTTTTATTGAGAATGAAGAAAGCGGTGCGGGTAGTAAACCAGAGAAAAATGAAATGGAACAAATATTTAGCAGGATGAAAAAGCAGTTCGGATTTAAATATGTTGCTTCCATTCTACGGGAAAGTCAAAGTGCCAGTGATAACGGTTTGAGTGCTCTGGTATATGACGGGCATGAATTATACCAAACAAAAAAATATGAAGTACGGGTTGTGGACAGGGTTGGTACCGGTGACAGTTTTGCCGGTGGATTTATTTATGGGTTAGTAACCGGTATGCCGATGAAGGAAGCTGCTGAATTCGGAGTAGCGGCATCCGCATTGAAGCATACTATTCCCGGTGATATGAATCATGCCACACTGAAAGAAGTAAAGGATTTGATGAATGGTGACCGAAGTGGGAGAGTGCAGAGGTAAGTGAAGTGAACGTGTAAAATCAAAACTCATATTACTAAAAAGGTGATATCAGTTTTACAGAAAAAAGAATGAATATGAACATTACCAAAGAGCATGTATTGGATATTATTATTAAACAAGGAGTACTTCCCCTGTATTTTAATATTGATGAAACAGTAAGTGTTGAAGTATTGCGATCCATTTACCAGGCAGGTATAAAAGCTGTAGAATACACCAACCGGGGCGAAGCAGCGTTAAAGAATTTCAGGAAATTAGTTGAGGTAAGAAATTCGGAGATGCCGGGATTACTGTTAGGGGTAGGAACGATTAAGAATCTTCAGCAGGCAGAAAAATATTTAACTGCCGGCGCTGATTTTTTAGTGAGCCCGGGTTTTGTTCCCGAAGTAGCGGAATTTGTTACAGAAAATAATATTTTTTATGCACCGGGATGTATGACACCCGGCGAAATAATTGCCGCAGAAAATTACGGAATACAGTTCATCAAACTTTTTCCGGGAAATATATTGGGGGCGGAATTTGTTGCAAGTATTAAAGATATTTTCCCCCGGTTAAAATTCATGCCAACAGGTGGTGTGGATACTTCAAAAGAAAATTTAGAGAGTTGGTTTAATGCAGGAGTATGCGCTGTTGGAATGGGAAGCAAACTCATCAGTAATAAATTGATGGAACAAAAGGATTACGCAACTATTGAAAAGCTGACAAGAGAAGTTCTGGAATTGATTGCTTCCATAAATAGCAAGCAATAACATGATTCAGTCATCAATAGTTCAAAAGATAAAATTATTACTTGCTGAAAGCTGACATTTAGCCGGTAACTTATACTCAAAAAACGATTTCATGCAGCAAGCCATAGGAAAATACAGATGGACTATTTGCGGCCTTTTATTTTTTGCTACTACAGTAAATTATCTGGACAGGCAGGTACTAAGTTTATTACAACCCTATCTTGCAAGCCCTCAAAAATTTAACTGGTCCAACACTGATTATGCTAATATTACTGCGGTATTTCAGTTCGTTTATGCAATTTCCATGCTGTTTGCGGGTCGCATCATTGATAGGTTGGGAACCAAAAAAGGATATGCACTGGCTATAATCGTTTGGTCGCTGGCTGCAATCATACATGCATTTGCCATTCCCATTGGCCAATCTATTTCAGCAATTCTTGGATGGGTAGGTATAGCGGGTTTTTCTGTCTCTGTTTTAGGATTTATGTTTTCCAGGGCCGTACTTGCATTTGGTGAATCAGGAAATTTTCCTGCCGCTATAAAAGCTACAGCAGAATATTTTCCTAAAAAAGAAAGGTCCTTAGCTACAGGTATTTTTAATTCTGGATCAAATATTGGTGCAATCCTGGCTCCTTTGACTGTACCATGGATCAAAACGCATTGGGGCTGGCAATGGGCATTTATTATTATGGGAATCCTTGGCTTTGTTTGGTTGTTATTGTGGTTCTTTTTCTATGAAAAACCTGAAAAACAAAAAAAGCTTTCACGGGAAGAGCTTCAATATATTCAGGAAGGTGAAGAAGAATTAAAAACAGAAACGGATCAGAATGAAGAAAAAGTTTCATGGATCCGGTTGTTGGGATATCAGCAAACCTGGAGTTTTGCAGTAGGAAAATTTATGACAGACGGAGTGTGGTGGTTCTTTTTATTCTGGCTGCCGGCTTACTTGAATGCTCAATATAAAATAGTAGATGAGGCCGTAATGATGCCCTTAACGATTGTTTATACAATGGCAATGATCGGCAGTATTGCAGGCGGATGGCTTCCTGCACGGTTCATTAAAAAAGAAGTAAAAGTATATGATGGCCGAATGCAAGCGATGTTACTGATTGCATTCTTCCCCCTTCTTGTATTGCTGGCGCAACCGCTGGGACATATTAGTTACTGGCTTCCGATTATTCTTATCGGTGTTGGTGTATCTGCTCACCAGGCATGGTCGGCTAATATATTTACAACAGTTTCTGATATGTTTCCCAAAAAAGCTGTAGCCTCAGTCGTAGGTATTGGTGGAATGGCAGGGGGAATCGGAGGGGTTGTTTTGTCAAAACTAGGAGGAGCATTATTTGATCATTATAAAGGATTACACCATATTGAAACAGGTTATACTATTATGTTTGCCATTTGTGCCGTTTCCTACTTAGTGGCCTGGTTAATCATGAAACTCCTGGTGCCACAATACAAGCCCATTACAGACTTGTAATTTCAAATTGTATGAAATAACAAAGCTAATTTCTGACTATTCTCTATCCGGAATAGTGTATTTCCGGGTCTTAATGGTTTAAAATGAGAAAAGGTAATTATACTTTTACTGTTCGGTAATTTTACTATTTGCAATTATTTCCTTCAGGAAAAATTAGTTACTTATCCACTGTTGGTATTAATTTAATAGCTTCATTTATTGAACGGAATATTTTTTTATTTAAATTAACATGGGTTTTATTTGAATACATTCGTCATTCAAGCACCAGATTCACATGGAAAAGATCACCATCCTTTTAGTTGATGACCATAAACTGGTCCGAGATTCCTGGTCATTTATTCTTAACAGCGATCCTCATTTTAAAGTGATTGGAGAAACCAGTAATGGCGAAGACGCCGTTACATTCGTTAAAAATAAAAATCCTGACATTATCCTGATGGACATCAACATGTCGCCTATTAATGGATTTGAAGCTACCAAGCTTATCAGGCAAATTTCTCCATCGGCAAAGATTATTGGAGTATCCATGCATAGTATGCCGGCCTATGCCAAAAGGATGTTGCAATCCGGCGCAATGGGATATGTTACAAAAAATTCTACTAAAGAAGAATTAATAGAAGCAATAATTGAAGTGTATAATGGCCAAAACTATATTTGCAGTGAGGTAAAAAACATTCTTGCTCACCAGGAACTGGAAGAAAATAATCGGCCTGACCTTAATAACTTATCCCGCCGGGAGTTGGAAATCGGTGAACTGATAAAAGACGGACTTTCTTCCCGTGAGATTGCTGATAAGCTGGATATATCATTGAAAACTGTGGAAGTACACCGGTATAACATTTTAAAAAAACTGCATTTAAAAAATACAGCGGCCCTTGTTAATTTCATTAACTCACAGGGACTATAATCAGAACAGAAAAAATCACAGAAAATTATTGTTCCCAATCATTTTACAGGTTACGGATTTAAAGATCAACCATAGATAGAATAAAGGCTGTATTTTTACATTGTAGTTAGCAGCTTATATGACTATTATTTTATGGATCTGAAATCCAGAAAATCCTTTATGAAAAAAAAACACCTCAGGTTCCTTCCGCTACTCATTTCGTTGCTTACCATATTTATTGCGGTAATACTCTTTCTGAAAATTAAACGCTCCGGGAAAGAAAATGATGTGGTAACATTGGTTGACAGTAGTTTGAAATTTGTTATGCAACTTGGGCGCCTGGGGAATTCTGTTCAATTTCATGCAGAATCCATATCAAATTATGCTCACGGGCAAAATAAGGATGACTTTGAAAAGATAGCATCTTCAACCAATTTGGTAATTCAAAGCCTGGACTCAGTTAATAGTATTTTTCAAAATGACTCCCTGCTTCGGCCCTATTTAGATTCGCTGAAAGCTCAAATAAACAGGCGTATTGAACTTTCTAATCAGATTATTTCATTGGGTAAGGAAAAAGGTTTCAAAGAAGCTGTAACTTATTACAGAGATACCCGTGGATACCGGTATACCAACATGATATTCTCTTCTATCCGGCAATTGGAACAAAAAACGATGGAGCAACTCATGTTGGATGAAGTATCCAATACACAATCAATCCGTCAACTAAACGTTTGGCTTTTAATTCTGCGGTTACTTATTTTAATGCTGGTTTCTTTAATTCTCTGGAATTTCACCATAGATTATTTACTGAAAAGACGCCTGGAAAAACAGTGGAGAAATTACAATGAATCTTTACATGAAGAAGTGGAACAAAAAACATCTGAGATCAAGCGAAACGAAGAACGTTATCGTACCATTGTAGAACAGGCTTCCGATGCATTTTTTGTTAATGATAAACAGGGGCTTATACTTGATGTAAATGACAATGCTTGCAAAATGCTGGGCTATTCAAAAGAGGAGCTTTGCCAAATGAGTACAAAAGATTTTGTGCAATATGATAATGAACAACAATTTTATGATAATATAGAGCGGTTAAATAAAGGAGAACGTACATCTAATGAACGAAATTTTAAAAGAAAGGACGGCACACTGGTCTCTGTAGAAAGCAATTCTAAAATGATGTCGGACGGCCGTATTATTGCTATTGTCAGGGATATTACTGAAAGAAAACAGGTGGAAGAAGCATTGCGTGCCAGTGAATTTAATAACAGGATGGTTATCGAAAATAAGATCATGGGTATAGCATGGGCTTCCGCAGATGGCTATGTAATTAAAGCAAACCAGGCTTTTTGTAGTATGTTAGACTATAGCCAGGATGAAATAAAAAGTATTCATTTCAGAGATTATACCCACCCGGATGATATGCTTAAAGAAGAGAAGTTTTTGGCCAGGATACAAAAAGGAGAAATAAACAATTATGTAATTGAAAAAAGATATCGCAAAAAAGATAAAAGTTATTTCTGGGCTGAACTGAATCTTACCTGTTATCGTAATACTGATACTGGAGCCATTGAATTTTTCATAGCAATTATACATGATATCCATGAACAAAAAAGGTTTGAAGAAGCTTTGAAAACCTCTGAAAAAAAACTACGGCAGGTATTGACCAGCTATGGAGATGTTTTTTATGTAATTGATAAAAATTTTAAAATTGTTTTAATCAATGAGATTGCTGAAAAAAAATTATCAATTGCATGGAACAAAGCTGTGTATCTGGGTGCCAACATCCTGGATCTGATCCCTGCCGGATCCGAAGAGCCGATAAGGGAATGTTTTGAAAAAGTTTTCGCAGGAGAAACTATCGAGTACGAATTGTATGTACCTGTAAAAGAGCTTCCCCCCTGGGTTCAAATCTCCTACTTTCCGGTCAAGGATTTTGATGGAAGTATTGTTGGCGCTTACGTAATTGCTAAAGACATATCAAATCAAAAAAAGATAGAAGATGAGCTTCGTCAATCCATTAAGCGATTTGAAATGATCAGCTTTGCAATACAGGATTCATTATGGGAGTATAATGTCGAAACCGGGGAGCTTTGGGCCAATGAAACACATCAGCATATGTATGGGTTGACAAAAAAAGATCCTGTTCCAACCGAAGATATGTGGCTGGAGCGTATTCATCCGGATGACCGGGAGGCTATCAGGAAAAGCCAGATTGAATCCACATACTCTGATAAAAACATTTTTTCTTCCGAATACAGGTTTAAATCATTTGGAGATATGGACTATAAAAATATTTATGATCGCTGTTATATTTTAAGAAACGAAAAGGGAGCACCGGTTAAAAAAATGGGGAGTATGGTGGATATTACAGAGCGGAAAAAAATAGAAAATGAATTGAAGCAAAGTGAAGAACGGTACCGTACATTAATTGAACAGGCGTCCGATTTCATTATGATTACTGATCTGAAAGGTTATTTTATTGATGTCAACTCAAGTTTATGCAAAACGTTTGGTTATAACCGGGAAGAAATTTTACAAATGCATATTAATGACCTTATAGACCCGGAGCAATTAGAAGATGATCCTATTCAATTTGATGTGCTGGCTACCGGGAAAGTAATTTTACGGGAAAGAAGAATGAAAAGTAAAAGCGGAACGATTATCGAAGTTGAAGCCAATGTAAAAATGTTGTCGGATAAGAGAGTGCTTGCTATTGCTAGAGACATTCGGGAAAGAAAGAAGGCCGAAACAGAGATCAGAAAAGCAAGAGAGCTTTCTGACCAGATCATTGACAGTGCTCCGGGAATTTTTTACCTCTTTAATGAATCGGGTGTTTTTTTAAGATGGAATAAAAGATTTGAAGCCGTTACAGGATATACAAGTGATGAGATCGCTAGTATGCGCCCCTGGAATCTATTTAGTGGCGATGAAGTTGACTATATTAAAAGCCGGATACAGGGTGTTTTTTTGCATGGTTTTAATGATGCTGAAGCGCATTTCATTTCAAAGGATAACCAGCGTACACCATTTCATTTTGAAGCAGTAAAAATCAGTTATGAAAATCAAACTTGTGTGCTGGGGTATGGTATTGATATTTCTGAAAGTAAAAAAGCAAAAGAAGATTTGGCAGAATCTTATAGTGCCATTCGACATTTATCTGAACATTTACAAAAGATCAGGGAAGATGAACGAACGCATATTGCCCGTGAAATACATGATGAGTTGGGGCAACAACTTACGGTAATGAAGATGGATGCTTCCTGGCTGAATAAAAAGTTGACTAATACCGATGAAAACGTAAAGCAAAAACTCCGGGATCTCCTGGAGTTGATGGATGGCACTGTGAAAACCGTAAGAAGGATTTCTTCAGAACTTCGTCCCAGTTTACTGGATGATATGGGTTTGGCGCCGGCTATGGAATGGTATTTAAAAGATTTTGAAAAAAGAGCTTCCATTAAAACAAGTCTGAATGTTCCGGCAGAAGATTTGAATTTGGCTGATACAGTTAAAACCGGTTTGTTCCGGATTTTTCAGGAATCGCTAACCAATGTAGCCCGTCATGCGAATGCTAAAAAAGTCAATATTGATCTTGGGATTGAAAATGCAACACTACGCCTTAGTATCACTGATGATGGAAATGGTTTTGAAATGGAAGTAGCTAAAGCAAAGAAAACCTTAGGGATTCTGGGAATGCAGGAACGAAGCTTCATGATGGGAGGAAATTATAATGTGATCAGCAAGCCTGGAAAAGGAACGAATATTATTGTTACTGTTCCTTATCCCGGTAAAAATTAATATTAAATTAAAAAATAAAATGATCAGAGTTCTCATTGCAGATGATCATGCCATCGTACGGAAGGGATTAAAGCAACTTATTACAGAAGAATATCCTACAGCTAAAATAGGTGAGGTAGGGAATGCAGAAAGCCTGTTAACAGAGATTTTGAAAGATGAGTGGGATCTTGTGATTTGTGATATGAATATGCCCGGCCGCAGCGGATTGGATGCCCTGAATCAAATCAAACAAACCAACCTAAAACTTCCGGTGCTGATACTTAGTATGTACCCCGAAGATCAGTATGCGCTGAGGGTATTGAAAGCAGGTGCATCCGGCTATCTTGCAAAGGAAACAGTGCATGAGGAGCTGCCCAAAGCTATTAGGACTGCCCTGTCAGGTAGAAGATATATAACCCAGAGTGTAGCTGAAAAACTTGCAGAATCTTTTCTTGTTGATTTTGGCAAACCTCTTCATGAATTGCTCTCTGACCGTGAATTTGATGTTTTCAAATTATTGGCTACCGGTAAATCTGTTTCAGAAATTGCGGAACAACTGTCTCTCAGCAGCACTACTATCAGCACGTATCGTTCCAGGATCTTAGAAAAAATGAATATGAAAACTAACGCAGAGTTGGTCCGGTATGCAATTGAAAATAAGATTATCTGATAAGAAAAAGGGCATCATAAAATCTCACCTAGCATCTATTTCGAGGCGACCTTTCAATTAGTAATAAAATAAAACCGAAAGATCCGGAAGTGATTAACCCCGGTAGCGGCCGCTGAATTGTGGGTTTGCAGGGCAACCATACCTGTTACGGGATGAAAAGCAGGAACTGAAAAGGATTACCAGAGTAATAATCAGGATAATTGCATAAATTTTACTTTTCATTGAAGTGGATATTTTATTTTAAACGGGAAAGAACGGGATTTATTTTAAATAATATTTTGCAAATATACATCCTTAAGAAATCACAGGTATAAATTGGACTGGCCGGTGTGCATCCAAATAACAAAGTATATCATATCTTATTTCACGGATAGAAATTTCAGGTTACACCTAAAACCCACTAGTAATTTTGTTTAAAAACGGGACAAACTATTATCTTTACTGCCTCAAAATTAAAATATAAGAGTAATCACTGATTTCCTATGTTACAACTGACAAAACCTATCGCATTTATTGATCTTGAAACTACCGGTGTTAACCTTAGCACCGACAGGATTGTAGAAATTGCTATTGTTAAAATACTTCCTGATGGTACAAAATCTGTAAAAAGAAAAATCATTAATCCTGAAATGCAAATTCCGGCGGCTGCCAGTGATGTGCATGGTATTACCAATGAGATGGTGAAAGATGCACCAACATTCAAGCAAATAGCAAATGAATTGAAGCAAATGCTGGACGGCTGTGATATTGCCGGGTATAATTCCAACCGATTTGACATCCCTTTACTGATGGAAGAATTTCTGAGGGTTCAGGTGGACTTTGACATGAAAGGAAGAAAAATGATTGATGCCCAGAAGATTTTTCATCAAATGGAGCAACGGACTTTGAGTGCTGCATATAAATTTTATTGCAATAAGAAACTGGAAGGAGCGCATAGCGCTGCAATAGACGCAGAAGCAACTTATGAAATTCTGCTGGCACAGTTAGAACGCTACCCTTCTTTGGGAAACACGATTGATTCCATATTAAAAGCAATGGGGGACGAGCAGATTGTAGATTTTGCCCGCAGATTTATTTTTGAAAATGGGGTAGAGGTATTTAATTTCGGAAAATACAAGGGCCGCCCTGTTTCCGATGTACTGAAAGCTGAACCCCAATATTATGATTGGATGATGAAGGGCGATTTTCCCCAACACACCAAGCAAAAGCTTACGGAAATATTCACCAGGGCCATGCTGAAGAAGGTTTAATTTTTTTCAAACCTGATATGTGAAAGTTTAACAGCCCGACTGTTTTGATTGTTGTAATTTAGTAGTTCGCAATACTTGTTTCTTGTTTGGAAAAGCTAGTCGTTATACCAACATTCAATGAAAAAGAGAATATAGTTAATATTCTACACGCCATTTTTGGGCTTAACAATGATTTTCATGTTTTGGTTATTGATGACGCCTCTCCTGATGGTACTGCACAAATTGTAAAAGACTTGCAATTAAAATTTCAGGGCAGGTTATTCATTGAAGAAAGGAAAGGCAAAATGGGATTAGGCACGGCTTATATTCATGGATTCAAATGGGCACTTGCCAAAGATTACCGTTTCATTTTTGAAATGGATGCAGACTTTTCTCATAATCCTGACGATTTGCCCCGGCTTTATAATGCCTGTAAAAATGAAGGGGCTGACCTTGCAGTGGGTTCCCGCTATACTAAAGGTGGAGGTTTTGTCAATTGGCCACACAATCGCATCCTTTTATCGAGGGGCGCTTCCATTTATACCCGGCTCATTACTTGGATGCCGGTGAAAGATCCAACAGCTGGTTTTATGTGCTATAGAAAAGAAGTATTAGATACTATCAATCTTGACGAAATACATTTTGTTGGATATGCTTTCCAGATTGAAATGAAATTTGCAGCATGGAAACTTCATTTTAAAATTAAGGAAGTTCCCATCTTATTCCAGGACCGGACATCCGGTATGTCCAAAATGAATAAGGGAATTGTGAAAGAAGGGATTTTAGGTGTATTGAAGTTACGCTGGCACAGCCTTTTCACAAATTATCGGAAAAGAGTAAAAAATGCTGAGCCTGATTCTGCCGAAGCTTCTGAAAACGTTTTGGCACAGACAAAATGATGTGTTGTTTGTCAATTATAAAATGTTTCCACTTTCACACCATTGCAAAGCGTTTGATACACGACACAATATCTTTCCGTGAGTTTTGATAAACTTTCTAATTGTTCCTTAGTAGCAAATGAATAGAATTGAAAATGTAATCGAATTTTTTTGAACCCAACAGAAACTTCTTTTGAAACCCCCAATGTACCCCGGAAATCGAGGTCACCTTCTGCTCGCACTATACCATTTTGAATATCCACTCCAATTGCGGTGGCAACTGCGCTGATGGTAACTCCAGCACAAGCTACCAATGCTTCAAGCAACAGATCACCCGAACAGGCTAACATTCCCGTACCGCCGGTGGCCGGGTGCAAACCCGCTTCTACCAATGCCCGGCCTGTCTCAACTTTGCATGAAATTCCTTCACCGATTTTTCCCTGTGCCATTAATGTAATCAAAGCAGATTCAGGTTTCAGTTTATATTTTTCCTTCAGGGGAGCCTGGAGATTTTTTAATTCAGAAGAGTTCATAAAAAAATGTTGTTATTCAGAACCTGAGGTTCTTCATATACCTGGCATCAGCTACCATGGCTTTTAATGGTGTCGTTTTATTATACAACTCCTGTTCAACAATATAATATTTCATGCCGTTTTCCTTTGCTACTTTTAAAATCTTTGAATAATCAATACTTCCTTCACCCAATATACAAGAAGCATCTCTTTCGGTAGCTCCTTTAGTTCTGTCTTTTATATGGCATAGCCTGAAACGATTTGAATATTTTTTCAACCACTCAACCGGATCATTCTGAGCTGTGACTACCCAGTAAATATCCATTTCAAAATCTACTAGCGCCGGGTCTGTATTTTCCATATAGATATCCTGCACCACCTGCCCGTCTATAATTTTAAAATCATGGTCATGATTATGATATGCAAAACGAATCCCTGCTTTTTTACAGATGGAGCCACATTTGTTAAATTGTTCTGCAAATTTTTTATACTCGTCCGCCGATTTTTGTGTGTCAATGGAGGGGCAAATCAGGTATTTCATGCCGATGGATGAAGCCTGTTCTGCTTTTTCTTCAAAATTTTTATTGATATCACAATGACTGGAAATAGCTTTCATCCCCAACTCATCCACCAACGATTTAAATTCGAATGGGCTCATGCCCCAGAATATTCCATCGGGGCCTTCATAACTTTCGATTTGTTTATATCCTGCGGCTGCAATTAATTTCAAAATTTCCCGGGGATGGCCTTTTTTCAAGTCATCCCGCAAGGTATAAAGTTGCAACCCGAATTTTTTAAAATTTCCTTCCTCATTTTTAAAAGATGACAGTATTTCTTTTCCGGCTAAGCCGGTAATGGCAAGCCCCCCTGCCAGTTTCAAAAAATCCCTGCGTTTATAATTCATATTTATACTTTTCAATTATGGGTTTAAAATTATTTTATCCAGTCAATCCTACCATTATTTTATCCCCCTTTTGGTAATCCATACAACCGTTATAGCGTCCCGGTACCGGAATATATTTCAGTGCTTGCGTCATACCTTCTTTGGAGGTAAAGAATCCCCAGAGGGTCAATTGTTTCATCATGGTGAAATAATAGGAGGGGATTTGTTCTTTTATATAAGAATTATTTCCTTTTGTTTTTTCTTCTTTTTCTTTTTCATCCTGTACCCGATCAAAATCGTTTTTCATTTTCTGGTATTCGATGGCTACTTTGTCCAGGAAAATTAATAATTCTTTTTTCTGTTCAGGAGAAGCTTTCATGAATGTGGTATGGTATTTTTTTTGACAGGCATCCTTGAGTTTTTGCATTCCGGTATGAAATATTTTTTGATCATTGTCAGTATAACAATCATTAACTGCTATGGCCATAAACTGTCCGACATTTGCTGCTTTTGCCCCGGGTGTTTGTGTAGCCGGTAAAATAGTTTCTGCTACTTCATTTAAAAAAGCAATTTCATCAGCAGTAAATCCAGCCGGCATAGTGGCAGATGGGTTTTGACAGCCATCCAGCAAAAACTCACTTCCAATCACAGCACCGCCAGTCACCATGGCAATCATTTTTAATAGCTCACGTCTGTTCATATGTCCGCTTTATAAATTGTTTTTCTTTAATTCTTTTACGGCATAATCTGCAGCTCTTGCAGTCAGTGCCATATATGTCAAAGATGGATTTTGACATGCCGTTGAAGCCATGCAGGAGCCATCAGAAACAAATACATTTTTACAATCCCACACCTGGTTATAAGCATTAAGCACTGAAGTTTTTGGATTATTTCCCATACGGGCTGTTCCCATTTCATGAATACCCATACCGGGATAATAACCACTATCGTAAATTTTTGCATCCTTTACTCCGGTTATTTCCAGCATTTCTTTTGCATCATTCATCATATCTTTTCTCATCTTCATTTCATTTTCTTTGATCTCCACATCCATAGCCAAAACAGGCAATCCCCATTTATCCTTTTTGTCTTTATCCAAAAAAATCCTGTTATCATGATAGGGCAGCATTTCTCCGAAAGCAGTAATACCGATACTCCAGCCACCGGGTTCACAAAGCGCATCTTTGAAATCTCCTCCGATTGATAACTCAGCAACTTCTCTTCCCCAACCACTACGGCTGGCACCGCCCTGGTAGCCAAAACCACGGATGTAATCTCTTTTTTCACCAAATAAATTTCTGTACCGGGGAATATATACTCCGTTTGGCCTGCGGCCATAATAATACTTGTCTTCATATCCTTCGACAGAACCGGATGCACCACAACGAAAATGATGATCCATTACATTATGTCCCAATTCACCACTACTGCTACCTAATCCATCCGGCCAGATATCAGTTGCGGAATTCATCAAGATCCATGTTGAATTAAATGTGGAAGCACAGATAAAAATTATTTTGCTGTAATATTCAGTATCCTGGTTCGTTTCAGCATGGATTACCCGAACTCCTTTTGCCTTTTTTTGGTCTTTATCATAAATAATTTCCTTGACAATGGAATAAGGAAGTAGTGTAAGGTTATTTGTTGCCAGGGCAGCTGGAAGCGTAGCAGATTGTGTACTGAAATATCCGCCAAATGGGCATCCCAAATCACACATATTCCTGTATTGACAATTCGTTCTTCCATTATGTGGAACGGTAATATTAGCTACTCTGCCAATAATCATATTTCGTTTTTCTTTGTAATGTTCTTTGATTTTTGCGGCTGCATCTTTTTCTACACAATTCATTTCCATCGGAGGTAAAAATTTTCCATCGGGTAATTGAGGTAAATGTTCAATGGAACCGCTGATCCCGGCAAATGTTTCTACATGATCATACCAGGGTTCTAATTCTTTATACCTGATAGGCCAGTCAATAGCAATACCATCCCTGGCATTGGCTTCAAAATCAAAATCGCTCCAACGATAACTTTGCCTGCCCCACATCAGGGAACGTCCACCCACATGATAACCACGATACCAATCAAATCGTTTCACTTCTACATAAGGGCAATCTTTTTCATTGGCCCACCAGGCTGTATTTCTTTCATTCAAGGGATAATCTCTTTGCAAAACAGGATACTCGCTTATCAATTTCTGTGTGCGCCTGCCCCGATGCGGATATTCCCATGCTGGTTTATTGGTTTCCTTGTAATCTTTTATATGCTCGATATTTTGTCCTCTTTCCAGCATCAGCACTTTCAATCCTTTTTCACATAATTCCTTGGCAGCCCACCCACCGCTGATTCCCGATCCTACAACAATCGCATCATATACATTTTGTGGCATGTGTTAAATTATTGAGATTGTGGGTTATGATTTTTTTCAGTATTTTTTTGTATTTGAATTTTTAATTGGCGGGAAACCTTTTTAACTTTTTAATTCCCCGGTTAAATATCACAAATACTTACCGCCTTTTTCAATTGTGCAATTTTTTCTTCGTTTGTTTTACCGGTAGGGACAAATTCCTGTGCTACATGCCCCTGGAATCCTGTTTCCAGGATTGCTTTCATAATGGCAGGATAATATAATTCCTGTGTTTCGTCAATGATATGCCTGCCGGGCACTCCGCCGGTATGATAATGCCCGATATACTGGTGATTTTCTGTAATTGTTCTTATTACATCTCCTTCATCAATCTGCATATGATAAATATCATACAGTAACTTAAAATTCGGAGAACCGATACGGTTTACCAATTCTACACCCCATGCAGTTTTATCACACATATAATCTTTATGATCCACTTTGCTGTTCAGCAGTTCCATGTGCAGGTTCACATTATTTTTTTCTGCTAATAGTAAAATTTTTTTCAGGCCTTCTTCACAATTCTTTAGCCCTGTTTCATCGTCCATACCCCTGCGGCTACCGCTAAAACAAATCAGGTTCTTGTATCCGTTTTCTTTTATGAAAGGAATTACTTCAAGATAATCTTTAATTAATTGATCATGATTTTTTTTATCATTAAATCCATTTGTCAGACTCACTTTGCCACTGGTATAGCACATGGAACAATAAATATCATATTTCTGAAGAGTGCTCCAGTCTTTCGGCGCAATAAGATCAATAGCGCCGAAACCGATTTTTTTTACGATTTGGCATAACACATCCAGAGGCAAAAAGTCGAACGTCCATTGACAAACAGAATGATGAATATTCCCTTTGAGTTTATGATAAGATTCATTTTTATTGTCAGCAATGGAGGTTAGTGTACCGGCAGCACCCATAGCTACAGTACCCATTGCCATTTGTTTTAATGCCTTTCTTCTAGAAAAAATTTCTTTCATTTTAGATGCTTCTCAATTTACAACTTCTGTTTGATTTAAGACTTTTGTAAAACTATTTTCTTCCTTCCTCTCATGTATAAATATAATCCGGCGAAGGCAACAATAAGGATTAGCGGAATGATTAGCGTGGTATTGATGATTTCTGGGCCTGCTGCTTTATTGGCTTCAGACAATGCCTGTTTCATTTTATCTGTTGCATCCACAGAGTTATATAATTTCAAATCAGCACCGGGAGGCAAATGTTTAAGAATTTTATTGTCATACACCCCACCCATGAACATCATATAAACTGAAACAGCAAACATGCCGGCTCCTCCCATCAGATTGATACCAACAGCACCGGTTTTTGGCAAATTTTCGGAGACAAAACCAAGCATTGTAGGCCAGAAATAGCAAACACCTATACCGAAAACCAGGGCACCAATAAAAATCATATTGCCTGTGGAATGGCCTAAAATATATAAACCAAGTGCTGAGAAAACAGCAGATGCTAATAATACACCATGAGGAGCGAGGCGATGAACTACAGGCCCGGCCAAACCTCTTCCCACCGCCATCACTGCGGTATATATCGTTATTAACAGGATTGCATTGCTTGATACATTATTTAATAATACACCCATCCATTGCCCTGTAAATAATTCTGTAATGGCAGTACCAAACATGCAGATAAACATAAAAAAGAAAAGCGGATTCAAAAGAGATCGATACATTTCAGCGGTAGAAATGCCGCTGGCCACTCTTTCCGTGACAGGAAAATTTTGGCGTGCAAATAAAAATCCGTACAGGATTGCAGGTATTATCATCATGGCTACCTGTATTTGCCAGCCAAGAGAAGCTTGATCAAAAAAATAAACAATGAGTGTCCCTATAACAATTCCTCCCGGAAACCATAAATGAAAATGGCTTAGTTTGGTTGTTTTATTATCAGGAAATAAAGTTGTCACTAAAGGATTGCAGGCTGCTTCAACAGTACCATTTGCTATTCCGATACAAAGAGTGGAAATAAACAATGCCCAGAAGGGATTAGCAAACTGACCGGCAAAAATAGTAAGTAGAATTCCTATTATGTGAAAAATGAAAGCCAGCATCAACAGTCGTTTCATCCCGATAATATCCACTACCATGCCGCCGATGACTACTGCTAATGGAAACCCCCAAAATGCAGTTGCTGTAATGGTACTTAATTCCGCTTTATCCAATCCAAACTGAATACCGAGGCGATCCAGAATACCTGCCCGTATTCCAAACGAAAGGGATGTGACTAAAAGCGCCAGGCAACTGGCCACGAAAAGTTGATTTCTTTTTACAGCTTGCATATCATTAGTTTTGCGAAGAATGAAGTAGAAATTAAATGTACTATTTTTAAAAATACATTTCCGTATCGGAACTTTAAAATTATTCCACGAAAACATTTGCTATGGCAAAAAGAAAATTAAGGATGGGCATGATTGGTGGAGGGCCCGGTGCATTTATCGGCACCGTACATCGTATTGCAGCCAATATGGACGGAATGATTGAATTAGTATGCGGAGCATTCAGCAGCGATCCTGAAAAATCAAAACAGGCCGGTGCCAATTTATTTCTTTCCGAAGATCGTGTATATGGATCATATAATGAAATGATTCGAAGTGAAAATGCTTTACCTGAAAACAAAAGAATGGACTTTGTATCTATAGTTACTCCGAATCATGTTCATTTTGAGCCGGCAAAACTAGCATTGGAAAATGGCTTTCATGTCATACTGGATAAACCTATGACATTTGATCTGAATGAAGCAAAGCAATTGAAAAAAGCTGTTGAAAAAAGTGGTAACTATTTTTGCCTCACACATACTTATACCGGGTATCCGATGATAAAACAGGCAAAACAAATGATAAATAGTGCTGTGTTGGGTAAGATTCGAAAAGTATATGTAGAATATCCGCAAGGATGGCTAAGTACTTTGGTAGAAAGTTCCGGCCAGAAGCAGGCATCTTGGAGAACAGATCCATCAAAAAGTGGTTCAGCCGGGGCCATGGGAGATATCGGGACACATGCTTTTAACCTGGCAGAATATGTTTCTGGCCTGCAGGTCACTCATCTCTGTGCAAATTTAAATATCTATGTTCCCGGAAGAAAACTGGATGATGATGGTGATGTGTTGTTAAAATTTAATAATGGTGCATCTGGAGTTTTATCAGCTACGCAAATTGCAGCCGGTGAAGAAAATAATATTAAAATAAAAGTTTATGGTGAAAAAGGCGGGCTGGAATGGCAACAGCAAGATGCAAATACTTTAACCTTAAAATGGCTTAATAAACCGGCAGAAATATTTCGAACGGGCTCCGGTTACTTAAATAGTTATGCAAGCCACAATTCCAGAACACCTGCAGGACATCCTGAAGGTTATCTGGAAGCTTTTGCAAATTTATATCGAAATTTTGCCTTGAGTGTATCTGCAAAAATGAATAATGAAAAACCAAAAACCGAGTGGCTTGATTTTCCCGGAATAGAAGAGGGAGTAAGAGGCATGGCATTTATTGAAAATGTTGTAGCATCAAATAGTTCAGATATAAAATGGAAAAACTTTGAGATTTAACAGACTAAATATTCAATAAACAATGACAACTATCAAAGGCCCGGCAATATTTTTAGCCCAGTTCCTGGCAGATAAACCTCCTTACAACAATTTGAAATCAATTTGTCAGTGGGCTAAAAGCCTGGGATTCGTTGCTGTACAAATTCCTTCCTGGGATTCCCGTTGTATTGATATTCAAAAAGCAGCTGAAAGTAAAACTTATTCAGATGAACTGAAAGGGACTGTCAATGAATGTGGTTTGGAAATATCAGAATTGTCCACGCATTTACAAGGCCAGCTTATAGCCGTTCATCCGGCGTATGATCAGTTGTTTGATGGTTTTGCCCCACAATCTGTTCGGGGAAGCAACAAAGCAAAAACTGAATGGGCGGTACAGCAATTGAAATACGCAGCCCGGGCTTCTCAAAATTTAGGATTAAACGCTCATGCAACATTTAGTGGTGCATTTCTGTGGCCTATAGTGTATCCATGGCCACAGCGGCCTGCCGGTATTGTAGAAACTGGATTTAATGAACTGGCAAAACGCTGGTTGCCGGTACTGAATTACTTTGATGAATGCGGAGTTGATCTTTGTTATGAAATTCATCCGGGCGAAGATTTACACGATGGCATTACATATGAAATGTTTTTAGAAAAAGTAAACAACCATAAAAGGGCCTGTTTGCTTTATGATCCGTCACATTTCGTGTTACAATGTCTGGACTATCTGGCCTTTATTGATATTTATTATGAACGAATTAAGATGTTTCATGTCAAGGATGCTGAGTTTAATCCTACAGGAAAGCAAGGCGTGTACGGAGGTTATCAAAGTTGGATTGACCGGGCTGGCCGTTTTCGCTCATTGGGTGACGGACAAGTTAATTTTAAAAGTGTTTTCAGTAAACTCACACAATACAATTTTCCGGGCTGGGCTGTGATGGAATGGGAATGTTGTATCAAAAATGCCGAAGATGGTGCTAAAGAGGGAGCCATATTTATCAGGGATCATATTATACATTCAACTGGAAAAGCATTTGATGATTTTGCCGGATTAATAAGTGATGAGAAAATGAATAAAAATATTTTAGGATTGCAATAAAACAATTTTCTGTTGTACCTTTCGGGACAAATTAAAACATTTATGAAAAAGATACTGGTATCTATTTTGGTAATTGCATTGCTCACAGCATGTGGCAGCAACAGTTCGAAGGAAAATGGCACAACAACAGAAAACGGTGGATCAGGTAACACCACTGAATCTACTGCAAATTCAAATGATCTCAGCTCAAATCCGGATTATCAAAAGGGGTTGGCGTTAATTGCGAAAAACGATTGTTTGACATGTCATAAAATTGATGAAAAATTAATTGGGCCCCCTTATCGGGATGTAGCTGATAAATATGCCGGAATAGCGAACCGGGATTCAATCGTTAAACATCTTGCTGATAAAGTGATCAGTGGCGGCACCGGAGTATGGGGACAAGTTGCAATGACACCACATCCCAATATTTCCGAAGCAGATGCAGAAGCAATAGTGAAGTATATATTTTTATTGAAAAAGTAATTTCATGAAAAAAATTACTTTGGTGTTAGTGAGTGGGATAATTATATCAATCTCTTTACCTGCTCAATATGTAAATTCACTAAGTAAGCAGGAAAAAAAAGAAGGTTGGCTATTATTATTTGATGGTAGCACCATGAACGGATGGCACAAATTCGGGGGTGGCCCTGTTGGCAAAGGCTGGAAAGTTTCGGAAGGCACTATTTATTTTGATCCTTCCGTTAATGATGGAAATGACATTGTAACCGATCAGCAATTTTCAAATTTTGATTTAAAATTGGAATGGAAAGTTTCAAAATCTGCTAACAGCGGTATCATGTTTTATGTGAATGAAGACGCAGTAAAATATAAATATCCATGGGAAACGGGCCCTGAAATGCAGGTACTTGACAATATAGATGCTGAAGACAATAAAAACCCCAATCATCTTGCCGGGGCTTTATATGATCTGATAGGTACAAAATTGACTTCAAAACCTAAAGCAGTAGGAGCATGGAACCAGGCTGAAATAAAATGCGTGAATGGCAGACTTGATATGTTTCTCAATGGCATACGCACAGCTTCAACTACTTTATGGAATGAAAATTGGAAAAAAATGATTGCCAACAGTAAATTTAAAACCATGCCTGGCTTTGGAACCTTTAAAAAAGGACATATAGATCTGCAGGATCATGGTCATGAAGTATGGTTCAGGAATATTAAAATCAGGAAGCTTTGAGTTGAGTAAATTAAAATAAGTTAAATATTCAGGAAAAGAATTAGTAACTTTTCTCCGGAATTTTTAAGCCGCCGTACTTATGGCGGCTTTTTTTGCGCCGCTTCCTGAATAATAAATTAAAACAACCTGATATGGACACTTCAATTTTTTCTCATGTAAACTGGCTTGCAGTTTTGGTAGCAGCCATTGCTTATTTTTCTCTGGGGGCTATCTGGTATAATAAAGGAGTTTTTGGAACCAAATGGGCTGCTGGGCATAAAATCAATACCAATGATCCTGAAGTAACAAAAGGTGCCGGGAAAATCATGATGTCATCTTTTCTCTGCTTCATTGTAATTTCAATTGGATTAGCATTTTTAGTCGTTAAATTAAATCTTACCATTTTCATGTCCGGGGTGAAACTTGGGTTGATCACTGGTATTGGCTTTTCCTGGATGGTTATCTGTATTTCCTATTTATATACAAAAAAGCCAACTTCCATTCATTTAATTGATGGTATGTATCATGTATTGGGACAAATTGTTGCCGCTATCATTCTTTGCCTATGGAGATAAATGAAATCAAATGACTTCAACGGAGCTGCCGGCCTATTGGCTTTATATTAATCCAGTTTTGTAATCTTTAAGGCATTGGTGGGTAAATGCAGATCTATCGGTGTGCTGCCTGTACTAACCACCACATCACCACTTGTAATAAAACCTCTTTGTTTTAAAATATCAATCTGGTCAAAAATAATATCGTCAAGGCTTTCTTCTTCGCCATAATAAAAAGCCCGTACGCCCCAGCTTAAACTCAATTGATTTACCAAAGATTTTTCTTTTGTAAATACATACAATGGGGATTTTGGACGATAACTGCTTAACATGAAACCGGTATATCCGCTTTGAGTCATTCCTATTAAGGCTTCAGCGTTTACATCTTTAGCCAGTTTGCAGGCATTATAACATATAGCATCGCTCAAAAAAGAAGGAGAGTGAGATTGTGGAGCTAATTCTTCTTCAAGGTTATAATGATAATCAGTTTTCTCAACTTCCATAATGATCTTACACATTGTTTCTACAACGAGGGTAGGATGTTTACCTGAGGCAGTTTCAGCGCTCAACATTACTGCATCTGCACCCTCCAGAACTGCATTGGCAACATCTGTAATTTCACTCCGGTTAGGTTTATTACGGTCAATCATGCTTTCCATCATTTGCGTGGCAACAATGACCGGTTTTGCACGATGTAAACATTTACGAACAATTTGTTTTTGAAGCAGTGGCACTTTTTCTACTGGCAATTCCACTCCAAGATCGCCGCGGGCAATCATAATGGCATCGGACTCAACAATAATATCTCTCAGGTTATTTAATGCTTCTGGTTTTTCAATCTTGGCGATGATCTTTGTTTTGCTTTTCTTTTCCTCGAGTTTATTACGAAGTATGATGATATCTTTCACACTGCGAACAAAGGATAAAGCCACCCAGTCCAGTTTTTCATTGATGATAAAGTCAAGATCAGCAAGATCCTTCTCGGTCAATGCGGGTAAAGAAATTTTGGTATCAGGCAGGTTAACTCCTTTTTTCGAAGAAAGTATTCCGCCCAAAGTGACTTCTACCTGTACATCATTATTCTTTAAAATCTTGATCACTTTTACTTCCAGTTTGCCGTCATCAATCAATATTGTTTCACCAATATGTATATCGGTATGCAGATTGGGATAGGATATATAAATACGTTGATGATTTCCCACAATCTTTTCATTGGTAAAAGTGATAATATCCCCCGGTCTAATTTCTATAGAACCGTTTTCAATTTCGCCCACTCTAAGTTTTGGCCCCTGCAGATCTCCCAGAATGGCAAGATTAAAAGGTTCTTTCTCATTGATCTGCCTGATATGCTCAATGATCGCTTTTTTATCTTCATGTGTTCCATGAGAAAAATTCAGACGAAATACATTGACGCCTGCTTTTACCAGGTCTAATAATTTTTCATAAGTATCACAGGCCGGCCCCACAGTTGCAACGATTTTAGTCCGGTGAAAAGCATGTTTGATACCGGCATCTTTATCCATCTGGTCGTGATAATATTTTTTTGCGTGTTTACTCATAATTTATTTCTGAGAAGTGTTATCCAGGTTAGATTTTAAAGAATTATACAAAAAAGAAAAATCAGGATGCAAGAATCTTAACAATCTTCATCCATTCTTCATTTATATGGCCTTTACTTTTTACAGCTTCTGATAAAGGGATATAATTCATTTGATTATTCAAAATGCCAATAAAAACATTATGCTGCCCCTGTACCAGGCATTCTACAGCGTGGTAACCCATACGGCTTGCAATCAACCGGTCGAGGCAGGTGGGTGAACCTCCCCTTTGAATATGCCCGAGAATACAAATTCGTATTTCTAACTGCGGCATTCGTTCTTTCAACACCTTATGAAGTTCTTCTGCACCGCCGAAATTATCTCCTTCAGCCACAACAATTAGGTTCACCAGTTTTTTTCTGCGCTCCTTTTCCTGCAGCGAGTGAACCATATCTTCAATATCTGTTTTGCGTTCAGGGATAAGAATATTTTCTGCTCCTGTAGCTATACCACTATGTAACGCAATATAACCAGCATCCCGGCCCATGACTTCTATAATAAAAATTCGGTCGTGAGCTTCCATTGTATCACGAATCTTATCAATAGCCTGTACGGCTGTATTTACAGCTGTATCAAAACCAATTGTAAAATCAGTGCCATAAATATCTTTATCAATTGTGCCAGCCAGCCCTACACAGGGAATATTAAATTCTTTGCTAAACTGAACGGCGCCGCGGAATGAACCATCACCACCGATGACTACAAGCCCATTAATCCCTCTTTTTTTGAGATTCTCATAGGCTTTTTTTCTTCCTTCATACTCATAAAATTCTTTACAGCGGGCTGTTTTTAGAATAGTACCTCCCCGTTGTATAATGTTGGCAACAGAGCGGGATTCCATCCAGTAAATGTCATCTTCAATGAGGCCCTGGTATCCACGCAGAATTCCATTTACTTCAAGTCCATTATATATTGCTGTACGAACTACAGCACGAATAGCGGCATTCATACCCGGAGCATCACCACCGGACGTAAGTATGCCTATCTTTGATACTTTATTTTCCATTAATAATAAACGTTCTTCATTTCAAATGCCCCGCAAAAGTAAGGTTTTGCAGGGAATGCGTATTAAAGACACACTACCACCTGTTAGTATTTCGCAGAAATCCTTTTTATAGTTTTTTTAAACCCTAATGACTAGTAATTTTTGATCTTGAAATTGCAATGTGCTTTTTGCTGTGAATTAGGATTTAAAGTTGTAGTATCGTAGTATGTTAATTAATTATTACGATCCATTTTTTGTATGAAAATTCTCATCACAGGCGCCAATGGTTTTTTAGGATATTACCTGGTAAAGCAGTTACTCGAAAAAGGTATATATGTAATTGCTACGGGTAAAGGTGATGGCCGGCTCCCTTTTTCTTATCATTCAAATTTTATTTATCGTGAGATGGATTTTACAGATCCATTCCGGGTGCAGGATGTATTTAAAGAAATAAATCCAGATGTGGTGATTCATTCCGGGGCAATGAGTAAGCCGGATGAATGCGAGTTGAAGAAATGGGAAGCATACCTGGTAAATGTAGAAGGGACTCTTTCCGTATTACTGAATGCCGCTGAATACAAAAGTCATTTTATATTTCTTTCCACTGATTTTGTATTTGATGGAGAAAAAGGAATGTATGCAGAAGATGATGTTGTAAATCCAGTAAACTATTATGGAAAAACTAAATTGGAAGCTGAAGATGCCGTGAAAGAATATGAACATGATTGGACAATTGTACGTACCATTACAGTGTATGGAAAAACGCATTCCGGCAGAGCTAGTTTTCCTGAATTGATAAAAGAAAAACTACTGAAAGGGGAGAGTTACCAGATATTTAATGACCAGTTTCGTACACCTACCTATGTAGAAGACCTTTGTTCAGGAATTATTTCTATAATCAGAAAAAAAGCAATTGGTATTTATCATTTGTCAGGTACTGACATACTGACTCCATATCAAATGGCATTACGGGTAGCAGCATACCTGAATGCGGACAGTTCACAATTAAGACATGTAACAGCATCCGAATTTTCACAACCCGCAGCTCGTCCGAAAAAAACGGGGTTTAAAATTGAAAAAGCAAGAAGGGAACTTGATTTTTCCCCTATTGGTTTTAATGAAGGATTGAAAAAGACTCTTGAATGATTTGAACATGTACTAACATTTTAATTCATCATCAGGATATTTATACTCCGCTGTAAAATATTAAAAGCTATTTCTGCCATCAGGTTTTCTTTATCGAGAGTGGGGTTTACTTCCGTGATTTCAAAACAACAAACTTTCCGGTTGTACATGAATTTGCTGATTAGATCCTCTGCTTCCCGTTCACGCAATCCATTGCTCACCGGAGTACCTGTTCCTTTTGAAATGGAGGAATCAAGGCTATCTACATCAAATGAAATATAAATATCAGTGCAATGGGCGAGGTGACGCATCGTAGCACGGACAATATTTTCAGGGCCATTGTTCCGAACTTCTTTGGTGGTAAATACCTGCATCCCGTATTTATCAATCAGGTATTTTTCTTCTTTTTCAAAATCACGAAGTGAAATATACACGACATCCTCGGGCAACACTTTGGGAGCAAGCTTACCAGTGTTTTTAAGCTGGTTCCAGTATTTTTCGGTTTCTTCATCTACCATGTGAACAGCACAATCCTGGTTGTTTTCATTGATAGCAATGGCCATGGACATTCCGTGAACATTGCCGGATGGGGTGGTGTATGGCGTATGAAGATCTGCATGGGCATCAATCCAAATAACACCTAGCCGGCTTTTTGGTTTTGCCATTTTAATTCCTGCAATGGTAGCACCGGCTGTACTATGATCACCACTGAGAACCACAGGGAAAAAATTATTTTTAAGTGTATCGCTTACCGATTTGCTCACCCGTTCATACATGGTTGCAATACCTTTGATGCGTTTGGCATAAGGGGATTCAATAGGTTCATACAATAGCTTATTTTCTGTGGGGATTTTTTCTGATGGGAAATGAATAAAAAAATTGCTCATGAAATCCAGTGCAGCTATTTTGATAGCTTCAATACCCAGACTGGCACCCCGGGTTCCGGCTCCAATTTCAGACGGCACTTCAATAAGCTTTATATTTTTCATAATGCTGCAATCGTTTTTAAAATATGCAAACCAACAAAAAAATTAACAAGCTGGGAATGCTCAGGCCTGATTGTAAAGTACCGGCCATGTATGTTCTTTAAAAGAACCGGTAACAATAATGCATTTGCAATTGAGTTTTAAAAGCTGTTTGCTGTTACAAAATTACCTACTGACCGTCATGCAGTCAAGCAAATAACAGGTTAAAATTTAATTGAATAATTCCGCGATAAATCATTCATGCACAGCAAGAACCGGAACTGAACTATGGTAGGCAAGTTTTTTTGTATAACTTCCTTTAAACATTTTTTCAATCAGTGAATGATCCCGGGGTATGGTAATAATTAGGTCAATATTTTTATCCTGTGCAAACTGGTTGATAGCCTCTTCTACATCATACCATCCCATAAAATAAAATTCGGGGTTAAACTCTTCGAGCATATCTGAAAGTTTCAGCTTTTCAGTCTGGTACTCTTCAGTTAAAGCAACGTAATGATTACTGTCTACATTAATTACATGAAGACGTGGTTGAAATGAGTTCAGCACCTTTTTTAATGGAGCTGACGGAGTAGCCGCAGCACTATTTTTAAAATCTGAAGTGAGCAAAACATTTTTCATGTTTTTATATTCCGTTCCCGGCGGAACGATCATGACGGGGCAAACCTTTTTCTCAATAAATTTAAATATGTTACTGCCTAAAAAAGTCTGACCTAAAGCAGATCGCCCGGTAATTCCCATGATAATAAGATCTGCCTGCTGATGACGGGCTAATTTTTCTAATTCATCAATAAAATCATTGCTTTGTTCAGCAAGAGGAACAATATCAATATCTTTTCTTTCTAATTCAACTTTGAGATTCTCAAGATATTCCTTTGATCCTGTAGCTTCCTGGGGCTTTTCAAATACATGATACAAAATCATTTTGATTCCAGTATGGCCTGCTAATAATTGGCCGGCGTAACGTGCAGCATTCAATGAAGTTTCGGAAAAATCTATGGGTACAATAACTGTATTCATTTTAAAAAGTTTTCGTTTGCCATTTGGTTAAATGGCCGCAAAGGTACAAAGAAATGATGGGGTATTCAATAAGAATCTGTTAATCTATTGATGAACTGCCAACAATGGTATTGTAGTGTGATAAGCCAGCTTTTGTGTATGAGTTCCCTTCAGCGTATTCATAACAGTCATATGATGCCTTGGAATAGTAATGAGCATATCAATTTTATAGTCCTTGATAAAATTGTTAATTGCCTCATAGAAATTGTACATACCTATGAAATAGAATTCGTGTTTGTAATCTTTAAACATTTCATCCATTTTGGCCCGTTCTTTACGGAAATCTTCCGTAAGCGCCACATAATGTTTGCTGTTTACATTTACAATATGCAGGAATGGATTAAACATATCCAGCACTGATTTAATAAATGGGGCCGGTGTAGTCATTTCTACATCAATAAACTCTGAAGCAAAAGCTACATTTTTTATGCCATTGAATTTTGCATCTGCCGGTATGATCAGCACAGGACAAAAACTGCGCTCTACCATTTCGAGTGTACTATTTCCCATTACGGCTTCTTTCAAAACTGAATGACTCCCCTTAATTCCCATTACTACTGAAGTGGCCCTTCTGGTGTGAGCCAGTCTTTCCAGGTTGTCAACAAGATGACCTCCCATTTCATTTTCATATTCAACCGCTTCCACACCTTTATCCAGGAATTCTTTTTTCAGACTTTCGAGATAGCTGATACAGTTGTTACAGTCATGGGAATTCTGGAAATTGTGGTAGAGAATTATGGTTGTTTCTTTCTGGCCTGCCAATGAATCGGCTGCAAAACGGGCAGCGTTCATGGATATTTCTGAAAAATCAATAGCAACAATTACTCGGTGCATAGTGCTGGTTTTGTTTCGTGAAATATAAATTTACAGGATTTGAAGCAGAATAATAAAATCTTTGTCGCACTTTTTTTGAAAGTGGATATTTATTCTTCACATTTTTACGGTTTGGTTGAGGGGAAAGTAGTGAAAAAAACTGTTGCTGTATCGTGGCCGATATGGAATGGTTTTATTGAATTACATCCCGGGTATAAATGGGCACTTTAGGTAACCGGATTAGCTCCTGTGTTTGTTGATTTTGAGCTGACTTCCGCAAAATCAAATTTATTTTCCTGCAATAAAAGCAAAAATTATCTCTTTGGCATTGCTTAATAATGCCTTTTCCGTGTCAAATTGATGTTTGCATATATATGATTTCAACTTTGTTCTTTACGTGTTTAATTTTCAGGGTTCAATTCTCAGCGATTAAACCCGAATCAGCATTATAAAGCGATAACTTGAAAGCGCTTTAATTATTTTGAAGAGAGTAATGGGATTTGTGAATGTGATCTGAAGAATATGCTATTGCATTTGTTAGCCCCGTTAATTAATTTTTGCTGAACAGATTTATTAAAGGCCGCCCCAGGGGTGAATCAAAATATATAGACAATGCCCTAATCCATAAATTATCTTTTCGCCCCATAGCTATAATCTCCTGGAGATACATACATTTTTTTTTGTAATCAATATCACAAAGGATATATCGTACTGCCAGTTTCTTAGTCACTTCAGATGTGCATGTATTAGTCATAAGTGCAATTTTAAGTAATAAGTGTTTAAAAACTGTGCCAGCCCCAATATTTGTATTCAAAAGATATGCACATAATATTGATTTAAAAGATTCATTAGGTTGTTTGAAAGTATGTCTGCATGTTAAAATTATCTTTATGAAAGATTTTTTAATTATTTGTATTAAACAATTTAGATTGGATGTTTTTGATATTTAAGCTTAATTATAAAAGTTTTCATGCCTATAAACTGAAAGTTGGACATGAACAAAGTTTTGAATCAACAAGTGGCCACTTTCAAATAATGTAGGGCTTCATTAATTTGCTTAATTTATTGTAAATTCGCATGATTTTTTCATTGTGTGAATTCATTTGATAATGACAATAGACGGAAAACAGTTTAACTTTTTTCTTATGAACAATTTAATAGTAAACAGGCAGGATTTTGAACGAATTAAAATGTGTATTACTGATGCAAAACAAATTAATTCAATTAGTACCACTGATGCAGAAAAGTTAATGAATGAATTGAAATCTGCCACAATTGTTGAACCGCAAGCCATTCCTTCTGACGTAGTAACCATGAACTCTATTGTAAAACTGAGTTTTTTAAATAATAATAAGCAGATTCAATTTCAAATCGTTTATCCCAACCAGGCCAACCTAAAAGAAAATAAAATTTCAATTTTTTCGCCAATTGCAACAGCATTGATTGGTTATAAAGTAAAAGATGAAATTGAATGGATCGTTCCCGCCGGCCTTACAAAAATCAGAATTGATGAGATCATTTACCAGCCCGAAGCAGCTGGTGATTATAATTTATAATCCCGCACTTTTCAAATTTGTTTTTTTCATGTGCCTCATTGTTGATATTTTGCCTGAAAGATAACCAAGTGCCAGGGCTAAAGGATAGTCGCTAATCCAATGCACTTGTGTATTCATCATAGCCCATGCCGTCAGTCCCATGATGGAATAACCAACCGGTCGTATCCATTTTTTTTCAGGATAATTTTCACTCAATACCGTTACAGTTGCCATCATTGTGGCTAAATGACCTGAAGGAAACGCATCATAATTTGAAGTGTTTGTCTGGAATTCTTTGAATGATGGAAACGGATGCCATACACCACCTTTGGCAGTTGCCATAAAAGGGCTTTGTCTTCCGGAAATGCGTTTCAGAATCTGAGTGCTGACACCCATAATAATAAACGTTTCGGCAAGGTCGCCGGCAGTTTGAACCGCCCGGTAATCTTTTTTTATTTTCCCGTATATCCATAATCCACAGGCCAGGGCCATACTGGTTCCGCCTTCACCCATTTGATATAAAGCAGAATTGATATTTTTAGGATATTTAATAATTTTAGTTGTACCAATGCGTACAGGAATGCCATAATCAGTTTCATCCGACAAATGGATATCTCTTGAAATTTGTCTTACATTATCAATCAATACCTGATCAAATGGCAGCAATATTGCTGTAGAAACGGCTACGAAAGCCAGTCCTTTTAAATTTGATTTTTGAACAGGGGATTTAATCATCTGCCACATATTTCCGGGTAAATGACGTACAAATTGAAATGTTCCCCGGGAATTAAAAGCCATTTCTTTTTCTTTATAGCGGATTATCAGTTGCCGGTTGGTTGTATCCATGTATTTTCCAAATTTTGGTCTCATCGGCACTACAGCAGAATCTGGGTTTTGAGCATATACTGAATTGATAAATATCAGGGAAAATAAAAAAAGAGTGTAATGGGTTCGTTTCATTATTATCGTTTTAATGACCTTATTTTAATTATTTTTTAATGGCGCAAAATTAGATAAAGGAACATAATTACTGATTCCCATTTAATATTTCTTAATTCGCATAGATAATAAATCATGGAAACGTTTGATAAAATGGAAGTGCAAAGTTTTTATTTGAGAAATTAAAACGGGCCAAAGAACAATATATAGACATAGAAAATTTATTTATCTAAAAATCGTAGAATTGCATCAAACACAAACTATGATTTCCAAAGCATTTGCTTCATTAATATGCCTGGCTCTTTCAGCAAGCCAACTTATAGCACAGGAATCTAAAAATTATATATGGTGGAACCCGGCCACAAATGTCTTTCCAACTATTGAAGGACAGGCATGGCCAGAAACCGGAAAAAATATTTATAATCGCCTGCCGGCAAAAGTAGAATTATTGGTAAGAAAAGAAGTATGGGAGTTAGCAAAGCATACTGCAGGGATGTATATAAAATTCAGGAGTAATGCAAAAAATATAATAGTTAGGTATGGGACAACAAATAAAGCAAATTTTGCCATGCAACATATGCCGGCCACAGGAGTCAGCGGTGTTGATCTTTATGCTATTGATCATTATGGCCATTGGGTATGGGCACCGGGAAAACGATCTTTTGGAGATACTATTACATACAAATTTTTGAATATGAAGGTTGATTCTGGCTTCCCCAATGCCGAATATGAATTCAGGTTATTTCTGCCATTGTATAATGGCGTTACATGGATGGAAATTGGCATACCAGAGGGAAATACTTTTCAGGCGATTCCGTTATCTCAGGAAAAGCCTATTGTTTTTTATGGCACATCTATCCTGCAGGGAGGTTGTGCTTCAAGGCCGGGTTTGGCATGGACCTCTATTGTGGAGAGAAAATTAAATTGCCCGGTTATCAATCTTGGATTCTCGGGGAATGGAAGATTGGAGCCGGAAATCATTGATCTCATTAATGAAATAGACGCTCAACTTTATGTTTTGGATTGTATTCCCAATATGGTGCATGGCGGAATATTTTCAGACGAAGAGCTGGCAAACCGGCTCGTAAATTCAGTGAAAAACCTTCGCCAAAAACATCCTGATGTTCCGATTTTACTTGCGGCCCACAGTCTTGGGAGTTTCTCGGGGATCATTGAATCTGAAAATAACAGTAATTGTGAAAAATCCAATGCAGTTCTTGCAAACACTTTTGACCATTTAAAAAATAGCGGAGTGAAAAATATTTATTTGCTGACAAGCAAAGAAATCGGATTTGATATTGATGCTACGGTTGATGGTGTCCATCCCAATGATATTGGAATGCGATATTATGCTGATGCTTATTTAAAAATTATTAAATCTATTTTGAACAAATAAAAAGTTCCCATCTTCTGGCCGGATCGCAAATTCTCAGGATGATTTCATTCAATCTCAGAAAGATTTTTACAGTGTGCTATTCATAAGTTGGAAATCCGCAGATTACAAAAGATAGTTTGTTGATCCGCCAGGGCAATATATGTTCTCCACATTCTCCTAAAAATTGTGGAAAACAAGATATGGTGTCGAATTGTGAGGGGAGAATACTGTAAATTCGCCGCTAATTAATCCGAAAAATTGTGCGTTTAAAATCTCTTGAAATTAAAGGCTTTAAAAGTTTTGCAGATAAAACTGTTGTCAATTTTGATGACAATATTACCGGTATAGTCGGCCCCAATGGTTGTGGTAAAAGTAATATCGTTGATAGCATTCGCTGGGTAATTGGTGAGCAAAAGATCAGTCATCTCCGAAGTGAAAACCTGGAAGCATTAGTATTTAATGGCTCCAAAACCCGGAGTAGCAGTGGCCTAGCCGAAGTAAGCCTGACGTTTGAAAATACCCGCAACCTGCTTCCGACAGAGTTCAGCACGGTTACCGTCACCCGTAAATTTTATAAGAGTGGAGAAAGTGAGTACCGGCTCAATGATGTGCAATGCCGTTTAAAAGACATTCAGAATTTATTTCTGGATACAGGAATTTCTACGGACAGTTATGCTATCATTGAACTTGGGATGGTAGACGATCTGATCAAAGACAAAGAAGGAAGCCGCCGCAGGATGCTGGAACAAGCTGCAGGAATTTCCATTTATAAAACACGAAAAAAAGAAGCAAAATTAAAGTTGGACGCCACCGAGCAGGATCTTGCCAGGATTGAAGACTTATTATTCGAAATAAATAATCAGCTGAAAACACTGGAGAGTCAGGCAAAGAAAGCTGAGAAATATTATGAAGTAAAAAAAGATTATCGTGAAGTTAGTATTGAATTAGCAAAAGCAGCTTTAGAAAGTTTTAATATCACTTACAAAGATTTAAATCTCCAGCATGAGGCAGAACTGGACAGGAAATTGAAAGTGGAAGCAGAAATTGCTACCGAAGAAGCTAACCTCGAACAGGAGAAATTATCTTTTATAGAAAATGAGAAAGAGTTGCAGGCCATGCAGCATTCATTTAATGACCTGTTGCAAACTGTGCAGGGCAAAGAGAATGAAAAAAACCTGGCAGTACAACATTTGGATCATTTAAAAGAAAAAGAAAATGATCTGAGAGATTTTTTACAGAAAGCCGCCGGGCAGCTAAAAGGAATTGAAGAAAGTATCGCATTTACTAATCAGCAGGCAGGGGAAGAAGAAAAAAATCTTTCCGGATTAAAAGAACAATTAGATGAATTGCGTCAACAGGTAGATGCAAAAAGAAATGTATTAGATGAAAAACGTCTTTCTGTTGATTCACTTAGAAATGAACACCAACAGGTGCAGCGCAACCAGTTTGATGCAGAGAAAAAAGTAGTGGTTGCTGACACATCCGTCCAAAACCTGCAACGGATGATTGCTCAGATTGAAGAGGAAAAAAGATTGCGTGAACAACAACGGCATCAACTGGACCAGGAGCGTATCCTCAAAGAAAAAGAACTGAAGATAAAACAGGTGGACTTAGAACAATTACAAAAACACAGAGATAATACAAAAGAACAAATTTTGCAAACACAGAGTGTACTCGAGGAGCTCCGCAATAAATTAGCAGAGGAAACCCGGAAACTGGATGCAAAGAAAAATGAACACGATCTGCTGAAAAGCATGATTGACTCTATGGAAGGATACCCCGACAGTGTAAAATTTTTGCATAATAACAGCGGATGGAATTTCAGCTCGCCCATATTGTCCGATATCATTTATGTAAAAGAAGAATATCGTGCAGCACTTGAAAATGTACTTGAGCCATATTTGAGTTATTATGTGGTGAATGACTGGCAGGAAGGAATGCAGGCTATCCGTTTACTGGATGAAAACAAAAAAGGGAAAGCTAATTTCTTTTTGCTTGATAAAATCAATAAAACAGGTGGAGTTCATTTTCATCACTTGGAAGGAGCGATTCCCGCTTTGAGTGTGGTGGAAGTAGATGAGAAATACAAAAAACTTGCAGAGCATTTATTAAACAATGTATTTATTGCAGAAAATGATGACGTTTTACATAACGAAGAAGGGCATGTGATCATTGAAAAAAGCGGCAGGTATGTGAAAGGAAAATTTTCTCTCAGTGGTGGCAGCGTAGGAATGATAGAAGGGAAAAAGATCGGAAGGGTGAGAAATCTTGAAAAATTGCAGGAAGAAATTGTTGTGCAGGAATCTGCAGTTGAATTGCTCCGGGCAGAAATTCAGGAACGGCAGAATGAAGTGACTGCCTTTAATGAGGAATTAAGAGAATCCGCAATTGATACTACGGAATTTGAAATTCAACAACTCACCAACCAGGTGTTTGCCTTGCATAATAAACTCGAAAACCTGCACTCCATGCAAACAGGGGGTTCGCAGCGCCTTGAAGAATTAAATGTGCAAATGCAGCAAACGCATAGTTCGGTGGAAGGAGTTAGAAAACAATTGCAGGAATACAATGTAGAGCTTCAGGTAGTAGCGGCTAAACTGAATGAAGTTACCGAAGCATTCAGGGGGGCGGAAACGAACTATAATGAAGCTTTGCACCAGTTTAATGATTTCAACCTGACGGTAACAAAACAACACAGCAAAATAAATGCACTGAAGCAGGAATTAGATTTTAAAACAAACCAGCTAAATGATCTTAAATTTCAGATTGAAGAAAACACAACCCAGATTTCTGATACAGAAAGCAGTATTTATGAATCTCAACAGTCACTGGATGGATTAGAGCAAACTCTTCATCAATTGATGGTTGGTAAGGAAGAAGAAGAACGAAAACTGAATGAAGCAGATCAGCATTATTATAATCTTCGTAATCAATTATCGGAAAAAGAAAGCGGCTTGCGTCATCGTACCAAAGAAAAAGAACAAACAGAACATCTGCTCGGCGAGATAAAAGACCAATTGAATGAAGTGAAATTGCAATTGGCAGGAATGAAAGAACGCCTGAACGTTGAGTTTAAAGTAAATCTTGAAGAGATCATTGATGAACCGAGGGTTACAGATATGCCGATTCAAGAGTTGCAGGAGAAAGTAGAACGGATGAAAAAAAGATTGGAGAATTTAGGTGAGGTGAATCCTACAGCAATCGAAGCATTTACTGAAATGAAAAAACGGTACGAGTTTATTGTGGAGCAAAAAAATGATCTTGTTACGGCCAAAGAAAGTTTATTAAAAACAATAGAAGAAGTTGAGGCTACCGCTAATCAGAAATTTTTAGAAACCTTCCACACAGTCCGGGACAATTTCCAAAAGGTATTTCATACTTTATTTACTGATGATGATCAGTGTGATTTGATACTTGAGAATCCGGATAATCTTGCAGAAACCGGAATTGATGTAATCGCAAAACCGAAAGGTAAACGGCCTACTTCATTAACTCAATTGAGTGGTGGAGAACGGACATTAACAGCTACTGCATTGCTTTTTGCAATATATTTAATCAAACCTGCTCCATTCTGTATTCTTGATGAGGTTGATGCGCCTCTTGATGATGCCAATGTGAGTAAATTCACGAATATGATTCGCCAGTTCAGCGAAAACTCTCAGTTCATTATTGTTACGCACAATAAGATGACCATGAGTACGGTGGATGTAATCTATGGCGTAACTATGCAGGAGCCTGGAGTAAGTAAACTAGTTCCGGTAGATTTCAGAGGGCTTGGTCAGAACTAAGCTTGGGTTTGATCCGTCATTGAAAAAATAAACTAAAAGGCCTGGTTACCCCCGGAGTTTTTAAATATTATACTTTATGCGAACTATTGTATTATTACTATGCTCCAATGTTTTTATGACTTTTGCGTGGTATTACAATTTAAAGCAGGAGGGGTGGCCATTATGGAAGGCAATATTAATAAGTTGGGGGATTGCTTTGCTGGAATATTCATTCATGGTTCCTGCGAATAGATATGGATACCTGACTAAAGGTTTTTCAGGCTTTCAGCTTAAGATGATCCAGGAAATTATCACATTGACCGTATTCAGTTTTTTTGCAATTCTTTATTTAAAAGAGACATTTCATTGGAGATACCTGATAAGTTTCGTATTGCTTCTTGGTGCTGTTTATTTTATGTTCAGCAAAAAAACCATCTGAAAAAATTTATTGTTCTACGGTAAAGTCTGCAAATTCTTCTTTTTGCTGTTTCTGTCTTCTGAGAAAATCTGCTTTTATTTTATGAACAAATGCAGTACCGAGAAAATATAGGCCTGCATTGATAAGCACAGCAATAGCTGAAGCCCAGATATACCAGTCATCTTTCTGGATCCCTGTGAGGATGTCATAAAAAATGATAAAAACTCCGGTAGTTACAAAAATAAACCCCTGCACCAGGTTTCTTACAAATTTGTCAAAGTGTTTTCTTCGCATATATAGTCATTTTGGTCATGAAAAGAAACAAATTACGTAAAAAATCTTTTGTTAATAAATCTGCAAATGAATATTTTGATTTATTTCGGATGATTAATTTTGTAAACTACAGAAACTAAAATGAAACGAGTTTTTATAACGCTTTGCACATTTTTTTTCTTCTGTACTGTTTACTCTCAGAAGACGCCAGAGGGTTTGTTTATAAATTCCAAAGCACCTGATTTTAAAGCTAAAGATCAATCAGGCCTTGAAGTACATTTGAAGGACCTTTTGAAGAAAGGGGAAGTTGTTCTTGTTTTTTACAGGGGGCAGTGGTGTCCATACTGCTATCGTGAATTGAAACGATTGGCGGATTCGGTTCAACAGATCATTGCAAAAGGGGCCACATTAGTGGCAGTTACACCTGAAAAACCAGCGAGTATCAATACAACAATTGAAAAAACTTCTGCCACGTATTCTATACTTTATGATAAGGGATTAAAGATCATGAAAGCATATGATGTAGCTTTTGAAGTGGATGGAAACACATTAACCCGATATCGAAACACCGGCATTGACATTGAAGCTAACAATGGTGAAAACGGAAAATATTTGCCGGTACCGGCTGTGTTCATAATAGATAAACAATCAACCATCAGATATCGTTATTTTGAACCGAACTATAAAAAGCGGCCTAGTGTAAAAGAAATACTGGATAACTTATAATTTTCTGAAAAATTATTTCCAAACTAATTGAGCAATTGTTCCATTATTTCCGGCCAAATAAAAAGCGGTTCCCATTTTTGAAACTCTGCAAACATTGAAACTTTCATTACTGATCCAGTTCCAGTTTTTCCCGGCGTCTGAAGAATAATCAACACCGTTTATACCACATGTTACCACTGAATTTTTGGAAATGTATTCCACGCAACTTCTATAGCCATGAGGAGGAGTAACAGGTGCCGTCCATGTTTTTCCCCCATCATTTGTATAGTAGCAGACTTTTTCAGTAGAATCAGGATTATTAAAATCTCCTCCCACAACAATCATTTTTTTCCCACCATTTAGTTTTTTATTATCCCAAACTGCAACGGAATTGGCACCGGTGGTTTCTTCCCCCTGGATTAATGGAAGAACGATGGGTATATTTTTCGTAAACAACCTGGATTTCATTCCACCGCTTACAAATACAGCTTCATCTCTGTCTAATGGCCGGATATTGGTGCCACTTGCAGCAAAACAAGCTTCACCGCTATCGGCATCTGGCCGTTTATCAATTGGAATATCCTGCCAGGTATCTCCGCCATTAAATGTCCTGGAAATAAAAAATTTTCCATTGATAGGATCGCCAACAACGATGCCAGCCTGCTCATTCCAAAATTCCATAGCATCCAGGAACATTCCTTTTGTTTTATTTTCATAAACTATCTTCCAGTTTTTCCCACCATCAATAGTTTTTAAAATATAAGCAGGCTCTGCTACCGACATGATTACGGCAGTAGCACCATCAAATGCTTCTATATCCCTGAAATCAGATTTTTCAAACCCGGTTACCTGTATCCAATTCCAGGTTTTTCCACCATCAGTTGTTTTTCCTACCATTCCATTGCTGCCACTGGCCCAAACAATAAAATCGTTTACTACACTGAGCCCCCGGATGCTGGTATGAGTACCCGATGTGAGTACCTGAACTTCCGGTTGCTTGTTTAAGTCCTGATCAAAGGAATAAAAAAAAGCAAATGCTATAAATAGAGGTGCAATAAATTTCATCGGTGAATGATTAATACTATTGAATGAGCAATGTAAAGAGATAATTTGACAAATCGGGGTTTAAGCAATTATTCATTTTTATGATTTACTACGAAATAGAATTATACCTGCTTCTTTACTAAGTACCCGGACTTTATTTCGGACATATCAGCAGCGCAGGATAATTTCAGTTTTTTTTGCACATACGTGGATATCTGATTTGGATTTCTACAATATCAGGCAGGATTTTGGTGAGCATTTGCAGCTAAGTTTGCCGGTGCAGCGGGAGCCGGATTCTTATGAATTTATCCAGGTGAAACAACCATTAGAAAAAAGTTCCGAATTCGGTTTCACAGTTTTCTATTTTGAAATTTCTGAAAAAGATGTGTTCAATAATAATGATTTCCAAAAAAAGTTGAATACAAAATAGTCGTATTTTTATTTAATGTTAATTCTGCATTTATGAAACAACTATTATCCTATTTGTTTGTGCTGGGCACTCTTATCCTGATGAATTCCTGCCAGAAAGAACTGAGTTCAGAAATTAATAGTAGTCCTTCGCAAGGTAGTTTGCGGGATGATGGCACAGGCAACTGCCTTCCTAAAACTGTTAAAGGTGCCTATATTGCCGGTAAAGCTTTAGTTCCGGATTCTAATACAATACAAGTAACCGTAAATGTAACAAAGACCGGCTCTTATACTATTTATTCAGATACAATAAACGGTTATTATTTTAAAGGAACGGGTGTTTTCTCCGCCCTAGGTGTAAGCCAGGTTACACTAAAGGGAAATGGTAACCCGGTAGCGAGCGGGATTGATAATTTTTTAGTTACCTATAATTCTACATCATGCAGTGTACCGGTTTCGGTTCTTCCCGCAGGTACAGGCCCGTCTGTTTTTACTTTAGCCGGTTCACCGGGTAGCTGTACAGGAGCTATTGTGAATGGAACGTATGCAACAGGTGTTGCTCTTGGAGTAAATAATAATGTAGCGATAACAATTAATGTAACATCAATAGGAACCTATAACATTACTACCACATATCAGGGTATGACTTTTTCGGGTAGTGGCGCATTTACAACTACTGGAATCCAGATGGTAACATTAAACGGATCAGGAACACCGACTACAGCGGGTGTCAATAATGTTCCGATAACCGCAGGCTCAACATCGTGTAGTTTCCAGGTTACTGTAAGCAGCCCTGCAGTTGGAACTATTTCGTGTGGTTCTGCAGTGATCGGCGGGCTTTATGTGGCATCTACAGCAATGGTTGCCTCGGATACAGTTGTTCTTCAGGTTAATGTTACGACCGCAGGTGCATATAACATCTCTACAAATACTGTAAACGGATATAGTTTTTCAGGATCGGGAGCATTTTCTGCTACAGGAAATCAAACAGTAACTCTTACCGGACTGGGCACACCCATCACATCAGGATCCAATACATTTACTGTTTCATTCGGGAGCAGTAACTGTACTTTCAATGTTACGGTAAAAGATATTGATTATTTTCCAAGAACAACGAATAGCAACTGGAGTTACGAAAGCAATAATAATTCTGCAGATTCGCTTTTAATGTATGTTATTCCCAATACATTCAATGTGCTTGGAAATACTTTTAATATTTTCATGGGAAATGATGGATCTACGGTGGATACCTTTGGTTATTACAGAAGAAATGCAACAAACTATTATGTATATGAAGACATAAGCTATTTCGGATTTGATAATCCCGTCTGGGTTGAATATAATTTCTTGAAAGATACGGTTGCAAATTCCACATGGACCACTGATCCGTTTTCAGCAATCATTCAGAGCACTCCGATTACTGTTCGACTGAGATTCACTATCAATTCACCGAGAGATATTTCAAAAACAATAACTTCATCAACAGGCACAATCATTTATCCCAATACAATAGTTATAAAAGAAGAAATTGAGCAATTAAATGGTTCTACCTGGGTGTCATTAACGCCTGCTGCGGGATACCTGCAAAATTATTATGCCCGAAATGTAGGATGGATACTTGAGGAAGTTTATAATGGTTCAGGTTCACTTTCCGGCTCGCTTACCCTGAGACGATCGGTTGTATATTAATTTGTTTCTTTACGAATAAAATAGGCTTCTCTTTCGGAAGCCTATAATTTTTTAAATTCAGAATTAATAAATCAAATATTAATCCTCTTCATCATCTTCTTCATAATAAGCATCCTGGTTACTTTTATATTGTTCTTCCCAGGCTTTTACCGCTTCATCAGAAAGACATTCAATGATATCGAACAGAGGATCCTTTTTCAATTTCCATTCTGTCTCCGTCGGATCATCAAAACGCTGAATAAACAGGCAATGATCGGATTCCACAGCTACTTTTATAAGAGTAATAGAAGAGTCTTCCTTTTCTTTTACCAGGTAGTAGCAACCATTTTCCAGCAAATCATACGTGTACATAAATCCTCCTTTTTTATAATTCCCTATTAAATAATTTGGCAAAAAATCCAACCTATAAATAGCCCTTTGTTTTAGAATTTAAATGGTGTTGAGTAAAATTGATCTTGGAGTTGAATCAAATGGGTTCGGAGTACTATCCAAATTTAATGGATTTGATTTGAGAGTTCCAAAGGGTTTTTGATAAATGCGATAAATATTTTTAAAAGAATATAATAATATTGAATACCAATGCATTGCAATGCATATTGATTTTTTAATATTAAATAAATATTACTTCTTTGATATTCATGTTTTTAGTGAAGTTGCTGTTTTTTATTCATTGAATTTGCACAAAAATTTAGGCAAAACTTTATTTTTTATAGTTGTTAAAGGAATAATAATTGTCATATATCAAAACCTCCTGCTCCTATAAGGGTTTAAAAGTTGAGTGATCTTATCAAATACCTGAATACGAGTTTTCGATTTGTTTTAAAATACCTTTGCCCTGTTGACTCCGTAGCTCAGTTGGTAGAGCTACTGACTCTTAATCAGTAGGTCCAGGGTTCGAGTCCCTGCGGGGTCACAAATATTATTTTTAATTAGCAAGTCACTTTCCTTAATGATAGATGAACATACATTCATGCTTTCAACGGAATTTTTCTTCTATTTTTAATAACCTGAACAAATACTAAACACAGTTTTGTCATTTTAAAGACAATCATCTGTGTTTAGAACCCGGAAATTTGCAGTATAAATTATCAATTATGGAAGAACACTTTGTCAAAATACTCTCGGTAAAACAGATTACACATGATGTCAGGCAATTTAAAATTCAAAAACCTGCAGGGTATAGTTTTATTCCGGGACAGGCAACCGATGTCGCAATAAATAAACCAGGGTGGAAAGATGAAAAAAGACCGTTCACCTTCACAGCATTAAACGATTGGGATCACCTGGAGTTTACAATAAAAATTTATACAGATCATAACGGCGTGACAAATGAACTGGGAAAATTAAAACCCGGTGATGAATTGATCATTCATGATGTATGGGGGGCCATTCAATATAAAGGAGAGGGTGTTTTCATAGCAGGCGGTGCGGGGGTAACCCCTTTCATTGCAATATTGCGACAGCTAAAAAAGGAAAATAAAGTTGGAAATAATATGCTACTTTTTTCCAACAAAACAGAAAAGGATATTATTCTGAAAAGTGAATTCACAGAGATACTTGGGAAAAATTTCATAAATACTCTGACTCACGAGCAGTTGCCCGGCTACGACCACTACATGATCAACGAGGAATACCTGAAACAAAAAATTAAAAATTTTAATCAGCATTTTTATATCTGCGGACCCGACCGGATGGTGACTGCCATAAAATCTATTTTAGAAAAACTGGGTGGTAAAAATGCAGTAATTACAGTAGAAATGTAAAAAACTTATTCCTGAAAGACTTCAAAGATATTTTCCACATCCGTTAATACTTCAAATCTTGCGGGCACAGGCTGTTTTGGTATATTTGCCCGAATAGCAGGAGCATTTTGCTATAAACCTATAACCAGCGGAAAAACATATTATTTATTATTTTTTAGATCGTACCTAAAACGATGGCAAAAGAAAAAGAAACCAATCTCTTTGAATATACCGAAGAGAGTATCAAATCCCTCGACTGGAAAGAACATATTCGCCTGCGCCCCGGCATGTACATTGGAAAATTAGGCGATGGATCTTCCCCCGATGATGGAATCTATGTATTGCTGAAAGAAGTAGTGGATAACTGCATAGATGAATTTGCAATGGGGTATGGCAAAACTATAGAAATTACCATTGAAGGAAAACAAGTAACTATCCGGGATTATGGTCGTGGCATTCCCTTGGGAAAAGTGGTGGATGCTGTAAGCAAAGTAAATACAGGGGCAAAATTTGACAGCAAAGTTTTTCAAAAATCTGTTGGCTTGAATGGAGTGGGTACAAAAGCTGTTAATGCACTAAGCAATTATTTTAAGGTTACGGCATTTCGAGAAGGAAAAGAAAAAACTGCCGAGTTTGAAAAAGGATTTTTAATAAAAGAACATAAACAGGAAAAATCGAACGGCTCTGATGGTACCATGGTTACTTTTATTCCTGATGATTCGATGTTCAGGAATTTTAAATTCAAAACAGAGTTTATCGAAAACCAGGTCTGGAATTATTGTTTTTTAAATGCCGGGCTGAAAATTATCCTGAACGGGCAAAGCTATGTCAGCAAAAATGGTTTATTGGACTTGTTGGAACGTAAAACGAATGCCGACGAAATCCGTTACCCTATCATTCATTTGAAAGGCGATGATATTGAAGTGGCGGTTACCCACAACAACGATTACGGTGAGGATATTTATAGTTTCGTAAACGGGCAGCATACGACACAGGGCGGAACACATCAGCAGGCTTTTCGAGAGGCATATGTAAAAACAATAAGGGATTTTTATAAAAAAGATTATGATGCTTCTGATATCCGCACCGGCATTGTAGCCGCTATTTCTGTGAAAGTGGTGGAACCTGTATTTGAATCGCAGACAAAAACAAAACTTGGTTCAGTTAATGTGGATACCGATGGGCCAAGTATGCGGCAATTCGTCGGGGATTTTTTATCAAAGGAATTAGATAATTACCTACATCGTAATCCGTCACTGGCAGATGAATTAAAAAAGCGAATAGAACAAAGTGAAAGAGAGCGAAAAGAATTATCCGGTATAAAAAAATTAGCTAATGAAAGAGCGAAAAAAGCAAATCTTCATAATCGTAAGTTGAGGGATTGCAGAGTTCACCTGAATGATGAGCCTCCATCTAAAAATAAAGAGGCATTTACTGCTTTGCAAAATGAAAGCACTATTTTTATTACCGAGGGAGATAGTGCCAGTGGTTCTATCACCAAAGCGAGAAATGTTGAGATACAAGCGGTTTTCAGCCTTAGAGGGAAACCCCTGAACTGCTTTGGGCTTACTAAAAAAGTGGTGTACGAGAACGAAGAATTTAATTTGTTGCAACATGCCCTGAATATTGAAGAAGGCCTCGAAGGATTACGCTACAACAATATTGTAATAGCAACTGATGCAGATGTGGATGGCATGCATATCCGTTTGTTATTAATGACCTTCTTTTTGCAATTTTTCCCGGACCTGGTGAAACATGAAAAAGTATATGTATTGGAAACGCCTTTGTTCCGTGTTAGGAATAAACAGGAAACTATTTATTGCTATGATGAAAATGAAAAAGCTGTAGCAATAAAAAAACTTGGCAATAAACCGGAGATCACCCGTTTTAAAGGGTTAGGTGAAATCAGCCCTGAAGAATTTGCACAGTTCATTAGCAATGGAATGAGAAAACAACTGATGCGTTTGGAACAAGGCGATCATATTCAGCAGTTGCTGGAATATTATATGGGGAAGAATACTCCCGAACGGCAGGAGTTTATAATTGAAAACCTGAAAGTGGAGATGGATGCTCCGGTAGAAAATTGAGTTTAAAAACTTACTAATTAGCATTTAAAAATTAGTTGAAAGTAGGAAGTATTATGCCGATAAATAGTTATGCTTTTGGCCCGGTAATTCTGAAATATTATTTACGTTTTAGAAAAGAGAAAAAGGGTTTGGGATTATGTGCACAAATAATAAATAGAGGAAGTGCGGATAGGGCAGGGGCCGAAGAAGGAGGCTCTTTAGGGAAGAAATTTATGAATAATCTTCAAACTACTAACAAAGAAGCGTGGGAAACAGGGTATCGGCTTTGCTTGTTAAAAGAACCTGGCATTGTTGAAAAGAGCTTGCAGATTCATTTCTTAAAGAGTCGGACAACAAATTTAAATTCGTCAAACAGGAGAAATTCCTGATTTTTAATTACAAATTATTGATTGCAAAGTGTTCGATTTTCACAAAGACAGGAAAAAATATTTTGAAATACAGGTACTGAATGCAGAAGAATATGTTATTCCATTTATTGAAGAAAAGTTTCAGATCAAAACGGGAATGCGGGTATTGGAAATCGGCTGTGGCGAAGGCGGTGTGTTAAAAGCGTTTATAAAAAAAGGGTGCACAGGAGTAGGAGTAGAATTTGATGAACCAAGAATAGATAATGCAAAGCTCTTTATGCCCGAAGAAATAGCTTCAGGTAAAATTCAGTTCGTGACAAAAGATATTTACAAAGTGGACATTAATAAAGATTTTAATGGCTTGTTTGATATCATTGTACTGAAAGATGTAATCGAACATATACATAACCAGGCAAGGCTGATAGGATGGATGAAAAAATTTTTAAACCCCGGAGGAATAATTTTTTTTGGCTTTCCACCCTGGTATATGCCCTTTGGCGGACACCAACAGATGTGTCATAGCAAGCTTGGTAAATTGCCTTATATACATTTGTTACCACGGGGAATGTATCGTTGGTTATTAAAAAAGAAAAAGGAGCCGGTTGAAGCGTTGATGGAAGTAAGAGATACGGGTATAAGTATTGAACGATTTGAAAGAATATGCAAAAAAGAAGGATACAAGATGTTGCATAAAAGGTATTATTTCCTGAACCCGATTTATAAATGGAAATTTGGCTGGAAACCAAGAAGGCAATCAGTAGTAATAAAACGAATCCCTTTTATACGTAATTTTTTTACGACTTGTATTTATTATTGTATTCAAATTGAAAAATAAAATCTGAATTGATGATACATGTTGTGTTTAATGCTTCGGAAATCGAATTGATGAAAGAGGTTATTAATCTGGATAAAAACCTGGCCGGCGAAATTGTCCAGATTAAAGATGATTACGCTGTAGGACCATTGGCAAATCTTGATACGGAAGATGGATGGCAGGAAAGGCTTGCCTGGTGGAAAGAATTGCTGAAAGGATCACCATATGAAAATGACCCGGTTACACGGTTTGATGACAGGGAAATTGTGCGGGTAATAAAAAGTAAATTGCAAAACAGCGCCGATGAACAAGTTTGGATTTGGGCCGGACAAAACCAACATGACGTGTGCGGTTATTTTTGGCTCATTTCTAAATTCAAAGAATTTCAGGGAAGGATCATGATAATTTATTTAAATAACCTTCCGTTTATTAATGAAAAAGGACAGCTGTTTTATCCTTCGTGGCTTCAGGAGATTCAATCAAAAGAACTACTGAAAGCTAAAAGATTGGCAAGGGCAGTGACATTAAGTGAATTCGAAGTGGATCCCGATGAGTGGAAAAAAATCTGTGATGAAAATGCATGGGTACGTTCTTTAGAAGGTGGAAAAAAAATAATTGGGAATGAAGAAACATTTTATGACGGGGAGATTTTAAAAAATATAACTTCAGAATGGCAGAAAGCAACAAGAGTTTTGTCAAATACATTACACAGGATGAAAATTAAAACTGGGGATGTGTTTATCATGTGGCGAATGAAAAAGTTAGTTGCTCAGGAAAAAATTGAAGCAATGGGAAATATTGATGAAAATTGGAAATCTTTTGATGTGCGGAAACCTGGAATGCCTTCACTCCGTTTTCCTGAGGAATAAAAGGCAACGATTATAAAATCAATTTTATGAAGACACTGCTACAACTTGAGGAAGCTGCTATGTTCGGCATTTGCATTTTCTTTTTGGTGAGTTTGCATATTCCCTGGTGGGCTTATTTGTTAGTACTCGCTGGCCCGGATATTAGTGCTGCAGGATATTTTTTCGGGAATAGAATCGGAGCAGAATGTTATAATTTTTTTCATCATAAAGGAATAGCCATTGTAATTTTTGGAATAGGTGTTTTATTAAACAGCCCTTTAGGCGATATGGTAAGTTTAGCCGGCATTATGCTTTTTGGACATGCTTCTATGGATAGAATGTTAGGCATGGGTTTAAAATTAAATGATGGATTCAAATACACTCATCTTGGAATAATCGGAAACAGGAATAATTGAATATGAGCGCAGCAAAAAATATTTTAAAAGAAATCCAGAACAGTGATAAAGGCTTATTAGGCCAGTATAAAAACTGGTTTTTGGATTATGCATCTTATGTAATTCTTGAAAGGGCGGTGCCAGCTATCGAGGACGGGCTGAAGCCGGTTCAACGGCGTATTCTTCATGCCATGAAAGAAATGGATGACGGGCGGTTTAATAAGGTGGCGAATGTAATAGGTCAAACGATGCAATATCATCCGCATGGTGATGCCAGTATTGGCGATGCCCTGGTAAACATGGGGCAAAAAGATTTACTGATTGAAACACAGGGAAACTGGGGCGATGTAAGAACCGGTGATGAGGCCGCAGCAGCAAGATACATCGAAGGGCGCCTGAGCAAATTTGCTTTGGAAGTATCGTTCAATTCTAAGACCACTCAATGGCAGTTGAGTTATGATGGTAGAAAAAATGAACCTGTTACTCTACCCATGAAATTCCCATTGCTGCTGGCACATGGAGCAGATGGCATAGCTGTAGGTTTGTCAACTAAAATTCTGCCTCATAATTTTTGTGAGCTGATAGATGCTTCGATCAAATGTTTAAGGGGGAAAAGATTTGAATTGAATCCCGATTTTCAAACAGGAGGGCAAGTTGATGTGAATGATTATAATCAGGGAAAACGGGGTGGAAAAATAAAAGTAAGAGCACACATTGAAGAAGCAGACAAAAAAACGCTGTTGATCAAAAGTGTGCCTTATGGAGTCACCACCACTCAACTGATGGATTCCATTGTGAAAGCAAATGACCAGGGAAAAATAAAAATTAAAAAAGTTACAGACAATACTGCTGCAGAAGTGGAGATACAGGTTGATCTTGCCCAGGGAATTTCTCCCGACATTACAATAGATGCATTGTATAAATTCACCGATTGCGAAGTTTCCATTTCACCAAATGCCTGTGTCATCGTAGATCAGAAGCCCCGGTTTCTTGGAGTGAATGATTTACTCAAAATTTCTGTTGACAGAACAAAAGATCTTTTAGAGCTGGAATTAAAGATTAAACTAAGTGAACTCCAGGAAAAATGGCATTACACTTCCCTGGAGAAAATATTCTTTGAGGAAAAAATTTATAAAGAATTAGAAAAGAAACATGAGACATGGGAAAAAGTCTTGGAAGCCATTGATAAAGCATTCACTCCATTTAAAAAGCAACTAAAACGGGAAATTTCCCGTGCGGATATTATTAAACTTACTGAAAAACCCGTAAGAAGAATTTATAAGCTCGACATTGACGAATTGAATGAGCAAATAAAAAGCCTGGAAGCAGAAATAAAACAGGTAAAGTATGATTTGAATAATCTGGTTGATTTTACAGTAGCATATTTTGAAAACTTGTTGAAGAAATATGGCAAAGGCAGGGAGCGGAAAACGGAGATAAAAACTTTTGAAGTTATTGAAGCCAGGCAGGTAGCTATTATAAACACAAAGCTGTATGTCAACAGAGAAGAAGGATTCATTGGCACTGGATTGAAAAAAGATGAATTTTTATTTGATTGTTCCACCCTCGATGACATTATTGCTTTCAGCAAAAAAGGGATTATGAAAGTGGTTAAAGTGGCAGATAAAGTTTCGATTGGAGAAGGGATAATTCATGTAGCTATTTTTAAAAAAAATGATGAACGCACCACGTACAACATGATTTACATGAATGGAGCTAATGGGAAAAGCTTTGCAAAAAGGTTTAATGTTACCGGCGTGACCAGGGATAAAGAATATTTTCTTGCAGGTGATCATGAAAAAAGCAAAGTGCATTATTTCAGTGTAAACCCTAATGGAGAAGCGGAAATTGTACGAATTATTTTAACTCCTGGATGCAAAGCTCACAAAAAGGAGTTTGAATTCAACTTTGCGGAGTTGGAAATTAAAGGACGTGGCAGTATGGGAAATACAGTGACGAAGTATCCCATTAAATCGGATGGTGTAAAACTGAAAGAAGCAGGTGTGGCCACTATTTCCGGAAAAAAATTATGGTATGATGATCAGTTTGGAAGGCTTAATGAAGATGAAAAAGGTATGCCCATCGGAAAGTTCAATAAGGATGACACTATCCTGGTAATTTATAACGATGGTAATTATGAAATCACAGATCAGGAGTTAACACAAAAATTTGATCCTGAAAAAGTATTATTGATTGAAAGATTTGATTCTGAAAAAGTTGTTTCTGCTGTTTATCTGGATGTTGAAAAGAAACAATACATTGTCAAGCGATTTAAAATTGAGACTACAACGCTGCACAATAAGTTTTATTTTATAAAAGAAGGAGAGGGCAATTATGTGGAAGCAGTGACTACGGATGCTGAGCCCGTTCTTGCCATGCAGAGCGGCAGAGGCACCCAGGTACACAAAGCAAAAATCAAAATTGAAAAAGTGGCTGAAATAAACGGATGGAAAACTGTAGGAACCAAATTGGTTGATTATAACAAAACCATCGAGATGGAATGGGTGAAGAAAAAAGAAAGCCAGCAGACAGAATTGTTCTGATCATCCGGGAATGTTATTTTATTTTTTGTGCCAGTACCATCCAATCCCAGGGATAGGGGTCATTAAGCCAGCGGGGAGGATTATTAAATTCTGTTTTCCAGTCGTATTCTATCTTTTCAGTTTTTATTATCCGGAAACCTTCATTTTTTAAAAGATATTGAAGCTCTTCTTTCAGGTAATGCTTTGTCGGAATATTGTCAATCTCCACGTTTCCTTGCCTGATATTATTCCATTGTCTGGATGTTATTGCCATACTCCTTTTTTTGTGAAGGATATTTTTATCAATGTTGAATTGATTACTGATAATACTTGTCAACATGGATGATTCCAGGGATGGAACGGTAAGTATGATGTGCCCTCCATTTTTAAGTGCTTTTGACATAGAGCTGAAAAAAGAAATTCGCTTTTGTAAATCAGCGGTGAGAATGGCATTTATACAAATAGCGAAATCACATTGTGGGATTTTTGATTTTCCATTTGACATATTGATCCTGATATATTCCACATTTTTGTATGATGAGTTATTGCTTTTTGCTCTTTCAAGATTTTTGACTGAAATATCAATGGCGAATACCTTTTTAAAACGAGGAGATAACAAGGGTATCCATTTTCCTATGGCACAGCCGATATCAATTACTGTTTTATTTTTGGATGCGATTTTTGTTATAACTGATGATATTATATTTCTTTTATCATGATGTAATACATCAAATATTTCAGAATCGTATGAGGGGGCAATTTTTTCCCAATATGATTTGTCCATAACCATGAAGATAATGAATAAAAGAAATCAATAATTTCAAATGAGTTCAGCAAAATAAATGATTCAAATATTTAATGTGCAAAAAATAATATGCTATTTAAGATTACTGTAACGGACAGCACATTTTGCTTTTTGTAACTTTCCCATATCTGGTTATAAAAATAATTATTGTAATTTTTTTTTAAAAAAAAGGAGGCTTTTATGTCAATTATCAGAAGAAACGGAGATTTATTTCCCACACTTCCACATTTATGGGGTGATGATTTTTACACGAGAGACCTGCTAAATTGGGGCCTTTCTCATTTTTCCAGTACTGGTACATCCATTCCTGCTGTTAACATCAGGGAAAAGAAAGACAGCTTTGAAGTGGAGATGGCGGCGCCGGGCATGCAGAAAAATGACTTCAATATTGAGCTGGATGGAAATGTACTTTCTATTTCAGCAGAAAAACATGACAAAAAGGAAGAAAAGGCCAGTGATGAAAGGTATGCTTTCAGAGAATTCAGCTATCAATCATTTCAACGAAGTTTTAATCTTCCCAAAGATGTTGCAGATATTGATAAGATCAAAGCTCATTATGAAAATGGTTTGTTGCAATTAAGTATTCCTAAAAAAGAAGTTTCCAGGCAAAAGTTATCAAGAACGATTTCTATCAGCTGAGAAACGCAGGAAAAATTAAGTTTAGTATTTCTTAAAAGCTCTGTCTGTTACGGAGCTTTTTTATAGTATGCCGGCGAAATCTGAAGGGACAGGTTTACTTCTTTGATTTTTTCTTTGCTTTAGGTCTCTCCACAGCCTTTTTTGTATTTATTTTCTTTTTTGCTGTGGTCTTTTTTTCAGATTTAGCTGCTTTCTTCCCAAATGCATTTGGTAGTTCTGCTTCTATCATCTTTTTTACATCCTCGATGGAAAGAGCTGCCAATTCATCTACCGTGTATTTTATATCTGCTGTTTTCTTGGGGATTCTCAGAATTTTTTTGCCAAATTTTATAACGGGCCCCCACCTAGCATTTTCAATTGAAATCTTTTCGTCAGGCCAGTTTTGAATATAGCGGTTCGCTTCTTTGGCTATCTTTTTCTCAATCAATTCATCCATATCTTTCTGCGTCAGGGCATCGTAATTATAAGCCCTGGGTACATTGATGAACATATCGTTCCATTTAATATAAGGACCAAATCTACCTTTCCCTTTTGTTATTGGTTTATCATCATAAAAGGCAACAGGGGCATCTGCTTTTAATTTCTGTTCGATGATTTGTATGGCACGATTCATATCTACCTCCAGTGGCTCTTCTCCTTTTGGGATAGAAATAAATTGCTCGCCCCATTTAACATAAGGGCCATAGCGACCTGTATTTACTGAAACTTCTTTTCCATCATGTTCTCCGAGCATGACAGGGAGCTTAAACAATTCCATGGCTTCATCAAATGAAATTGTTTCAATGCTTTGTCCTTGTTTCAAACCCGCAAAACGTGGCTTCTCTTCTTCATTGTTAGAGTCGCCGATTTGTACCATGGGACCAAACCGCCCCATACGGGCTATTACTTTTTTACCGGTAGCTTTATCAAAACCCAATTCCCTTTCACCGCTGATACGTTCAGCGGTTTCGATTGTTTTATCTACATCTTTTTTAAAAGGTAAATAAAAATCATCAATCATCTTTTGCCATTTCATTTTTCCTTCGGCTACTTCATCAAATTCATCTTCGATCCGTGCAGTAAAGCCATAATCCATAATATCATCAAAATATTTGTTCAGGAAGTCGGTAACTACAAGCCCGAGATCGGTAGGAAATAATTTTGATTTTTCAGCACCGGTATTTTCTGAATCTTTCAGGTGTTTAATATTGTTATTTTGCAATTGCAGGATTCTAAATTCTCTTCTTATACCTTCCTTATCCCTTTTTTCTACATAACCTCTTTTGATGATTGTAGATATGGTAGGTGCATACGTGGAAGGCCTTCCAATGCCCAACTCCTCTAATTTTTTTACCAATGATGCTTCTGTAAATCTTGAGGAAGGACGACTGAAGCGTTCCGTTGCTTTCATTTCTTTCAAAGGTAGTTGCTGGCCCACAGTCAATGGCGGTAACATGCCTTCCTGTTCGTCTTCAGCAATATCATCGTCATCACGGTCTTCACGATATACTTTTAAAAATCCATCAAATTTTAAAACTTCTCCCTGTGCAGTTAGTTCTTCCTTATTGGTAGATATTTTAATTTTTGCAATTGTCTTTTCTAATTCCGCATCTGCCATCTGGCAGGCCATGGTTCTTTTCCAGATTAAATCATACAAGCGACGGCAATCAGGATCATCCACGGAAGTATTATTCATATAAGTGGGGCGAATGGCTTCATGTGCTTCCTGTGCAGATTTATTTTTACTTTTATATTTTCGGAATTGGTGATATTCTTCTCCATACATACTTTTAATCGTATTCGTAATATCACCGAGGGCAGTGTTACTCAGGTTTACACTATCCGTACGCATATAGGTTATGTAACCGTTTTCATAAAGTTTTTGCGCCAGCACCATCGTCCTTGATACACTGTAGCCTAATTTACGGCTTGCTTCCTGTTGCATGGTGGATGTAGTAAATGGCGGAGAAGGTGATTTTTTCCCCGGTTTTATTTGAATATCAGATACAGAATATTCGGCACCGATGCAGCTTTTCAGAAAATCTTCTGCATTTTCTGCCGAAGAAAATTTATTTCCCCGAACGACCCGGTCATCCGGGCGGGCCTCAGCTTTAAAAGTAATAAGCCTATCACCGGAATCTTTTGCAGTAAAAAATGCTTCAATCTTGAAATGACTCTGAGCGGTAAATGCATTGATTTCTCTTTCCCGTTCTGCAACCAATCTCACTGCCACACTTTGAACTCTTCCGGCGCTGAGATTATTTTTCATACTCATCTTGCGCCAAAGGACAGGGCTTAATTCAAAACCAACTATTCGATCTAAAATTCTCCTGGCTTGCTGCGCATTTACAAGATTCATATCTACAGTACGTGGATTTTTTACAGCATCCTGGATAGCCGGTTTTGTAATTTCATGAAAAACGATTCGCTTTGTGCTTTTAGGATCGAGACCTAATACTTCACATAAATGCCAGCTGATAGCTTCTCCTTCACGGTCCTCGTCCGTCGCTAGCCATATATCACTTGATTTATTAGCTAAACTCTTTAACTCTTTGACAACCTTTTCTTTTTCTGCAGGAATTATGTAGGTAGGTTCATATTTTTTTTCAAGATTGATTCCCATACCGGCTTTTTTAAGATCCCGGATATGGCCATAGCAGCTTCGCACTTCAAAATCTTTCCCAAGAATTTTTTCTATGGTCTTTGCTTTCGCGGGGCTTTCCACTATTAATAGGTTCTTTGGCATATCAGTTTTTAATGGGTTTGACGGCAATTCTGGTACACCATTATATATGTATCAGCTCCGGCATAACTGCAATTATAAGGCAAGAATCCCGAATTTTTAAAATACTGCATCAGGAACTAATGAATTTTAACTCTAAAATCATATAGTAATTGGTTGAAAATGAGGAAATGGGGCAATTTTTTAAAAAACTGATTCGTCGAAGTGTATTATGCCTAAATTCCAGTGATTTTTATATTAACAGCTTTTCAACCACGATTTTTAGTTGATTTGCCCACCGTCCATATTCTTTACCGGAAGGATGTAATCCATCAGCAGCAATCAGGCTGCGATCATCTGATGCTTCTCTTGTTCCGGGCGTTATATTAAGATAATGCACTTTTAGGTCTTCGCAAATACTTTTATTTGTATTGTTGAATGCATCAATTTCATTGGCAATCTGGATTCGGTTTCTACCCGCAACAAAAGGAGTGACGCTCCAATCGGGAATGGAAAGGACAATAACATGATCCGGCTTATTACCTGCATATTGGATAGCATGCAGCAGTAAAGTCTCAAATTCAGGTTTGTATTCATCAACTGCTTTGCCACGATATTGATTGTTTACGCCAATCAGTAATGTTACAATATCATAAGGAGGATGAAAAATATGTTTATTAATTTCATTTTGTAAATCTTTAGTCGTCCAGCCGGTTTTGGCAACAATGTCTGGTGATTCAAAATCATAACCTCCCTTTCGCAGCAGTTGTATCAATTGTTGTGGAAAATTATCTGCAGCCGCAACACTTTCACCAATCGTATAAGAATCACCTAAGGCAAGGTATCTGTATTTTTTCATGTTTAATTAGTTGGCTTTTACAAACTATGGTTATAGTAGAAAGTAAAAAAAAGTAATGGTGCTGAATATAATAAACCTCATAGGAAATCAACAATCCTTTTAGTGATCGTTTCATCCCTGTATATGCCCCGGTGTCCCAGTCCGTTGGTAATAACAAAGTTTATATTCGGATAGTTTTGTTCTTTCACTTTTTTTGCATCCTGCCAGGGTGTTAATCGATCAGATTCATCATGACACCAGAGAATTTTTGTTTTTAAATTTTTTACAGCCCGGCTTACCGAATACCATTCCGGCTGTTTATTTGTAATGGAAAATATTTTTTGATCAAATTCTTTCCGTACATCAGCATTTAATTTCATAAACGAGAAAAAGAAATCTATGGCAGTTTTGGATTCTGTTGCAGGCGCTATCAGTACCAACCTGAAATTTTCATTATGAGGAATTTCTTCCAGGGCAAGGCTTAAGGCAAGCCCACCGAACGAATGGCCCATGAATGATTGGATCGGCCCGTAATGTTCATTGATGAATAAGATCATTTCTTTATAGATGACTGCATTAATCTGTTTCCCGGTGCTGCGGCCGTGCGCCGGCGCATCAAATGCCAAAACCTCATATCCTTTATCAATAAACTGCCTTATATAATCCCCATATTTAGAAATAGTAGAATTAAATCCATGAGTGATCAATACTCTTTTATATCCATCTTTATTCCAACGGTATCCTTGTACTGTTTCCCCATTAAGATTAAAACTTAACCTTTCTGCCTCATCAAAAATTTTGGGTAATATTATTCTTTTGTACCGGAATTGAGGTGTGTGAAACAGTTCTAAAGCTATTTCAGCAGTTTTCTTTTTGGACACCGTTGAAAGAATCCTGAATTTTGTACGGTAATAACTGAATGCAATTCTTTCTCCTAATTTATTCATGCTGCAAAGATACTTATGAACATTGTAATCATTGGAACGGGGAACACAGCTACTGTGCTAAGCAAAAAATTAAAAAATGCCGGGCATGGGATTGTCCAGATTTTTGGAAGAGACGCTACGGCAGCCAGCAGATTAGCATATGACTTGGATACAGAATCCACTAATTATTGGTCTGTAATCAGGAAGGATGCTGATGTGTATCTTATTGCTGTTTCAGATGATGCTATTTCAGAAGTTGCCAGACATTTACATGTACCCGGGAAAGTAGTAGCACATACTGCTGCTTCGGTATCAAAAGATATATTAAAAAAAACGTCTCATCATTATGGGGTTTTTTATCCTTTACAAAGTTTGAAAAAAGATAGGGAAGTAAGTACTGATGTTCCGATATTTGTTGATGCCAGTGATCTTATTACAAAAAAGAAATTAGAAAGCCTTGCTCACTCCATTGCCGGAGACCAGGTAGCTGAAGCTAATGACGATATGAGACTGAAATTGCATATTGCTGCCGTACTGGTGAATAATTTTACCAATCATCTTTTGGCAATGACAGAGGAATATTGCCGGAAAGAAAAGATAGATTTCAAACAATTGTTGCCTCTGATTAATGAAACAGTAGAAAGTGTGAAAACAAATTCTCCGCGGCAATCTCAAACAGGTCCTGCCGTTCGCCATGACTTGGAAACAATAAAAAAACATCTAAATATTCTCCAGCCCCATCCACAGCTAAAAAAATTATACGAATTCATGACTGGATCCATTCAATCAGGCAATTAATATTTCATTTTCCCGAACAAGTAAGTCATTTGATTGTTTTTCTGATAAATTTGCGCCGAAACGAAAAAAAAGATGTACACTATAAAATTTAGTTTTGAACAAAAAGATCTAAACCCGGTTATTCTGGAAAATATAGAGCCTGGAAATAGTTTGCTGGAAATAGCATTGATGAACGATATTGAATTGCATCATAATTGCGGTGGAGTATGTGCTTGCACTACCTGTCATTTATATGTAGAAAAAGGAATGGATCATCTAGAGGAGATCAGCGATAAAGAAGAAGATTTTATTGACAGGGCAGTGAACCCCAAATTAAATTCACGCTTAGGTTGCCAGTCGGTTTTACTGGATGGAGAAGGGGAGATTGAAGTCACATTGCCGGACCAGACACAATTTTTAGGAGAATAGACACCTGTCCCTGAAGCGGAAAACGAGATGGTTTACTAAATTTGAAATTTTATCAACTTTTAAAAAATAAAAACCCCCTTAGGGATTTAGGTTTATGACACATTTTGAACCGCCAATTCACTGGAATGATCACGAGGACATTGCGCAAAAATTATATGAACGCTTTGGCAATGATTTTAATGAAGGGAAAATTTATCGGATCCGTTTTACGGATCTGCTGGAATGGGTATTACAAATCCCGAATTTTGAAGGGCAGCGGGAAGAAAGCAATGAAGGACATCTGGAAATGATCCAAAGTGCCTGGGTATATGAATGGCGTGATAACCAGAAATAATATGTCAATGGTAAATACAGTTGGCATTTCAATTTTTAACCTTTGATTTTTTGATTTTATACTTTTGAATTGAATTTATGAACAATATCCTGGAGTTATTTAAAAAAATTACCACTTTCATTTTTGATGTGGACGGCGTATTGACTGATGGAAGTTTATTACTTTTAGAAAACGGGTTACAGGTACGGCGAATGAATATAAAAGATGGTTTTGCTTTACAACTGGCTGTGAAAACAGGTTATCGTATTGTCATAGTATCCGGGAGTCAGTCAACACCTGTGACACAACGCTTGGAGAAACTGGGGATCAGCGATATTCACATGTCTGTACTGGATAAAAAATCATTGATTGAAGAATACATAAAAAAAAATAATTTATCGGCTAATGAAGTGTTGTTTATGGGGGATGATCTGCCTGATCTTCTGCCTATGTCAGTAGTAGGATTGCCCTGTTGCCCGGCCGATGCAGCTTATGAAATAAGACAAGCTGCGGTTTATATTTCAGCTATAACCGGAGGCAATGGTTGTGTAAGGGATGTAATTGAAAAGGTATTGAAGCTAAACGATCACTGGAAATATCATCCCGATGTAGCTTCCCGGTGAATAAACTTTCATCTTCTATCTGTATCTTTCCTGAAATTTTAATTCATGAGATTGGTGGTCGCATTTTTGAAGCTGGTTCGCCTGCCCAATCTTATTTTTATTGCACTGGCACAAATTTTATTTCAATTTTGTATTTATCATTCTTTATACAAAGGGTTTATTCCTGAAAATGACTTTATTCAATTCATTCTTCTCGTATTAGCATCATTGCTGATTGCTGCTGCCGGTTATATTATCAATGATTATTTTGATATAAATATTGATGAAGTAAATAAGCCCCGGGAATTAGTTATTGACAAAGTCATCAGCCGTCGCTGGGCAATAGCCTGGCATTTTATGCTAAGTGCTACAGGTCTTATTCTCACCATATTGGCTCTTCCCTTTTTGCAAAAATGGTATTTGATTCTTATCAATGCCTGTTCCATTGCATTGCTTTGGTTTTATTCTACTACATTCAAAAGAAAATTGCTTATTGGAAATGTAGTGATCTCCTTATTGACCGCCTGGACCATTCTTATACTTTTTTATTCAAAGGTTTCATTCACCGATGCTTTTGGTACCGGGAATGTTACCGAACATAAATTTTTCCGGATTGCTTTTCTGTATGCAGGCTTTGCATTTATCAGTTCACTGATCCGTGAAGCTATTAAGGATATGGAAGACCGGGAAGGCGATGAAAAATATGGATGCCGTACGATGCCCATTGTATGGGGAATCAATGCTACAAAAATTTATGTTGCTGTATGGATGTCATCTCTTATTGCCGTATTAATAATGGTACAGGTTTATGTGTTGCAATTCCGATGGTGGTGGCCGGCAGGGTACAATATTGTCATGGTCATCCTGCCATTGCTTTATAGTTTTATAAAATTGTTCCGGGCAAATTCTGTTCATAATTTTCATATACTGAGCAGATGGATCAAACTGGTCATGCTCACCGGAATTTTATCTATGGCCTTTTTTTATTTCTACCTATGAAAAAAATAATCCTTGCATCACAATCACCACGACGTAAACAATTGCTGGAATGGGCAGAAATACCGTTTGAAATTGTGTTGAAAGAAACGGATGAATCTTTCCCTATAGGATTGAATGCAGATGAAGCAGCTATTCACATTGCAAGAAATAAAGCAGTTGCAGTTCAATCGCTGGCAGCAAAAGATGCTGTGATTCTGGCCGCCGATACGATTGTTGTGCTAAATAAACGGATCATCGGGAAACCCAAAAACAAAGAAGAAGCGATTCGCATCCTGAACGATCTTTCCGGACAAAAACATACAGTGATTACCGGGGTGGTTATACTTCATTCCCTGAAAGAAATAGCATTTTCAGATTGCACTGATGTTTATTTTCATGAATTAACAAAAAACCAAATTGAATTTTACGTTGACAAATACAAACCTTATGATAAAGCAGGTGCTTACGCCATCCAGGAATGGATTGGTGTAGTTGGAATTAAATCCGTTACGGGTGATTTTTACAATGTGATGGGATTACCTGTGAGCAGGGTAGTACAGGCTTTGAAGAATTTTGAATAATTCTTTACCTTAACAATCTCATTAACAACGGAACCATGACGGAACGATTGCTTCAATTCATCTGGCAGTTTCAATACTTTAATAAAAATGAGTTGACCACAACTGCTGATGAAACCATCCACATCATCCATTCCGGGCAACTCAACAAAAACCAGGGACCGGATTTTCAAAATGCAAAGATTAAAATTGCCAAAACAACATGGGCAGGAAATGTGGAATTGCATCTCAAAACTTCCCACTGGAAAAGGCATAGGCATGAAATGGACAAAAACTACAACAACGTTATTCTGCATGTAGTCTGGGAAAATGATATAAAAGAAAACCCGATTCCGGTTATTGAATTAAAAGACAGGGTTTCTAAAATTCTTTTAGAGCGATACGAAGAACTGATGAACGCTTCTGGTTTTATTCCCTGCGAAAAAATGATTCACTACACTCCTGAAATTATTTGGAAAAGCTGGAAAGAACGGCTTTTAGCAGAACGATTGATCCGAAAAGCAAAGATTGCCGAAAAGTTCCTTCAGCAAAATAATTATCACTGGGAAGAAACTTTTTGGTGGTTGCTAACGAAAAATTTTGGAGCAAAAGTAAATGCCGATGCTTTTGAAGCATTGGCCAAAAGTATTTCTGTAAACATCCTTGCCAAACATAAAAACCAAATTCACCAGTTAGAAGCCTTGTTGCTGGGGCAGGCGGGCCTGTTGGATAAAAATCCCGATGGCTATTGGGGCAAAGATGATTATCCATTGATGCTGCAGAAGGAGTATTTATTTCTGAAAAAAAAATATTCGCTGAAGCCCATTCACCATCCTGTTCATTTCCTGAGAATGCGGCCGGGAAATTTCCCGACGATCCGTTTAGCCCAACTGGCTATGTTAATTCATGGTTCAGTTCATGTGTTCTCAAAAATAAAAGATGCTTCTTCCTTAAAACCTGTACGAAAATGGTTAGATGTAACTGCCAACGACTACTGGCATTATCATTATCGTTTTGGCGAAGCTTCGTCTTTCAAAAAGAAAAAACTTGGCGAAACTATGATTGATAATATTATCATCAATACCATTTGCCCTGTGTTATTTGCTTATGGAAATTATCATGATGAGGACAAGTATAAAGAGAAAGCATTAAAATTTCTTGAAGAAACTGCCCCTGAAACTAACGCTATCACCAAAGGATTTCAACATCTTGGTATTGAAAACAAAAACGCTTTTGATTCACAGGCTCTGATTGAACTCAAAAATGAATACTGCAATAAGAAAAAATGCCTGGAGTGTGCGGTGGGGAATGCGATGTTGAAAATGTGATTGTTAAATTCTTTATTTCCTGGGTTTCCACAAAAGATTCAAGAAACTAATATGATTGTAAACGAAATGGGTAATACTATTGAAAATCAAAAACAGGGCATGTAGTTTTTTTTAGGCGAAATTGCATACTGGATTTTCCGGTTACATTTATTTCAGGCCAATATCCTAACCGGTCAGTCTGCATAACCGGCAACCAATTTCTACCCCCAATCTCCCCAGTTCACTTTCACTTCAATATCCGGGTGAATACTTTTAAATACCGGGCAGTTCATTGCTGTGTTGATTAAAATAGTTTTTGTTTTTTCATCTGCATTTATAAGATGTTCAGGGATATGAAAAGTGATTTCAATGCCACCAACACGACGGGGGTCAGCCTTCATAATTTTCAATACTTCGGTTTTCATTCCGGTAAGATCAAAACCCATCGTATTTCTTGATTTGATTCCCATCACCGTAAGCATACAGGTTGCCAGCGATGTGGCCATAAGATCGGTAGGAGAAAAACGTTCTCCTTTCCCGTTATTATCTGTGGGTGCGTCTGTTTCAAATGCAGATCCGCTTTTTAAATGTGTACAGACGGTTCTTAACTCGTTGTTATAAACTACAGTTGATGTCATTACCAATTTTTGCCCTAAATTTACGTTACTAATAGATCAAAACAGTATCTCGTGAGGAAAGTAACCCTTCTTTTCATTTTAACCATGATTGCCGGCCTTGTTTTCGGACAAGATTCTACCCAATCAAACAAAAGTAAACGTATTTCAAAAAAAGAGGCCAGGCGGGAAAAAGTCAATACCCTGATCAGGCAAGCTGAAGAAGGTCAACTGGTGTATTCACGACAAAGTATTTTTGGAATCCAACTTCGAACCAACGGATATGGGGGATTTTATGAATTTGGTAAAATGAAAACTCCAAGAAAGACAACCATATTCCGGCTGGATATAAATGAAACAAAAAGCCAGAAAGAAGAAAAATTGCCGAATGGAGGATTTTTCTTTGGCAATCCTTTCATTTATGGAAAAATCAATCATTTTTATCCCGTAACACTTGGAATTGGTCAGCAATATGTGCTGGGAGAAAAAGGGAATAAAAATGGCGTTTCGGTATCTGCTCTTTATATGGGCGGGTTGGCATTGGGATTGTTGCGTCCATATTATCTTGAAGTAAGAGACCCAATTTCAGGAAATGATATTACAATCAAATACAGCACCACCGACAGTGCATTATTTTTAGGGCCTTCCATTGTTGGCGGCGGCGGTTTTGGAAAAGGATGGAGTGAGATCAAAGTAAGACCCGGTGCATTTGTAAAAACAGCACTTCGATTTGATTATGGGCGTTTCAATGAAGTGGTATCAGGCTTAGAAGCCGGAGTAAGCCTGGAGATGTATGCTCAAAAAATTCCTATCATGCTTATGCAAAAAGATAAACAACTTTTCTTCCAGGGTTATATTTCAGTTGACTTTGGACGACGGAGGTAATCAGGTAATTTTGCAGGATGAATGAAGTTATTTCTGATAAAAGACAGCAGCCTAAAATAAAAAAGCCTGATTGGCTACGGGTAAAACTTCCAATTGGCGAAAGTTATAAACATGTCCGTGGTTTAGTTGATACTTACAAATTACATACGATTTGCGAAAGCGGTAACTGTCCCAACATGGGTGAATGCTGGGGCTCCGGCACTGCTACTTTCATGATTTTAGGAAATATATGCACCCGCAGTTGCGGATTTTGTTCTGTTGCAACAGGGCGGCCGGAACCGGTGGATTGGGATGAACCCCAAAGGGTGGCTGAAGCCATTCACTTAATGAAAGTGAAACATGCCGTGATTACTTCGGTGGATAGAGATGAATTACCAGATGGTGGTTCAACCGTTTGGCATAATACAATAAAAGCTGTTAAGGCATTGAACCCCGAAACAACTTTGGAAACATTAATTCCTGATTTCAAAGGAAAGAAAGAACATATTCAAATGATCATTGACGCTTCGCCAGAGGTGGTGAGCCATAACATTGAAACGGTGGAGCGGTTGACCAAACAAGTTCGTATCCAGGCAAAATATTGGCGCAGTATGGAAGTGATCCGAATACTGAAACAAAACGGTATGAGAACCAAAAGCGGAATCATGCTGGGCCTCGGCGAAAAAAAGGAAGAAGTGATACAAACTATGACTGATCTCCGTGATAACGGTTGTGATGTAATAACACTGGGACAATATCTTCAACCAACAAAAAGACATTTGCCGGTAATAGGTTTTGTGCATCCGGATGAATTTGCAGAATACCGTGAAGCAGGATATCAACTGGGCCTGGATTACGTAGAAAGCGGTCCGCTGGTTCGTTCCTCTTATCACAGCGAAAGGCATGTGTTTCCTGGACTGGGCAGAATGGAATGGGAGAAAGGAAAGCCCCGGGGGGGTAGTCAGAAGGAGGCCTGTCAATTATGAAAAAGACATTTACCAAATTTATTAATTATTTATTAGTAATTATTCTGTGCCCTTCAGCTTATGCACAGTTAAGATGGACAAATGTTGATTCATTGTACCAACCCTTGCCTAAATCTGTACATGTTTTTTTCACTGATGAAAAAATGGATAGTGCGAATTTCAGGGCTTACTATATCGAAGCGGATTTAAAAGATAAAAATTTAGAATTTTCTGTAGATACGTCATTAAACCGAAGGCTCACACCTGCAAGTTATTTTGAAAAAGACGGCCGTCCGGTAATTGTAAGTAATTGTTCATTCTTTTCGTTTAAAACCAATCGTAATGTGAATGTATTGGTGAAGGACGGGAAAATGATTTCCTTTGATACCCAATTTGTGCATGGGAAAGGGAGGGATTCATTGTTACGTTACTTTACATTAAGAAGTGCAATTGGCATCAGTAAAAAAAGAGAAGCAAATATTGTATGGACAGCTGCGGATTCATCTATGAAATTCCCTTTTGCATTTGAATCACCTGAAGAACCCCTTGCCATTAAAGAACCATTTTTCAGAAAGAAAAATTACCTGGATGATCCAGGGTTTAAAAATTATTTTAAAAATAATAAAAGTAAAAAGATCAGGAAATGGAAAATGGAAACAGCCATTGGGGGAGGGCCGGTTTTAGTACAAAATGGAGGGATCAGTATTTCCAATAATGAAGAAATGATGTTTGCAGGCATGGGGCTTTATGATAAACATCCCCGGACAGCAATAGGTTATACGCAAAGTGGCAAATTGATTCTATTGGTAATTGAAGGAAGAAATCCACATGCGAAAGGGGCGGATTTAGAACAGGAAGCTAAGATTCTTAAAGACATCGGATGTTGGGAGGCTATGAATCTTGACGGCGGGGGCAGTAGTTGTATGTTGGTAAACGGAAAACAAACTATTAAACCTTCTGATATCTCAGGTCAAAGGGCTGTGCCAGCAGTATTTATTATTCGGCAGCGGTAGTATTCGATTTTTCAAGCTCCCACACCAAAGCACTGGCACCAAGTATGGCTGCATCCGCTTCTTTTAATTCAGAAAAAATAAGGCGGACTTGATTTTGATAAATTGGTAACAGGTTTTTTTCCATATTTTCTTTGGTAGGTTTCATAATCAAGTCACCAGCTTTAATAACACCACCAAATAAAATAATAGCCTCTGGTGAAGAGAACATAATAAAATTAGCCAGGGCCTCACCTAATATTTGACCGGTAAACTGGTAAACATCATTGGCTATTTTATCTCCTTTCCAGGCACATTCTGCTACAACCCTGGAATTGATATCTTCCCTGCTGTATTGACGCATCAGGCTACCTGCATTTGGATTTTCATCCAGCATTTCATTAGCAGTGATCGCAATTCCGGTTGCAGATGCATAACATTCTAAAGAACCATACCTGCCGGTACCCCAGTGTTTGCGCCCCCCGGGGCGAATAGTAGTGTGTCCCAGTTCTCCAGCAAAACCATCATGCCCATAAACCACATGCCCGTTTACAACAATTCCACTTCCTACTCCCGTACCTAATGTAATCATAATAAAATCTTTCATACCTCTTGCGGCACCGTAAGTCATTTCTCCGATTGCAGCAGCTTTAGCGTCATTATTAATAATAGAAGGAAGTTTAAATCGTTCCGTAACCAGGTCACACATTCTGATGACACCTTTCCATCTTAAGTTAGGTGCATATTCAATGGTGCCACGAAAAGGATTTCCATTAGGAGCACCGATGCCTATACCTTCTACGATTGAATCTGAAGGAAGTTTATCAATTAATGGTTTAATCGCATCATGAAGGCCATCTACAAAGAGTTCAGGCGTTGCAAAAGTTTCAGTTTTTATTTCACTTTGATGTAGAATTTCTCCCCGGTGATTTACAATTCCATATTTAGTGTTTGTGCCACCGATATCAACTCCAATTGCTAATGCGTTTAATAAGTCAGTCATCTGGTAATGTAAGTTTTGCCGAAATTACAACATCTGAACACAAAATACTTTACAATAATTACAGATTCTTTATTAAGTTCGGGCAAACATTCTACAATGAGTACTGCTATCATTTCAAACCGCAAGAGTTATATGACATCCATGGCTATATTGGCGCTTTTGTTTTTTATTTTCGGGTTTGTCACCTGGGTAAACGGGCCATTGATTTTTTATGTAAAGCTTGCATTCAGGCTGGATACGGATTCAAAAGCCTTTCTCGTAACTTTTGCATTTTATATGGCCTATTTCTTTTTAGCTCTTCCATCTTCCTGGATATTAAGAAAAACCGGTATGAAAAAAGGAATGGCCATGGGTTTGCTGATTATGGCTATCGGGGCATTCGTATTTGGAACTTTTGCTACTCATAGGAATTATACATTAGCGCTTACGGGTCTTTTTATTATTGGCTCCGGCCTTTCATTATTGCAAACAGCGGTAAACCCCTATGTTAGCATCATCGGTCCTATAGAAAGCGCCGCTCAAAGAATAAGTATTATGGGAATTTGTAATAAAGTTGCCGGTATTATCAGCCCAATTATATTAAGTGTTTTTGTACTGAAAGGAATCAATGATCTTGAAGATAAAGTAAACGCTGCAACAGACCCGGCCATAAAAGAAACCATCCTGAATGAATTTGCTTCTAAAGTATATGTCCCATATATGATCATGGCCGGTATTCTTTTATTTTTTGCAATTTGGATATTGAGGTCACCTTTACCTGAAATAAAAGGATCTGATGTTAACAGTGCTCAGGATAGTATCGGAGATAAAGCCAAAAAAAGTATTTTTCAATTTCCACATTTATGGTTAGGAGCATTATGCATTTTTCTGTATGTAGGGGCAGAAGTGATGGCCGGTGATGCAATTGGTATCTATGGGAAAGGATTTAACCTTCCAACAGATGAAACAAAATATTTTACTTCTTTCACTTTAGGTGCCATGCTACTGGGATATATTGCCGGCCTGATAACAATTCCAAAATATATTTCACAGCAAAAAGCGTTAAGGATCTCAGCCATTTTAGGCGTTCTTTTTACTATCGGCGCATTTTTTACCACAAAATATACCTCAGTTGGTTTTGTAGCTGCTTTAGGATTTGCCAATGCCATGATGTGGCCTGCCATTTTCCCGTTAGCTATTTACAGGTTGGGAAAGTTTACCGAAATCGGTGCTGCAATTTTAATCATGGGTATTGCAGGGGGGGCAATTATTCCCCGTCTATTCGCAACGTTGAAAGAATCATATAATTTTCAATCTGTCTTTGCCTGGTTAATGATACCGTGTTATCTCTATATACTTTTTTATTCCATAAAAGGTTATAAAGCCGGATTGTCAAAATAGAAAATTTAGAAATGGAAATTGTACATGTTGCTGCTGAATGTTACCCCGTAGCCAAAGCCGGCGGACTTGGGGATGTGGTAGGCGCATTGCCTAAATACCAGGCAGAGCTTGGCCATGTAGTAAAAGTGGTGATGCCTATGTACCGCACTAAATTCCTGTACGAAAATCAATGGGAACTGGTGCATGAAGGCGGGCAAAATCTCGGGCCTCATTGGTTTCATTACAGCGTCATCAAAGAAAAAACAAATAAGCTGGGATTTGATCTTTATTTGATTGACATAAACGGATTGCTTGACCGGGAAAAAATATATGGATATGATGATGATGCAGAAAGGTTCATCTCGTTTCAAATTGCCTTTTGCGATTGGCTGAGCAAATGGGCACATAAACCTGATGTGATTCATTGTCACGATCACCACACAGGCCTGGTACCCTTTATGGTGAAATATTGTTATGCATTTAATGCTCAGCTCGCAGAGATACCTACCGTTTTCACTGTTCACAATGCACAATACCAGGGATGGATGGGTTGGGATAAATATTATTATATCCCCGCTTATGATTCCTGGAAATGGGGTATGCTGGATTGGAAAAATACTATCAATCCTCTTGCTTCTGCAATAAAATGTGCCTGGAAAGTGACAACTGTGAGCAATAGTTATATGCACGAACTTCGCTCTTCAGCAAATGGAGTTGAAAATTTATTTGAATATGAAAGAGGAAAAAGCATAGGTATATTAAATGGCATTGACACTCAAATCTGGGATCCAAAAACAGATAGTTATATAATTAAAAATTACGATCGTTATTTATTAGATAACGGGAAAAGAAAAAATAAAAAAGAACTCTGCGGCCAGTTTGATCTTGATATCGAAAAACCTTTGATTGTTTTCATTGGGAGGTTAGTGGGAGAAAAGGCTGCTGATCTTTTGCCCGATGCCATCAGCCAGTCCATTTATCAACATCATGGCAAAGCCAATTTTTTGGTATTAGGTTCAGGAGATCCTCATATTGAAGGCCAGTTGGATCATATGAAACGACAGTTTGGCGGGTATTATAATTCTTATATCGGTTACAGTGAATCCTTGAGCCACCTGATGTATGCCGGCGCAGATTTTTTATTAATGCCAAGCCGTGTGGAACCTTGCGGCTTAAACCAAATGTATGCAATGCGATATGGTACTGTTCCTATGGTACGTAGTGTTGGTGGATTGCAGGATACTATTACAGATTTTGGCGACCCTAATGGTTTTGGCATTCGGTTTAACCAACCCAGCGTTTGGGATATTACCTATTCCGTGGGAAGGGCAATAGATTTATATCAAAACAAACAGGAATTATATCATTGGATGCGCAGCCACATGATGACGCTGGATCATTCCTGGGATACATCTGCAAAACAGTATATCGAATTGTACCAATCACTAAAACAGTAAGATCAAATTCTTCATTCGGTTAATCAGGTGTAAATTAATTTAGTTACCTGTTTGAATTGTGATTATAAAACTTAACTTTATCGAAGAGCAATAATTATTAATTTCTAAATCATTTCCCATGTCCAGAAGTATTGTTGCAGTTATTTTAGGAGGTGGCGCAGGCTCCCGGTTGTATCCGCTCACCGCCAGCCGATCCAAGCCGGCAGTACCAATTGCAGGAAAATACCGTTTAGTAGATATTCCTATTTCCAACTGCTTGCATTGCGGTATTGGCCGCATGTTTGTCTTTACCCAGTTTAATTCGGCATCTCTTAACCGGCATATTAAAAATACGTATCATTTCAGTGCATTCAGTTCTGCATTTGCAGATATACTCGCTGCTGAACAAACTCCGGATAACCCTACCTGGTTTCAAGGCACGGCAGATGCGGTGAGGCAGGGTTTACGGCATATCAACCCATTTCACAGTGATTATGTATTGATACTTTCCGGTGATCAATTATATCAAATGGATTTTAATGCCATGCTGGATAATCATATCAATGCAGGTGCAGATATTTCTATTGCTACTATTCCTGTAACGGAGAGGGATGCTCCTGATTTTGGAATTATGAAAAAGAATGAGGAAGGGTTTATTACATCCTTTATAGAAAAACCAAAAAATAATGTTTTAGCAGATTGGTATAGCGATACCGGGCATGAAATGCAACAGGCCGGAAGAATATATCTTGCCTCTATGGGTATCTATATTTTTAACCGGAAACTGCTTTGGGAGATTTTACTAAATGAAAAACCTAATGCCACAGATTTTGGTAAAGAAATTATTCCTCAGTCCATTTCAAAATATAAAGTAGCCAGTTATCAATATGAAGGCTACTGGACAGATATTGGTAACATACGTTCTTTTTTTGAAGCCAATCTCGGGTTAACAAAAGAAATTCCCGAATTCAATCTCTTCGATAATAACAAAACCATTTATACAAGGCCCCGTATGCTTCCGCCAAGTAAAATAAATGGCACCACGATGGAAAGGGCTTTGGTTTCAGAGGGTTGTATCATCAATGCATTACGAATTGAAAACTGTATTATTGGTAACCGATCCCGTATAAAACAGGGCTCCACTTTGATTAATACTTATATAATGGGAAACGACTCGTATGAAACACTTGAGGATATTGCAAAAGCACAGCAGCATCATGTACCGTTAATGGGTGTTGGCAGTAATTGCTATATCTGCAATGCAATCATTGATAAAGATTGCCGTATCGGTAATGATGTTCGTATCAATGGAGGTAGTCATTTAGAAAACACTGACCATCCCCTTTACACAGTCAAAGACGGAATTGTAGTGGTGAAGAAAGGCTCCATTATTCCTGACGGATTTACCATCTGATTCTATCAAATCTTTACCGGAATTTTTGTTCGGATAAAAACGTGTGCTTGTTACTTAAAGTTCCTATCTTCCATGATTCTCACTGTAATTAACGATTGCTTATGTCAACAGCTTATACCGGTATAAAACGGCAACTCCGTCTTTCAGAGATCATCAATATGAGTGTTGGTTTTTTTGGTATCCAGTTTGGATGGGATCTGCAACGGGCAAACATGGGCCGCATTTATGAAAATCTCGGTGCCCATCCGGATCAGATTCCTATTTTATTTTTAGCAGCACCACTCACAGGATTATTAGTACAGCCCGTCATTGGATACATGAGCGACCGAACCTGGCATCCCAAATGGGGGAGAAGAAGACCCTATTTCATGATTGGTGCTATCCTCAGTTCAATAGCTCTGATATTTATGCCACACAGCGGTACATTATTCATGGCTGCAGGATTGCTATGGGTAATGGATGTTTTTGGAAATGTTGCCATGGAACCATTTCGTGCATTTGTAACAGACAAACTTCCTGATTCGCAGGTAAACCGTGGTTTCATCATGCAAAGTTTTATGATCGGTTTAGGCGGGAGTATTGCCTCAGCGCTACCCTGGATATTTACAAATATTTTCAATTTTCAAAATACAGCTGCTAAGGGAGGGATTCCTGAAAATGTAAAACTTTCTTTTTATACGGGAGCATTCTTTTTTCTTTCGGCAGTTTTATATACAGTATTTACCACCAAAGAATATCCGCCTTCGGATATTGGTTATAAAGAAAAGGTAAAACAATCCAACAAAGGATTTGGGGGAGGAGTTATTGAAATTTTCAATGCATTGATGAAAATGCCTAAGCGAATGAGGATTGTTTCGCTTATCCAGTTTTTTACATGGCCCGGCCTTTTCTTAATGTGGTTTTATTATACTACGGCTGTTGCTATAAATGTTTTTCATGGCGTTGATGCCAATGATCCTGCTTATGCTGAAGGAGCAGATTTTGGAAGTTTGACTTTAGCATACTACAGTGTTATTACTTTTTTATTTGCTTTGATTTTACCTGTTATTGCAGATAAATTGGGCAGAAAAATGACGCATACTTTATGCTTGATATGCGGAGGGGTTGGATTGATCAGTGTAAGCTGGGTTACACATAAATACATGCTTTACGGTTGCATGACTTGTGTGGGTATTGCATGGGCCAGTATACTATCTATGCCCTATGCCATGCTGAGCGGTTCTTTGCCAAAAGACAAAGTGGGCATTTACATGGGGATCTTTAATTTTTTCATTGTGTTACCGGAGGTCATTGCATCGTTAGGTTTTGGCTGGTTGATGAAAAATGTATTAAATAATGATCGCCTGCTCGCAGTGGAACTGGGCGGGGGATTAATGATTCTTGCAGCGTTCATTTGTTTCATTTTCATTAAAGAAAACCGAACGACTATGGAAGATGAAACATTAACATCTGAACTTGAGATTCGTGAAGAACGCTCAATATAATGTTATGAAAAAACTATTCATATTTATGATTTGCTTTTTATGGATTGGCAAATCATATTCTCAGACTGAAAATGTAAAAGTGTATCCTACCAACTGGTGGGTGGGCATGAAATGGAGCCATGTGCAGCTGATGGTGCACAGCCCGGGATTAAAATCAACCGTTCAGGATGTTGAAATCCGTTATCCGGGAGTACAATTAATAAAACTAAACCGGGTAGAGAGTTCTAATTATCTTTTTTTAGACATTAATATTTCTGCACATACAAAACCTGGAATTGTAAAAATAAAATTCAACCGGATCCATGATCAACCGTTGTGGGTGAATTATGAATTAAAATCAAAAAGTAAAGAAGACGGTAAAACAAGAGTACTGGGAGTAACTTCGAAAGATCTTGTTTATCTTTTGATGCCCGATCGTTTCTCTAATGGCGATACCACCAATGATTTTTATGCAGATATGAGAGATACTGATCATAACCGCAAGAATCCTTACGATCGGCATGGCGGTGACCTGCAGGGTGTTATTAATCACCTGGATTATTTAAAAAATCTTGGAATTACTACAATATGGATGACCCCTGTTAATGAAAATGATATGGCAAGAACCAATGAAGGCGGAGCATCCAGAAGCACTTACCACGGCTACGCAATCACTGATCAGTACAATGTGGACAAACGATTTGGCGGAAATGCTTTATACAAAAAAATGGTAGATGCTTCACATACCAGTGGCTTAAAAGTGATCCAGGATGCAGTGTATAATCATGTCGGAATTAATCATTGGTTTATCCGTGATATGCCTATGAAAGACTGGGTGAATCAATGGCCTCAGTATACTAATACATCATACCGGGATAACCCGCTTGTGGATCCATATGCTTCAAATTATGATAAAGAAATTTCTGTCAATGGATGGTTCACCCCGTTCATGCCGGACCTGAATCAACGTAATCCTTATGTTTCCAATTTCCTGATTCAATATGCAATCTGGGCTACTGAAGAATTTGGTATTGACGGATGGAGAGTGGATACCTATTTCTATAGCGACTCTTTGTTTTTGAATAGAATAAATGATGCATTGATAAAAGATTTTCCGAAACTAACCGTATTCGGAGAAGTATGGGTGCATACCGTTATGAACAGCGCTTACTTTTGTCAAAATAACTTCAACGTTCCATTTAAACACAATCTTCAGGGTGTAACGGATTTTCCTTTACTTTTTGCCATGTTTGACGGGTTGAATCAACCGTTTGGCTGGACGGAAGGTGTGAATAGAGTTTATACAACATTAGCACAGGATATAGCTTATAAAGACCCGAACAGGAACTGCATCTTCTTTGATAATCATGATCTCGACCGGTTTTATTCTATGGTAGGTGAGGATTTTGCAAAGTACAAAATGGGTATCAACTGGCTGCTGACTTTGCGTGGAATACCTGAAATATATTATGGCACTGAAATACTAATGAAAAATTTTAAAAGCCCCAATGATGCAGCAGTTAGAGAAGATTTTCCAGGCGGTTGGCCCGGCGATAAGATAAATAAATTTCTTTCAGAGGAAAGAACTGAAAAGGAAAATGATGCTTTTAATTATGTGAGCAAGCTGGCTCACTTCAGGCAAAGCTCATCTGCAATTACTGAAGGCAGGCTTATGCAATATCTTCCCATTAATGGTCTGTATATTTATTTCAGGTATGATAGCAAACAAACCATTATGGTCATAAGTAATACCGGCAAAGATTCGATGAAGCCAGAATGGAATCATTATTCGGAACGCCTTAAAAGATGTACTCAAATGAGGAATGTAATCACCAATGAAATCTTGCCGCTAAACAGTTTCGAAATAAGACCCAAAGAAAGTTTTGTATTTGAATTGATAAAATAAAAATTATTTACACTACAGAAATAATTGCCAGATCAATTGTTGTGCATAGCTGCCCCAATCAGAAGTAGCTTTTTTTACTGTTTCTAACAAGTCTGATGCTTTTTTCTGTTTTCCTTTATCGGGGGGAACGATAGCAGAAGCGTTCACACCAACAACCTGCACTTTGCTGGCTATCCAGCTGGTGTACATCCTGGGGATGGTGATACCGAGTATCATTCCGGGCAAACCATGAATGCCCATCGGCCCTCCGGGAACAATGATTTCATCCGTATAAAAAGCGAATACATAAACACTGTCAAAAATAATAGCCTGAGCTTTCCTGCAGTTGAACCCGGCGATCTCCCTTGTTTCATTGGGCACCAGTTTCCATTTAAAACTCATCAATGAGTCACGAAGAAGATAGGTATCGCCGAAAATATTTTTTTGATCTGTAAAAGTCTGTGAAGTATAATCACTGAACCAAACATTATCTTCATTAGAATTACTCATAAATGAAGGCATCTTGGATTTCTCATCCTGGCGGTTAAATTTGTAGATGGCTTTATTATTATTAAATGTAAGATCATACCATGTAATGGAAAAATGAGGTACTTTATCCCGAAGCATTTGACTCCAATTATCGTCTCCAAGTGATTTGAAATTATCTACCCGAACTTCATATTCCACCAATCCGTTGTTTATGAATTGTTGTGACTGTGCGAAATGATAAAAGCAAATTGCGATGATGAAAGTTAATTTTTTCATGGTAATGGTTTTAAATTAAAAGCCGGCAGGCTTTCCGTTTTTAGAAATATTCCAGGTTAAAGTAAGCAGCCAGTAACGCCTTAATGTGTTATAAAAGGATTCCGTAAAACTATAGCTGCTGAAATTCCGGCTATATCCCTTATTCTGATCCAGGATATCATTTACATTTAATTTTAATTCAAGTGCATTATTTTTTAAAAATCGTTTTAGAATGGATGCATTCCATTTGGTGTAATTGGCATTCTGGGAAAATCTCGGGTCTTTTTGACGAAGGTTAAAATTCGCATCTGTCCCGATTTCAAATTTATAAGGAAGCGTAATATTTACATTACCCCATCCGGTAAGGCTCCAGTAGTCTGCATTGGCAGAAGAGTTTACGGAAGCTTTGGAATGGTTCCATGAGAAATTGGGGCCGAAATTAAAATTGTATTTATTGTTTACATATTTACCGAAATTGACATTGATTCCATAACTGCTGTTATCGGATATATTCTTTACATTATTAATGAAATCAATACTTCTCCTTAAGGACATATTCGGCCCAACACTAAGATCAATTTTTGATTTAGTAATATTGACATTATAGTTGCTGTATAAAGTTAAGTTGTACCCGCCATTTGCATTAACTGTCTGGTAGGTACGGCGGCCGAAATTATCAACCATGCTTGATGGAACGAATGCATTTTGAGTAATATACAAATTGATAAAGGAGAAAAGACCCCGTTGTTTCAATACATTATAAAAATTATACGATGCCAGAAGTGAATGCTGGAATGATTGTTTCAGGTTTTGGTTACCAATATAAATATTCAAAGGGTCAGTATTTACACGGGTGGGTTGCAACTGTTCCAATGATGGAGCATTGGATGACCCGTAATAATAAAGACGTATGTTCTGGTTAGATTTTAATTTAAACTGGATGTTTGCCTGTGGGTAAAAATTGGTATAATTATAATTGAATTTATTCGCATCGGTGATATTATTCTGTACATAATGATTAAATCCCACAGAAGCCCCGAACGCATAATTGACCTTCTTTTTATTTACCCTGAAATTTAATCCCGGTGTGTTAGTCAATCGGTTAAACACAAACGAATTGCTAAGCGAATCCACGGGGGTACCATATTTCCCGAAAATATCTTTAGTACTGGTACGGCGATCATTACTGTTATTAAAGTACCCAAGCGTATAGTTGAATTCAAGGTAGGCTTCTTTGGAGAGTGGTTCGGTATATGCAACTTTTGTATTCACACTTTTACTCCCGCTGTTCTGAATATTTTGCTGATCTGTGGTATCCCGATGGCTTAACAGCCCGGCTGTATAGTAATTATTAAGTGAATATAATAGCCCTGTATTTTTTGATTGCGTCCAGTTAAAATCTGTGTTAACAGAAATAGTCCTGGATGCTTTTTTAAACTTATGCCGCCACAGGAGAGTGGAAGAAAGATTGTTGTTATTGTTGTTGTTGCTGCTGTTCCGTGTACTGTTATTTATAAACCGGGAAACATTGTCAATAGATTCCGTATAATAATTGCTGGTTGAACGACCTGTGTTATTATTGAATTTGCTTGTCCATTTCAGTGAATTCATAGAATCTAACGAGGTTTCTACTGTCAGATTGAATGCATGTTTGTTGATAGAAGAAAAAGAATTGTTGCTGCTGTTTGTGTTCCAACTGGTATCCGGGAGAAATGTTTTTGAGAAAGTATTATTAAGGCTTTCTGTATTTATTTTTGAGAATTTATATCCTGTGTTCAGGCTCTGCCGGTTATTATCAAATTTATTGCTGTAGTGAAGACCCCCGTTCCAGTTTTGTGGAACGCCGCCGCTAGCACTATTATCATCGCTCATAATTGAAATAAATGTACCTCCTTCATCCATGCCCATCGAGACATTATCTGAGCCGCCTCCATAATTTTGGGCATCCTGCCAGTCTAAGTTAGTTTGCCCCGTATTACTCATGATGCCATATGCCGCCAGTTTTCTTTTGGCTTTGAAAGAGTTGATCATAGCATCATTGTTGAAATTATCTTTTAAGCCGCCGCCAGCTTCTATTTTCCCGAAATAACCTTTCATTTCTTTCATCTTCAGGTTAATCGTTTTATCTCTTACCCCGTCATCAATACCTGTAAATTCAGCCTGATCGCTTTTTTTATCAAATACCTGGACCTCTTTTACGGCGTCAGCACGTAAATTCTTTGTAGCAATACCGGGATCGCTTCCAAAAAATTCTTCCCCATCCACCAAAACTTTTTTTACTTTCTCACCCATCGCAGTGATCTGCCCGTTCTTGTCCACTTGAATTCCGGGTAGCCTTCGGAGTAGTTCTTCAACATTGGCACCAGCCCTAACCTTAAAACTGTCTGCAGTATAAATGGTAGTATCCCCTTTGATACGTATCGGTGTACCGGTTTTAATGATAACTTCAGATAATAATTTGCTTTTAGGAACCAGAAAAATATTACCCAAGTCCGTTGTATTGTTTGGTGTTGTTTCCACCGCATCGAAATAATCACCCATAAAAGGATGGGTGATCATCAAAATAAATTTGCCTCCCTTCAATCCAGTAAGGGAGAACTGTCCTTCCTTGTTACAACGGGTAAAAGAAATTAAAGTCGAATCGCCGGAGCTTAACAAGGCTACCACGGAATTTGAAAGATTTCTTTTTTCTACTGTGTCTGTGATTGTACCTTTAATAGACGAGGATTGGGCATTGCTGAAATAAGAGACTAAGACAGCCAGCAACAATGCAATTAGTTTTTTCATGCCGGTCACAGGTGAATTGATTATGGTAATGGTTTAAAATTTTTGAGTATTTCAATAGGTAAGCGGCTACGAAAGTCTTCATATTTAATTATTATTCAAATACCGTTCATATAATTTTCAGTTAAAACTTTTAGGACTTTTATATATGACACAATACTCTAAAAAGAAATTGAGCGATGAAAAGGAAGATAATTCCTCTAAAAAGAAATATGAAGAGATTCAGTTTGTAGATACCAGTAAAAACGTATGGAATTATTCTTTACTTTCTGAAGAAGATATTAAAAATTTTCAACAAGGGACACATTACCGTTTGTATCAGAAGTTCGGTTCTCATTCTGTAAAAGTGAATGATGTATGGGGAATGTATTTCTGTGTATGGGCTCCCAATGCCACTTCCGTATCCGTCACCGGTAATTTCAATGATTGGAGAAAAAAAGAATATGAACTTTTTCCCCGTTGGGATAAAAGCGGTGTATGGGAAGGGTTCATACCTCATTTTAAATTAGGTGAAGTTTATAAATATCATATTGTCGGTTATAAGGGTATTGAAGTTGACAAAGGAGATCCGTTTGCCCGTTTTTGGGAAAAACGCCCGGCTACAGCTTCAATTACATGGGATATGTATTATGAATGGAAAGACAAAGATTGGATGAAAAAAAGAAAGAAGAAGAATGCATTAGATGCCCCATGGAGCGTTTACGAAGTACATCTTGCCAGTTGGCAGCGGCCGGATAAAAATGACGAAGAAAGTTATAACACATATCAGCAAATCAGGGAACGATTAGTTCCTTATGTAAAAGAGATGGGATTTACTCATGTTGAGCTGATGCCGGTGATGGAGCATCCATTCGATGGAAGCTGGGGTTATCAATGCACCGGGTATTTTGCAGCTACATCAAGGTTTGGTGATCCCCAAGGACTCATGCAATTGATTGATGCATTTCATCAGGAAGGAATAGGAGTAATTCTTGATTGGGTGCCTTCGCATTTTCCTTACGACGCTCATGGGTTGTATATGTTTGATGGTACTCATACTTATGAATATGCAGATATGCGAAAAGGATTTCACCCGGATTGGAACAGCTATATATTTAATTACAAAAGGGGTGAAGTAAAGTCTTTCCTTATCAGTAGTGCCCGTTTTTGGTTTGATCTTTATCATATTGACGGCATCCGGGTTGACGCTGTTTCGTCTATGCTTAAATTAAATTATTCAAGAAAAAGAGGGCAATGGGAGCCGAATGAATATGGAGGTGATGGAAACTTAGAAGCCATTGCTTTTGTAAAAGAACTGAATGAAACGATTTATCGTGATTTTCCTGATGTACAAACTATCGCAGAAGAAGCAACAGACTGGCCCGGCGTTTCAAGACCCACCTGGCAGGATGGACTTGGATTTGGAATGAAATGGATGATGGGATGGATGCACGATACATTGGATTATTTTAAAATTGATCCTGTGTTCCGGCAATTTCACCAGGATAAATTTTCTTTCAGTATGATGTATTACTATGATGAAAATTTTATGTTGCCTTTAAGCCATGATGAAGTGGTACATGGCAAAAGCCCCATGTTGTATAAAATGCCTGGCGATGAATGGCAAAAATTTGCCAATCTCCGCTTGCTTTATTCATACATGTGGACACATCCCGGCGGAAAATTATTATTTATGGGTGATGAATTTGGGCAAACCGATGAGTGGAATTATAAATCTGAATTAAATTGGCCGCTTTTGAAATATGATTGCCATCGCTTGATGAAAGATTGTGTAGCCGATCTTAATAATCTGTTGCAATCTGAACCGGCATTATATGAAAACCAATTCAATATTTACGGATTTGAATGGGTTGACCTGAATCATCGGGCTGAATCAGTGATTGTGTATAGAAGAAAGGGGAAAAAACCGGCAGATGATCTTTTAGTAATCCTGAATGTAACGCCGGTAGTCAGAAATAACTGGGAGGTTGAAGTATCCGGAAAAAAATTTACAAAGGAAGTATTTAACAGCGATTCAAAAAAATACTGGGGAACAGGGGATGTTTTTAATCCCGAAATCAGGTCAGAACTGATAGATAAAAAACAAAAAAAATACAAGCTTACCATAAACTTACCGCCACTTGCTGCAATAGTGATAAAATAGTTGCAGTACCGTTGAATGTGGATTATACTGTTTCGTTCCAAAGAATGAAAGTCTCTTTTTGAAAAAACCCCCTTTATATTCCAATTTTAGTTGGGGTGAACATTACAAAAGCATTGAGACAATGTCAATTACATCATATTTATTTTTTCCAAAGGATTTGCATGAAAAAACTGACGCTGAGCCCTTGATTCTGAATATTCTTAGCCCTATATTTCGATTTCAGCTGAATATGGATTATTAAAATCAGGCTGATCAGTTAATTACAATCTTGTGAAACTAACCCTGTCATACACCTGTTTTTTAAACATATACCCTATGAGACGTAATCTATTCATCCTTTCTTTCATGCTGGCATCTTCGCTGGCCTTTTCTCAAACAGACAGTGCTACTTATTTTTTGCAAAAAGGTTTGCAGGAAAAACAAAATGGACGGCTGATGGAATCGTATAAGAATTTTAAAACAGCTATTTCTTATAATGGCAGCAACAATGAACTCATAAAGGAATATGCAATTTCTTGTCTAAACCTCCGCAAGTACAATGAAGCAAGGGAAGCATACAAAAAATTGGTTTCGCATGGTGATGAATCAGCAGAGAACTATAAAGAACTGATGACCCTTTCATTCCAGCTGAAACAAAATGATGATGTGATACTTTATGCTAATAAACTAAAGCAGCTTGATCCTTCTCAAAAAGTAAATTATTATATAGGTAAAGTCAATTATGACCAGGATAATTATGGTGATGCTATTAAGTATTTAAATCTGGCAGCCGGTGAAGATCCGCAAAACGGAGAAGTTTCATATATGATTGCACATTGCTATGCGGACATGATGAACTACAAACAATCCATACCTTATTTTAAAAAAGCTATTCAATTAGACTCCACTAAAAACAACTGGATTTATGAATTGGGCTTAATTTATTATGCCATGAACGATGATAAAAATTCTCTACGGTATATTTTGCTGGCAGGAGATAAGGGATACAGAAAAGATGCTGATTATATGGAAAATCTCGGCATAGCATACCTGAATGTTGGTGACCTGGCCAACGGTATCAGCATCATGAAAGAAATTTTAGAAAAACGTCCCAGTGATATTAATATATTGGATATGGTAGCCGAAGCATATTACTACAAAGGCAAATACCAGGATGCCATGGATCACTGGGATAAGATTCTTGAATTTGACAAAACCAATGCCTCAGCCTTGTATATGATCGGCATGTGTTATCAGAAAAAAGGAGATAAAGATAAAGGCATCCAGCTTTGCGATAAAGCTATTGAGATGGATCCGAGCCTGAGCAATTACCGTCAGAAAAAAATGATGGCGGGGTTATAATAAAATTTTTTAGTTGTAAACAAAGGCAGTCATTCAATATGATTGCCTTTGTTATTTTAGGTTACCTATAATTACATACGCTCCGGCACTTTGATACCCAGCAAGCTTGTCGCAGAGGCGATAATATTTGATGTCATCATGCACAGTTGAAGGCGCAATTGTTTTTTTTCTTCTGACTCAGCATTAATCACAGAAAGTTCCGAATAAAAAGTATTAAACATCCTGGAAAGATTGAAAACATATACTGCAATAACAGAAGGATTGTGTTCTTCTGCCGCCAGCTGAATTATTGCCGGGAATTGTTCCAGTAAAATGATCAACTGCTTTTCTGAATTAAACAGAGGCAGTACGGAACGATTTCCAGTATTTACTGATTTTAAATCGGCAGCATTACCTTCTTTTCTTAAAATTGATTGTATCCGTGCATAGGTGTATTGAACAAATGGCCCAGTGAAGCCATGAAAATCTACGGATTCTTCGGGATTAAAAACCATTTTCTTTTTTGGGTCCACCCGCATTAAAAAAAACTTTAATGCCCCAAGTCCGATGGTATCATACAAGCTGGCAAGTTCTGACTCAGAAAAATCTTTTACTTTTCCCAAATCTTCTGTTTTTTGTTTAGCCACAGCAGCCATTTCATTTATAATGTCATCAGCATCTACTACAGTTCCTTCACGGCTTTTCATTCTGCCGGAGGGCAGTTCCACCATTCCATAACTCAAATGAAATATACCATCTGCATAAGGCTTGCCTAATTTTTCCATGATCAGTTTTAAAACTTTCATGTGATAGTTCTGTTCATCGCCAACCACATAAATGCTTTGGTCATAATGATAGTCCTGGTATTTTTCCTCAGCTAATCCTAAATCCTGAGTCATATACACCGATGTGCCATCTTTGCGAAGCACTAATTTTTGATCCAATCCTTCTGCTGTCAGATCAATCCAAACACTTCCATCATCTTTTCTGAAAAAAACACCTTGTTTCAATCCTTCTTCCACAAACTTTTTTCCAAGAAGATAAGTATTGCTTTCGTAGTACATTTTATCGAAATCAGCCCCGATCCGTTTATAAGTAACATTAAAACCTTTGTACACCCATTCATTCATTTTTTCCCAAAGCTCCATTACTTCCGGTTTCCCCGCTTCCCAATCAAGCAGCATTTGCTGTGTAGCTTTCATGATGGGAGCCTCTTTTTCCGCTTCTTCTTTTCCCATCCCATTTTTCATAAGTTCTTCCTGTTGCCGCAGATGTTCGTCATTAAACTTTACATAATATTCACCAACAAAATGATCTCCTTTTATTTTCGTTGTTTCCGGAGTGGCACCATTAGCAAAAAGTTGCCAGGCGACCATACTCTTACAAATATGAATACCCCGATCGTTCACAACGCAGGTTTTAATAACTTCATTTCCCTGTGCTTTTAAAATTTCAGCAATGCTCCATCCCAAAAAAATATTCCTGAGATGACCAAGATGCAATGGTTTGTTAGTATTTGGAGATGAATATTCCACAATCACTTTATTTCCAGTCTGTGATTGGATGCCAAACATTTTGTTTGAAAAATTTTCTTTTAAAAAAATAACCCAATGACTATCGGATAGAGTGAGATTTAAAAACCCCTTAATGACATTATATGATTTAAAAAACTCCGGGCTCATTTTTTGCAGGTACCCGCCGATTTCTTTTCCCAAATGTTCAGGAGATTTTTTTAATTGTTTTACAAAAGAAAAAAGCACCAAGGTGAAATCACCTTCAAATTCAGGCCTTGTGGCTGTGATTGTCAATTCGGATTCTGTAAACTCTGCATTATACAAGTCTTTCAGTGCTCTAAGTACAAACGGCTTTATCTGGCTGGCAGTGTTCATCCTGTCTCAATTTTGCAGCGAAAATACGAAGCAATCAGTACTATTTGGCAGAACCGTCTCAAAGTTAATACAGGACATTTCCAATAAGTCAGTAAAGTGATTTCAAAATCTTGCATTATTTTGTAGCCTTTATGCGCAGGCATATACATACAACAAGAGAGCTGCTGTTTCCCATCATTGATTTTTTTTATCCGCCATTTAAACGGGTGATGAATCTTCAAACGTTCCGTTATGCAGTATGCGGAGCAACAAATACTGTATTGGGATTTATTGTTTTTTATGTATGCTTTAAATTCATATTTGCGGGTGAAAATATTGATGTGGGTTTTTATGTTTTCACACCTTATACAGTAGCCCTTGTTCTTTCCTTTTGTGTCAGCTTTCCATTTGGTTTTTTTTTATTAAAATATGTGGTATTCAACGATTCAGGGCTGAGGGGCCGGGTGCAACTGTTCCGGTATTTTCTAGTTTATCTTATTAACCTTTTTTTAAATTATGTGCTGTTAAAAATCACAGTGGAGATGCTGCATATTTACCCCACTATTGCCCAATTGATCGTCATTGCACTATTGGTAATACTCAGTTATATCTTTCAACGTCATTTTACTTTCAAAAAAACAGGAGAAGAGTAGCTATTCAGAAATTGAAACGCTCTGAGGTAATTTTAAAAGACAACAGCCCGGTGCAATTGCTGCGTAAAACAAGAAACTGATTTTTAGGATAAATGCCTGCAAGGTTAACGTTGGAAATCATCCCATAACTGCGGATTCCTGGCATCCATTCACGATTGAGTTGCTGTGAAAGATTAAGTTTAGTCAAATCGAGAAAAGAAGTAAGATCAAATCTTGTGTAACTGCTGAGTTCATCAGTAATTTTTTTATTGAATAGCCAGGATGCCGTTTTTAAAAATTTATCTTTTGTTTTTACATCAAAGTCGAGATTTTTTAGTTCAAGTATATGTGAAGAAGGATCATAGGAGGGCTGGCCTGTAAAATATGCAGTTCCTTCGGCAGAACCTCCGAAATCAACCTTAATAATCAAATTATCATTTCCAGAACCAGACAACCGGCATGAACGAACCACGAATTTTTTTTTCACCGGCCCTTTATTCAACTCAAACTCATGCCCTTCAATCTGGTCATTTAAAATGGAAGACAATGAATCGTATTGAAGAACTGCATCTAAAAAAATATTAAATCCTGGAATAGCACTGGAATTACTTAAGTCGGGAATCGCTGAATATTGATCTCCGGGTTTTTCAAAACTAATTACTGGTTTTGCAGACACCCCCAATGAAATATATAGAGAATCATTAAAAGCAAAAAAACCATTTACATGCAGTTGTTGCGGGTGAATCTGAAGCCAGCCAATATTATAAACGTTAATTGATTTGTTAAGCTGATTCCAAAGTGCTTGAAATTTGGAGCGCAGATCGATAGTACCATAAGAAAGTTCCATATTTTTTTTGGCATCGTCAAGGCTGCTTTTTAATTCTTTCATCACATGTGATGTAATGTCTTGCCCCCAGAAGCAGACCTCGCATTTATTCAATGGTTGCGGCTCCGACCTGTTTATGGATATCCGAATCTTATAGTCTGGTTGGATGCGAAAAGTATTTACAAATGTCACGTTCACTTTTCTGTCTCCTTCAGTAAAACCACATTTGCAGGGTGGCGTCCAGGGAGAGATGGCTGTTCCATTAATGCAGGCTCTTGTTGATCCTATAACTTTGTAAAAACCGGTGAAGCCGAGATTCAAAGAATTGCCACTTACTTTCATTTGTAATGGGCCTCTGCGAAATGTGTACATATACCGGCTGGAGCATCCATCATGCACCCAATTATCAGGATAGCCCGGCGAATTGAAAACCGTATCAATATTTTTTTCAGCAAGAATATAAAAAGGTTTAAGATCAATCTGAAAGGGTATGTTGATTTCAGAATCGGGGAGTGAATCTTTATTAATTTCTGTGACGGATATAACGGGTTCAGCCGGGTTGATCTTGTGCGAACAGGATGCTGATATAAATAAAAGCAGGATCAAAAAAATCATCGCTTTTCCCTTCATGTTTTTCATAATCGCAATAAAAATAAAGAAAGAAAGGAAAAGAAATTGTGAAGAAATAAATTCATATAAAATCGTATTCATTCATTACCCCAGTCGTAAACTTTTTGGGTTTTTACTTCACGGAAGCCAAGCGTTTTATAAAATCCATGGCTTTCATTACGGGCAGCATTGCTCCGAACTCTTAATTGAAGTATGTTTTTTTGTTTTGCCCAATCTATTCCTGCTTTTACCAGTGCCTTTCCAATTTTTTTATTTCTATGATTTTCATCTACGATCAAACCAACAATTTCAACAAAGGGGGAAGATACTATGGAAACTCTTTTTTGAAGTTGAATCCAGCCTGCAACTGTATTTTCACATTCAGCAACAAAAGTTACCTGGTTGTAATCTGCATTGATCTGCCTGATATTTTCAATTGTTTTTTCTAAAGAGGTGGGGTAGCCCAGTTGCCCGGATAATTGGGAAACCTTTTCGGCATCTTTTTCATGCACAGCCCGGATGATCATAAACTTAAAATTAGTGAATTGTAAAAAGTGAAAATAAGATATGTATATCAATTAAACATTGCCTATTCAGTATTCAACATTGATTATTGACTCAAATATTCCTCGGGTTTTTCCAAAGCTTACTTAATCGCTCCATCGTTCCTTTTATTCTTTTTTTTCTTGTATCTTCTTTTTTTGCCGTCACGATCCATTCGATGAATTCTTTTTTATGAGAAAAAGCAAGTGAATTAAAATAATCAGCCTGTTTTTTATTTTTATTCAATGCAGCCGCAAGATCGTCCGGCAATTTAACTTCTTTGGTCCGGGGATTCACCCATTTAAAGATTTCTCTTTCCGGTTTAGTTTGAGCTGCCTTCTTTTTTTCCTTTTCTGTTTTCAATCTTGTTCCAAATGCCGACCAGGTATCATCAAATGATATAAGGCTGATCCAGGTAAGATGATCATTCTTCATCAATTTTTCCCAGCCGGAATCCCGGTTCAGGTCGGTTTGAATTTTTGATGTGCCTTTTGGAAAATAGATCCAAAGAATGATTTCATCTTTCAAATGCTTCAAAACTTGTTTGACTTCTTTGGCTAGCTGCGCTTTGTTCATAACAAACCAGTGGATCTGTTCAAAGTTTTTTGCATTAGTAGTAATTTTTACTCCTGCTGGCAAAGCACCAAGACCTTTTTTAAAAGTGGCAGGCGCATTCAAAGTAAGCAACGTATTGCCCGTTGCGATCTGGAATTTTTTAGCTGTGAATTGAGCCATAGTGCTGGTTTGCCTGGTAAAATTAATATACTTACAATATAAGATCTTATATCCCTGCTATTAACTAAACTAAAATAAGTTCAGTGTCAATTAAAATATCTGCCATTTTTTCACCCACCTTCCCAATGGCACTATCATTGATAATCAATAAAGAACTTTAAAATTTTAATCATTATGGGAAAGATAATCGGAATAGATTTAGGAACTACCAATAGCTGCGTAGCCGTAATGGAAGGCAACGAGCCTGTTGTTATTGCCAATGATGAGGGCCGCCGTACAACCCCATCTGTCGTGGCTTTTCTGAAAAATGGTGAACGGAAAGTTGGTGACCCTGCCAAACGCCAGGCTATAACTAATCCGCATAACACGATTATGAGTGTAAAGCGTTTTATGGGCCGCAGGTATGACGAAGTAGGCGAGGAAATTACCCACTGGAGCTATAAGGTGGCAAAAGGTGACAATAATACCGTACGAATTGACATAGATGGACGTCTTTATACGCCACAGGAGATTTCTGCCATGATCCTTCAAAAGATGAAAAAGACTGCAGAAGATTACCTGGGCCAGGAAGTAAATGAAGCCGTTATTACAGTTCCGGCATACTTCAACGATTCACAAAGACAAGCTACCAAAGAAGCGGGAGAAATTGCCGGATTGAATGTTCGCCGTATCATAAACGAGCCAACTGCAGCAGCCCTGGCTTTTGGTTTGGATAAAAAACATAAAGACCAGAAAGTAGCTGTGTTTGACCTTGGCGGTGGTACGTTTGATATTTCTGTTTTGGAATTAGGTGATGGCGTGTTTGAGGTAAAATCAACTAATGGTGATACCCATCTTGGTGGTGATGACTTTGACAAAGTGATTATGGACTGGCTGGCCGAAGAATTTAAAAAGGATGAAGCCATTGACCTTCGCAAAGACCCGATGGCGTTGCAGCGTTTGAAAGATGCTGCAGAAAAAGCAAAAGTGGAGTTGAGTTCTTCCAGCGAAACAGAAATCAACCTTCCATATATCACCGCTGTGGATGGAGTACCTAAACACTTAGTAAAAAAATTAAGCCGTGCAAAATTTGAACAACTTGCTGATAAATTATTTGAAAGATGTTTAAGACCTTGTGAGCAGGCAATGAAAGATGCGGGTATGAAACCTTCGGAAATTGATGAAGTGGTGCTGGTAGGTGGATCAACCAGAATTCCAAAAGTGCAGGAAATAGTAGAGAAATTTTTTGGTAAAAAACCAAACAAGAGTGTGAACCCCGATGAAGCAGTAGCGGTAGGTGCAGCAGTACAAGGCGCAGTATTAACCGGTGAAGTAAAAGATGTATTGCTTCTTGATGTAACTCCGCTTTCTCTCGGTATTGAAACACTCGGCGGTGTTATGACTACATTGATACCAAGCAACACAACGATTCCGACAAAAAAGTCTGAAGTATTCTCTACCGCTGCAGATAATCAACCCGGCGTACAGATACATGTATTGCAGGGTGAACGCAGCATGAGCAAGGACAATAAGAGTTTGGGAATATTTAATTTGGATGGCATTCCGCCGGCGCCAAGAGGCCTGCCGCAGATTGAAGTGACGTTTGATATTGATGCCAATGGGATTTTACATGTAACAGCAAAAGATAAAGGTACAGGCAAAGAACAAAAAATCCATATTGAAGCAGGAAGTGGTCTCAGCAAAGAAGAAGTTGAAAAAATGAAAAATGAAGCAAAAGCTAATGAAGCCACTGACAAAGCTGAACGGGAGAAAGTGGATAAACTGAATATGGCTGATGGAATGGTATTTCAAACTGAAAAACAGTTGAAGGAATATGGTGATAAAATTCCGCAGGATAAAAGAACCGTTATTGAAAATGCGGCAGAGCAATTGAAAGAAGCTCACAAAAAGCAGGATATTGCGGCTATTGATTCTGCATTGGCTTCATTGAATGCTGCATGGACAGCAGCCAGCCAGGATATTTATAATGCTCAGCAGCAACAGGGTGCCGGGCAACAGCAACCACAACCCGGAGCTGATGGAGCCGGGCAAGAACAACAGCAGGGAGCAAATCCAGATGGTGAAAATGTAACAGATGTGCCATATGAGGAGGTAAAATAGATTTTTTACCTGATCCCGATGAATGACTGTTTCAAAATTTCTAATACAATGCTCAGCGAGTCTTAAAAGACTTTGCTGAGCATTTATAATAATTTTTACGAAAGATTATTATTTCTCCCATCACCGTCTCCTTTTAAGGGACGGTGATACTATTTAATTTCGATTGAAATACTTCAATCTTTCCTGTAACTCCTTAGTCGAAATAATTCCAAATTCTGATTTTTCGTAAATAGAAAGAAGAAAGATGGTAGTTTCTGAAATCCAAACAGGGGCTATTATACTTGCTCCGCCGGATATCCCTTGTCCTTTCGAACGAATCGCTTTTTGATCTTATAACAGTCGTTTCCAAACGGAGTTCCTGTCCGGAGTTCATCTTGTGATTTTTCGGCCAGTTCTTTAAGCTCTTTTTTCATTGAAGGATATTTCTTAGAGAGATGCTCTAATTCTTTTTCAAAAAAGGAGTAGGAATAATTCTAAAGCTCATTCAAAAGTTGTTTCGGCGGTTTGGCCTTTGCTTTTCCCTTTTTGTATTTGTTTACAAAGTCAACGGATTTTTGCAGGTTATCCGGGATTTCCTTTTTGCCGGTAGATTTTGTTTTGCGGGTTAAATAAGGAGATTCGTCTAATTCTACTTTGCTAAAATCAATATCTATTCGATCAGGAAAAGCTCTTACAACATTTTTCCAGCTGTTTTTTTTTACAATTAAAGTCATAGCTTAAAATTACTAAATCTTTCCGTATCCTTTTTGGGCCGGTTCGGGTAGAGCCGATCCTGTGTACACTATCGTTACAGCAGGTTTTGAAAGATAAATTCCCAACCTCTTTCTTCTCAATACCTTCTCCTGTTGTTATCAAAACCGGGTTTTTTGAAACCACCGCCTCCCTTGGGTTTATCTTCAGCAGCTTTTACCACCAACGGTTTTTTCCCGAGTGAAATACCATTGAGATTCTCAATAGCATCCTTAGCTTCATCTTCATTTGCCATTTCAACAAAACCAAAACCTCTGCTTTTACCGGTTTCCCGATCCATAGAAACTTTAGCAGAAATTATTTTTCCGAATTTTTCGAAAATTTCTTCGAGCTCAGCATCATCAAGGTCATAAGGAAGCCCGGCGACAAAAAGATTCATTTTTAAGTTTTTGACAAAGATAGTCTTCGCCCAAATGCTAAGGTTGATGTCTTATTAACATTTTTATTTCAAAAACAAAGCAGAGTTCAAAAATTAAAGAATCTATCAGTATTTAAATAAATCCCGGCAGGTGAATTAAATACAGTTCATTACAAAAAAGGATTATTTCAGGTATTGTTTAAACCATGAATCAACTTGCCTATTGCCGGGAATGAGTTCATGGCCTTTATTTGATTTTTAAATTTAACTGAAAAGATACCAGCATCTTTTAGTTTCCTTCACATCATAACCACCTGCATTGACGGAATAATATTGCCATTTCCTGGGTTATAAACCATACTCGGTTCATCATTTTCAGCCACAAAAAAAATGGATACGCCTTTGTTCCTTACGAGCCACCGCTGAAACACAGAAACTTTTTCTGTGATTTATGTTGCGTTGGGAGCTAAAGGCAAGAAGATTTATTTTAGATATTTCTTGAACCAATTATCAACCGCCTGCATATCAGGTAGCGGCTCATGTCCGTTATCCGGGTTATGAATTTCTTTGAAGGGTACACCGGCTTCTTTTAATTTTTTGCACATCATAACAGCCTGCCTTGGAGGAATGATTGGATCATTTTCTGAGTAATAAACCATAATCGGCGCATCATCTGCAGTCACATAAGAAATGGGGGATGCCTGCGCATATTTGGCTGATAAAATGAATTCATTGTTTTTGATTTCAGGTAGTTCTCCAATATAATCCAATGCTATCTGCAGATAATATTTGGAGGCCGGCAACGTATCAAAGTTCTTTCCAATTTCAGACAAAACAAAAGGAGCCGCTAATGTCACAACGGCTTGCACTTTTGAACTCATACTGTCCATCGGGTTTTCCGGGTGTGTTATCAGAGTGTCTGTAACACCAAGCATGGCAGAAAGATATGCGCCTGAGGAATGTCCCATAGCTCCAATATGACGGGCATCAATTTGATATTGGTTTGCATTATATCTTATAAACCGAACGGCACGCTGACAATCATAAAATATATCAGGATAATGAAACCTTGGAGCAAACCGGTGATTTATTACAAAGACCGTATAACCTTTATCATTCAAAATACGGATCCATTTCCCGCTATAGGCAGTATCAAGGTAATAATCATCTTTTAAAGGAACCTGGTTGTATATTTTTTTGTAATAATCCGAGGCTCCAAAGCCACTTCCAATAATATAAACAATGCCAAGATGATTGCTTTTTTCCGGTTGATAAACATCCATGAGCAAGGCCATGCCTGAGATCATTCCATAAATTACATTTTCGTGTTTGGTTACTTTTTGATTTTGGGAAAATGTCTTTGTGGCCGAAAAATTCGAGCTAAAAACGAGGAGTACTATGAGTATATTTTTTTTCATTCAGATTATGAGTTATCAAAAGTGGATTCAAAGATTGGTACAGGTTTTTTTGCAGCCTTTACCCTCAAAATCATTTAGCCAAAATGCTGAAACGCTCATGAGTAAAAAAAATTAAAAAGCTCCCAAGCGGGAGCTCTTTGAAAAAATTATTTCATAGGTTTTGGCGGTGCAGCTCTGAATTGATACATCAGATTTGCACGGCCTGATGTATCAAATCTCCATGTTTCCTGCACAAAGCTGGAATCCGTTTTCCCTTTAGCATCCGTACTTTTTTCCATCCCCCATAGGCAGGCCCAGGCTTCGTTTTTATCAGTACTTTTTACCGCCATGATAGCATCTACTCTGCTTTCTACATTTTTCATTGTATTCCTCATTCTTTGGCCATCTGCAAGGATGCTATCCCGGGAGCCTTTAAATATTGTTCCATCAGAAAAATGCATTTCAATGGTGTCGGCAAACTTGTCCCTGCTTTTTGACAGATCACCGTTGTCCCAGTCTTTCCAAAGGCTCAATAATGTTTCAGCATTTTTGGGATCATCCATTACAAATTTGGAAGAATAATTCACCGGGTAAGGTGAATTGATGTCTTTCATTTGAGTCGTTGCATTGCCGGGGGTAGTGGAATCATTGCTTCCCGGTTTTTTTGAATTGCAGGCAGCAAGAAGTACTACTAAAGCGAAAAGAAACCCCTTTTTCATAATCGTTGTTTTTCGTTTATTAATTTATTTAGATTCCAAGAAAGAGGGCAGGGAAAGGTATGCAGAGGGTAAAAATTAAATGAGGGTTGCCGAAGATAGGTAAATTCCTGAAATGTCCGAATAATTTAAAATAAAATTTATCCGGCCCGGTATGACATTAAAAAACCGCTGGTTATGATCAGTGCCAGCAGTTTAAAAGTAAATAGTTGATTTCAATAATTTAGAAAGCCTTTTATTCTTTTACAATCCCTGATTTTAATACATCAATTACGGCAGATAATTCATCCACCAGTTTGTCAGCGCTGCCATCATACCCGATTGCTTTGAAACGAATATTACCTGATGGGTCAATTACAAATTTTGTGGGGATACCTTCCACGCCGTAATTGCCAATCACTTTATCATCGGTATCGAGCAATACCTGAAATGTATATTTATTTTTTTTGATAAACTCATCCGCATTCTTCTGCATTTCTTCGGGCTTTTTATTTTCCCAGCTATTAACAAAAACAAATTGTACATTCGGATCATCTTTGAATTTATTCAATGCTGTTTGCATGGCGGGGAAAGATGCTTTGCACGGCCCGCACCAGGTAGCCCAGAAATCAGCCACTACTACCTTTCCTTTCAGGTCATCTAATGATATATTGTTTCCAGCTATATCTTTTAGCGCAAATTTTGGTGCTTCCTGAGTTATCATTTTTTTTATGACTTCTTCTTTCAGTTTAGCCCGGTATTCTTTCATCAGGTTTTCTATGTAGCTTGCATATTCTGCTTCTGTATGTCCGCCGGATAGATAGGCTTTTTTCAGCATCTCTTTCAGTTTGGGAGATGATTTACCTTCTTTCACATAATTTTCTATTTCATTTTTTACTGCATTAACTCCTTTTACTTTTTCTTTATAAATAATATATCTTTCATTTGCTTCCTGGTTATTATTGTCCATAGCTTTCACAGCTGCTTCCTGTACTTTGTATGCTTCAGTTTTAAGTCCCAGTTTCCACAGTATAAGAGCATAGGTATCGCCATACATTCCACTGGAGTAGTTCATATTCTTTTTATATTCTTTGTCCGTAAAGTAAGTTGGTTTATTCTTTAGATGTTCCATTGCGTATCTCATGCCTGAAACAGCCTTTGATGCAAAATCTTTTGCTAATATCAGGTTGGGTTTATTTACTTTCGAATCCAGGCTTTCTCCCGATAAGGTCCATGCAGCAGAGTTGTATGAATTTGCAAGCATTTCTTTGGCTGTAACATGAGAAGCATATTGTTTAAACAAAGTCCAGTTTTTGGCTGCAGCCGCAACAGATGCCATGGAATAATATAAACCGTTAATCGTTATTTTTTCATTTTCAGTTTTAGATGGAATTTCTTTGAGCAATGTTTTCAGCAAACCTTGTTTCTTTTTCAGATCCTGTTCATTATAAAAAGAATTCAACTTTTCACCTTTTGCCAAATTCCCGGCAGGAAATTTTTGGAAAGCTTCTTTTTTAAAATTATCGGATTTTTCTTTTTCCCCGAGTCTCTGGTAAGTGTTTACCAGTGTTTGATAATCCGCTTCAGTTTTATTTTCGTTGCCTGTCAATTCATCAATAAAAGGCTGGATTTTTTCTTTAGCTGTGCTTTTGTCAATGCGTAAAAGGAGCCCGGCATAAGAAGCAAGATATTTAGACTTAAGATCAGGATAGCGAAGGAATTCTTTATTATATAAGCTGAGAGACTGGGCCGGATCGCTTTTTAGTTGCATCAGGAATGAACCATACCCGTTGATGAAATCTGCTTCGGCAATATACGCTCCTTTAACCGGTTCACCTCCGGTAAAAAGCATCAGGGAATAGCCCTGTTCTTTATTGTTATCAATCAATTCATCTTTTTTAAATACAAGAAAAACAACTTTGGTTGAATCATTAGTCACAATATTGCCTATCCATTTGTCACCTTCAGTTTTTAAAGTAATTTCCTGGGCTCTGACTTGTCCATCGCTGATATAGGCAATGGCGTCAAAAGATGATTCATTACCCAGAACAGTTCCTTTATTCGAATACTCAAAATGTATTTTATCTCCGGGTTTAGGCTGGGCAGGTGAGAAACTGAGGTTTGAATATTGCTGGCCTAATGAAACCAGGTTCACAAAAAGCAGGATGGGAAGAAAAGCAAATCTTTTTTTCATACAGGAATTTTAAGTTCAATAAATAATTGAACTGTAAAAGTAGGCAGAAATAAAAAAACCGGAATGACCACTCACCCGGTTTCTTCAATTTAAAAACAAAAATTAGTCACCGCCCAATATCACTATAAGGGCATAGATCACTCCGGGCAGCCAGAAAAGAATAGTCAGCAGGAGACTGATCCAGAATTTATTATTGATCTCCCCTTCATGCAGATATACTGCCAAGGGCGGAAGTAAAACAGCAAGAATGCAAAGTAATACTGTGTTATCGCTGGCTGCTTTCCCGGACTTTTTTTCAGCTTTATAATGTTTGATGAGAGCCTTAACTTCTTTGATACGTTCTTTTTTTTCCTTTTTTGACAAATTTTTGAACTCCTGAACGGCTGAATTTACAGTTGCCGGATCTGGATTGCCCGGAAGTATTACTGCAGAACCTGATGGAGCAACAATCGATGCATGAGATTTTTCAGAAATAAAAATTCCTGCAACCAGTAAAACAAGAAGAATAAAATATTTTTTTTTCATAGCAGTGTATTTTTTACGGTAGTTTATTTATTTCAAAGCAATAAGGGAGTTTTTTTTCGATACTAAATCTGCCCTGTATTTTCAAGATTGCTGAGAAATATTTTTAAATAATATCTAAAGCTTTTACAAACGAAGTGGCAAAAAACGGCAAAATAAAAGTTAGCCAGGGCCAATGGTAATAAATAGCAATTGCCAACCCTGCCGAAGAAATCAAAAATATCAGCCAATAAAACCCTTTGTATTTCTTTTTTTGTTCCATGGAGAAAGATTTTTGCAAAAGTAATGAGGTGACGTTAAAAGAAAAAATTAGTTTTCAACTTCTTAGCGATTTTCTTTGCGGCTTCTAAGCAAAGAAACGGAACGAAATTGAAATAAATATATTTTTGATGTTATCGCACTAAAGTGTCTTGGGAACACATTATATTTGATGATAAACCCGGGCACACACAGCCACATGAAACTACAATTTTACTTAAGATTTCATACTGAATTTAACCAAAGCCTTTGGATAAGTGGCAATATTGAAGAATTGGGAAACAATGATCCTTCATTAGCCATACCCATGGAATATCTTAATGATGAATTTTGGCATTGTACGCTGACTGTAAAAAGAAAGAGCCTGCCGCAAGAAGTCATTTATAAATATTTTTTGAAAAATAAAGAAGGCGAATTGATTTGGGAATGGGGTAATGACAGAACAATCAATGTAGTCAAAAAAGAAATTAATGAAGTTCAGTTAACTGATACATGGAATCATGCCGGTGAATATGAAAATGCTTTCTATTCTGCTCCATTTAAAAATGTATTACTTAGAAGAAGTGCTTCAGTTTCTAAAACAAAACCGGTTAAAAAACATTTCACACATCTCTTCCGGTTAAAATCACCATTGCTGAAAAAAAATGAAGCGTTATGCCTCATAGGAAGTTGCAAAACTCTTGGCGAATGGACTACTGAAAAACCCCTGCTACTTTCAAAAAATGAAAATTGGTATGAAGCCAGGCTTGATCTTTCAGAAGATAGCTTCCCGGTAGCCTATAAATACGGTGTTTATGATACAAAGAAAAAAGAATTTGCTGGTTATGAATCGGGGAATAACCGCTTGCTTTATGGTGACGCTCTAAAGAAAAAGATTAATATCCTCCACGATGGCTTTGTTCATTTGGCCAACAACACATGGAAAGGTGCCGGAGTAGCAATACCTGTCTTCAGTTTGCGCAGCAAGAAAAGTTTTGGAGTCGGGGAATTTACCGATATAAAATTGTTGGCAGACTGGGCTGTAAAATCCGGTTTGAAATTAATACAATTACTTCCGGTCAATGATACTACAGTCACCAATACCGTTTTGGACTCCTATCCTTATGCAGCTATTTCTGCATTTGCATTACATCCCATATATATAAATATTTTTTCTTTGGCAGGAGAAAAATATGCTTCCCGGATTCAAAACCTGAAAAAAAAACAAGTTTTATTAAACGGACAGGCTAAAGTAGATTATGAGCAGGTAATGAAACTCAAAATGGAGGCCCTGCATGAATTGTATAATGTGATGCAGGATGAAACGCTAAACTCCGATGATTTCCGGCTTTTTTTTGAGAACAATAAACACTGGCTGGTTTCATATTCTGCTTTTTGTTTTTTGAGAGACAAACATGGCACTGCATCTTTTAGTAATTGGAATGCACACAAAGAATATAATAAAAAAGAAATTGAAAAATTATGTTCGCCTCAATCTGACGCTTACAAAGACATCGCCTTTAATTATTTCATACAATATCATTTGCACTGTCAACTGGAAGACACCGTTGCTTATATTCACAAGAAAGGAATTGTGCTAAAAGGAGACCTTCCGATTGGAGTAAACAAATTCAGTTGTGAAGCATGGACCGCACCGGAACTGTTTGACCGCAACGGGCAGGTTGGTGCGCCGCCGGATGACTTTGCTGCTAAAGGTCAAAATTGGGAATTCCCTGCATATAACTGGAAAAAAATGCAGGAAGATGGATTTGACTGGTGGAAACAACGCTTTTCCCAGATGAGCCATTACTTTGATGCATTTCGCATTGATCATATTCTCGGTTTTTTCCGCATCTGGTATATTCCCATCCATGCAGTAGAAGGTATCATGGGACATTTCGTTCCCGCCATACCCGTTCATATTTCTGAATTTGGTGAAAATGGTATCTGGTTCGATCAAAATCGTTATTGCAAACCGTTTATTAATGATTCTGTTTTGTCAGAAATATTCGGAGCGCTTGCCGGAAAAGTAAAGAATGATTTTTTGCGCACTAATAATTCCGGAGGCTATGAACTCCTGCCGGACTTTGAAACACAGAGGCAGGTAGAACATTTTTTTGCCGGCAAAGATGATTGCGATGAAAATAAAAGATTAAAACAGGGTTTGTATGATCTTATTTCCAATGTGCTCCTGTTTGTACAAGAAGGCTCTCAGGGACAACAATTTCATTTCCGCATTTCAATGGAAAAAAACCTTTCTTACAGGAACCTGATTCCATTTGAGCAGGAAAAACTATACCGGCTTTACATCAATTATTTTTATCATCGGCAGGATGGTTTTTGGTTTAAAGAAGCCATGCATAAGTTGCCCCAACTGAAAGCAGCAACCAATATGCTGGTATGTGGTGAAGATTTGGGAATGGTACCGCATTGTGTGCCCGATGTGATGGACCAGTTAGGAATTCTGAGTCTTGAAATACAACGAATGCCCAAAAACTCCGAAAATGAATTTTTTCATCCTGAACATGCACATTATTTATCCGTTGTTACACCTTCCACTCATGATATGAGTACCATTCGGGGTTGGTGGGAAGAGAATAGGGAAAAAACACAGCGCTTTTTTAATAAGATGCTCGGGCAGGTAGGGGAGGCACCTTTTTATTGTGAGCCTTGGATTAACAGGGCCATTGTACTTCAGCACTTATATTCTCCTGCTATGTGGAGTATCTTTCAACTGCAGGATATTTTAGGGATGAGTGAATCTTTGAGAAGAGAGAATCCGCATGAGGAGCGGATTAATGTGCCAGCCAACAGCAAAAATTTATGGACTTACCGAATGCATCTTAACCTGGAAGACCTTATTAAAGCAAAAGATTTTAATGAAGAATTGAAAGGATATGTGATTCATAGTGGTCGTGGGTAAAAAAATAATTGAAATATGAACATACAGTATTGGAAATATAATCTTCAATTTCGCCATCCATTTACTATTTCAAAAGGTACAAAAACTCATCAGCCCACATTGGTTGTTGAGTTGGAAAACTTTACTGCCGGCAGGCAGGGTTTGGGAATAAAAGGTTATGGTGAGGCTCCTGCCATAACTTATTATAATATCCCGGTGGAAAAAATGATTGAAGACCTTGAAGCAAAGAAAAAATTTGTAGAAAAATTTGCTTTTACGGAACCGGATCGGTACTGGCATTATTTGCATCATCTTTTTCCAGATAACCCATTTTTAGTATGTGCTCTTGACATTGCAGCCTGGGATCTTTTTGGAAAAATGAATAATAAAAAGTTATTTGAGCTCTGGAATGGCGATATTTCAAAAAATCCATTGACGGATTTTACCATTGGGATTGACAGTATCGAAACCATGGTAGCCAAGATGAAAGAAACCCCCTGGCCGATTTATAAAATAAAAGTGGGAACTGCTGACGATATTGCGATTGTAAAAGCATTAAGAGAAAATACGGAGGCTATTTTAAGGGTAGATGCCAACGCAGCATGGAATTTAGAAACTGCTTTGAAACTGATTCCCCGTTTGAAAGATTTGGGAGTGGAATTAGTGGAGCAACCGTTAGCAAAAGACAACTGGGAGGGAATGAAAAAATTATATGCCGAATCCCCAATCCCATTATTTGCAGATGAAAGCTGTGTATTTGAACAGGATGTTGAAAAATGCAATAACCACTTTCATGGTATCAATATCAAATTGACCAAATGCAGTGGCATTACACCAGCTTTGAGAATGATAAAAAAAGCAAGAGAGCTTGATATGAAGATTATGGTGGGATGTATGAATGAATCAACAGTGGGCTCAGCAGCCATTGCTCATTTACTTCCCTTAATTGATCATGTGGATATGGACGGGCCGTTATTATTACAGGAAGATGTTGCAACAGGCATTGAATATAATTATGGAAAAATCAGTTATTCTGATAGACCGGGTTTAGGAATAGAATTTACCGGGCTATATAAAAAATAATACCGGCATTACCGGCATTATTATATCCACCATTTGTTTAATTCATTTAATCTGCATTTTTGAGGCTACCAAATTCTCGCTCTCAAACTATCTGCCCTGTACATAGGATCTCCTGGTTTAATATTAAACGTTGAATAAAATTCATCAACATCCATAAAAGGCCCATTCACACGGTATTTGGCGGGAGAATGCACATCGGTCAATAGTTGTCTTCTTAGCAACTCTTCCCGGCCCTGCCACAACCAACCTAATGCATAACCCAGGAAGAAACGTTGCATAGGAGTGAGGCCGTTAATTTTTTCGCCTTTTTTATATTGCTCTGTTTTTTTGAATGCATCAATACCCAATACAATTCCACCAAGGTCGGCAATATTCTCTCCTTGTGTAGCATCTCCATTGATGTGGTATCCTTTTACCGGTTCAAATTCATCAAACTGTTTTATGATCAGCTGTGCTCTTTTTGTAAACTCAGCAGAGTCTTTATCTGTCCACCATTTTTTTAAATTTCCATGGGCATCATATTTTCTTCCCTGGTCATCAAATCCATGAGTGATTTCATGGCCAATAGTAGAGGCAGCGCCGTAACCATAAACAATGGCATCATCTAATTCGCTGTCTTTATATCCCGGAACAATAAATTGCGCTGCGGGTAGGGTTATATCATTATTTGAAGGATCATATTGGGCATTATAAGTTTGCGGATTCATTCCCCATTCATCCCTGTCAACCGGTTTTCCTAATTTATTATACTGATAGTTGTGCCTCCATTCATTCGCATTAATTACATTTTGAACATAACTGTCCGTACCAATTTCCAATGCGGAATAATCCCTCCATTTATCAGGATAAAATACTTTTTTCTTCATCGAAGCTAATTTTTCATACGCCTTTTGCTTTGTACTGTCGCTCATCCAGGTAAGTTTGCTGATATGGTCTTTTAAAGAATTACGAATGGCCTCCGTCATTTTTTCGTAGCGTTCTTTATCTTTCGGGCTTACATATTCTTTTACATAAAGCTGTCCTAAAATTTGCCCCATCAAACCATTTTCCTGGCCGATTACAATTTTCCACCTGGGCCTTCTTGCCTTTGCTCCGCTAAATAACCTGCCGAAATCAAATGCAGCCTGGGCATAAGCGTTTGGAAGTTCTGCAGAAAAATCACTAACGAGGTTAAACTTCAAATAACTTTTCCACACATTGACAGGCGTTGCTTTTAAAACATTGCCAAGCGCTTTAAAGAATTCCGGCTGGCCGACTATAACTGAGTCTATATCTTTTACACCTATTACACTGAGATATGATGTCCAGTTAATTTCTGAAGTTAATTTAGGCAAATCTGTTATAGCAAATTTGTTATAGTTTTTATAGTCATCACGTAATGCATTCAAAGTGCGGGATGCGGTTGCCAGTTTTGTTTCCAGTTCCATGATATCTTTCGCATCCGTTTTTGCTTGGTTGCTGTCTTCACCCGACATGTTTAAAACCTTTGCAATATATTTTACATATTCATTGCGGATATTAGCCGTAGCTGAATCCTTTCGGAAATAATACTCCCGTTCCGGTAAACCAATTCCGCCTTGCCAAACTGTGTAAGTCATCACATCGCTGTTTTTGCTGTCCTGGTTTACAAAATCAGCAAACAAAGTAGATGACCCGATTTTTTTTAATTGAGCCACTGTATTCACCAACGATTTTACATCTGAGATTGCATTGATTTTATCAAACCAGGGTTGAAGTGGCTTTAAGCCAAGTGCTTCTGCCTTGGCGCTGTCCATTGCTGTTTTCCAGAAATCCCCGATCTTCTGATCTGAGCTTCCTTTAGCTGCATTGGCAGCAGCCGCTTTTTCATTTATTTCTTTAAACCGCCTGTTGTTTTCTTCATCAACAAGATTGCCGATACCCCAACTGCTTTGATCATTTGGAATTGGATTACGTTTCAACCAGCCTCCGTTGGCATATTGAAAAAAATCAGTGGCTGGGTTTACTGTTGTATCCATGTCTTCAATAAGGATATCTTTCTTTGCAATTTCGGGTGATTTGTTAATACAGGAATTTGCAATAATAATTACGACTGCAGGAATGAGAAAATGTTTTATTCGCATAGATTTTTAATTTTACAATTTTTAAAAATAGTCAAACTCATCTTTTGAGAAAAATATATTTGACAGGCGGCGATTGATTTATTTGATATAGAATTTTAGAGATTTCAGGCTTTGGCCAACTACCTTTGCAGTTATATTCAACTAATGGCATATAAAAATCTTCTGGAGTTTATTGCAGCACTGGAAAAAGAAGGTGAACTGCTTCGGATTAATTCTTACGTTAATCCTAAATTAGAGATGGCTGAAATCACCGACAGGATGAGTAAAGAACCTGGAGGAGGTAAGGCTTTGTTGTTTGAAAATACCGGTTACGAATTTCCCGTTTTAATGAATGCTTACGGCAGTGAAAAGAGAATGTGCATGGCATTGGGCGTTCAACACCTGGATGATGTTTCAAAAGAAATTTTTGATTTATTCAAACTGCTTGCAGCTCCCAAAGAAGGGTTAATGGATAAATTGAAATTACTTCCAAAGCTCGGACAGTTTGCTTCCTGGATGCCGGCAGTTAAAAGTACAAAAGGAGAATGCCAGGAAGTGATCATGAAAGAACCGGATATTACAAAACTTCCTGTGATCACTTGTTGGCCAAAAGACGGTGGCCCCTTTGTCACACTGCCAGTGATACATACAAAAGATCCAAATACAGGTCAGCGTAATGTAGGTATGTATCGAATGCAGGTTTTCGGGCCTGCACTTACCGGAATGCATTGGCATAAACATAAAGTATCGGCCAAACATTTTCAGGAATACAAAAAAAGTAACATGCGAATGCCTGTAGCTGTTGCTTTAGGTGGTGATCCTGTGTATGCATATTCGGCCACAGCACCATTGCCGGAAAATGTAGATGAATATATGCTTGCCGGTTTTTTACGAAAGAAAAGAGTGGAATTAGTAAAATGTATTTCACAGCCGGACATAGAAGTTCCTGCTGATGCTGACTTCGTCATTGAAGGATATGTGGATCCAAATGATGAACTGATTTGGGAAGGCCCATTCGGTGATCATACGGGTTATTATTCTTTGCCGGATTGGTATCCTCGTTTTCATATCACTGCTATTACTCATAAAAAACATCCTGTGTATCCGGCAACAATTGTTGGCATTCCCCCGCAGGAAGATGCGTGGCTGGGAAAAGCAACAGAGCGGATTTTTTTAGCACCAATTAAAATGACTTTAGTTCCGGAAATTATTGATATGGAAATGCCTGTAGAAGGCGTGTTTCATAATCTTGTTATTGCTCAAATCAAAAAAGATTATGCAGGACAGGGGCAAAAAGTAATGAATGCCATGTGGGGCGCCGGGCAAATGATGTTTAATAAAATTTTAGTTTTGGCCTCAGCAAGACGTTCCCAGGAAGGAGCTTCGGAGTTTTATAATTTGACGGAGTATGAAAAGGTTGCCCGTGATATTTTCAAAAATTTGAATCCCGCCACGGATATTTATTTTTCACAAGGGCCAATGGATGTATTGGATCATAGTTGCAGCAAATTGGGTTTTGGAGGAAAAATGTGTATTGACGGCACCGAAAAGTTTATTGAAGAAGCGGATAATAATTATGAATTTAGTATTAAGAATTACGAATTTGCTGATACTGGTTTGCTGAATAATTTTTATGAGATCAAAAAAATAAATTCATCCTTACTCAAAAAACAAATTCCCTGCCTTATAATTTCAGTTCAAAAAAACAGGAAAGGGCATATCCGGGAATTGCATGAACAAATTTGTTCCTTGCCGGAATTGCGTGGAGTGAAAATGATTTTATATGTTGAACATACGGTTGATGCACACGATCTCCCGTCTGCGCTTTGGCGTTTTTGTAATAACCTGGATCCGAAACGAGACCATGTTCTGTTTAAGACACTAGAGACAAGAAGCAAGGATCAGGCTACCGGCAACTATTTCGCTTGTATCGGTTTCGATGGAACCAGAAAGACAAAAGAATATGATGATTTCGACAGGGAATGGCCGAATATCATTGTAGCGGATGGCGCTACTATTAAAGCGGTTGATGAAAAATGGGAACAATTGAATGTTGGTTCATTCATTTCTTCACCTTCTTTAAAATTCAGAAATCAGTTGTATGGTGAAGAAGCTGCCGTGCAATAATATCCTGATGATTCAAAATTTATTTTTACAATGTAAATTGCTTAAAATTGATCCCCATGAAACATATAAGTGCCGTATTGTTTTTGAGTTTGCTGGTGAGTGCCTGCCATTCGCAGAAAAGTAATAGCTCTAAAATTAAAACAAATGCACTGCTTTGGAGAATCAGCGGAAACGGGTTGACAAAACCTTCTTATCTTTTTGGAACTATCCACATGCTTTGCGAAGATGATGCCGTATTGAGTGATAGTTTGAAAATAGCAATCAGCCGTTGTGATGATGTCTATCTTGAAGTGCAGATGGATAATCTGTTTGAAATGATCGGGGCGATGGGACAGATGAAGATGAATGGAGATACTACGCTTTCAGACCTGCTGAGTAAGGAAGATTATGAAAAAGTGAAAAACTATTTTGAACAAAAGCAATCCATGATTCCCTTTTCAATGCTGGAAACATTCAAGCCTATTCTTGCCGCTTCCACATTGGAAGAATCCAGTTTGCCTTGCGGTACGCCTGTGGCCATGGAACAATTGATCATGCAGGAAGCCAAGAGCCATGAGAAAGATATCAAAGGATTAGAAACAATGGCATACCAGGCAGGCATACTGGATAGCATACCCTATACATTACAGGCAAAACAATTGGTGAATTATATTGACAGCGTTCAAAAAGGTGTGGATGAAACAAAAGAATTTAATCAATTGTTAGATGCATATAAAAAAGAAGACCTGAACAAACTGGAAGAGCTTACCAAAGAGAGCGATATCGGCATGAGTCGTTATACGGATATTTTATTGTACAACCGCAACAGGAATTGGGTAAAAAAATTAAAAACACTTTTGCCTGGAAAATCATTGGTTATAGCAGTGGGAGCGGGGCATTTACCGGGCGACCAGGGAGTGATTAATTTGCTTCGCAAAGCAGGATACACTGTAAATCCCATTCCTAATAAAAAGGCGGGATTAAAAGTCATTTAAGATTTCAAAAAAAATTATGCAGTATTGGCTTAAAATATTTTCATCAGTTATCCTTTTTGTTTTTCTATCCGGTAATGCACATGCCAACCGAATTGACAGTTTAAAAACGGATGAGGATGTAGTGGCATTTTTAAAAAGCATTAATCCGGATTTCAGTTCTGATAAATACAAACAGATTGAGTTGCATAGTACAGACCAAATTCGAAAAGATTTAGCCTGTGATGGCATTGCCACGCAATGGCAAATACAAAACTGGGAAAAAGCAGATTTCAACGGCGATGGAAGAACCGATTTGTTGGTATTGTTATATTGGTATGATTACGGCGTGTATTCAGTCATTGACAATGGAGATGGTACTTTCAAATTTCTGACTTTATCTTATAACATATACGAAAAATGTGAACTGGCGAAAGCATTCAAAGAAAATAATCAGCAACTGCTTTTATATTATCAAAAAATTCAAAAGTGGGTAAAAACAAAAAATAACCAGGGATACAAATTATACCCGGAGATGGATACCCTGATTTACAAATACGGCGGATTTGTAGAAAGAAACTTTCACCTTTCTAATTATGCAATTGATTCAATAGAGTTTCGCACCAGCGCCTGTTATGGAAGCTGCCCGGTTTTTAGTATTGCATTGGATAAAAAGGGAAATGGAGTATATAATGCGAAAACTTATAACCCCAAACAGGGAACATTCACCACTTTGCTGGATAAGGAAAACTTAAACAAAATCATAGGTCTCATTAATTATATAAGCATCAATGATCTTCAGGATAATTACCGGGTGAGCTGGACCGATGATCAGACTTGCTGGGTTCGTATTCGCTTCACGGACGGATCCATAAAAGAAATTGAGGATTATGGGTTGAAGGGAACTTTTGGATTGCGATTACTTTATTCCATCTTTTTTGATTTGCGTGGCAATCAGAATTGGAGATAGTCTTCTTCAATTAATATCTTTTAATATTTTTTGAAATTGCTCATGTAACTGAAAAAAATAAGTCCCGCTGTAGACACAGCCGGACTTAAGTAATGGTTCTGATTAAGCTCTTGAATTATTTATACTGAGCCACAGTTTGATTATTTACTGAAACAACAGGTTCAGATCTTATTTCAATTTTTTTATCGTTCACTAGCGGTGCTGCTTTTTTACTATGAATCTGCGCCAGGGTGGGGGCAATGACCAAAGATACGATAGACATTAGTTTTATCAAAATATTCATTGATGGCCCGGAAGTATCTTTAAACGGATCGCCAACTGTGTCGCCGGTTACAGATGCTTTATGCGGTTCCGATTTTTTGTAATAGGTTTCACCGTTAATATCAACTCCTTTTTCAAAACTCTTTTTGGCATTATCCCAGGCACCTCCGGCATTGTTTTGGAACATCCCCATCAAGACACCGCTCACTGTAGCGCCTGCCAGAAAACCACCCAAAGCTTCAGGGCCTAAAAGAAATCCCATCACCAACGGAGAAATTATGGCAATAGCCCCTGGAGCTACCATCTTTCTGATAGAGGCATTTGTAGAAATGGCAACACATTTGTCGTATTCGGGTTTACCTTTTCCTTCCATGATGCCCGGAATTTCTCTGAATTGTCTTCTCACTTCTTCCACCATACTCATGGCAGCCTGGCCAACAGCTTGTATTGCCAGGGAAGAGAAAATAAACGGGATCATTCCACCCACAAACAAAGAAGCCAAAACTTTTGCTTTATAAATATTGATGCCATCAATTCCAGCTACACCAACGAATGCTGCAAACAATGCCAATGCTGTCAACGCAGCAGAGGCAATGGCAAATCCTTTTCCTGTGGCAGCTGTGGTATTTCCAACCGCATCAAGAACATCTGTTTTTTCACGAACATCCTTTGGCAATTCACTCATTTCGGCGATACCTCCTGCATTGTCTGCTATGGGTCCGAATGCATCAATGGCTAATTGCATGGCCGTAGTTGCCATCATTCCTGCGGCAGCAATTGCTACACCGTATAAGCCGGCACACTCATAAGAACCCCATATTCCACCTGCTAACACAAGTATTGGAAATAAAGTAGAATGCATTCCCATTGCTAATCCACCAATGATATTTGTAGCATGGCCAGTTACCGATTGCCGGATGATGGTTCTCACTGGCCATTTGCCCATTGCCGTATAAAACTCAGTAATGGCACTCATGAGTGTTCCCACTAACAATCCAACTCCAATAGCTCCCATCACACCCCATTTGGTGAATTCATGACCACGGAGTATCATGGTTTCAGGCAAAACAAAGTATACTAATAAAACAGCAGCAATAGCAGTAAGAACAATAGAACCCCAGTTGCCCATATTCAATGCTTTTTGCACATTGGCTGTGTTGATCCCTTTTGAATCACTGACACGAACAAACCAAGTTCCTACAATAGAAAACAAAATACCAACACCTGCAATCAGCATGGGTAATAGAATGGGGGAGAACCCACCCATCATGTCATCTGTCTGAACAATTGTTTCTTGTCCCAATACAATAGTTGCAAGAATAGTAGCAACATAAGAACCGAATAAATCGGCGCCCATTCCGGCAACGTCACCAACATTATCGCCAACATTATCAGCAATGGTTGCAGGATTGCGTGGATCATCTTCAGGAATTCCTGCCTCAACTTTACCAACAAGGTCAGCTCCTACATCAGCAGCTTTTGTATAAATACCGCCGCCTACACGAGCAAACAATGCTATGGATTCAGAACCGAGAGAAAAACCAGTAAGTACTTCAATGGTTCTCAGCATTTCTTCACTATGTACCGGTGCACCAGGAGCGAAAATTTGTTTTAATACTATGAATAAACCACCTAAACCTAAAACAGCCAAGCCTGTAACACCCATCCCCATCACTGAACCGCCGGTGAAAGAAACGTGTAATGCTTTACTTAAACTGGTTCGGGCAGCATTGGCAGTGCGAACATTAGCTTTGGTTGCGACTTTCATACCGATATATCCGGCAGTAGCGCTGAGTATGGCTCCGCAAATAAAAGAGCCTGCAATTAACCAATGAGAATGAGGATTGGCACTTGCCATTACAGCTAACAGTATGGCTACTATAACTACAAAATATCCGAGTATTTTCCATTCGGATTTAAGAAATGCCATGGCGCCCTGGGCAATATAATTACTGATTTCTTTCATGCGGTCAGTTCCGGCATCCTGGCGGGATACCCAACCGGACTTAATGAATGTGTAAAACAACCCGATGAGACCCATCACAGGAACTAGATAAATCAATTTGTCCATAAACGTTGATTCTTAATGCAGTTTTAAAGAATTTCTCAACCCCAAACCTATATTGGTCAGGGGCGGCAAAGATAGGGTATGAAATGGAAATTTTATAATTTATGGATAGGGGAGAAGAATAGGGAAAATCATCCTTTATTTCGAAGCAGGGTAAAAGTAATTTTTGATAAAAAAAAGGTTTTACCGGTAATGTTGAAGCAAACACACCTCTTATTAAGCCTCTTTTCATTTTTTCATAAATTTGAAAACAACTGATTCAATCATTCAAGAATTGGCGGAATATTTAAAAATGAGGCATAGGAAATTTAAGCAATGGACTATGCAAAAGGTGCTTTATAGAAAGTAAATGCAAATAATTTATATAAAAATCACATTTTATGAAACTATTCCTGGTATCCATATTCATGCTTTCAACAAAAGTAATTTTAGCTCAGGACACTACTAAAGTTGAACAATATTGCGAACTGGTAGCCCAGGGAAGATTTCTATCAAGTAAAGTAACAATTGATGTAAACTTTGGTGAAGAAAGAAGGTTTTTCTCCGGGGATAAAAGAATGAGAGATGAAGTTACGGGGAAATTGAAAAAATTCAATTCAGTTGTGGATGCTTTAAATTATATGGGTTTGCAGGGATGGTCGCTTGTAAATGCATTTCCAATCAGCGAAGGAACCGGGCCAATGACATATCACTACTATTTTAAAAAACTATTTGCCAAAAATGAAGTGATGAAAGCTGAAAATGATAAGTGACCCCTGATTTGTATATTTCTGGTGAAATTGCCATACTGAGGGTAGCTTCAATCACTCTGAGTTTAAATTTACAACCATCCAGATGATAAATCGGCTTGATATTTGTTGTAGTGAATATCCTACAAGTACTCCATTTTTTTTAGTACAACAGAAGAATAAAAGATTCGATTGCAATAAGGAATAGCTGGTCTGTATTTTGTTTGTTACTGATGTACCCCTAACCATTATTTCTATCCTGGATCCAATTTTCGATGTATCAAATTAAATAAATTTTTAAAGGCCAATCATGAAAAAACCTTTTAATAAAAGCAATAGGGGAAATTGTACTGTAGTTATCAGCGCAGTTCTACAGGAGCCGGGTTACCTTCAAAACCTGGTAGAAAAGTTAGCTCGTCGTGACCATGACAACTACAATTTAGAATTGCTTGGGGGTGAATGGCAATCCATTTTAACTTCTTCATTGGAGGGCTATGCATTAGGTGACCTTGTACTTTCTGATGAGAAAGATTTTATCAATTCATTATTTGATACATGTTTCCTTTTTACCTGCACCCGGGAAAAAGAAAATCATTACAAAATGGCCTGGGTTTGCTCTTTATCTTAGTATAAATTATTAATAGGTTGAAATTTGTAAAAATGCTTTACCGAGATAATCAGTAATATCTCCGGCAATCAATGCTTCTTGTGAAAGATTTCTGGCAGCTAGATCTCCGGCCAACCCATGCAGATAAACAGCAATGATGGCGGCATCCACTGAACTATACCCCTGTGCTAAAATCCCAGTTAATATTCCTGTCAATACATCACCACTGCCTCCGGTAGCCATACCTGCATTGCCTGTATTATTAAAATAACCTTTGCCGGATGGTGTTGCAATAAAGGTATGATGGCTTTTTAAAATAATTACACAGCCCAATGACTTTGCATATAACAATGCCTTTTCGATTCTTTCAAAATCATTACCACTAATCCCAAACAAACGATCAAATTCCCTGGGGTGTGGAGTCAAAATTGACTGGGGCGGGAGAGTTGCAAGTATTTCGTTTTCCAGCGAAATACAATTCAACCCATCGGCGTCAATCACAACGGGTTTTCTGAATTGTTGTAATAATTGTTTCAGCGCAGTCCTTGTTTCCTTGGCAGTACCAAGACCGGGGCCAATACCTACTACATTAAATTTTGAAAGATCCGATTCAACATGTGTAATAAAAGAAGAATTAAAATCAGTAAGTGTCATCGCTTCCGGTAATGCAGTTTGTAAAATAATATAACCACATTGGGGAATGTGACAGGTGAGCAATCCAACGCCACTTCGTATACAGGCTTCAGCAGCTAAAACAACAGCGCCCATTTTTCCATAGCTCCCTGCCACTAACAGGGCATGTCCAAAATTTCCTTTATGAGTAAAAGGGGCCCTGTGTTTATAAATGTTCCGGATTAAATCGTCTTCAATCAATTCATTTTTAATGTCGACAGTTGAAAAAAATTCTTTTTTCAACCCGATGTCTATATTATGAACCTGCCCGATGTAATCAGCATTTTCAGATATAAGGAAGGCTAATTTTGTAGATTGAATACTTAAAATATGTCTTGCTTTGATTACTGGATTATTTTTTGATGAACTGTCAATGAATAATCCACTGGGAACATCAATGGAAATAATTTCACAGCCGGACCGATTGATATGTTCAATAAGTTTTGACATAACACCATCTACGGGGCGGTTCAACCCTGAACCAAACAATGCATCAATGATAACTGCATAGGATGGAAATACGGGGATTGCATTTTCATTCTGAATGAAATGAATGTCTTTATGAGAATTTTGTTGAAGCTTTATGAGATTTAACTGAAAGTCTTCTGATCCTTTTTGACCTGTTTCTAAAATATAAACGGAAACAGGAATAATTTGTTTGGACAGCATTCTTGCTATTGCCAAACCGTCTCCTCCATTATTCCCTTTACCGCAAAAAATAAAAAGTTGTTTGTCTGTATAATGATGCTGCTCCAGCCATTCCACACATTTAAAGGCTGCTCTTTCCATTAAATCTATAGAAGTGATGGGTTCATGTAGAATGGTAAATTGATCCCAATCTTTTATCTGTTTGGCAGAAAGTAGTTTCATTGACCATAAAGGTGAGAAACAATTTGCAAAAAAGAAATGATTAACGGGATGGTTTTTTTGTCTTGGCTTTTTTGTGAATGACTTTGGCTTTATGAAGATGCGTGGGTTTGCTATGTTTGGCCTGATCCGGCTCATTATTATCTTCTATCTCATGATCAGGATCTGCAAAATAATTCCCGAAGAGATTATATGACATTCGTGCAGCATAATAAATCATCTTGTTAAACCGGTTTCCAAGAATGATGATCGTCACTTTTTCATCTTCCAGTCTTGCAAAGGCAGCATTGAAACCATGCCATCGCCCAAAATGATAAATTATCTTTTTACCATTAGGAGTAAACAACAGCCGGAAGCCCAACCCATATTGATGCATAGGTGTAATATTTTTTAAATTCTTCTTCGTGGCGAATTGCTGTGGGGTAAATGCAGAATCTAATACTGATGTATTAAGTAGTTTCCCGCTAAACAAAGCCCGGCTCCAGCGGAAAAGATCAAGAGGAGTAGAATAAATATTTTTATCACCATAAGTCCGGTCTAAAAAATCAGGTTGCCATATATGGTTGTTGTAATTAAAAGACGGAGTAGCGTTAGCCGAATCATTGGAGGTAAACACAAATGTGTTATACATTCCTAACGGGTTAAAAAAATGTTCTTTCATATACTCCGGGTACTTTTCTCCGCTGAGTTTTTCAATGATCAATGCCAATAAAACGAAATTGGTGTTGCTATATCCATATTTTGCGCCAGGGGAGAAATACGCATTTGGTTTGTGAGAAAATAATAGGTCTAAAACATCCTGGTTAGTTACATTCTTAGTTTTATCCCACATACTGTCGTCGATAAAATAAAGATAATTCGGTAAACCACTGTGATGACTGAGCAACATCCGCACCGTTATGCCTGTATATGGGAAACCGGGGAAAAATTTCCCCAAACTGTCTTCCAAAGAAAGTTTTCCATCCTGGATCATTTGCAACACCGCCACGGCGGTTAATGTCTTACCTGTAGAGGCAAGATGTATCGCAGTGTTTTCGGTAATAGGATCATTTTTTCTCAAATCAACTTTCCCAAAATAATTTTCATATACAACTGTGTCGTTATGCGCTACAAGGATGCTGCCATTGAATCCTTTGGTCAGCAGTTCTTCATTCATGAAGGCGCTTATTTTATTGAAGAGTAGCCCGGTCTCTTGTTTTATAATGGGAACTTCAGCTTTTGACACTTTTTTTTCAGAGAGGGCGTTTGTGCAACTACAAACAATCGTCAGTAAGCTGATAAAAACAAATTGGTTTTTCACAAAGTCGGTTTATGCAAATGTAAAATAATAGAAGTTTGCAAGAGATCATAACTTTTCCCCATGTTTAATTTGCCATATTGTTAAGAGAGTATATTTGTGACATGACAACAGTTTCAAACACCAGTTACCCGAAAGAAAAAATCCGGATACTTTTTTTGGAAAATATCAGTGATATAGCGGTAAAGAATTTTCGTCAGCAAGGTTATGTCCAGGTGGAAAAGATCAGTAAAGCATTGACGGAAGAAGAACTCATCAATGAAATCAAAGATGTACATATTCTCGGTATCCGTTCAAAAACACAGATTACAAAAAATGTATTGGAAGCGGCAAAAAAGCTGCAGGCTATCGGTTGTTTTTGCATTGGAGTGAACCAGGTAAATTTGAAAGAAGCTACCAAAAAAGGAGTAGTGGTTTTTAATGCACCGTATTCCAATACAAGATCAGTTGCCGAATTGGTAATTGGCGCATCCATCATGCTGATACGTCGTATTCCCGATAAAAATAAATCGGCACATGAAGGTACCTGGATGAAAGAGGCCAAAGGCAGTTATGAACTGCGTGGTAAAACACTTGGAATAATCGGTTATGGAAATATAGGATCACAGGTAAGTGTTTTGGCAGAAGCGTTAGGAATGAAAGTTATATTTTATGACACTGAAACTAAATTGCCGCTTGGCAATGCATTGGATGCAAAATCGCTAAAAGAATTATTGGGCCGTTCTGATGTTATTACGCTTCATGTACCGGAAACTTCAGCAACCAAAAATCTGATCAATAAAAGCAATCTGAAATTTTTTAAAAAAGGTTCCATTCTGATTAATTACGCAAGAGGTGAAGTTGTTGACCTGGATTCATTGAGCAAAGCGATCCGGGAAGGATATATCGGCGGTGCAGCTGTTGATGTTTTTCCATCGGAGCCTGAAAAAAATGGAGATAAATTTCAAACACCTTTGCAAAATTGTCCAAATGTAATTCTCACACCTCATATAGGAGGTTCTACCGAAGAAGCACAACAGAATATAGGTGAGGATGTCAGTGTAAAGCTTTTCAATTACCTGGAAAAAGGCATTACTAATGGTTCGCATACAGTGCCGGCATTATCACTACCGCCACAGGAAGGTGCCCACCGCATTTTACATATTCATAGCAATGTACCGGGGGTGCTTTCAGAAATTAATACACAGCTTTCAAAACATCATATCAATATTCTTGCTCAATATTTGAAAACAAATGATGATATAGGTTATGTAGTGCTTGATGTGGATCAAAAAATCTCAGCGCAGGCATTCCAGTTACTCAAAGAAGTTAAGCAGACAATTAAAGTCAGGATGCTATATTAAAAATGATTTTCGGGAATCGAAAAGAATAATATTGATGCAGGGTTAACTTTACATTGAAGTTTTTCGATCTTGTATTTACAATTTTACTAATGCAAGTTCTATGAAAGTCGTTATCGTAGGTGCCGGGTTTGGCGGATTAAAACTGGCCCGTAAACTGAATAACAAAAAAGGAATTGAAGTCGTATTAATTGACCGGTTCAATTACCATCAATTTCAACCATTATTTTACCAGGTAGCTACCAGCGGCCTCGATGCCAGTAATATTTCATTTCCTCTGCGTAAAGTATTTCAGAAAAGTAAAAATGTTCGTATACGTCTTGATACCTTACAGCAGATTGTCCCTGCCGAAAATAAAATTATCACTAATACCGGTGATATTAGTTATGAAGTATTGGTATTAGCCATGGGAGCCGATACAAATTTTTTTAACAATCAAAATATTTCAGAGAATAGCTTCCCGATGAAATCCACCGTGGAAGCTTTGCAAATCAGGCACCGCCTTATTCAGACTTTGGAGGATGCTTTGACAATTACAGATAAAGATATTTTGCAACGAATGATGAATATTGTTGTGGTGGGCGGTGGACCTACCGGTGTGGAATTATCTGGTGCTTTGGCTGAAATGAAAAAATATGTTTTACCCAAAGACTATCCGGAACTTGATTTTTCGAAAATGAATATTTATCTGGTTGAAGGAACAGGTAAAACTTTGGGCACAATGAGTGAAAAGTCTTCAAACAGATCAAAACAGTACCTTGAAAAGCTTGGTGTACAGGTTTTGCTACACCAACTAGTAAAAGATTATGATGGCCAAAATGTAGTATTGCAGGATGGAAATACACTTCAGGCGGCAACCTTAATATGGGCAGCCGGTATTAAAGGGAATATTCCGGGTGGTATAGACAAAAGCCTCATCGCCAGGGGCAACCGGCTTGTTGTGGACCGCATGTGTCGCCTAACTGCCTACAATAATATATACAGCATCGGCGATCTTGCATACATGACGACACCAAAATACCCAAACGGCCATCCGCAAGTAGCACCGGTCGCTATTCAGCAAGCAATATTTTTGGCAAAGAATTTAACGAGGGGAGTAGCGCTTCATTTTTCCGGGTTCGAATATAAAGATAAAGGCTCGATGGCAACTGTCGGACGCAACCTGGCTGTTGTAGATGTTCCTCGCCCACCAATTCATTTTGGAGGTTTCATAGCATGGATGATTTGGATGGGCTTACACCTGATGCTGATACTCGGCGTTAAAAACAGGTTCTTTGTTTTCAGCAACTGGTTATATAATTACATTACTTATGATCAAAACCTTCGTTTGATTTTTACTGAGTTTTATAGGCCAAAGAAGAAATAGCTTTCATAATTGTTTCAGTAACTTCTCCGTACGGCTTTTAAACGCTGCAGATTCATGGAAAAAGTTTTTACAGCTACCGTTTTATTCACTGAAGAAATATATTCAAAGCACAAACTCATCAGTTCGCCATGAAAACGTTTTGGAACAATCAGCAGCAAACAAATTGTAATTCTTTTCTTTTAACGGATACAGGCAAAGCCGGCTTACGAAGATTATGAATTAATTTTCACAATTTTTTTTCATCAGGTGTGGAATATTAATTGCAGAATAACTTAAAGGCCATGCTGCTCTTTGTACAACACGATATTCTTCCTCATTCAACAAAATCTCAACCAATTCATCAAATCGTTGTTGTGAATTACCTATCCACTTTACAATTCGATTACAAAAGGTCAAGTTATCAAATTGTATAAAATACCTGCCATGATTTCCTATAATTTATATTATGTTAAGTTGAAACTTAAAAGCTATTTATTACAAGCAAAAAAGGTTTCATCCAGAAACCTTTTTTTTAATAAATGCAAGAGTACTCTCCTGCTATGCGAAACAGTTTAATCCTGAGATTTCATTTTATCCTGAAACTCTTTGACTTTGGCAGCATCCTTTTTGTATTCCCAGTAACCAAGAAGCAGATTCACTGCAACTTTATAGTTTCCTTTTTCATAAGGCTTCATTGTTGTCATTGCATTATACGTATCATAAGCTGCCTTTGCATATTTCAAACCGACTTGATCATAAGTCGAATTAATTTTTGTCATCAGATCATTTTTCTTTTTCACGTCATCGGGTTTAGTACCTTTGATGGCGCTATAAGCATCTTCCATATCATACACTTCATTTAAAAGATGTCTTGCCATCAGCAGGTTGCCTTCTGGCCTTGCATTGTCAATTCTAATGGCTTTTAATGTGATTGAATCAAGTTTGTTCTGCTTAGCTATGTAATCATCAGGTTTCTTTTCAGAAGTATATAATTCATTGAATAACTCGGCGGCATAATTATAATAAAGGGAATAACTGTTAGGGTATTCAGCTAATACGTTATCTTTTTTCTGCGGATCATTTCCTGCAAATTTCCATTCATAATCTTCCCAGTTTGAATTTTTAGGATATAACTCTTTAGCTATTCCCAGGTATTTATCCCTGTTGGCTATATCATTTTTAGCATTGAAATACTCAACCAGGAATTGGTAAATATCTGTAAAATTCTCACCAACCACTTTGGCATCTGCTAGTTTCTGATAATAAGCAGCCGCATTGGCGCTGTCTTTATTCAGGTAGGCTGCCAATGCAGTATTTTGTGTCAATTGTGTATCCAGAGCAGGAAAAGAAAAACTTTTATAAGAATAGTTTTTTGATTTAATATACCCTTCTACCATTAATGCATTTTTAAAATCTGTAAAAGCATCTCCGTAATTTTTAGAATTATATTTTGCAACGCCATCATCAAAATAAGCATTATATAAGCCAAAAAATTCTCCATTCTGGTTTTCTTTCATCATTTCATTTTTTGGATCCAACTCCTGGTATTTTTTAAAGGCTTCAAATGCCTGCATCCGGGTGTTGGTGCCTGCGTAGTTTGGTAACTTGGCTAATTCAGCGTAGATATAACCTTTATAATACCAGCCTTCAGCATTTTTGGTATTTTTTTCAACAGAAAGAAATTTGTCAACATTTGTTTTTGCATCTTCCCATTTTTGCAAAATGGCATATTTTTTTACATCGTCAATACTTTGTGAAAATAGCCTGGCAGTCATAAAAGCCAGCAGCAGTGTTAGAGCTAATTTTTGCATAGTGATTTTTTTTAAAATATTTGAAATTCCCATCTTATTACAACAGATGAAGTTTATGATTCAGGGGTTGCGTCCTGTTCATTTTCGCTGCCATTTCCATTCCCGTTTTCATCACGATCGTTCAGGCGTGTAATGGCTGCAATCTCATCGCCTTCATCGAGCTTTATCAGTTTTACACCCTGCGTAGCTCTTCCTTGTTCGCTGATATCAGACACTTTCATGCGAATCGTAACCCCGCTTTTACAGCTTATCATCAGATCTTCCATTTCTGCTACTGCGAGTATGCCTACTAAAGTACCTGTTTTTTCGGTTACATTGATCGTCTTCACCCCCTTCCCTCCTCGATTAGTCATCCTGTATTCTTCAACAGGAGTTCTTTTCCCAAAACCTTTTTCGCTTACAACTAAAACGGTCCTTCCTGCCTGGTCTTCCGGGCTTACACAAATTAATCCGATCACTTCATCACCGCCATCATCCACTTCAATACCCGCAACCCCGATAGCACCACGACCTGTAGGCCGCACTTTTGTTTCATTAAAACGAATAGCTCTGCCGCTTTTCACAGCCATCATGATCTCACATTTTCCGTCAGTCATTTTTGCTTCAAGCAATTCATCGCCTTCGTTTATGGTAATGGCATTCACACCTGTTTGCCTCGGTCTGCTGAAATCCTCCAACTCCGTTTTTTTAATAATTCCCTTTTTGGTACAAAGTACAATGTTGTGTGATTTTACGAATTCTTCGTCTTTCAGATCTTTAACATCAATAATAGCCCGAACTTTATCGTCTGAAGGAAGTTGCATCAGGTTTTGAATAGCTCTGCCTTTGCCCGTTTTTTCTCCTTCGGGAATTTCATAAACATTGAGCCAGTAGCATCTCCCCTTTTCTGTGAAAAAAAGCATTGTATGATGCGTTGAAGCGACAAAAAGATGCTCTATATAATCTTCTTCCCTTGTTTTTCCTCCGATCACTCCCCTGCCACCCCGGCGCTGTGAACGATATTCAGTAGCAGAAGTCCTTTTAATATATCCCAAATGGGAAATGGTGATTACAACATCCTCCTCTTTGATCAGGTCTTTAATTTTAACTTCATCATCAAGATAAGTAATTTCTGTTTTTCTACCGTCTCCAAATTTTTCTTTGATTTCCAGCAATTCTTTTTTGATTACCTCGAATCGTTTTACCTGGTCGCTGAGTAAATCATTCAGATATGCAATAATTTTCATCAACTCATCATATTCCTGTTTTATTTTTTCCCGCTCCATGCCTGTGAGGCGTTGCAAACGTAATTCCAGGATAGCCTTTGCCTGTATTTCATCCAGCCCCCATCCTGCATTGATTAATTTTTCTTTTGCAATTTCAGGCGTTGCAGAACTTCTGATCAGATTGATTACTTCATCCAAATGATCTAAAGCAATTAGATACCCTTGTAAGATATGCGCTTTCTTTTCTGCTTCTCTTAAATCGAATTGGGTACGACGAACCACCACCTCATGACGGAATTCCACAAATTCGCTGATCATTTCTTTCACATTCAGTGTTCTGGGCCTTCCTTTCACCAGAGCTACATTATTTACACCAAAACTTGTTTGTAATTCCGTTAGTTTATAAAGTTGGTTGATAATAACATTTGCTACCCCATCTCTTTTTAAATCAAGTACTATCCTGGTGCCTTCCTTATTGTTGGATTCATTGTTTACGTGTGCAATACCATCAATTACTTTTTCATTTACCAGTTCTCCAATCCGGTTTGTAAGCGTGTCCCGGTTAACCTGGTATGGAACTTCAGTAATGATGATTTGCTCTTTGCCATTTGCTTTTGCATCCACATGCAATTTTCCCCGAAGTACTACCCTGCCTCTTCCAAAATGCATAGCAGCCTTCACACCCTCCATGCCGTAGATTATTCCTCCTGTCGGAAAATCCGGGGCTTTAACATATTGCATCATTTCATCAATTGTGATATCTCTCTTATCAATAAAAGCAATACATCCGTCAATGACCTCGCTGAGATTATGAGGCATTATGTTTGTTGCCATACCCACAGCAATGCCACTCGATCCATTGATCAGAAGCTGGGGTATGCGGGTGGGTAAAATAGTGGGTTCTTTTTCAGAATCATCAAAGTTTAGTTGAAACTCCACTGTCTCTTTTTCAATGTCATCAAGCATGTGTTCGGCAAGACGTTCCAATCTTGCTTCGGTGTATCGCATAGCTGCCGGCCCATCACCATCCTCATTTCCAAAATTTCCCTGCCCGTCTATAAGCGTATAACGCATACTCCATACCTGCGCCATACGGACCATAGCATCATACACAGCAGTATCTCCATGGGGATGATATTTTCCCAACACCTCACCTACGATACGGGCAGATTTTTTATAAGGCTTATTAAAATTCAATCCCAGCTCATTCATCGCAAACAATATGCGGCGATGTACCGGCTTTAATCCATCCCGAACGTCAGGTAATGCCCTGCCTACAATCACTGACATCGAATAGTCAATGTAAGCAGCCTTCATTTGCTCTTCTATATTTACCGGGATAATTCGGTTATTGTCACTGGTTTCCTGTGGCTGAAAAGTCTCGTCCATAGCTTATTTTACCTGTTTCTGGAATTGATTTTTTGAAGTCTGCAAATGTACCGGAAATGACGCTGAAAACCTGATAAAAAAAGTCGTTTTTTACATCCTTTTTTCCACTCTTCTGAATTAGTTATCAACGAAACTTTTGGCTTCTTTATAACATTGCATTTGCACTCTTCGGCGTAATTTTTCGTTGTAAAAAAGAGTATCAATTACTATAGGTTATGGCAAATTATCTGTTGTTAAGAAACAATAAAGAATCAGGTCCTTATTCACGGGAAGAATTATTGGATATTGGACTCAAAGCCTATGATCTCGTTTGGGTGCAAGGTAAAAGTGCTGCCTGGAGATACCCAAGTGAAGTGGAAGAATTGAAAACTTTTGCTCCTGCAATAGAGGAACAACCTTTTGACAGGTTTTATAAAAAAAAGTCTGAGGAAAAATCTCTGGAAATCCAGGGTGATACCAATGGAGCAATGGCTTTAAAAAAAGCAGTGTTTGTAACAATGCCGTCCCCTAAAAAGGAAATAGCTGAGGCAGAAAATACAATAATAAACCACGGGGAAAAATCCTTTCAAAGAGTAAAAACAATTAATGTCACAGAAAATCCGGTAGCTGCTGAAGTGAAATATTCTCAACCGCTGGATGAGATCAAAGACAAGTATATAAAAACTTTACAGCACCGAAAACAAAAAGCAGCACGGAAAAATTTTCTGATAAAAAATCTCAAACGGGCATCAGTTTTTATTTATGTGTTGGCATTGGGCATTTTAATCGGGTTTACATTAAAATCTAAAACGTCAAAAAAATATATTGCAGAGCAGCCCATAAAATCTTTGCAGTCTTCTGCTTCGGTTCAGACACCTGAACAAATGCAAATTCAAACATCATCCGGGAACAATACTTCTGAATTGACGACTCAGCAACAATTACCTCTCATGGCTTCAAATACAGAAGAAAAAAAGGAATTGGTCGAAAAAAAAACAATATTATTCTCAGTAAAAAGCAATACTTCAAAAAATAATTCGGGTTCGCTTAATTCTGAAAAAATCACGACTGCTAAAAAGGAAATGTCCTTCGATCAGAATACACCTTCAGTAGAAGTGAATTCTGTAACCGGGGAACGAATTAAAAAGAGCCGTGAAACTAATGATGAATCAGTTTCGGTTTCCCAGTCAGATATTTCAAAACTCGTTTCCGTGCAAGGGAATGATTATAAAAGAGGGGTTTTTGGCGGTATTCGTGATTTACAATTAACTGTGACCAATAATTCAAAATATATTCTCGATAACGTAGTGGTGGCTTTACAGTATTTAAAACCAAGTGAACAACCACTAAAAACTGAAAATATTTCATTTCAATCCATAGCACCCAAAGGGTCATTGACGATTGCCATTCCTCCATCCAATCGGGGTATCAAAGTGGCATTTAAAATTATTAAAATCGAATCCAAAGAACTAAATAATCAAACAGCAGGTTTGTAAGAAATTTTCTTAACTACCAGGGTTTGAATAAATATCCTAATTTCCCTTTTTGATTTAACCCTGATCTTTTTTATGCAGCATATTTTATTGTTTGGCGCCGGCAGGTCAGCAACGGTATTAATAGACTATATTATCAAAAACTCATTGCAGGAAAACTGGAAGCTGACTGTAGTGGATGCAGATTTAAGGCTTGCTCAATCCAAAATTGGAAATGCAGGAAGGGCAAATGCAATATCTTTTGACATACTAAACTCAGAAGAACGACTGCACCATATAAGGCATTCTGATATTGTTATCTCCCTTCTGCCGGCAGTTCTTCATTACCTGGTAGCACAAGACTGTGTGGCCTGCAATAAAAATTTACTTACAGCATCCTACATAGATGAGCACATTCAAGAATTACGTACGGAAATTGAAAAAAGAAAATTATTATTTCTTGGAGAAATGGGACTTGATCCGGGCATTGATCACATGAGCGCCATGAAAGTTATTGATTCCATTCATGAAAAAGGTGGTCAGATTGTTTCTTTCAGATCTCATTGCGGTGGGTTGGTGGCTCCGGAAAGTGATGACAATCCCTGGCATTATAAAATTAGCTGGAACTCAAGAAATGTTGTTTTAGCCGGTAAGGCAGGAGCTCTTTTCAGGGAAAATGGTATTGAAAAAAAAATATCTTATGATGAAATATTCAGAGGGGAAAGAATGTTAGAAATCCCTGGAATCGGTTTTTTAAGTTATTATCCAAACAGGGACTCGCTTCGGTATAGCGAATTATACGGGTTGCAAACTGCCGATACTTTTATCCGCACCACATTGCGTCATCCTGATTTTATGTATGGCTGGAAAAATATTATTGATCTGAAATTGACAGATGAAACAGCACAATACGATACTACCGGGAAAAGCCTGCAACAGGTATTTAAAGAACACATGGATAAAAATGGCTTTGGCGAATGGCTGGAAGAAAAAATGAAAGAACGGTTTGATAAAACGAAAGACATGCTGGAAAACCTGATGAAACTAATGAAAGCGGAAAAGTTAGCCGAAGACGAAGATCAGCCTTTACCGGAATCCTTTATGGCTGCTGATGAACAAGGCAATCTTGAAACTATTGAAATTGAGAAAGTGAAAAATAATGCAGCTGCATTTGTTGCTCATAATATGCATGAAGCTAACCTGACGCTTAAACAACTTTTTTTCCTTGGCCTGGATGATAAAGAAACTTTAATAAATAAAGGACTGTGCAGTCCTGCAGACATTCTGCAATTTGCAATTGAAAAAAAAATGGCATTGCGGCCCTATGACAAAGACATGATTGTTATGCTTCATGAATTTGAGTACCTGATTGGTGATAAAAAATCTGAAGCCAGCAGCCTATTAATTGTAAAAGGCGAAGACAACCTGCATACTGCTATGGCAAAAACGGTAGGATTGCCATTGGGAATTGCGGCAAAACTTATTTTGAATGGAAAGATTAAAATAACTGGGCTTCATATCCCAACTTCAAAAGAAATTTATGAGCCGGTGTTGAAAGAACTGGAATCGAATGATGTGATATTTCATGAAGAATGGAAATAGGGAAAGTTGTTATTAGCCGGCATATAAAATTTTTTTCAAATCTCCTACTCCTTCTGTGGCCGGTTTTTCAATGGCACTCAAATTTTTAACGGAAGATGTGTAAGGTATTTTTTTATCAATGATGAATTTTGGAATTTCCCAACCGGCATAATTCACCAAGCCGGCAGCAGGATAAACAACCAGGGATGTTCCTACCACTACAAAAATATCCGCATCGCTTATTACCGGTATTGCTTCTTCGATCTTCGGCACGGATTCTTCAAACCAAACAATGAAAGGGCGGTATTGTTCTCCATCCTCCGCCAGATCACCCAGGTGTATATCTTTTCTTATTTCCTGAACAATGTTTTTATTTTTTTCACTGCACATTTTGAAAATTTCTCCGTGCAGGTGAATGACATTGGTTGATCCTGCTCTTTCATGAAGGTCGTCTATGTTCTGAGTAATGATTGTAACATCAAAATCTTTTTCAAGTTCTGCCAAACCGAAATGTGCCGCATTAGGTTTGGCGTCGGCCACATTTTTGCGGTGCATATTATAAAAGTCCAACACAAGTTGAGGATTCTTTTTCCAGGCACGGGGTGTGGCCACATCTTCAATATTATATCCTTCCCATAACCCATCGCTGTCTCGAAAAGTTTTCAATCCGCTTTCGGCACTGATGCCGGCTCCTGTCAATACAACAATTCTTTTTTTAGGCATAAAATAAAGTTATCCCATACATCTGTAAAAGATAACTTTTATACAAATTGAATCAAGAAGTTATTGTTTAGGCCAAACTCCATTCATGTTTTGCCCCGAGCTGTTTAAAACGTTGAGTACTCCATTCCCATTATCATCCGGTCCTAATACACAAATGCGATTTTTATTGCGGTTAAAAACGGAAACGATTCCGTCAGCATTTTTCGAAGAAGTGACAGATAAAATATTGTTCCCTTCAAAATTATTTACTCCAAAATAACCATTATCACTTGTTGTAGATCCTATTTCGTCCACTGCTTTTTCATTGGAGTTATATACTTTGATTTGTCCAGAGCCATTATTATATGAGCCGATATAACAAGTATTTTTAGAATTTTTTGATTTCAGTAACAGGGCACCGGCGCCTGCGTCATTCTGGTAAATGTCTAACAAGGTTGTCCCGTTTTGATCATACAAACGTATATTCCCGGCATTATTATTATTATCTTTTTTTAATGAAACCAATGCCCGGCCCTGGTCATCCACCACCTGGAAGGCTTTAGCCTGTATTAAATCGGGGACCTGGTTTTTTTTATTAAATCCACTTACAACTAGAAATCCTCCAGCAAGGAGAATAGAAATAAAAGCTATTTGATATAAGCGAAGTTTTTTTTCAAGCTTTTCCATTCTTTGTTCAAGATTTGACATAAAAAATGTTTTAGTTAAGGAATAAAATAAAAATAGTCAATACCAAATACGGCGATTAATGTACGGATAAATTTTAATACTAATATGAAATGTTTCAAACAAATGTGAAAAACTCTATTTTTTTTCCCCGGCTAATTCCAAAACTACTGCCCATTCCATATTACTTACAGGTTGTACAGACAATCTTCCAATTCGGACAAGAGACATACTGTTTAGCCGTTTATCTTTTTTTATGCATCCGAGAGGTACCGGTTTTTTTAATTTCCGGACAGGATTTAAGTCTACTGCTACCCAGCGATCATCAGTTGTTGTTGGGTCATGATAATGTTCTTTCGTAATCCTTGCTATCCCAATAATTTCAGATCCTTCGTTGCTATGATAGAAAAAAACTTCATCGCCTTTTTTCATATTCATCAAATGAAGACGTGCTGCATAATTGCGGACACCACTCCAACAGGTGGTACCTTCTTTTTCAAACTGTTCCCAGGAGTACACCAAAGGTTCTGATTTTACTAACCAGTATGCCATATAATAAACTTTTTATAATATTCAAAATTAACTGAAGTCAGATAACTGTAAGGAAACTGACAATTCTTTTCAATTCTTGCTTGTAATTTTGTTTAACTTTCCCTTTCACCCGTGTTTTAAATGAAGAAAATTGTAAAAAAACATCCATTAGCCATTCGCTGGTTTCATTGGATAAATTTCCCGGTGCTGGCCATCATGATCTGGAGCGGTCTTCTCATCTATTGGGCCAATGATGTATATAAAATTGGATTTGGCAGCACACTACTTCTTAAATTTTTCCCTAATTCTTTTTATGATGCATTGCATATATCTTTTCATTTAGCAGAGGGAATGGCTTATCATTTTGTTTTCATGTGGTTGTTTTTTATCAATGGTTTTTTATATGTGCTCTATACCATTTTATCCGGAGAGTGGAAGTATTTATTGCCCGGGAAAAATTCATTTAAAGAAGCCTGGCAGGTATTGCTGCATGATCTGCATATCCGGAAAATGGCGCCGCCACAAAATAAATACAATGCGGCGCAGCAAATTGCATATTCCGCTATTATCATTATGGGTCTCGGATCTATACTTACCGGGCTTGCTATTTATAAACCTACTCAATTGGGTTGGTTATGTACTCTTATGGGCGGATATAAATTTGCCCGGATTATTCATTTTGCTTTGACCATTGGTTATGTGCTGTTTTTTGTCATTCATGTTATACAGGTCATGTTTGCCGGATGGAATAATTTCAGAGCCATGGTTACAGGTTTTGAAGTAGTAAAAACAAAAGAAGAATCAGCTGCTGAAGAGCCTATAAACAAATAAGCATGTCAAATATTTTTAAAAATATATTTACTAAAAACAAAAAACTCAGTACAGATGAACTGATTGTAAAAAAAACGATCATCTCATTTTTTTTCTTTTTTATACTCATGGGTGCCGGGTTTTATGGATGGAAGTGGCTGCGTTACCAGCCAGAATCGGCCAATGGTGCCCGCCAACCGCTGCGAACTGTTTTAGATATGAATGAATCGTTGTTCAGAAGGATTTTATCAAATCGTCATCTGACCAGGGAATATTCAGTAGAAGACGCTGTTAAAAATGTTCGGGTGAATGGCGACCTCGGTTTAAAAAGTATACTGGACACTGCCTCATGGAGGCTCTATGTGATTAAAAAAAATGGAGATACTTTGAGCCTGACGATGGATGATATTAAAAAGTTACCAAAAACCGAAATTGTATTCGACTTTAAATGTATAGAAGGTTGGAATCAGATTACGCATTGGGCCGGAGTAAAATTTTCAGACTTTGTACATGCTTATGGCTTGACATACGAAACACAAATGAAATATACAGGTATGAGTACACCGGATAAAAAATATTATGTGGGAATTGATATGCCGAGCATTATGCACCCACAAACTATTTTAGCTTATGAAATGAATGGGAAACCCTTGCCACTGAACCAGGGTTATCCGCTTCGCCTAATCATTCCGGTAAAATACGGTATCAAACATCTGAAACGTATCGGTACGATCTTCTTTTCCAACAGCCGGCCACCCGATTATTGGTTTGAGAGAGGTTATGATTATTATTCTGGGTTGTGATGGTCACCAGCCTGATGCCAGTACATCAGCCAAATGAAGTGTTTGTAAGGAATAGCCTTTGTTTTTGATATAGCCCTGTAAGTGCATCAGGCAGGAAAGATCTGTGGAGATAAGATATTCAGCGCCGGTGGCCAATGCGTTTTCTACTTTTTGCTCTCCCATTCCGATAGAGATGGCTTCAAACTTTACAGCGAAAGTGCCGCCAAAACCGCAACAGGTTTCTACATCATTCATTTCAGTTATCTGCAGGCCTTTTACTTTGGATAATAATTTTCTCGGCTCTGCTTTGATCCTGCATTCACGCAATCCGGCGCAGCTATCATGGTAAGTAGCTTTACCGTTTAATTCAGCTCCTACATCTTCCACGCCTAATTTCTTAATCATAAATTCTGAAAACTCGAAAATCCTGTTTCCCAGATCTATGACTTCATGACGAAGGGAAGAATTATCAAATAGTTTCCCATAATAATTACGAACAAAGCCTACACAGCTGGCACTGGGAGCTACAATGAAATCAGAACCGGAAAAATCACGAATAAATTTAGAACAAACAGGCTTAGCATCATCCCAAAAACCGGCATTGAAAGCCGGCTGCCCGCAACAGGTTTGTGATGTATTATAAGACACATTGCAGCCAGCCCTTTCGAGTACTTTGATCATATTGAAAGCAGTCTGTGGAAACAGCTGATCAACAAAACACGGTATGAAAATCTGGATATTCAAGCTACAAAGTACAAGATTCAAGGATCAGGGGTTAACTTACTCCACATCATAAACACCTAATACAGCCAGGTACTTGTCGGCATCTATTCCCTGCGGCGTGGATGGGTATTTTTCTTTCAGTTCTTTATACAATGAAATCGCTTGTTTGGAATCTTTCATCACCTTATCTGCAAAGTAAGCAGCCATAAACAGAGCTTCAGCAGAGTTGACCTGATCTTCAGTAAACTCGTTCGCTGCTTTCTTGTAATTCTCCAATGCATCAGAATTTTTCCCTAAATCGGCATAAGCATCTCCCAATAGTTTATAAGCTCTTGCCTGGATTTGTTTCGCATCTGTGCTGAATTTTTTCAGATACTTAACAGCATTTGCATCATCACCCAACTTCAGATAACAACTACCTGCATAAAATGAGGCCAGATTGGCAGCATCCGTACCATCATACTTACTGATGACACTGAGAAACCCGGGGTATTGCCCGTCACCATTCAAAGCTAATTTCACAGAATCCAAACGATAATATTCCTCTGCTTTAAAAATAGCATCAGATGCTTTTTGCTCTTTAGGTCTTTTTATAAAATTCTGGTATCCGTAATATCCCCCGATTAAAAGAACTAACACTACACAAATAACCATAATAGGTTTGCTGTAACGATCCCAAAAATCTTTTGCTTTTGCAATGAGGACTTCTTCTGTTGTACCTGTATGCTTAGTCTTTGCCATTTTTATTTTTGTAAATGTTTTAGTGAATGTTGAATTGAAATTAAGAGGTTAATCAACGATAAAAGGATAATCTTTATCCATATACACATCTTTGAGCACTTCACTGTCATCGGGCCATGGACTTTCCTCAGCAAATTTTACCGATTCTGCGACTATAGCTCCTACCCTGTCATCAATAGCTTTTATATCTGATTCTTTAGCGAAGCCTGATCCTAATATTGTTTTTAAAACCTGCTGAATCGGATCTTTTTCTTTATACTCTTCCACTTCCTCTTTGCTGCGATATTTTTGCGGATCGCTGATGGAGTGCCCTTTATAGCGATAAGTTTTAATTTCAAGTAAGGTAGGTCCCCCTTTTTCCCTTGCTCTTTTCACAGCCCGGCTAACACCGTCATGTACAGCTTCGGCACTCATACCATCAATGGTATCTGCCGGCATTTCATATCCATCAGCCAGTTTATAAATGTCAATTACATTCGATGAACGTTCGACCGATGTGCCCATGGCGTAATTATTATTTTCGCAAATAAAAATCACAGGTAACTTCCAAAGCATTGCCAGGTTAAATGTTTCATGTAATATTCCCTGGCGGGCAGCACCATCACCAAAAAAACAAAGAACCACGTTATCAGTTCCCCTGTATTGTTCAGCAAATGCCAATCCTGCTCCTGTTCCTATTTGAGCGCCTACAATTCCATGGCCTCCCCAAAAATTTACATCTTTACCAAAGAAGTGCATACTTCCTCCCTTCCCTTTGGAATTCCCGGTAGCTTTTCCATACAATTCGGCCATGCAGCTATTCACTGAAACTCCTTTAGAAATGGCCAGTCCATGATCCCGGTATGCCGTGATAAATAGATCTTCTGGTCTTGTAGCTGTCATGCATCCGGCGGCAATAGCTTCCTGTCCTACATATGCATGAAAGAATCCCCTGATCTTTCCATCCATTTTATATTTTTCCTCTGCCATTAGTTCAAACTGGCGAATCAATTGCATCAGTTCATACCAATACAGGTAAGTTTCTTTTGAAAACTTGGTTGATTTGGGTTTGGCTGTTTGTGTTTTTTCTACCATCCGGTGGTTGAATTAAGCGGGTGCAAAAATAAGGTTAAAAAAGGAAATAATCGCTTTTGAATATGAAGGATTTAGCAGTTTAAGGATTACCATTTATTTTGCAGGCTCATGTTGCAAATTAAAGATATAAAACTCACCCAATTTAAAAATTACAATTGCCGAAATTTTGAATTTACCCGGCGTATCGTATGTATATGCGGTAACAATGGAACCGGTAAAACCAGCCTGCTGGATGCCATTCATTACCTCTGTTTTACCAAAAGCTATTTTATCCGTTCAGATAGCAACAGTGCCCATCAGGGGCAAAACGGTTTCAGAATTGAAGGAAAATTTTTTCTGAATGGAAAAGAAGAAAAGGCCCTATGCATTCTTAGAGAACCCGGTAAAAAAGAATTTTCTGTGAATGGCGATACATATGAAAAGTTTTCACAGCATATCGGACACTATCCCTGCGTTATCATTGCGCCGGATGATGCACAACTGATTACCGGTGGAAGTGAAGAAAGAAGAAAATTCCTGGATGCGTTGTTATCGCAATTGGATGCCGAGTACCTGAAAAGCCTGATCACCTACAATAAAATTCTTCAACAACGTAATGCATTATTACGCTCCTTTGCCGAATCTGGTATTAATGATTTTTCGGTTATGGATATCTTAGATAAACAACTCATTGAACCCGGCAGCTTTATTTTCAATGCCAGAAAAAAATTTTTGACTCGCTTCTTTCCGATGGTCATCAGGCTATATCTTGAAATTGCACAACAACCTGAAGAAATTCAATTTTTATTTGAAAGTGAATTATTGAATGGCTCATTCGGTGAATTATTGAAAAACTCCAGGCAAAAGGATTGCCGTGCACAGAGAAGTACCTGCGGTATTCACAAAGATGATTTAGAAATCTTCCTGGGTAAATTATTGTTCCGCAATATAGCGTCCCAGGGGCAACGCAAAAGTTTGCTGTTCGCACTGAAACTGGCAGAGATGGAAATCTTAAAAAAGGAAAAAGGATTTACTCCGCTCCTGTTGCTGGATGATGTATTTGAAAAATTGGATGAAAGCAGGATTGCTAACCTTCTCCAATATGTATGTATCAACAATGAAGGGCAGGTCTTTATTACTGACACCAACAGGGAAAGAATGGAACAACATTTAAAATCTATGGCAACAACCTATCAATTGATAGAGCTTTAGTGCTCTAATTTAAAAAATCAAAATGTAAAAACCGGGAACTTCGGTTTCAGGAAAGACAAGGATTTTTGAAAATTGTTTTTTTACTTTTTACTTTCGTATTTTAGTTTTCTATGGGAGAATTTTCAATCAGCGATGCCATACAGCAATTCCTTGAACAAAGCCGTATTAAAGGAGATATACAGGCCATGCAGATTGAGGATGCCTGGGAACAGATTATGGGAAAAACAATTGCCCGCTACACCGATAAACTGCAAATCATCGGTGATAAACTTATCATTACCACTCATGTGGCTCCTTTAAAAAATGAACTGATCTTCCAAAAGGAAAAAATCAAAGCGAGAGTAAATGAAACATTAGGTAAAAAAATAATCTCAGAAATAATTGTTCACTAATCGCTGATAGAAAAAAGCCTGTCACTTTCTTCGTCGAAAATATCTTTTCGGTGCTGCATAGCTTCCTGCAAAATATCATCACTGGATACTACGCCGCAAAAACGAAAATCATCGAATACGGGCAGGTGGTGAACTTTAAAAAGCTGCATCATCTTCAGGCAGTTTTCTACTGTTTCTTCCGAATCTACGATAGGAATCCCGGTCTTCATAATTTGGCCGACAGTCATTCTTTCTAAAGGAAGTTGTTTCATCATTGTTTTAGAAAATATGTCATGCTCCGATAATAATCCGAGAAAGCGATCGCCATCCATTACAATCAGGTAACGTATATTTTCACAGTTCATTTTATGAAGGGCATCATTCAATGCAGTGTCGGATGTGACCGTATTAAAGTACGGCTGTTTTCTGCCTAATATCGTAATCACTTTTTCCATAGAATGAATTGAAACCTGATTTATGTAATTTACAATAAATCGAAATTAAAAAGACTGATCTAAATAAAATGTGAAGAAAAAAATTTCTGTCAGCCGGATGTCATTGTATCCTGACCCGTGGGTCTACAATTCCATAAAGTATATCTGCCAGGATATTGATAACTATAAAAAATGCAGCAGTGATCAGAACAGAACCCATAACTACCGGGTAGTCCAGCTTTTCCAATGCATCAACGGTCACTTTTCCAATCCCCTGCCATCCAAAAATATATTCAACAAAAAACGCACCGGCCAGTAATTCGGCAAACCAACCAGTCACTGCAGTGATTACAGGGTTCAAGGCATTGCGCAAAGCATGTTTCCATATCACCACTCTTTTTGAAAGCCCTTTTGCATATGCTGTCCGGATAAAGTCTTGTTCTAATACGTCAAGCATAGCACTCCGTGTCAACTGGGTGATGATAGCTAAAGGCCGAATACCTAATGTGATTGCAGGGAGAATAAGGTTTTGTAAAGTCAGCCTCCTGGCCCCGGTGGCATCATCAATATCAAACCAGTTACCGGAAATATGAAGCCCTGTCCAATCGCTTAAAACAAATCCAAAAACATAAGCAATGATAATGCCCATGAAAAATGAGGGTGCTGAAATACCAATGATACTGGAAAACACAGCAGAGGTATCCAACCAGCTGTTTTGTTTCACTGCTGCAAGTACTCCTAATGGGATACCTAAAATAATTGCAATAAGCATGGCAGCAACAGCCAGCATTAGTGTTCCCGGCAAAGCCTGCATTAATATGTTCCAAACATCCCTTTTACTTTGATATGACTGACGGAGATAAGGAATTTTTATCCCGAATTTTTCTTCGCCCCCTATAAAAATTCCCCTGAGATTCTTCTTTTGTATTTCATTCTTGCTGTGAACGCAGATGGGTGAAACATCATCAAGGTAAAATAAAAATTGTTTCCATTTTGGCTGGTCGAGATACAGTTCTTTCCGGATATTAGCTTGTGTTGCAGAATCTCCGGTTTGCCCCATCACTAATCTTGCCGGGTCACCAAAGCCCTGGAATAAGAAGAAAACAAGCATCACTACTCCTATTAATACAAGCAGGCTGTATAAAAACTTTTTGGCAATGAATCGTAACATGGTTATAGATTAGCGCTTAAGGTAGTTTTTTGATAGCACTATTTATCTGTTTATAACTCCATTTTCCAAGGATTGTTCCTTGTTTTAGTAAATATAAACAAGGATTCGTTCTTGCTGCGGTTCGGATGGCAGTATAATCGCATTTAAAAATCGGGATTGTAGCCAAAGAAGTACCTGCAAATGTTGCAGTCGCCTGATCCATCCTGGATGTCACCACATAAACAGGAATATTTTTGTTTTTAGCTTCCCCGTATAATTTGGCAAAATCTCTCTCCCATCGGGAAACCGGCTCGGAAAAATCCATACAGAATAATAAAACAGCGTAAGGCTGGCTTAGTACTATCTGTGTCGAATCTACATTGGTAACTCCAGATAAAACAAATCCTTTGATGGGCGGTTCATTATTTTTCCCTTTACGAATCAGTTTATCATGACGGTTTACAAATTTGTACAATGAATCATTAAAATCGGGTGGAAAATTATCTGAAGTGAACTCAACTTCTTTTCCCTGTCTGTTATAAACAAAAGTGATTACAGTACTATCTGGTACTGCATCCGCAGGTATTTTCATTTGTTCTGAAATATTATTGCCCACTTTAAATGGCAAACAATCCCATACCGGCAAATAGGTGAGCATGTACCACTGAACACCGAAACTAAAAACTGTTACCAAAACCATGGCAATTAAGCCAGTCTTCCGGGTAAAGAAAGGTTGTATTTTTTTTCGTTGCCAAAAAAGAAAAAAGATTAGTACTGTCAATACTATATCTTTCAAAAATGAGGTTTTCGGAGTAATCGGGATGCAATCACCGAAACATCCGCAATTTTTAAATTTACCTGAAAGCAATGCATATCCGGTGAGAAATGTGAAAAATAAAATCAATAGCAAAAGGAACCGGCTAAAAAAACGCATCTGCCATCCCAGTAATAAAGCTGCACCGGCAATGATTTCAAATGCAATCATGATAACAGCCAGCGTCAGCGAATGTTGATGCAAAAAATCAAAGAAATTAATTAGTGTATGATTCAGGAAAAATGAACCTTTGGATAAACTATCGTTCCATGCTTCAAAAAACTCCTGCATTTTATAACTCAGGCCAAGCGGGTCATTGGCTTTTATTAACCCGGAAAATATAAACAGCACAGCAACGATAATTCGAACAATTGTAGTAATGAGTTTCATAATAAACCGGGTTGATTTAATTCCCAACGATTTCTAATCTTCATTCATCAATATCAGGGCGAAAACGCAATAATTAATAATGTCAATAAAATTGGCATCAATGCCTTCACTCATGATCGTTTTACCTTCATTGATAAGAATCTGACGGATGCGTTGCAATTTCATAAGCACAAGATCCACAAAACTTTCCTGGCTCATGGATCTCCAGGCTTCACCATAATCATGGTTTTTGTCCATCATTACTTTTTTGGATGCATCTGCATTAGCATTGTATAACGAAATGACTTTCTCAATGTCCATTTCTTCAGGTGTATCCCGGGGAAGTTCGAGTTGAATCAACCCGATCAACCCATAGTTGATAATGCCTTGAAATTCGGCCGTAATATCATCGGCCACTTTTTGCAAACCTTTTTGCTGGATAGTCCGGATACGTTGCGCTTTAATGAAAATCTGATCCACGATGGAAATGGTACGCAACACCCGCCATGCAGTTCCATAATCTAGTGCCTTCTTTAAAAAAATTTCCCTGCATGAAGAAATTACCTTGTCATATTGCAAATTGGTGTTAGTCATAAAAATCAAATCATTCTATTTCATCAGAAAATTTAAAAACTGCTATTCAAATATAGCCGGGTCCATCTCAAAAATTATCTATTGAAACCTTACCTATTTTAATTTGTAGCTTCCTCAAAAGCACATAAGGTTTGGCGCCCTTGTTTTTGCATGTAACCACGAGCAATTGAAATGCATCCATTTATTCTCTGACTAATAGGATTCATATAATTATCTTTAGCTTCAAAATTAACGAACAAAGGCTAAATGTTTGAATTGAATTGCAAAGGAAGATCATTGACTGTGGATAAACCGCTGGTGATGGGTATAATAAACATCACACCGGATTCTTTTTATTCAGGCAGCCGCAGGTCAGGATTACATGAGATCTTGAAAGCTGCAGAACAAATGATTCAAGACGGTGCCGATATACTTGATATTGGCGGGCAAAGTACCAGGCCGGGAAGTGAGTTGATATCTGCTGATGAGGAGTTAAAGAGAGTGTTGGAACCTGTAAAAGCAATATATAATTACTTTCCTCAATCTTTAATTTCGATTGATACTTTTTATTCCAAAGTAGCCAAAGAAACCATTGATGCTGGTGCCAGCATAATAAATGATATCAGTGCCGGAGGTATGGATGAAAATATGATTCAGGTTATTGCACTGCTAGAGGTTCCTTATGTGTTAATGCACATGCAGGGAGTTCCGAAAACGATGCAAGCTCATCCATTTTATGAAAATGTGACTTCGGAAGTATTCGGGTTTTTGCAAAAAAAAATCAAATCACTGCAGGAAGCGGGAATAAAAGATATTATTATTGATCCCGGTTTTGGATTTGGGAAAACCATAACACATAATTTCGAATTGTTGCAAAACCTTTCGTCATTTGAAAAATTACAATGCCCTATTCTTGCAGGGCTTTCCCGCAAGTCTTTTATATATAAATCTATCGGTGCCACATCCGGAAATGCATTAACTGGAACTATAGTTTTGAATACAATTGCATTGCTGAACGGAGCAAAAATATTAAGAGTGCATGATGTGAAAGAAGCTAAACAAACCATTCAGCTTGTTGAAGCTTATACAAATAAATAAAGAACAGCAATCTTGCTGTTCTTTATCCCCTATATAAAAATAATTCTTACTGATTCACTGGAGGAGGGGTATTGTCTTTTACATCCATCACTTCTACATCAAACATTAATGGTTCAAAAGGTTTAAACGGTGATCCCGGCGCCACTTTGCTTCCATAAGCAAGGAATCCGGGAATATACAGTGTCCCTTTACCTCCTTTTTTAAATAATTGCAAACCCTGTTCCCATCCTTGAATCACCTGCATTTTTCCAAGAACGAATGAATAGGTGTTGCTTTGAAATATACTATCAGTATCGATTTTTCTCCCAGTATATTTTATTGTAACCACTTTGCCCGAATCAATTGCAGGGCCATCGCCTTGTAGTTTTATATCAACAAAAACGCCCATGCCCGTTTTTTGTGCATGAATCTTCTTAGCGTCAAGGTAGGCTTCCATAGCTTTTAACTCTTTATCTATTTCTCCGCTTTGTTTGTATTCTGCCATCTCTTTTTGTAAATCCACTTTTTGTTGTTCCTGCATTTTTATTTCCTGTTCGGCAGATTCTTTTTGACGCCTGGGTTCATCTTTCTTCATTTCAGCATCATAATCCAAACGGGCGAGACTATCATTGCTGAATAACTCCAGAATTTTAAAAGTAGTTGATAGACGGTCTCCTTTTTTAGTGCCGGGGGGCAGTTGCTCACCTTGCCCTTTTGCAATAATCGAATCGGTAAGCGTAACAACCACCACGCTGTCCCCTTTCCTTAATAGTGGGAAAACTTCTGCTGGAGAATATTCGGTTTCCATGGAATTAGGTACTCTTACAAATCCCGGCATCTTGCCATAACTGGTGTACAATACAGAATCATTAAGTTTTGAGATAACATTAAACTTCATAATCTGTCCGGGTTTTGCCAGGGAATCTTTCGGGTTACCGGTAGAAAGAATTTTATACAAGACTCCGCTTTTTGTTTTTTTAAAATCCAGATTGTTGCATGATACTATAGCTGCAATAGGAATTGCCCACATTAAAAGAATTCTTGTTTTTTTCATATTTGTTTATTGTAGTTGTGATTTGTTTTCTTTCATTGCCACAATGAATTTCTTTACTGTTACATCCAGCGCATCGCTACTGTGCCCACCAGATGCAGCAAAATGACCGCCGCCATTAAAATATTTCCGGGCAAATGCATTGCAATCAAAATCGCCTTTACTTCGGAAACTCCATTTGCGTTCTTCATCCCTGTCAATTACAATTGCAACTAATTTTATACCCTGGATGGTCTGAGGAAAATTTACAAGCCCTTCTGTATCGCCGGTTTTTATATTAAATCGTAATAAATCAGTTTTTGGTATGGCGATTAATGCAGTATTGTATTCATAAAAAACTTCCATCCGGTTTAGTAAAACATACCCTATAAAACGGAGTCGGTTTTCTAAAAAATTATCATACAAGGCTTCGTGCACTTTCGTGTGATTGAATCCACGTGATTTCAGTTCAGCTACTAAATGGTGCACGCCGGAATGGGCAGAAGGAAAGCGAAAAGAGCCGGTGTCTCCCACCACCCCGGCATAAATACATTCACTGATTTCTTCATTAATTTTATTACTATGTCCGGATTGAATAATAAAATCATAAATCATTTCACAGGTAGAGCTTTTTTCCGTAGCGCTCTTTCCAAAATCAAATGATTCTAAATCTGGCTCCTGGTGATGATCAATTAATATTTTAATGCATTTCAATTGTTTTAATTTTTCCGACATGGTTTTGGTACGGCTTAAAGTGTTGAAGTCAAGACAAAAAAGCCATTCAGCATTGTTCAGCGCCTTTTCTGCTTTTTCTTTATCCGATTCAAAGTCCAACACTTCATTACAACCTGGCATCCAACTAACCCATGAAGCCCAATTTGTCGGAGAAATCACTGTTATTCCATGCCCAAACTGTTCCAGGAAAAGTTTCAAAGCGAGTGAAGCGCCCATTGCATCTGCATCCGGTTTCTGATGCGTCGTAATAACAATGTTACGAGGTTGGCTGAGTAACGGAAATATTTCTTCAACAGGTTTCATAAAATGGCTGCGAAGGTAAGGAAAGACTTCCTTGTTTTGGATTCTGTTTTACTGTAAATACTTTCTGAAATAAATTAATAAACCGGCAGGTTTCGCTTACTTTTGCGGCGCTAAAAAACGAAATGTAACTATGAGTAATCAAACATTCACTATGATCAAACCCGATGCGGTGAAAAACGGGTATTCGGGAATTATTTTAGATCGTATCATCAAAGCAGGTTTTCATATTTCTGCAATGAAATTAACCAGGCTGACGCCGGAAAAAGCCGGTGAATTTTATGCTATCCATAAGGAACGTCCTTTTTACCAGGAATTGGTAAGTTTCATGAGCAGCGGCCCCATCATTGCAGCAATATTAATTAAAGAAAATGCTGTGGAAGAATTCAGAGACCTGATCGGTGCTACCGATCCTTCAAAAGCGTCTGAAGGAACCATTCGTAAACTGTATGCAGGCTCTGTGGGAGAAAATGCTATTCATGGCAGCGACAGCGATGCGAATGCGCAATTTGAAAGCAATTTCTTTTTCACTGATCAAGAACGCTTTTAAATAATCACCTGCAATACTTTTGATATCATAAAACACAGAAATGTTTCGGCTGTCTGACCTCTCAGCATTCGTCTTCTGGCTTTAAACATTACACAAAACCTGAATCAGCTTCTTTGTAACCTGTCAGCTTTCCAATACGTCTAAGGTTAATGACTGTTAATAAAAATTAAATATAGTTAGTTTTTGATTACTATACGAAAATAGTCGTATATTCGGTGCACAAAATCACCTGAATATGTCAAACTCAAGAATCATTAAGCCCACTGAAAGCGAGCTCGAAATCTTACAAATCCTTTGGACAAAAGGTTTGGCAACGGTTCGTGAAGTGCATGAAGAATTATCAAAAACAAAAGATGCCGGCTATACGACTACCCTAAAACTGATGCAGATTATGCATGAAAAGGGTTTAGTTAAAAGAGACGATTCCATGCGTACACATGTGTACCAGGCGGCTGTGAACAAGGAAAAAACACAAAAACATTTATTAAGTAAGATGATTGATAACTTGTTTGGTGGATCACCTACTCAATTAGTTATACAGGCATTGGGTGATGATAATCATAAAGCAACCCCGGAAGAAATTGAGAAGATACAGGCATTACTGGATGACCTTAAAAAACAATAACCATGACTGCATTCGTTGAATCAGGATTTATGCAAGCGTTGGGATGGGCTATTTTAAATAGCCTTTGGCAAATAGCTTTTTTATGGATACTATTCCAAGTGCTAACTTTTTTATTTAAAATAAAGAAGCCATCTTACAAAACTGCAATGGCAGCAGCACTCTTGTTATCCGGATTTACCTGGTTCGTTGTAACATTTGTTTCCACGTTGACCCAAACCAATGAAGATGTGATAACTTCACCGGCAATTACCAGAGCTGCTTCTGATGAAAGAATATATAACTGGCTTCATACCACATTGCCATTTGCCTCTATAGTGTATCTCATTCTTTTGATATTGCCTGTCATTCAATTTATCAGGAATTATCGGTTTGTACAGTTCATCCGCACAGAAGGGCTAAAAAAGATCGAAGTGGATTGGAGAATTTTTGTGAAAAATGTAGTTGCCCTAATGGGAATTAAAAAGCCGATTCATATCTGGATTTCTGAAAAAATCAGTTCGCCGGTAACTATCGGATTTTTGAAACCAATCATCCTGGTTCCGATTGCCGCAATCAATAATTTGACACCGCAGCAATTAGAAGCAGTCCTTCTTCATGAATTGTCACATATACGTCGGAATGATTACCTGATCAATCTCATAATAAATTTTATTCAGACCATACTTTATTTTAATCCATTTGTAAAAGCATTTGTAAAAACCATTGAGCGTGAAAGGGAAAAAAGCTGTGATGAAATGGTGGTACAGTTTCAATACGATCCTCACGGTTATGCTTCTGCCCTGTTAGTTTTGGAAAAAGCGAATCGACAGAGCCGTTCTTTGGCCTTAGCAGCGTCTGGGAAAAAGCATGATCTCATTCAACGAATAGAATTAATTATAGGCACACATAAAGAAAAAATATTTTCGTTTAATAAGATGGCAGGCCTGATGGCTGGTTTACTTTGTGTCATTGCAATAAATGCCTTGTTGATTTTTTCAAAACCCTCTGCAACAAACGAACAAAAAAATCGGGTAGTATTTCATAACCTTACATCCCCCTATTTATTCCTGGCCGGAGATGAATTAAATAATGAGAAAAAACAGAATAAAGAAAATGCTGCAAAACAGGTGGCAGTAGCTGATGAAAACAGTCTTAAGGCGAAAAAAGCTGATGAAAATAAAACTGAATCCTTTGCAAAAAATAATCACCCGGTAATTCTAAGCCCGGATGTTTCCAAACAAGCAGCCCCTCTTTTTCTTAATGTAAATTACCATCCGGTCATTGAAGCTCCTAAATTAAAATCATACCAATTAGCCCAGATTGATAATGCACTGTCAAAATCCAAAGAGGTGTTACAGGAAAGCCAATGGAAGTCAATGGAAAAAGATATTGCTGATGCCATGACCACAAATGAAAAAGATCAATTAAAGGGAGCTTATATAAAAGAGTTTTCCAAAATAAATCTTGCAAAATGGAAAAATAAACTCAGTTTGGCATATGATCAGATTAACTGGGATCATATCAATGAGCAATTAGGAAAAGCAGTGTATGAAATAAAATTAGACAGTCTTCAAAAAGTCTATGCAGAAGTTGTTATGAATCTTGATAAGCTTGAGCAGCAACTTAACGAAAATAACCAAAAAGGAATTCCGGATAGCGATATTACGCTAAAACTTATCCAGGAACATAAAGTTGAAGTTCAGAAAATGCTGGAAACTATTAAAGGCGTCCGCAGCAAAAAGATCATTCATCTTTGAGTGTTACATCATCCGGCTCCATTACCAATTGCACCTTGGACATTTCTCACTATATTTATTCCCGAGCAGGAATCCAAGTACAATTTCATGAGTGCCGTTGCTAACCGTTCGTAAGGCTGTATGCGTAAAGTCAAATGAATATCCGACATTAAAAGTATTACCCACATTGACACCAAGCATTGCTGCATAACCATCTTCGTAACGATAACTTCCACCCACCCAGAAAAGATCACGGTATTGCAATTTCAAATTGGTTTCCACCTGGAAATCATGAGTGGATGTCCCTTTTACATATTTCAGCATGATAGATGGGATAGCATTGATATCATCATTTAATAAAAAGCGATAACCAGCTGTCAAAAATGTATGAGGGATCAATCTTCCTTTGGTGATAATAGCTGCATCATCTACAAATGCCAATTTCTGAGGAACTATTTGCTGAGCTGATAAGCCAATAAAATAATCACGGGAATATAACCAAAGGCCAGCGGCTATATCCGGGCGAATCCGGTTCAATTCACCATTCAATGCTGAGCCGGTGGCGGGGTCACTTGGATCACCATTTCCAAAATCATTTTTTGATTTATCTATACTGACGATGGTTATACCGGCAGAGAATCCTGCTGCAAGATTCGTGGTAGGATTTAATCCAATATGATAAGCATAAGTGCCCGCAGCGCTGAAACGGTTAAAGCTTCCTGTTCGGTCATTGACTACAACCAGCCCGATTCCATGATGTGGTTCTGCTGCTGTATAATTTTCCCAATAGGCTTTTCCTCTTGGGTTGTCACCAGGAATTTCAAATGAAGTAGCTGAAGTGCGATAATCCTTTTTCCCGAGCGGGCCTTGAATTGTTAAATATGCTGTCTTTGGTGCACCATTCAAGCCCACCCATTGATCTCTCCCGCTAATTTTCAGATCCGTATAGTTCTCAATCCCGCTCAATGCCGGGTTCAATATATAATTATTAAGAATGTATTGGGTATATTGAGGCCGCTGTTGTGAGAAAACATCCATCACAACAAACATTACCAACAGCGTTAGAAGATTTTTTTTCATTATTAACGTATTACATCTACATAACCACTCATCTTGCTCCGCCCGTTTTTCGGGTCAACAATGTAATAATAAGTCCCTACGGGAACCTGTTTTCCATTCACTGTTCCATCCCAGGGGGTGTTATATCCAACTGAATGAAAAATCAACTGGCCGTAACGATTATATATATCCACTGTACATCCGGGATAACTGCTGAGATATTGAATTTCCCATTGATCATGCACTCCGTCTCCATTGGGACTGAAAATATTTGGAATATTCGGCTTCTTTAAAACTTCCACGTAAACCTGGTCGTTTGTAGTACATCCTTTATCCGATGTTACGGTTAAAGTATAAGTAATATCTTCTGTAGGTGATGCAACTGCTGCTGCAATATTAGGATTATTTAAACCGGTTGAAGGTGACCATAAATAAGTAACCGGAATGCCATTAATCAATACCGGTGTAAGTGTAACAAAGCCGCCTTCCAATACCACTTTGTCTGGGCCGGCGTTCGCAACAGGAGTAGGATTTACAGGAATAATTTGTTCCATAAAATTAACACAGCCATTAGTCCCCATATAAGTATAACGGATAGTTTGCAACCCCGCCTCTGCCGTAGTTGGATTAAATATACCGCTGGCAGAAACTCCAGGACCACTAAAAGACCCTGAACCAGGAAGGCCATTCAACAATCGTGCTTGTGTAATTTGAAATGCAGGATCATTTGTACAAACTTCATTAACCGGGTCAAATTGCAATTGAGGTGTAGCTAATAATGTAATGGTTTGTGTTATGGTGCTGATACAGGTTATTCCAGAGTAGGCTACATATTGTATTGTAAAAGTTTTAGATGCCGGGCTGTTAAATTCAGGATATGAATGTGAATATACCCTGCCTTTTACCGGCGTGCTGTCTATCGTTTTAATAGTAGGATCATTAGCGTAATCCCAATAAATTTCGAGACGAATCAGGTTCCCAAAATTTACGGAAGAAGCATCCGTGAGTTTTACATTTTGATTACTGCATAGTGAATTTGCATTTTGAACTGTAAATGCAGCTTGCGGTAAAGATCCATTTACGGTGAATGATTGGGCAACTGTGTCTTTACATCCCTGGTTTGAAGTAACTATTAATGTACCTGTATAACTGCCCACGGCAGAATATGTATGATTGGGGTTTTGCAATATGGAACTGCTGCCATCTCCAAAATCCCAATTCCATCCGGCAATGGCACCCGAAACGACATGAGAAGTATCGGTAAATGGAGCTGCCGGATCATTCAAACAAACTTGTGGTGAGATAAATCCTGCAACAGGTTTTGGATTTATGATAAGTTGTTTAATTGTTGAAATACTGGCACAGCCCTTATCACTTTTCACCTGCAAGCTTACAGTATATGATCCTGATGCAGCGTAATAATGTGTAAACGGATTACCCGAAGAAAGAACAGCATTGCTCCCATCCCCATAAGTCCAGTTCCATTGGTTCAAATTACCTGCATTGGCAACGGAAGCATCTGATATAGTGATCTCAGTATTTTCACAAGAAGGGGTAGAAAAATTAAAATTAGCTGTTGGTAAAGGATTAATAATAATATTTTTTATGGCAATATTATTAACTGTGGAACAGCCAATGGCAGAAATTACAGATAACTTCACGGTGTATGTTCCTGCACTTGAATAATTCTTTACCGGGTTTTGAGCATTGGATGTAGTGCCATCACCAAAATCCCAATTCCATTGAGAAATGGTGCTACCGCTTGCAGTACTTTGATCATTGAAGTTAGCGGGAGTGCCAAAACAAACTTCAGCAGGCGCATTAAATGCTGCAACAGGCTCCGCAAAAATGGTATTCACAGGCCGGGTTGTATCATCAGTACAACCATTATTGGACGTTACGGTTAAAGTAGCATTGTAAGGCCCGGTTCCGGAATAATTATGTAATGGATTTTTAACTACGGAATTACCCCCGTCTCCAAAACTCCAGGAATAACTAAATAAACTTTGTGATCCATCACTGATGGTTGAGAGATCGGTAAATTGAGATGCCCCGGCAGGCAGACATATATTCGGAAAACTAAAATTAGCAACAGGATTGGGATAAATTGTAACAGGAAATACAAAAGGCATACTTTGGCAACCAGAAGTTGTTTCTACTTTTAAAGTCACATTATATGAACCGGTAGATGTATAAACATGAGTTTGTGCTCCATTGCTGGTGGCAATAACCTGTGGTGTTCCGTCTCCAAAATTCCAATACCATTTTACAAGAGTGCCGCCAGGATTTGGAATGGAGTTATCTGAAAATGTAATGGCTTTTCCAATACAATTAGGAGCGGAAACAGTGAATTTCGCCACTGGCGGGTCAGTTATTGTGATTATCTTAGATGCTGTATCGGAGATACAGCCTACATCTGTAATGATGGAATGCCTGACATTATAAGTACCCTGTGTAAGATATTTGTGTTTGGTGTTTTTCACACTGTCAATTCCCGAATCACCAAAATTCCAATTCCATTTAATGGCAGTTCTGCCATTGGAGTTTGAATTATCTGTAAAGAAAATGGTATCCGTAGCGCATCCGGTAGTTGTAAAATTAAAATCAGCATGTGGTGGTTCATAAACCTGCAAATCATAATCAATTTCCTGCTCGCCACTGCATCCTTCTGGTGTGGGGTTTTGTGCAAAGACCTTAATGGGATATGTTCCGGTATTGTTTATGATGAAGGGAGAAGTAATTTTATACAGATACAACTGCTTTCCATTTATCATCCAGGTTGAATCATAAACCGGGTTTGTTAAAGTAACATTGGGGAATAATCCTCCGAAGTCCCAACGGATTTGGATAGGCTGATACGGGAAGGTCATGGATAAACGGAAAGGTGAATTTTTGCATGTGGCCGGATAATTTACAGTTCCATACTGGTTCGCAATGGATACATACTGGTAAAGATCTTTCACATTGGTACCGGCGTTGTATCCATAGGATTCAAATTTACCAAAACCGTAAGCAATGGCATTAAAACCTGAATCGGAAGAAATAATATGTTGGCCAACGCTTACTGATTGTGTCAGGTAGGAATAGCCGGGGGCCTGGGGGTGAATAGTAAAAAGTGAAGGTGATATTGAAATACCATCCAGTTTGAATGAACTGATAGCAGTACCTGTATTTGGAATTATCACATTAAAGTAATGTTGAAGAATTAAGTAATTGGGTGTTGCATTCCATAAAACTTTATTTATATTTTGTTCTACAGGGCTTAAATAAATTACTTCGGGATCACCCAGGTCGGGCCCATTACCACAGGCAGCTTGTGATGTAATATATTGAGCGACTAAAATGGGCTTATCAGATTGAATAGATTGTGGAGAGGCAGTTACCGGGAGTTCATAATAAAAATTATTTTGCAATGGAACGCCAATGGGCGCACCATTCACGGTAACCACGGTTGTTGGATCTGTTACACAAATCCGAAAAAAATTAAATGACATTTGACCACCTGTAGGTGATGTAAGGTAATATTTCCCCCATGCAGATTTAGGAAATGCCTGCACCATATAGTTATCTGATGATGATGACGCCCCGTCACAAGTAATACTGATCCTGCCGCTTCCGGAAAAAACCGCAATCCGTTTACAAATTCCATTCACCGAGCTGATACTTTTGATTATGGAACCCGTTAAATCCACTCCCGTAAAAGTAGGCCCGACATTGTTGGTTAATTGCCCCATTATATTGTAAACCTGGCCCTGTGTCAGGTTTACAGTAAAAGGCACTCCGGCAGGATGATTGATCGTGGCAGCGCTAGGAGTTATTTCTATTGTAGTAGTACCCGTATCGCAAGCCACAACATAAAACCAGCAATTTGCATTGGGTGTGTTAGATATGTTTTTATAATTTACAGAATAGTATTCCTTTCCCAATATGTTAGTCGGGAAAAGTATAGTAGCTCCGGAAACACTTTGATTATAGATATGTGCATAAGCAACGATCGGATGATCGGCTTCAATATGAATGCCTTTACTTTCCGGAGATACTGATTCTATTAGTAATCTTGCATCCTGAGCTCCTGCTTTGGGTATTGGATTAGAAGTAAAGACAGTATTTGCTGGAATATTTGAATAAGTTACAGAGTATCCAAGACCCGGAATACTCACTTTAACTGTTGTTACAGCTTCTGTGGCAAAATAAAGCACCATTTCCTGCTTATTACCACCATCAAGCATGATTTCATGATAGCCATAAGCCACCCAGAAATCTTTTCCTTTATTGGAAAAGTCCTGGGCCACAACCCTGCCTGCCGCCAGTATCATCAATACCAGGGTGACTAAAAAATAAAATCGTTTCATTGAATTAATCCGTAATCCTGAATGAGCCTTGCAATTTATAAAAAAGAGGCAAGAATTCTAAGACTTTAGGTAAGTATCTGGGAATAATTCCTGAGGTATAATTTCCATGTTGAATGGCAGGTTTAAAAAATAAAAATAAAATAGTAAACTTACTATCTCCGTATGGATTTTTGATGAGTTAATTGGAACCACAAAGCATTTTATTATTCAATATTATTTTATTTAAATCGATGTTTTGAGAAAAAAATCCATTTATATCCACGAAGTTTCGGTTATTTGCCCTCATTGATATTAAAAACACCGGGTTTTAAAAGTGAATAACCGGAGGTTTTTTTCTACCTATCTAATTCAAGTAAGATATTCTAAAGATTCTTATGCACATATTGCAGCATATTTTTTTAATTTGTAAAATATTTATCAATAATCTTTTGAAAATCTCCTGAAGGCAACTTTTAAATGCGATCCTATCTATAAGCCAACCGAATAAAAGCATATATTTTAATCAGAATGAATCAAATGCCGGGAAAAGAAAAAATAGTTCCTGTTCTCTCTTTGCCTTTAGCCGCATTCATCATCATTGCAAGTGCAACAGGATTATTAACTCCCGGATTTTATGCCAAAGAAACCCGGCCATGGGCTATCCAGTCAACCGGGCAAGATGCTATTGATCTTTTTTTTATAGCCCCCCTGCTAATGGCAGTTACCATTTTAGTTTATCAAAAAAATAAGACAGCCCTGCCTATTTGGGCAGGTGTTAATCTTTACCTTGCCTATACATTTGCAATTTATTGTTTTGATGTTCACTTTAACAGGTTATTCCTTTTCTATTGCTTTTGCCTGGGTTTATCTGCTTTTTCTTTTCTATATTTTCTCATTGTCCTGAAAAAAGAATCGCCCGGATATAATGTCCGGCAAAAAACCCCGTTACGCTTTATAGGAATTTATTTTATCATCATTTCGGTTTTGTTTTATTTATTATGGCTTGCTGATATTTTCCCTTCCCTTTTGTATAATAAAATACCGGATAAGTTAGTTGAAACAGGACTCATCACCAATCCTGTAGAAATCCTTGATCTTTCTTTAATACTACCTTGTGTTTTCACTACCGGGATACTTTTATTGAATGGGAAAAGTATGGGGTTTGTTTTAACTCCCGTTTTACTCAGTTTTATTATCCTGATGGACGTCACGCTTAGTGTTATGAATTTAACGGCATATTTAAAAGGAATGTCAACAGATACCTCCATTGCGTTTGTAATGGGTATGCTTGCTATTTTCAGCATTGTACTTCTCATTATATTTTTTATAAATATCACGAGCCGTAATCTCAAATATTACAATAATGCGGATTGATTCTTTATGAATCAATAAAAATTCATTATCTTTTTGCTCTAAAATGGCACGATCACATCATAGGCGAAAGCATAAGCATTTTCAACCGCCTGCTCACACTGCAGGTCAAACTAAACAAAAAGGAAAAGCAGCTACTGTAATTGCCGTAGCCGGTGCAGTAGTGGCATTTGTTATCAGCTTTTCTGCCACCGAAGGAAATTTACTCTGGTCAATTGCCGTCACTATTATAGGAGCAACAATGGGTTATTATATTGGAAATAGATTTGACAAGAGCGACATAAAAAAATAAAATTACTGGTATAAAATGGTACAACTGTGTGGGTCTAAAACCACTTTATCCTTTTCAGAAAACCCATTCATTACAATATTATTTTGTATATATGTTTTCCAGGTTCCCTCTGGTAATAAACTGATGGTTTGCTCTCCCCTTCCATTGAAGGCGACCAATATTTTTTTCCAGGGATCATGTACCGATTTTCCATTGATCAAATAAGTTACTACACCGGGAGCATTCTGAACTCCATACTCAAAATTGATGTTCCGGGCAATTTCTTTATCCGTTGTCATCCGAAATGCAGGATGCTGCTTTCTCATTTCGATTAATGCTTTCACCAGTTGAAATACATCGCCGTTTTTTGATTTCAAACGCCAGTCAATTTCATTGATGCTATCGGGTGTGTTGAATGAGTTTTCCACTCCTTTTTTGCTTCGCAAAAATTCTGTACCGGCATGAAGAAAAGAAATTCCCTGTGACGTCAATATTATTGCCAATGAAAGTTTTTGCATCTCCCTTCTTTCTGATTCGGAGGCATTAGTGGCAGAAAGAGCCAATTTATCCCAAAGAGTATTATTATCATGACATTCGCAGTATGTGATTGTGTTAAACGGTCCGGCAGCATAAGGAGCTTTGGAATAATTGACTTTTGAATAATCAACCTGTGAATGTTTGCAGGATGCCACCACACCAAAATGAATACTTGGCTCCATACCGGGTTTTCCGCTTACAAATCCCCTGTCGCTCAAATCAAACACACTTCCTTTTATTGCATCCCGGATATCATCACTGAAAACAGCAATGCGATCCAGCCGGTATGCATTTTTCTTCAAAGCTCTTAATGAATCAGGAAATGGAGAATCTCCCGATGTCCATCCCTCGCCATATAATAAAATACCCGGCTTCATGCGATGCAGCTCTTTTGAGATCAGGTTCATAGTTTGAATATCCATCACGCCCATCAGGTCAAAGCGGAATCCATCCACATGATATTGCTGTACCCAGTATTTTACCGATTCCAAAATAAATTTTCGCACCATCGGTCTTTCACTTGCAATTTCATTGCCGCAGGCTGTGGCATTAGAAAATTTTCCGTCTGCTGTTTGCCTGTAATAATAACCCGGTACTAATTGATTGAAATATGAATTTTCAGTTAATGCTGTGTGATTATATACAACATCCATAATAACTCTTAACCCGTTTTTATGAAAAGACTGAACCAACTCTTTGAATTCTTTGATCCTTGTCATTCCATCATAAGGATTGGTAGAATAAGAACCTTCCGGCACATTATAGTTAAGCGGATCATAGCCCCAGTTGTATTGCGGCTTGTCCAATTGTGTTTCGTCAACCGAATTAAAATCAAAACAAGGCAATAAGTGAATATCCGTAACGCCCAATTCTTTCAGATGATCTAACCCGGTGGAAAGCCCCTCATCATTTTTAGTTCCTGCTTCTGTCAATCCCAGAAATTTTCCTTTATTCTTAATCCCTGAATTTTCATCAATACTTGCATCTCTCACATGCAATTCATAAATGATTGCATCGGTAGCTTTTTTCAGCAAGGGGCTTTTATCTTTTTCCCAATTATCGGGATTTGTTTTATCCAGGTTAATGACCATGGCTCTTTTTCCATTTACGCCAACTGCTTTTGTATATGGATCGGGCACATCATTCATCCATTTTCCATCAATCATTACTCTGAAGGTGTAAAATTTTCCAAGCAAATCTTCTTTTATGATTTTCACCCAGGTGCCGCCAGCACTCTTTTCCATATTTTCCAACCCGGTTTGTACTCCCTTTTCTCCATCATCATAGAAAAGTAGTTGCGCTTTTTCTGCAGTAGGCGCCCAGATGCGGAACTTCGATTCAAATGGAGTATATGTTAGCCCCAGATCAGTGCCATTATAAACCGGGTATTTTTGATAAACGCTATCCTGAGCATGAACAAAAAATAGATTTAAAGAAAAAAGAAAACATATCACCCTTTTCATGATATCTTCAATTTGAGTTAAAGATACTTTCAATATTCTTTTTTTATCAACTTCATTGTGCAGAAAATATCTTAAATATTTTATTTCAGTCAAATTCAAATATGTAAATTGTTCTTTCATTATAACCATTCAAATCCATTTTTATTTATGGGAGATTTCCAGGTTAAGAAACAAACAAAAAAATATGATGTAGTGATCGTCGGTTCCGGTGCAGGCGGTGGTATGTCAGCTTACATGCTTGCCAATGCCGGTTTGAAGATTTGCCTCATAGAAGCCGGCCCGATGTATGATCCGCAAAAAAATGTTACGCAATTAAAAAACCCATGGGACTCTCCTCGTCGTGGAGCCGGCACTCATTATCGTCCTTTTGGGGATTTTGATGCCTGCTATGGTGGATGGGATATTGACGGCGAACCTTACACGAAAGCTGAGGGAACCGACTGGCTTTGGTGGAGAGCCAGGATGCTCGGTGGCAGAACCAATCACTGGGGAAGGATCTCTTTGCGTTTTGGCCCCAGAGATTTTAAAAGAAAAGACCATGACGGGCTTGGTGAAAACTGGCCTATCAGTTATGATGATATCAAACCTTATTATGATAAAGTAGATCAGCTCATCGGTGTATTCGGCACCAATGAAGGATTGGAAAATGACCCCGACGGATATTTTCTTCCGCCACCCAAACCAAGATTGCATGAATTGTTTATTAAAGATGCCGCTACAAAAGCTAATGTCAAAGTGATACCCGGGCGTCTTTCCATGCTTACACAAAAAATAAAAAGCACTACGGAAAGAGGCGCTTGTTTTTTTTGTGGCCAATGTAACCGTAACTGCAGTATGATGAAAGCCGATTTCTCTTCAACAAATGTTTTGATATATCCTGCACTGAAAACAGGGAACATTGATGTAGTACCAAACGCTATGGCCAGAGAAGTGCTGACCAATAACGAAGGATTGGCAACCGGTGTTTCATATATCAATAAGGATGATAAAACGGAATATGAAGTGATGGGAAAAGTGGTGATTATTGCAGCCGGCGCCTGCGAATCTTCAAGATTGTTGCTGAATTCTAAATCGCAAAAACATCCAAATGGGTTGGCTAACTCAAGCAATGTAGTTGGGAAATATTTGCATGATTCCACCGGCGCCGCATTAGGTGGTTACCTGCCAAAACTTTTTGGCAGAAAAAGATATAATGAAGATGGTGTAGGAGGCATGCATGTATATTCTCCCTGGTGGCTGGATAATAAAAAACTGGATTTTCCCCGTGGTTATCATATTGAATATTGGGGTGGAATGAGCCAGCCTGCTTATGGTTTTGGATTTGGAATAGAAGGACAGAATGGAAAATATCCGGTGAATGGAAAGAAAAAAGAAGCCGGAGGTTATGGCGCTTCGCTAAAAGAAGATTATCGCTATTTCTATGGCGCCGGTGTAGGCATGGGAGGACGAGGAGAAGCTATTCCGTTAGAAAGTAATTATTGCGAAATAGATCCAAATGTGGTGGATCAGTACGGAATTCCTGTGCTTCGTTTTAATGTAAAATGGAGTGATCATGAAATCAAACAGGCGAAGCACATGAAAGAAACGTTTAAAGAGATCATGGACAATATGGGTGCCGTCATTACCTGGGGCGGTGATGATAACGAAAAAAATAATTGGGGATTATCCAAACCGGGCGAGATCATTCATGAAGCAGGAACGGTTCGTATGGGTGATGATCCGAAACGTTCTGCACTCAATAAGTGGAACCAGGCGCATGATTGTAAAAATTTGTTTGTAGTGGATGGCGGCGCATTTACATCACAGGCAGATAAAAATATTACATGGACGATTTTAGCATTGAGTATGAGGGCATCGGATTATATTGTTGATGAATTGAAGAAACAAAATATATAAGAAACCTTCTAAATTGAATCGTGTATGCCATACTTTAAAATATGACATACTTTAAAACTATAAGTTATGGATCGCAGAAAATCTTTAAAATTAATTGCTACAGGCGCAGTCGCAGTGCCGGCAGTAATTGCAGCTTGTAATACAGAAGAGAAAAAAACAACGGAACAAGTTGCGGAGCCAACATTCAACCTGGATCGTTATCCGGCAGAATTGAAACATGAAAAAGAATTATTATCTGAAGGAAAATTTTTTACGCCGGAAGAAATGGCAACCATCACCATTCTTGCCGATATTATTATTCCAAAAGATGAAGTGAGTGGCAGCGCCAGCGACGCCAAAGTGCCGGGCTTTATTGAGTTTATTGTAAAAGATATGCCGGAACACCAGGTGCCTCTTCGTGGCGGATTACGCTGGCTGGATGTGGAATGTATGAAGCGTTATGAAAAATCATTCAAAGATTGCAGCAAGCAACAACAAATAGAAATGGTGGATGATATTGCTTACCCCGAGAGAAAATTAAAACCCGGCATGTCACAGGGTGTAAAATTCTTCAACCGGATGAGGGATTTGACAGCCACGGGTTTTTATACTTCCGAAATCGGCGTGAAGGATCTTGACTACAAAGGCAACCAACCCAACCAATGGAACGGCGTACCTGATGATGTGCTGAAACAATATGGATTGGCTTATACGGAAAAAGAGATGAAAGAATGTGTGAAGTTTTAAATTCATCTGCTTTCCGGTTTGCACAACAGGTGTACACATAAAATTTTTCTTTCTTAGCCCGTGAGACACTCTACATGCCGAATATTTTTTAGTCTTTTCTCAGTAAACTGACAATAAAACACTTAATTCAGCTGTTACAAGAGAAAAAATAAAGACTCATTTCATATTTATTGAATAACCCATAACATTATAGATAATTGCGGAAAACAATTATTATGGTATAACATTGTAGAAAGGTATTTATGAAAACCAATATAGGAAAATAAGCCAAATGAAGATTCAAACTAAACTTCAGAAAACAAATAGCTTTTGGTTTCTCCTGCTCTTTTGTTTATTCCATATCATCGTAAGTGCCCAGGATGCTCCAATTGATTCCGCATTGTACAAAAATGAAAAAGATATAAAGGATATAGTTCACAAACTTTTTAAAAGCAAACAAGCCGGCACTATAAAAAATGATAATAAATTTCAATATGCTTTATTACCGGCTATTGGTTATACCTCAAATACGGGCTTTGCTATAGCTCTCGGAGCGAATGCTGTTTTTAATATTAACGGTACGCAAAAGGAATCCAATGTACTTGCGAGTATAACCTACACACAATTTAGTCAGGTTATTTTTCCATTCCAGGTAAATGTCTGGTCTAAAAATGATAGATTCAATTTCATTCTTGACAGCAGGTATATTAATTATCCTTCATCAGCTTACGGCCTGCGGGGAAGATCAAAACTGGACAGTGGCTATTCCATCAATTTTAACTGGCTTAAAATACATCCATCGGTGCTAACTAAAATTTCAAAAAATTTTTACGGAGGCGTTGGATTATTTTACGACTATTTCTGGAAAATAAAAGAAGTGGGGATTCCTGTAGTCCCGATTACAACTTATAATCCGTTAGGTATCGCTACGGCCTTTGAACATTATGTAAAAAAGAAAAACCCGGCGCCACATGAGACAGCAGTGGGCCCCGCATTCAAGCTCTTATTCGACTCAAGAGATAATCCCGTCAATGCGTGGAAAGGATTTTTTGCATCACTATTGTTTCATCCCTCATTTAAAAACTGGGGAAGCGATACCAGTTGGAGCTCATTAATAATAGATGTGAGGAAATATATTTCTTTTTCACACATTAAGGAAAATGTGCTTGCATTTTGGGGATATTATTGGGAAAATTTCGAAAAATCTTCTTTTCTCTTATTACCCAGCAGCGGTTGGGATGATTCATGGAACACAGGTCGTGGATATTCCCAGGGAAGATACCGGGGCAAAATTATGCGTTACCTGGAAACTGAATATCGTTTTCAGATTATGAGAAATGGGATACTCGGCGCAGTTATTTTTTCGAATCTTCAAAATTTCCCCAATGAATTATATACTTCATATTCCAAATACAGGGGAAGAAAAAATGTAATGGTAACAAGCCTGGGCTATGGAATGGGCCTTAGAGTAAAATTCAACAAATTTTCCAGGACAAATATGGCAATAGACACAGGCTTTGGACAAGACTTTCCTAAGCCATGGATTGCGGTGAACCTGGGAGAAGTTTTTTAATTTGCTCTGATGCTTTTGTGTTGAAGTAACTTCAGAAAAATTATTTTTCATATCGTCATGTGCAGAAGCAGGTCTATGTGGTTCAACCGTTATTTATCCCGGAAAAAGTCCCTTCGCCTTAGTTAGTGTATCACAAATCAAATTTGCTGATATGGATAGTTTAGCGTTCATACGATAATCACGTATAGAGATCGGGGAAATATTTTCCCTGGCCTCCCCTATTCATCAATGCATTCCGGCAGCAGGATTCAAGTGACATAATAAAATCTCAACTATATACACCATAACCTTCTTTCAGGGCATGGGTAATTGATAAAAGATTACTGTGAATATAAATATTCATCGGGCAGTTACTATGAGCTGGAGAATAAAATTTTTTATCTATGTGATTTGTGATAAGAAATTTAGCGAAATGGTTTGAGAGATAGGAATAAAGGCTAAAATAAATATTTTATATTTCAAAAAAAATATTTTATTTTATCCATATTAAAGTTTCATGCAACGTTTTACCTATAATTCTCATTTTAGAATATATTAACAAATCAGTCAAAAAATTGTACTGTATTTGCATCAGAAGAGAAAACTAAAGTTTAAGATGAAATATACATTCGTAATCTGTTTATTGGGGTTACTGGGAATAACTTCCTGCACGCCCTCTCCGGTAGAACCTCCGCAAGCAAATATTAAAATACTATATGATAAAAGTGATAACAGGCAAGCGGTGGTACAAATATTCAGTTACGACGGGCAAACCGAAAAGAATCTCACCAATGACCTGAACTATAATTATTGGTGGCCCAGGGTCTCTTACGATAACACAAAATTTCTTTGCTATCGCTCCATAAAAAAAGGGCCTAACCAATCGGATAATGCCACAAGCGACTATGATAATGCATCATTGATGGTATTTAATATTGATGGCAGTAATCCAAAACTAATCATCCCAAAGGGAAAATATGGCTGGCAAAAGCAAGGAGTGGCAAAATTTAGTCCGGATGGTAATAAAATTTTGATGGCAGCCTATTGTACCGACTCTAGCCGGGGGTTTTTCAATTATCAATGGCGCTTGATCATTACTGACATTAACGGAAACTATCCATATATCATTTCAACAATAAATAAAGTTTTTGCTGATCCTGCCTGGTCGCCTGACGGAAGAAAAATTGTTTATGTCTCACTCCCCAATGATAAGCCGAATGGATGGAATGATGATTTTGAGATTTTTGTTGCTGATTATAACGCTTCAACACATGAGTTACAAAATGAAACCAGAATTACTAATGATGATTTGTATTGTTTTGACCCCAACTGGAGTAATAATGGAACCTTTATTTCCTTTTCCACCTGTCCCTTCTTTATGACACCTTTTAACAGTGACATTATAAGGGTGCGTCCGGACGGAACTGATCGCCGTGTTTTGATGGACGACAACCTATCTAACGGCGTGCCTTATTCTACTCCCGACGATTCCAGGTTGTATTTTCACACGCTTGGATTGGGAACCACTTTCTCCATCGCAAGTTGTGATGCCAATACCGGAGGCGATAAGAAAATCATTTTATTAGGAGGCGGCACATTTAATTCTTTGTACTCTACACCACAGCCAATCAGGAAATAAAGAAAATGTTTTTATCAGCTCATCAAAATTTGAAACTGTCCTTTACCTTATTTCATGTCTAACAAAGCAAATTTACTGAAATGGATAGTTTAGCCTTCAAACGATAATCACGTATAGAAATCGGGGAGATATTTTCCCTGGCCTCCCCTATTCATCAATGAATTCCGGCAGCAGGATTCAAGTGACCTAACAATAACTCATCTAGTATACACCATAACCTTCGTTCGGGGCATAAGTAATTGATAAAAGATTACTGTGAATATAAATATTCATTGGGCAGTTACTATGAGCTGGAGAATAATTTTTTTCTATAAGATTTGTGATAAGAAATTTAGAGAAATGGATCGTGATACACGAATCAGGGAAGCAGAATCCTACGCACTATATTTATTGGGTAAATGCCGGGCAACTATACTCAATTCAACTTAATTTGATTTTAAAAAATGCCGGACATGCTGTTTCGGATAGGATAATGGATAATCCCGTTGTAAAAAAAACATTTCATAATAGGACCATATAATTTGGGTTGAAATAAAACCAAAAGAATTGTTGACCGTGAAAAATTCCCATTATTGGGGGCTAGGAAATATTACTTTTTACTATAATTTTATGTATAAAAATGAAATCACTTTTCATAGCTGCCGGTTTTCTGTTTTCCATTGCAGGAAGTGCACAAACCATTACCGGGAAAACCGGGATACTGGATTATGGCAATCCGAGTTTTTTGTTTGCACCAAAAGGCGTCAATATAGAACTGGCTTTGCTGGAACCGGGCTATCAGGAAGTGGCTTTCAGCAATGATGGGTATTCTTTTTATGTCAAGAACCCGGATACTTACATTTTCAAATATGAACCACAAAAACAAACTCTAACCGGGTGGAGCCTCATCAGTGAGCAAAAAGAAGATTTTAATGTTGGTCAATTACCGCTTAGCCGCCGTGGGCGAGAGATCCTTTCGTTGTTTGCTTCCCATTACCCGTTGCATGCATATAGCAGCAATAAAAAGGGACGAAACGGATGGGAAACAGAACGCTGGATCAATGCTGATCTCAAACTCATCCTGAGCAATACGTATAATATCAAGATCGTAGATACAACAGGCAAATCTATTGCAGCTTTTCAGCTACCTGATTTTTTTTCCGGGTTTAATGAAAATTATATGAAACAGGCTAATATAAAGCCCAGGGATTTTGATATTGATATGACCTTTTTCTATGACCCTCAAAGCGCCAATCTCTTTATCAGCGCAGATTGTGGCAAATATGCCAAAGGTTATAACCGGTTATGGATGTACCAGGTACCCAATCATCTTTTAACAGAGATTCCATTTTATACAACGCATGAATGGGACAATGGTAACAATTTCAGTTCCCTGGGGAAGATCGAAGTTTCATTTTGGGGCAACTATATTATTCGAAAATATTTTACCGAGTTTCATAACATGAAGTATGAATTCCTTTCTACTTCAACCGGTAAGTTAGCTGCTGCGGGAAGCCTGAACAGCCCGGCAGCGGAAGGCCAGGATAATCGTGTATTGGCTTTCCTCCCGGAAAAAAACGAAGTGATTGTATTCAACTGCAACATGCAATATGATCCGGATAAAAGAAAATACAAGATTGATTATTATGACACCACGCTTACGCATCTTGTAAAATCTGTTCAACTGGACCTGGGCAAGGTTGATAGTCCGGATGCTCCTGATCGATATCCTATTGCTGTGAGTAATAATGGAAAATTTTTTGCATTTACAGGTATTTATAAACATCCGGATGCAGGCACGTACCTATCTGTGAATTATGATTTACTAGATGATGCACAAATGGGTTACCTTAAAAGTATTACGGACAAGACTATTCACACACCTCTGATTAACCAAGCCTATTCAACAGCAGATTTTGAAAGAAATACAGCATTAATTGCTGACAAACAAAAAGCTATTGAAAAATTAAAGGGCGAGTTGCAACTTACACTTGATATGATCAATAAAAGAAACAATCAGTTAACGGAACTTTATTATCAAAACCGGTTGGATGAATTACTCACCCAAGGTGATATCTGGAAAATAGACAGGGTCAGCTACGACTGGTCGGAGCCTGCGCCGGAAGGTGTATTGAACGGGCCTACAACATATAGCTTAGGTGTAAGTTATGAAGTAACTTTTCAAAAGAGTAGCGTAAGTCTTAATTATGTGAATATGCAATGCCGTGAACAGGTGGAAGCACGCAAAGATTATTCTTTATTAAATCAAGAAGAGAATATTTATGGTGAAAGTTATTATCCACCTACTGCCGGCAGCCATACACTGATACGAAACCCCAATTACAGGTATGGCCATACCTACCTGACATTTGATAAACCAGGGCTTGATATTTTTTTGGAAAAGCTTGGAAAATCTACTGACTTATTTAATAGCAATAAACTTGAAATCACAACACAAAACCAGCTTGGCATACCGGTTGTAGTACTTCGCTACTATTACCGTGACCAATCAAATGCCCCTCTTTATTTGTATCAACAGGAAATATTACAATGGCTGCATGATTATAATTATAAACAAAAAGAGATGAACAAATTAGCAGAAGAGTTGAAAAAAATCGGGAATTAAGCTATCACAAACATGATCCAAATATGCCACTATATAGATAGGGAAATATTTTTCCTGGCCTCCTCTATTAATCAATGCAGTACGGCAGGGGATACTCTGGCTGCTCATTTGTATATTCATAACCTGGGGAAGGCAACAATTTGACGCAATTATTATTGCTGGAGAAAATGACCCGGAAAAAATCCTTTAATTTTATATACCATCAACTGCATAAATTTTAAATGAATAATTTAATATCGAGAAATAAAATGCTGGCAAGCCGGATTCAGGAAGTCTTCCTTAGCGGGCATTGGATTGCCAATACAAATTATAAGGAACTGCTGCAAAATGTAAGCCTGCAACAAGCAACCCAAAAAATGGATCAGGTCAACAGCATTGCGGCTTTGGTATATCATATAAATTACTACTTGGAAGGGTTACTATATGCAATGGAAAACGGGAAACTTGAAATCCATGATAAGTATAGTTTTAACCTTCCCCGGCTCGAAACCGAATCAGGCTGGAATAAATTGGTGAGCGGCTTTTTGAATAATGCAGAAAAATTTGCCGCCAAAATTGAGCAAATGGATGATAGCATCTTCGATAAGCCTTTTGTGGATGAAAAATACGGAACTTATTTAAGGAATATAGAAGGTGTTATTGAACACAGCTATTATCATTTAGGCCAAATTGCTTTATTAAAAAAACTTGTTTAATAAAATGATTAAGCAAATATTTTAGAACCGGGATCCTTATTAAAAACCAGGAAAGTGTTTTTTCAAATATGCACTGGTTTCAAAATTTCATTTTTAAACAACGGCCAGGAAATTTATAAATACCTTAAATTTGAATGCCTGTTGCAGCATTAAAATAATACACCGTTTCTTTATGAAATATACATATTTTAAAAAGAGTTTACCCTTAACACTTCTGGTTTTTCTTTACCTAAATTGTCTTTGCCAGGTGAATAAGGATCAATTATTGAAACAAAAACTTGATTCGGTTTTTTCAGAAACCTTTCAGAAGGACAGCCCGGGCGGCAGTGTTTTTATCCAGCAGGGAAATAAAATACTGTACTCAAAATCATTTGGGTTATCAGATTTAAAGTTAAAATCAGCTTTTACTTCAGCTACGGTTCAAAATCTCGGTTCCATTTCAAAAACTTTTGTTGCCTATGGTATTTTGATTTTACAGAATGAAGGCAAGCTTTCCATTGACGATAATCTTTTAAAATATTTTCCCGATTTTAAAAACAAAGAAATTGCAAAAAAAGTATCTATCCGAAACCTGTTGACTCATACATCCGGCTTACCGGACAGCCGGGATACGGAAGGTGACAGCATTTTTTACCTGACAGCTAAAGATGAAGAAAACTGGGCGCCGATAAAACAAACCGGTACTTTACAATTTGAACCGGGGAGTAATTATGAATATTCCAACCCGGCATATAACGGCCTTGCTTTAATCATTGAAAACGTAACAAAGATGAAATGGCAGGAATTTATTGAGAGAAAGATTTTTAATCCTGCCAAAATGAATAATAGTAAAATTACAGATGGCCCCTACCCTTCCGAAGGTGTAGCCCATGGTTACAGGAAAATAAATGGGAAATGGTCCGAATATGATTATGGTGAATATCCCACTTTTGCTGCGGCCGGAAATGGCGGCGTATGGAGTTCCATTGATGATTTAAGAAAATATGTTGAAGCAATAAGGAAATATTCTTTTACAGACAGTCAAACCATACGGGTAGCTGAAGAAACATGGTTTCCCAAAAACTGGAACCAGGTAACTGAACCTGAAAAAGCTTTTGTTTGGTTTCATCGAAAAATGGCTCTCAATAAAAAAACGCCGGAAATTAAATACAATGTTATTGAGCATAGCGGCGACCAGGGTGGATTCAGGGCATGGCTGGCCATGATTCCTGAAGCAGATATTACTATTATTTGGCTAACCAATAATGAAGCGGTAATTCAAAAAAATATTTTGGATGCCCTAGCTGATGCCGGATATTTTTAATAAAAAATGTACCCGGGATTCAGATAAATACTTTTTTCCTAAAGTTGCGAATTACATTCATTGTGTCATTATTTTCCATTTTTGCAAAAATCAAGTTGGACCATGACTTAAGTCATCAGGAATATGTTTGTCAATAATATATATTTGTTCCATTCAATACCTATCGTAAAACAAAAAGACACCTCTGGTGCCGCTGTTAATCTTTGAAATCCACCACCTGTAAAAGATATAGCCGCTACTATGCGGCTATATCTTTTTAAACACCATCTGCCCGAATTGGAATAATATTACTGGGAATCCATGGCTTAATTCTGAGTAAAATTGAAATTATAATAATCACTCGTCACTAACTGGTTCAGTTTATCATCAAATAAAATCACCTTGTATTTCAGATTATATTTTCCCGGCGGCAATTCCAGTTCTTTGTATGGGATAGTTATAACAAACCCGGTTTGCGTATTGTCATATAATGTCATTTCAAAGCCCGGTGTAAAGTTTGCAGAACTTGAAACATTACCATCCACAGTATGATATAGATTATTATGATCTCTTAGCGGCTGACCGTTATCATAATAAAAATAAGCCACTGCAAGGCAGTTTAATCCTTTAGCATTGCTGATGGTGAATGCCGGAGTAATTTTTATTTGTTGCCCCACATCATCAAAGCTGGTAAGCAACCGGATTTCTTTAACATTTATTCCCTGGCTGAAAGTGAAATACTGGTACCCACCTGTAACGATCTGTTTCTGATCCGGATCGAAAATAGCCACATAACATTTCAGGCGAAAATTTCCGGGGCCCAGTTCCAATTGATCATAAGGGATAAACACAGCCAGATCCGTGTATTGAGTATTTTGATATCCCGGAGTAAAATAGTTGTACCCGGCTACATGCCCGTCTGCCGATGCGTACTGGCCGTCTTTATCTGATAAGGCTTTATCGTTTTCAGCATTATAAAAATAAACGGCCATAATACATTGTTTGTTCTGTGCATTATATATCAGGAAATCCTGTTTGATACGCATACCCAATTTACCATTCTCCGTTACATTATAATCTATATTCAGGTCTTGCAGTTTACTCCATACAGTAGTCATATTCGTAAGCGGCTGAGTTTTGTTGAAGGGGTATAGTTCTTTGATCAAATCAATATCTCCCTGCGACAGGTAATCATTTTCAGCAACTGAATAACCATCCAATGTAAATTCTTTCGGGATGGGATAATGCATGATTGATTTGGGATCATATGCTTTGTTGGTCATACTCACACTATACCGTTCAAACACCTGTTTATCCACCATCTCCTTGTCCCATCCGTCATATTGCAAATAATAAGCATACACTACAGGTTTGTTCCATTTAATATTACTCATCGGATTCATGTGCTCGTGTAATAAACCCAGGCTATGCCCAAATTCATGAAGAATAACACCTTCTAACTGAGCTTCTGATTTTGTATTATCAATCCAGCCGAGATTCATAGTTTCTTCAGAGGGCAATCTTTTTTTTGCATCCAGGCCAATGTATGAGTAGGATCCTTTTTTGGAATTAAAGCTCACCCGCACATCTTCAGTTCCTGTTGCCTGTCCCATAAATTTGAAAGTAACATTTGCATATTTACTCCATATCGGGGCGTATTGTTTTACTTTATCCCATTGCCATTGAGTTCCATCCATAAAGCCAACCGTGATCACAGTACCCGGTGTCCATTTATTATTGAAATCATATACCCCTTGCCCGGCGCCTTCTTCACGCCGTGATGCACTGGTTACATCTATACATTGTAAAATCTGGGAATAGGAAATATTGCAAATGATAAGCGAAGCACATATCAGCAATTTCTTAATATAAATCATAACGGAAAATTTGAAGAGTTAAGTTACAAAATTGGCGGATACCTGGAAATTTAAACTATGAACGTATGAAAGATATTCTTTAGGTAATAAAACCGGTCAGAGCATCAGGTAAGGAGCTGTATAAATTTTCTTTTAAAACCACCGCCGGACTTTTTCCTTGTAAGCTAAATAACTATCCCCGAACGCTCTTTCAAGATATCGTTCTTCGGGTAAAATAAACAACAAAGTAATGATTACAATTACCACAGGGAGTAAAACAAATGTCCACCAGTTACCAAATAAAAATGATAACCCGATATATAAAAAAAATAAACTTACATACATAGGATTACGGCTGATGGAATAAATACCTGTTGTCTGCAATGAATTTGCCGGCTTAAAAGTGATCACAGAATTTTTTGTTCTAAAAAACTGGATTAATGCAGGCGCTGCAAATATTAGAAATAAAAAAATGAATACAATTGCTGCTGCAACGGCAATTTTGCTATGCAGGAACGAAGGGTTTATGGGTATAAGTTTCTGAATAAGCAGCGATATCAAAAAAATAACTGCATAAACCATGGGCGGAGGCAATATTACTCCCGGGTTATCTCTTTGATTAGTCATTTTGTTTTTATTAAATTTTGGAACCCAATGTTGAGTTTTAAAGATACTAAAAATCAAAAATAACCTTTAAAATTTCAGACTGCAAAGACAGTCTATCCTGAATATCAATCCTTATTAATAAATGCTGAAAACCGGTTTTCAATTCTGCAATTTCCAGTTAAATCAATAATGCAAATTTTCCAGCTATTGAGTACGGGTCGCATTATTTTTTCTGACGGCTTATTTTCGTTCAGCGAATAGTCAAAGTAAGATTTAATTTTTAAACTAAAGAGAGTAAATTTGAATTCGAATTTCCGTATTCTGAAAAATACATCTAACTCAAACAACCCGTTATGAGCTATCCCGAAAAAGTCATTTGCTTTTGGTTTTTGACCATTCCATTCCTGCTGAGCAATCAGGTGACAATAGCTCAGAAAAAGGCAAAACCTGTTATCATAGGTTATGTTGGCGGATACAGGGGCAATATTATTCAAACAGATTCGATTGATGCTAAAGGGCTATCTCATATCAATTATGCATTTGTTGATATAAAAGATAACAGGGCATGGCTGCATAATGAAATTACAGATACCGTTAATTTCCGAAAGTTAAATGAACTTAAAACTATTAACCCCAATTTAAAAATCCTGATTTCGATCGGTGGCTGGATATGGAGCAAACTTTTTTCCGATGCGGTGCTCAGCGATACATCTACTGCCAACTTTGCACAGAGTGCAGTGGATATCGTTTCTAAATTTAACCTTGATGGTGTTGATATTGACTGGGAATATCCCGGTATGCGGGGTGACAGCAATGTGTTTCGTCCCAAGGACCGAACGGGATATACCAATCTTTTCAAAAACCTGCGGGAAAAGCTGGAGGACCTGGAAAAACAAACAAATAAAAAATATTTGGTAACGACTGCTATTGGAGGCTCTGTAGAATTTTTGCAGCATACCCAAATGGAATTAGCCCAGGAATATCTTGACTATATCAATTTAATGAGTTATGATTTTGATGACACCTACGATAATATGTCAGCACATCACAGTAATTTATATACACCACAGGCTATGCCCTATATTTATTCAGCAGATGCCTGCATAAAGAATTTAAAGAAGGTGGGTGTAAAGCTATCAAAAGTCGTATTGGGGATTGGTTTCTATGGTAAAGGGAAAATTGTAGAAAGTGCCGATAACAATGGATTATACCAAATCCCAATCCGCCCGGTGTTTGGAGGCGGCTACACCTATCTGAAAGATAGTATAGTGAATCAAAAAGGATATGTACGATACTGGGATAGCGAGTCCCAAGCCCCCTATTTGTTTAATGCGGAAAATAAAATATTTATTACTTATGATGATGAGGAATCTGTAAAAGCCAAATGTTTGTATATAAAAAAATTCAAACTTGCCGGTGCTATGTTCTGGGAATATTTCAGTGATAAAAAACTGTATTTGCTAAAGGGTATTAATAGTGAATTTGGATATGATTAAATGAATATACGGGTATATAATGATTCCATTGAAATGGAACCGGGCTCATTAAATCTGCATATAATAAAAGAGAGTGGCATTTCAACCACTCCCTTTTAATGAAAATAAATGTAGTCAGAAGCCGGAATACAGTATGCACATGAATTATCTGGCTGTGTCGTTCAAAAAGTAATTGATTCAGTTAGCATCATACATAAATTAATATTTAGCTGGTGTACCCGGCTTAGGTATTGCATTTTTAATAAACTCTCTCAATTCATCGTTAGCCGTTGATAAATCCGATCTGCGTAAATACATCATGTGTCCGCTTCGAAATCCATGCCATGACATCCGGTCTTTTAATTTACCACTGGGGTCCATTTGCCACATATTATATTTAGCATTGAAATAATCACAGGCCCCGTCAAAATAACCAGATTGCACCATTAAATGCAAATAGGGGTTCTCTGCCATTGCTTGCCGAAGGTTTTCACCTGTTGTATTGTTTTGATTATTCCAGGGAAACACGGGCCCAAACATATTGTATTTTAAATCGGTCTTATATCCTAATTCTTCTCTCAGGTAAATATTGATGGCGGGAGTAAAAGAATGAAGCCATGAAGTGAGTTCTGCATTATAATCCGGGCTATCACCAGCATCTTCTTTGTCAATTCCTTTATACCGGGAATCCAATCGCCCAACAGTAAATCCTTTATCCCGTAACAATTCTTTCCAAAAAAATGAAGCGGGTATATCCAGATTGTGCTGAAGAATTACGGATTCTGACAACCCGGAATAACGGGCCATTTTTGAAGCTACCTGTTTTTTCTGGTCATCTGTTAATGTCCCTCCTTTTGTAATTGCAGGTACCAACTGATTAACTGTAAAATCTTCTACTTCCGGAAGTACATCAGTGAGATCTTTTTTCTGCAGGTCATCCGGCAACATTTTATGATACCAGGCTGTAGCAGAAAAATAGGGCAATAATAATGCTTCGCCAACCGGGCCATCTCTTTTAATTCCCAAATCAGTGGGTGAAACAAGAATGACACCGTTTAAATACATCCATTGCGATTGCTGTAAGGCCAATGCAAGACCTGAAACCCGGGTAGTACCATAACTTTCCCCGATCAAAAACTTAGGTGATGCCCACCGGTTTTTTCTTGTAACAAATGTATTGATCCAATCTGCAAGATATCTTATGTCTTCATTTACTCCGAAAAATTTATTTGTAGGGATATCCTTACTGATGGCCCGAGAAAACCCCGTATTAACCGGGTCCACGTAAACTATATCTGCAACATCTAAAATAGAATAAGGATTATCCCGCATACCGTATGGTTGCACCGGGTAGCCTTCATCATCAATATTCAATATCCTTGGGCCAGTATAGCCAATTTCCATCCAAACTGATGGAGTGCCGGGTCCGCCGTTAAATGAAATTACGAGGGGCCTTGTAGTTTTATCTCTTACATCTGATCTCTCATAATAAGTATAAAAAATTCCGGCTATTGCTTTGCCATCATCATCCCACACCGGCAAAGTGCCAAATGTAGCGGCATAGGGAATAACCTGGCCTTTGATGGTTACCTGGCTTTTAATGGTTGTTGAAGAATCTGTTTTTACCATCTTGTTTATGGCTTGTGGTTTACCATCTTCCATAGGTGACGAAGTTCTTTGCTGAGCAATAATTACACATGAAATAAAAGTGAAAGCAGTTACTAAAAAATATTTTTTCATAATAAAATTGGTTTAGAGAAAAAAATAAAATTGAATGTAGCAAAAATATACCATCCCCGAAAAAGAAATTGACGGATGGATTTAACTGTAATTATTTATTCCCCGGTATTAATCATAACTGAACTGATCATTTCCATATACAAATGAATTGTATGCAGAAATAAAAATTTCTATAGAAACGTCTTTCGGAATTTCATAAAACTCAAATATCCCGTTTCTTTTTTCACTTTATTTTTTCGGTACAGGATAACTATTCTTTTTACCATTTTAAAAAAACCTTTTACTCCGGATGCATTAAAAAATATGAGCAGAATTATTTTTCCTAAGGTAGGCAGCAACCATTTTCCTGCCGATGATTTAACCCCTTCCTATTTAAAATTGGGCAACTGCTTTGTATGTGGGAAAGCATATTGATTTTATTCAAATGCCTTTTTACAAATCATTTAAAACGTATATTCATCACACTACTTTTTTCTAACATAAATTAAATCGTAATTAGTTGTCCAGCTCTTCCCGTTATCATAGGATTGTTCATTGAATTGCCGGACCTTACCAGGTCCCAGGTTATAAAAAATAAACTGACCAATGAAATCGCCCTTCTGGTCTTTTCCTGAAAACACAAAACGCATGGCACTATCCCTGTATTCTCCGTTGATAAAATGATTAGGTCGTTGTGGATTTCCTTCGGATCCGATCCAGTATTGCTCCCATTTGCCGGTTTCAGGAGAATAAAAATTAAAACTCTTTCCATTATATGCATTTGTTAAAGATGTCCAGTTTTCCAGGATCATGCAACCACCACAAGCTATATCAATTTTACTATGCCCAACAATTGCATTTGCTCCGTTCGGATATACATCCCACTCTCCAACCCAGAAATCAAATTTCCTTGAATTAGTATCCGCCATACATGGATACACACGGAAATATAAAGTGTCATGAAATTTTTTATAGACGGGTTCTGACCGTAATGATGCAAAATCAGGATTGGATTCTAATTCATTTAAGTTAAGATATCCTGAAGTTATAGCGCTGTCAAGCCATTCTGCTGCTTTTGTATATTTTTTTTGCAAGGCATATATTCTGGCTACTCTTGATTGCACAATAGGTTTTAATACTGCGGAGGGATTGTTGGCTATGGATTGCTGATAACAATTTATTGCTTCAGCATAATACCCGAGATTATGAAAACAATAACCCATACGGTTCCATTCCAGGCTGCTTCGTGGAATTTGTTTCATCAGTTTTTTATAATAAGGTAAAGCCTGCTCCCATTGGCCAAGGGAAAATAATGAATCAGCCATGTGTTGTTCCGGTAAAATAGACGTTATGGAAGTAGGGGTTTGTGCCATCAAACTGCATGAAAAAAATAGTATAAAAGCAACAAGAATATTTTTCATAATCTTTTTCAGATATGACCGCAGGCCATAAGTAAATGATGCGTGGAAGGTAACCGTTTAAATAAAACACTTTCCGTTCTTACAAAAAAAGCCACCTCAAAAGAGATGGCTATTGTGGGCAATTGTTATTGCAAACATGCTATAATGTTACACAAACTCTTCTTTTGCCGTTTTGCTGTAATCGTCAATCAGCTTACGTTGTATTTCGAATGGCACGGGCTCATAGGCAAAAAACTTCATGGTGAACTTGGCACGGCCCTGGGTTATAGAACGCAATGAAGAAGAATAACCGTCCATTTCTGACAGAGGCACTTTAGCAATTACTTTTTGAAAATGACCTTCATTATCTATACCTTCTACGATAGCACGGCGGCTCTGCAGATCTCCCATTACCGGGCCTGTTAGATCGTCGGGGCATAACACTTCCACTTTAAAAATGGGCTCCAGTATTTGTGGATCGGCTTGTTGAAAAGCCTGGCGAAATGCCTGCAGTCCTGCTATCTTAAATGATATATCATTACTGTCAACAGGATGCATCTTACCATCATATACACATACACGAATGTCACGGGCATAAGAGCCGGTAAGCGGGCCGTTATGCATTTTTTCCATCACTCCTTTTAATATGGATGGAAGAAACCGTGCATCTATTGCCCCACCCACGATGCAATTATAAAAAACCAGTTTACCTCCCCAACTTAATTCATGAACATCTCTTCCACGTACGGTTATATCCTGCGGTTCCGGCATTCCTTCATACCAGGGTTCAATCCGCATATACACTTCAGCAAATTGCCCGGCACCGCCCGATTGTTTTTTATGCCGATAGCTGGAATCCGCCATTTTTCGAATCGTTTCCCTGTAAGGGATTCTCGGCTTTACAAATTTTATTTCCAGCTTGTGATTATGTTCTATTTTCCATTTAGCCACAGCCAGGTGCATATCTCCCTGGCAATGGATCAGCGTTTGCCTTAATTCCTGTGAAACTTCCACCAATAAAGTAGGATCTTCTTCCCGTAACTGGTGTAATGCCTGTGATAATTTTTCTTCCTCACCTTTCTTTATCGTTTCAATAGCTACTGTCATATTGGGTGACGGGAATTCAATCGGCCTTAATTCATAATTTTTTCCGCGGGCATGAAGTGTATTGTTGACATGCGTATTTTTCAATTTCAATGTAGCGCCGATATCACCGGCCACTAATTCATTAATATTAGTTCGTTTGTTTCCTTCTACTAAAAATAATTGATTAATCTTTTCTGTTATCCCTGTTGATTCATTTTCTAATTCCATACCGCTTTTTACTGTTCCTGAATACACTTTGAAATAAGACAATTCACCAACATGCGGTTCTGAAATCGTTTTATAAATAAAAATACAGGCCGGCCCGCTTGAATCACAAGGCAACTTTTCTCCGGCTTTTGTTGTTTGTGGAGGCATTTCATTGGCACTGGGGCACACATTATCAATAAAGCCCATAATGCGGCCGCTTCCCATATTCCGTATGGAGGAAAGACAGAACAATGGGAACAAATCATGATTGATCATTGCCTTTTTTAAGCCCTCTTTCATTTCGTCTTCCTCTAATTCGCCCTTGTCAAAATATTTTTCCATCAATCCCTCATCATTGCTGGCTATGGCTTCAATAAGCTCTTTATGCAGTTCATCTGCTTTTGCTTTTTCCTCTTCCGGAATCGGCAGTTTTTCCGGCTTGCCCCCTTCATCTTTAAATTTATACATGGTCATGCGAAGCACATCAATGATTTCATGAAAACCAGCGCCGATCTGCCGGGGATATTGCACTACAACAACATTGTTTCCGAAATGTGATTTGGCTTCACGGACCGTTTTCTCAAAGTCTGCATTATCGTCATCCAGTTTATTTACGGCAAAGATCATCGGCGTTTTGAAACGTTCAGTATAATCCCAGATAATATCAGTTCCTACTTCTACTCCCATTACAGAGTTTAACAGCATAACGCCGGTGTCTGCTACACGAAGTGCTGAAATGACTTCTCCAACAAAATCATCATACCCGGGAGTGTCAATGATATTGATCTTATAGCCCCGCCACCTGGTGTGCAGGAGCTTACTAAAAATAGAATTACCACGTTCCTGCTCCAGTTCGTGGTAATCTCCTGTAGTATTTCTTTCGGATATACTTCCTCTCCGTGTGAGGATTCCGGCTTCATATAGCATGCATTCCGCTAAGGTGGTCTTACCGGAGCCGGCATGGCCCAGCAAGACAATATTTTTTACATGCGAAGTATCAAATTCTGGCATAACAATCTTTTTAAAGATAAATAATCAATTGTCATTTGAACGTAACGGGTAAAAAACAATAAGCTTTTTTGAAAATAGTAAAATATTTTAATTATTGTTTATTGTACTGCCGTTTTCAGCTTGTATATCCAGGCTACGTTCGGCTCAGAAACCCATTGAACTCTTGCTGAAGTTCCTGCAGGGTTTGCTTTAGTGATTGATATTGTTCCAATAAATTTTCATGATCAGCTAAGGTATCTTCATTTAACTGCCCTCCTGGTGCCGAAACTTCTAAACTGAGCTTCCGGTCGTGAGCTTTGATAGCCTGTTTGAGATCGTGAATGTTGATGAGTTGAATGTGAAATTGATTGTGGAGGTGTTCTACCTGTTGAAGCTGATCTTTGGAGAGAGGCTGGCTGGCAACTTTCTGGAGGTTTGATTTGTCTTTGGTAAACTCATCTTTGTAGTGCCTGAGCGCCTCCCTCCAGGTATTGCACTCTCCGGAGAGCTGCGGGATGTCTGCCTGAACCATGGTATTTAAATTTAAAAGTGAAGAAAATTGTTTTCCCGGTTTACATGGGAACGGATGAATACTCTAAATTTAAAACTCTTTTTTCAATAACTGAATATTTTTTTTCAACAAAAAGCCTGCAGCTTTTTATTGCGGCAGGCTTTTTTAAAATTTCAAATTTCACCTGTACACATTCCCTTTTTTCCTGATTGAAATCAGAATGAGTCCATATATATGATAAGACAAGATCTCTTTTATCCTTTTCTTCTGCCTCTTATTACAGTTTTCTTACTTTTTATTTTGCCACCCGGCCCGGTACTGATAGTTGTTGTCCGGCTAACACGAAAATGATTGATTGCGCCCTGGTTACGGGTTCTTACAACTACGGAAGTAGTTCTGAACGGTGTATATATAGCACGGGCACGGATCAATCTGTGTGTACTAACTACAATATAATTTCTGTGAAATGGACGAACAAACGGATGAAAAACATGCCAAGCTAATGGTCTCCATGGATGCCACCACATTGGATAACGGTGCCAGCGCCAGGGCGATACCCATAATGTATAGGAAGGCGTATATACAAATCGGACACAGGGCCAAAACCACACATTGACCACTGCACCACTCGGAGCAAAAGAGTAGTTATCCGGATTATAGTAGGGGCCATTCCCTCCTGGTTCAGTTTCTATGTCTTCACTGGGTTCTGCAATTGTTTGTTCACCATATATGTCTTCATCTCCAACTATCTGTAGCGATGCACTTTCAGCGCCGTTTTTTTCAAGTTCTATGACGGCAATGTCCTGGCTTTCATTTTCAGAAACCGGTACCTGCAGTACAAAAACATGATCACCGCCTTTTGACTTATCTATCACCCGTACGTAATCAATATCACCATCGCCATTCAGGTCAAGGTTGTTGACATGATTATCGGGAGAATTAATCATCTTTTCAAATTCCTCAGGTGAGCCGGCTTTTTTAAACATTGCAAGGGCACCTTGTAAACTGAAATTATCTCCGGGTAAACCGGTAGAATCTTCTGAAGAGTTACCCTGGGCCTGGGCGGAAATTCCCATTAAGCCACATGCGAAAAAGGAAATGGTAAGGAGTTTTAGTTTCATAAAATAAAATTTGGTGTAAGACATAATAAAAGCTGTAAAGTTTATTTATAAATTTTTTTAATAAAAAAAATAACCCATTTGAACAAAATATTATATTACGCTCAGGGAAAATAAGTATTTTTTGCCGCTATTGGTCTTCAGCGCAGCACAGCATTTTTTAGTGATATGGAAATATCAAGGTTGATGTTTACCTTTAGTTGAATTCCGACAACAGTATAATTTGGTTCCGTTTGAACAACGCCGAGTCCACAGCAAGAGTATCATAGATTGAAAGTTTGTTAGTGTGAGGCTCGGCTGGGAACAAGTTTGACTTTAAATCCAATTAGCTGCACACTTTTCCAAATTAGGTTTTATTGTGTGTGTTTAGAATAAATGGGCATTATGAAATCTTTAAAACCCAGTTTATAAAAAATAGGCTTGATAGCACTGTCCTTATTAGCGATACCCACGCACTCCAAATGACCGGAATGGCAATTACAATCTGAACAACTATCAGCCGAACTTGTAGTTTCAAACATTGTCCAGCAATGCGAGGATAGATTGAGCGAATCCATGTAATTAATAAAAGAAATAAAAGATTTATTCTTCTCAGTCTTTGAAAACTTCCAAGGATTATTGCAATAGCGATCTTCGTAATATAAATAAAATACGCCACTCTTTGGCGTTCTGGAGAGTTTACCAATGTTGCTACAACCGTAGAATATGGAAAACCAATAAAAAACAAAAATTATAACTAAAGTTCTTTGCATTTTACGCCGTTGTTAGTGTTCAATCTGAGGTAAACTTCTATTATAATAACGCTACACCAACAAACAAATTTTAGTTCAGTCAGTATAATACATTAAGAAATCCCCAATGATCAATCACTGTTACATAAATCAAAGCTAATTTATATTTAATTCAAGCTCTGCGAAACAATTTGTTTCGCAGCAAGATTATATCGCTTTAAGCGAAGTTATAAAATTCTTTATGGCTCTGCTTTTGTTGTTGGTGAAAACACCGAACAACAGCTGTGCTGCGCTGAAGACCGACAACGGCAAAAAAACTATTCCGCTGTGTCTTTGAATGATTGTATCGGCGATAGAATATAACCGGGCAACAGCAACTACAATCATTCAAATCCACAGCGTACTACCAAATTAAAATGTAACCGTTTATAAACATATTATCCCTCTCATACCGCTTTACTTAGGAACCCGTGTTAGCACCAGTTGTTCATGTCTGTCTATTTGAAAAGTTTATCTTCAATTTGTTTCAAGTTTTTGTTCACGAAGAACATATCCGGTTCGTTTTTAATTGCTCTTACTCGTATTTCAAAATTAGGGTCTTCCACATTTTGATTGTCAAAAAGGATAAGCCCAATTCCAAACTGTCTGCATAAAGTGTCAAGCCTTGTTATATCTTCAATTTGTGAGTTGTTGGGAACAACAATGTATGATTTATGCGAAAATATTCTGTATGCACAAGCTTGTCCAAACGCTGTGATTAGTCCATTAGTGTCGGTCTTTATCTCACCAACAATAATTTCAGTCGGAAACTGTATGATGTCGCTTCTTTTTGATTCTCTCACTCCAATTACATCTGGCGTTCCCCATTTGTCTTTAAAAATGTTTCCACCAAGTCCGATTGCGTTTGTGCATTCTTCGAGTTCGTTTACTAACCAGTCGGCAAATGGTTGATAAAAATCTTCTTCTTTTATTGCCTTTTTCTTAGAAGTTTTTGGCGGTGTTGTTGTCGGTTGCTCGTCTGGTTGAGTTGCAACATTTTCTTTAAACTTTAAAAGTCTGAACACACCTCTGTCGGGTTTGTAAATTTCGTCAGGATAAGTTACTTCTAAGTCCCAAGTCGCACCACTAATTGTATTTGGATTGAACGAACTATTTACTTTTAAAATTTCTCTTTTCAAGTCGGAATACCTAATTCCCTCTGGTCTGTTTGCCAAAGTTTCAAGAGCAATTTGTCTGATTTGTTCTGTTATGGATATATTTTTTGCCATTTCTTATTTTGTCGTTTTGTTTTGTCGTCCTACAATTGGTGCTAACGGATCGGGGCTTGGCGCAG